>CAVPTL010000020.1:0-123139 GCA_963708725.1 uncultured Actinomycetes bacterium | reverse complement strand
AGGGGGCGCGTCGCTTGGGCGTTCCCGACGGCCCCGCCTTCGGACAGCTCCAGCGTGGCGAGACGGTTATCGCGACCGACGGGACCGAGGTGACCGCCGCCCAGGTGCTCGGCCCGGCCCGCCGGGGCCGGCGGGTGGTGATCTCGGGTGACACCCGACCATGCCCATCGATGATCGAGGCCGCGGCGGGGGCTGACCTGCTGGTTCATGAGGCCACCTTTCTCCAGGACGAGGCGGCTCGCGCACGCCAGACTGGGCATTCCACCGCGCTCCAGGCAGCCAAGATCGGATCAGACGCCCAGGTCACGATGCTCGCGCTCACGCATCTCTCGACCCGATACCTCCCGCGCGACATCCGCGACGAGGCCCGCGCCGAGTTCCCGCACACCGTCGTGCCCCGCGATTTCGACACGATCGAGTTGCCCCTTCCCGAGCGTGGAGAGCCCCAGCTCGTGCGTGCTGATGGCTGATCCGCATTTCGAGGCGGTGGCAGGGTCGTACGACCGGCTGCGAACGAGTGGGGGACAATGGCAGGCTCTGGCCGATCGCACGCTCGCGTCACTCGGCACCCCTCGCCGCCTACTCGACGTCGGCAGCGGTACGGGGCGATTCGCGGTATATGCCGCAGAGCAGCTCGGAGCGCGCGTGTGGGCGATCGAGCCGTCGGCGGCGATGCTCGAGCAGGCCCGCGCACGGCCGGGCGGCGAGCGGGTCGGCTGGCGCCAGGCCTCGATTGAGAAGCTCCCGTTCAAGGACGGGTGGTTCGACGCCGCCCACCTGCATCTCGTGATGCATCTCGTGCGTGACCGCACCGTGGCGATCGACCAGCTGGGCCGGATTCTCTCACCCGGCGGACGCCTGGCGATCATGAGCTTCCACCGCGACCACTTCGAGCGGTTCTACCTGAACGACTATTTCCCGTCGATTCCGGCGATCGACCTCGCGCGGTTCCCTGACCCGGCTGCACTGGTCGAGGAACTGCGCGCGGCGGCGTTCACCGACGCGGCCGTCGAGCGGATCTCGGTTCCGGCTCGCTCGCGGGGCGTCGACGTGCTCGAACGCGTGCGCGGTCGCTACATCTCGACGCTGTCACTCGTACCGGACGATGAGTACCGCCAGGGACTTGCGGATCTCGAGCGCGATGTGCACGGTGGTCGGCAGGAGTTCGAGTTCACACTCGAGTGGGCCCTGATCACAGCGACCCGATGAATAAATGGTGCCTGGCACCATTTATTCACGGCGCAGAATTGGGGCGGAGTTGTCACACGCTCGCGGGTGGGGCCAGTAGCCGGGCGATCCCTGCCGCAAACGCGGTCGCGCCGCCATTGGCCGGGTGGCGAACGTAGGTCGCCCGCGGACCCAGGATCTCCTCGGCTACGCGTCCGACGGCCACGACCACTCGGGGCCGGACAATCTCGAGCAGTCGCTCCGCGTACACGGCGCCGGCCTCGATCTCAGTGACACTCGGGCGTCGGTTGGAGAGCGGCAACCCCGGCTTGTGGGGGTGGGTCGGGACGGTGTTCCACACGATCACGCGATGCTCGGCGTCGAGTTCGCCCAACACTCGATGGACGATCGTGCCGGACGGCTCGCTCCAGCCGTTCTTGCGTCCACGGCTGGTCGGCCGGAAGGGTGGCCCCCAACGCGCGAGGTCGCGTTCGCTCGTGAACGCGATTCCCGACCATCGCATCCCCTGGTACCCGGCCGCCTCGCCGAGAGCCACCACATCGGCGCCGCGGCGAGCATCGAGGTAGGCGCGCAGATTGGCCAAACGGATCTCGGCAGCGTCGGGCAGATCGTCGGCACCCGCCTCCCGGTACTGATTGAACGTGCGGCCGATACTGGCCTGCTGCGAGATCTGTGAGCAGCGCCTCCACGACGACAGCTTGACCGATCGGCGCCACATCCGCTCGCGCTGGTAGCATGTCCCTGGCTGCAGATACACGAGCAGCCGGAAACCTCTGCAACTTTTAACCGCGCCCAGTGAGGCCGGAAAGGAGCATGAATGAGCGTGTCTGCGCCCGCCGAGCGTGTGCTGCTCGACGAGGATCACATGCAGCGAACTCTCCGGAGAATCGCGCACGAGATCAGCGAAAAGCACGACGACCCAACCCGCCTGGCACTCGTTGGCATCTATACCCGCGGTGTGCCGCTCGCGCAGCGGCTGCGCACGTTGATCGAGGAGTACACCGGCGTCGCGGTGCCCACCGGGGCGCTCGACATCACCTTCTACCGCGACGATATGACCATGCGGGCCGGCGACCAGCGCGCCCACCCTCAGCCGGTTGTCAAAGCGACTCGGCTCGACTTCCCGCTGGAAGGCCGGTCGGTGGTGCTCGTCGATGACGTGCTCTACACCGGCCGCACCATCCGTGCCGCCATCGACGCGGTGTTCGACTACGGCCGTCCCCAGCGCGTCCAGCTGGCGGTGATGGTCGATCGCGGACATCGGGAACTCCCGATCCGCCCCGACTACGTCGGCAAGAACATGCCGACCGCGCGCACCGAGCGCGTCAAGGTACAACTGCTCGAGGTCGACGAGATCGACCAAATCGTCCTTCAAACCGGGGAGTAGCGGATGCCTTTCGACCTGTACCCGCCACAGAGCTCGGACACCCGTCGTCACCTGCTCTCGATCACCGACCTCGACCGCGTCGCCATCGAGCGCATCCTCGACACGGCCCACGGGTTCGAGAGCGTGATGCAGCGTGACGTCAAGAAGGTGCCCACTCTGCGCGGGCGCACCGTCATGAACCTCTTCTTCGAGTCCTCGACCCGCACCAGCTCGTCGTTCGAACTCGCCGCAAAGCGGCTCTCGGCCGACACCATGTCGCTGAAGGCCAGCGGATCGAGTGTGGACAAGGGCGAGTCGCTCAAGGACACCGTGATGACGCTCTCCGCCTATGACCCGGACGTGATCGTGATCCGCCACCCGCGGATCGGAGCCCCGCGGATCATCACCGAGTACACCGACGCGCACGTCGTCAACGCCGGGGACGGAAAGCACCAGCACCCGACCCAGTGCCTGCTCGACCTCTACACGATCAAACGATCGCTCGGAAACGTCGACGGCCTCCACGTTGCGATCGTGGGCGACGTCCTGCACTCACGCGTCGCGCGCTCCAACATCCAGGGGCTGCGGATGCTGGGAGCTCGAGTCACGGTGGTCGGCCCGCCGCCGCTGATTCCGCGCGGCATCGGCGAGATGGGTGTCGAGATCTCACACGACATCGCCGACATCTCCTCGGCGGACGTGGTGTACGTCCTGCGGATGCAGCGCGAGCGCATGCAGGAGGGCGCGAACTACGTCCCGTCGCTCGCGGAATACACCGCTCGATGGGGTGTGACCGCCGGTCGCATCCGGCCCGGCCAGCTCGTGATGCATCCCGGGCCGATGAACCGCGGAGTCGAGATCGACTCGGACGTCGCCGACGGACCGAGCTCGCGCATCATCGACCAGGTGCGGTCGGGGCTCGTCGTTCGGATGGCCGTGCTCTATGACCTGCTGAACGGGCCGACTCTCAGCCCGGCGGAGACCGCGCTTCGGATCGTCGAAGACGCCCCGGAGAAGCAGGAGGTGGCATGAGCCCCGCGCGACTGTTCCAGGCGCCGGCCGAACCCGCCGACCTCGTGATCTCGGGCGCGCGCGTTGTCGATCCCGGATCGGGCCTCGATGGAGACGCCCTCGACGTCCGCATCCAAAACGGCGTCGTCGCCGAGATCGGGCGCGGGCTGGAGGGGCCAGAAGTCATCGACGCCGCCGGGATGACCGTGTTGCCCGGATTGATCGATCCACACGTTCACCTGAGGACTCCCGGACAGGAGCTGAAGGAAGACATCGAATCGGGTACTCGCGCGGCCGCTGCCGGAGGCTTTGCGGCCATCCTGGCAATGCCGAACACCTCCCCGACGGTCGACTCGGTGCCGGTGTTGGAGGGACTGATCGCTCGGGCACACGCTCAGGCCCGGGTGGCCACGGGCTTCATCGTCGCGATCAGCCGTGGACTCGAAGGCCGAGAGCTCACCGATATGGGATCGCTTGCCGACGCGGGCGCCGCGGCGTTCTCCGATGACGGGCGTCCCATCGAGCGGGCGGCACTGCTTCGGCGAGCACTGCAATACAGCCGGATCACCGACCTGCGATTGACCCTCCACGAAGAGGACATGTCGCTCGCCGACGGCGGCCAGATGCACGAGGGAGCCGTCTCGGCCGAGCTCGGCCTGCAGGGACACCCATCCATCGCCGAGAGCACCATGATCGGGCGCGACATCCAGATCGCGGCCTTCGAGGGCACGGGCCTTCACATCTGCCACGTTTCGGCCGCCGAGTCGGTGGCCGAGATCCGGCGGGCCAAGGCGGCGGGAATCGATATCACCGCCGAGGTATCTCCGCATCATCTGTGCCTGACCGACGAGGCCGTCCGACAGCTCGATCCGGCGTCGGGCAAGATGAGTCCGCCACTGCGCTCGGCGGCCGACCGGGCGGCGCTCATCGAGGCGCTTCAGGACGGCACGCTCGACTGCATCGCCACCGACCACGCCCCACACCTCGCACTCGACAAGGAGGTGCCGTGGGAGCAGGCCGCCAACGGTGTGATCGGACTCGAAACCGCGTTACCGGCGATCTACACCCATCTGGTGGAGCCGGGTCTGATCGGACTGTCAACCGTGATCGAGCGGATGACCGCCGGCCCGGCCACGGCCTTCGGGCTGGAGCAACCGACGATCCGAGTCGGATCGCCCGCGAACCTCGCAGTCTGGGACTTCGGCCGGGAGTTCGTCGTCGAACCGCCGTACCAGTCGCGATCCACGAACTGCGCGTTCGCCGGCCAGCGACTGCGCGGGGTGTGTTCACTCACCATCGCCGGCGGCAGCATCGCCCATCGATCGGTCGCCGCGGCGGTGGCCTCATGAGCTCCTTTCTGGTGCTCGAAGACGGCACCATCCGCCACGGCCGGCCGTACGGAGCGGAGGGTCTCGCGATCGGAGAGCTGGTGTTCACCACCTCGATGACCGGCTACCAGGAGGTCGTTACCGACCCCTCCTTCGCCGGCCAGCTGGTGACGTTCACCCAGCCCATGATCGGTAACTACGGTGTGGAGGAGGACGCGTCGGAGTCGAGCCGTCCGCACGCGCAGGCGGTCGTCGTACGCGCGGGCCGAAACGCGGCACCCGGCAGTCGCGTCGGGTTCTCGGATTGGCTTGGCGAGCGGGGGGTGGTCGGGATCCAGGGAATCGACACCCGCGCGATCACCCGTCACCTGCGCGACGGCGGTGCCGTGCGCGCGGCTGTTGCCAATGGCGACCACGACCCCGCCCATGTGCTGGAGCTCGTGCGCGCGGCGCCCCCGATGGCAGGTCAGGCGCTCGCGGGCCTGGTGTCACGCACTGAGGCACAGGAGTTCCCGGCGACCACGCCGGAGCGCGCCCACGTCGCCGTACTCGACTACGGCGTGAAGTCGTCGATCGTCAACCTGCTCTGCGAGGCCGGCGCGCGGGTAACCGTGTTGCCGTGGGATGCGACCACCGAACAGATATTGGCGGTCGAATCCAGCGGCGTGCTGCTCGGAAACGGCCCCGGAGACCCGGCGGCGCTGGCCGACTGCGTCAGCGAGGTGCGCGGCCTGATTGGATCGGTACCGGTGTTCGGAATCTGTCTTGGCCACCAGCTGCTCGGACAGGCCCTCGGGCTCGAGACCTTCAAGCTGCGGTTCGGACACCGCGGAGCCAATCATCCCGTGCTCGATCTCAACTCCGGCAAGGTGCTGGTGACAGCGCAAAACCATGGGTTTGCGGTACGCGGGCCAGACCAGGGCCGGGCGTTTGAGTGTGACTTCGGCGCGGGCGAGATCACGCATGTGTCGCTCTACGACGGCACCGTCGAGGGCCTCGAACTCCACGATGTGGATGCAAGCTCGATGCAGTTTCACCCAGAAGCGAGCCCCGGGCCCCACGACGCTCGCCATGTGCTCACCGAGTTCGTCGGGCGGATCGCGGCCGAGGAGCACGCAGTTGCCTAGGCGCGATGACATCGAGACGATCGCCCTGATCGGGTCAGGCCCGATCGTGATCGGGCAGGCGTGTGAGTTCGACTACTCCGGGACCCAGGCGCTGCGGGTCTTGCGCGAGGAGGGCTACCGCACGATCCTGATCAACTCCAACCCCGCGACGATCATGACCGATCCGGGCTGGGCCGATCGCACCTACCTCGAGCCGCTCGATCTCGAAGGTGTGCGCTCGGTGCTCGAGCGCGAGCGCCCCGACGCGCTGCTTCCGACGCTGGGCGGCCAGACCGCCCTCAACCTGGCGTCGCAGCTGGAGGAGGCGGGCATCCTCGACGAGCTCGGGATCGAGCTGATTGGGGCTTCGTACAAGGCGATCCAGTGCGCCGAGGATCGTGAGATCTTCGGCCAGACGATGGCCTCTGTGGGTCTCAACGTGCCGGCCAGTGTGATCGCGACCTCCGTTCAAGAGGCTCGCAGCGCGCTCGCCAGCGGAGCGCTGCAGCTGCCGGTCGTGATCCGGCCCGCGTTCACGCTGGGCGGGCACGGCGGCGGATTCGCCTCGACGCCCGAAGAGCTGGATGCGGCGGTCACCCGCGGTGTCCGCGAGAGTCCGATCTCACAGGTCTTGCTCGAACGTTCGGTGGCAGGCTGGGGCGAGTTCGAGCTCGAGGTGATCCGCGATCGAAACGACAACGTCGTGATCATCTGCTCGATCGAAAACATCGACCCCATGGGTGTGCACACGGGCGACTCGGCCACCGTCGCGCCGGCCCAGACACTTACCGACCGCGAGTATCAGACGCTCCGCGACGCCTCGGCCACGGTCATCCGGGCCGTCGGCGTTGAGACCGGCGGGTCGAACGTTCAGTTTGCCCTGAATCGCGACACCGGCGAGCTGGTGGTGATCGAGATGAACCCGCGTGTGTCACGGTCATCGGCGCTCGCGTCCAAGGCCACCGGCTATCCGATTGCAAAGGTCGCGACCAAGCTCGCTGTCGGGTACACGCTCGACGAGATTCCCAACGACATCACCCGCACGACGCCGGCCGCCTTTGAACCCACGCTCGACTACGTGGTGGTCAAGCTGCCGCGGTTCGCGTTTGAGAAGTTCCCCGGCTCCGACATGCACCTCACGACCCAGATGAAGTCGGTCGGCGAGGCCATGGGCATCGGACGCACATTCACCGAGGCGTGGGGGAAGGCGATGCGATCCCGCGAGCTCGATCAAAAACCGCGGCGGGAGGGACCCATCGATCAGGGCGTCTGGGACCGGTTTGATCGGATTCAGGGGCGACTGCTCGCCGGAGAATCGGCGGAGTCGCTGGTCGCCGAGTCCTCGGTACACCGCTGGTTTCTCGACGAGTGGACAGCCGTCGCCGACGCCGAGCGTGATCTCGACGGGGAGACGCTCGCCAACATCTCGCCGGAGCGCTGGCTGGAGCTCAAGCAGCTGGGCCTCGCCGACGCGCGGATCGCGGAGCTGGTCGGACGCCCCGAGCTGGAGGTGCGTACCGCCCGGATTGGCGCCGGCGTGCGCCCGGTGTACAAGGCGGTCGACTCCTGCGCCGCCGAGGTCGAAGCCCAGGCGCCGTACTTCTACTCGAGCTACGAGCTCGAGGACGAGTTGCCGCCGCCCGACCGCGAGAGCGTGATCATCCTCGGAGCCGGCCCCAACCGCATCGGCCAGGGCATCGAGTTCGACTACTGCTGCGTCCAGGCGGTCGGGACGTTTCGGGAGCTGGGCTACGAGGCGATCATGATCAACTGCAACCCCGAGACGGTCTCGACCGATGCCGAATCGTCGGACAGGCTGTTCTTCGAGCCGCTCACCATCGAAGACGTGCTCGAAGTCGTCGAACGTGAACAGCCCATCGGAGTGGTCGTCATGTTCGGCGGCCAGACGCCGCTGCGCCTCGCCAACCGCCTCGAACAGGCGGGAGTCCGGATCCTGGGTACGCCGTTTTCGGCAATCGACATCGCCGAGGATCGCGAGCGATTCGGCGGCGTGCTTGCCGAGCTGGGACTGCGCGCGCCGGCATGGGGAATCGCCCGGGACGCTGACCACGCCGCCGACCTCGCAGACGGCATTGGATACCCGGTGCTGGTGCGCCCCTCGTATGTGCTCGGTGGCCGCGAGATGCGGATCTGTTATGACCGCGACTCGCTGCTGTCGCGACCGGTCCAGCCCAACTCGCTGATCGACCGATTCGTCGAGGACGCAATCGAAGTCGATGTCGACGCGGTCTGCGACGGTCACACCACCATCGTGGCCGCGGTCATGCAGCACGTCGAGGAAGCGGGGGTACATTCCGGCGACTCCACCTGTGTGATTCCGACGCTCTCGCTGGGCGAGCAGGTCGAACAGGAGATCGAGCGCCAGACCACGGCCATCGCCGAGGCCCTGGGGGTGCGCGGGCTGATCAACGTGCAGTTCGCAGTGCAGGGCCCCGACGTGTACGTGCTGGAAGCCAACCCGCGGGCGTCACGGACGGTCCCGTTCGTCTCGAAGGCAACCGGTCAGGGCGTCGTGCAAGCCGCCTGTCGCGCCGCGCTCGGACTCGAGGTCTCGATGCAGCCGGTAGCGGGAACCCACGTCAGCGTGAAGGCGGCTGTGCTGCCGTTCCAGCGATTCACCGGCGCCGATCCGACCCTCGGGCCCGAGATGCGCTCGACGGGCGAGGTCATGGGTATCGGTCCCGACTTCCCGACCGCGTTTTCGAAAGCCGAGCGAGCGGCGGGGCGGCCGCTACCCGAGGCCGGAGTGGTGTTCCTCTCGGTGTGCGATCGCGACAAGCCGGCGTCCACGATGCTGGGCGCGTTGCTGCAGTCACTCGGGTTCGAGCTCGTGGCCACCTCCGGCACCGCGCGGGCACTCCAGCGGATCGGCATACCGGTACGGACGGTGCAGAAGGTCACCGAAGGCTCCCCCAACGTCGTCGACCTGATTCTGGCGCGGGAGATCGCTCTGGTGATCAACACCCCGGCCGGTCGCGGCGCCCGGGTCGACGGCTATGAGATCCGCGCGGCCGCAATCGCTCACGGAATCCCCTGCATCACCACAATGGCCGGGGCCTCGGCTGCGGTGCAGGCGATCTCCCAGGCGCGGGGTGACGTGATCCCGCTGGCGCTTCAAGACATCCACGCGGCCGTGGCCGATGCAACTGCGACCGCGTAGGCTCGCGGTCGCGGGAGTTGAGGCGGTGGGTGCCTACACGCTGCTTCGGCTTGCCACCGACGGGCATGACATGGGAGATCCAGGGCAGTTCTTCATGCTGACCGCCGATCCCAGGCCGGCCGGCGTCTATCTCCCGCGAGCACTTTCGCCCGCGTGGGCCGACGATCACGAGATCGCGTTTCTGCTCGACCTCCGCGGCGCGGGCACGCGCGCGCTCGCCGATTGCGAGTGGGTCTCGATGCTGGGGCCGCTCGGGCGTGGATTCGAGCCCGAGCCCGGTCCGGCGATCCTGGTCGGTGGCGGTATCGGGGCGGCTGTGCTGCCGTGGCTTCATCGCCGGCTCGTGCCCGATCGGCCCGTGACCACGGTGCTCGGCTTCCGGTCAGAAGCCCACGCGGTGTGCGCGGCGCTGGTCGACCCCGACGCCACGGTGGTGCTGGAGCCGACGTTCGTGACCGAGCCGCTCGCCGCCTTGCTCGACCCGAACGCGACCGTGTATGCGTGCGGCCCCGACCCGATGCTGCACGCCGTGGCAGACCTGTGCCGCGACCACGGCGTCACCTGCCGCCTCGCGATGGAAGCTCCGATGGCCTGCGGATTCGGGGCTTGCTACGGTTGCGCGGTTCGTATCGACGGCGAACTCAAACGGCTGTGCATCGAAGGCCCGGTGCTGGAGGCAGAGCGTGTCGGTGTCTGACCCCTCCAGCCCGATGCTGGCAACCGAGTTTTGCGGAATCGAGCTGGCCAATCCGCTGATCAACGGTTCGGGGACGCTGGACGCGCTGGTCGCCGGCACCCTCGGCCTCGGCGCGTTCGTCTCAAAGACGGTGACGGTGAAACCGCGGGAGGGTAACCCACCACCCCGGATCGGCGAGACACCCAGTGGGATGGTCAACTCAATCGGCCTGGCCAACCCCGGACTTGACCGGTTCTGTGAGGACACGCTGCCGCAGCTCGCCGAACTCGGAGTACCGCTGATCGTGAGCGTCGGCGGCTGGACGCCGGGTGAATACGCGTTGGGGGTGAGCCGGATCGCCGCACACCCCGCGGTGCGGGCGATCGAGCTCAACGTCTCGTGCCCAAACGTGGAGAGCGGGTGTATCTCGATTGGCTCGGATGCCACCGAAACTCGCTCGCTGGTCGAACGCTGCCGACCCCAGACCGATCTGCCGCTGCTGGTCAAGCTCTCACCCAACGTCGCCGACATCGGGGCGATCGGCGCCGCGGCGGCGGCCGGCGGTGCCAGCGGTTTGGTGGTCGTGAACACGTTGCGAGGAATCGCCCTCGACCGTGACACGTTGCAGCCGCTCCTGGGAGGCGGCGGTGGGGGGCTCTCCGGCGCAGCCATCAAGCCGGTCGGGCTGCACGCCGTTCACCGCGTTTTTGAGACCACTGGATTGCCCGTCGCGGGGATGGGCGGAGTGTCCTCAACCCAAGACGCTGTCGAATATCTCGCCGCTGGGGCGGCGGTTGTGGGGATTGGCACGGCCCTCTTCGCGAACCCGTCGTTACCACTCGAGATTCTGGGGCAGATGCCCGTGGAGTTGGGCCGGCGGGAACTGACAACCGTGTCAGAGCTTGTTGGAAGAGCCCATAATCCGAAAGCTAAACCTCTAGTAAAGCTTAAGGGTTAGCCACCCCGATTTGGCGTATTCAAGCCGTTTTCACCCGGTTGCACGGACTCGCGCGGCCTGTATAATCGCTCTTCACCATGATGCTCGAAACGCTCACCCAGGCACCCTCCCGCTCACTCGATCAGCGCATGGAGGCTCTCACCCGCGCCAACGAAATCAGGGTCGCGCGGGCACAATTGAAGCGCGACCTCAAGCAGCGACGCGTCCGCATCGAGCAAGTGATCGCAGATCCGCCCGAGTACGTATTGACCGCCAAGGTGTACGACATGCTGGTGGCGGTACCGCGGCTGGGCCGGGTCAAAGTCGGTCGCCTGCTGACGCAATGCCGGATCAGCCAGTCGAAGACCGTCGGCGGTCTCTCGGAGCGCCAGCGCGCCGAGCTGCTGGACATGTTCCGGCAGAACTGAACGACCTTTCGGTGGCACCATGAGTTCGCGGCTCTTTGTCATCGCCGGACCGTCCGGCGTGGGCAAAGGCACCCTGATCACGCGCGTACTCCAGGAGATGCCCGATCTCGCCGTGGCGACGTCGGCCACGACCCGGCCGCGGCGCGCATCCGAACGAGACGGGGTGGAGTACCACTTCCTGTCGGAGGCCGAGTTTGAGCGGCGCGTCGGCGCGGGAGAGTTCCTCGAGCATGTAACCTACGTCGGGAACCGTTATGGCACGCTGCGCAGCGAAGTCGAACGGCGCCTCGCGGACGGTCAGAGCGTCGTGCTCGAGATCGAGGTCGTGGGCGCGCGCGAGATCAAGCGGCAGTTGCCAGATGCGGTGACTGTTTTCGTCGCCCCGCCGAGCATGGACGAGCTCGAACGTCGTCTGGCAGGGCGCAACACCGACTCGCCCGAGATGATTCGAGACCGGCTCAAGATCGCGCGAGACGAGCTCGACGCACAAACCATGTTCGACCATGTCATCGTCAACTACGACGCCGACGCCGCTGCCCAGGAGCTTGCCTCCATTATCCGGGCGGAGATCGCAAACGAGGAGCTCACACCATGATTTACCCCAAGATCGACACACTGCTCGAGCACGCCGACTCCAAGTACGCACTCGTCATCGCCGCGGCCAAGCGCACCCGCCAGATCAACGACTACCACCATCAGCTCGGTGAGGGCAGCTTCGAGAACTTCCCGCCGCCACTGGTGGAGTCGCGCTCGAAGAACTTCCTGACGATGGCACTCGAGGAGATCGCCGAGGGCAAGCTGATCGTCGGCAAGTCCCAGATCTGACGGTCAGACCGCCGGGAATGACCCGGTGGGCTGAAAATGCGAGACGAGATCGCCCGCCGCATTCACGCGGTGGATGACGATCGCCGCCGGCTCGCGCACCATGGAAACCGCATCGGACTCGAAGTCGAGCCTGACCTGCACAAACGTGCTGGGGCAGACGACCACGGGCGCGTGCGCCACCCGGCCGGTGATGGCGCGATGCAGGTGACCAGAGATCACCCCCAGCACTTCGGCATGACCAGCGAGCACCTCGGTGAAGTCCGAAATGCCGGCCAGCCCGACCTCGTCCATAGCGGTGATGCCGGTCACAATCGGCGGATGGTGGACGGCGACAAGCGCAGGACGTCCCGAGAGTTCCCCGAGCCGCGCGTCGATCCACTCCAGGCGTCCGTCGTCGAGTGCCCCGGCATCGGTACCCGGAAGGGTCGAGTCGCACAGAAGTAGCGCGAGCCCGTTCACCTCGACGACTCCCTGCCGGTCTCCCGGGCCGGGCAATCCAAACTGCGCGCGCAGCGCAGCGTGGTCGTCGTGATTGCCAGGAATCACGTGGGTGGGCGCCGAAAGCTGCGACAGGATCTCGGCCGCCCGCCGGTACGACTCGGGACTGCCGTCATCGGTCACGTCCCCGGTGACCACCACGGCGCTCGCCCCCGGCCGCAGGGCATTGATCGCGGCCACCGCCAGCGCCGCTCCGTGGGCCGCGGCGTCGCCCTCGGGGCCGGCCGTCAGGTGGAGGTCAGTGAGCTGGGCGATCAGCATCGGCGCACGCTACACGAACATGGCGAGCCGAGATTGGCTCGCGCACGACGATGCGTTGATGCACACTACGTGCATGATCATCGTGGGTGTGTGCGGGGGCATCGCGGCGTACAAGACCTGCGAGCTGGTGCGAGTGCTGGTCGGGGCGGGTCACGAGGTGCAGGTGATTCAGACGCCCGAGTCGCGCCGGTTCGTCGGCCCGACCACGTTCGCAGCCCTCTCGCGACGCCCGGTGCTCACCGACGAGAGCGGCGAGGTGTTCCCGCATCTCGAGGCCTCCGGGCAGGCGGAGTTGCTGTGCATCGCTCCGCTCACGGCCACCACCATGGCGCGTCTCGCCCACGGGGAGGCCGCGAACGTGCTGACGGCAACCGCGCTCGCGTTCGCGGGTCCTGTACTGGCAGCACCGGCGATGAATCCCCGCATGTGGTCGGCCACCGCCACACGGGAAAATGCCGAGACGCTGCGGCGGCGCGGAGTGGAGCTGGTGGGCCCGACGCACGGCGATACAGCCGAGGGTGAGATCGGAACTGGCCGAATGGCCGAACCGGATCAGATCGCCGTTGCCATCGGGAACCGGCTCGAGGCCGGTTCGAGCCTTGCCGGCAAGCGTGTGGTCGTCACCGCGGGTGGTACCCGCGAGCCGCTCGATGCGGTGCGCTATCTGGGTAACCGGTCGAGCGGCCGGATGGGTGCGGCGGTCGCCGACGAAGCCGCCCGCCGCGGCGCCCACGTGACGCTGATCCGAAGTGGAGGTGCAGTCGCGCCGACCGCATCGATGACGGTATTGCACGCGGAGTCCGCCGCCGATCTGGAGCAGCTGACGCTGGCGGAAGCCCGCGAATCGGACGTGATCGTGATGGCTGCCGCCGTGGCCGACTACCGACCGGTCGCCCCCGAACAGGGCAAACGCAGTAAGAGCGGCGAGCGCTGGACGATCGAGCTCGAACCCACGAGTGACATCCTCGCCCGGCTCGGCGAGCACCGTACTCCAGGCCAGTTGATCGTCGGATTTGCCGCCGAGCACGGGCCTGGGGGAGTGGAGCGCGCGCGTTCAAAGCTCGAGCGCAAGAGCGTCGACATGATCGTGATGAACGACGTCAGCCGCTCGGATATCGGCTTCGATGTCGATTCCAACGAGCTGACCCTGATCACCGCGACTGGAGATACACCCGTCACCCGCCGGTCGAAACAGGCCTGTGCAATTGCAATTTGGGATGCACTCGTGCGATCCACTCGCACCGGTGCTGCCGTATAACCACCGACACCAGCCAGGAAGGACGAACCGTGGATGCACCCGAAGTCAAAGACGAGGGCACCTCGGCGGCGATTGCAGCCGCCGGCGAGACGGCGCGGCGGGTGATCGACAACGTCTCCCAGGTCATTCACGCCCCGGCGACCCTGCTCGAGCGCTGCGTGCTCGCGCTCCTGTGCGAAGGGCACATCATCATCGAGGACTTCCCCGGGGTGGGCAAGACGATGCTCGCCAAGTCGATCGCGCGCTCGTTGGATTGCGAGTTTGCACGGGTCCAGGCGACTCCCGACCTGCTGCCGTCAGACATCACCGGCGTGAGTGTGTTCAACCTCCAGGGCGACGAGTTCGAGTTCAAACCCGGACCGGTGTTTGCCAACCTGGTGCTGGTCGACGAGATCAACCGGGCCTCACCCAAGACCCAGTCGGCGCTGCTGGAGTGCATGCAAGAGGCACAGGTGACCGTTGACGGTCATACGCACCCGCTGGCACGGCCGTTCATGGTGATTGCGACTCAGAACCCGATCGAGTACGAGGGCACGTTCCCGCTTCCCGAGGCGCAGCTCGACCGATTCACGATGCTGCTCACGCTTGGCTACCCCGGGCCGGCCGAAGAGGCCACGATGCTCTCCGAGCACGCGGCCGGCGAGCCGTTGGAGGCGCTCGAAGCGGTCACCACGGCACCCGAGATCGAGGCGGCGATCGCCGCGGTCAAGGAGGTGTTCGTGGAGGACAGCCTGCATCGCTATGTGGTTGCCATCCTCCGCCATACTCGCGGCGATGCCCGGCTCGCGCTGGGAGCCAGCCCGCGCTCGGGGATCTCACTGCTGCGCGTCGCCAAGGCCTACGCCGCGCTGCGCGGCCGCGACTACGTGATTCCGTCTGACATCAAGGACGTGGCCGCCGATGTGCTGTCGCACCGCGTGATTCTGGCAGCCGAGTCCCGTACCGCCGGTGTCCTTTCGGGCGACATCGTGCTCGAGGCCGTCGACCGCACGCCGGTACCTGTGTGAACGGGACGCGATGCTGACCCGCACCGGCAAGAGCACCCTCGCTGCCGCCGTCGTCCTCTACTTCGCTGCGTGGGGGTTCGGTACCGACGTGATGTTCCCGATCGCGGTCGGGCTCATGATCGCGCCGCTGGTGGCGCTCGTCTGGGTGCGCACCTACACCCGCCCGGTGCGTATGCGACGCACGCTGACCCAGCACGAGCTGGTTGAGGGTGCAACCGTCGTGATCGGGCTCGAGGTGAGGCCCGAAGCCGGCCCGCTGCCCGCCAAGGCGACGCTGATCGATCACCTGGGCGAGGACATGGAACTCACCGCAGATCTCGTGCGGGTGGGTCACCGGCTGCGCGGAAGCCACCGGCTTGTCGCAGCTCCGCGGGGTCGCTATCGGCTGCATCGCGCCGAACTCCTGCTCTCCGATCCGTTCGGGCTGGCCCGTTCGGCGATCCTCGTTGACCGCACCGACGCCGTACTGGTGTATCCGCGGGTCTACCAGCTCGAAACGCTGTTCACCGACGCCGGCGGTGGCGGCGGCGATGCGGCCCGGATGCTGCTTCACCGCACCTCGGGCTACGACCTGCACTCGATCCGCGACTACCAGCACGGCGAGAGCCTGCGCCGGGTGCACTGGCGATCGACCGCGCGGCGGCGGCGACTGATGGTCAAAGAGCTCGAGGACTCGCCTCGCGACGAGGCCGCGGTGCTGCTCGATGGCGACGCGTCCGGGCAGACCGGCCCGCGCGGGAACACCAGCTTTGACGTTGAGGTGCGGGCGGCGGCGTCGGTACTGAACCGACTTGCCGAGGGCGGTCAACGATGCTCGCTGATCATCCAGGGAAGCGAACGAATACGCGTGAGGCTCGGCACCGGCTCCGACAACCTCGGTACCGCGATGGCAGCCCTGGCTGTCACGACCGCGAGTGCGACCCGGCCGCTGCATGTGTCGCTGGGAGACGCGCTGAGCGGCGGGGACGCCGTCGACGCCGCTCGTGTGTACGTGATCACCTCGGTCATGTCGCCCGCCCTGGCGGAACGCTTGCTCCAACTCGCGGGGGCTCGCCGTGATGTGGCGGTCGTGTGGGTCGACGCGGCCTCGTTCGCAGACGGTGCGATGGTGACCTCTGCCGAGTCGGCGGCACTACGGCTGAGCAGCTCAGGAGTCGCGCTCGTCCGCGTGCGGGCGGGAGACGATCTTGGCCAGGCGCTGTCGGCCAGCCACCTGAGGACGGTTGTCCATGCCTGAGCGGCTGACCTCGCTGCGACCGTGGCTGGCGGTGGCCGCGCTGGTCTCGGTCGGCGCCTGGCATTGGATGCGGATCGAGAGCCCGACGATCCCGTGGGCCGAGATGCTGGTGATGCTCGCCATCGCGATCGCACCGACGGTCGCCGCCCAGTTGTTCGGACGGCTGGCTGGGCTGATCACGCTGGTGATCGCCATCCCGATTGCCATCGGCGCGGCGACCGGGATGTGGCCCGGGAGCTCGGGCCACCACCGCTACCCGGCAGCGGTCGCCCTGTGGATCGATCACGGCGCCCACGACTGGTTCAACGCGACCACGCCGTTTGACTACGGCCGCTTCAACCTTGTGGATGGCGATGCCCGGCTGCTCTTCATGGCGCTGGTGGCGTTGCTGGCCTGGACGGCGGTGCTGCGGCGGTGGGCGCTGATCTCGATCGGCATCGGCCTGGTGCTGTTCGCGTTTCCCTCCACGGTGCTGATTCTCAGCCATCCGTGGCTACGAGCGGCGTGGTTTTTGGCCGCGGCACTGGTCGCCCTGCGACTGATTCCCCGCAAGTCGCTGGGAGGCGGAGGCTCGAGTCAGGCCTGGGCACTCGGAACCGCGGTGGTGATGCTGGGCCTCGTGGTGTCGGCGCTTCCCGGGGTCAACAAGGCGGCGTTCATGAGTTGGCACACCTGGGACCCGCTTGCGAGCACGGCCGCGCCCAGAGATCTCAGCTATGTGTGGAACCAGTCGTACAAACCGTTGCACTGGCACGGCAAGCCGACCACAGTGCTCGACGTCTGGGCCCAGCGCCCGATGTACTGGAAGGTGGGGACGCTCGAGCGGTTCAACAACGGAGCGTGGTCGAGTCACGTGTTCCCGACGACCGAAGGGTTATCGCGAGATGACCAGCAGTCGCTCTCTGTCCCACAGTCGCTGCTGCCACCCAAGGCACGGCACCCGGCGTCCAACGATCTGGCGACGGTACGGGTCAAGGTGGAGGCGCTGGCCGATACCGGGTTGGTCAGTGCCGCCCAGCCGCTGAAGTGGACCGGGCCGGACGGCATCGCATTTGCTCTGAACACCGACACCACCGCCAACGCCACCAACGACCTGCCGCGAAACGCGACCTACTCGTCGATCGTGTACGTCGCCGATCCCTCGCAGCGGGCACTCGAGCACGCCGGTCACGTGTTCCCCGCGTTGGTGAACCGCGACCTCGTGATCGACAACGCGCTGGTCAAGGCCTGGCCCCAGCCTGCGGGCACGAAACCACCCGCCAGCATCGATCCGCGTCTGGTCGCCGCCGCCGATCAGGTGTGGGCGCGCTCGAAGGCGGCAACGGAGCACAACGAGTGGGCTGCGGCGGTCGACGTGGAGGCGTACTTCCGCAAGAGCCCGTTCAAGTACGACCTGACGCCCAAGTTCTCGAGCACGTCCCCGGTGCTGGCTCAGTTCATGCTCACCCGCCACCGCGGCTATTGCCAGATGTTCTCGGGGGCGATGGCGTTCGTCCTGCGCCTGCACGGGATTCCCACGCGGGTTCCGGTCGGCTTTACCACCGGTGTTCGCGGCGGCGATGTCAGCTCGCCCTACGTGGTCACCGATCGCGACGCCCACTCGTGGGTCGAGGTGTTCATCCCGAGCTTCGGGTGGCAGCCATTCGATCCGACCCCGGGCCGGCATCTTCCCGACGGGGCGTCGAGTTCGAACCCCGCGTTCATGGCCGCCATCAAGAATCACTCCTCCGCCGGCCCCGATGGGCGCTCGATCGGCACCCCGCGCGGCCTGATTCCTGCGGCGCAGAGTTCCGGCACGACCTCACAGTCGCAACCGGGCCGGCACCAGCTGGGCGGGATCGAGCATGGCGGTGTGGGCGCGTCCAGTGCCCCACTGCCGGCCAAGGCATCGTCGGGGCACGGCTTCATCACCGCCGCGATCGCCCTGGTGCTGGTGTTGCTCGCATTGATGGCCGCCGTGAAGTTCGTGTCGGTGCGGTGGCGATACCTCCGCCGCGGCCCGCGTGCTCAGGCGTCGGCGGCATATCGCGAGCTCTCGACGTTCGTCGGCGACCAGGGCATCGAGGATTCACCCGAGCGCACGTTCGAGGAGCTGTCGGCCGAGATCAAGCGGGTGTTCGGCGTCGACGCCTCGGCGTTTGCCGAGCACGCCAGCAGGGCCCGGTACGGCCCTGAGTCCCGGGCGACCCCCGCCGGCGGCGAGCTGCGCGACGATCTGCGGGCAATCAAGCGCCGGATCCGAACGCAGCTCTCGCTGAGTGATCGGTTCAAGGGTGCGCTGCGGATCCGCTCCGCGCTGGCGCAGATCACCAGCCTCGACTAGGGATCGCTACCCTGAAGGTGTGGAGACGAGCACACACGAGGACACCTACGAGCTGTTCCAGCAGGGTCGCCGGCTGCTCCAGCAGGGTGATTGCGCGCAGGCCACCGTGGCGCTCGAGAAGGCCAAACGGCGCGAGCCCGACAAGGCCTCGATCCGGGAGTCGCTGGGCGTGGCCTACCTGCGACTGCGCCGCTACACCGAGGCTGCTGCAGAGTTCGAGTACATCCTCGAGTCGGCGCCGGCCAATGACTATGCGCACTACTGCCTCGGCCGCTGCCTCCAGCGGCTGGGAAACCGCCAGATGGCGCTCGGTCACTACAAGATGGCCGTGTGGTTGCGGCCCTCGGTCGAGTACTACCACCAGGCCGTCGACGCGCTCAAGTAGCCGCGGAGTCGATCCAGATCGTCACCGGGCCGTCGTTCACAAGCGCGACCTGCATGTGTGCTCCGAAGCGCCCGGTCGCGACCGCCACGCCGAGGCCGCGCAGCTCGTCGACGAACTGTTCGATCAGTTGCTCGCCGACCGCTGGTGGCGCAGCTCCCATGAAGCTCGGACGGTTCCCGCGCGAGGTATCGCCGTAGAGCGTGAATTGGGACACGCACAAAACGCTCCCACCGACCTGCTGAACGTCGAGGTTCATCTTGCCGGCGGCGTCGGGAAAGACCCTCAAACGGGCAACCTTCGCGGCCATCCAGACGGCGTCAGCGGGCTGGTCATCGGGGCCGGCCGCAAGCAGCACCAGCAGCCCGCAATCGATCGAGCCAAGCCGTTCTGGGCCGACGTCGACACTCGCGTTCGAGACCCGCTGGATCAGTGCTCGCACGGGCTCGAGCCGATTTCGCGTGCATACATCGCCTGCTAGAGTACGGGTTTAGTCAGAAGATTTCGAGGCGGTGAACGAGGTGGGTTTGAACCCGCCTCTTTTTTCGCCCACGATCCGGTGGTGGGGAAGTGGCAACGACAGGCGTACAACAGCTTCAGCGTGAAATCGAGCAGACGCTCTCGGCACAGATGCCGGAGGTCGAAGTCGTGCTCGCTGAGCGGCCCTCAGACGGGGTTGTGCGGGTGTATATCGATCGCGAACCGGGCGGGGTCGACGTCGAGTTGTGTCAGCGCGTCAGCCGCGAGCTGGCGACAGTGCGGGAGAAGTATGCGCTCGAGGTGTCGTCACCAGGCCTCGATCGCCCGCTGACCAAGCCCGCGCACTTTCAGCGCGTGGTGGGCGAGGTGGTGGCGGTGGAGCTGGTTGAGGCGGCCGAGGGGCGGCGTCGTTTCAAGGGCAAGCTTCTGGCCGCAGACGACATCCAAATTGAGCTCGACCAGGATGGTTCAACGGTACGGATCGCGTATACCACGATCAATCGGAGCCACCTGGTGTTCGATCCAGTGGGAGGCGGACGACGGTGAACAAAGAGATTCTCGAGGGCGTAAAGCTGGTGGAGAAAGAGAAGGGCATCGAGCCGGGCACATTGCTGCCCGCGATCGAGGACGCCCTGCAGGCGGCATACCGAAAGATGCCCGACGCGCGCCATCCGGTGCGGGTCGACATCGATCGCGAGTCGGGCGACTACACCGTGTGGTCGGTCAAGCCAGACGCCTGGGAGGCATACCTCGAAGCCCATCCCCACCACCGTGAGTTCGCGCTCGCCCCGGTCGATGTCGTCACCACCGACGGTCACCAGACCGACGAGCACGCCGAGCCCGAGCCCGAGATCGAGTGGTCGTTCTTCAGCTCCGACGCGATGGTCGACGTTACCCCGGCGAACTTCAGCCGGATCGCCGGACAGACCGCCAAGCAGGTGCTGAAGCAGCGGATCAACGAAGCCGAGCGGTCGATGATGTACGACGAGTACCACGATCGCGTGGGTGAGATCGTCACCGGGATCGTCCAGCAGGACGACTCCCGCTACGCATTCGTCGACCTTGGGCGGATGGAGGCCATCCTGCCGGGATCGGAGAAGGTCCCGGGCGAGCGCTACGAGCAGGGCAGCCGGATCAAGGCGGTCATCATCGAGGTTCGCAGCGAAGGCAAGGGCCCGCAGGTGGTGCTCTCACGCCGCTCAGACGACCTCATCCGTCAGCTGTTCGAGCTCGAGGTCCCCGAGATCGCCGACAACCTGGTGACGATTCGCGCCGTTGCGCGCGAGCCTGGGTATCGCGCCAAGATCGCCGTCGAGTCCAAGGTGCAGGGAGTCGACCCGGTCGGCGCCTGCGTCGGGCCGCGCGGTTCGCGCGTGCGGATGGTCGTATCGGAGCTCCGCGGTGAGAAGATCGACATCATCCCGTGGAATGACGAGCCCGCACGGTTCGTCGCCAAAGCCCTCTCGCCGGCAAAGGTGCGAGAGGTGTATGTCGACGACGACGGACGCCAGGCCACGGTCGTGGTTCCTGACGACCAGCTATCACTCGCGATCGGCAAGGAAGGGCTCAATGCCCGACTCGCCCACCGGCTGACCGGATGGCGGATCGACATCGTCTCGGAGACCGACTACTACTCCGACGAGAGCGACACGCCCTACACCGGCGCCGACGGCGAGGACGACGAGTTTCCCGGCCGTTGCATCGCTGTGACGTCGTCCGGCAAGCGTTGCCCGAACCAGGCGATCGAGGGCAGCCGGTACTGCGGTATCCCCGCACACCGGGAGCTCGCGGCGATGGAGGAGGGAGAGCCGGCCGCGTCGTGACCACGAAAACTCCCACCCGCCAATGCGCAGGCTGCGGCGCCCGCCGGCCCCAGGCCGAGTTGTGGCGCCTGACGGCGGATGCGGGGGCGGTGGTGGTCGACGTGAATCGGCGTCTGGAGGGGCGGGGCACGTATCTTTGCCCCGGACAGGAGTGCGCTGACCGAGCTCGCCGGAAGGGCTCGATCGCGCGGCGACTGCATCACAGGATCGAGGATTACGGCGGTTTGGAACGCTGGCTTGGAGTCGAGCGCGCCGCCACCGGAATGGAAGGGATGAGGTAATGGCCAAGCGACCACCGACAAAGGAGAAGGCGCCCGCCAAGAAGGCGCCGGCAGCTGCGGCGCCCGAAACGGCGGCCGCCCCTGCACCGACCCCACCGGCCGAGGCTCAACCGGGCACCGCGCCCGCGCAGCAGCCGGGACAGCCGGCGCGCCATCCGCGCCCGCAGCGCGGTGCTTCGCCCAAGGGCAAGCGCCGCGTCGTGATCGACGCCCAGGCCGGCCGCAAGCCGCCGCAGCGACGTGAGCGCAGCGCCCGTCCTGAACCGAAGAAAGAGGTCGAGGTCCCCACGGGTCCGATCAAGGTTCCGTCGGGTATCACCGTCAAGGAGCTGGCCGAGGCCCTCGGGATCTCTCCTGCCCGGATCATCACCGTGATGATGGGACTGGGGGAGATGGTGACCCTGACGGTGTCGCTGTCCGATGACGCGGTCGAACTGCTCGCCGGCGAGTTGGAACGTGAGATCACGATCCAGCATGCAGCCGACGAAGAGGACGAGGAGATCACCTACGACGACGACCCCGCCGACCTGGTGCCTCGACCGCCGGTCGTGACCATCATGGGCCACGTCGACCACGGCAAGACCACCCTGCTTGACTCGATCCGCGAGGCCTCGGTGGTCTCGACCGAGGCCGGCGGCATCACCCAGCACATCGGTGCCTACCAGGTCGATGTTCCAGACGGTCGCAAGGTCACGTTCCTGGATACCCCTGGCCACGAAGCGTTCACCGCCATGCGCGCCCGCGGCGCGAAGGTGACCGACGTCGCGGTGCTGGTCGTGGCTGCCGACGACGGCGTCATGCCGCAAACCGTCGAGGCGATCGACCACGCTCGCGCCGCCGAGGTTCCGATCGTGGTGGCGGTCAACAAGATCGACAAGCCCGGCGCCAATCCCGATCGCGCCCGCCAGGAACTGACCACCCACGGCCTCCAGCCCTCGGAGTGGGGCGGCGACACGATTTATGAGGATGTCTCGGCCAAGAACGGCACGAACCTCGACAAGCTGCTCGACTCGATTCTGCTCCAGGCAGACGTGCTCGATCTGCACGCGAACGCCAAGGCGACCGCCTCGGGTGTAATCATCGAGTCGCGTCTGGACGTCGGCCGTGGCCCGGTCGCCACACTGCTCGTGTCGCGCGGCACGCTCCGCGTGGGCGACGCGGTGGTTGCAGGCGATGCCTGGGGCAAGGTCAAGGCGCTCAACGATCACAGCGGAAAGCGCGTCCGAGACGCGGGTCCCGGTACGCCGGTCGAGATCCTCGGATTCGATCGCCCACCGCCCGCGGGAGAGTTCTGCCACGTCGTCGACAACGAGCGGGTGGCGCGCCAGATGGCCCAGCAGCGCGCCCAGCGATTGCGCACCGAGATGCTCGCCCGCCGGTCGAAGTCGGTCAGCCTCGAGGATCTGTTCAGCGCCGTTCAGGAAGGCGCTGTGCAGGAGCTCAACCTCGTCATCAAGGCCGACGTTCAGGGATCGGTCGAAGCGGCGATCGACGAGCTCGGCAAGATCCAGCACGAGGAGGTCACGGTCAACGTGATCCACTCCGGTGTCGGCGGCATCGTCGCCTCGGATGTGAACCTCGCGGCGGCCTCGAACGCGATCGTGGTCGGCTTCAACGTGCGACCCAACGCCGACGCAAAGACCCTCGCCGACCGCGAGGGCGTCGACATCCGTACCTACCGCGTGATCTACAAGCTGACCGAGGACATCCAGCAGGCGCTGATCGGCATGCTCTCGCCCGAGAAGGTCGAAGAGGTGATGGGCGAGGCCGAGGTGCGCCAGACCTTCAAGGCGTCGAAGGTCGGGACGATCGCCGGCTGCATGGTCACTCAGGGAGTGCTCCAGCGAGGCGCTCAGGTGCGGATCGTGCGCGACGGCGCAATCGTCCACGACGGGCGCATCGAGACGCTCAAGCGCTTCTCAGACGATGCCCGCGAAGTGGCTCAGGGATTCGAATGCGGTCTGACTCTCGAGAACTTCGACGACATCAAAGAGGGCGACGTACTCGAGGCCTATTCGATCAAAGAGGTCGCGCGTCAGAGCTGATCGGGAGCCGGGCCGATGCCCACTCCAACGCGCTGGGCGACCCATTCGATCAGGGATCCCTGGATCAGCACCGACAGGGTGACCACCACGAACACGATGCCGTAGACGGTGTGGCCCTGCTGGACGTGCTCGTCCACGGCAAACGCCGCGAGCAGGATCGGCACAGCCCCGCGCAGCCCGAGCCATCCAATGAAGACCTTCTCGCCGCGCCGCAGCCGCGCAGGCCAGAGCAGCGACGCCACCGCGGCAGGGCGGGCGACGAGAATCAGGATCGCCGCCAGCGCCACGCCGTCGCCGATCACCGTCCCGAGGTCGAGCTCCTGCAGTGACACGGTCAGCCCCAGCGCGACGAACACCACCAGCTCGGCGACCGACGCCAGCTGGGAGTGAAACTCCCTGACCGAGTCGCCCTTCTGGATCGCACTGGTATCACCGAGCAGCAGCCCGGCGACGAACACGGCCAGAAAGCCCGAGCCGTCGAGTACCGCCGCGATGCCATAGATCACCCCGGCTGCAGCCAGCGCAGAGATCGGATCGAGTCGGTTGAACGGCGGAGTGACGCGGGTCAGTACCCGCTTGGTGACAAACGCCCCAACCGCACCGACGACCGCGCCGACCAGCATCTGCCATCCGACATCGACGACCACGAGCAGATGGGAATGGCCCGGATGGCTCACGGCGCTCAGCACCCCGATCATGAGCGCGATTCCAACGGGGTCGTTGGCACCCGACTCGGCGGCCAGGATCGTCCCAACCCTCCCCTGGGGGCCATTTTCGCCGAGCACCGAGAACATCACCGCGGGATCGGTGGGGGAGAGTGCCGTGCCGATCACCGCGGCGGGCACCCAGTCGAATCCCAGGGCGTAATGGGCCGCAGCCGCCATCACACCCGCGGTGATGAAGGTGCCGAGGACGCCAAGCCCCAGGATCGGCCCCAGCGAGGGGCGCACCGACTTCCAGCCGAGATCCATTCCGCCGTCGAACAGGATCACGATCAATGCGACCACGCCGATCCTGGTCACGTCGTGGATCGAGACCGTGGTGCCAAGCCGAGGCGCGATGTCCGACGCGACCGCGGCGCCGACCAGGAGCACCGCCGCCGCTGGGACGCGCAGACGGGTCGAGAGCCGGCTCGAGAACAGCGCGAGCAGCAGCGCTGCCGAGACCACCAGCACGATTTCGCCGAAATCGGAAACCTCCGCCAAACCCATTCCTTTGATCGTGGCGCCGCTCGGGGCCGCCGGTAGGCTCCATCGTATGGCCAGCGGGTATCTCGGCGTGCTCACCTTCGAACTGCACTTCCCGGTGAGCCACTCGCTCAAGGACAAACGCCGTCACCTGCGGCACACCAAAACGCAGCTGGAACGTCAGCTGGGTGCCTCGATCGCGGAGGTTGACTTTCATGATCTGTGGCAGCGTGCGCGGCTGACGCTGGTGGTCGTGCGCCGCGATTCGCGCGACGCGGTGCGCGCCTTGGACGAGGCCGAGCGATACCTTTCGGGGCAGGACTACGACCTGATCGGCTGCACCCGCAGCCTGCTGTCGGTCGAGGAGGATCTGTGAGCCGACCGCCAACCGAACGAATGCGGAGAGTCAACGAAGCGCTGCGCGAGGTGCTCGCCGACGGCATCGAGGAACTCGGGGATCCCGGGATCGGCTTCGTCACCGTGACCGGCGTTCGCGCCACTTCGGACTTCGCCGAGGCCTCCGTCTACGTCAGTGTGCTGGGGAACGAGCGCAAGCGCGAGCGCTCGCTGCGATCGCTCGAACGGGCCCACGGTGTGCTCCAGGCGAGGATCGCGCGGGAGCTGCGGTTCAGACGCACTCCGTTGCTGACCTTCCACTATGATGAGAGTCTCGACCGCGCTCTGCGACTCGAGGACCTCCTGGCGCAGGAGCGTCCCGCGGCCGAAGACTCCCAATGACGGATACCAGTCTGCAGAACGACCTCGATCAGGTGGTCGCCGCACTCGCGGCCGCTGACCGCGTGCTGGTCGCGACCCACGAGAATCCTGACGGCGACGCGATCGGCTCGATGTCCGCCGCCGCGACCGCTCTGCGCAACCGCGGGGTGCAGGTGCGGACGTACATCCACGCCGACTCGCCGATCCCAAAAGAGGTGAGTTTCCTCGATACCAAGGGCCTGGAGCGCGAGATCGATCCGGCCTCGGTTGAGGGTTGGACGGTGCTCGCGGTGGACTGCGGCAACGAACGCCGGATCGGCCCCGACTTCTCGCAGATTCTGGAGGCAGCCGCCGTCGTGATCGACGTCGACCACCACCACGACAACAGCCGGTTCGGCTCGGTCAACCTGGTGGACGGCAGCGCATCCTCCACCGCCGAGATCCTGGCCCGGATCTTCGACGGACTCGGGATCGAAATCACGCAGAAGATCGCCGAAGCGCTGTACGTCGGCCTCGTGACCGACACCGGAAAGTTTCAGTACCGCACCACCAGCCCGGCCGCCCTTCGGCTGGCGGCACGCCTGGTCGATGCAGGCGCCGATGTCCACAAGGTGTTTGAACTCGTGTTCGAGCGGATGCCCTACGGGAAGCTGCAGCTGCTCGGCCGGGTGATCGCAAACGCGCAGCTGTACGAGGGCGGGCGGCTCGCGGTCTCCCACATCAGCCGCTCCGACCTCGCATACGTGGACGGCGACGAGGCCACGACCGAGGGCTTGATCGACAATCTCCGCGCCATCGAGGGCGTCGAGGTTGCCGCCGTGATTCGCGAGCAGGTGCCACTCGCAGACGGCAGCGTTACCGCAAACCGGGTCTCGCTGCGGTCTCGCGGTGCGATCGATGTTTCGGTGATCGCGCGCAAGTCCAGCGGCGGTGGCCACAAGCAGGCCGCCGGCTTCTCGCACGACGGCACGATCGATGAGATCCGGGCGTTCATCGTCGCCGAGGTCTCGGACCAACTGGCCGCACCCGCGGCCTGACCATGGCCAGCCCCAGCGGCATGTTCCTTGTGGACAAGCCCGCCGGGCCCTCGTCGTTTGGAGTCCTCCGCGCGCTGCGCCCGGCACTTGGATCGAAGACCGGGCACGCCGGCACGCTCGACCCGTTCGCAGAGGGCCTGCTGCTGGTCGTCTCGGGCCGCGCGACCCGGCTGGCGCGGTTTCTGGTGGGGATGGACAAGAGCTACCGCGCCGTGATCCAGCTCGGAGCCCGTTCCTCGACGCTGGATCCCGAGGGTGAGATCGCACAAACCGGCGAAACCACGAATGCCGATGACGTGGAGCACGCGGCCGCGGCACTGGTCGGCGATGTGGTTCAGAGCGTGCCGGCAGCTTCCGCCGTCAAGATCGACGGGCAGCGGTCGTACGCTCGGATGCGCCGCGGTGAGACCGCCGTGGCTCCGCCTCGTACGGTGCGGATCGACCGGCTCGAGGTGACCGGCTTCGACGCCGACCTCCAGCGCGCCGAGCTGGACGTTGTCTGCTCAAAAGGCACCTATGTTCGCCAGATCGCGGCGGACATCGGCGAGGCGACCGGCGCTGGTGCCTACTGCCTCTCGCTCAGACGCACCGAGGTCGGACCGTGGAACGTCGCGTCTGCCGGAACGATCGACCAGATCATCGCCGACCCGCTGGGGGAGTGGTTTCGGACGCCGTTCGAGGCGCTCGGCCACCTGCCCGCCCATGAGTTGACAGAGCCCGAGTGCGAGATGGTGCGTCACGGCCGGACGATCCACGCCTCCGATTCGTCCGGCGGAGACGTCGTGCGGCTGGCACGCGACGGCACGCTGATGGCCGTGGCCGAGCCCAAAGACGGTGCGCTGCACCCAATCGTGGTGCTGGCATGACCGACATCTACATGAGCCACGATCTCGTGCCTGCGGCCCGGCGGTCGCTGGCGATCGGCACCTTCGACGGCGTCCACCGCGGTCATCGTGGAGTGATCGAGACGGCGATCAACACCGCCCAGGCCCGTGGGTTGCGATCGGCGGTGCTGACGTTTCACCCGCACCCGATCGCGGTGATCCGACCCGAGCTGGCGCCCCCTGAGCTGGCGACGCTGGCACGCCGGATCGAGTTGGCCAGCGAGCTCTCACCCGACGAGGTGATCGTCGTGCCGTTCACCGAGGCGCTGTCACACCTGGAAGCCGACCAGTTCGCCCGCGATATCCTCAGCCGCCGGCTGGGCGCCGCCGCAGTGACCGTCGGGCTGAACTTCCGGTACGGCCATCGGGCATCCGGCACCACCGAGCGGCTGGCGACCTCCGGCGCCGAGCTCGACTTTGATGTCACCGTCATGCCGTTACTCGAGCTGGACGGCCAGCCCGTGTCTTCATCGCGAATCCGTGAGCTGATCGGTGGCGGTGACGTCGCCGGCGCCGCGCAGCTGCTCGGTCGCCCACCGTGGCTCGATGGCGAGGTCGTGCACGGCGACAAGCGGGGACGTGAGATCGGGTTCCCAACGGCCAACGTCCTGTCGGCACCCCGTTCGGTGATTCCCGCGAGGGGCATCTACGCCGGACGGGCGCACCTGCCGGAAGGGTCGTACACCGCCGCCATCAGCGTGGGATACAACCCGACCTTCACGGACGATCGCACCGCGCTCAGAGTGGAGGCCTACCTGCTCGACTTCGACAGTGACGTGTACGGGGCCGCCATCCAGCTCGAGTTCGTCCACCGGTTGCGCGACGAGGCTCGTTTCGACGGGGTCGACACCCTGGTCGAGCAACTCGCTCGCGATGTCGAGCAGACGCGGTCGCTCCTTGGCTGACCCGACGGTCATGCGGGCGGCCGACCACCGCCGCATGCCATGGCGAAACGGTGGGGGAGTGACCCGCGAGATCGCCCGCTCGCCGTCGTCAGGAGCCGACTCCGACTTCGACTGGCGCGTCAGCATCGCAGAGGTCGCCACCGGTGGGCCGTTCTCGAGGTTCCCGGGCATCGACCGGGTGTTGATCCGAATCGGCGAGGCACCGCTGGCGCTCGTGATCGCCGGCCGCGAGCGCACGCTGGAACGATTCGAGCAGTGCATATTCGATGGAGAGGCCGAGACTTCCGCGAACCTCCCGGGGGGGCCGACCAGTGATCTGAACGTGATGACCCGACGGGGCCGCGTGTCTGCCGAGGTACGGGTGCTTCAGCTCGGCGGTGAGTTCCACACGATCGACGTCGACCAGGCTCAGATGATGGTCGTCGCGCTGGACGGATCGGCGGCTGTCCACCTTGGCGGCGCCGAGATCGCACTCGAACCCCGCGACGCTTTGGTGTTCGAGCGTCACACCGCGACATTGAGGGGCGACGGCACCGCCGTGGCGATCCGGCTCGCTGCGGTCGAGTGAGAGGCTAGGCGCGGGTGGGTGCGAGCGATTCGATCGTTCGCCGCAGCCCATCGTCAAGCGAGACGCGCGGCTCCCAATCCAGCACCCTGATCGCCTTTGCGATATCGGGCTGGCGGACCTTGGGATCGTCGACCGGAAGGCCCTCGAACACGACCCGAGAGTCGGAACGAGTCAGACTGATCACCCGCTCTGCGAGCTCGAGCAGCGTCATCTCGTTGGGGTTTCCGATGTTCACCGGCATGTGCTCGTCGCTCATGGTCAGCCGAAACAGGCCCTCGATCAGATCGTCCACGTAGCAGAACGATCGCGTCTGGCTGCCGTCGCCGAACACCGTCAGCGGCTTGCCCTCCATCGCCTGGCGCAGAAAGGTGGGGATGGCGCGGCCGTCGTTCGCGCGCATTCGCGGGCCATAGGTGTTGAAGATCCGCGCGATGTGGCTGTCGACGCCCTGCTGGCGGTGGTAGGCCATCGTCAACGCCTCGGCATACCGCTTGGCCTCGTCGTAGACACCGCGAGGGCCGACGGGGTTGACGTTGCCCCAGTACTCCTCGCGCTGCGGGTGGATCTCGGGGTCGCCGTACACCTCGGACGTGGAGGTGAGCAGGAACCGTGCGCGCTTGAACTTCGCAAGTCCAAGGGCGTTGTGGGTGCCGTAGGAACCGACCTTGAGCGTCGCCAGCGGCAGCCGCAGGTAGTCGACCGGGCTGGCGGGACTCGCGAGATGAAAGACCGCGTCCACGGGGCCTTCGACGTCGATGTGGTCGACACAGTTGTGGTAGCGGAACTCGAAGTTCTCGCCGCGCAGCGACTCGATGTTCTCGAGCGTTCCGGTGTCGAGGTTGTCCAGGCACAAAACCCGCCAGTCGCGCTCGAGCAGGTACTCACAGAAATGCGACCCAAGAAACCCTGCACCACCGGTGACGACTGCAATACTCACGACCACGCCCTTTCGAGACACCCAATCCGCCGACGCGGCGAAGGGTATCCGTTGCGCCCGCGGTTGCAACCCCCCTGCTACCCTCCTGAGCGGCCACATCGCGGATTCGCGCCTCTTGCCGGCGGGGTTCTGGGATGTTGGCGGCAGATGAAACCCGGCAAGGAGGTGGTAGGCGAATGCCGCTTACCCAGGATCAAAAGAGCGAGCTGATTGCCAAGTTTGGCGAGAATCAGCAGGACACTGGATCAACCAAGGTGCAGGTGGCACTGCTCACTCAGCGGATTACCGAGCTGACCGAGCATATGAAGCTCCACCCGCACGATCATCACTCGCGACGCGGCCTGCTCAAGATGGTCGGTCGTCGTCGCAGGCTTCTGACCTATATGCAGAGGCACGACCTGGAGGGCTATCGCGCCCTCATCAAGGAACTGGGTCTGCGCCGATAGCGCCCGACCAGTTCACGGAGGATGGCCCCCGAAATGGAGGGGCCGGAGGAGACAGAGAATGAGCATTGCAGTCGAACCGGAAGCGACTCGAGTCGTCGCCACAGTCGGCGATAAAGAGATCAGCTTCGAGACCGGAGCCGTCGCCAAGCAGGCGCACGGAGCGGTACTCGTACAGCAGGGAGATACGGTGGTGCTCGCCACCGCGGTGGGCCGCACCGAGGGACGTGAGGGAGCAGATTTCTTCCCGCTGACGGTCGACGTCGAAGAAAAGGCCTACTCCGCCGGCAAGATTCCCGGCGGATTTTTCAAGCGTGAGGGCCGCGCCGGCGAAAAGGCGATCCTGAACGCGCGTATGGTCGACCGCCCGATCCGGCCCCTGTGGCCGAAGGGCTACAAGAACGAGGTGCAGATCATCGTCACCACGTTCTCGGCCGACATGGTGAACGGGCACGACATCCTGGCGATCAACGGAGCGTCGGCGGCGCTGATGCTTTCGCCGATGCCCTTCCTCGGCCCGGTTGGCGCCGTTCGCATCGGTCGCATGGACGGCGAGCTGGTCGTCAATCCGACCATGCCCGAGATCAAGGAGTCAACGCTCGATCTGATCGTGTGCGGGACGCCCGAGGCGATCACCATGGTCGAGGCCGGAGCCCAGGAGGTCGGCGAAGAGGATCTGATCGCCGCGCTCGAGCTGGCTCACGCCGAGATCAAGAAGCTGTGCCAGGTGCAGATCGAACTCGCCGCCAGCGTCGGACAGCCCAAGTGGGCCGACGGCGCCGTCACCGAGTCGCTGCGCTCCAAGCACTCTGAGGCTCTGCAGGCGGCTATCACCGGAGGCGGGCTGGGCGTGCTTCAGCCGACCGCCGATGCGATCCTGAAGGACGAGACGCCCCCTGTCAGCGGCAACTCGACCGAGACCGATCTGCTGCAGCGCACACGAACCCAGTTCGGCTTGGCCGACCTGGTGGTCGAAGCGCGAGAGGCCGCGGTGTATCCCACCGTCAAGGCGCAGTACGGCGATGCCGTCCGCGCACTGACCGATGCCGAGCAGGATTCCAAGGAGCTCAAGTCGGCCAAGCGGGCCGCGCTGCTCGACCAGATCGTGGCGGGCATCGAGCTGCCGTTCCCGGCTCGTGGCGAGGATGGCGCACTCGATTCGGGGGCCAAGGCGGCCGTCGCTAGCGCGGTGGACAAGCTGTACAAGGCCACCGTCCGCACCAAGATCGCCGTCGACAAGCGGCGCCCCGACGGGCGCTCCGAAACCGAGATCCGACCGATCCACTCAGCCGTCTCGGTGATGCCGCGGACGCACGGCTCGGCGCTCTTCACCCGCGGCCAGACGCAGGCGCTGACGCTCGCGACGCTGGGTACGGGCAAGGAGGAGCAGCGCATCGACGATCTGTCGCTGGACGACACCAAGCGCTACATCCATCACTACAACTTCCCCCCGTACTCGGTGGGTGAGTCCGGGTTCATGCGAGGCCCCAAGCGCCGTGACATCGGCCACGGAGCACTCGCGGAGCGTGCGCTCATCCCGGTGATCCCGAGCCAGGAAGAGTTCCCGTACACGATGCGCGTCGTATCGGAGATCCTGGAGTCGAACGGTTCGTCGTCGATGGCGTCGGTCTGCGGATCGACTCTGTCGCTGATGGACGCGGGTGTCCCGATCAAGGCGCCCGTCGCCGGGATCGCCATGGGCCTGATCAAGGAGGGCGACGACTACGTCATCCTCACCGACATCCAGGGCGCCGAGGATCACCTCGGTGACATGGACTTCAAGGTGGCAGGCACCGAGCAGGGCGTCACCGCGCTCCAGATGGACATCAAGATCACCGGAGTCACCACCGAGATCCTGCGAAACGCGCTGACTCAGGCGCGTGAGGCGCGGCTGTTCATCCTCGGCAAGATGGCCGAGGCGCTGGCTGCCCCCCGAGAGCAGGTCGCTGCGCACGCGCCGCGGATCATCTCGACCAAGGTGCCGCCGGACTACATCGGCATGGTGATCGGTAAGGGCGGCGAGACGATTCGCGGGCTCGAGGCCGATTACGAGGTGCAGATCGACATCGAGGAAGATGGCACGATCCGCATCTATGGCGCCAACGGCGAGCTGGCCGAGGAGGCCCGCCGCACCATCGACGCGATGTGCAAGGACGTCGAGGTTGGAGATGAGTACACCGGCAAGGTCGTGAAGATCGCCGATTTCGGCGCCTTCATCGAGCTGCGCAAGGGTGTCGACGGGTTGCTGCACGTGAGCCGCATCCTGCCGAAGGGCAACCGGCTGCAGTCAGCCGCCCAGGTGATGGATCGCGGCGACGTGGTTCGCGTTCAGGTCGTCGAGGTGGACAAGGATCGAGGTCGCATCGGCCTGACTCTGGTCGCCAAGCTCGACGGTGAGAGCGAGATCACCCCGGAGCAGCTGATCGAAGTGGCCGCCTCAACTCCGGCGCCGGAGCCGCGTGAGGAGCGGCCCCGCGGCGGCGGAGGCGGACGAGACCGCGGTCGTGATCGCGGCGGCCGTCGCTAAGAACGCATTTGGGGGTTGGTGCCTGGCACCAACCCCCAGATGAATAACGGTGCCAGGCACCGTTATTCACAGCGGCTCGGTTTGGAGGGTTCGTGGTGATCTGGGCGACGAAATCTAAGGACGTAAACCATGCCCTGATCTCCGACCCGTGGCGGACGCTGCTTCTGGTCGTGCTCGCCTTTTTGCTGGCCTGGCTGGTCGCGCGCTGGTCGAATCGGTTCGCGACCTGGGTGGTTCGCCGAAACGAACGCAAGCATCTCAATCGCGACGAGGCCGATACCGGCGTCTTTCGTGGACTCCAGCGACGTGAGACCACGATCTCGCTGCTACGCACCACGCTGCGCTACACCGTCTTTGGGATAGCGCTGTTCTACGCGTTGGCGCAGATTCCCGGCGCCGGGAGGGTCACCACCGTTGCGGGAGCGTCGCTGATCGTGCTGCTGATCGCCTTCTCCGGCCAGCGGTTTCTGACCGACATCCTGGCCGGCTGTTTCATGTTCTTCGAGGGCTGGTTCGCGGTGGGCGACAACATTACGATCGAACCGTGGTCGCTGGAGGGCATCGTGGAGGAGGTCGGCCTGCGATCGACCAGATTGAGAACCGTCACCGGCGAGGTGATCCGGGTCAACAACTCGGCCATCTACGCCACCCGGGTGCGTCCCACCGGAGCGCGTGAGGTGGCACTCGAGATGTACGTCTCCGACGAGGAGCGGGGGAGGGCACTGATCGACGACGTGGCCTCCATCGTTCCCAAGGGCGCCACCCAGTTCGTGATCGCACCGTGGGTCGAGGAGACCGAGAAGCTGGCCGACGGCCTGGTTCGGATGCGGGTGCGCGCGTCGGTGGCGTACGGCCGCGAATGGCTGGCCGACCGGTTCATGCCCGACCTCATGAAAGAGCGCGCGCCCGACGATCTGATCATGCACGGCCCGGTGGTCATGCACCTGGATGAAGGCGCCACTCGCCGGTTCGAGCGCTCGCTCGCGCTCAGCAAGCACCGCTAACCGGCGTACCCCTTCCGGGGGAAGAGATCCACCCCCTTGGTTGGTAGCATGCGCCGGAATGCAGCGCTATACAGTCACAACGCTCGACGGCGGCGAGCGCATCGTTTCCGAGCGTGTGGCCAGTGTCCGATCGATTTCGATCGGCATTTGGATTGGCGCGGGCTCCCGCGACGAGACCTCCGGCCAGGCGGGGATCTCACACTTCATCGAGCACATGCTGTTCAAAGGATCGGCGCGGTACTCGGCGATCGAGATCGCGGAGATCTTCGACGGCCTGGGCGCAGAGCTGAATGCCGCGACCGGGAAAGAGTTCACGGTGCTGCACGCCCGCATCCTCGACGCGCACCTCGAAACCGCCCTCGACGTGATGTCCGACATGCTGCTGGCGCCGCGGTTTGATCCCGCCGACATGGCCTCGGAGCGGGAGGTCGTACTGGAAGAGATCGCGATGTATGAGGACGCCGCCCAGGACATGGTGCACGACCTGATCGCGCGGGCGGTGTTCGCGGATCACCCGCTTGGCCAGCCCGTCATCGGGTCGGTGGAGATCGTCTCGAGCGTGCCACCCGCCGCGGTTCGCGCCTACCACGAGTCGCGCTACGTCGGCCCGAACATCGTCGTGGCCGCGGCCGGCAACCTCGAGCACGAGCCGCTCGTACACGCGATCCAGACCCGGTTTGCCCCGCTTTCGAGGATGCCCGACCCGACGGTCGGCGTACGGTCGCCGTGGATCTCGGAGCCCCGGCCCCGATTGATCTTTCAACAGCGCGAGCAGGAGCAGTTCCACGTCTGCCTTGGGGGGATTGGGCTGCCGCGATCGGACCGGCGTCGATTCGTCGAATCGCTGCTCGACTCGATCCTCGGCGGGTCGGCGTCCTCGCGGCTGTTCCAGCAGATCCGTGAACAACGGGGAATGGCCTACTCGGTGTACTCGTTCACCTCCCAGTACGCCGACACCGGCATGGTCGGGGTGTACGTCGGCACGCGTGAAGAGAATCTGGCCGAATGCCTGCGCGTGATCGACGACCAGCTGCGACGGGTGGGTGACGGCGATATTGGCCCGGCCGAGCTGACCCGCGCCAAGGAGAACCTCAAGGGCCGGATCATGCTCGGTATGGAGTCGACCTCAAACCGCGCCGGCCGGCTGGGCAAGTCGGTGCTCACCGACACCGAGTTGCTCTCGCTCGATCGCGTCTGCGCCGAGATCGATGCCGTCGAGCCAGATGCCATCGCGGCGCTGGCACGCCAGCTGTTTGACCCTTCTCGGCTCTCGATCGCGGGCATCGGCCCCAGCCGCGAGCGGTTCGACGAGGCGGTCGCCGCACTCGATCTCGAACTCACCGAGTAAAGGGCCGAGCCGGTAGGCTGCTCGCCATGCTGGCGACAACTCCTCTGGTGGCGTTCGTGGCGACCACCGATCTCGAACGGGCGACCGGCTTCTACGCTGACGTGCTCGGTCTCCCGCTGGTCGACTCCTCACCGTTTGCCCGCGTGTTCGACGCCGGCGGAACCGCGTTGCGGGTCACACTGGCCGAGCGCGTGCAGCCGGCGCCCTACACGGTGCTCGGCTGGGACGTCGTCGACGCCACCGAGAGTGTGCGGGCGCTCGCGACGCAGGGAATCACCACCAACCGCTACCCGGATATGACCCAGGACGAGCTGGGCGTCTGGGATGCACCCAGCGGCGCTCGCGTCGCGTGGTTCCGCGACCCCGACGGCAACGTGCTGTCGCTGTCACAGGGCGCGGCATGACGCGCGTGACCCTCTCGGGTGCCACCGGCCGGGTCGGAGCGGTGCTCGTACCCGCCATCGAAGCTGCGCCCGACCTCGAGCTGGTGGCATCCACGTCACCGTCGCTTGGGCTCACGCTGACCACGGCACTCGCAGAAACGGCCACCGACGTCGTGATCGACTTCACCGTGCCCGCGGCCGCTGCCGAGGCGTGTGCGGCGGCGACCGCAGCAGGGGTGTCGCTCGTACTCGGAACCACCGGCCTGGAGCCGCACCTTCGCTCGGACGTCGACACCGCTGCCCGGAAGGCGGGCGTGCGCATCCTGTACGCACCGAACTTCGCGATCGGGGCGGTGCTGATGATGCGCATGGCCGAGCAGGCACACGCGCTTTTACCCGACGCCCACATCATCGAGCTTCACACCGATACCAAGCTGGATGCACCCTCGGGCACGGCGCTTGCGACAGCCGAGCGGATGGGGGGAGATGTTCCGATCTCGAGCGTGCGTCTGCCGGGGTTGATCGCTCACCAGGAAGTCATCTTCGGCGGGTTGGGGGAGACGCTCACGATTCGCCAGGACACCACCTCGCGCGAAGCGTTCGTGCCCGGGGTGCTGCTGGCGGTCAGGCGAATCGGCAGGCTCGACCCGGGACTCACCGTCGGCCTCGACGCCGTGCTCTAGCGACGGTCGCCGATCGACGAACTAGAATCACCCCCGTGAGTTCCGGGCTCGGAGAACTGCTGACCGCGATGGTGACGCCGTTTGGCGGCGATGGTGAGGTGGACCTCGCATCCGCACGCCGGATGGCGCGACACCTGGTCGACACCGGCTCCGACGGGGTCGTGGTGTGCGGCACAACCGGCGAGGGCCCAACCGTGTCCGACCGCGAGAAGCTCGATTTGATGGAGGCCGTCGTCTCCGAGATCGGGGGGTCGGCCACCGTGGTGGCCAACACCGGCACCTACGACACCCACCATTCGGTCGCGCTGACCAGCTCGGCGCTCGCCACCGGCGTCGACGCCGTGATGGCGGTCACGCCCTACTACTCAAAGCCGCCACGAGCCGGGATCCTCGCTCATTTCACGGCGATCGCCGAGGCCGCCGAGGGGCGGCCGGTGATCATCTACAACATCCCTCAGCGAGTGGTGCTGAATCTCGAGCCCGACCTGCTGGCCGAGATCGCAGAGATTCCCAATGTGGCCGCTGTCAAGCAGGCGACCCCCGATCTCGAGCAGGCTCGCCGGATCCTGGCCGACACCGACCTTGTGCTGTATGCGGGCAACGACGACCTGGTCGCTCCATTCACGGCGATTGGCGGCACCGGAGGCATCTGCGTGGGATCCCACCTGGCCGGTCGCGAGTTCCGGCAGATGATCGACCTGGCCCGCGCCGGCGACACCGATGGCGCGGGTGTGATCGACCAACGGCTCCGGCCGCTCTACGATGCGCTCGCCGTGACGACCAACCCCATCCCGCTCAAGTTCGCACTCAATCTGCTCGGCCACGGAGTGGGAGGCCTCAGGCTTCCACTGGTCGAAGCCACGCCCTCCGAGGCCGCAGCGGTGACCCGCGGGCTCGAGAGCTCCGGTTTGCTGCCGGCGGCGACCGCTTGATGGCCGCTGACCCGGTGCGGATCACCCCGCTGGGTGGGTTGGGTGAGGTTGGCAAGAACATGACGGTGTTCGAGTACCGCGGCCGCATGGTGTTGCTCGACACCGGCCTCACCTTCCCGCGCGATGACATGCTCGGCATCGACATCGTGCTCCCCGATTTCACGTACGTGGCCGAGAACGTCGACAAGCTCGACGCGATCGTTCTGACCCATGCGCACGAGGATCACATCGGCGCGTTGCCCTACCTGCTGCGCGAAATCGGGACGTCGGCCGAGGTGTGGGGTACACGGCTGACACTCGGTCTGGTCAAGTCGAAGCTCGACGAGCACGGACTGACACCGCACGTCGACCTGGTCGAGATCAAGCCCGAAGGCGGCCAGGTTCAGGTGGGACCGTTCACGATGGAGTTCATGCGGGTGACCCACTCGGTGCCCGACGCGGTGGCTGTGGCATTCCACACCGAGTTCGGGCCGATCATCCACACCGGGGATTTCAAGCTCGACCCGACGCCGATCGACAATCGTCCCACCGACCTGGCCCGGTTGCGGGCACTCGGCGACGAGGGCGTTGCCCTGCTGATGTCCGACTCCACCAACGCGGAGGTACCCGGGTCGACGGCATCGGAGCGCACGGTCGGGGTATCGCTTCGCGAGATCATCAGCAGCGCGCCCGGCCGGGTGATCGTGACCGCGTTCTCTTCGCACGTCCACCGGCTACAGCAGGTGGTCGATGCCGCGGTCGACAACGGCCGGGTGGTGGCAATCGTCGGCCGTTCCATGAACCGCAACTTCAACATCGCCCGAAACCTTGGCTATGCGGACGTCCCCGACGACGTGATCATCAAGCCCCGGCGGCTGGACGAGTTCATGCACCACCAGATCGTCGTGATCTGCACCGGCAGTCAGGGTGAGCCGATGTCGGCCCTCACCCGGATCGCGGGCGGCACCCACCAGGCGATCCAGATTCACTCCACCGACACCGTCGTGATCTCGGCGCGAGCAATTCCCGGCAACGAGGGCAAGGTCAACGAGACGATCAACCGGCTGGCGAGGCAGGGCGCTCGAGTCCTGACCGACAGCTCCCACTACGTGAACGCGTCGGGCCACGCCTCGGCCGAGGACCTGCGCCTGATGCTCGAGACGGTGCGGCCGCGCAGCTTCATGCCGGTGCATGGGGAGTACCGGATGCTCCAGGCCCACGCCCGGATCGCCGAGGAGACAGGCGTTGCGCCGCACGCGGTTCGGATCGCCGACAACGGCACGGTGCTCGAACTCGATGCCGAGGGGCTCTCGGTTGAGGGTCAGATCGAGACCGGGATGGTGCTGGTGGATGGCTTCAACATGGGTGACCCCGGCGATGTCGTTTTGCGTGACCGCCGCCACCTCGCCACCGACGGTGTGGTGATCGTGGTCGCGACGCTGTCAGCCGACACCGCCGAAATCATCGCCCCGCCCGAGGTCATTCTGCGCGGTTTGGCTGCGCCCGACGAGGACGACGAACTGCTCGTCGAGCAGGCCCGGCTGGCCGTCGACCGGGTGCTGGCCGAATGCCAGGAGCATCGCACCACCGAGGTTCACCTGGTTCAGCAGCAGCTCCACGACGCGCTCGCCGAGATGGTGTCGAATCTCACCGGGAAGCGCCCGATGGTGCTGCCGGTCGTGGTCGAGGTGTGACCGAGCCGGCTGAGTCCCTTCTCGACGCCTATGTGCTCGAGAAGATCGCGGCCGGAAACACTCCCGGCGTCTCGCTTGCGCTCACTGACCGCGACGCTCCCACACTCGTGCGGGCCTACGGCGATGCCCGCCGCGGCGTTCCGTGGACGCCCGATATCCCCGGCCAGATCGGTTCGATCCACAAGTCGATCACCGCGACCTGCCTGGTCGGGCTGGCGGACGAGGGGCTGGTGGACATCGACGCGCCGGTGGATCGCTACCTCCCGTGGTTTCGTTTCGGAGAAGGCCCGATCACGCTTCACCACCTGCTGACGCATACCGCCGGGCTTCCGATCGGCTCCGAGCCGGGACCACCCTCGCGGGTGCCGATGGCGATCCTGGGCGAGTTCGAACCGTGCTGGAAGCCCGGAGAGCGGATGTACTACTCCAACACCGGCTATGCAACCCTGGGCCTCGTGATCGAGGCGGTCACCGGCCAGACCGCCGCGCAGGCGGTCGAGACGCGAGTTCTTCGCCCTCTGGGCATGAACACCGCGTCGGCCACCATCACCGCTGCGATGCGCCCCGCGATCCCCGACGGCCACGTGCCGGCCGATCCGACGGTTGAATGGCACCCGGGCGACCCGGTTGCGGTTGCGCCGTACATCGTCAGCGAATCCGCCGACGGGTCGATCGTCGCCACCGCAGAGGACATGACCCGGTTCATCCGCCTGTTGCTGGCCGGCGAGGCTGACGGCGTCGTCTCGGCGTCGGCGTTCGCGAACATGGTGGATCGCACCGAGCCCGATGAGGAAGGCCTCCCGTATGGCTACGGACTGGGGGTGGAGGTGGCCGAGGGCACGCGCGAGCTGTCGCACTCTGGCGGGATGGTCGGCCACCACGCCATGATGATTGCCGACGTCGGCCGCGGGCTGGGCGCGATGGTGCTCATAAACGGGCCGGCCGGTGCCGGCGAGATCGCCGAGTACGCGATGGCGCTCCTGCGGGCACGCCATGACGGCCGCGAGTTGCCCCAGGCACCGCCGCCGGCTCCAGCCAAGCACACCACTGCGGTTGACCACACGACCGATCTGTACGCGGGGATGTACCGATCGCACAACCCCTGGTCGCCCGCTGCCCGGGTCGTGCGGATCGATGGTCGGCCCGAATTGCGGCTGCTGGACATCGAGCATCTCGACCAGGTTGGCGAACACCGGTTTCGGGCCCGCGACGCCATCGGGCCGGTACCCGAGTACTTCACGTTCGACGCCGAACTCGACGGCAAGATGCAGCGCCTCGCGTGGAACGCCACGTCGTTTTACCGCGCCATCGACGAGTAGCTACGGGCTGGCGGGAAGCGATCGGTAGAGGGCAACGCCCTGACGGTTGGCACCGCCCATGCGGGTGAAGTAGCCGCCGAAGGCAACCGCGTGAGCGCTCGCGGCGATCGAGAGCAGGCCGTGCACCGAGTTGGCTCCCGGGTTCCACGAGGTGATCACGCGACCGGTGGCAGCGTCGAGCGCAGCGACATGGTGGCGGGTGGTGCAGTTCTGGAGCGCGTTGGGCTGACAGCCAAAGCCGGCGACGTTGAAATGCCCGCCCACGTACAACACTCCGGCGTGCAGGGCACAGCCGACCGTATCTCCGTCGTCCTGGCCCCGAAACGCCGTGACCAGCTTGCCGGTGGTCGGATTGAAGGCCGACACGTTGAACGACCGCAGCGTCCCGTTGACCTTCCAGTAGCCGCCGCAGGTGTAGACCCGGGTGGGGGTCGGAATGATCGTGTACACCCGGCTGGTCTCGGTAACGGTGCAGCTCGGGCAGTTCGCCGCCGAGTAGATGTTCGGGTTGAAGGCGAGCGTCGTCTTGCCACCGGCCAGCGGCACCTCGGCCGCCTCGTTTCGCGAGACGCCGTTCACCAAGCCGAAGTGCCCACCAAAGTAGACGTTCTTGCCGTTGGGCGACATCCGGATGGTGAACACGACCGGGTGGCAGCGTGGGGGACATGCAAATCCGGTGACCTGCCCGAGCTTTGGCGCCCATGCGGTCAGCCGGCCGGCGGGCGTCACCGCGGCCAGGTGCGACCGCGCCTTGCCCGCGACGCGCGTGAAATCGCCGCCCATGAGGATATCGCCGCCCGGGGCGATCGCCAGCGTGCGCACCGAGCCGTTGGTGCTGGCCTGCCACGCGCTCGGCTTACCGGCGTCCAGCCCGACAGCGGCGGCGTTGGTGCGGGGCTGTCCGCGAACTGCGGTGAACAGTCCCGCCAGATACGCTCGATGATTGGCTATGCGGATCGAGTCGACGCGCCCGGTCACGTTGGGGTTCCAGGCGGTCAGCTTGCCGGTGGTGGCATTGATCGCAGCCGCGTTGTGCCGGGTCACCGCCAGCGAAGAGCCCAGAGGTGCCGCTGCCGGTCGCATCGAGCTGAACTGACCGCCGATGTAGACGATGCCACCGGACACGACCACCGTTCGCACCGTGCCGTTCGTCTGCCACGACGGGTGCGGCGGGTTTTGGGCGAGCGCTTGAGGGGCACCTATGGCCACGATCGCGGCGATCGCGACAAGCGTGAGGCCGGACTTTCGGAGCATTCGAGGGTAGAGCCTACCCGCTGGGCATAATCCGGAAACTCACGAGTCGCGCGAGCGTCGCAACCCGGCGTGCCGGCGGTCGGTGGGGGTATGATTGCGGCATCGCCATGCGCACCGTATCCATGGCCTCTGAGCCCACCCCCAGCGCTCCTCCAAAAGCACTCCCCGGACCGTGGCTGCGCCTCGCCGCTGTGGGCGCAGCGGTCGCCACCGGACTGGTGATCTCGGCCGCAGCGTTGGGTATGGGCGGATTCCATGACCTGCTGAGCCTGATCGCACTCGCATTTTTGGTGGCGCTCGCAATCGCCGCGGTGATCTCCTACCCGTACCTGCGGGTGCCGGTCGGCGCTGCGATGGCGGCCATGCTTGTCCAGATCGCGCTCGGCGGAGTGATCGCAGTGTGGGGATCGGGCCCGGCGCTTCACGTCGCACACGTCGCGCTGGCGGCAGTCGCGTTCACAGCGACCCTCGTGGTCGCGGTCAGGGTGCGGTGGGATCGCACACCACAGCCCAGCACCTGGCGCGACTACCTGATACTGACCAAGCCTCGGATCATGTCGCTGCTTCTGCTCACCGCGCTGTGCGGCATGTTCGTGGCCGCCCAGGGGGTACCGCCAGTCGGCCTGATGATCGCCACGATGGCCGGCCTCGCCCTCGCCTGTGGTGGCGCCAGCGCACTCAACCACTACATGGATCGCGATATCGACGTGCACATGAGCCGCACCGACGGGCGCCCGGTCGCCACCGGTCGCGTCGCCCCCGAGCGCGCGCTCGAGTTCGGGCTGACGCTGTCGGCGCTCTCCTTCGTGCTGCTGGCATGCACCACCAACCTCCTGACCGCAGTGCTCGCGATCGTGGGCGATCTGTTCTACGTCGTCGTCTACACCGGGTATCTCAAGCGCCGCACTGCCCAGAACATCGTGATCGGGGGAGCCGCCGGCGCGGTACCGCCCGTGGTTGGCTACGCGGCTGTCAGCGGTCATGTGACGGTCACTGCGGTCCTGCTGTTCCTGATCGTGTTCGTGTGGACGCCGCCGCATTTCTGGGCGCTGGCGATGTTGATCAAAGACGACTACGCCGCGGCGGGGATCCCGATGCTGCCGGTCGTCAGCGGCGACTCCGAGACCACCCGCCAGATCGTTCGGTACACCGTGGTGATGATCGCGGTGACCTTCCTGCCGGTTGCGACCGGGACACTGGGCTGGGCCTACGCGCTGGCGGCGCTGGCTCTCGGTGCTGTCTTTCTGTGGATGGCGATCGGGCTTCGCCGGACCGTCACCAAGCACGCCGCCAAAGTGCTCTTTCACTACTCGCTGCTGTACCTTGCGCTGCTGTTCGTCGCCATGGCGGCGGACTCAGTGATCTAGCCAGGCCCGCTCGCAATTCGCGTTGAAGGAATCGGTAACCCGAAGGCGAATTGCACCGTCGATGGCCAGAACAACGACGCGAAGACCCCATCGCGCCGCTGGTACAAAGACGGCTCGGCGTCCGCGCAAGACCCCCCTCCGCTCAACGACCCCCCAGCGGAAACGGACGCCGAGCCGAAACTCTTTCCAGCACCGCCCGGATCTGATCGGCGCTTCATTACTCGCGCTTGGAGTCTTCCTGGGCTTTGTGGAGTACATGGGCTGGGACGGCGGCGTCATCGGAGCAAAGATCGACGGAGCACTGCACCTGACGGCGGGCAGAGTCGCCGCTGTCGTCCCACTGCTGCTCGTGATCGCAGGCGCGTCGGTGTTTCTTCGCTCGGGGTTGCTGCACGTACGACCGCTGCGCACGGGGGTGATCCTGGCGCTGATCGGCGCCGTGCTCGCCTTCTCGACGACCGACACCGCGACCGCTGAGCGCCACGGCGGCCTGATCGGGGCCTACCTGCGATCGATCCTGCAGGGGCTGATCGGATCGGTTGGCGTGACGATCCTCGTGATCCTGTGCATGATCGTCGCGGTGATCCTGATCACCGGGGGGTCGATCGGGCTCGCCATGCGCTCGTCCGGGCGTAAGGTTGCCCAGGCCGCCGGTGCGGGCCGCAGGGCCTCGGAGGAGATGGTGCGGATGTATCGCGAGCGTCCGGCCACCCGGCCATCGCTCAAGGCCGTTCCGGCGACCAAGACCCCGAAGCGCCCCAAGCCCCTCGACGGCGAGGCGGCATTTTCAGACATCTTCGCCGACCTCGAAGTCGAACCCGCCGTCGAAGAACCGGCGCTGCCCGAGCCCACCCCAGAGGCGATCGTGCCCGAACCGAAGCTCGAGATCGAGCCCCAGCAGGAGTCACTCCCGATCGAGCCCGAGGACGTGGGGGAGGATGACATCACCGCCGCCCTCGGCGTGTCGCTGATCGCCCCGCGCACTCCTTACCGGCTGCCCTCGGCGACGATCCTCCAGAAGAGCAAGAGCACCGGGGCCAAGGTCGACCATGCGCCGGTCGCACGGCAACTGGTGGAGGCACTCGCAAGCTTCGGGGTCGACGCCCGGCTGGTGGGGATGGTCAACGGCCCGCGCGTGACCCGGTTTGAGCTGCAGCTCGCCCCTGGAACCAAGGTCAGCCGCGTTTCGGCCCTGCGCGATGACCTCGCCTACGCCCTGGCCACAACCGAGATTCGCATCCTGGCACCGATCCCCGGGAAGCAGGCGGTGGGAGTGGAGGTGCCCAACACGTCGGCCAACATGGTCACGCTCGGCGACATCTACGCGACCCCGCCCGAGGGTTCCAGCCCACTCACCGCCTGGCTTGGTAAGGACATCAGTGGAGCTGGGGTGGCGTGTGACCTCGCCCGGATGCCGCACCTTCTGATCGCCGGTACCACCGGAGCCGGTAAGTCCGGCTGCATCAACGCGATCCTCTCGTCGATTCTGCTGCGTGCCAGTCCCGATGATGTGCGCATGATCCTGGTCGATCCCAAGCGCGTGGAGCTCAACCACTACGAGTCGATCCCCCATCTGCTGACGCCGGTGGTCACGAACATGAAGAACGCCTCGCTCGTGCTGCAAAACGTGGTGCGCGAGATGGAGAGCCGGTATGAGCTGATGGGCGCCGTGAAGGCACGCAACCTGGTGGAGATGAACCGCGGCCGGCTGGCACGCGGCGAGGACACGATGCCCTACATCCTGGTCGTGATCGACGAGCTCGCCGACCTCATGATGGTGGCACCGGCCGAGGTCGAAGACGCGATCATCCGGCTCGCGCAGAAGTCACGTGCCGTCGGCATTCACCTGGTGCTCGCGACCCAGAGCCCGCGGGTGGACGTGATCACCGGCATGATCAAGGCCAACGTGCCGTCGCGAATCGCCTTCGCGGTGTCGTCGCAGACCGACTCACGGGTGATCCTCGATGTCAACGGAGCCGAGGCGCTGCTGGGCCAGGGCGACATGCTGTACAAGCCACTGGGCACATCGAAGCTCAACCGCATCCAGGGCGCGTACATCTCGGAGGACGAGACGCGCATGATCGTCGAGGCGTGTCGCGGCCAGGCCCAGCAGGCGTTCGAGGAGGAGCTCTTGGAAACGCCGTCCGACGTCGAGCCCGAGCGGCTGGAAGCCGACGAGGATCCGGTGCTCGAGGATGCGATCCGGCTGGTCGCCCAGCATCAGACCGCCTCGGTCTCGCTGATGCAGCGCCGCCTGCGCGTCGGCTACACCCGCGCCGGTCGGTTGATCGACATGCTGGAGCGCCGGGGAATCGTCTCGGGGTATGAGGGCTCAAAGGCCCGCAAGGTGCTGATCACCGAGGCCGAACTGCCTCGGATTCTGGGTGAGTCGGCGGTGCCCGCGCCGCCTGAGGACGACACCCAAGCGACCTTCTGAGGGTACAGTCCCGAGGGTGATCGAGGACTGGTACCAGCGGGTGCAGAGCGACGGCGTCATGGATGTTCTGTCGCCGTACTCGCCGATCGTGGTGGGCACCTACCCGCTCGAGATCGCGGGTCCCGACGATCCCGTCGAGATCGTTTGCCGAGCGGTCGACCTGCCCGCATTTGCCCGCACGATCGAACGAAGCCACGGCGACCGTGAAGGTTTTGCCGTCTACGGCGGCTCGCTCGACGACGAGGACGCGGTGTTTGCCGAGTTCACCGTCGATGGGCTTCCGATCGAGATCTCCGCGCAGTCCGAACACGTCCACCAACGGCTCGGACGGGCAACGCTGGGAATCGATCACGTCCTGACCGAGTCCGGCGAGCTCGCGCGAAACCGGCTTCGAGGACGGGTGGCAAACGGCCAGGACTGGCTCGACGCAGCGATGGAGCAGTTTGATCTCACCCGGGCAGCGCTCGAGTCGCTGTCCACGGCGAACCCCGGTCTGGTGCGAACGGTGATGGGAATCAAGGGTCCGCGAGTGCCGTGGGGCGCATACGTGCTGCCGATCACGATCGGTGCGGTGGCCGACCTCCTGATCGTGCTCGCCGGTGCAGCCCGCGGAACGCAGGAGTACACCGGGATCATGCTGCTGTTGCAGGCGGCGCTCCTGGGTTTCCTGTTCGGCGCCCGGATGGGGATGGTCGCCGCGCTCACGCCCCTGATCGCCATCGGGATATGGCTGAGCGCGCCGATTTTGGTGGGGAGCTCCTCGGGCTGCGGGCCTGATTGTGGCGAGACGATCGCCGGGTACGTGTTCGTGTTGTTGCTGGTTGCCAGCGCGTCGGGACTGATCGGGGCACTCCGTGATCGATATCTCCCCTTGGACGCCCCGGCAGGCCGAGCACGATAGACTCTGACGGTCTACGACCGGCTGGGGCGAGCACGGGCTTATGTTTGAGATTGGACCTTCACTGCGAGAGGCACGCGAGCGGCGTGGCCTGGCCTACAGCCAGGTCGAGGCCGATACCGCGATCCGGTCCCGATACATCCGGGCGCTCGAGGAGGAGGAGTTCGACATCCTGCCGGGCCCGACGTATACGAAGGGCTTTCTCCGCTCATACGCCGAGTATCTGGGCCTCGACGGCGAGCTGTTCGTCGACGAGTTCAACTCACGCCATCACGATCCGCGGCGAGAGTTCGATCAGCCGATCGCATCGCGTCCACGCTCGCGGCCGCAGCAGCAGCGCCGGCGGCGCGAATCACAACTCGTGATGGTCGTGCTGGCCGCGATCGTGGCGGTCACCTCGGTGATCTTCCTGGTCGCGTTGAAGCGGCCGGCCAACCAGGCGCCGCTGCTGACGACGAACCCGCCGTCGAGCACCACGCAGCCGAAGTCCAGCTCGACCACCAACACGACCACCGGCAAGCACAAGACCAAAGAGCACGCCGCCACCCACAAGAAGTTCACGGTGGTGCTGACCGCCTCGAACCGGTGTTGGGTTTCGATCCACAGCGGATCGCCGGACGGCAAAGCGGTGATCTCGACGCACGGCACCGACCTGTCGGGCTACCCGATCGACCCGGCCATCGACAACACCGTCACGTTCACCTCCAAGCAGCCGGTGTACATGCAGGTCGGCGCCCCCGGAAGCCTCACGGTGACGATCAATGGCAAGGCCACGCCGCTCCCCCAGACAGGGGCCACGATTCGCGTCACAAACACGGGCCTCGCACCGGCTTGAGCGCGTCCGCCGGTCGCCCGAGGGCCGCGATTCTTCTCACCGGCAACGAGTTGCTGCGCGGTGTCATCGGTGACCTGAACGCGTCACATCTGGCGCGCAGCCTCGAGCTTCAGGGATTCTCGGTCGAGCGCTCCCTGACCGTGGGAGATGGTCTCGACCCGATCGAGCACGGCCTCGGCGAGCTGGTCGCACACCACGATCTGATCGTGACCTCTGGCGGGCTCGGCCCCACCCATGACGATCGCACCGTCGAGGCGATCGCGCGTCTGGCCGGGGTCGATCTCGTGGTTGACCGAGACGTCTTGGACAGGGTCAATCGGTGGACGCATGAGATTGCCGAGCGCAACGGGTTCGACCCCGAGCGGTTCGCCGCCGGCAACCTCAAGCAGGCGCATATACCTCGCGGTGCATCGGTGCTGGGACTCGCCGGCACTGCTCCGGGTCTGGTGCTGGAGATCGATGGCGCGGCGATCGTGGTGCTCCCCGGCGTGCCCTCGGAGCTGCGGCGGCTGTGGCTGCTCGCCCCTGACCATCCCCGGTTGCAGCCGCTGTTTGGCCGCGCCGTGCCGCGAGCGCGCACGCTGATCCGCACCTACGGCGTCGGAGAGTCCCACGTGGCCGACGTGTTCGCCGAGTTGGGGGGCGACCCACCCGGCGTGGAGACGTCGATCTGTGCCCGGCGGTTCGAGATCGAGATCGACATCCGCGCCGATCCAGGCGCCGAAACGGCGGCGAGCGAGTTGGCAGTCGCGATGCGGCGCGAGCTGGCGGAGTGGGTGTTTGCGACCGACGACGCACCGATGGGCGAGATCGTCACCGACATCGTCCGGGATCGCGGCTGGACGCTCGCCACCGCTGAATCCTGCACCGGCGGGGCGATCGCGCGGCTGGTCACCGACATTCCGGGCAGCTCTGAGGTGTTCCTGGGAGCAATCGTGAGCTACTCCAACGACGCCAAGCATGAGCTGCTGCACGTGCCTTCAGACGTGCTCGAGGCCCACGGTGCGGTCAGCGCCGAGACCGCCGCCGCGATGGCCGCGGGTGCGCGCGCCGCACTCGGAGCCGACGTGGCGATATCGGTCACCGGCATCGCCGGTCCAGGTGGAGGCACGGCCGAGAAGCCCGTGGGCCTCGTGTACCTGCACATCAGCTCGCCCGAGGGCGAGCTCGGCCAGCGGCACGAGTTCAGCGGGGATCGCGCGATCGTGCGCGAGCGCGCCACGACGGCGGGCCTGCACCTGGTGCTTGCGCATCTCGGCACACGTTCGAAACACCTCGGCGCTTGAACTGCGTCCGACCGGCCGTCTAGGATTCTCCATCGAACGCGTGTTCGTTTTTGACGAGAGTCCGTCGGAGCGGATGCCTACACTATGTCCCCCTGCGCTTCGGCGCACAGTGCGGCCAGGAAGGTGATGACGATGGAGAAAAAAGAAGAGGCTCTGGACGCGGCGGTAAGCCAGATCGAGCGGCAGTTCGGCAAGGGCGCGATCATGAAGATGGGCGATGCCTCGCCCGTTGACATCGATGTCGTGTCGACCGGAGCGCTGTCACTCGACCTCGCACTCGGAATCGGCGGGTTGCCGCGAGGCCGCGTGGTGGAGGTGTTTGGTCCCGAGTCTTCGGGCAAGACGACGCTCTGCTATCACGTCATCGCAGAGGCACAACGCAAAGGCGGCCTGGCGGCATTCATCGACGCCGAGCACGCGATGGACCCAAGCTATGCCCGCCGTATCGGCGTCAACGTCGACGATCTGCTCCTGTCGCAGCCCGACAACGGCGAGCAGGCACTCGAGATCTCCGAGATGCTGATCCGCTCTGGCGCGCTGGACGTGCTGGTGATCGACTCGGTCGCCGCGCTCGTTCCGCGGGCCGAGATCGAGGGTGAGATGGGAGACTCCCACGTCGGACTGCAGGCCCGGCTCATGAGCCAGGCGCTGCGCAAGATCGCCGGCAATCTCAACCGCACCGGAACGATCTGCATCTTCACCAACCAGCTGCGCGAGAAGATCGGTGTGATGTTCGGCTCTCCCGAGACCACAACGGGCGGTCGTGCGCTCAAGTTCTACTCATCGGTCAGGCTCGACATCCGGCGGATCGAGACCCTCAAGGAGGGCACGGAGGCTGTCGGGAACCGCTGTCGCGTCAAGGTCGTCAAGAACAAGGTCTCACCGCCGTTCAAGCAGGCCGAGTTCGATATCGCCTACGGCGAGGGCATCTCCTGGGAAGGCTCGGTGCTCGACGTGGCGCTGGAGAAGAAGGTCATCACGAAGGCCGGGTCATACTTCTCGTTCGGCGACGAGCGGCTGGGACAGGGACGCACAAACGTCAAGGCGTTCATGGTCGAGCATCCCGACGTGACCATCCAGGTGCTCGAAGGCATCCAGGCGGCCATGCCCGACACCGTCGTGCCGATTCGCGAGCCGCGGGTGAACAACAATCCACCGATGGACATCACTCCGGAGACGGCTGAGTCGGCGGATCTGCCGGAAGACGCGTTGAGCACCCAGAACTCGAACTAGCCGGCAGGCTGCCGTGGAGATCACCGCCATCCGGCGATCTCGCTCACACTCGACGATGGTCGACGTCTGTCTCTCAGACGGCGACCGTCGTCGGGTGCACGAGCGCAGAGTGCTCACCCTTGGACTCTCGGTCGGCAGCCTCATCGACCCCGAGACCCGCTCGGCGCTCGATCGGTACACCCACATCGACTCGGCAGAGCAACGGATGCTCAGGCTGATTGCCAGCCGTGGCCGATCGCGAGCCGAACTCGTCGAACGGCTGGCGGCGTTGGACGTCGACGACGAGTCGGCACTCGAGATCGTCGAGCGACTGGAGCGAGCGGGTTTCATCGATGACCGAGCCCTCGCTGCCGAGGTCGCCGACCGCACTCGCAGTCGGGGGATGGGACACCTCCGCACCCAGCACGATCTCGACCGACTGAAGATCAACGAGCAGTCGGCCGCCGATGCGAACACTCACGAGCCCGATGCCGAACGCAGCCGGGCGCAGGCTGTGATCCTGAAGCGCTACGGCGCGATTCCGACCACGCCGGCCGATATTTCACGCGCTGCCGCCTACCTCCAGCGCAGGGGATACGACGCCGACACCGTCACCACGGTGCTTCGCCTCGAACTCGACTGATTGCGCCGCGACCTCCCGCACGAGTACCATTGTTTACGAGTGTGAACTTTGGTGAGTTGAAGGCTGTCCCGACCAGGGTCGGGGGCTATCCCGGCGTCGCTCGTCACGGTTCGTGTCCCAGCTTCGCACCCGCGGAGCCGATGCGAGCGGTGACCGGTGGATCCGGGCTACATCGGGGAACACGCGCAATTTTCTGACTTCCAGCCCGCCGCTTCGGGGGCAAACAACTCAAAAGGAGACGCGGTGGACGCTCTTCTCATCCCACTTGCGCTCGTTGCTGGGATCGTCGCCGGCTATGTGGTTCACGCCCGTTTGGGCGCCAGCAAGCTGGCCAATGCCCAACGCGAAGCTGACCGGATCCTCCAGGACGCAAGCCGTGAGGCCGACGCCCAGATGAAGGAGGCTCGGGTCACCGCCCGTGAAGAGCTCCTCGCCCAGCGCTCGGAAAGCGAGCGCGAGATCTCGGACCGGCGCGCCGAAGTGGCCAAGCTCGAGGAGCGGCTCGCAGCTCGCGACGCCGCCGCCGAAACCAAAGCCGAGGAGCTGGCACGCCGCGAACAGTCGATCACCGACCGCGACGTCCACGCCAAACAGCTCCAGGAGGAGCTCAAGCTGACCCGCGATGCCGAGCTCGCCGAGCTCGAACGGGTCTCAAACATGACCGCGGCCCAGGCACGCGACCAGTTGCTCGAACGCACCGAAGAGAACAGCCGAAAGCAGATGGCAAAGCTCGTGCGCGCCGTCGAGGAGGAAGCCAAGCTCGAAGCCGACCGCCGCGCCCGGAACATCCTGTCGGTCGCGATCCAGCGGATCGCCTCGGGGCATACCGCCGAGACCACGGTGTCGGTCGTGCAGCTGCCCTCGGACGACCTCAAAGGCAGGATCATCGGCCGCGAGGGCCGAAACATCCGCGCGCTCGAAAACCTCACCGGCGTCGACATCATCATCGACGACACGCCCCAGGCGGTGGTGCTGTCGGCCTTCGACGGCGTTCGCCGCGAGATCGCCCGGCTCACGATCCAAAGCCTGATCGCCGACGGCCGCATCCACCCGTCTCGGATCGAGGAGACATACCTCCAGTGCAAGGCCGAGATCGAGCAGACGATGATCGAAGCCGGTGAGCAGGCGTCGCTGGAAGCCAACGTGCATGGGCTGCATCCCGAGCTGATCAAGGTGCTGGGGCGGCTGCATTACCGCACCTCGTACGGCCAAAACGTGCTCAAACACTCGGTCGAGTGCGCCCACCTGGCGGCGATCATGGCCGCCGAGCTGGGCGCGAGCCAGAAGACCGCTCGGCGCGCGGCGCTGCTTCACGACCTCGGAAAAGCGGTCACACACGAGGTCGAAGGGCCGCACGCGGTGATCTCCGCGCAGCTCGCCAAGCGCTACCGCGAGAGCCCCAGCGTGTGCCACGCGATCGAGGCTCACCACTACGACGTCGAGCCCCAGACTGTCGAGGCGGTGCTCGTGATCGCCGCCGACGCGGTCTCTGCGTCTCGGCCCGGCGGGCGCGGCGAGAGCCTCGAGGGCTATATCCAGCGGCTGGAAGCCCTCGAAGAGATCGCCACGTCCAAGCGGGGCGTCGAGCGCTGCTACGCGATGCAGGCCGGTCGCGAGATCCGGGTGATGGTCAAGCCCGAGGAGATCGATGACGACACCGCCGCACTGATGAGCCAGGAGATCGCCCGCGAGATCGAGGACAACCTCGAATACCCCGGCCAGATCAAGGTGACTGTCATCCGCGAATCCCGGTCGGTGGACATCGCCACCTGAGATGGGTGGCGCCGCCCCGGAAACGGCTTTACAGAAGCCTTACAGACGCCGTGTAGACGGATCGCACGTCCTTCCCTTTACTGAGATGTATGCAAAGGGTTCTGGGGGTCATGGTCGCGATCGTGGTGTTCGGGGTGGCAACGACGGTTGCGTCGGCCTCCACCAGCGCCCATCCGGCCTGCAGCCACTGCGGATACGTCTGGGCCCAGGGCTCAGGGACGATCACCGAGACCTCCAGCGCCGGCTCGAGTTACGCCAGCGTCAAGTCGGGCTCGATCGCCGTGCGCGGCGGAAACCACAAGGTGACGGGATGGTCTTCCCGGCACTGGGACTCGAGCCTCAAGGCGACGGTGTACAAGGGTACGAAGATGTGCGTGCAGTACAGCGGCAGCTTCTGGTTGCAAATCACCGGTACCACCTCGAACTTCGGTTCGACGGCGCGAGCGAGCGTCACTCTCAAGGGGACAGGCGTCTACACTGTCAACAACGGCCCAACGCGGAAATGGGCCCAGTCCTCTAATCACTCGCTTGCAATCCGGTGGTAAACCTTGGCGGAAAAGATCCTGATCGTCGAGGACGAGCGCAACATCGCCTCGTTCGTTTCGATGTATCTGAAAAAAGAACGCTATTCCGTCGATATCGCCCGGGATGGGGCTGAAGCGCTTGCCAAGTTCGAGAGCACCAAGCCTGACCTGATGGTGCTCGATCTGATGCTGCCCGACATGGACGGCCTCGAGATCTGCCGCCAGATTCGCTCGAGCTCGGACGTCCCGATCCTGATGCTCACCGCCCGCGATGACGATGTCGACAAGATCGTCGGCCTCGAGGTCGGTGCCGACGACTACCTCACCAAGCCGTTCAACCCGCGCGAGCTGGTGGCGCGGATCAAGACGATCCTGCGGCGCTCGGCGACCACGTCGCGGCGTCCCCAGGAAGCGGCGATGGAGCACGGCCACGTGCGAATCGACGCCGGCCGGCGCGAGGTCACGGTGCGCGGTGAGCAGGTGCAGCTGGCACCCAAAGAGTTCGACCTCCTGTGGGAACTGCTCGACCACCGCGGCCTGGTGCTGACCCGAGACCAGCTGCTCGAGAGGGTGTGGGGCTACACGTTTGCCGGTGACACCCGCACGGTTGATGTGCACGTGCGCCAGCTTCGGCGCAAGCTCGGCGACGATTGTCCGGTTGCCACCGTCTGGGGCGTCGGATACAAGGTCGCTGACGATGCTGCGGTCACTTAGAGCTCGACTCGCCTTCCTGTTCGTCGGCACGCTGCTGCTCGCGACGGTGATCGCCGGCGCGGTCGTCGTCAGCCTGTACCAGTCGTACAGCAGGGATCAGACCGTCAACACGCTGCGGATGCAGGTACAGGGCGTCGCCCACTATTACAACCACACGATCAACCAGTTCTACAGCAACGGCAACGTGACACTCGCGATCGTAAGCCCCAGCGACTTCGAGAACGCGACGGCCGCTCACCTGTACTACGTCGGCCCGCGGATGTTCCCCGAAACGCCGCTGACGCAGAATCCGACAGAGGGCAACGTGCCGACCAAGATCGTGACCACGCTCCAGCACGATCAGAGCAAGGTGGTGCAGTTCAGGGCACTGGGCGACAAGAACGGACCGAAGCTGATCGGTGTGGCCGCCCCCGTGAGCATGCACGGGAACACCGGCATCGTGATCCTGGCCAAGCCCCTGACCGACGTCAACAACGCGTGGAAGAACGTGATCGGGCTGGTCACCATCGGCACCGTGATCGGCTTGCTCGTCGCCTTCGTGCTGGCGACGTTCGTCTCGCGCCGCATCACCCGGCCGCTGACCGTGATCGGCACCGCGGCCGATCGGGTCGCCCGCGGCGACCTTGACGTGAACGTCGTCACCGAGAACACCTCCGACGACGAGCTGGGTGCCCTCGCCACCAGGTTCCAGGGGATGGTCGACCGTCTGCGCGAGATCGACGAGCTGGAGCGCAATTTCCTGATGCGCGTCACCCACGAGCTGCGTACGCCGCTGACCGCCATCTCCGGCCACGTCCAGGCGGTTTCCGAAGGCGTGGTCGAGCCCGAAGACATGGACGATTCGCTGGCCGCGGTCAACGAGGAGGTACGCCGGCTGGAGCGGCTCGTCAACGACCTGCTCGACCTCACCCGGCTCGAAGCCCACCAGTTCCGGGTCGTCCAGGAAGAGGTCGGGCTCGAGGCCCTGCTCGAACAGGCAGCCGCAGGCTTCCGCGAGATCTCGCGTGCGAATGAGGTGACTTTCGACACCACCACCGCCGCCGCTCCAACCGTGATCACCGACGGCGACCGGGTCTTGCAAATCGTCAACAACCTGCTCGACAACGCGTTTCGGTGGACTCCGCGTGGCGGAAACGTGAGGCTCGCGTGTGTCACCTCGAGCGGCGTCGCGGCGATCACCGTCAGTGATACCGGGCCGGGCATCTCACCGGCCGACCACGAGGCGGTGTTCCACCCGTTCTACAGCCGCCGCGGTGAAGGTGGCACCGGCCTGGGACTCTCGATCGCGCGCGAGCTTGCATCCGCCCTGGGTGGACGGCTCACGGTCACCAGCGAACCGGGGGAGGGGTCGACCTTCACCCTCTCGCTGCCCCGCAAGCGCCGCCGGCTACTGCGATAGCAACCCGAGCGCGCCGGCCGCTGCGCTGAACGTCTCCAGATCGTCGTCGGAGAAGAGCACGAACCGGACGCACTCGATCGCCGGCGCGCGTCCTCCCGCCGCCCAGGCCGCAGCGATGGCCACGGGCGCCGCGCGGGCCACTGGAAAGCCGTAGACGCCCGTCGAGATCGCGGGTGCGGCGATCGACCGGCAACCGAGTGCGCCGGCCACCTCGACGGCGCGGCGATACGCCGATGCGAGCAGCTCGGGCTCTCCGCTTTGGCCATTGCGCCACACCGGCCCGACGGCGTGGATGACATACCGGGCCGCCAGGTCGCCCGCGGTGGTGGCAACAGCGTCGCCGGTCTGGCACCCGCCGATGCGACGGCACTCCGCCATGATCGTCGGCCCACCGGCGCGATGAATCGCTCCATCGACGCCGCCGCCGCCGGCCAGCCCGGCGTTCGCGGCATTCACGATCGCATCGACCGTCTCGGTGGTGATGTCGCCCTTGACGAGTTCCAGCCGCACGGACAGAGGTGTATCAGGCAGGGCCGGTCGACCCACGCAACACCAGTGTCGGCGGGAACTCGACCAACGCCGGGTGTGCTCCGTCGAGCGATCGGTTCAGGATCTGGGCGGCCGTGGCCGCCGCCCGCGGCGTATCCCAACCCACCGTCGTCAACGGTGGATCGAGCAGCGAGGACAGCGGATGATCGTCGAACCCGGCGACACTCACATCCTCGCCGACGCGCACACCCAGCTCCCGGCAGGCGGCGTAGACCCCGTAGGCAATGGCATCAGACAGCGCGAATACGGCGGTTGGCGGGTCGGACACCGACAGGGCGGAGATCGCGCTGAGAGTGGAGTCGGCCGCCGAGAAGCCGGTTTCGATGACGGTCACCGCTTCAAGCGCGGGCAGGGTATGGACGCCGGGGGTCAGCACCAACACATGGGCGTGGCCAAGACCGCGCAGATGTTCGAGCATCAGCCTGATCCCCGCCGCTGTCCCAAACCGCACCGAGCCCGACGGCGGCGGCAGCGCCGCTCCCACGCCGACCGTCGAAACCCGCTCCACGACGTCACGCCAATCGGGGGAGAGCGCGTCGACCGGCAGCACGACCAGCCCGTCGATGCGGTGGTCGAGCAGATTCGTGGCCACCTCGATCTGCGTTCGATGGTCGCCCGAGGCATCGGCGAGCACCATCTGGCGGCCGTCGCGGCGCAGCTCGCGACCGAGCTCCGACGCGAAGTGCTGGTGCCAGTAGTCGTGCAGGCTCCCGCCGACAACGCCAATCAGGCCGGTCGAGCCTCCGCGCAGCGCACGCGCAACCGGGTCTGACCGAAACCCGATCCGACGTGCCTCGGCACGCACCCGCGCCGTGGTTTCGGGCGACACTCGCTCGCCTCTCAGCGCGTAGTGCGCCCCGGCGGTCGAGAGGCCGGTCAGTTCCGCGAGATCCTTGAGGGTGGGGCGCTTGCGCTGAGGGATCGATTCGGGCACAATGGTTAATCGTTTCACAAGATCACCAGGGGCGCAAACATTCCCACAATCGATATCCACCAGCACCTGTGGCCCGAAGCGCTTCTGTCGGAGCTCTCGAGACGCTCCGCCGCACCTCGGCTCACCGGGAGCGGATCCCAGCTTGGCTCGAGCTGGCCTGGGAGCCGACCTGCACGATCGCACCCGCCCGCCACGATCCACAACGCCGGATCGCCGAGTTGGACGAGCAAGAGATCGACGTGGCGGTGATCTCGATCTCGAGTCCGCTGGGATGCGAGGCACTGCCACCCGAGGAGGCCACGCCGCTGGTCGACGCCTACAACGAGGGCATCGAGGAGGTGGTTCGTGGCTCGGGTGGACGGCTGCAAGCCATGGCCGCGACCGTGCTTGCCGATGTACCGGCTGCGGCCGACTCGGTCGCGTCGCTGCTCGATCGCGGCTTCGCCGGGGTGACCGTCCCGTCCGAGGCAATCGCGCTCCCCGAACGGCTCGAGCGGATGGCCCCGCTGCTCGATCTGGTGGCCGAACGCGACCGGCCGCTGCTCGTCCATCCCGGCCCGGGACTGGAGACCCCGTGCGAGCCCGCCCATCCTGAGCTGCCGGTGTGGTGGACGGCTCTCGGTCAGTATCCCGGGTGGTCGCTGCGCGCGTTCTTCACATGGCGTGCGCTGGGCCGCGACCGGCACCCGACGCTGCGAACGGTTTGGGCGATCCTGGCAGGAGGGGCACCCGTGCTCGAGCATCGCCGCCAGGTGTTCAGCGGCGAACCGGGCTCGATCGACCCCAATCTGTTCTTCGACACCGCAAGCTCGGGCCGCGAGGCGCTCGAACTCACGCTTTCGACGTACGGCGCCGAACAGGTGGTGTACGGAAGCGATCACCCGGTGATCGACACCGACCCCACCCGCCGGGCGGTGTCCGGGCTCGGCTCCGGTGCCGCCGACCTGATCCTCACACAAAACCCCGCCAGACTGCTCGCCCGAATGGAGGTATCTCATGAATGACAACACGGCCGGTGTCGATCGATGGCTTGCCACGCGTGGGATCCCCGATCGTGACCTGGAGCCGAGGGAGCTGGCCGAACTCGCCGACGCGCTGGCCGCGGAGTCCGATCTGTGGCAGAACCTCGAGCTGCACACCCCGGACGAGCGCCACTATTTCCGCCTGCGCCGCGATCACCACCTGGAAGCATGGCTGATCTGCTGGATGCCCACACAGGACACCGGCCTGCACGACCACGACCTCTCGTGCGGCGCGGTGAGGGTCGTGCGCGGCACCGTCGCCGAGGAGCGTTTGGTCATCGGACAGCCGGCCCCGACGGTGACCGAGTACGCCGCAGGCGCGGGCTTTACCTTCGACGCGTCGCGCATCCATAACGTCCGGCATGCCGGTCTCGAGGCGTCGACCTCATTGCACCTGTACTCGCCTCCGCTGTGGCGGATGGGCTACTACGAGGTGGCCGCCGACGGCGGTCTCGCCCGGCGTTCGGCGACCTACGTCGAGGAATTGGGCGCCGGCCGCTCGATCGTCTAATCTGCCCGCCGGATGCAGGCAGCTGTTCTTCGCGAACCCAACTCGGGCTTTGATGTCGTCGATGTCGAACTCGCCCCTCCCGGCCCCGGTGAGGTGAGCGTTGAGCTGCGAGCCAGCGGCGTCTGCCACAGCGACTGGAACACGGTCACCGGCGACACCCCCAGCCCGCTACCGGCGGTCCTTGGCCACGAGGGTGCGGGAGTGGTGGAGAGCGTCGGGGATGGAGTAACGGGCGTCGCACCGGGAGACCACGTCGTGCTTTCGTGGCTTCCCGCCTGCGGACGTTGCGGGCCATGCGTGGGTGGGCGCCCGAGCCTGTGCGAAGCCGCCGCCCCGGCGCTTCTGGCGGGGACGCTGCTCGACGGAACGACCCGGCTCTCGCTCGACGGCAAGCCGGTGTACCACTACTCGTTTTTGTCCACCTTTGCCGAGCGCACAGTCGTTCCCGAGGCCAGCTGCGTACGGATCCGGCCCGATGCGCCGTTCGAGATCGCCGCCCTGGTCGGATGCGCGGTCATGACCGGTATCGGCGCGGTGCTGAACCGGGCGATGGTCCGCACCGGCAGCTCAGTGGTCGTGTTCGGGGCGGGCGGAGTCGGACTCTCGGCCCTCCAGGCGTGCAAGCTCGTCAACGCCGGGGTCGTGATTGCCGTTGACCCCACGGCGGAACGGCGTCAGCTGGCACTCGAGCTGGGCGCGACACATGTGGTCGACCCGACCGAAACCGACGCGGTCGAGGCCGTCCGCGAGCTGACCGCAGGCCGTGGAGCAAACTACGGGTTTGAGGCCTCGGGGGCGCGTGGGATGGCAGCCCAGGTATGGCAAGCGGTCGGCCGCGGCGGCACCATCGTCTGCATCGGCATCCCGCCGCTGGGCGCGACCGTCGAGCTGCCCGGCGCCGACCTCGTGCGCGACGAGAAGATCGTCACCGGCAGCCTGTACGGCTCATGCCGGCCCCATCTGGACATGCCGATGGTGCTCGACCTCTACATGGAGGGTCGGCTCGACCTCGACCGGCTCAAAGGGTCGAGTTATCCACTTCGTCGTATTAACGAGGCATTCGGCGATATGCTCGCCGGGCACGGCGCGCGCACGCTGATCGAGTTCGGATAGCCGTTACCGGTCAGTGAGATCGGGTGTGACGTCAGCCCTTGACACACGTCCGGCCATGTGGAGAAGATTCACGAGCTGGGCACCAGCCCGCCTCCCCAAAAGGAACAGGTGATCATGGAGCGGAACACTGAAAAACTCGACGAGCTTCGTCGTAACCGAAGCGAGCTCGAGAACCACGTTATCGACGAGTTCGTCTCGGGCAACCTCAGCCGTCGGGAGTTCCTGCGCCGAGGCTCGATCATCGGCATCTCGATTCCGCTGCTCGGTGCGATCGTGACCGCCTGCGGCAGTGCCAACTCGTCCAGCTCGGCGACCAGCACCGGCGGATCGACTCCAACCGCCAAGCCCCAGGCCGGCGCCACCCTCCGGATCGCCGGCGTGGTGCCCACCAGCGCCATCAATCCCGCCCAGATCTATGACGAGGGCGGCCTCACGATGATCCAGCAGACGGGCGAGTATCTGAGCTTCAACGACCCCAAGACGAACCTGCTCAAGCCCATGCTGGCGCTGAGTTTCTCGCCCAACACCGACGCCTCGGTGTGGACGTACAAGCTCCGCCCGGGCGTCACGTTCTCAGACGGCAGCCCGATGACCGCCGACGACGTCGTCTACAGCTTCCAGCAGAACTCCGACCCGAAGGTGTACGTGAACGCGGCGTCGGTGTTCACCGGCGTGCTCGACAAGTCGGGCGTCAAGAAGATCGACGACCAGACGGTGCAGTTCAACCTGGAGGCACCGAACGGCAACTTCCCGTACCTGATCTCGTCGGACAACTACAACATGATCATCGTCAAGAACGGCACCGACTACGCCAAGTGGCAGAAGGACTTCCTTGGTACCGGCGCGTTCAAGCTCCAGGCCTACCACGCCAACGACGGCGCAACCTTCGTCCCCAACCCCAACTGGTGGGGCGGCAAGGTGCTTCCCGCGAAGCTCGAGCACTCGTTCTATCCCGACCAGGGCCCGCAGATCACCGCGCTGATCGGCGGCGACGTGGACATCGTCAACCTGATCGTGCCGTCCGGCGCCGAGGGCGTGCTGAACAATCCCGACTACACCCTGTGGGTCAGCAAGTCGTCGCAGCATCGCGAGCTCTCGATGCGAAACGACAAGTCCCCCTGGAACAACAAGCTGGTGCGCCAGGCCATGGCGCTGTCGCTCAATCGCCCGGAGATCGCCCAGGCATTGTTCAAGGGTTATGCCCAGCTCGGCAACGATACGCCGTTTGCGCCGATGTTCCGATCGACCAACACCACGGTGCCGCAGCGGGTGCAGGACATCCCCAAGGCCAAGCAGCTGATGTCGCAGGCCGGCCACCCCAACGGGTTCACGACCGACCTGTACACCGAGAACTACCAGGAGATGTCGGACTACGCGACCATCATCAAGCAGGCGGGCCAGGCGATCGGCATCGACATCAACCTGCACGTCGACAACCAGAGCACCTACTACAAGGATCACTGGCTGTCGGGCACGATGAGCCTGGTCGACTACGGCCACCGCGGAGTGCCGAATGTGGTGCTCGCTGCCACGCTGACCTCCGACGGCGCGTGGAACGCAGCCCACTTCAAGAATCCTCAGTATGACCAGCTGGTGAAGCAGTACGTGGCGGCGCTCGACCTGTCCACGCAGAAGAAGATCGCCGGCCAGATCGAGACGCTGCTGCTCGACGAGACGCCCTACATCATCGCGTACTACTTCGATGCGATCAGCGTCTCCAAGAAGGCTATCGCCGGCGTGGTCACCACCGGCATGGGCCAGATCTTCCTCAGCGGCGCCGGTCCAGTCGCTGCCTGAATCACCATGAGGTGCCGGCGGCGGCCAACCCGCCGCCGGCACGATCACGGAGGACGAGATGGCGGTCTACATACTCAAGCGAATCGGGCTGGCCCTCATCACCCTGTGGATCCTCTCGATCATCATCTTCTGGGCAGGTCAGCAGCTGCCGGGAGATCCCGGCCGGACGATTCTCGGAAACCTGGCCACCCCCGCCGGCGTGGCGGCGCTCGACCACAAGCTGGGCGTCGACCGGCCGCTCGTCACTCAGTACAAGGATTGGATCGACAACCTCGCCCACGGCGACATGGGGGAGTCGTACAGCTACCAGGCCCCGATTCGGCCGTTCATCACCAGCGCGCTTCTCAATTCACTGAAACTGGCCGCTGTGGCGTTCCTGCTGTGCGTGCCGCTGTCGATCCTGTCGGGGGTGATCGCCGGCCTGAAATACGGTGGGTGGGCCGACCGCACGATCAGCGTGTTCGGGTTGTCGCTGCTCGGCCTGCCTGAGTTCGTGTCGGGTGTGTTTTTGATCATGATCTTCGGGATCTGGCTGAACGTCTTACCGGTCAGTGCCGCCGCGCCCACCGGTGCGGGACCGTTCACCCAGATCTTCCACCTGATAATGCCCGCGATCGCGATCGCGTTCGTGCTGTTCGGCTACATCATGCGGATGGCGCGGGCGGGCACCATCGAAGCCCTGAACGCCGACTACACCCGCACCGCGGTGCTGAAGGGCCTGCCGACCAAGACCGTGGTCCGCCGACACGTGCTGCGAAACGCGCTTCTGCCGACGATCACGGTCGTGGCGACACAGGTGGGATATCTGATCGGCGGCCTGGTGGTGGTGGAGTACCTGTTCCACTACAACGGCATCGGCTCGCTCACCTTCAAGGCCGCAAACGCCAAGGACTTCCCGCTGCTCGAGGCCACCGTGCTCACGATCGGGGTGGTCTACCTGGTCGCAACCCTGATCGCCGATATCAGCTACACGCTCCTGAACCCGCGCCTGCGGCTGGGTGGTGACAAGTGAGCGCCGTTCCCGCCGACCCCAGCGACCTCGCCGGCTCGGTCGATTCGGACGCCAAACGGGTCCGCCGTGAGCAGTGGCGAGAGCTGCGCAAGTCAAAGACGTTTCTGATCGGGGCCACGATCCTGATCTTCTGGATCGTGTGTGCATTCATCGGCTATCACGTTGTTCGCTACGGGCCTTACCATCAGGATCTGCTGCACACCGACGCCTCGCCGTCGGGTAGCCACTGGTTCGGCACCGATCAGACCGGCCGTGACGTCTTTGCACGAGTCATCACCGGTGTGCGCGTGGTGCTCGTGGTCGCGCTGCTCGCAACCACGCTGGGCACAATTCTGGGGACGCTCCTGGGGTTGATCACCGGCTACATGCGCGGCTGGGTCGACGACACGATCAGCCGGTTCGTGGACGCGGTGCTGGCACTGCCCCTGGTGATCACCGCCGTCGTGGTGATCGCAGCGCTGGGGCCGTCCAACGTGACCATCACGATCTGCATCGGGTTCATCTTCGCGCCGTTGATCGCGCGTACCGTCCGCACCGCGGTGATTCAGGAACGCGAGCTGGATTACGTCACCGCCGCTCGCCTGCGAAACGAGAACGGGCTCTACATCATGGTGTCCGAGCTCCTGCCAAACGTCATGTCGCCGATCCTGGTGGAGTTCACCGTGCGGCTCGGCTACGCGGTGTTCACCGTGGCCACACTGTCGTTTCTCGGCTTCGGAATCCCGCCGCCGACACCTGACTGGGGCGACGATATCGCTGACAACATCTCGGTCGTGCCCGCGGGCTACTGGTGGGAGGTCCTGTTCGCCGCCGCCGCCATCGCCTCCCTGGTGATTGCCGTCAACCTGGTCGCCGACGCGATCGAGAAAGTGCTGGACGAATGAGCGCCGCACCCCTTCCCACCGAAACCGCCGCACTGCGCGTCGACGAGCTCGAGATCTCCTACCGCGTGCGCGGGCAGGAGCGAGCCGCGATCCGCGGGGTGTCGTTCGAGGTCGGCCGCGGAGAGTCGTTCGGGCTGGTGGGCGAGTCCGGCTGCGGTAAATCGACCGTGGCGCTCGCCCTGGTTCGCTACCTGCCGCGCAACGGCTCGGTCTCGGGCGGCTCGATCACCATCGACGGTCGCAATCCATATGACCTGAGCGAGTCCGAGCTGCGCACGATGCGGGCCAACTCCGTGTCGATGGTCTATCAGGACGCGTCTCGCGCGCTCAACCCCTCGATGCAGATCGGACGCCAGGTGGCGGAGGTGTTCGAAGTCGGCGGAGCCAGCCGCAAAGAGGCCGTCGAACGTTCCGAAGCCGCCCTCGCCCGGGTGCGAATCTCGGATCCGCGTAACGTGATGGATCGCTTCCCACACCAACTGTCAGGCGGGATGCAGCAGCGGGTGATTATCGCCATGGCGCTCGCCGTCGAGCCGGCCCTGCTGATCCTCGACGAGCCGACCACCGGTCTCGACGCGACGGTCGAGGCCGAGGTGCTCGATCTGGTGGCGGCGCTGCGAGAGGAGCTCTCGACCTCCCTGCTCTTCATCAGCCACAACCTCGGCGTGATCGCCAAGATGTGCGACCGCGTGGGCGTGCTGTACGCCGGCGAGATGGTCGAGCAGGGGCCCGCGAGTGAGGTCTTTCACGACCCCCGCCACCCCTATACCGTCGGGCTTCTGCGCTGCATTCCGCGACGGGGCCGGCTCAAGGAGGACGGGTGGCTCGACACCATCCCCGGCTTCCTGCCCGCGCCGGGTGCCGAGATCGCGGGGTGCATCTTCGCCGACCGCTGCGGACTGGTGCAGGATCGCTGCCGGACCGATCCGCCGCCGATGTACCCGGTGGGAGCCAACCGCGAGTCTCGCTGCCATTTCCATGAGCAGGCACCGTCGCTTCCGCACGCCGCCGGAGGCGACATCACCGATGCCGCCGAGCGCACCTTCGAACCGCTTCTGAACGCCACCGATCTGTCGAAGACATTCAAGGTCTCGGGGGTCGATATCCACGCTCTGGCCGGGGTGCAGATGCAAATCCGCGCGGGGGAGACGCTGGGGCTGGTCGGGGAGTCGGGTAGCGGCAAAACCACCCTCGCACGGGTGCTCCTGGGGATTACCGCTCCCGATACGGGGGCCACCCTCGAGCTCTCCGGGGCGCCGCTTCCCGGCACCACCAAGAAGCGCTCCGGCGATCAGGTCAAAGCGATCCAGATCGTGTTCCAAAATCCCGACTCTGCCCTCAACCGACGCCATACGGTGCGCAAGCTGGTGGGACGGTCGCTCTCCAAGCTTGCCGGGCTGCGCGGAAAAGAACGCGACACCCGGCTGGTCGAGCTGACCCGATCGGTGCGGCTGGCCGATCGCTACCTGGGAGTACGCCCCAAACAGCTTTCGGGCGGACTCAAGCAGCGGGTCGCGATCGCCAGAGCCTTCGCCGGCGACCCAAAGCTGGTGGTCTGTGACGAGCCGACCTCGGCACTCGACGTCTCGGTGCAAGCGGCGATTCTCAACCTGCTCTACGAGCTCCAGCGCAAGGAGGGCGTGGCCTACCTCTTCATCAGCCACGATCTGGGGGTCGTGCGCTACCTCTCCGATCGCATCTGCGTGCTCTACCTCGGTCGGGTCATGGAGCTGGGCCCAGCCCAGCAGGTGTTCTCTGCGCCCCACCATCCCTACACCGAGGCGTTGTTGTCGGCCGTGCCCAGTCTGGACGGCACCGACGGCGATCGGATCCGGCTCGAGGGCGAGATTCCCAGCCCCGCCGACCCACCGTCGGGCTGCGTGTTTCACACCCGCTGTCCGCGCAAGATCGGCGACATCTGCGAGACCACCGAACCGCCACTGGCCGAGCCCGAGGAGGGCCACGCGATTCGTTGCCACATCCCGCTCGAGGAACTGCGTGAGCTGCAAGCGTCATCGGCCGCACCTGCCGCCGTTCCCGACTAGGTTGCGGCGATGAACGAATCACTGGATGACATCGACGGCAGCATCGGGGAAGCCTGGTCGGGCGACGTGCCCAACGGCAGTCATATCAACGTCGTGGTCGCGCGTCGCGGCTCACCCACAGCAGCCGCGGCGGCGACCGCGTTCGCCGTCCCGGGGCCGGGCCATGCACCCGTGCTCTGCTGCCTCGGAGCGGGCTATGCGGTGCGGCCGCCGACCATCGTCCTGAACAAGGCGACGGCCACCGAACCGACCCACTCGCTGATCACCTGGGGCGCGGCCCAGCTCGGTATCGGGGCGGCAGTGATGGATGCGGTTTCCGACGGTGTGATCGACCGCGATCTGATCGACGACCTGGTGCTGCTCGTGGCCGTGTGGGTCGACCCTGACGCCGACGACAAGGTGGCGGTGCGTGCGGCCAATCGCGATGCCACCCGGCGCGCGCTCGCCGACGCATTCGCCAGCGACCGGACCGCCCGTATAGACGAGTTGATCGCCTTGCGAGACACGGCGACCAACGCGTTCTACGACGCGAGCTGAACCTGTGCGGATCTCCTCAGTCGAAACGCGCACGTATCGCCATCCGATCGACCCGCCCCTGAGCGCGGCGTGGGATCCAGAGCCGCGCCGGTTCCAGGAAGCGACCATCGTTTCGGTCACCACCGATGACGGGGTGACCGGCCACGCCAGCGGTGACGCGCTGCCCGACGTGGCACTCCTCGAGCAGCTCGTGATCGGTGTTGACCCGTTTCGCACAGAGCTCGTGCGCGAGCTGTGCGAGACCGCAGATTTCCACGGTGGGCGCCCGTGGACGCTCGAGGTCGCGGTGTGGGACATCGTCGGCCGCGCGCTTGACCAACCACTGTGGCGCGTTCTGGGAGGCCGCTCCGAGCGAATCGCGGCCTACGCCTCGGCAGCGCACATGGTGCCGGTGGGCGAGCGCGCCAGGCGAGCAGTGGCACTGCGCGACGCCGGCATCGGCGCGATCAAGTTGCGGTTCGGACTGGGGGACTGGCGCACCGATATCGAGGCGGTGGCCGCGGTGCGCGACGCGGTCGGCAACGGCATGGCGATCATGGCCGACGCAAATCAGGGATGGCGGATGCCCGGTGATGTCCGCCCGCGGTGGGACGTCGCGGAGGCCGCGCAGTGTGCCCGTGAGCTCCAGGCGCTGGACGTCTACTGGCTCGAGGAGCCACTGGCAACCGACGACCTCGACGGCTATGCCGCGCTGCGTCGCCGCACCGACATCCGTCTGGCGGCCGGGGAGATGGTGCGCCAGGCGCACGAGGCTCGCGACCTGATCGTGCGTGGCGGGGTGGACGTGATCCAGACCGATGTGGTTCTGGCCGGCGGGATCGGCGGCTGCCGCCGCGTGTCGGCGCTGGCCGATCTGCACCGCAGGTCGTGGTCGCCACATACCTGGTCGAACGGCTACGGCCTGGTGGCGAACCTCCACGCGGCACTCGCGTTCTCGTCGGCCCCCTTCCTCGAGGTGCCGTTCGACCCGCCGGAGTGGAGCGCCACCGCCCGCGACTGGCTGTTGCCGCACCCGGTCGAGATCGCGGCCGACGGCACGATCGCTCCGCCGCCCGGCCCCGGGCTGGGAATCGAACCGGACTTCGACCGGCTCGAGCAGTGGCGGGTGGCGTGACCGAGCCGATCGAGATCACTGCGGCAGTGCTGCACGAGGCCGGTACCCCGCTGGTGTGCGAACCGTTGTTGCTCGCCCCGCCGAAGGCTGGAGAGGTGCTGGTCCGGGTGGCAGCCGCCGGAGTGTGCCATTCTGATCTGCACCTGGCCGAGGGCCATCTCGGCGAGGGCCGCTGGCCGACCGTGCTCGGTCATGAGGGCGCCGGCGTGGTCGAGGCCGTCGGCGAGCGCGTGACCCACGTGGCTCCCGGCGACCAGGTGGCGTTCTGCTTCGTTCCACCCTGTCGCGACTGCGCGACCTGTCGGGCCGGCCGGTTTCATCTGTGTACCACCGCCGCCGATTTCGCCTGGCGGGGGACGCTGCTCGATGGCACGTCGCGGCTGAGCTTCCCCGACGGCCGCCCGGTACAGCACTTCAACTTCGTGTCGTGTTTCGCTGAACGGTGCGTGATTCCAGCGGCCAGTGCGATTCCCCTGACCGCCGAGCTGCCACTGTGGCAGGCCGCCCTGCTCGGCTGCGGCGTGGTCACCGGCGTCGGAGCCGTTCGCAACACCGCGCGGGTGCGGGTGGGCGACACGGTTTCGGTGATCGGCTGCGGCGGAGTCGGACTCCAGGTGATCGCCGGGGCAAAGCTCGCTGGTGCCGGCCGCATCATCGCCGTCGACCGCTCGTCCGAGAAGCTGGCGCGCGCAGCGCGACAGGGGGCGACCGACATTGTCGACGGATCGGCCGTCGACGCGGTCGCCGCAGTGCTCGAACTCGCGCCCGGCGGCGTGGACTACGCGTTCGAGGTGGTCGGGCTACCGGCGACGATCCGCGAGGCCTGGGAGATGATCCGCCCCGGGGGTTCGGCCATTGTGGTCGGGCTCGCGCCCAAGGGCGCCGAGGTGTCGCTGCCGGCCCTCGACCTGCTCAGCGAGAAGAACCTGCGCGGCTGCTACTACGGGTCGGCCAACGTCGCCGACGAGCTGCCCGCGCTGATGCGGCTGGCCGCCGACGGCCGCCTGTCGATGGGCGAGGTCGTCTCGCACGTGATCGAGTTGTCCCAGATCAACGAGGCGTTCGACCGCCTGCGTTCCGGCGAAGGCGCTCGCTCGGTGATCGTGATCGATCCCGAGACAGCCGGCGTTTCGGCCGGCCACGTCCTCTAAACTTCCCTGCATGTGGATCATTTGGGCAGCTCTGGTGGGACTGATCGTGGGTGCGATCGCGCGCCTCATCGTCCCCGGCGACCATCCCCGGGGGGTGCTTGTCACGGTCGTGATCGGCGTGGCGGGATCCGAGCTTGCGACGTTGTTCGGGCACTTCGTCGGCTGGCGCGGTTCGGCCGGGTTGTTCGGTTCGATCGTCGGCGCGGTGCTGTTGCTGCTCGCGCTGCAGGCGCTGAGCGGCCGCTCCCGGCCGCACCGTGCGTGAGGCGCGAGGCAGGGGTTAGAGTGCGGTGATGCGAACGTACTCGGTCACGACCTTCGGCTGCCAGATGAACGTGCACGACTCGGAGCGGATCAAAGGCCTCCTGGAGTCGTCAGGACTCGGCGAGGCGGTCTCCAGTGACGAGGCGGATGTCCTGGTGTTCAACACCTGCACGATCCGTGAGAAGGCCGATGAGCGGCTGATACAGCACCTGATGAATGCCCGCGGGGCCAAGCTGCGCGATCCCGACAAGCTGATCGTGGTGGGAGGGTGTTGGTCTGAGTCGATGAAGGACTCGCTGTTCGAGGAGTTCCCGTTCGTGGACTTCGCCTTCGGGCCGGGGAACATCCACCGGCTGGGCGAGTACATCACGGCCGGTGGCGCGTTCCCGCGTGGACACTTCTCGACATTCGACAACTTCGCCGGATCGCTCCCGCTGAAACGCGACCGCGAACACCAGGCATGGCTCCAGATCTCGACCGGATGCAACTGCAACTGCGCGTACTGCATCGTCCCCAGCGTGCGCGGCCGCGAGCGCAGCCGCCACCCCGACGAGTTGGTTGCCGAGGCCACCGCGCTGGCCGCCGACGGTGTCATCGAGCTGACCCTGCTGGGTCAGAACGTCAACGCCTACGGGCGGGATCTGCGCCCGCAGGTGGCCACCAACTTTGCCCAGCTTCTGCGTGATCTCGACGCGGTCGAAGGCATCGGCCGGATCCGGTATACCAGCCCACATCCCAAGGACATGCGGGCGGACGTGATCGCCGCCATGGCGGAGTGCGACGCGGTCTGTGAGCAGCTGCATCTCCCCGTGCAATCGGGCTCGACCCGCGTGCTGAAGGCGATGCGGCGAACGTACTCGCGTGAGCGGTACCTCCAGGTGGTGGCAGACGTGCGCGCCGCGATTCCCGCAATCGCTCTGACCACCGACATCATCGTGGGATTCCCGGGCGAGACCGACGCCGAGTTCGAAGACACACTGTCGCTGTATGACCAGGTGGGCTACGACCACGCATTCACGTTCGTGTTCTCTCCCCGGCGAGGCACCGAGGCTGCCAAGATGGAGGACCAGGTGCCCGAACCGGTCAAGAAGGAGCGGATCCAGCGGCTGGTGGACCTGGTGCAGTCGCACGCCGCACGGCGAAATCGCGAGCTCGAGGGCACGGTCCAGGAAGTGCTGGTCGAGGGCCCCAGCCGCACCGACCCCGCGGTGCTGCGGGGACGATCGCGAGGAAACAAGGCGGTCAACTTCCACGGCGCCGGAAGCCCCGGTGAGGTGGTGGAGGTGATCATCGACTCGTCGACGAGCCAGACGCTGGCGGGGCGTCGGCGGTCAACCGCGGCCTGAGCGTGTCGTCGGCGGTCGCGATCTTCGGCCCCACCGCCGCGGGCAAAAGTGCGGTGGCGCTCGAACTCGCCCGCCGGCTCGACGCCGAGATCGTCTCGTGCGACGCGATGCAGGTCTACCGCGGGCTTCCCATCCTCACCAACCAGCCGACACCGGACGAGCTGGCGGCCGTGCCGCACCACCTCGTCGGCGTGTGGCCGCTCGAGCACGCCGGATCGGTGGCGGAGTTCGGACGGCTCGCCCATTCCGCGGTTGACGAGGTGACCGCGCGCAAGCGGCGGGTGATCCTGGTCGGGGGAAGCGGCCTCTACCTGCGCGCGGCGGTGGCCGAACTCAAGCCTCGTCCCCAACCGGATGCGGGTGAGCGCGAGCGGTTCACGGCGCTGTATGACCGCGATCCGCAGGCTGCCTACCAACAACTGAAGCAGCTCGATCCGGTGGCGGCCGGCGCCGTGCATGCAAACGATCGTCGCCGGGTGGTCCGCGGCCTCGAGCTGCACGCGGCCGGTACCAGCCTCGCGCCCTCCGACGACAGCCTGTGGAAGTCCCCTCCGCGGGTTCCGACGGTGATCGTGGGGCTGGAGCTCGATCGCCAACTCGGCGACCGGCGGATCGAGTCCCGCACCCGGGCGATGTTCGACGCCGGAGTCGTCGAGGAGGTGCAAGCAGCACGGGCCGCCCACGCGTTCTCGCAGACGGCCGCGCGCATCCATGGCCTGCAGGACGTGACCGCGGTGCTCGACGGCGACATCGATCGCGAGGAGGCGATCCGGCGGCTCGTGCTTCGCACCCGGCAGTACGCAAAGCGGCAGCGCACCTGGATGCGCCGGATCGCAGGCGTTCGGATCGTCGACGCCGCGGCTGACCCCGGGTCGGTCTGCGACCGGGTGGAGCGACTGCTGTGACCCAGCGGCGCGAGAGCGATGCGGTGCGAGAGGCCCGCGACGCCTTCGTGATCGTGGTTGCCTGCGCACCGATCGCGCTGGTGGTCTCCGCGCTGGTGGGAACGGCCAGCAAGCAGGTGATCCTGTGGCAGGAGCGGGTGACGGCACCAATCATCGTGGCCGCACTCCTGCTCGGCACGCTCGCGTCGGCCCTGGTGCTGGCCGACCGCGCGGGGCGCCACGTGATGCAGCTGCGCCCGCACCCCGTCAACCGGGTGCCGCTGATCATCGTGGCGCTGGTGGCCGGGGTGGTGCTGGTGGCCGGAATCCCGACGACCTGGCCGATCGTGATCGGTTGTGCGATCGTGTGTGCCGTTCTCGGCGCCGTGATCGTCGTCGGCTCGTTGTTCCAGAGCTGACGGTTGAAGGTATCCTCCGCCGTCATGCGATTTGAGAAGTTCCAGGCCGTCGGAAACGCCTATCTGGTATTGGAGGGCGTGGGCCAGGAGGGCGGAATTCCCGAGGCCGACGTGCGCAGCATCTGCCACCCCGACTTCGGAGCGGGGTCGGACGGGATCCTGGAGATCCTGCCCTCGGCGGTGGCGCACGCCCGGGTGCGCATCTACAACCCCGACGGTGGGCAGGCCGAGTTCTCCGGGAACGGCAGCAGGATCGCGGTCGCCTACCTGTGCCGCCGCGACGACCTGACCGAGGTGACCATCGAGACGGTCAAGGGCATCGTCAACGGCACGATCGACGGTACGTCGGTCACGATCGACGCGGGCCGTGCCGCGCTCTCCGGCGACGACCACGTGCCGGGTGCCGGCAGTGGTCCGGCGCCGGCCTACACATTCGTCAACGTGGGTAATCCGCACTGTGTGCAGCGAAGCGACGAGATCGAGGATCTCGATCTGGCGGTGCTGGGGCCGCCGATCGAGCACCACGCCTGGTTCCCCAACCGCACCAACGTCGAGTTCTATCGACCGCTGGGGCCAAACGCGATTCGGATGCGGGTGTGGGAGCGCGGCGCGGGGGAGACGCTCTCGTCTGGAAGCGGTTCGACCGCGGCGGCGGTGGCAGCGGTGACCGCCGGCGACGTCGCCAGTCCGGTGACGGTACATACCGATGGAGGCACGCTGGTGATCGAGATCGACGCGCAGTTGAACATTCGCATGACCGGGCCGGTGGAGCCGGTGCTCACAGGGACGTTCGACCCGGTGTTCATCGCCGGTCTGGAGGGTGTGTGATGCGAGTTGCCAGGCGCGTGACCGATCTGCCGCCCTACCTGTTCGCCGAGCTGGAGCGAAAGATCTCCGAGCGCAGGGCCGCCGGCATCGACGTGATCTCACTCGGCATCGGTGATCCCGACCTGCCCACGCCCGACACCGTCGTCATCGAGGCCCAGCGGCAGGTGGCGCTGGCCGACACCCATCAGTACCCCTCGAATCGCGGCCGAGCCCGTTTCCGCGAGGCGGTGGCCACGTTCTACCAGCGCCGGTTCGGTGTCGAACTCGACCCCGATACCGAGGTGCTGCCGCTGCTCGGCGGCAAGGAGGGCGTCGCCCACGTGTGCTGGTCGATGCTCGACCCCGGCGACGTCTGTCTGGCCGCCGACCCCGGCTACCCCGTGTACACGGGATCCACGATGCTCGCCGGTGGCGAACCTGTACTGATGCCGCTCACGGCCGAAAATCGGTTTCAGCCCGACCTCGAGTCAATCCCCGCGGCCGTTTCTGATCGCGCCAACCTGCTGTTCTGCAACTACCCGAACAACCCGACCGGGGCGGTGATCGAGGACGACTTCTTCCAACGACTGACGCGCTTTGGCCTCGACCGCGGTGTTCCGATCGTGCACGACAACGCCTACTCCGAGCTGACATTCGACGGATACGTCGCCCCCAGCTTTCTCGAGACTCCGGGCGCCAAGGACGCGGGAATCGAGATGTTCTCACTGTCGAAGGCCTACAACATGACCGGGTGGAGGGTCGGAGCCGCGGTGGGAAATGCCGAGATGATCGCCGCGCTGTGGCAGCTCAAGACCAACATCGACTCCGGCATGTTCGAGGCCATCCAGATGGCCGCGGTGCCGATGCTCGAAGGCCCCCAGGACTTCGTCGAGGAGATGCGCCAGATCTACCGCCGCCGGCGCGACCTGGTGATCGAAGCCCTCGCGGCGGTTGGGATCGATGTACCGCCGCCCAAGGGCACGATCTACGTCTGGGTGCCGGTGCCTGAGGGTCACACGTCGGTGTCGTTTGCCGAGCTGGTGCTCGACCAGGCGGCCGTGGTGGTGTCGCCGGGATCGGCGTACGGCCCCAACGGCGAGGGCTACGTGCGGCTCTCGCTGACGCTCGCCGACGAGCGTCTGCGTGAGGCGGTCGGGCGGATCGAGCAACACCTGCGCGTCGGCTGACCCACCCGGCCCAACTCTATACTGGCTCGATGGCCGATCCGATCGAGCATCGCAACGACAACATCCCCGAGCGAGCGGTGGTGATCGCGACCGTCACCACGTCCGAGCCCGACGACGGGCATCTCGACGAGATGCGCGAGCTCTTGCGCACCGCCAGAGTCAACACGGTGGGCTCGATGGTGCAACGCCGAAACCGGCCCGACGCCTCAACCTATCTCGGCAGCGGCAAGCTCGACGAGCTCAAGCAGTACGCCGCACTGCGCGAGGCCGAGGTGATCGTGTGCGACGACGAGCTCAGCCCCCGTCAGCAGCGTCACCTCGAGGATCGACTCGAGATGCGGGTCGTCGATCGCACCGCGGTGATTCTCGACATCTTCGCCCAGCACGCTCACACTGCCGAGGGCAAGCTCCAGGTCGAACTGGCACAGCTGCAGTACAACATGCAGCGCATGCGCGGGATGTGGAAGCACCTCGAGCGGCTCGGCGGCGGCGTCGGTACCCGCGGCCCGGGTGAGTCGCAGCTCGAGACCGACCGCCGGCTGGCGCGCCAGCGCGTGGTGCTGCTGCGGGCGCGTCTCAAGGACGTGGCCGGGCATCGCGAGCTGATGCGGAAGCGCCGAACCCGCCAGGCGATGCCGACCGTCGCACTGGCCGGATACACCAACGTGGGCAAATCGACGCTGCTGAACGCCCTCACCGGGGCCGACGTGAGCGTCGACGATCGGCTGTTCGAGACGCTCGATCCGACCACTCGGGCGTTCCGCGAGGATGGCCGCTCGTATCTGGTGACCGACACCGTCGGGTTCATCCGAAAGCTCCCGCACGGACTGGTCGAGGCGTTTGCGGCGACACTCGAGGAGACGCTGTCTGCGGATCTGATCCTGCTGGTCGCCGACGGTTCGGGTGGGGAGGACCAGCTGGTCGACCAGCTCACCCAGGTACGTGCGGTGCTGTCCGACATCGGCGCGGAGGATCTGCCCCAGATCATGGTGTTGAACAAGATCGACCAGCTCGACGAGGTGGCGCGGCGGCGACTGCGAAACCGGTTTGCACAGGCGGTGCAGGTGTCGGCCGCGACCGGTGAGAACCTCGGCGAGCTGAAGCAGCGGATCGCGGAGTTCTTCCAGGACAGGTTCGTGGACGTGCGCCTGTTGATGCCCCACAAGCAAGGTGCGAAGCTGTCGGCGCTGTACGCCAGCGGCGCGCCGATCACCGAGCGCGAGGACGGCGAGCACGGCGTGCTGGTCAGCGCCCGCCTGCCACGTGAGCTGCTGGCCGCCTACAGCGATTTTCGAGTGGACGAGTGAGCGACCTGGTGTTCCAGCGGCTGCATCCCGACGCCCGGGTGCCGGACCGCGCGTATGAGGGCGACGCGGGCCTCGATCTCTCGAGCGTAGAGGCGGCGGTGATCGAGCCGCTGCAACGCCGCACGCTCGCGACCGGCCTGGCGGTGGCGATCCCGCCGGGGCACGCAGGGTTCGTCCAGCCGCGCTCGGGGCTCGCACTCAAGCACGGGATCTCGATCGTCAACAGCCCAGGGCTGATCGACTCCGGCTATCGCGGTGAACTCAAGGTGGTGCTGCTCAACACCGACCGTGACCACGCCTTTGAGGTGGCCGCCGGCGACCGGATCGCCCAGCTGGTGGTGCTCGCGCTGCCGCGGCTGGAGGTGGTCGAAGCCGATGTGCTTCCGGGCTCGGAGCGAGCCGAACGGGGATTTGGGTCGTCGGACGTGGTCAGCACTTCGTGATCACCCCGAGGATCCGAGTCTCGGCGCTGCTCACGCACGGTGACTCGGTATTGCTCTGCCGGCAGCGCAAGGGCGACCGGGCGTACTGGCTGCTCCCCGGCGGCGGGGTCGAGATGGGGGAGTCGTTGCACGTCGCACTGGCGCGGGAGTTGATGGAGGAGACCGCACTGGATGCCGTGACGCTCGAGGGTCCAATCGCCATCGCCGAGTCGATCGCACCGGCACGATCAGTACCGCGAAAGCACGTGGTGCACATTCTGTTCTATGGCGATCTTTCGCATCGCAGCCTCGAGGAGCTGACGTCGGCCGATGATGCGGTCGAGGCGCACAGGCTGGTGCCTCGCTCAGAGCTGGGCACGGTCGACCTGAGACCACCGATCCACCGATTCCTGGAACGGTGGCGGCCCGGCGACCCCTTCGTCCACCTCGGCGAACTCTGGGCGCGATGAATAAATGGTGCCAGGCACCAATTATTCACGGTCTGGCTGCGGCCACTCGTTGCGACTCTGATTCGAGCGTGTCGTCGAGGGCTTCGAGTTCGACGCGGCCATAGCGGCGCTCCAGCGCCTCGGCGATGATCCAGTCGGCGAGCCACGGATTCTTGGGCAAAAGCGGACCGTGCACATATGTGCCGATCACTCGTCCGTCACGAACGCCCTCGCCGCCATCCTCGCCGTTGTTGCCACGGCCCTTGACCACACGGCCCAGCGGCTCGAGGCCCGGCCCCAGATACGTGCGGCCGGCGTGGTTCTCAAACCCAATCAGCGTGTGTGACACCCCATCGCCGAAGTCGCATGCAAGGGTCACGTTTCCGATCATGCGATCGTCGCCGGCCACGGTCTCGAGATCCACCAGCCCGGCGCCGGCCATATCGTCGCCATGATGTCCGCGGTAGCGGTGCCCCAGCAGCTGATAGCCCCCGCACACCGCGAGCACGGACGCACCACCGTCGACGGCCGCACGCAGGTCGCCCGCTTTACGCCTGAGGTCATCCGCGATCAGCATCTGATCGCGATCCTGGCCGCCCCCGAGGTAGTACAGATCAGCGTCTGGCAGCGTGTCACCCGGCCCACATGCCACCACCTCGCAGCCGATGCCGCGCCAGCCGGTGCGACGCTCGAAAACCGCGATGTTTCCACGATCGGCGTAGATATTCAGGTGCTCGGGATACAGGTGCCCGATCACGAGCGTGGTCACGCCGCCTCCCAGTACGGTCGCAGGATGCCCTGTTCGACGAGAGCGTGACGGATGTCGAGCATCGCGGTGTAGGTCGCAAGCAGATACGCGGTGCGGCCGTCATCGCCCGCGGTAACGGCCGCGATCGCACTTTCGAGATCGCTCACGACCGTGACCAGGTCGTGAGGCTGCCCGGCGTATTTGAGGCGCAGCGCCATCTCGGCCGCTCGCGTGCCGGTGGTAAACGCGTGCTCGAGGTGGCCGTCGAACAGCTCGAAATCGACGTCCCAGATCCACGAGACATCGCGGCCGTCCGCGATCCGGTCGTTCAGCGCGATCAGCAGCCGTTTCGGTTGCGGATCGCGCATCAGTGTGCGCACGACCTCGTTGGCACCGGCGGGGTTTTTGATCAGCACGAGCACGGCGTCGCGCTCGCCCAGCCGCAGCTGCTCGAACCGCCCGAAGGCCGGATCAAAGCGATCGAGGCTCGAAACCATCCGGTCGAGCCCGACAACCCCGGTGGCGCAGGCCGCGGCGGCCGCGGCCACCGCGTTGTAGACGTTGTAGAGCCCGGGGACAGGCAGGCGCACCGCCGCCCGGCCAAACGGCGTCACCAGTTCGAACCGGCAGCCCTCCAGCCCGTCGATCTCGACCGCGGTGGCGTACACGTCGAGCCTGGGCCGGCGCGAATCGCAGTTGGGGCAGCTCCAATCGCCGAGATGGCCGAGATACACGGTCGCATACCGCAGCCGATGCCCGCAGTTCGCACACCATTTCGAGTCCGAAGCGTGCTCCATTCCTGCCAATCCGGCGGCCGGGTCGTCGATGCCGAAGCCGATCACGCGGGCACTGCCCGGATTGAGCGATGCGACCAGCGGGTCATCGGCATTTCGCACCAATACGCGATCTCCCGGCAGCGACGCGGTCAGCGTACTCCAGCGTTCGGCGATCGCCTCGAGCTCGCCGTAGCGGTCGAGCTGGTCACGAAACAGGTTCCCCAGGACGACCACAGTGGGTTGGAGCTCGGAGGCGACGTGGGGGAGGGCCGCCTCGTCGACCTCGAACAGTCCCGCGTCTGCGTGGTCGCGCTCGAGCAGGGCCGAGGCAACCCCAGAAGCCAGGTTCGCACCCGCCCGGTTGTGACTGAGTCGCAAAGGAGGGGAGAGCATTCCCGCCAGCATCCGGCTGGTCGTGGTCTTTCCGTTGGTGGCCGACACCACCACCGATCCTCGCCGCAGCTTGCCGCTGAGACGCTCGATCGCGTCGGGCGAGACGCTCAGCAGCAGACGGCCGGGAAGCGTCGTGCCGCCACCGGATCGTGTGAGCCGGGAAAGCCGTGCAGCGGCCCGGGCACCGGCCACCTTCGCCCCGAAGAGCACGCCTCAGCCGTCGCTCGAAAGAGCGTGCATCAGCTCCTGGTCGATCGCTGCAAGCCTCTCCTGAAGCCGATTCCAGGCCTCGGGCTCATCCTCGTGGTAGGCGTCGGAGTCGCGGGTGTTGTCGAGGTAGCCAGTCCACGCACGTGAGCGCATCCGGTCGGCGGTCTGCATCAGATTGCAGAATCGCTCGTCGTTGCGGCTGGGGCTACGCAGCTTCATCGTCACACGGGATATTACCGCGTTTGTGCTCGGGGGAACGCCGGCCGCAGTCGGCTGACGTTGACGCACTCGCCAGCACACCGGTGTGCGCTTGCACCACAGGACAAGTTTGTTATAAGCTCGTGACAGCCACGAACTGTCCACGGAGACTGAAACATGAGGCGTAAAACCGTGTACAGCGCAATCGAGGGGATCGACAGGGGGGAACTCGAGGCGTTTCAGACCGGGATGCGGAAGCGCTACTCGGATGAATACATTCTCGATGAGCTGAGAACCTGTTCGAAACGCTTGGGGCGCTCACCCACAATGCGCGAATTCGAAGCGGATCCAGAGACCACCGTCCATCCACAGACGGTGATCGAGCATTTCAAGTCGTGGAACCGTGCGAAGCGACTCGCTGGGCTCGTACCCAGGCGGTTCGCAACCCAGGAGGAACTGCTGCGCCTGCTCAAGGATCTCGGGGACGAGCTGGGTCGAGTGCCGACGGCGAAGGACATCGAGAGCCGCAAGGGATCGATGCCCTCGAAGTCGCTCTACTGGCATACCTTCGGGTCGCTCAACAATGCGTTGAAACAGGCCGGCTTCGACGTCCCGGTGGGCGAGGAGCGGCTGGATCGCGCAATCGACCAGGGCGCTGCGCTCGCGGTTCGCAGCGGCAGGCTCCCGAAGTTCGCCGACTGGGCACAGGCCCGGCGGTCAGATCCGTCGATGCTGACAGAGTGGCAGGTGTATCGGATGTTCGATGCCCGCCGCGGAGCCTGGTCGACCTTCCAGTACCTGATTCGCAAACGGCTCGACTCGCAAGGGATCACCGTTTCCCCTGAGGGTCGCGTCGTTTAGACCAGCTCGGCTCCCTCGGGAGCGCAGAACGGACACAACTCAGGCTCCAGCAGGTCAAGCCGCGCCAGTTCCTGAAGCGCGTCGGTCATCAGCGTCGCCCACACGCCTCCGCACACATCCTGGTCAAGCATCTTGTGCCACGGGATCGTGTTGACTCCGATCGAGACGCTGGCCCGGGCGATGGCGGGCGCACCGCGTTCGGCGGGTTGGGCGGAGGTGAGTTCGATCGGCGCGATCAGCGAGATCGCTCCAGAGACGCCGCGCGACGCGAATCGCAGCAGGTAGAACGGATCGGCCTCGCCGCCGACGTCGACATAGCGATAGCCGCGCTCGGCGGGTTGGTCGGGAACATAGGTGTGCGAGCAGCTCTGCCGAATGCGCAGCAGGTCCTCGGGATGAAGAGCGGCAGAGCCACTCAGAGCGGGTTCAGTCATACCCACAGTGTTCGTCAGCCGCGGGCGGGGGAGATATCCCCCAGCGGCGCTAACACACATCGGCAAACTCGCAAAACGCCGCAGCCAGGCTGTCAAGAACGCGATTGCGACCGACGGATCCTGAGGGAAACGCTGGAACCCCTCAAGACCAGCCGCTTTGGCGCCGATCTCAAGGCCACGGGCGTGCGATTGCCGTCCAGAATCCTCCCAGGAAGCGAACGGCCATCACGTGAGCCCCGCACCAACCGACGACAATACTTCCTCCGGACCGACCGATTCGAGCGGGCTGGACGAGCCCGAGCAGCTGGAAGAGCTCGAACTTGATCTGACGGACGCGCCGGCACCCGCCGTCGACCTGCTGCACACCTATGTGCGCCAGATCGGGGACGGGGCGCTGCTGACGCATGCGCAGGAGCTCGAGCTGGCCCGGCTCAAGGACATGGGGCATCAGTGGGCCAAGGATCGCCTGGTCGAGGCGAACCTGCGGCTCGTGATCTCGATGGCCAAGGCCTACTCGTCGAGTGGCGTGCCACTGCTGGATCTGATCCAGGAGGGCAACATGGGTCTGATGCGAGCGGTGGAGAAGTTCGACGCCAGCCGCGGCTACAAGCTTTCGACCTACGCCACCTGGTGGATCCGCCAGTCGATGTCACGCGCGATCGCCGACCAGGGCCGCACGATCCGTCTGCCGCTGCATGTGCTCGACCAGGTGCGCAAGCTGTATCGCGCCAACCGCAAGCTGACCCAGGCGCTGGGCCGCGACCCGCTGCCGAGCGAACTTGCCGCCGAGCTCCAGTTGCCGGTGGAGCGGGTCATGGAGCTGCAACGCATGACCGAGGATCCGGTGTCGCTCGAATCGCCCGTCGGCGACGGTGAATCAAGCTTTTCCGACGTGGTCGAGGACACCAACACCCGCCGGCCTCATGACCAGGTCGCGGGTACCGAGCGCGAACAGCTGCTGCGCGACGCGCTGGCGGGGCTCAACGACCGCACCCGACATGTTCTGGAGGCCCGTTTCGGACTCGGAAACCGCGAGCCGGCGACGTTGGAGCAGGTCGGATCAGAAATTGGCGTGACCCGCGAGCGGGTGCGCCAGATCGAGACGCGGGCGCTGCGAGAGCTCGAGATTCGCAACCCGTCGCTACGCGATTTCCTGCGTGGGCACGACTGAGTCCGGCGCGAAGCCGTCACTGAGATCCGCCTGAATCCCCTGGCACACTACGGAGTGTGAACTCGCTTCAAAGCTTCTGGCATGCAACGGGGGTATTCTCCGACCGGCTGACCGATGTGCGACTCGGTGCGTTGGCGATCGCGCTCGCCTTTGGCCTCTCGAACCTGCTCCTGCGGTCGACGGCCTGGCGCAACATCCTGGCCGCGGCACACCCAAACGTGAAGGTGCGCTGGCGCAGCATCACCGGTGCCTATCTGGCAGGCGCGGGAGTCAACGCGATCGTCCCTGCCCGCGGCGGCGATGTCACCAAGATCTACCTGGCGCACCGGTCGATTCCCGGTTCGGCCTACACCACGGTCACGTCGAGTTTGATCGCCGAGACGTTGATCGACCTGCTGATTGGGCCGGTGCTCCTGATTGCCGCGTATTCCAGCGGCAGGCTGCCGCATCTGCCGGCGATCGGGCAGCTGCCGGCGTTCGAGTGGTCGTTCATGGAGGCGCATGGCCGCGTGTTCGTGCTGGTGCTGGCCGCGATCCTGATCACCGCGGGCGTCTTTTTCACCTACATCGAGCACCACGTGAACTCGTTCTGGTCGCGGATCGCCGATGGTGTTGCGATCCTGCGCACGCCGAAGCGCTACTTCACCCGGGTGGTCTCGCTGCAGTTGCTCGGCTGGTGCTGCCGGGCCGCGGCCATGTTCTGGTTCCTGGAGGCGTTCCGGATCCCCGCATCGCCCCTGGATGCGGTGCTCGCCCTGAGCGCCGCCAGTGCCGCCACGCTGATGCCGCTGACTCCGGGAGGCATCGGTCCGCAGCAGGCGCTGCTTGGTTACATGTTCCGGGGAGCCGCGCCGGCATCGGCGGTGTTGTCGTTCAGCGTCGGCATGCAGTTCTCGATCACGCTTTTGAACGTGATCATCGGCGGTCTCGCACTGTCGCTGATGCTGCGCCGGATGCCCTGGAATGCCCGGGTGCCCAAGCAGCCCGATCAGCGCGCGCCCGCCCCCTCCTGACGCTCCACCATTCACGCACGATAATGCTGGTTATGTCAAGTTGAAGAAAAACGCTTGATGGTGAATAACGGTGCCTGGCACCGTTATTCACTCCCCCGCCGTTAGCCGGCGAGCGGGTGCGTGGGGTCCCAGGGGCCTTCGTAGGCGGTGCGGCGCTGGGCGTCGGTCAGCCGCTGGACGGCGACCATCAGCATGTCATCGCCGGCGCCTTCGTTGAGTTCCGAAAACCCGGCTTGCCCGCACGCGATCCCACTGGCGGCGTATTCGCTGGCCGCAACGGCCGTGCGCACGCGGCGATATGCCGAACGAGCTTCGAACGATCCCGCCCTCGGCAGCAGCAGCGCGAACCGACCGGCTCCGAGGTGGCCCACGATGTCGTTCGAGCGGACGGCCGAGCGAGCCAGCGCGCCCACATGGGCAACCATCTCGCTCTCGTCCACTCCAGGGCCGTGCGCCAGCCCGTCGACATCGAATACCGCCAACGAGGCGTCATGTCCGCGCCAGCGAGCCGCGGCGGTCACACGCCCAAGCTCGGCGGCAAAGCCGCGGGCGTCCAGAAGCGCGTAGGCAGCGCGGGCCGACGCGGCACCGGCCAGCGTCACACACTCGGCCAGAACGTCGACAAACGCCTGCTGCTCGGGCCCGGGCGACTGGTGCCAGTCCACCTGAAGTGTTCCGTCGCTCAGGCGCAGATCGCACGACAGCCCGGCCTCGGCCGGAATCGAGTCGAGCAGCTGCTCGACGGCGTCGGGAGCCGCGCCAGGATCTGACAGCGAGGCCGCGGCCCGGGCCAGAATCTGCATCAGTTGAAGAGGAGACGGAGACATCCTGAGGGGTTATCGGGAGCAGATGCGCCGGGCTTAAGCGGCGATATCGTGCTCGTCGATCTCGGCCGGCTGAACCAGCTCGACGTGCGCCCGCGCGGCGGCTTCGAAGTCGGTGAACCGCGTGCCCAGGCGATATCCCTCGTCAGCCTCGGCGAGCACCGCGATAAAGGCCTCCACCGGCCCGTTCTCAAACTGCGTGCCCTTGCCGCGTACGAGTTGCTCGATCGCCTGCTCGGGCGTCATCGGGCCACGGTAGGGGCGGGCCGTGGTCATGGCGTTGTACGAGTCGGCAACGGCGATTACCCGCGCGAGCTCGGGAATGTCCTCGGCCGCGATCCGGTCGGGATAGCCGGCCCCGTCCCAGCGCTCGTGGTGGCTTCGGACGATCGCGGCGATATCGGCATAGCCCTCGACCTCGCGGAGAATCTTCTCGCCCTCGGCGGAATGCTCGCGCATCAGCGCCCACTCGTCGTCGGTCAGGGCCGAGGTCTTCTGGAGGATCTCGGACGGCACCGCGATCTTGCCGACGTCGTGCACCATGCCGACCAGATGCACCCGCTCGCACACAGCCGCAGACATTCCCATCCGCAGACAGATATCCCGTGAGTAGGCCGCGACCGCGGTGGAATGGTTGGCAGTCCAGTTGTCACGGGCGTCGAGGGCACGCACCATCGCGCGCGTGAAGCTGAGGTTGACCCGTCGCAGCTGGAGGTTTGACTCCTCCAGCTTGCGGTTGGCCACCGCCAGCTCGTCGCGCGAGGTCGTGAGGTTCGCGAGCGCGCGCAACGTGAGGTGAGAGGCCACGATCGGGATGGCGAAGAAGGCGAGCACCCACTCCCCCGCCCCGAGGTACGCGTAGGCGAACAGCGCGGTGACCGGAATGTAGAGCGCCACCGCCACCATCACGGTGCCACGCATGTTCCGCCAAAGAGCGCGCGGGCTGATCACACCGCGCAGCGAACCGACCACGGAGTTCGTCGCAAAGTCCACCACCGTCCAGGCCGCACTGGCGGCCGCAGCAGCGACCAGCAATCGGGGTAGTGACACGGCGCTCGAACCGGCCGGAATCACCAACTGCGCCCCCACACCGGCCGCGGTGCCCGCAAGTGCACGGGCGGAGGTCGCAAACGCAAACCGGTTGAGCGGCCACTCCACCACGTAGCCGAGCATCCCGCAGGCCGCCACGATGCCCGCCGAGGCCGGCCCGAACAGCACAGCCGCCAATGCGATTGGCAGGAACGCGACCGACACCACCACCGTCGCGGAAACGCGCGGGGCGAGCCGCTCGGCGATCGCGGTCACCGCCGCCAGCACAATCGTCACCGGCCAGTTGGGCACACCGGTGTGGACAATCGCCACGCCGATGGCGAAAATCGCCAGCGTGGACTGCGCTCCGATGTAGGTTCGAAGCCTTAAAGCGCGGGTGTCGACAGTTGGAAGCGACATTTGTCAGGACTTGACATCCCTCATCCAGGGGTGTACAGTGTCCCCCGATCGGGGTACTAACACCACACGGGGAGCGATGAAATGTCCGTACGGGTCTGGTAGGCACACATTCTTCTGACACACGTGAATCGACAGCGCACACGAAGTACATGAGCGCTTTTGACTCACGGGGTTAGAAACGACGGCGAATCCACGTCGATTCTGTCCGTACGAGGGTCAAAAGCGCCCCCGAGAGACCGGCTCCCCCGCCGTCCCTCGTGGGGCGCTTTTTCGTTCTGTTGCCATTAACCCGCCTGCGAGGGACACGAATACTCAAGCCGCGGCGATCGGCGGCCGATAGGAGCCATGAGCGGACAGCGCCCGCCCAGCGCGCGCAGACTGAGCTTCATGCGTCTGCATCCGTAGTTCCCCAGCCGATCAGAAGAGGTCACGCAGCATGAGCGACGCCGACGCGCAGCCCGAACCCCAGGAGCCGGTAAGTGGCCTGCGACGGGCTATGGAGGATCGCATGCAGAACCTCCGCGACGCGGAGGATCGTCTGCAGCGAGAACAGTCCGCCCTGCAGGAGCAGGCGAAAGTGGTGTTCGCCGAGCGTGAAGCACGGCTGGCACGGCGGGAACGCGAGCTGGCCAAGCGCGAGGCGGCGCTGGCGGTCAACGAGGGGATCGCATCCGGGGACACCTCGGGTTCGAACAACTCGGGCGACATGGAGCGCATCAGCGGACTCGAGGCCGAGCTGGCTGAGATGGAGTCAACGCTCTCGGCAGCGCAGGCCGAGCTGAAGGCAGTCCAGGACGCGCCGAGGGATTCGTCCGGCGACGCCGCACCGGATCCCGCCATCGAGCGCGAGCTGGCAGCCCTCCGCGAGTCGGTGCAGACGCTCTCGGCACAGGTCGAGCACGAGCGCGAGCAGGCCAGCCGGGTCGAGCGCGAGCGCGACGAGCTGGTGAACCAGATGCGCGACAGCGGTGCCGAGGGTTCGGCCCAGCTGGCCGAGCGCGAGACTCGTCTCAATGCCCTCGAGGCCGAGCTCACCGACCGTGAGCACCGTGCCAAGAAGGTCGAGAAGGTCCTCACCCAAAAAGAGTTGAACATCGACGGCACCCGCGCCGACATCATGGAGCGCGAAGCCGGTATCGCCGCGATCGAGCAGCGGCTGGCCGAAAGCGAAGCCGCTGTGGCCGCCCGCGAGGCGGCGCTGAACCAGACCACCAGCGAGATCGACGAGCGCACGAAGGCAGCCGAGAGCCGCGAGGCCGAGCTGGCAAAAGCGTTCGACGAGCTGTCCTCAGCCCAGAGCGCGGCGACCGAAGAGGCGCAGTCGATCGAATCGCGGGCCGCGATGCTCGAGGCGTCCGAGAAGAAGCTCACCGAGCGCCGCGACGAGGCCGACCGTCACGTCGCCGACGCCGAGGCCCAGCTGGCCAAGCTTGCCCGTCGCGAGAGCGAGCTCCAGCAGCTCGAGGCCAAGATGGAGGAGTTTGAGACGCGCGCGAAGGAGGTCGAGGCCAAGGAGGCCGACGTCGACCGCCGTGAGCGCGAGCTGGCCGATATCGAGCAGGAGCGCGTCCAGGCATCCGCCGCCCGCCAGGAGGCAACGTCAGAACGCGAGAAGCTCGAGGCCATGCGCGAGGATGCCGTTGCTCGGATCGAGCACGCCGACAAGCGCACCGCCGAGCTGGCCGAGCTCGAGCGCGAAGTCGTCGAGGTCAACAAGAAGCTCGCTGAGTTCGACGTGCGTCAGCGTCAGCTGACCGAACTCGAGCAGTCCACCACCCGCCAGCGGGCCGATTCCGAGACCCAGGCTCGCGAAGCCGACCGGATGATGAAGTCGGCCGAGCGGATGATGGCCGACGCCGAGGCCCGCGCCGCCAACGAGTTCGAGCGGCTGGCCGCCGACCTGAGGGAGCGCGAAGCCCGCCAGTCGCTGGCCGAGGCCGATCTGGAGCGCCGCGAGGGCCGGCTCGACCGCCGTCAGGACACCCTGGATGAGCGCGAGCGTGAACTCGACGACCGTCACGACAAGCTCGACCTGCGTGAGGGGCAGATGAAGGAGCGCGAGGCCGAGGTGGCCCGCCTGACCGTCCGCGCCGACCGGGTCGAAGCCGAACTCGAGAATCAGCGCGCCGCCCTCCAGGACTCCGAGGATGCGGTGTCCCGCGAGCGGGCCGTACTCCAGCGGCGGATGGCCGAAATCGAGGAGAAGCGCGCGGTCGCCCGCGAGCAGCGCGAGACCGAGGTTCGAGACGCGGTCGAGCAGTCGGGCAAGAGCCGCGGGCTCCTGCGCGGTGGCAGCAGCACCAAGGCGATCGAGACGTTGCACGACTCGCTGCGCCAGAAAGAGGTCGAGCTCGAGAACCTCCAGCGCAAGCTGTCCGAGCAGACCGCGGCGCTGCAACGCCGAGAAGCCGATCTCGACACGTACGCGCGCAAGCTCCAGCGAACGGCCACTCCGAGCCCGAACAGCTCTGCTCGGGACGGGGACGACCAGGAGCCGTCGAGCCGGAGCAATGGTCGCGACGCCGATTCGATGGACGACCCCGATGATGACGATCCCACGCGCAAGCGACTGCAGTTCTGGTCTCGCTGACCCGAGCTGACCAGTGATCGACGTCCGGCCCGCCAGCTAGCTTTGAGCGGTGCCGGGGGCCCGCGAGCGTGATCGACTACGTCCAGCCGTTGCTGTCGCTGCGGTGATGTTCTACGCCGCGACGTGGCCCCTCCCCCCTGGGCTGCAAGCGGCATCGGCAGCATTTGCGGTGACGCTGGCCTCCGGCACCTTCGGCCGCCTCGGGGGCGTGGCAGCCGCCGCGGCGGTCGCGATCACCCCTCTCCCCCTCTCCATGCGACTCGCGTTGGTGGTGGTCGCGCTGGTCGGCGGCGAGCTGCGCCATCGCGCGCTCCAGGCCGGTCGGGCGATGGCGGCGCGCTCATTTACCGATCGCCTCACCGGCCTTCGCAACTACGACTACTTCTGTGAGGCGCTCGCCTCCGAGCTCGCCCGGGTGCGGCGCTATGGCGGCTGCACCACCCTGGTGCTGCTGGATCTCGACCGTTTCAAGGCGTTCAACGATCGCCACGGCCACGCCGCCGGAAATCGCGCGCTGACTGCCGTTGGCCACGTGATATCGCACGAGAAGCGCGACGCCGACGTGGCAGCGCGGTTCGGCGGCGAGGAGTTTGCGATTCTGGTCTCGGGACGCACGTCCGACGGCGTGATCGTGGCCGACCGGGTGCGCCAGGCCATCCACGACCTGTCCACCACCAGCCTGCGCCGTCACATGTCCGCCGACGTGATCACCGCCAGCGCCGGCATCGCCACGTTTCCGGTGGACGCGCGTGACGCCGACGAGCTGATCGAACTGGCCGATCGGGCGCTCTACGCCGCCAAGCATCGCGGCCGCGACTGCCTGGTCACCGCCGCCGAGCTGGAGGCCGCCGCGATCGCGGTGTGACCCGCCGGGTCAGGCGGCGTCAGACAGATCCGAGCGGGCAGCATCGAACCGGGCCGAGTGCAGGCGCGCCCGAAACTCCTCCACCGTCAGGTCGCGTGCGTCGCCAAACGGCCGCTCCACGTAGTGCACGATCCGATCGTGGAAGAAGGGCACGTCCAGGTGGGGCTCGCTCACCAGGTTGAGCGTCGTTTGCCCGCAGCTCGGGCAGTTCATCGCAACGCCCACGAGATCGCCGTGGCCATGCGGTAAAACGACGGCCAGGGACGAGGGAAACACCGGCTTCAGGCGGCCCTCACGGCTGCAATAGAGCCTCCAGGGCCAGTTTCCGCGTTGCACCTGTGAGCGTGCGACCTCGGCCAGCTCGTCGCCGACCGGCTCGGTGCGCCCGGTGATCAGGTTTCGGAACTCGACCTCGACGGTCGCCAGCGGCCCGTAGTCCAGGTCGCTGTGCGAAAGCAGTCCGGGATGCACGACGCCGCAGGCACAGTCGTATTCGACCCGGTAGACAGCGGGATGCACCGCGCCTGGCAACCGCTCGATCCGCCGAAACGCCGAGAGCGGAACGCGCGCGAGTTCGCCCTCGGCACGGTTTGGGCAGTGAAACCGGTAGCTGGCTCGTAACACATCGTACATTTGTACCTCAGTTATCGGCGTCTTGACGCGAAGGTATGAGGACGGCGATCAGCTTGAAGAAGGTTACAATCGCGGGCGATGTCCGTCGATCTCCGATCCTACGTTCGCGATATCCCAGACTTTCCGCGCCCGGGAATCGTCTTCAAGGACATCATGCCCCTTCTCTCGGACGCCGAAGCGCTGCACCAGTCGGTCGATCAGCTGGCCGAGTGGGCCGGACCGCGGGAGGTCGATCTGGTGGTCGGGGCCGAGGCCCGCGGCTTCATCCTCGGGGCGGCGCTTGCCTACAAGCTCGGATGCGGCTTTGCCGCGGCGCGGAAGCCCGGCAAGCTCCCCTACCTCACGGTCGGGGCCAAATACGCCCTCGAGTACGGCTTCGATGCCCTCGAGATGCATGTGGACGCCGTCAAGAAAGGATCACGGGTGCTGATCCACGACGATCTGCTTGCCACCGGCGGTACCGCCAGGGCCAAGATCGAGCTGGTCGAGCAGCTGGGAGCGACCGTCGTCGGTGCGGCGTTCGTGATCGAGCTGGGGTTCCTTCAGGGCCGCGACAAGCTGTACGGCTACGACATCCACTCGCTCATCGTCTACGACGACGACTAACGCACCAGCTGGCGGAGGTCGCGCACCAGCAGCAGATGCGCAAGTTGGCTGGTGAGATCCGCGAGCGTCTCGAGTTCCTGGAGTCCCGCCTCGCGCCGATCCGGATTCGTCGATCGCAGCGACGGGGCGAGGATCTGCTCGAGCAGCCCCGCCTCCCGGCCCACAGCCGAGCGAAACGCGCGCAGGTTGCGAGCCGCCACGCCATACCGCGCGAGGCGCTGGCACAGCATCACGATCTCGGCATCGGCCCGTGTGTACGGCTTGCTGCGGTCACGGTTTGCGGCCTCGAGCAGCCCGAAATCATGCAGCTCTCGGACGAACTGCTGCTCGGCGTCGGTCTCGATCAGCAGCTGATCCAGCGACATCCCCTCGTCGGGGTTCACGATCCGGGGGCGCCGCGCACCCGCGCCACCCTGCGACATCACCTGGCGGATCACCCGCAGCGGCAGAAACTCGTCGCGCTGCATCCGCAGAATCGTTCGCAGCTGCTCGACATCCTCCTGCGAGTACAGCCGGTAGCCACCCGGCGTCCGCCGCGGGGTGATCAGCTTCTGGTCTTCGAGGAAGCGGATCTTGGAGATCGAGATGTCGCCGAACTCGTCGTTCAGCATCTTGCACACCGTCCCGATCGTCAGCCGCGACGGGGGCGGCGGATGGTTGGCGGGGTCGACGGCCATCTCAGCTCTTCTCGATGTAGGTCAGCCGGTACTTGCCGATCTGTAGCTCGTCGCCATCGGAAAGCCGCACGGTCTCGATTCGCTCGCGGTTGACGTAGGTGCCGTTGAGGCTGCCGAGATCGGTCAGCTGCGGCCCGTTGGGCGTGCGCTCCAGACGGGCGTGTGACCGCGACACGGTGATGTCGTCCAAAAACACGTCGGATTGCGGGGCGCGGCCGATGGTGGTCACGTCGGAGCGCACCGCGAACTGCTCACCGGCCCGCCCGCCACCCATCCGGATCACCAGCGTGCCGGTGTCCACCGCAGACTGGCTGTCCTCTGCGAGTGTGGCCTCGATGGCGGGTAGCGCTTCGGTGGGCTCGCCGCCGTCGGCCTCTAACAGGCTCGCGCCACAGCGCCCACAGAACCGCGCACCCTCACGGTTGTGATGTCCGCACTCCGAGCAGTACATGGCCCTCAGCCGTCGTCGAGCACACCCGCGCCATCGGCCAAGTCGGCCGGCGGCCCGCGATGCGCGAGAATCTCGGTCAGTCGGTCGATGTCCACGTCGGAAATCGGCGACTCTTCCCCGCGGCGCCGCTTGACGCGGTCAACCAGCTCCGCTCGCAGGATGTCGATCTTTCCGTGCAGCAATCTACGGCGATACGACACCTCTTCTTCTTCATGCACGTAGCGATCGATCAGCTCTTTCAGATCGGAGTCGCTCAGGGTCGTAAAGTCAGGCAGTACGTCCATTTCGCTCATCCCGGTTTGGGGGTCAGATGAAGTGTACTTGCCTACCGGGCGATGCTCAAGCTCAACTAGAGGGTTGTACCGCGGCAGCTTCGGTAAGCATAAGCCTGTACTTTTGCTCTAGACGCTGGGATTCCTCTTCGTTGGATCCCTCGGCAAACAGATGGATGACCGGCTCGTCGGGGTCGGGGATGATCTGAGCCCAGCCACCGTTGTCGGTGACTTTGACCCCGTCGGTGTGGTCGACCTCCATCCCCTTGACCGCTTCGAGCACCTGCCGCATGGCCGCTCCCTTGCGTGACCACGGGCAGGGAACCTCGTCTGAGACCAGCGTGGAGTGCGGCAGACCGGCGACCAGATCCGACAGCGAGCCGCCGCCGGAATGCGCCACCAGCTCCAGGATCTTGCCGATCGACATCACCGCGTCGTAGGCCGTGAGGAACTCCGGGAACACGTAGCCGCCGCCGGATGCGCCCGCAAACAGCGCGTGGTTGGAGGCGGCCTCCGACAAGAGCGCGCCCAGCGACGCCTTGGTGCGGCGCACCTGTCGACGGTCTCCGACGACCTGCTCGACCAGGTGGGTCTCGGTGATCGGCACCAGCAGGTCACCGGGTCGATCCGACGAGGCCAGCTCACGCAGCAGCATCAGCAGTGTCGTGCGGCCGTCAATCGCGTTGCCGTGCTCGTCGACCAGCCACACCCGTTCGGCACCGTTGTCCATCAAAAGGCCCATGTCTGCACCCATCGCGGTCACCACCCGGCCGAGTGCCGCCAGCGATTCGCGCCGGTCCTCGCCACGCGACGCCGGCGTCGACTCCACAAACGCGTTCAGCGCCACCATCTCGACACCGAGGTCGCCGATCAGCGCCGGCATCACCACCGATGCGGGCGAGTAGTGGTAGTCGAGCGCGATCCGAAATCCCCGCGCGGCAATGGCGTCGGTGTCGAGCGAGTCCAGCAGCTCGGAGATGTAGGCCTCGGTGGCACGGGTGGGATAGGTCAGCGGGCCGATCTCGGCCGCGCCCACCCGGCGGAACTCCTCACGCGAGTAGCAGCGCTCGACCGCTTTCAGGGTCGCGTCGGAGACCAGAATCCCCGGCGGCTCGAAGAACTGGACGTTGATCACATCGGCGTCGGCGCCGGAAACGCTGACATGGATGCCGTGGGCGCGCTCGTCGACCTTCATCTCGTGGCGGTTGACGGCCGGCAGTGCCACTCTCAGGTCGGATACGGCGCTGCCGGCGGCTGCCAAGCCCGAGAGCATCGCCCGCTTGATCATGCGCGATGCCGGATGGGCGTCGCGGCTGGCCACCACCCGCGCGCCCTTCGGCAGAATCGTGCCAAAGGCCGTCCCCAGGCGAGCGGCGACATCCGGCGTGATATCGACGTTCACGAGCCCCGACACGCCGTCGCGGCCAAAGACGGTGGTGATCCCCCGCGATTCCCAGATCAGGTTGGAGCGGATGGCCGCGCCGGCCTCGATCGTCTTGAACGGGTACACCTTGACACCGGGGCTCAGCACCGCCTCCTCGCCGATGGAGCATTCGTCGCCGACCGCCACACCGTCGTGCAGCACCGCGTGGGCGCGCACATCGACCCGGCGGCCCAGGATCGAGCCTTCGATCCTCGCGCTGCGGCCGACATAGTCGCCCGAGTCGAGCACGCTGCGAGTGATCACCGCGCCTTCCTTGACGACCACGTTGTTGCCCAGAAGCGCGTGCGGCCCAACTCGGGCGCCGGCCTCGATCTTGCAGTAGTTGCCGATGTAGGCGGGGCCTTCGATCTGGTCGAGCTCGGGTAGCTGAACCCCCTCGCCAAGCAGCACGTTCGCGCGCAGCCGGATGCCCGAGAGCGAGAGCTGCACCTTGCCCTCGAGAGCGTCGAAGTTGGCCTGCCGGAACTGGTCGAGGTTGCCGATGTCCTGCCAGTAGCCGTCGGTGATGTGGCCATACATCGGCTTGCCTTTTTCGAGCAGCATCGGAAACAGCTGCTTGGAGAAGTCGTAGGGCTCGCCGGAGGGGATCGACTGAAGCACCTCGGGTTCGAGCACGTACACCCCGGTGTTGATCGTGTCCGAAAACACCTGGCCCCACGACGGCTTTTCCAGGAACCGCTCGATGCGGCCGTCGGCATCGACGATCACCACGCCAAACTCCAGAGGGTTTTCGACCGACCGCAGTGCGATGGTCGCAACTGCGTCGCGCTCGCGGTGGCGGCTGATCAGCTCCGACAGATCGAAATCACACAGTGCATCGCCCGAGATCACGAGAAACGTGTCGTCCAGCAACTCCTCGGCATTCTTCACGCTGCCCGCGGTGCCCAACGGCGTCTCCTCGACGGAGTAGTGCAGGTTCACGCCCAGCGACTCTCCGTCGCCGAAGTAGCCCCGGATCACCTGCGGGAGGTAGGCGACGGTGACGACGATCTCCTCCATGCCGTGCTGTCTCAGCAGCTCGATGATGTGCTCCATGCACGGCTTGCCCGCAACCGGCACCATCGGCTTGGGCTGGTTGGAGGTGAGCGGCCGCAGCCGCGTGCCCTCTCCTCCGGCCATCACGACGGCTTTGATGACAGCTCTCCTTGGGTTCGCAGGGCGTAGTGGAAGGCGGCGGCGAGTGAGATCACAAGCCCGGCCGTGTAGAGCACGACGGGCCACACCGCGGTGGTCAGCATCATCACCAGGAGCGCGAACATGATGGTGGCGGTGGCCCACTTGCCGGCCCGGTTGACATGCACCTCTGTGGCCACGTGGCGGCGTTCGAAGGTGATCATGAGGTAGATATCGCGAAGCAGAAGCGGGGCCGCCAGCCACCACGACATCCGATTCTCGTAGGCCAGCAGAATCACCGTCAGGTTGATCAGCAGCCGATCGGCCAGCGGATCGGCGATCCGGCCAAAGCGGCTGGAGGCGTGGGTGCGACGGGCGATGTATCCGTCGAGGAAGTCGGTCGCCGACGCCGCGGCGAAGATCACCGCGGCCGGGATGCTCTGCCCGTCCGAGGAGCCCGCCAGCAGGATGATGAACGGCACCAGCGCCACGAGCCTGGCCGTGGTCAGGACGTTGGGAAGAGTCGCGAGCATCGCGTTTAGTGTACCGACCGAGGGGTTCGCACCACGGCCGGCTGCGCGCATCTACGATCCCGCCGAATGAGCGCCGATACCCCCACTTCGCAGCTCTCGGTTTCAGATGCCGTCCGCACTCGGCGCACACACAAGCTGTTCGCGCCCGAACCGGTCGACGCCGAGACGTTGAACGAGCTGTTCGACCTGGCCCGATGGGCTCCCAATCACCGCCTCACGCAACCGTGGCGGTTTCGGGTGGTTGGCCCCGAGTCGCTGGCGAAGCTCAAGGCCGCGGCAGGAGAGCCGGCCACCGGTGGCAAGCTGGATCGCGCGCCCACCCTCGTGGTCGCCAGCGCGATCCGGCACGGAGATCCGCTGGCCGACGAGGAGGACGAGCACGCGGCGGCGATCGCCGCCTACATCGTGCTGCTGGAGGCTCACGCCCGCGGCTTGGCGGGCTACTGGCGCACTCCCGAGGTCCTGCGCACCCCGGAGGGCCGCGCGGCGGTCTCGCTCCCGGACGGGGAAAAGGTGCTCGGCCTGATCCATCTCGGGCACCCGGTACGCCCGCAGGCGCCCCCGGAGCGCCTCCCGGTGGCGGATTTCGCCACGTTTCTGCCTTAGCAGCCCGCGCCGCCAGGGCGGAGGGTCATATCCCCCGTTTTGCGCTGCCGATCGTCCCAGCGATACCCGATACAGATCTTGAGAGGCTTGGGGGCCTCTCGGGTCCAACGCATTTCACCAGGGGGGTCAACCATGGCGACACTTGCACCATCCGCACCGATCGACGCAGGTTCGGCGGTCTCAACACTCGAACCGCCCGAGCTCGAGCCCGTGATCACGATCTCGAACGACACCGCGCTGATCACCTACAACCACCCACACCAGCTGATCACCGACGTCTGGGTCCGCAAAGAGGCCGCATGGCGCCGGGTGGGACGCTGGGAGTCGGCGGTCTAGAACCCGCCCAACGTCGCAGAGCGTCGCAGTTCTACGGGGCCTGCTCGCGTTTTCCAGGGAGTCGCCGGGTGAACCAGAACGAGAGCACCGCGAGTAACGCGACGGCGAGCATCGAGGTCTTCAGCGCGTCGAGCTGCGCGTCGGCGTAGTCAGCCGTGACCGTGGTGGCGTGGGCCTGAGACAAGCCCGCATCGCGCAGAGACTTGTAGGCCTGATCGGTGGTGACAATCGGGATACCTGCCTCGGTGGCCTTCGAGATCTGTGCCTTGACGTCCGCGGGCACGGCCGGGTTGTCCTGGATCCTCGAGTTGAATCCGTTGAGGAGGCCCAGCAGCAGCACGGAGCCGATCAGCGCGGTGCCCAGTGACGCGCCGAAGTTCTGTGCCGTTCCCTGGAGCCCGCCCGCCTCGTTCGTATCCTCCGGCGGAGACGAGGACATGATCACGTTGCCAAGCTGTGACATCAGCAGCCCGGCGCCGATGCCAAAGAACACGAGCGACACCGCAAATGCCGTCCCGTTGAGCGTCACCCCGATCGTCCCGACCAGCACGAGCGCCGCGATCGCCATTGCGGCGAGGCCGACTTGAACGACGATTCGAGGCCCGAATCGAACTGCCGCCTTCGGCCCGGCAAGCGCTGCGACCAGCATCGATACCGACATCGGGAAGAGACGCTTCCCGGTCTCGAACGCGTCAAATCCAAGCACGACCTGGAGGTACACCGGCAGCACGAAGAACGTCCCCATCACGATCAACTGTTGTGCGGCGAGCGAGGTGAGTCCAGCGCGCAACGTCTCGATCTTCACCAGGGCGCGATTGAGCAGGGTGCTTCGCTGCAACCGCTCGCGACGTTCCTCCCACTGGAGAAACATGCCGAGCACCACCAACCCGGCGACGATCAAAAACGGCACGATCGAGAAACCGAGCGGCGTGATCTCGTGCCCGTTGATCGACGGCGCCGCGAGCGGTGTGATCCAGCCCCACGTGCTGCTCTTCAGGATCCCGAACACGATCAGCGCAAACGCGAGCGCCGACAGCGCTGCACCGCCGTAGTCGAGCTTCGGCGGGTGCTCGGGCTTGGGCGCGCGTTTCATCCTCCTGTGCACCGCGAGTACCGCGATCACCACGACGACCTCGCCGACGAAGACGTAGCGCCACGTCCAGGTGGTCGTGACATAGCCGCCGATCAGCGGGCCTGCCGCGATCGCCGCGCCCGCGGCGCCGCCGATCATGGAGTAGGCAAAGGCGCGCTCCTTGCCGGAGTAGTTCGCCGCGGTCAGGGCCGCGATCGCCGGTATCACCAGGACTGCACCCAGGCCCTCGATCCCCGACCAGCCAATCAGCAGCACGGTGAGGTTGGGGCTGAACGCGGTGGTGAGCGAACCCAGCCCGTACACGGCAAGGCCGAGCCCGAATGCCCGATCACGGCCGAGAATGTCACCCAGCTTCGCGCCGACCAGCATGAATGCCGCCATCACCAGCGTGTACATCGTGATCGCGCTCTGGACACCGGTTACCGTCGTGTTCAGGTCCGCCACGATCTGCGAGATCGACACATTCATCACACTCGAGTCGAGCACCATGATGAACTGGGCCGACGCCAGGATGACGAGTGGAAGCCATTTGCGCACGCCTCGACTCTACGACATCAAGCGGCCGAACCACGGGGTACTCAGCCTCCTGCCAGGCCCCGCCGCCGCATCTTGCCCCAGCCGCGCTTGCGCCGCAGGATGTCCCACATGGCCGCCAGCCGGTAGGCGTCGACCAGCTGTCTGAAGCACAGGTTCTCAAACACGGCCAGAGCGACCATTCGCAACAGATCACGGCCGTCGCGGTAGTAGCGGTATGCCCGTTCCTCGAGCGCGCACGAGGCGAGCGTCACCAACGTCCCGAAAACCGCCTGGCCGATCACCCACAGGAACACGATCCAGGGGTCGACGACGCCGAGCGCAAGCCCGATCGGAAACGCGATCCAGGCCGCGACCACGAACACCGGGCCGAGGAACTCGAACACGACCATGTAGGGAAGACCCACCGTCCCGACAATGCCGTAGCGTCGGCGAAGCAGCATGCCCCGGTGCCGCCACAGGGCTTCCCACAAGCCTCGATGCCAGCGCCGCCGCTGGTGGCCCAGGCTGCTGACATCGGAGGGCACCTCTGTCCAGCACACTGGATCGGACGAGTACACGATCCGGTACTCACGCTTTTGGTCACGCATGGCGCGGTGTAGGCGCAGCGTCATCTCGAGATCCTCCCCCACCGTCCCCGTCCAGTAGCCACCGACCTGCTCGAGCACGTCACGGCGAAACAGCCCAAACGCGCCCGAGATGATCATGAGCGCCCCCAGCCGGTCCCAGCCGGTGCGTCCAAGCAGGAACGCGCGCAGATACTCGATCATCTGAAAACCGGCCACGAGCCGGCGGGGAACGCGCGGCTCGATCATCTGCCCGTCCTCCACCCTGCCCGAGTTTCCGACCCGCACGGTGCCGCCCACGGCCACGACCCGCTCAGGATCCTCGAGAAACGGCCGCACCATCACCTCGAGCGCCGAGGGATCCACGATCGAGTCGGCATCGGTGACACAGATGAGCGGGTAGCGGGCCGCATCGATCCCGCAGTTGAGGGCATCAGCACGGCCGCCGTTGTACTTGCGGATGAGGGTGAGCTCGGGCAGCGACAGGCTCCGCCACTGCTCGACCACCGGTTCGAACGTCAACCGGCCCCTGGAGGTGGGTTCCACCTGTCGCAGGTCGTGAGCCTCGATCACCGTGGCGGCGGTGCGGTCGTCGGAGCCGTCGTCGACCAGCACGACCTCGAACTGCGGGTAGCGTTGGGACAGGAGCGACTGAATCGATTCGAGCACCACCGCCTGCTCGTTGTAGGCCGGAACGACGATCGAGACGCCGGGCGTCAGCGGTGAGGCGAACGCCTCCTCATACCAGGCCCAGTCGCGCTGCCGCACGCGGGCAGCGATCCCGATCCGTGCAAACGGCCACAGCAACACATACGACAGGTTCAATCCGAAGGCGTACAGCGTCGAGATCACCGCGACGACTGTGAGCACGTGAATCATGCGGCCCCCGCTTCGACGAGGCTCGCCGCGTATCGCAGCGCCGCACTCGCTGCCGCGTGCCGGCCCACCCGCACCGCAAGATCGGGAGCCACCAGCACGACGGCCTCGGCGGCCGCCAGCGCGACATCGGGGTCATCCACCTGGGCGACCTGGATCAGCGCGGCTGCGACCGATCGATCACCAACGGTCGCGAGTGCCCCGGCGGCCCCGATTCGCACCCCGCGAGCCTCGTCGCCCAGCATCTGCTCGAGCGCGTCGGCGACCGACGGATCCCCCAGCCGGCCGAGTGCCGCGCACACGCTCTCGCGCACGCGATCTTCGGGATGATCGGCCAGCGCGACGAGCGCCGGAAGATCCTTCGACGAACCAAGCTGCCCGAGCAGGTCGATGCCAATCTCGACCGCGGCCGGGTCTTCGCTCTCCAGAAGACGGCGAATCGCCTCGAGAGCGGGCACGCCGATCGTCAGGAGCGCCGCAATCCCCATCGCCCGCGGAACCGACCCCTCCACCACCGCCGCCACGAGGGGATCGACCGCATTCCTTGACCGCAGGCGGCCGAGACTCCTGGCCGCGGCCAGCCGCACCTCAGGATGGCCGTCGGAGAGCGCCGCAATCAGCGGCTGCTGGGCGCGCTCGTGGCACATGTCTCCAAGGGCCGCGGCACATTCAGCGCGGCGTGTCCAACTGCGATCGCCCAGTCCCGCACACGCGCGCTCGAGCTCTCCGTTGGAGAGGAAGTAGTCGGCAATGGCGTGCCGCGATTCGCCCGCGATCGCGGGCGCCATATCGGTGAGAAGCTCCGAAAGCGCCTCGGCGTCGTTTGCGTCCGGCAGCACCGCATCGCCGTCGAGTAGTCCCAGCGCGAACGGCTCGGCCCTGACCAGTGCGCGCTCGTGCCGGCGGCGGCGGCGGGTCGCCCGGGCACGACGCCAGGTGAGCACGCGCGAGTAGACGAGGACGGCGGCGACCAGCGCCAGCACGACGAGAATCGGGAGAGACATCGGTCGGGTGATCGACGCCCCGCGGCAGAAATCCACCGGGGCCGCGCGCTCTGCTTTACTTCTTGCTCCACCGCGCCCCAATGCCGCCAGAGTCCTCCCCCCACACCGACCCGAAGCCGGGTACCACGTATGCCGAACCGGTAACGTGGAAACCGCAGCGCCCGCGGTTCCACCTCATCCCTGTCGTGGTCTCGTGGGTCGGGTCGGCCGTCGGCCTGCTGGTCGCCGCATACATCCTCCCCGGCGACACCGTGCACGGCTTTTGGGGCGCGATGTTGGTCGCCGCTCTGGTCGCCGTCCTGAACGCGATCGCCCCACCGATAATCGCCGCCATCCGCCTGCCGTACACGGTGGGCCTTGGATTCATCCTGGTGCTCGCGGTGGACGCACTGATGCTGATGGCAGCCTCGGCGATCGTCCCCAGTGCGATCGAGATCGACTCGTTCGGGTGGGCGCTGGCGACAGCGCTGATCGCAGCCGTGGTGTCGGTGGTGATCGATGTCGCGGTCGGCACCAACGACGACGACGCGTACACCGTGCGAGTCACCCAGCGCATCGCCAGGCGCTCGGGCGAGCGGGTGCAGACGTCGGTGCCCGGCATCATCTTTCTCGAGATCGACGGCCTCGGTCTGCCGGTACTGCGGCGTGCGATCCGCGACGGCAACACCCCCAACATGGCCCGCTGGCTCGCCGATGGCACCCACAGCCTGGCCGAATGGGAAACCGATCTTTCGTCCCAGACCGGAGCCAGTCAGGCCGGCATCCTTCTGGGCTCAAACCACGACATCCCGGCGTTTCGATGGGTCGAGAAGGAGACCGGACGGGTCATGACCTGTTCGAAACCCGACGACTGCGCCGAGATCGAACACCGGCTCGCCACGGGCATCGGCCTCCTGACCAACGGTGGTGCCAGCCGCGGCAACCTGCTCTCCGGCGAGGCCGACGAGGTGATTCTGACGGTCAGCCGCATCAGCGCCGAAAAGTCGGCCAACCCCGGCTACCGCGCGTTCTTTGCCAACGGCTACAACGTCACCCGCTCGCTGGTGCTGTTCGGCTGGGAGGTCGTACTCGAGATCCTCGCGTCCAACCGGGCCGCTCGCCGTGACGTGCAACCGCGCGGTCACCGGGGGGGCATCTACCCCTTCCTCCGCGCCGCCATGTGCGTGATCGTGCGTGACCTGATCGTGTACGGCGTGCTCACCGACATGATGAAGGGCCGGCCCGCGGTGTATGCCACCTTCTCGAGCTACGACGAGGTCGCCCACCACTCCGGCCTCGAGCGAGCCGACACGCTCGAGGCCTTGCGGAAGCTCGATCAGCAGTTCGGGCGGATCGAACGCGCCCGCCGATTCGCGGCGCGCCCCTACGAGATCGTCGTCCTGTCCGACCACGGACAGACGCAGGGGGCGACGTTCAAGCAACGAAACGGCTACAGCCTCGCAGATCTCGTCGAACGCTCGCTCACCGCCGGCTCGGCGGCGGACATGGCCGGAGGCGACGAGCAGACGGCCATGGTCGGCCTGGCCATGTCGGAGGCCACCCGCCCAAAGGGAGATGACGATGCCAAGGCCAAGGATGGCGCCCAGGACGACGCCATCGTCATGGGTTCGGGGAATCTGGGCCTGGTCTATCTCATGCAGGAGAACCGGCGGCTCACTCTCGAGGAGCTCGATGCCTCGCACCCACGGCTGATTCCCGCGATGCGATCGCATCCCCACATCGGCTGGCTGCTGGTGAGATCGCAGGAGCATGGCGCGATGGTGCTTGGTGCCGAAGGCTCACACCGGCTTTCGGACGGCCACATCGACGGCGTCGATCCGCTGGCCGCCTTCTCCCCCGGCGCCGCGGCGCACCTGTTGCGTACCGACGGGTTCCCTCACGTCGCCGACATCATGGTCGGGAGCTTCTACGACCCGGTGCGCGACGAGGGCTGCGCGTTCGAGGAGCTGATCTCGTTCCACGGCGGAATCGGCGGCTCTCAGACGCAGCCGTTCATCCTTCATCCGCTCGAGCTCGAGCTGCCCGACGAGCCGATCGTCGGCGCCGCCGCCGTCCACGGTGTGCTGCTCGGCTGGCGCCACCAGCTCCAGCCCGAGTAACTCCGGCGCCATCCGAATCGCCCGATAGCGTGGGCTCCGTCCTTGCGACATTGGCGGCTTTGGGGGTTTCACATGCGACGACGACTGACGTTGGTTGTTCTTGGGGTGGTTGGGGTTGGTGCGATCGCGCTGGCTGCGGGGCTGGTTTCGGCGCGCGGTTCGGGCGGACCGGCGCTCACCCCGTGGGGGCTCCAGCCCGGCGTGGTGTCCTCACCATCGCTTCAGGGCATCCACCAGCCACGAAAGCTCGTGCTGATGCTCGCGAATCCGACCCAGACCTCGGTCGACAACGGAGCGTCGGGGGACAGCCCCGGCGACGAGGTGATCGTCCACGGCGCGCTCCAGCGCGACGGTACCTCGATCGGCGTGCTGGACGTCCACGGTGTCATCACCTTCGTCGGCACTCGCTCGGAGCGGCTGTCCTACACGTTCACGGCGTCGCTCCCCAACGGGCAGATCTCGGCGATCGGAGTCGTTCAGATCCAGCGCAACGTCACCGGGTTCCGCGGAGCGGTGGTCGGAGGCACGCTGCAGTACCGAAACGCCCGAGGCCAGGTGCAGGTCAGCTTTGCGCCGAACGGCGGCGCACGCTTCGTCTACTCGCTGATCCCATGACCGCCTGACGGCGGAGTTCTATAGCATCGCGGGATGCCTGTCGCCGACGACCACGAGCCTGAGACGGTCGTCGGCGAGTCACGGTGGCCGATGGCGGGCGCCGTACTCACCGTCACCGTACTGACGCTGGTGCTGCCCGGGACATTCAAGATCACCTCGGGAATCCGCGTTCTGCCCATTCTCGAGGTGCTGTTGCTGGTGGTCCTGATTCTCGGCGACCCCGGCCGGATCGACCGACGCTCAAAGGCACTGCGGCGGTGCTCGATCACGCTGGTCGGCGTGCTCGTTGCAGGAGCATTGGCGCAGACAGTGCTGCTCGCGGTCGGTCTGATCGAAGGAGACTCGAAATTCTCCCCGGCTTCGCTGCTCGCGGCCGGCGGGGCGGTGTGGGCCGCCAACAACATCGCATTCGCGCTGCTCTACTGGGAGATCGACTGCGGAGGGGCGGCCGCCCGCGCCCACCGGCTGCGTGCCCATCCCGACTTCGCGTTTCCCCAGCAGCTCAGCCCCGAACTGGCGCCCGAGCAGTGGCGGCCACGGTTCATCGACTACCTCTACCTGGGGTTCACGAACGCCACCGCGTTCAGCCCCACCGACACGATGCCGCTGACCGCCAGGGCCAAGATCCCGATGCTGGTGCAGTCGCTGGCGTCATTGATCCTGCTCGGGCTGGTCGTCTCCCGCGCAGTGAACGTCCTGAACTGACGTGGTCGAAGCTCAGCTGGGCGCTTTGGCCGACACGATCCAGGTCGAAGCCATCGCGGTGACAGAGCCGTCGTCACTCACGTATTGCGCGAGGCCCTCACGCAACGCCTCGCGGACGGGCTCGTGGAGGTGGGCCGCCCGGTCGCCCTGCAACCGCAGGATCTCGCCACCCGGGCCGATCGCCATCGTCAGGTCGATCGCGTTTTCGAGGTCGGTACCGGCCGTGATCGGGAGGTCGCAGCGACGCAGCTCGACATCGGTGAAGCCCGCGTACATCAGCACATCGGTGACCGTGTCGGCGTTGGCCATCGAGAACGGCCCCGGGCCACACGTCGGCTCGTCGTACTGCTGCGGCCGCTCGACCATGCCCTCGACGATCTTCTGCGCTTCGTAGATCCAGGGGTTGTCCTCACGCCGGCGCCACACGACCATCACCAGCCGGCCGCCGGGCACCAGTGCCTTGCGAACGTTTCGCAGCGCCGCCACCGGGCTGGCGAAGAACATTGTGCCGAAACGCGAGTACGCGGTATCGAACTGCTCAGCGAACGGGTTCAGCTGAACGTCGGATACCAGGTAGCGAGCGTTGCCGGCCCCGGCTGCGGCCGCCTCGGCTTCGGCGATCTCGATAAACCTCGGCGCCGCATCCACGCCCAAAGCGACGCCGCTCTCCCCCACCCGTTCGGCGAGTTGCAAGGTGGTGTCACCAAACCCGCACCCAACGTCGAGCACCCGGTCGCCGGACCGGGGCGCCAACACCTCCAGGGCCGCGTCGCCGTGCACGGCGAGGCCGCCACAGATCACCTCGCGAAACTCAACGAATCGCTCGAACAGCGGTCCGTTCCACGCGTCGATCGCTTCGGTGTTCTCGGCTGCCTCCTGGTGTGTGCGTACCGAACTCATCGAGCCCCCTTGTGAGTCGCGTACAACCCACGATACCGCACAGATCGGGGCAGATCAGGACAGCCCGAGCTCGCCTTCCATGTCGTTGGCGGTGGCCGCATTTCCCAGCAACGGCAGCCCGAGCAGCTCCTCCGAGAGCCGAAGCGTCGAATAGTGGTTATAGGCGCCGGTGAGGGTGAGGCCCGAGAAACGCGGATTCACGAGCGCTGTGTAGATAACCTGATTTGATCCGACGCCCTCGTCCCAGGTGAGGATCACAAGCGTCGAGCCGTTGGTATAGGCCGGCTGGGCCATCAGCTGCCCCATCAACGTCTTCAGCCATGCGTCGGCGGCGGCAGGGGAGCCGGTGGTTCCGGGAGTGCCGTGAGCGTTGTCGTTGTTATTTGGCGTGATGAACGTATAGCTCGCCGAGATCGCGGGAACGGCGTTGATGTTCAGTGCAAAGTCGTTGGTTGCGCAGGTCGTGAGGTTGGTGAAATACGGAGGCGGCGCGTGGTGCACGACGTATGGCTGCTTGTCTGCCTTTGCACAGTTGGAAGGCTCGGACTCGGCCCACTCCTGCCACCCACCCCCGGTCACCTCGGTCTGATGGAAGATGCTGTCCTCTGCTGTGGCGCAGGCGGTGGTGTTCGTTCCGCAGTCGGTGGTAGCGGTCTGCGTCGAACCACTCGTGACCGCGAAATAGTTGGGGAGACTCGGGTGAACGAGCGCCGTGTAGTTCGTGGTGTGCGCGAACTGTGTGCCCAGGCTGGTCAGATACGGCATGTACATGGTCGAGCTGGGGTCCGTCACCTGCGCCTGTGTGCGGTTCTCGTCGAACAGCACCATCACGTGGCTGATGGGCGCAAACCCCCCGCCGCCACCACCGGTCGTTCTGGCGGTGACCACGGTCGACCTGGCGCTCGACTGGGTCGCATCGAACGCGTCGACCTGGTAGCTGTGGGTCGAGCCAGGGGCGAGACCGACATCCTGGAAACTCGTGGCCGATACCGGCCCGAGGTTGGTCCCGTCGCGGTAGACGTGGTAGCCCTGGATCGTGCCCGCCTGGTCGGTCGATGCCGGCCAGGACAGATCGATCTCTGTGTCACTCACGGCGGTCGCCGTCACACCCATCGGTACGGTTGGGCCGGTCGGTGGTGGCGGTGGGGGCGGTGTGGTGGGACACAGGGACGCCGATGGCGTGGTCGTCGGGCCGGCCAGCAGCGTACCGGTCGAGTTACGCACAGCCACCTTGACATTCCAGAGCTCTGAGGGCACGCAGGTCGGGATCGTCTTTGACTCGGTCGCCCCGCTGGTGGCGGTGGTGTACGGGCTCCCGGTACCAAGGGTTCCGTATGCCTTGCCGGTGGTCACGTCCAACGCGTCGGTGTAGACGTTGTAGCTCCCCGTCAAGCCTGTGCAGCTCACTGCCCACGTCCATGTGACCTTCTTGGCCACAAGCGTCGGCGTCGTCTGTTTCGTGATCGTGCAGCTCGCGGCCGCCTCGGCGGTGCCGGTGCCGGCTGCGGTCAAAACACCAGCAGCGAGCAGCGAAACGACGAAGAGTCTCATCGATGACATGGTTCCCCCGTTCGATGACGGCGCTTAGGTGGGGCGGAGCCTTGCCCCGCAGTCACCCTACCAGGGAATGTGGTCGGAAATGAATAGCTGTAGGATCTGATTCCCCTATAGGGAGGAGATTCGCATGGCACTCGCACGCGTTGTCGGCTTCGACGGGGTGAACCAGGCCCGGATCGAAGAGCTGCGGAAGGAGATCGGGGAGGGCGGACGCCCCGACGATGTCCCCGCCACCGAGATCATGGTGCTCCACGATCCCGAAGGCGAAACCTCACTGGCAATCGTCTTCTTCGCCAACGAGGAGGACTACCGCCGTGGCGACGCGGCGCTCGATGCAATGCCGGCAGGCGATACCCCCGGAAACCGCACGTCGGTCACGAAGTACAACGTGGCCATCCGGATGACGGCGTAGGCAGCCGGCCGGAGCGGGTCGATTGCCCGCTCCGGCCATTGCGCTTCCGCTCAGGGCGTGATTCGCACAACGGAGCCGGTGGGCGCACCCGGCTGTCCGTGTGACGGTGCGATGCTCCAGTTGGAGACATACAACGAACCGTCGGCGGCTCCCGCAAACCCGCCGGGGAAGGACAGGCCCCCGACGATGGTGATCGGCTTCGTGCTGTGCGCGGGCACTCGCACCACACGACCCGTACCCGGCGCCGCGTTGTCGAGACCCAGTGACGAGAACTCAGTCGCGTAGAACTTCCCGTCGTGACCGAATCCGCACCCCGTCACCGTCGTCAACCCGGTGGCCCACTTCGTGAGTGAGTTGGTCGCCGGCACGTAACGCCACACCACCGAGGCACCGGGGCGGTTACCACCGCCGGTCAACTCGCCGATGAAGATTGCGCCGCCGGGTCCCTTGTCCACACAGGTCGGCACGGAGTCGGATGCGGGTGGATTCGGAATGAACCGAAGTACGTGCACCCGTCCGGCGGCCGTCACACGGTCGAGCGTGTTCGATCCGGCGTCGACCACGAGCACCGAGCCCCCGGTCGCGACGACACCATACGGATTGGCGTCGGGGAACTGTCCGGGGACGAACCGCTTGTGATGATTGCTCCAGATGTAGTCGCGGTCCCCCACGTTCCCATTCGTCCTCCACGTGCCGCCGGTGCCGGCGATGATCAGACGCCCGATCTGCGCCTTTGCCTTGGCCTCGACACCCGGCCCGACAACGCCCGGTGGGACCGAAAGCGAAGCGCCGGTTTCGATCCCATAGATCTGGGACCCCCGGGACGAGATACCGTCGACGCCGGTCGCGGCCGATCCATCGGCGCCCGCGATCGAGAACAGGCCGGTGACGACCCGATTCGCACTCTTACCGGCGACGTTGATACGGGTGATCGCGCTGGTGAACCCGACGCAGTTCTTGCCCTCGCCAGGGATCGTAAAGCACGCGCTGCCGCCGTGGCCAGCCTCGGCGACGTACAGCTTGCCGCCGACAAATGCGAGATCCCGCGGGTTGTCGAGCCCCGAAACCACCGTTGTCATGGTCGCAGTGCTGGGCTTGACGGATGCGGCCGCCGAGCCCCCCATCCACACGCTTGCAAGCCCAAGGCCCGCAAGTACCAGGACGCGTAATCGCATGACTCCCCCTCTTCCAAGTCCTGCCAATCGCCCCGACGGTACCGCAGCGGGAACCGGCCTGCAACCAAGAAACCAGGGGTTCCGGCAGAGGTTGACCGATGGAGGGTCAACCTCTGCCGGATGAGCACAAGGCTCTGCCGTTGCTCCTACTCAGCGAACCGAGCGAAGTGCTGGACGTTGACGCCGGCCACCTTCGTGAACTCGCCGCCGATGGCGACGTTGGTACCCGACGCGGCCAGAGCCTCGATCCCGAGGTTCGTATTGACCGCGGGGTTCCACGGGCTCAGAACCTGACCGGTGGCCTCGTCGACCGCCGCGAGCTTGTCGCGACTTGCCGAGCCGGGAAGCCCGGCACACACGAAGTTATTCCCTTGGATCGGACCGCAGTAGTCGCTGAAGTGACCACCCATGTAGAGGATCCCGTCGGCCACACCAAGCCCGACCACGTTGCCGTTGAAGCCCTCGCGATAGTTGACGGTACCGTCCTCCATATTGATGCTCAGGGCGGTGCCGCCGTTACCGGTGCCGGCAACGAACAGCGTGTCGCCGTCCTGCGCGAACGAGAGCACCTGGAACGGCCGATATGGGAACGGCGGGGGCGGTACGAATGTCGGCGGGCCCTGATAGGCAAACGGGAGAAACGCACCCGTCGTCGGATCGACCGCACCGATGGCGATGTGTCCTTCACAGCCGGAGCCCGTGGGGCACTGCTGGAAGCCACCCTCGACGATGCGCGAACCGCTGGTATCAGCCGCAAGCGCACGCACTTCCTGATCCACGATCGGATTCCAGGTGGGCATGAAGGTACCCGTGGTCGCGTCGGCCTCGGCCATGAACGAATGGATGTTGGTGAACGCGCCACCGAGGTACAGATGGCCGTTCAATACCAGCAACGCCCGAACGGTTTTGTTCGGGCGAAGCGTGTTGCCGAACTGTGAGACCGGCGCGCCCAGGGTGCCGTCGACCTCAGCCACATTCTTATGCGCGGCGCCTCCGACCGTGGCGAATGATCCACCAAGATAGATATTGCCGCCGCTGGCGGCGAGTGCAAACACGTTGCCGCTGGCGTTGGGATTCCACGGCAGCAGGTCGCCCGTGCTCAGATCGACCGCCGCCACGTGGTTACGCGCAACCGTCGCACCACCACCGCTGGGAATCATGCCGGTGAACTCACCGGCCAGATAGGCGGTGTTACCGACAATAATGATCTTCCGAACTGTGCCGTTCGCCTGGTAAGACGGGGCGGGTGGCTTCTGTACCACCGCCGCATCGGCGATCGCTGCGGCGAGCAAGCTCGCCAGAACCACGGCGAGCAGCGCCACACGTTTTCTTCCAAGAATCATCACGCGTCTCCTTTGGAGCGTCTGAGGTGACCCGATGGCTACGCCGGCCAGGAAGATGTCGGAATGAAGTCGAGAGCGAGGGAGTTAGACCGGCTCCACCGTTATCCATGCAATAGACACATACCGCAAGAGAACACAATTGAAAATACGATGTGCGCAAACACCGGTCGGCGCTTCGGTGAGGCCGAAATCACCCGCAGTTTGCGGCACCGCTAAACGTCTTTTCGATTAAAGCCTTGCGTTTGTTCGTGTCTTCATGGATAACCGGTTAAGTCGGTCGATCTCCCAGCTCCCAATTCCGATAACCGAACTCGATTCGGCCGGCGTCGCCATTCTGTTTGATCCCGTAAAAGGAGACAGCATGAAGATCCATGGCAGGAAACGCACCGCCTTGTTCGCTGTTGTTGCAGCGAGCCTGGTGACTGCGGCTGTCGCTGATGCGGCCGTCGTACAGAAAACGCCGTTGGTGGGATATCAAGCCAACGGCACGGTGAGACAGATCATCATTGTGGGTAACACCGCATACCTGGGTGGCCAGTTCACCGGCATGATTCCCAACGGTGGTGGCGCGACCGTTACCCGTAACCATGTCGCGGCGGTCAACATGACCACCGGGGCACTCCTGCCGTGGAACCCGAACGCAAACGGCGTGGTGTACTCGTTGCTCGCAAGTGGCAGCAACGTGTATATCGGCGGCACCTTCACCACCGTCGGAGGCGCGACCCACAAGAACCTGGCCGAGGTCAACGGCTCCAGCGGCGCGCCGATCACCGGATTCGCCAACTCACTTCGCCCCAACAAGGCCGTTCGTGCGCTGGCTCTGTCGGGTGGCAACCTGTATGTCGGCGGTGCGTTCACAACCCCGCAGCGGTACGCCGCGAAAGTGGATGCCGGCACCGGTACGCGCATCCCTGGCTGGGCACCCTCGATCACCAACACGCTGGGCACGAGCCCCGAAGTCCGTGCAATCGCCGTCAACGCGAGCGGAACCAGGGTCATTCTCGGTGGGTTCTTCAACATGCTCAACAGCGGAGCGCCCGGCGATGCCAACCACACCAACCTCGGTATCGGCGCCGTCGACTCCAGCACGGGAGCGTCGCTCCCCTGGGCGTGGCATACGAGTGACCTCCAGACGTTCCGGCAGTTCCAGCTGCTGAGGTTCACGCAGGACGGTTCCACGCTGTTCGGCGCAGCCACCGGTAACGGCGGTGAGGCGTTGTCCTTGAACATCGAGACCGGCACGCTGAACTACGTCGAGGGCTTCAACGGCAACGTCGTCGACGTCGCCGTCACAGATGGTGTGCTCTACATGGGCGGCCACTTCAGCGACTACTGCGGCCCGATTCCGGGCAGCAACTTCGTGTGTGCCGGGCTTCCCGGCTCGGCGAGTCGCGACAAGCTCGCCGCTGTCGACGAGGCCACCGGTCAGACGCTGTCCTCATGGAATCCCGCGGTCAATACGACGCTCGGGATCGAGGCGGTCGCCGCCGGCGGTAACCGCGTCGCAATCGGAGGCGAGTTCACCCGGGTGGCTGGCGTCAACGTCCAGCACTTCGCCCGGTTCGCAGAGTAAGACCATCGGATCAGCGAACGGGGACTGGCGGCTCGCGCTGCCAGTCCCCGTAGCGTTTCTGGGACCGGCGAGCTCGATGTGGGTGCTAGTCGATCCGCCGCACGCTGGTGGACGGAACCCGGGACGTCTGTTCTCCAGCAAGCTGGTCCATGGCGTCGTGCAGCTTCAGCACCATCTCCCGGGTGTCGTCCTCGCGTTCGCCCGGCAACGCCCGCCTGCGATAGTCAGAAGTCGGTGTCACAGGCGGGGCGGTCTTGATCGTGCGAGTCAATTGCCGAACGAGATAACAACTTTCGGCCACCCGCCCGACGGACACGTGCAGGGCGTCGGCGACTTCGGACAGGGCATCCGTGGCTGACTCACCCGTACCGGCAACCCGGTGCTCGAAGGCTTCGTAGATTTCGAAATCTCGTGGCGTCGGAGTGATCACAGTAGCCCTCCAGGGCTCGTAGCACTGAGACCAGGGTAGCTTCGATTCCCGTGCTTTCCGGCCACCGTAACGAGCGCTTAATGCTCCCCGAGAGCGAAAGTGCGAAGTTTCGTAACGTTTCTGGGACGGTGATTGGAAATACTGCACAGGTGACGTCGGATGCTGGTGAGATCGCAGTTGCCGCTCGCCGAGGCGTGCTTTCTCCACTGGGCGCCCTGGTTGCGGGAGCGGTGGTGTTGGTGTTCACCGTCCTGTCGCTGCCGTTGGCGATCGCGCTCAATACGAGTCTGCTCAAGACCAGCCTGGCGCCCGCGGCCGTGACGCTCGCGTTCTGGGCGGTTGGAGTGCTGGTTGCCCGGCGGGAGCCGCGAAACCCGATCGGGTGGATGATGATCGCATCGGGGGCGCTGCTGATGATCGGCCTGATCGACGCCGAGCAGTACTCGCTTGCCGTGTATGTCCGGGGAGACCACGAGCTCCCGTTCGGGGATCTCGCAGTGATCATCGGTCAGTGTTGGCCGGCGGCGCTGCTCTTTCCCCCGCTCGCGATCCTGGTGTTCCCCGACGGGCGGCTGCCATCGCGTCGCTGGAAATGGGTCGTGTGGGTGTATGCGGGTGCCTCGACCCTGCTTGTCGGGGAGCAGGTCGTCGTTGCGCTGAACGCGATCCGCGAGAACCGGATTCACATCGACCCCAGCGGCGGGTATCTGACCACGCCGGGCCCGCGGCTCCTCCAGGGTGAAGCGTTCTCGGTCGTTGGATTCGTGCTGTTTGTCGTGATCGTGCTGTCGTGGGGGATATTCGTGGCCCGTCGGGTGGTGAGCTACCGGCGAGCTGCCGGCGTTCGCCGCCAGCAGCTCAAGTGGGTCATGTGCGGATCGGCCCTGACCGCGGTCGCGATCCCCGTGTTCGCGTTTGTGGACGTCTCCTGGCTCCAACCCGTGGCCGGAGCGGCGGTCGCGGCGCTGCCGATCGCGATCGGCGTGGGGATCCTGCGCTACCACCTGTACGAGATCGACGTGATCATCAGAAAGACGCTGGTGTACGGCGCCCTGGTCGCGTCGCTGGCAGCGGTGTACCTGGGTGGGATTTATCTCATCGGCCGGACGCTCCAAGCGCTCACAGGGCAGTCGGGTGCGCTCGCCGTTACCGTCTCCACGCTGGCTGTGGCACTCGCGTTCCAGCCACTTCGAATCCGCATTCAACGGGCGGTCGATCACCGCTTCTACCGCAAGAAGTACGACGCAGCCCGCACCCTCGACGGCTTCGCAAACCGACTCCGCGACCAGATCGAGCTCGACGCCCTGACACGCGGCGTGCTCGAGGTCGTCCACCTCACTCTCCAACCGAGCCAAGCGACCATCTGGCTCCGACCCGCTGACCCCCGCGTAAACGCGACCGAACAACCCGCCGATCCCGAGGCCCCAGGTAAGGGAGTCCCATGACCGCGCTCCGAAAGGCCCACCGCGGCCTCGTTCCTCCTGGCCGATAGTCGGGGCGGCAGGATTTGAACCTGCGACCGCCCGGCCCCCAGCCGGGTGCGCTACCAGGCTGCGCCACGCCCCGAGAACGCCGAGTATATCGGGAACCCGCAGACCTCCCAGACGGTCAAACTCCCAGTGAGCATGTCTGCAACGATCGCCGTTCCCCTCCACCCCGCTCGCCGGGCATACGATCCGGCTGTGCGCGAACAGTCCGACGAAAAGCTCGCCAGCCGCGCCGCTCGCGGCGATGCCGCCGCATTTGAAGAGCTGGTCGTGCGCTACCAGGATCGCCTGTACACGCTTGCGCTTCGCATCACATCGTCCGAGGCCGACGCACGCGACTGCGTCCAGGAGGGCCTGATCTCGGCATGGCGCGCGCTCGCCAAGTTCCGCGGCGACGCGCAGTTCTCGACGTGGATCTATCGGATCGTGGTGCGCAAGGCCTACGATGTGATCGAGCGGCGCAAGCGTCTCCCCCAGCCCGTCGACGAGGTGCCCGCGGTATCGACCACCATCGATTCGTCGGAGAGCATCGATCTGATGGACGCACTCGCCGGTCTCGAGCTGGATTTCCGCACGGTGATCACCGCCTGCGACATCGTTGGCATGTCGATGGATGAGGCCGGGGAGTTACTCGAGCTGCCGGCGGGCACGGTCAAATCGAGGCTTCACCGCGCGCGTGCGCAGCTGGCCCAGCAACTCGATCCGGAGCGTGCCCGGTGAGCGACGACCAGCACTCGGATCTGATCCGCCGCCTGCATGAGGAGGGTTCCGCCAAGGCGCCTGACGGGCTCCAGTCCGAGGTGATGGTTCAGGTCGCCGCCGAGCCGCGGCGCAAGCCGTCGCGTCCGCGGCGATTGTGGCGTCCCGTGCTCGCCGTGGGGGCGGTGGCCTGTGCACTTGGAGGCGCGGCCATCGGCCTCTCGAGTCTCGGTGGCTCGTCGACCGCCGGTGGCTCCAGCTCGTCGGCCGCCGCGTCCGCAGACGCCGAGTCCACCCTGGGGGCGTCAGCGCAGGGATCGGTCGCGAATGTCCGGGTATACACGGTGCCGGCTCGCACGGCCGCGACGATCCTTGGAACATCCAGCCCGAAACAGTTGAGCCGGTTGTTCGACGCCAAGACACCCAAGAGCTCCGCCGGCATCCCGTCCGTGACTGTCAGGTTGCCGGCGTCGGGCGGAACCGCCGTCGAGGCCCGGCTGCGAGTTGCCGAGCAACGCTGGAGGCAGCTCAACGCAGCGCAGTCGGCCGATCAACGGCCGGTACGAGTGATCGTCCGACCCCCCACCACCACGACCGGCCCCTAGCTCTCGGAGAGTGCCTGCACCACGGCGTCGGGCACATCGGCCACCGGCAGTGACGACTGCTCGCGGCCACGGCGCACCTGAACGTCGGCGGTACCGTCGCTGGCCGTGCGCTTGCCGACGGTCACGCGGGTCGGAATCCCAATCAGCTCGGCATCGGCAAAGCGCGCCCCCGGTCCCATGTCTCGGTCATCCACCAGCACTCGCAGGCCGCGGGCGTCCAGCGCCGCAGCAATCCGCTCGGCCGCCTCGACCTGAGGTGAGCCGGCGTCGCCGATCACGACCATATGCACGTCAAACGGCGCGATCGCGGCCGGCCACACGATGCCCTTCTCGTCGTGTGACTGCTCGACGGTGGCGGCCATGATCCGGGCCAGGCCGATGCCGTAGCTTCCCATCACGATCGTCTGTTCGGTCCCCGATTCGTCGAGGTAGGTGGCCCCCAGCGCCTCGGCGTAGCGGGTGCCCAGCTTGAAGATGTTGGCGACCTCGATCGCCTGCTCGACCCGCAGCGTGCCGACGCCGCAGCTCGGGCACACCTCGCCTCCGGACACCTCCCGCAGGTCGTGGAACTCCGCCTCGAAGTCGCGTCCGGCCTGGACGCCGCGCAGATGGTGCCCGGTGACGTTGGCACCGGCGACGAACTGCCCGTCGCGGAGGGCGTCGTCTGCGATGACTCGCACCCGCACGCCGACCGGCCCGATCGATCCCGGCTCGGCACCGAAGGTGCTGCGGATCTCGTCGGCGGTCGCCGGCCGGAAATCCGATTTCAGCGCCTTTTGGGTCTTGAGCTGATGCAGCCGGTCGTCACCACGAACCAGCGCGAGCACGACCTCGTCTCCGACCACCACCGGCATGGCCTTGGCGGTCGCGGCGGGATCGACGCCGAGCAGATCGGCGAGCGCCTCGATCGTGGTCGCATCGGGCGTGGCGATGTCCTCGGGAGCGGCGAGCTGCTCGGGGAAGACGGGAGCGCGGGGATTCGAGCGCGCCACCTCGAGATTGGCTGCGTAGTCGCAGTTCGAGCACAGCACCAGCTCGTCCTCACCCGACGGGCTGGGAACCATGAACTCGTGTGCCTGGGTGCCGCCCATCATGCCGGTGTCGGACTCGACCATCCAGGCATCGAGTCCACACCGCTCGAAGATCCGCCTGTACACCTTGATATGCCGGTCGTACGATTCGTCCAGCCCGGCGAAGTCTCGATCGAAGCTGTAGGAGTCCTTCATCATGAACTCGCGCGTGCGCAGGATCCCGCTCTTGGGCCGGGGCTCGTCCCGCTCCTTGGTCTGGATCTGATACCAGATCTGCGGGAGCTCGCGGTAGGAACGGATCTCACGCGCTGCGATGAACGTGAAGCACTCCTCGTGGGTCATCGCCAACACGTACTGCTTGCCCGACGAGTCCTCCAGCCGAAACAGGTTGTTGACCCCATACCGATTGGTTTCCCGCCACAGCTCGGCGGGATTCAGCACGGGCATCGACACCTCCATCGCGATCGTCTCCATCTCTTCGCGAAGGATCGCGGCAATCCGTTGCATCACCTTCCAGCCCAATGGCAGAAACGCGTACAAGCCCGATCCCACCTGACGCACGTAGCCGGCGCGCACCAGCAGCCGATGGCTGATTGCCTCGGCGTCCGCCGGGTCGTCCTTCAGGGTGGGCAGCAGGTACCGCGATGCACGGGTGATCATCGGCGGGCTAGCTCGCCGCTGCCGCGACTTTGGGCTTGCGCGGCGGCGGCAGATGGATCGGACGCCCGAGAGCGACCAGGGCCGCCTCCTTCAACCCCTCGGCCAACGTGGGATGGGCGGCAAACGAGTCGGCGAGGGTATCGACGGTCGCTTCGGCGGTGATGCCGACGACGCCCGCGTTGATCAGCTCGGTCGCCTGTGGCCCGACAATCACGATCCCGAGCAACTCGCCGTAGCGATTCTCGTGGAGGGTCTTGACCCAGCCGGACGTCTCGCCGTTCATCTGGGCACGGGCCGAGGCCGAGAACGGGAACTTGCCGACGCGCACCTCATCGCCGAACCGCTCGCGCGCCTCGGCTTCGGTGAGGCCGACGGCGGCGACTTCGGGATCGGTGTACGTGCACCGCGGCACGGCTGCGTAGTCGATCTCGGAATCGTGGCCGAGTGCATTCTCGGCAGCGATTTCGCCCTCACGAAACGAGGTATGGGCGAGCTGGAACTGGCCGGCGACATCACCTACGGCGTAGATGTGCGGCACGCTGGAGCGCATGTGGCGGTCGACGTCCACGCCGCTTCGGGGATCGAATGCCACCCCGGCGGCCTCCAGCCCGATGTTGTGCACGCTGGGGCCGCGACCGGTGGCCACCAACACCAGGTCGGCCTTGACCTCGCCGCCCTTGGCGTCGGCGTCCTGGAAGGTGACCGTGACCCCTGATTTTCCCTCGACCACGGCGGTGGCGCGGCTGCCGAGGTGCATGGTGATCCCCCGCTTCTTGAACGCGCGGGCGAGTTCCTTGGACGCGTCGGCGTCCTCCATCGGGATCAGCCGGTCGAGCATCTCGACGATCGTCACCTCAACGCCCCAGTGCTGCATGATCGATGCGAACTCGCACCCGATCACCCCGCCGCCGAGCACGAGCAGCCGCCGTGGCACCTCGGTGATCTCGAGCAGGCTGGTCGAATCGAGGCAGCGGGGCCCGTCGATGCCGTCGACCGGTGGTCGCAGAGCATGGCTGCCGGTGGCGATCACCGCAGATTTGAAGGTGATGTCCTCCTGGCCCTCAACCGCGATCGTGTTCGCGTCGCGGAAGGTGCCGCGTCCCGAGACGACGGTGATGCCGTTGGCCTTGACCACGCCGGTGATGCCGTTGACCAGGCCCGAGACGATGCCGTCCTTGTTGCTCTGGGTCTGGACGAAGTCCAGCTCGGCACCGGAGACGTTGACGCCGATCTTCGCAAAGGTCTCGTGCGCCTCTTTGAGGGCATGCGCCGTTGCCACCCAGGCCTTGGTGGGGATGCATCCGACGGTGATACACGTTCCGCCGATGCGGCCCTGCTCGATCAGGACAACGCTTGCGCCCAGCTGAGCCGCGCGGATGGCGGCCGGATATCCACCGGGTCCGCCGCCCAGAACGGCGACATCACACTCCATAGGAACTCGCTCCTCACGATCGCTTAAAGTCCAACGGAACTCTAGTGGAAAGCGGTCGCGAGACGGCCGGGGTCAGACCCGCTCGCCGGGCTCGCCGATCCACGCGATCGTCGTGCCCGCGGGATACTCGTCACCCTCGGAGGCCACGACCTGAAGAAGCGTGCCGTCGGCCTCGGCCTCGACCTCCTGGGTGACCTTATCGGTATCCAGCTCATACAACGGGTCGCCGCGCTTGACAGTGGCGCCCTCGGGCACCAGAAACCGGATCAGCACAGCGCCGGCTTCGCCGTCGCCCAGGCTCGGGATGGTGACTGCAGTGGCCATCGATCAAGAGCCTACCCGACGATGACGATAAGGTTCCCGCATGGCGCACGCACAATCTGAATCCCCCCTTCAGCTGGACGCCGACACCGCTCACAGGCTGTTTCGCGAGATGGTGTTGATCCGTCGCTTCGAGGAGCGCACCGAGGAGCAGTACACGCGGGCGCGGATCGGCGGCTACTGCCACCTGGCCATCGGCGAAGAGGCCTCGGTCGTGGGCGCAATCGACGCGATGCAGGAGGGCGACTGCGTGTTTGCGTCCTACCGCGACCACGGCACGGCGATCGCGGTCGGCAGCGCGCCCGGCGCCGTCATGGCCGAGCTGTTCGGCAAGGTCACCGGCTCGGCCCACGGCCGTGGCGGGTCGATGCATCTGCTCGACGTCGAGCGTCGCTTCTACGGCGGCTGGGGCATTGTCGGGGCCCACCTTCCCATCGCCGCCGGGGCGGCACTGGCGCTCGAGCACACCGAGCAGCCAAACGCCGTGCTGTGCCAGTTTGGCGACGGTGCGGTGGCGACAGGCGCGTTTCACGAGGCGCTCAACCTGGCCGCGGTGTGGAAGCTCCCAATCGTTTTTCAGGTGATCAATAACCAGTACGGGATGGGCACCTCGGTCGCGCAGTCGGCCGCCGAGCCCGACCTGTGGAAGCGGGCAGCGGCATACCGGATGCACGGTGAGCGCATCGACGGCAACGACCTGATGGCCGTGCGCGAAGCGTCGTCGCGGCTGCTCGAGGCCGCCCGCTCCGAGCGCAAGCCGGCGCTTTTGGAGACGGTCACCTATCGCTTCCGCGGCCATTCGGTGGCCGACGCCGGCAAGGTGTATCGCAGCGCCGAGGAGATCGAGTCGTGGAAGCAGCGCGATCCGATCACGCGGTTCGGCCTGGTCGCCGCCGAGCAGGGACTCTTGACCGATGCCGATATCGAAGAGGTGTGGCGTGAGGTCAACGAGGTCGTCAAGCGGGCGATCGACGAGGCGCTGACCGCCGCCGACCCCGACCGCGATTCTCTGTATGAGCATCTGTACGGCGATCCGGCCTCCGAGGAGCAGTTTCGGCGAATGCTTGCCGGAGCCCCGTTCGGTGAGCGTGACGAGGGCGAATCATGGCCGATCTGACCTACCGCGAGGCGCTGCGGCGAGCGCTCGACGACGAGCTCGCCCGCGACGAGTCGGTGCTGCTCATGGGTGAGGAGATCGGCCGGTTCGAGGGCTCCTACAAGGTCACCGCCGGGCTGTGGCAGAAGTACGGGCCGCGCCGCGTCCGCGAAACACCGATTTCCGAGGAAGGGTTCGTGGGAGCCGGCATCGGGGCGGCCATGCTCGGTCTGCGGCCGGTGATCGAGATCATGACGATCAACTTCATCCTGACCGCCATGGATCAGGTGATCAATCACGCCGCCAAGATCCGGTACATGTTCGGCGGCACGGTCGGCGTCCCGCTCGTGATCCGCGCTCCCGGAGGCGCCGGCGCTCAGCTCACAGCCCAGCATTCCCAGAGCCTCGAGGCGTGGTTCGCCGGCTGCCCGGGCCTCAAGGTCGTCGCACCGGCCAACCCCGCGGACGCATACGGCATGCTGAAGACCGCAATCCGCGACGACGACCCCGTGCTGTTCTGCGAGAACCTGGTCATGTACAACGTCACCGGATCGATTCCCGATGACCCCGAGTTCACGGTGCCGTTTGGTCGGGCAAACGTTGTCCGCGAGGGCGCCGACCTCACCATCGTGGCGCACTCCTACACCGTCCAGCGTGCGCTTCGGGTCGCCGATCGACTGGCGCAGGACGGTCTCGCCGTCGAGGTGGTCGACCTGCGTTCATTGCGTCCCCTCGATGTCGACACCGTGGCCGCCTCGGTGCGCAAGACCAACCGTGCGCTGATCGCCGAGGAAGGCTGGTCGACCTACGGGGTGGGCGCTGAGCTCGCCGCCCGGATATCGCGCGTGTGCTTCGACGATCTCGACGCACCGGTCGAACGCGTCGGATCGGCCGAGGTGCCGATGCCGTACGCCAAGCCGTTGGAGCGGGCCGCATTGCCGCTGGAATCCAAAATCGAGGCTGCAGCGCGGAATCTGTTGCGCGAATGCGGGATCACGTAAGGGGAGAATGATGGCGGAAGAACTGGTTATGCCTCGGCTCAGCGACACGATGGAGGAAGGCACCATCGGCCGCTGGCTCAAGCAAGAGGGCGATGCGATCAAAGAGGGCGACGTGCTCGCCGAGATCGAGACCGACAAGGCGACCATGGAGTTCCAGGCCTACGCCGACGGAACGCTCCTGAAGATTCTGGTGGGCGACGGTGAGACGGTTGCGCTGGGCGCGCCGATCGCACTCGTCGGCGAGCAGGGCGAGGACGTCCCCGATCTGCCCGCAGCAGCGGCTCCCGCCGAGGAGGCAGCCGCCGAGCCGCCGATCCCCGAGCCCACCCAGACCGCCGCCGAGCCGGCCCCCTCCGGCAATGGAAACGCCGCCACCGAGACGCTTCGGATCAGCCCGATCGCCCGCCGCATGGCGGATCGCGCTGGTATCGACATCTCGACCCTCGCCGGGCGCGGCTCCGGTCCAGACGGCCGGGTGGTCAAGGCCGACGTCGAGCGCGCGATAGAGGCGGGTGGTGCAGCGCCGGCCGCCGCGGCGACCGCGGCTGTTCCCGCTCCGAGCGCGCCCGCGTTCGTCGCGTCCAGCGACGAGGACGAGCTGCGTGACCTGACGCCGATGCTGAAGGCCGTCGCCCGCCGCATGTCCGAGTCGAAGACCACCGTCCCCCACTTCTACCTGTCCTCGGAGATCGACATGACCCGCGCCGGGCAGACCCGGGCCGAGCTGAACGAGGGCCTCGCCGCGGCCGGTGAGAAGATCAGCATCAACGACCTGATCGTGCGGGCCTGCGCGATGGCACTGATCGAGCATCCCCAGGCCCATCGCTCATATGTCGACGGACGCCATGCCTATCATCCGCACGCGAATATCGGCATCGCAGTCGCCCTCGAAGACGGCCTGATCGTGCCTGTACTGCGGGGCGCTGACATGCGAAGTCTGCGCGAAATCGCAGTCGCCACCCGAGATCTCGGCAGCCGGGCGCGCTCCGGTGGGTTGAAGCAGACCGAAATCGAAGGGGGCACGTTCACGATCTCCAACCTCGGGATGATGGACGTGTCGTCGTTTTCGGCGATCATCAACCCGCCCGAGTCCGCGATCCTGGCGGTCGGCTCGACGGTCGAACGGCCGGTGGTGCGTGACGGCGCGATCGTGGTGCGCGAGATCATGACGGTGACGATCGCCTGTGACCACCGTGCCTGCTCCGGCGCCGACGGAGCGCGGCTGCTGCAATCGATCAAGCGCAACCTCCAGGCGCCATCGATGCTGCTCGCCTGAATCCCGCTTCACCGGTAGAGTTGAGTCATGCAGCTGACCGATGTGATGTCGACCGAGATCGTCGCCGTGGCGCCCGATAGCGCGATCGGCGATGCCGCACACCGGATGGTCGAGGCCGAGACCGGCGCGACCGTCGTGATGGACGGCGACGAGCTGGTCGGCGTGATCACCGAGCGCGATCTGCTTCGCTGTTTCAGTGACGGCATGGATCCCGGCACCCCGGTGGAAGACCGCATGACCCGGCATGTGCTGACCGCGACGCCGTCCACCGAGATTCCCGAGGCGCTGGCGCTGATGGTCGATGGACATTTCCGGCACCTGCCGGTCGTCAACGAGTCCGGCACGGTGATTGGCCTGGTGTCGATGCGCGACCTCATGACCTACACGTCGATGCGGCTCCGCGGTGGCGCGTTCGGCGGCGATGGCGATCTCGACCCCGCCGAAGTGATCGCCACCATCCACCGCATGCGCACCGGCGCCGCCTGAATAAATGGTGCCAGGCACCATTTATTCACCCTGAAGCGCGACGAGTTAAACCTGCCAGGCGCCGCGGTCGAGCACGGGCACGCGCTCGCCGTCGGCGGTGATGCCGGTGACCAGCATCTCGGGGGAGCCGATCATGAAGTCGATGTGGACGTGGCTGCGGTTGATGCGGTCGCGGTCGGACTCGCCCACCGCCCAATCGAAACCCTGCCCCAGGGCGATATGACTCGCGGCGTTCTCGTCGATCAGCGTCGTCCAAAAGACCGTGTCGAGCGGCCCGATCCGGCCGCTGCCGTCAACCAGCGCGACCTCTCCCAGACGCGAACCACCCTCATCACGCCCGGCGTAGCCCCGGATCACGTCGGCACCCTGATCGGCGTCGATGCGCACCGCCTTGCCACCCGAGAACTCGACCTCGAGCCCGAGGATCATCTGACCCTCGCGTTCGAGCGGCTTGGTCGATCGCACGACCCCCTCCACCCGCAGCGGATCGGGGGTCGTAAACACTTCCTCGGTCGGGATGTTGGCGTGATGCACGATTCCCGACGACGTCACGAGGCTGCCCGTCCACCAGACGCTCGAGGGTAGGAGGCCGATCGTGAGGTCGGTACCCGGCGCCTCGAAGTGCAGCTTGTCAAAGCCGCGTGCATCCAGCGCGTCCCTGGCCTTCGTGAGTTCGACGAACCGCTCCTCCCAGGCCGCAACCGGATCGGCGCTGTCGAGCCGGCACATGTACACCACCTGCTCCCACAGCTTCTCGAGCGCGGCCTCGGGCTCCAGGTCGGGATACACCTGGGCGGCCCAGCCAGCGGTTGGCGAGGGCACGACCGACCAGTTCGTCAGCCTCTCGGTGAGATTGCGAATGCCCTCCTCGGCCGCCGGCGGCCGATCGCGGGCCAGCCGGTCGCTGTCGAGCCCCTCCAACACCCCGGGCTGAGCCGGACCGGCGAGTGCAATCGTGGCACCGTGCTGATCACCCAGCTCGCGCACGCGAGCACGTACCCAGTCGGGGCCGTAGCCCAGCGATTCGTCGATCCCATGCTCGATCCGAGCCCGCTTGATCCACGGGTCGCCGTACTCGACGCTGACGTGCAGCGCCCCCGCTCGGTAGGCCTGCTCGGCGACCGCCCGCGTCAGCGCTTCCTTGCCGACTTCAGACGCGATCACGACCTGCTGGTTTGGCTGAACGTTGGCGCCGAACTTGACCGCAAGCTCAGCAAGTCGCTCGAGAGTGCCCTGCTCCATCACCCGGGAACCCTACAGCCCTCTGCCATACTCCGCACGTGCAGCGCACCCTGTTTATCCGCCGCGCGCTGGCCGCCACGCTCACGACGGCTGCTGCGATCGCGGCTCATGGCGGACCGGCACTGATCCTCGATCCACGCTGGGCGATCGTGGCCGGCGCGACCGCGCTGGCTGTGACGATGGTCGGTGCGACGGTCGGCCGATACCTGCGAACCTGCACGGTGGCGCCCGAGCCACCGGCGGTATGGCTGACCGCCGCGGTGCTGCTGGCCGCCCAGATCGCAGCCCACCTCCTGCTGGTGGCCGCAGGCGTCCACTCCGGGGTGGGAGTCACCGGTGCGCTCGCGCTGCACGCGACGCTCGCGCTCGTGGTCGCATTGGTACTCCACATGACCGACTCGTGGGTGTCCTCGAAGTTGGCGGCGATGGCACAAACGCTCGCCGACGCACTCGGCCAGGCCGTCGCTCACATCCCCGCGACCTCGACCGCGCCGCGCCGGTGTTTGCACCCCTCTGCCGCGTCGCCGCGCGCGCCGCCCGCGCGAGCCTGAACCCACGACGTTCTCGGAGTTCGGCTCGACTGGAGGTTGCCGCCATGCGCGTGACCGCGCGTGTGCTGATCGTGATTGGGATGTTTGCGCTGCTGCCGGCCACGGCGCAGGCACATGCGACCCTGCTCACCTCCACCCCCGAGGCCGAGAGCGTGGTCGCACAGCCCCCTCGTCAGGTGGTGCTGACCTTTGATCAGTCGGTCCAGCCGGTCGCAAACGGCACCGAGGTGGTCGACCAGTCCGGGAAATCGGTCACCCAAGGGACGGCCCACACCGCCGCGGGAAATGCGCGCCAGCTCGTGATCGGACTGCTGCCCGATCTCCCGGACGGCGACTACACCATCCGCTGGCGCGTGGTCTCGACCGATGGCCACATCGTGGCCGGCGTTCTGGCCTTCGGGGTCGGCAAAGGCCGGCCGGCGCCCCAGGCGGCGACCACCGAGTCGACACCGATCGACTGGAGCTACCTGATCGCACGATTCGCGTACTTCACAGGGCTCCTCCTCGTGATCGGGGGGATCGTGTTTCGGTTGGTGGTGTTCGCGCCGATCGCCGAGCGGCTCGAGCCCCAGCGCCGCCGGATGGCCGACCTGCGCGAGTCCAATCGCGCAAATCAGCTGTTCACGCTGGCCACCGTGTTGATGCTCGGCGGTGGGTGGGTCGCACTGACGGTGCAGGGCTCTGAGGTCGCGGGCGTGTCATTCTGGGAGGCGTTTGATCACCGTGGCCCGGTCGGCTCGGCCCTCCAGGCGACCCGGTTCGGGCGCGAGTTTGGGCGCGGCATCGATATCACGGCGGCGTTTGCCGTGGTGGCCGCCACGATCGTCCTTGTGCGTCGCCGTTCGCGGGTCGCCGCGCTGGCGCTGGCACCGGTGGCGATCCTGCTCGGGGCCTGGGCGGTGGTCGTCCCCGGGATCTCAGGTCACGCCGGCGATCCCGGCCACGGGCTGCTCACGATCATCATCGACGCCGCCCACGTGACCGCCGCGGCCGTCTGGATCGGCGGCCTCGCCCAGCTGGTCTGGGTCACACCCCACGCCACTCGCGGGCTCACCGGCGACGAGCAGCGACGTACCCGCACGGCGATCGTTACCCGCTTCTCGGCGATCGCTCTGGTATCGGTGGTGGTGCTGGCGGTCACCGGCGGCGTTCGGGCACTGTGGGAGGTCGGATCGGTGTCACAGGTGTGGACGACCTCCTACGGTCGGCTCTTGATCATAAAGACGCTGCTTTTGATCGCATTGATCGCACTGGGATACCGAAACCGAAAAGGACTCGAGCGGTTCTCGGAGATCCATCGCCGAGGGTTGATCGAGCTCGGGCTGATGGCGGCGCTGATCGTCGCGGTCACCGTGCTCACGAACCTCCCGCCCGCGAATTCACCGAGCTACGCCGCAACGTCCGCGGCTCCCCCGCCGGCGGGCGGGCCGGCCACGCTCGACCTGGAAGGCGGTGGCAAGCTTTCGCTGTGGCCGGGCACCGCCGGGCCGAACCTGGTCGCTGTCCGCACCAACGGACACCCGAAGCGGATCCTGGTGACGGTGCGCTCGGCCGGAGGCGGCCAATCGACCGCCGCCCTTGCCCCCTTCGGTGACAGCTACGCCGGCGTGCTCCCCAATGTCGGGCCGGGCCAGGCCCTCATCACCGTACGGGCCGGCGGATCCACAGGCACCGCCACCACGCCGATCGGGCCGCCAAGCACCGCACCGGTGCCGCCCCCCGAGCCGACCCGCACCGGAGCAGTGGCCGCCGAGGAGGCCGGATCGCTCGCCGTTGGCATGCAGCGCTCGGGCAGCCACACTGCGCGCGTGATCCTGATCGCGCCGTCGGGGCTCGGCGTGCCCAATGCCCTGGTGCTGGTCGACCACCGGTTGGCGCTGCCCTGCGCGAAGACGCCGGCCTGCTACATGGCCGCGGTACCCGCCGGTCGGTCGCGACTCGCCGTCAAGGTGCTGCGGCCGGGCGGCTCAGCGTCCAAAGCAGTGATTGATTTGCCGGCGGCCGATTCGCCTGCGGCCCCGGGCAAGCTCAGGGCCACCGCTCGCTCCTACCGTTCCCTCAAAAGCGTCCAGTCCGACCAGGTGCTCGCATCCAGCCCGACCCGCAGCGTGACCACGACCTTCGTCAGTCAGGCCCCCAACCGCGTATCGGTCAATGTCCACGGCGGTGCGCAACAGATTCTGATCGGAAACACCGAGTACATCCAGCAGCCCGACGGCTCGTGGAAGAAGCAGTCGCTCGGCCCCGGCGGTGGCAGCCCGGTGCCAGATCCGTTCTGGGCGCCCCGGGCGATCGCCGCGCACCTGGTGTCCGAGACTCCCGGCCAGCGGGTGCTGACGCTGGTCATCCCCGGAACGCGCGCCGATCCCGCCTCGGTGTTCTTCCGGCTGTGGGTCGACCCGCGCACAAACCTCGTCCAGCACCTGCGAATGATCACCGCCGCGCACTTCATGACCCAGCACGAGAGTAAGTTCAACTCCGCCCCGCCGGTGGTGGCGCCGCACTGACTGCGGGTGCGGGTACGATTGTCCGAGCATGGCAACCCTGACCGAGCAGTGGGACGCGATCGTCGCCCGGCAACCCGACGACTGGTCGAGCATCTACCTCCACCTGGAGCTCCGCGACGCCAACCAGTCCGAGGAGACCGCGCTCGCCCTCAGCCCGCTCAATCCCTGGCACGAGGTCGACTGGCGCAGTGGCGTCTTCCGGTTTCGGTCGGCCCGGAACTTTGGCTACGGCTCAGCGCCGGAGCTGTGTCGAAAACGGCTCGGTACCCTCGATGCGGTCGGCGTGATTGGAACGCTCACGCTGACCCGCCGGGTGTCGGACATCAAGCCCGTCCACACCCAGGGCGTCGTCTAGCTCAACCGCGAAGCTCGGCCGCGAACTGCGACTGCAGCGCGGTGACGATCTCGCCGCGCGCGTGATCGGCCTCGGCGTCGGTGAGCGTGCGGTCGGGCGCCTGGAATACCAGGTGCAGTGCCAGGCTGACCTTGCCGGCGCCGATCTGATCGCCGCGATAGACGTCGAATACCTCGACTCGCGAGAGCAATGCCCCACCGGCCGCCCGGGCGGCGGCGACCACGTCACCGGCGGCGACATCGTCGCCGACCACCACCGCGATGTCCTGCCTCAGGGATGGGAAGCTCGTGACATCGCGATGCATCACCACCGAAGTCTGCGCCGCGGCCAGGGTGGCCAGGTCGAACTCGAAGACGACGACCGGCACCTCGACGCCGAAGGCCTCGCCGACCAACGGGTGCAGCTCGCCGAAGAAGCCGGCCGCGGACTGCGCCGAGCGTCCAGGGTGCAGGAACGGCTCGGAGGCGCGTTTCACCGAAAGCTCCAGGTGGAGCGCCGCATACAGCGTCTCGACCACGCCACGGATGTCCCCGAACTCGATTCCGGGGCCGGTCATGACACCGGCGATCCGCTGAGGCTGTTCGGGGATCGGCTGGTCGGACGGGAGCACCACCTGGGCGACCTCGAACAGCGCGACCGCGTCGGCTCCGACGCTCAGGTTGCGCGCAAGCGAGGTCAGAAGCCCCGGGAACACCAACGTGCGCAGGTGCGTCTGCTCGGCGCTCATCGGATTCACGACGCGCACCGCAGCCAACGCGGGAGACCCTCAGGGAGGCGAAGCCGATCGGGCATGGCGTCGTCCGGAACGACATCGTGGCCGACTCCGACAGGCCCGCGCCGCACAGCACGTCGACCACGTGTCTCGGAACCCTCGTCGTCGCCCTAGCGCCTGATTGCGTCGGCGTGCGGGGGCAGTACCGTCGGCACGGCTTCGACTCCCACGACGCGCGCGACCTCCTCGACCAGGTCGATCTCGCGGGTGGTGTCCCCGCTCGCCACGTGGGCACGCTCCAACCGCCGT
>CAVPTL010000019.1:0-31231 GCA_963708725.1 uncultured Actinomycetes bacterium | reverse complement strand
ACGCGAGGAGAAGGGTGGCAGGCCCGCCATCTGCGCGGCGTGAATACACTGCGAACGTTCCGCCGCCGTCCATCGCAGCACTCCACACTCCATGATCCACAGCACCGCGTCGTCGACGCGTACTCAGATCGCCTCCACCGACGGCATGGTCGTCGCCGGAAACGAGTACTCGGCCCGCGCCGGGGCGGAGATGCTCGAGCAGGGCGGAAACGCGATCGATGCGATCGTCGCCGCCGGATTCGTCGCGTTCGTCGCCGAGCCGTCGATGTGCGGCCTCGGCGGTGCCGGTCATCTCACCGCGTTTCTGGCCTCGGAGGGCGAGTTCTCCGCGATCGATCATAACGTCCGCGCACCGGGCGGGGCCTCGCCGGCGATGTTCGAGTTGGAGACCCAGGACTCGAACTACATGGGCTTTCCGGCGACGGTCGAACGCCGCAACGAGATCGGTGCCTCGTCGGCGGCCGTCCCCGGTGCCGTCGCAGGGCTCTGTACCGCACACGAGCGCTGGGGGCGGCTCGATCGCTCTGTGGTCATGCAGCCTGCGATCGAACTCGCTGAAGATGGACTGGACGTGGGGTGGCGGTTGGCGTCGGACATTGCCCGCACGATGGGGACGCTCAAGACGATGCCCGAACTGGCCGCGGTACTCACGCCCAACGGCGTGCCGCTGACGGCGGCCGACACGTGGCAGGAGGGCCAGCGGCTCCATATCCCCGGCCTGGCCGAGACGCTTTGGAGGATCAGCCGAGAAGGTGCCGCGGGCTTCTACGAAGGCCCGGTCGCCGAGTCGATCGCTCGCGCGTGTGCACACCTTCCCGGGGGGATCACCGTGGACGACCTGCGCGGATATCGACCCAAGGTGTGGCGGGAGCGACCCTCGACGTTCGCAAGCACACGGTATGCGACCTGCCTCGACACGGTGACGAGCGAGATGCTGAACGTGCTCGAGGCGATGGATCTGGCCAGGTACGAACCCGGAAGCGCCGACCACTACCACCTGATCGCCGAAGCGATGGCCTGCGCATTCACCGATACGCTGCGCCACTACGGCGACCCCGATCTCGAGCGGGTGCCGATCTCGGGACTGGTCAGCGAGGCATTCGCTGGCTTGCGGGCTGCCGGCCTCTCGCTCGACCGCGCGGCGGCGCGGCCGATGGAGGCCCTGGATCCGTGGCCGTTCCAGAACGGGGAGTCACCGCGACCGGCTGGACCCGGCTCCAGCGGCGGGGTGCACGGAACCAGCCACGCGGCGGCGGCCGATCGGGAGGGCAACATGGTCGCGCTCTGCACGTCGATCGAAACCCACTTCGGCAGCATGCTGCTGGTTCCCGAATCAGGGGTGCTCTTGAACAACGCGATGCAGGACTTCGACCCTCGTCCGGGCCGAGCCAACTCGATCGCACCGGGCAAGATGCCGCTGTACGGCGTTCCCGTGCTGGTCGCCGCCCGAGCCGGCGAGGCGACGTTCGCCGGCTCCGGTGCCGGGGGCTACCGGATCACCGCGTCGGTGGTGGAGCCGTTCGTCAACGTGGCGCTTCACAACATGGATGCCCAGGCGGCCGCCGATCTGCCCCGGGTGTTCTGCCAGGGCGACATCACCTACGCCGACGATGCGATTTCGCTCGATGTGAGGTCACAGCTGGCCGACCGGGGGCATACCGTCGTCGCCCAACACGACGTACCCGGCTCGCCGGCGTTCGGCCGGGTCGGGCTGATCGTTCGCGACCCCGCCACCGGGGAGCTCCGCAGCGGATCGAATCCCAGCGACGTTACCGCCGCCGTCGCGCTGTGACTACATCGCGTCCAGGATCGAGAGCAGCTTCTGATTGACGGTGTCGGGTCGGTGCCCGAATGCGGAGCCGTGTCCCAGCCCTTCGAGCAGATGGAAGTGACCGTTGGCGGCCAGGTCGGCGACCTCTCGAACCCGCTTGGGAGGGGTCTGAACGTCCTGCGAAAACGCGATCGCATGGATCGGAGCCTGCACCTTGGGGAGCAGGTCGGTGGAGTCGTAGTCGAGGCAAGCCTGCCACTGCTCGGCCAGCATGTCGCCGTCACGATCCCCGAAATCCGCCGCCACCAAGGGCTTCACCTTCTGCCACAGTTCGTCGTCGCCCAGCACCTCGGCGGGGTAGTAGATGAGGGCGTAGTGGGCGATCGCGAAGTCGGATGGCATCTCGTTTCGGTTGCGCCGCAGATCGATCTCCGACTGCTCCCATTCACGGATGAAACCGGTCTTGCGCACGCACGTGCCCATCGCCATGACCGCGCTCACCAGATCCGGGCGATCGTGGGCAAGCTGCACCGAGATCAGTGACCCCATCGACAGTCCGATCAGCGCGACCGGAGGCTCACAAACGGCTTCGATCAGGGCGGCTGCGTCAAGCGCATGCGCCTCGATCGGCCACGGTGCCGGCTCACTCGAGATCGTCTGTCCCACCCCGCGGGCGTCGTAGGTGGTGCTGCGGTACCGCTGGTCGAACGCCGGCGTCTGAAACTGCCGCCAGTTGTGCCCGGGATGGTCACCCGCGGCGAGCCACAAGACATCTCGACCGGCCCCGCTCTGGTCATAGTGGAGTTCGGTCTTGCCGAGATTCAGTGTTGACATGGTGGTCCTTTTCGTTTCATGGTTAAACCAGTCCGGCCCACTGGGCCGACATCTCTGCCCCCACCGCTCGCAAGTGGGCGAAGGCGGCCTCATTCAGCTGCGGCTCGAGCCGCGACGTGGGCCCCGTCACGCTCAGGATCGCCAGAAGCTCGGCCGAGCCGTTGCCGGCGAGCACCGGCACCGACACCCCGGTGAGCTCGAGCTCGTACTCGTCGTGGGTCTTGGCCACCCCCCGCCGGCGAACCTCCGACAGGTGCTCGAGCAGTGCCGGCAGCTCGGTGATGGTATGCCGGGTACGGGCGACCAGCTTTTGCTTGCTCAACGCTTTCTCGGGTGATGGCTGGGAGAACGCCAGAAACACCTTGCCGGCAGAGCTCGCGTGCAGGTCGATGTCCTGCCCGACCCAGTTTGGGGTCATCACGTAGCTCGGGTTCAGCTGATAGACGGTCTCGATCCGATGCGCTCCGCGGGGAACCTCGAGGGTGGCGGCCTCGTCGAACGTATCGCGCAGCGCCCGCAGCCCGGGTTCGACCGCGGCGATCACCAGCTGGTCGTGGTTGGCGAGGCTGCCCAGCCGTGCCACCTCCGAGCCCAGGATGTAGCGATCGTCGCTTCGACGCGTGAGCATGTGATGCTGGGCGAGAGTCGCCGCCAGCCGCGCCACGGTCACCCGCGAGATCGCAGTCCGACGCGACAGCTCACTCGCCGACACGCCGTTGGGATGCTGGCTTACCTCCCGCAGCACCGCGACGGCCTTGCCGATGGATTGGTTCTCACGCATTTGGCACCGCCGGTAGATGAGGGGCAGACGCGATCAGCGTCTTGGTGTAGTCGTCTTTCGGTCGCAGAATTACGTCCTCCACGTCGCCGGCCTCGCGCAGGCTGCCGTCCTGGAGCACCAGCACGCGATCGGCGATCGCCGACACGACGCCGAGGTCGTGAGTCACGAACAGCAACGCGAGGTTGAGCTCGCGGCGCAGCTCGTCGAGGATCTCGAGCACCGCCGCTTGCACCGAGACGTCGAGTGCGGAGGTCACCTCGTCACACACGATCAGGTCGGGGTTGGCCGCCAGCGCCCTGGCGATGGCCACACGTTGACGCTCGCCTCCGGAGAGCTCCCCCGGGTAGCGCGACCCCAGGCGGGCGGGAAGCCGCACGCGCTCGAGGTAGTCCGAGATCTCCTGCGCCGTCTGGTCAGCCGGCACCCGGCGAAGAAACCTGATCGGGCGCCCGATGCTCTGGGCCACCGTATGCCGTGGATTGAGCGACTCGAACGGGTTTTGAAAGATGATCTGGATCCGGCGGCGCAGCTCACGGTCGCGATTCTTGGCCCGCCCGGCGATCTCCCCGCCGTCGAACCGGATCCGCCCCGCGGCCTGGGGATGGAGGCCCGCGATGCAGCGGCCGATGGTCGTCTTCCCCGATCCCGACTCGCCCACGAGCGCGACGCATTCCCCGACGTCGACGTCAAACGAGACGTCGGTGACCGCATGCACCGCGTGCCCGGCCTGGCGGTAGTCGACACTGATCCCGTCGACCTGGAGCAGCGGGGGGCGGTGCTCGGCGGGATCGCCGGACGTCCTGTCGGTGCGGCCGGCGCGCTCGAGAGCGAACGGCCCGAGTTCACGCCAGCGGATGCATCGAGCCGCCGCCGACGCGGTGTCGCCGGTCGGCTCCAACGGCGGCAGCGCCGCGGTGCAGGCCTCGATCTGGTGGGGACAACGCGGTGCAAACGCACAACCCCTGGGCCGATCGCCGACGCCCACCGCCACGCCGGCCATCGCTTCCAGCTTGTGACGGTGCCGGTAGTCGGGGATACACGCGACCAGCCCCTGCGTATACGGGTGCCTGGGTCGGGTGAGCACGTCGAGTGCAGCCCCCTGCTCGACGATCCGCCCGGCGTACATCACCGCGATCCGGTCGGCGATCTGACCGACCACGGCGAGGTCGTGCGACACGTACACCATGGCCACGTTCAGTTCTCGTCGCAGGCGGTCGATCTCCTCCAGGATCCTGGCCTGAGTCACCACGTCGAGCCCGGTGGTCGGCTCGTCGAGCACCACCAGGGCCGGCTCGGGTCCGAGGGCCATGCCGAGCAGCACCCGCTGCTGCTGGCCGCCGGACAGCTGATGGGGAAATCGCCGCAGAAACCCACTGTCGGACGGCAGGCCGGCCGACTCGAGCGCAGCTCTCACGGCCTCGATCGGTGAGCTCATCCGACCACCGACGGCGAGCACGTGCTCAACCGCCGTCCCGATGCGAAGCGACGGGTTGAGGCTGTTGGCGGGGTCTTGCGGCACGTATGACACCACTCGGCCGCGGATCGATCGGGCCCGATGCTCGTCGTCGTAGGGCACCTCGCCCGCGGCGACGCTCACGGTTCCACCGGTGATCACCGCACCTTCGCGGGCGTAGCCCAGAATCGCCAGGGCGGCGGTCGTCTTGCCACTCCCGGACTCACCGACCAGCCCGAGGATCTCACCCGCGGCGAGTTCGATGTCGAGCTCCTCGACCACCGCCTCGCCCGACTCGAGACCGACCGACAGGCCACGGATGTCCAGGGCGCCGGCCGCCGGCATCGACGGAGCGCTCACGAGGAGCGTCCCAGCGCGCGGGCGAAGCCATCGCCGATCAGGTTCAGCGAGATCGTGAGCAGCGCGATGATGACGGCGGGGCCGAGCACCGCCGCGGGGTTGAGGCCGATGCCGCTGCGGTTTTCAGCGACCATCAGGCCCCAGTCGGCCGCGGGCGGCTGGAGGCCGAGGCCGAGGAAGTTGACCGAGGCGATGATCAGCACGGAGTACGTGAGCCGCAGGCCGGCGTCGGCGGCCAGCGGCGAGACGATGTTGGGGAGCACCTCGCGGATCAGGATCGAGCCGGTGCTCTCACCTCGTGCCACCGCCGATTCGACAAATCCGCGGACCGATTGCTCGAGCGTGGCGGTGCGCATGATCCTGGCGATCGAGGGTGTCTGGACGACGGCCACCCCGATCACCAGCCCGACCTTGCCGGTACCGATCGCCGTGATCATGACCAGCATGAAGATCAGCGGCGGAAACGACAGCAGGATGTCCATCAGTCGCATCAGGAGCGAATCGGCCATGTTGCGGCTGTACCCGGCAAAGAGCCCGATCAGGAGGCCAAACACGTAGGCGATCAGCGTCGAGAGCCCGGCCAGCAGCAGCACGCTGCGCCCGCCCCAGAGCGTGCGCGAGACGACGTCGCGGCCGAGGTAGTCGGTGCCCAGCAGATGATGTGCGCTGGGACTGTCGAAGGGCGCGCCCACCGGGACAACCGGCGAGTCGGGAGCAAGGAACGGCCCGAAGATCGCCACCGCAACGATGACGACGAGCATGATGAACCCGACCTTGGCGGCGGTCTGGCGCATACCCCGGGGAAGCGCGACACGGCGGGCGGCGATGGTCATACGCTCGTCCTCAGCCGGGGAACGAGCAAGACGACGATCAGGTCGGCAATGATGTTGATCGCGATAAAGGCCGCCGCGAAGATCATCACGATCGCCTCCACCTCGAACACGTCCCGAATACCCACCGCGTTCACGAGCTCTGCACCGAGGCCCGGATACGCAAACAGGTACTCAACCACCACGATCCCGCCCAGCAGGTACTGGAGCACCTGGGCCAGCACCTGCACGGTTGGGGCGAGCGAGTTTCGAAGCGCGTAGGAGAGCCTGACGCGGCGCTCGTCGATGCCGTGCAGGCGGGCCGATTGAACGTATTCGGATCGAAGCGTCTCGAGCATCCCCGCCCGCACCATGCGCGCGGCGGCTCCGACCGTCACACCGAGCAGCGTCAGCACCGGAAGCACCAGCGCGCTGGGGTCGGTGAGCGGGCTCACACCCGGCGGAAACAATGCGACCGGGGGGAGCAGACCGAGCCACGAGAAGAACACCGCGATCAACACCGAGCCCAGCACGAACTCCGGCATCGAGACCAGCGCGAGGCTGGTGATGGTGATGGCGTGGTCGGCCGGCTTCGATGCGCGCAGGGCGGCAATCGCACCCAGGAGGATCGAGATCGGGGCCGCCAGCAGGAACGTGATGGTTGCCAGGATCACGGTGTTTTGGAGCTTTCCGCTGATCAAGCTCCAGACCGACACCTTGCCCCCCTGCGCATACCCGGCGGCGGAGTTACCGAGGTCTCCGCGGGCCAGATCCGAGACCCAATCGGCGTATCTGACGACCACCGGCCGGTTGATTCCCATCTCGGTCCGCAGCTGGCGCAGCTGCTGGCCGGTGGCCTGCCGGCCCAGGATCACGCTGGCGGCATCGCCGGGGAGCACCTGACAGGCGGCAAACACCAGCATCGAGACCACGAGCAGCGTCACCAGCCCCGCGCCGATTCGGCGGACTGTGAACGCCAGTAGCGGGTGGCGCCGGCGGGTTGTCGGGGCGTTGGTCGGAGACGCTGTCGGCGCCGTTACGGCCAATGCCTACTCCGACAACCAGGCGTCGATCAGACCCGTGGGAGACCCCAGCGAGTACGCCCGCGCCGGCACCATTCCTTGCACACTGGACGACACCGCATCGAGGTTGTCGACGTTGGCCCACACGACGTACCCACCCTCGTTGAACTGGATCTCCTGCACCTGCGACCACAGCTGCTGGGCCTGGTCGGGCGAGGACGCCGCGTTTGCCTGCTCCATCAGCTTGGTAAACGATGCACTGTCGTAGTGGGTCTCGTTGTAGGGAGCGTTCTTGCCGAGCGCCTCGCCGTACCACTGCGGAATGCTCGAAAACGTCCAGAACGACGACGCCAGCGGGTACTTCAGGTACTTCAGCGACGAGTTGAAGTACGCGTCGGCCGGGACCGTCTGGATGTTGACCTTGACGCCCGCACCCGATGCCTGCTGGGAGAACAGGGTGGCTGCCTCCGAGATTCCCGGGGCGATGGCCGAGGTGTACATGGTGACGGTGAGGTCGCTCTGACCGGCGGCTTTGAGCAGCGACTTGGCCTTGTCGAGATCCTGCACCCGCTGTGGGAATGAGTCGTCGTAGAAGGTGAGGCCCTTGCCGACCAGGTCGTTTGCGACCGAGCCGAACCCGTTGATCGCGTCGGTGATCATCGCCGGGCGATCGACGATGTAGCGCATCGCTTGACGCACGCGCACGTCGGTGAACGGGGCCTGATCCACCCGCATGTAGAACAGGTACGGCGTGTTGCTCGGCGTGCTGACCAGCTTCACCGCATTGTTGGAGGTAAGCGTCTTACCCTGGGTGTAGGGCAGCTGCTGCAGCACGTTGATCGTGCCGCTCAGCAGGGCGTTCACGCGGGCGGTGTCGTCGCTGATCGACGAGATCACCAGCTGGTCGACGTACGGCTTGTCGCCGTCCCAGTAGTCGGGATTGCGGAGAAAGACGCTCTGCTGGCCGACGGTGAACGAGTGGTACTTGAACGCTCCCGTTCCGATCGGGTGGCGGAAGTCCGTCGTTCCCGCCGGGATGATGGCGCAGGCGGGATCGGTCAGGACCGCTGGAAACTGGGTCTGCGAGCCCTTCAGTGGGATCACGACCGTGGTGTTGTCGGGGGTGTGGATGTTGGCGACATCGACGTTCGTGAGCAGGCTCGAGGCGTTGTTGGAGGGGTGGGACATGTACTTGAACGAGTACACGATGTCCGCACCGGTGAGCGGATTGCCGTTGTGGAACTTCACGCCCGGCCGGAGCTTGAACGTCCACGTCTTGGACGCGGCGTCGGCTGACCACTCCGTGGCCAGGCCGGGGCTCGGCGTGCTGTCTGGCGCCAGCCGTACCAGCGTGTCGTACAGGGTGTAGCAGCGGGCGATGTTGGGCCCGTTGAGATCGGCGTTGGCCGGGTTCAGCGACTCGGCGTTTCCGCCCCCGATCATGCCGACCTTGAGGATGCCGCCGTGGCGCGGGGCGCCTGCGGCGGTGGTTGTGGCCGAGCTGGTCGAACTCCCGCTCCCGCAGGCCGCCAGGAAGGCCGCACCGCCGGTGAGCGCCAGCCCCGTCGCACCTGCCGACTTCAGGAAGTCTTGACGGGAAAGCCCCGAGCTTTGGTGCGCGGGTTCTTGTCCAGAGTCGGTCATCTCGGAGCTCCTTGCTGGAGGATCGCTGGCGACCCGGGGGCTCGGGCAAACCGCCGGAATCCGGGTCTAAGTGTGCGCTCTGTGATACAGGATGTTCAGTCCGTGGTCAAGGAAGCGCGCCACCGATGAGCTCTGAAAGCCGGCGCTCAGGCGCGGATATCGACCGGGTCGCCCAGCTCCAGGGCGCGCTGCTCCACGAATTCGACCAGTTCTTGCTCGATCGCCTCGTCCAGTGGGGGCTGTTCGTAGGCTTCGAGCATCTGCTGCCACCGTCCGGTCGCGCGCGCGGCGTAGTCGAGCGAGCCGTTGCGGGTCCAACGGTCGATGTTTTCGGTCGACGCCACGGTCGGGCGCCAGAAGCAGTCGCGGAATCGCTCGAGCGTGTGTTCTGCCCCGAAGAAGTGCCCGCTCTGGCCGACCTCGACGTGAGCGTCGAAGGCCAGGCTGGCCTCGTCGACCTCGACGGGCGTGAACTGGTGGATCAAAAGGTCGAGCAGCTCGCAGTCGGCGACGAACTTCTCAAACGACGTGACCAGCCCGCCCTCCAGCCAGCCGGCCGACTGCCAGCACACATTCGCACCGGCGAGGAACGCGGCACTGAGCGTGTTGAAGGCCTCGTAGCCCGCCTGGAAGTCCGGCGTCTGGCTCGAGGTCAGGGTGCCGCCGCCGGATCGCCACGGAAGCTTGAGCCGGCGAGCGATCTGCCCAGAGGCGTACAGGCCAAGCGCCGACTCCGGCCCGCCGAATCCGGGCGAGCCGGACTGCATGTCGGTTGCAGACAGAAACGAGCCCATCACGCAGGGCGTGCCCTGTCGCACCAGCTGAACCAGTGCGATGCCCGCCAGCGCCTCCACCGTCTGCTGCGCGAGCGCCGCGGGTGTGGACACCGGGGCCATCGCCCCCATCAGCAGAAACGGCGTCACGATGATCGCCTGGCCGGCATCGGCGTAGGTCAGCAGTCCTTCCAGCATGCGCACGTCGAAGTGCAGCGGCGAGTTGACGTTGACGTTGCCGAACATGACCGGCCGCTGCTCGATCGCCTCGCGTCCGCCGTGGATGATCTCGCCCATCCGGATGCAGTCAAGGGCGGCGCTCTCGGACGAGGGCTCGCCTGACCACACGCGGTCGGTCAGCCGGGCGGCGGCGAGGGCGCGGAGCAGGTGCCGAACGTCCAGCGCGACGTCGTTGGGCTCCAGGATGTTGCGGCCCGGGGTATCGAGCGCGTCGGTCATCTGCGTCAGCTTCAGCAGCTGCTCGAGATCGGCCATCGTGCCGTCTCGGCGCTCGCCGCCGGTGCGAACGAACGGGGGGCCGTTGGCGGGGCCGAAGATCATGTGGTCGCCACCCACGATGAAGTCTCGGGCGGGGTTGCGGGCGTGCAGCGCGAACTCGGGCGGGGCGTATGCCGCCTGGGCGGCGAGAAATCCCGGATCGAAACGGACGACCGCGTCGTCGTCGACGGTCTGCCCGGCTGCCCGGAACAGCTCGATCGCGCGGGGATGATCGAACCGCACCCCGACCTCGGTGCCGAGCCGTTCCCAGCCTCCCTCAATCGTCGCAAGAGCTTCTGCGGAGAGCGGTTCGAAGCGGGGCATCTGGTTCAGGAACACGGCCGCGGCCAGCTTAGCACCCGGCCCTGGTCTGGTGCAACATGAGTTGGCTATATCGCAACACCATTGTTCGCGGCGCCATGGCATACTGGATCACCAGTTCATGGCAGCACACGAGATCACCCGAGATGCGCCCACCCACCGAAGCTGGGACGTCCAAAACACGCCCGTCGTGAGGGTGTCGTCGGGCGACACCGTGACGGTCGAAACCGATGACTTTGCGGCGGGCCAGATCACTCGTGACTCCGTCTCCGAAGACCTGCGCGGCCTCGACTTCGGGAGCATCTATCCGCTGGCCGGGCCGATCTCCGTCGACGAAGCGCAACCCGGTGACGTGCTGGCGGTCGAGTTTCTCGGCTTCGAGCTTCCCGACTGGGGCTGGGCGTGCATCCTCCCCGGCCTCGGCCTGCTGCCGCCGGGAGAGCTGGACGAGCCGTATCTGAAGGTGTTCGACCTCACCGGCGGCGACACCACCGAGCTCACACCGGGCGTGCGAATCCCGGTCGAACCGTTCTGCGGGACGGTCGGCGTACCGGGTGCGGGGATGCACAACGTCCCGATCCCACCGCCGCACGCGGGTGGCGGCAACATCGACCTGCGCCATCTCACCGCGGGCACCACGCTGTACCTTCCAGTTGGGGTGCCGGGCGGGCTGCTCTCGATGGGCGATGCCCACGCCGCGCAGGGTGACGGCGAAGTCGCGATCTCGGGTATCGAATGTGCCATGAAAACCACGATCCGAGTCTCGGTCGAGCATGGCTACTCGCTGTCGGCGCCCGCCCTGCGCCGCCCGCCGGGGTCGCTCACCCCACGCGTGGACGCTGCCGGCTGGTATGCCACCACCGGGGTCGAATCCGATCTGATGGAGAGCGCGCGCTCGGCGGTGCGGTCGATGATCGACCACCTCGTGCGCGAACGCGGGCTTTCGCGGGCCGATGCCTACATGCTGTGCTCACTGGCCGGCGACCTGAAGATCACCGAAGTCGTGGACGCTCCGAACTGGATCGTGGGCTGTTTCATGCCAGACGCCGTGTTCGTTGACTGACCCCGCCTCGCGACCGCGAGCCGTCTACATCGACGTGGCCGAGGGCGTCGATCTCCTCGGAGCGCCCGCGATCCTCGAGCGGGCGGGCTTCGATATCGACTACACCTTCGCGCGCACCGACGAGCAGGTGATCCATGCGGCCCGCGGCAGCCAGGCGGTGTTGACCGGCGACTCGGTGGTCTCAGCCGTTGCCATCGCCAACCTGCCCCAGCTGCGGATCGTGGCAACCTGCACCGTCGGGGTCGACCACGTCGACCTCGATGCGGCGCGATCAGCCGGGATCTGGGTGTGCAACGTCCCCGATGCCGCCAGTGAGGAGGTGTCCGTGCACGCGCTGGCGATGGCTCTCGGCCTCATCCGCCACCTGCCGCTGTTCGATCGCCACGTACACCAGGGGGGCTGGGACTACATGGCGACCGGTCCGTTGCGGCGGCCCTCGACGCTCACGGTCGGGGTGATCGGCATGGGTCGCATCGGGCGCAGATTCGCCGCCCTGGCGCACCCGATCTTTGGCCGCGTGGTGGCGCACGACCCGCTCGTCGCGGCGGACGAATGGCCGCAGGCAGTCGAGCGCCTCGAGCTCGACGACGTGTTCGCGGCGGCCGATCTGGTCTCGCTGCATTTACCGGGGTCAGCCGACGCGCAGCCGCTTGTCGATGCTCGCCGGCTGGCGCTGATGCCCGATGGCGCGTACCTCGTCAACGTCTCGCGTGGCGGCCTGGTCGACTCGGCGGCGCTGCTGGCGGCGCTTGCCGGGGGCAAGTTGGCCGGCGCGGGGCTGGACGTGCTGGCCGAGGAACCACCGCCGCCGTCAGACCCGCTCCTGGCCCACCCGCGGGTTTTATTGAGCCCGCATGTGGCCTACCTGTCCGACGAGGCCGAGCGCCGGTACTATCGGTGCCAAGCGGACAATGTCGTGTCGTGGTACCAGACCGGACGCCCGCACACACCTGTGGTGGACGGCTCTGGCGCTGCGCTTGCAGCGGATTGAACCGTATGATAGAAACGCTCCCCAACCCGAGTTGGGTATCCGGCAAACCTTGGCAGGGATTCAAGGAGGCGAAAAAGTGGCAACGGATGATAAGTCTGGCCAATGGCTTTCTCTGCCAATGACACGGCGACAGGCACTTCGACGCGGCGCGCAGTTCGCGGGCCTGGCGTCGGTGGGCGTCGCGGCGGCAGCGTGCGGATCGAGCAGCTCCTCGTCGTCGTCGGCCAGCGCCGGCACGACCGGCCCGCTCTCGGGCACGGTGACCTTCGCGAACTACCCGGAGTGGATCGGCGCCCACGAGGTCGCGGCCTTCCAGAAGGCCCACCCGGGAGTCACCATCCACCAGGTCAGCGAGCTCACCTCCGGCGGTGACGCCGCCCAGATCGCGCAGATTCACCAGAACCAAAGCGCCTACGACATGGCGCTGGCGGGCTCGGTGGTCTCGCAGCAACTGGACGAGGCCAAGCTGGTGCAGCACATCGATCCGGCAAACATCCCGAACCTCAAGAACGTGCCCGCATACTTCCGCAAGAGCTTCCCCTGGGGCGTTCCCACCGACTACGGCAAAGTCGGGCTGGGGTATCGCAAAGATCTCATGACCGAGACGCCGACGAGCTGGAAGGATCTGTGGGACCTGGCGCCCAAGTACTCCGGCAAGATCGTCTTCACCGACTTCGACACCGACGTCATCAGTGTTGCGTTGCTCAAGCTCGGCTACGACATCAACACGACCGACGAGGATCAGCTGAACCAGGCGAAGCAGGAGCTGCTCGACATCAAGCCCCACGTTCAGGCGTTCCTTCCCACCAACGTGACCAAGCCTCTGCTGAACGGCTCGGCGGTGATGGCGGTGGACTACGACTACGACCTCGGCCCGGCCAGCCAGGACAACAAAAACGTGGTCTGGGTGCCCCCCACCGACGGCATGCCGGCATATCTCGAGGGCTGGATTGCCATTGCCGGCACCAGCCAGCTCCCCGAAGTCGAGGCGTTCATGAACTTCCACCTCGATCCCAAGAACTACGCCGACTTCGTGGAAAACACCGGTGCTGCATACGAGGAGACGGCCGCCAACAAGTACCTGCCGAACTCGACGATCAACAATCCCGCACAGCGCTACGACCCGGCCGTGTTGGCCCGCGTCCACTGGGAGCGCTACCTCAACCCTGAGGCCCAGCAGATGCGCAACGCGATCTGGGAGGAAGTTCAGGCGGCGTAGCCGCCGGTCTCACAGCGAGTCGAGGGCGGCCAGCAGGCGGTCGTGGTCGTCGCCGGATCCGACGGTGATGCGAACGACGCTGCCCGCTGTCCGGATCAGGATGCCGGCGCGGAGCAGGCCGGCTTCCAGCGCCGCGGCGTCGGGTCGTTCGAACGCAACGAAGTTTCCGTGGGCTGGGAACGGCCGGAGGCCGCGCTGCTCGAGGCTGGCGGCCAGTTCGGCTCGTAGCACCGCGGTCGCTGCTCGCCGGCGATCGAGTTCACTGTGCTCACCGATGCTGGCCAGTGCCGCGATCTCGCCCAGGCTGTTGATGTCGTAGTAGTGGCGCACACGCCCGACAGCGTCGACCACCGCAGGGGGGCCGATCAGATACCCAACGCGCAGCCCTGCCAGGCCGAAGATCTTCGAGAACGTCCGAAGCACGACCACGTTGTCGCGCTCGCGGACATGCTCGCCAATCGTGTCCGGGTACGCCGGGTCGGTCACGTATTCGGCATAGGCCTCGTCGACCACCACCAGCACGTCGCCTGGGACGGCGTCGATCAGGCCCCGTAGCTCGGTGGCGGTGACGATCCCGCCGGTGGGGTTGTTGGGATTGCAGACGAACACGATCCGGGTGGCGTCGGTCACCGCCTCGGCGAGTGCGCCGGTATCGAACGAACCCTCCCGCAGCCCGGTCACCACCGGAGTCGCGCCGGCCTTGATCGCGTCCAGGTGGTAGGTCGGAAATGACGGCGCCCCGATCACGACCTCCCTGCCCGGTTCCAGATACGCCGCACACAGGTAGCCGATGATGGCGTCGGCGCCGTTTCCCAGTGCCACGTGGGTACTCGGCACCCCATGGGCCGCCGCGATTCGGTCGATCAGATCGCCATCGAGTTCGGGATATCGATGGGCCTGGTCGGCCGAGGCCCGCAGCGCCTCGATCGCCGTCGGGAAAGGGCCAAAGGTGGTCTCGTTGGTGGCCAGGTTGACGACGCGCTCGAGGCCGAGTTCGGCGGCCAGAGCGGCGAGGGATTGGCCCGCCACGTACGGGTCAAGCGAGCTGAGCGCGGATCGCGGCTGTGGGCTCACGTCGCGCTGCCCGTCGCGATGGCCTCGAGCAGCGACGTCATCACCGCAGCGCGCGACACCAGACTCGACACCTCGACCCGCTCGCCGCGGCTGCACGAATGGTGGGTGATCGGGCCAAGCCCGTCGAGCGTTGGAACGCCCATGGCTCCTGCGAAGCTGGCGTCCGAACCGCCCTGCTCTCGCACCTCGTGCGCTCCCAGGCCGACACTCGCCGACGCACGCTCCACCACCTGGTACAGGCGCCGCGCGACCGCTCCGGGCTCAAACGCCGGTCGGGTGATGCCGCCGGAGAGCACCGCGCCGGACACGTCCACAAGTGCCTTCACATCGATCAGGAGCGCCTCGGCGGCCTCCTGAGTCGGGGCGCGCAGGTCGACGAGCATCTCGGCCCGGTCGGGTACGACCTGACGGGCGGTGCCGCCGGTGAACGTCCCCACCGTCACGATGACTCCCTCTGCCCGATCGCTCAGGGCCTCGAGTTTCGCGACCAGCGGTGCAAGCACGGCGATCGCACTTCGGCCCTCGGGCGCGGTGGTGTGCGCCGACACACCCTCGGCGGAGACGCCAATCGCCCCGACAGCGCCCCGGGCGACCACGACTCCGCCACCTGGGCGGCCGGGCTCAATCCCCAGGCACACGTCCGACTGCCGCGCTGCGTTCTCGATCCATTTGCGGCTCGCCGGACTGCCCAGCTCCTCGTCGGGCACGATCAGCACCCGTACCTCACCGAGCCCGTCGCGCAGCGCGCTTTGGCCGAACTCCGCGAGCGCGGCCGCGGCGGCTACCAGGTTGCTCTTCATGTCCCCCACGCCGGGGCCGGTGATCGAATCGCCGTCGCGGGCAAACGGCCAGCCGCTCGCCGTACCGGACGGCCACACGGTGTCGCTGTGGCCGAGCACGAGCACGTTCTTGCCTGAGCCGAACCGCCGCCGGGCCTCGATCTGCGGGCCTCGATCGGCCGCCGATGTGGCCACGACGGTGAAGCCATCGGCCGCCAGCTGGTCGCCGATCAGGCGGCCCACAGCGGCGACGCCTTCGGGAGCATCGGATGGGCTGTCGATCGCAACCATCCGCTCGACCAACTCGAGCATGCCGGGCAATTTCCGTTCCAGCGCGGCCGCATGAACCCGCGCGGAATCAGGCCGCGTCGTCACGGGGCACCGTCGCGGCGTACTCCCTGGCGAAGACGCGATCGTCGCCCTCGAACACCTCGAGCGTGGCCGACATCACCAGCTCGGTCGAGGTCGAACTCATGTCGGCGGTCATCTCGATGCGCGTTCGCCACTCGCCCCGCCTGATCTCGAGCGTGCGCGCGGACTGCGCCGAGGCCGACAGGGGGTCGCCTTCGGTGATCGTAAACGAGCACGGGTCGTCATCCCAGTACTCGATTCCGTCCGGCAAACGCCGGGCGCCCCACAGCGACCGCCGCATGGCGTAGGTGACGGTTCCCGACGCCACGTCGCGCGAGATGGTGACATGCGGCCGCCGCTCGCGCAGGATCTCGTTGGGGAGCCGTGGCGAGGTCTCCACCCGGCCGAACGGGTCACGCCCGTCCTCGGCCTGCGGTGTCCGCACGGGAAGCACGAGCTGGGTATCGGAGCCGGAATGCACCGTGATCGTCACCGGCGTGGGTGTTGGCCAGATCCACGGCCAGTAGCTGGTCGAGACCGCAACCTGGAGCCGGTGGCCGGCGGGAAGCGTGTACGCGTTTGCCTTGAGCGGGATGTCGTAGATGCGGGCGGATCCGGGCGTGAGCGGCGTGGGATGTTCGTGGCTGTCGGCGTGGGTGAGATTCAGGATCGCGCGGCTGACCAGGGCCACCGTCCCATCCGGACGGATGTCGCACAGCCGCACAGCGACGAAGCCCTGCGGGCCGTCGGTCGCGATCGAGAGCCGCACCCGCGGCTGGCCGAGCAACTCGAGCGGCTGGCTCAGCGGCTCGCCGGTGAAGCACAGCGAGCGGGCGTTGTCCTGGCGCTGATCGCCCGGGAGGTCGGCAGGGTTGGCATAGGGCAGCCACGATCCGGCGTCGACACCGACGGTCTGAGGGCTGCAGTGCGCGAACGCCGTCGCCTCACTCGGCGGTGAATCAGTGAGGCCCCGCTCAGACATGAACAGGGTCGCTTCGCGCACGTTGGGGGTTGGCCAGTCGGCCTCGGCGATCCAATGACCCCGGCGGACGTCATAGGCGGTCTGGGGTGGCTCGGAATCCTGCACATAGGCGCGCACGAGTGGCTCGTCCATGATCCCGGTGTCGATTCCCTTCAGCCAGTGATCCCACCACCGCACCTCCTCCTGGAGGAATCCGATGGCGGGGCCGGGCACGCCCTCCTCGGGCCACACATGCTCCCACGGGCCGATGATCGCGCGGCGCGGACACGAGAGCCCATCGAGCATCCGAAAGATCGCGTTGGTGTAGCCGTCCGACCACCCGCCGACGAGGTACACCGGACACTCGATGGCGCTGTAGTCCTCGCACACCGATCCCTGTTTCCAGTAGGCGTCGCGGCGCTGATGGCCGAGCCAGGTCTCGGCCAGGAATTGATTGGCCTCGAGCCGCTCCATCCACATCTCGCGCCAGCGTTCGCCGACCACCTGCGGATCCGGCGGCCGGGCGTTATAGGCGAGCATCACCGATGCCCAGGGAAGCATGTAATACCCGAGTACCGACCCGCCCATGTAGTGGACGTCGTCGGCGTAGCGATCGTCGGTCGAGCAGGCGGTGATGATCGCCTTCAGCTCCGGCGGCCGCCGCGCGGCCATCTGGAGGCTGTTGAATCCCCCCCAGGAGATGCCCATCATGCCAATTGATCCGTCGCACCACTCCTGCGCGGCGATCCAGCGCAGCAGCTCGAGCGCGTCCTCCTGCTCCTGCGGCTGATACTCGTCCATCAGTACGCCCTCGGAGTCGCCGCTGCCGCGAATGTCGACCCGAACGCCGGCGTAGCCGCGCTCTGCGAAGTACGGGTGTCGCACCGAATCGTCGATCGCGGTGGAGTCGGATTTGCGGTAGGGCAGGTACTCGAGCACCGCCGGCACCGGGCCTGAGTGGAGGGGGCGCCACACACGTCCGGACAGCACCGTCCCGTCGGCAAGTGGGATGGCGACTTCCTCGACCTTCACCTCATACAGCTCACTCATGCGGGTACCTCGTCCGGGGCCAGGGCGCGGGCAACGAACTCGTCGACCCGCGGACAATACGTGTCCCAAAGGCTGCGCAGCGCCGCGATCGGTGCGTCGCTTTGGTCGATCCGCAGATCGACCAGCGCAAACTGTTGGTCACCGGCCACCAGGAGCGCCGCAGAGCGCACGGGGGAGCGCTCGCCGCCGGCAGCCGATCCGGCTTCGAGGGCGGCCACCAGCCGCTCGGCGAGATCGTCGCCAGGCTCGCGCTCGAACGCGCGGATCATCGCTGTGCCAACCGCCTTGGACACCAGCACGTTCCCCACCACGATGCAGTCGCGGCCGCGCTCCTCGGCAAACGGCTCCTCGACCCGCTCGCCCGAGAACCCGGCCGTGCGGCCGTCGCGGTCGATCGCTGCGAGTTGCCGCCAGCCGGCAAACGGGGTCGAGGCCACCAGGGCCGCGATCGTGTCCGAGGGCGAGCACCCGGAGGCCAGCAGCTCGAGGCCCCGAGGCCCCAACCGCTGGTCGGTGCGGTGCTGGGTGAGAACCGCGCCGACGTGGGCGCGGGCATGCGGGACGCGTGCCCCCACCGCGATATCGGCTGTGGCGGTCGCGGCGCCCAGCTGACCGGTGCGCGGGCACCGGCCCAGCAGCGAGAACGTCATGTGGCCTCGACGGCTGTGACCGTATCCTTGGCGACGGCGTCCGGCGCGACCAGCCACGCCGACCGGGCCGCGAACCGGAACCGCTGCACCGCGCCGCTTCGCAGCAGGTCGTCGTCATCCGCCGGGGACAGCATGGCGGCGGTGCCAAGCCCACCCGCATCGACCACATACTGCGTTTGCGGTCCCATGAACGAGACGTCGGTGACCGTCCCGTCGAGCACGGCGTCGCCGAAGTCAGACGCTGTGCGAATCGCTTCGGGGCGCACGACGGCCACGGCCTCGTCGCCGACGGCGAGCCCGTCCACGCCGGGAACCTCGAGCGTTCCCAGCGCGCCCATCTCGGCGCGATACGTGCCGTCTCCGAGCCGCTCCACGATCCGTGCCGAGAACCGGTTGGATGCACCCACGAAGTCCGCCACAAACAGTGTTCGGGGCCGGCGGTAGGTCTCGACCGGATCGCCGATCTGCTCGATCTTGCCGCGATTCATGATCGCGACCCGATCCGACATCGAAAACGCTTCCTCCTGATCGTGGGTGACGTACACGAACGTGATCCCAACCTCGCGCTGGATCTGCTTGAGCACCATCTGCATCTGCTTTCGGAGCTTGAGATCAAGCGCCCCGAGGGGTTCGTCGAGCAGCAGCACGGCCGGCTCGAGCACGAGTGAGCGGGCCAGGGCCACCCGCTGCTGCTGACCGCCGGAAAGTTGTTTGGGGCGCGCCTGCTCGCGGCCGGTGAGCCCGACGAGTTCGAGGATGTCGGCCACCTTGGTCTTGATCTCGCCGCGGCTGACATGTCGCTCGCGCAGGCCGAAGGCGACGTTGTCGTACACGTTCAGGTGTGGGAAGAGGGCGTAGTGCTGGAACACCGTGTTGACCGGCCGCTTGAAGGCGGGCACATTCGTCACGTCCTGACCGCGCACCGACACCTTGCCGCTGCTCGGCGTCTCGAGACCCGCCACGATCCGCAGGGTGGTGGTCTTGCCGCAGCCGCTCGGCCCGATCAGCGAGAAGAACTCGCCGTCGGCGATCTCCAGGTCGATCCCGGCCACCGCGGTCAGCTCGCCGTAGTGCCGCTCGAGCTTTTCCAGCGCGACGGCAGGCGGGCGATTGTCTTGGACGCTTGTGGTCACTCTTCGGCTTCCTTGGCTTGGGGGGTTGTGCGCACGCCGATCGACCCGCGTACGGTGGCGATTCCCGCGGCGCACGCAAAGGTGATCAGCGTGATCAGCATCACGCCCACGGCGATCGCGTTGACCTCGGGCGTGACCGAGATCCTGATCAGCCCGAGCAGCAGCACGGGGAGCGTCTCAGCATTCGTGCCGCCGAGGAAGAGCGAGGTGACAACGTCGTCGAAGCTGAACGAGAGCGTCAGCAGGATTGCGACCAGGATCGCCGGGGCCAGCAGCGGAAACGTGACGCGCTGGAACACCCGCCGCGGCGAGGCGCCGAGGTCGGTCGCAGCCTCCTCGTAGGTGATTGGCAGCGTGGCCAGCCGGGCCTGGATCACCACCGTCGCATAGGCCGAGTTGAACACCACGTGTCCGATCACGATCGCGGTGACGCCCAGCTCGAAATGCAGCCGCCGTACGAAGATGAAGAGCGCCGTGGCCAGCACCACCTCGGGCAGGACGATCCGCATGTAGGTGGTCGCGTCGAGCGCTCGCCGCGACCAGGGCCGGGCGTTTCGCGCCCACAGGCTGGCCGAAACCGCGATCGCGACCGAGATCAGGCTCGATGCGATGGCGACCTCGGCGCTGGTGATGAAGTCGGTGCGAACGCGGCTGTCGCTGAGGGCCTGGCTGTACCACTTGGTGGTGAACCCGCCCCAGCTGATCAGGAACTTGTCGGCGTTGACCGAGTTGATGACCACGACCACGATCGGCAGGTACAAGAACACGAACACGAGCGTCGTGAACGCCGACACCGGAGAGGGCAGCCGCCGCAGCATCAGGTCACATCCTCGACCTTCGAGAGACCCGAGCGGGCGATCACGAGAAACAGCGTCACGACCGCCATCATGGTCATCGCCAGGGCGGCGCCGAAGGGGTAGTTGCCGATCTCGAAGAACTGGTCAGCGATCACGTTTCCGTACATCAGCGTCTTGCCCCCGCCCAGAATGCTGGGGATCACGTACTCGCCGGTCGCCGGCACTCCGACCAGGATGCAGCCGGCGATCACGCCCGGCATCGAGAGCGGCAGCGTGACCCGCCGGAAGGCCCGCCGCCCCGATGCCCCGAGGTCGGAGGCCGCGGCCACGAGTCCCGGATCGATCCGCTCGAGCGACACGAACAGGGGCAGGATCATCAGCGGCAGGTAGGAGTACAGAATCCCGATCGTGACCGCCGTGGGCGAGTACAGGATGTTGAGCGATCCGCTGGACAGCCGCAGGGTATGCAGCACATGCTCGATCGGGCCGCCATTCTGGAGCAGGTTGACCCAGGCGTAGGTGCGGACCACGAAGCTCGTCCAAAACGGGATCATCACGCCGATCAGCAGCAGCGTCTGGGTGCGGCCCTGTTTGCGGCTGAGGGTGTAGGCGACCGGATAGCCGATGATGAGGCAGCCGATGGTGGCGCCCAGCGACAGCAGCACCGAGCGCACGACGGTATGCACATACAGGCTCTGGTTGAGGTGGCGATAGTTGTCGAGCGTCCAGCCGAACTCCACGTTGAACGTGATCAGATTCATCTGCCCAAACGAGTAGAGCAGGAGGATCGCCAGCGGCGCGACGAAGAACAGGAGCGTCCAACCAAACGTTGGTAGGGCAAGCAGCCCACGGAGATTGCGGCGCCGCCGCGGCGAGGGTTGGGAGCTCGGGTCGGCGGCCGCCGAGGGGGCGACGTCTTCGGTCACGCGCCCAGCGGAGCGGGTTGTGGGATCCCCAACACGGGTTGGTTGATACCACACGTGCCCCCGCCGTTCAACCCTCGTTCCCGGTTTACAGCGGTACTCGCGATGTGGTAGGACTGCAACGGTGGTTGGCGAACTCGCAACACAGTCAGGTGCGCCCGAGACGCTTTCGTGCGGCCAGGTGCTGATCGACCTGCTCGAGCAACACGGCGTCTCGACGGTGTTTGGGATCCCCGGCGTCCACACGCTCGAGGCCTATCGGGGACTCAACGCCTCAACCATCCGCCACGTGCTGTGTCGCCACGAGCAGGGCGCCGGTTTCGCCGCGGACGGGTGGGGACGGACGAGCGCGGCCCCCGGCGTCTGCCTGGTGATTTCGGGCCCGGGGGTGACCAACGTGCTCACGCCCGTTGCCCAGGCCCACCACGACTCCAAGCCGTTGCTGGTGATCTCGGGAGCCGTGTCGGCCGAGTCCCACGGGCGCGGCCCGATCCACGACCTGCCCGACCAGCGCGCGCTGACCGCCGAGTTGACCGCGTTCAGCCACCAGGTCGAGCACCCAGGCGAGCTACCGGAGGTACTGGCGCGGGCGTTTGACAGCTTTGCCAGTGGGAGACCGCGACCGGTTCACATCGCGGTGCCCGTCGACGTGCTCTCTCAGCGCTCGCCGCGGCTGGCACGAATCGAGACCGCCGCGGCTCCGCCGAGTCCGCCGGCTTCGGCGATCGCCGAGGCCGCTGAGCTGCTCGCCCACGCACATGCGCCGGTGATCATCCTCGGAGGCGGCGCCGTGGACGCCGGCACGGAGGCGCTGCGCCTCGCCGAGCGCACCGGCGCGGCGATCGGCGTGACCATCAACGGCAAGGGGGCGATCCCCTCGTCGCACCCGCTGTGTGTCGGCGCGACGCTGTCGTTTGCCCCGGTGGTCGACATGATCCGCACTGCCGACGTGCTGGTGGCCGTGGGCACCGAGTTCTCCGAACTCGACTGGTGGGGGCTCGACGCGCCGCTCGAGCTCACGGGACGACTGATCCGCATCGACATCGACGCGGCCCAGCTCCAGGCTCAGTTTGGCGCCGACGTCGCACTTCACGGCGACAGCCGATCGGTGCTGGGCGCGCTCGCCGACAGGCTGACCGAGGCGCCCCCCGGCGACTCCTCCGCCGCGGCCGATCGCGTGGCCCGCGCGCTGGCTGCACTCGAGTGGCCATCGGATCTCACCGAGCACAGCCCCCTTCTGGACATGCTCGACGCGGCGCTCCCCGAGGACCGGATCGTCACCGCTGACTCGACCCAGCCGGCCTACGCCGCCAATCACATGCTCGGAGTCGAGCGTCCGCGGTCATGGATGATGCCCGTCGGATTCGGCACGCTCGGGTGTGCGTTACCAATGGCGATCGGCGCGAAGCTTGCCGCCCCCGACCGGCCGGTTGCCTGCCTCGCCGGCGACGGCGGTGTGCTGTTCACGCTGCAGGAACTCGCCACCGCCCGCGATCTGGGACTGGGCCTGCCGATCATCGTTTGGAACAACGATGGCTATGGCGAGATCTCCGACTCGATGTTGCGCGTCGGAATCGAGCCGATCGGCACGGCAGCAAGTCCCCACGACCTGGTCGCGATTGCGCGCGGGTTTGGCTGCGAGGCGGCCTCGACCCGATCGATGGACGAAGCCTCCAGCCTGATCACCGCCGCGCTCGATCGCGATCGGCCGACGCTGATCGAGGTGCGTCCGTGACGGTCTACCAGCGCGGTGCGGTGGCGGCGGGCCACCCCGCCGAGGTCGCAGCCGGAGTGCAGATGCTCGAGCAGGGTGGCAACGCCATCGACGCGGTCGTGGCCGCGGCGTTCACCGCGTTCGTGGTCGAGCCGGTCAGCTGCGGGCTGGGAGGCTACGGTCACCTGTCGATGTTTCTCGCCGACGCCGGGCGGTTCGTGACGGTCGATCACGGCCCTCGCGCCCCGGCGGCGTCACGGGAGGACATGTTCGAGCTCGCCGATGCCTACGACGGCGGCGACTACGACTGGCCTCAGGTCGTCGGCCGCAAAAACGAGATCGGCCCGCTCGCAACCGCCGTGCCGGGCGCGGTCGCGGGCCTGTGCGCGGCCCACGAGCAGGCCGGGCGGCTGCCGCTCGCCCAGATCCTCGAGCCGGCCATCGAGGCGGCCGACGCCGGCCTCGAGGTCGCGTGGAACATCGTCCTGGCGGTCGTGTCGCGGCTCGATCAGATCCGCGAGATCCCGTCCGCCGCGAGCTACCTCCTCGACGACGGCGATCCCCTGACCCACGACCCGTACTTCCGGGCAACCCGCCGGCTCGACACCAGCGCCCTGGCCGCGACATTGCGGGCGATCGCACGCACCGGCCCCTCCGCATTTCACGGCGGCCCGGCGGCGCGCGCCATCGAGGCCGAGGTGGCTCGCGGCGGTGGCATCCTGACCGCCGCCGATCTCGAGGCCTACCGGCCCAAGATCATGTACGAGTCTCCGGCGACCTTCCGCGACGTGCAGTACATCACCGCCAACGATCAGGTCGGATACGAGGTGCTGAATATCCTCGACCAGTTCCCCGCGGCGGCGCCGGGCAGCGCGGAGTTCTACCACCTGATGGCCGAAGCGTTTGGCCACGCCTTCGTCGACAACGTGGTGTGGTTCGGAGATCCCGACCACGTGAACAGTCCGCTGACCGGCCTGGCGAGCCGGGAGTTCGCCGCGATGCGATCCGCGGGGATCCAGCCTGATCGCGCGGCGCCGCGGCCGATCACCGCCGCCGATCCCCGCCCGTTCGATCCCGGCGCCAAGAGCCCCGGCACCACCCAGATGACCGCGGCCGACGCCGACGGCAACGTCGCAGCACTGATCACCACAGTCGGCCACGACTTCGGGTCGCTGGTGTTTGTCGAGGAGGTCGGGTGCTTCCTGAACAGCTCGATGGTCAACTACGACCCCCGGCCCGGCCGGGGAAACTCCATTGCCCCCGGCAAGATGCCGTACTTCGCGGTACCGAGCATCGTGGCCGCGCGCGACGGCAAGGCGATCCTGGGGGCGTGTGGCTCCGGCGGGTACCGGATCCTGAGCGGCGTCGTGCACGCATTCGTCCATACGGTCGACTTCGACATGGATGTGGCCACCGCCGTCGCGGCGCCGCGGGTGTACTGCCAGGGGCAGGAGACGTTCGTCGACGCCCGGATTCCCGCGGACATCCAGACCACCTTGACGGAGTTTGGACACACCGTCGTCGCGGAGGTCTCGAAGCCGGGCGCAGAGCCGTTTGCGCGGGTCAGCGCGGTCGCCCTCTCCCATACGGGCGACGGCGTCGAATCCACAGCCGCCTCCGACCCGCCGTGGAGCACCGCGGCCAGCGGAGTCTGAGCGGACACACCCAGAATTCTCTGCTAGGTTGTACCAACTGTGGTTGGGAATGAAGCAACCAAATCCGGTCAAGACGGTCGCACCGAGCGCGAGACCAGCATCCGGCGCGGTGTCGAGACGCTCCTGAGCCTCTCGAGCGATCAGGCGATCGCCGAGGGCGGCCTCGGAGTCACCAAGATCGCCGAGCTGCTCGGCCGGGAGAAGAGCCAGGTGTCACGGGCGCTCTCGACACTGGCCGAGTACGGGCTGGTCGACCGCGACCCCGACACCCTCGCCTACCGCCTGGGGTGGAGGATCTTCGCGATGGCGAATCTCGCCGGCGAGCGGCGCCTGCTCGACTACGCCCAGCCGCACCTCGCGCACCTGGTGTCCGAGTTTGGCGAGCGCGCATATCTCTCGGTGCTACAGGGCTCCGACACGATCACCATCCTGTCTCACCAGTCACCGCGTGCCGTGCAGGCGGTGGGCTGGGTGGGCCGCACCACTCCGGCGTACTGCACGTCGGTCGGCAAGGCGTTGCTGCTCGATCACAGCCGGGCCGAGCTCAAGCTCGTGTTCGAAGGCGTCGAGTTCGTACCGCTGGCCCCCAATACGGCCAGGGGGCTCGACGATTTCGAGGCGATGATCACCGCCGCGCGGGCGCAGGGATACGCGACCGCCGACGAGGAGATGGAGCCGGGACTGGTCTCGGTTGCGGCCCCGGTGCGTGACCCACAGGGCAGGATCGTGGCGGCACTCAACGTCTCGGCACCCAAGTATCGGTTCACCGCCGGATTCGATCGGCTCGGCGCGGCGCTGGTAACGGCCGCCGCTGAACTGGCCGCGGCGCTGCGAGGCGAGCGACCGGCCGACGTGGCGGAAGGTGGCTGACCCGGCGCCCGAACGGGTGTTACGGGAGTTTGCTTCGGAACTCGCGTTCGCCGACGTCCCCGTCGAAGTGCAGCGACGGCTGGCGTGGTTGATGTTGGACTTCGCGGTGGCCGTGGTGACGGCCCGCGCCCTGCCCTCGGTCGCGATTGCGGCGAACTATGCGACGGCGGTGCATGGCGGTGACGAGGCGACCGTGCTCTGCGACGGGCGTCGAGTCGCAGCGCCCGGGGCGGCGTTTGCAAACGGCGTGCTCGGAAACTCGCTGGACATCGACGACGGACACCGCGTCACCAAGGGCCATCCCGGCGCGATCATCATTCCTGTGGCGATGGCGGCGGCCGAAAGCCGCGGCGCCACCTGCGAGGAGTTCCTGCTGGCCGCGTTGATCGGTTACGAGGTGGCGATCCGGGCAGGAATCGAGCTCCACGCCCGCGAGGCCGACTACCACGCGTCCGGAGCGTGGGGCTCGCTGGGCGCCGCAGTCGCCTGCGCGCGGCTGTTCGGCTTGGACTCGAAGCAGCTGGGCCACGCCGTGAATATCGCCGAGTACCACGCACCCATCGCCGACATGTCACGGGCCGTCACCGATCCCGCCATGACCAAGGACGCCGTCGGCTGGGGAGCGTTCATGGGGATGTCATCGGCGCTGCTGGCCGAGGCCGGATTCACCGGGCTGCGCGGCAAGGGGCTCGATGCCCTCGATGTCGCCTCGCTGGGCGATCGCTGGCAGCTGCTCGAGGTGTATGTCAAGCCGTACCCATGCTGCCGCTGGTCACAGCAGGCACTCGACGCCGCGGTCGCGATTCATGGCCAGCTCGGTGGGCGCGCGATCGAGTCGGTCGAGATCCACACGTTCGAGGCGGCCAGCTGGCTCTCCACCCGACGGCCCGAAACGACCGAGGAGATGCAATACAGCGCCGTGTGGCCGGTGGCGGTCGCACTTTCCACCGGGCGGTTCGACGCGGCCGAGGCGATGCCATCCGCCGTTGACGCTCGAGTCGAGGCGATCGCCGCGGTCACGCGGTCGGTGGTCTCGCCGGAGCTCGACGCCGAATTCCCCGAGCGGCGGCTGTCGCGGCTGGTCGTACGCACCAGCGACGGTGACGAGCTGGACTCCGGCGTGGTCGAGGCCCCCGGTGAGCCCGGAAGCGACGGCTGGGAGGACGTGGTGTCGGTCAAGGCAGCCCGGCACCTCGGTATCCCCAACGCCACGATCTCTCGTCCGCAGCCACCACCAGGCGCACTTTCGGGTCGCACCCGCGACCAGCTGATCGACGTTCTCACCTACGGATTGGATCGATGACCGTGACTCAGACCACGACCCCGCTCGACCTCGAAACCCGGCTCCGGCAGATCGAAGCGCTCGAACCACAGTTTCGCGAGCGCGCCCGCGGATACGACGATGCCGCTGCCTTCCCCGAGCAAAACTTCGCCGACCTTCGCGCGGCCGGGCTGCTGGCGCTGACGGCGCCGGCAGAGTACGGCGGCGACGATCTGTGGTGGGGCACGAACTACGAGGCCTACTACCGTGCGATCGAGCGGCTCGCCCGGGTCGACTCCTCCACGGCACAGCTGCTCCAGGTGCATTCGCACGCGCTGGGATACATCGCCCGGCACGCCACCAAGGCACAGCTCGATCAGCTCTTGCCGAACATCATCCAAAACGGGCTGCTGCTCGCCTCCGTCGGCAGCGAGACCAATCCACGCGCCGCGCGACCAGGCGAGTATGTCTCGGAGCTGGTTCCGTCAGGCTCGGGGTGGCGGCTCTCGTGTCACAAATTCTTCGCGTCCCTCGGACCGGCGGCCGACCACCTCCTGATCTGGGTTGCGGTGCCCGGCGAGGAGCCATACCCGGACCGAACGGTGACCGTGCTTGTCCCACGCCACGCTCCGGAGGTGGAACTGATCGACCAGTGGGATGTGCTGGGCATGCGCCCGACCGTGAGCTGGGGCGTGAAGGTCACCGACCTGGAGTTGCCGGCGGAGCTGGTGATCGGCGCGCCGGGCGACTGGGCCTTGCGCGATTCGCGGACGTTCACGCTCGGCTTCACAGCCAACCACGTCGGAGCGGCGCAGGCGGCGTTTGACGTCGTGTGCGGGTTCGTGCGCGAGCGACCGTACCTGGCTGACAGTGAGTTCGTACAGATCGCGATCGGCGACCTCTCGGCCGACATCTTCGCCGTGCGCTCGGCGCTGTATGAGGCCGCGCGCGCCTGGGAGGGAGACGATCCGGCGATCGCCGAGTCGCATTCGCTCAAGGCACTTCATCTGGCCAAGCGGGTGCTGCTCGACACCACCAGCCGGGGATTCGACATCTGCGGCGCTCGGATGGCATTTCGCGACTACCCACTGGAGCAGATGTACCGCGACGCCCGCACGTTCACCCTCCATTTCCGCGACGAGATCAACACCCGCGAACTTGGCAAGGCGGTGCTGGCCGACCGGTTCTCGTTGAAGGGTGGGGTCGATTCGTCGGTGCTGTCACAACGAAACGCCTAGCGGCTAGGGCTCGACCTCGAGTACGACGTAGGAGTCTTCGACCGAAACCGGCACGGTCTCGGCGGTATACGGCCCGGGCTGGAGACCCGGCCGCGGCGGTGGGCTGAGCTCGGCTCCGGGTACGAGCTGGATCTCATAGGAGCGCACGCGCTTCTTGGCGGGGTCAAACCAGGACGCCCCGGTGCGCAGATCGAACTCCCATCCGTGCCACGGACAGCGGATGATCTCCCCGGGCCGCGAGTAGGTGTAGTCGCCAGGCTCGTCGGAGGTCAGCTCGCCGACCTGCACGCCTTCGCACAACGGGCCGCCCTGATGGGGACAGCGGTTGCGGATGGCCAGATAGTCACCGTCGACGTTGAACACGCCGATCGACCGGCCGCCCACCTCGACGATCCTGCGCGCACCGGGCGGGAGCTGGTCGGCGCGACACACCACGTGCCTAGTCACCGGTGGCCGCTGCTTGTGCCGGCGCCGGAAGACCGTACAGACTGGCGGCGTTCTGGTAGAGGATCAGGCGCTGCTGCTCGGCCGAGAGCCGCGCCGGAAACGCCTGGTTGGGCGCATCGAAATCCCAGTGGGGATAGTCGGTGGAGAACATGATCCGATTGGTCATCTGGAGCTGGTCGAGCAGCTCGTGGAACTGCCCGGGATGCTCGGGTTCCTCCATCGGCTGAGTGCTCACCCAGAATCGCTCGCGGATCAACTCCGAGGGTGGCCTGTCGACCGCGGGCACTTCGACCCCGAGCATCCGCCACGCCCGGTCGAGTCGCCACATCAGCGCTGGAATCCAGGCGAAGCCGCCTTCGATCAGCACGAATCGGAGGCTGGGGAACTGCTTCAGCACGCCCTCGGCAATCAGGCTGCCAACCTGTGCCTGGAACGCACCCGCCATCGCGGCTGCATCCTCGAGGTAGTACGACGGGAAGCCGGCGGGCGTGATCGGGTGCCCACCCCAGCCGCCGTTATGTACGCCCAGCGCAAGCCCGTTGCGCTCGCACGCCTCGTAGATCGGCCAGTACCGGCGCCTGCCCATCGGTTCGATCATGCGCGACAACACGAGCACCTGGACAAACCGGGGATCCTTGGCCACTCGGTCGATCTCGGCGGCCGCCACCGGAGGATCCTCGTAGGGGATCACAATCGAGGCACGCAGCCGGGGGTCGCGATCGAGCCACTGGTCGGCCAGCCAGTCGTTGGCCGCTCGCGCCATCACGGCCGCGAGCTCGAGGTTGAGCATCTCGCCGATCCCAAGCAGCGGGTTGAGCACGGCGTAGGAGATGTCCCACGCGTCGAGCAGCTGCGCCTGCGTGAAGGCGAGATCCGACGCCGGGGCGCCGCCTCCCGGCGGCCACGCATCGACCCGTGAGGCTCGCGGCGTCGGTCGTGGGTACTCGGCACCGATATACGAGCGGTCGCCGAGGTTCTCACGCACATCGCGAAACGCCGTCGGCAGGTACGTCAGCGAGTCACGGCGCGAGCGCCACTCTGCCGGCATGTACGGATGAAGCGCGTCGTCTGACGGCAACGCGTTATGCACGTCGCAGTCGACCAGGGGGCCGGTGTATCTGCCGCGCTCACTCTCCATCGCGCTCACCTCCGAGGCCAAACAGCCGTCGTGCGTTACCTTCCAGAATAGCCCGCAGTACCGGCCCGTCGGCAAGCGGCGGAATGCCGGCTTCGGCAGTCTCCGACTGCCAGTGGGGATAGTCGGTGGCAAAGCACAGCATCTCGTCCGAGCCGATGTGCTCATACACGCGCGCGAACTCATCCACCGGGACGTCGAACGGCTGGGTCGTCACCCTCACGTGCTCACGAATGTAGGCCGACGGCGGCCGGCGCACCCATGGCATCTCCCGCCGCAGACCGTGCCAGAGCCGGTCGAACCGCCACATGAACGACGGCAGCCACGCGAAGCCGCTCTCGGCGCACAGCACTCGCAGATCGGGGAAGCGGTCGAACGCCCCCTCGGCCACCAGACTCATGATCTGGGTCTGGAAGGCACTCGGCATGTCGACGTACTCCTCCAGGTACGTGCTGGGCCAGCCCACGGAGGTCGGCGGATCCCCGCTGGCCCCGCCGAAATGCAGGTTCAGCACCAGCCCGTGACGCGTCACCACCTCGAGCAGCGGCCACCAGATGCGGTTGCCGTACGGCACGAACGAGCGCACGGGCAGCACCACCTGAACGAACCGGCGATCCTCGACCCAGCGCTCGATCTCCTCGACGGCCAGCGTCGGATGAAGCCCGGGCACGACGATCGAGCCGTGCAGCCGTGGTTCCTTGGCGAGCCACTCCTCGGCGATCCAGGAGTTCGCGGCGGTGCTGAGGGCCGCGGCGGCGTCGGGGTTCTTGATTGCCTCGGTGGCGTAGGCGCAGACCAGGATCGCGGCCTCGACTCCGAGCGGATCGAGTGCCCGCGCCCGCACATCCTCGACCGTCTCGGCCACGCCATCGGCGGCCAGCAGGTCGGGTCGCATGCTGGTCGCCGCGCTCGGTGGGTAGGGAGTATCGGTCGGCCCGCGAAACTGCGTCGTTCGCGCCACCTCTTGCCAGTGCGGGTCGAGCCACGGAAACAGCGCCTCGATCGACGGCACCAGGGCATGGACGTCGGCGTCGATCACGGTTCTGCCGTCGTCGCTCAACTGCTCACGAGTGTTCGAGGCCGAGGGCCACCCGATCGGGCTGCGTCAGGTGAAGGATGTTCCCCTCCGGGTCGTGGAAGCTGCGATACCGATACCACGGCGACTCGACCACCTCGGATGCCCAGGTGACGCCCCGCCGCTCGAAATCCACGATCGCCTCATCAAGGTCGTCGACCTGGAAGGCAAACGATTCGAACCCGGGCGGCCCGGCGCCGGGTTTCTGGGGCGGCCCGGCCGCCTCGGTCGAGCCGATCAGGAAGATCGTGACATCGCCGGCCTGGAACCCGGCCCAACCCTGGTCGGGGTCGTAGGGGAGCACGTGCGGGAGTTCGAGCACCTCGCGGTAGAACCGCTCCATGGTCGCAACGTCAGCGCACAGCACGTCGATGTTGTCGAGTCTCATCAGCATCCCACCTCGAGTTGGCTATCTTGCACCAGCTGTTGGCGAGGCTAGCACATCGCCGCGGCCGCCTGGACAGCTACTCCCCCGCGACGATGACCGTTGATTTCACGAACCCCTCCGGCTTGTCGATCGCGACCTGGAAGGCGAGTCCGACATCGTCGAGGCCGAAGCGGTGGGTGACGAGATCGTCG
>CAVPTL010000018.1:0-231832 GCA_963708725.1 uncultured Actinomycetes bacterium | reverse complement strand
CCTCACCATTCCCCAGATCGCCCACGTGCTGGGCGTCGATGAGCGCACCGTGCGCAAGCTGGAGGCACACCCCCAGTTGACGCCGACCGCTGTCAGGATCGCTCAGGTGGTCGATGTCGCCCACTACCTGGTCGATGACCTCGAGGAGGGCGACCGCGTGACCGTGACTGATCTCGGCCGCCTAGAGCTGGAGCTGGCCAGGACGCAGGCGCGGCTGGCCTGGATCGAGCAGGAGTTGCAGGCGCTTGGTCGGACGGTGGTGCGACACGACCGCAAGCTGGTCGAGATCGAGCTGGTGGTGGGTCCGCCGTCATGAGCCCCGTTCGGCGCCCTGGCGAGGGCACGAAAAACGGTGAGCCGATCCCGCTGTACGTGATCGACGTGGCCGACGATCTGTCACGGCACTACGGCGGCACCGATGGTGATTGGCTGGCCATCGCCAAACGGATTGTCAAGCGTGCTCACGAGATCGAGGCGCAGGCCGACCGCTGAAACCACGACCGCCGCCGGGAGGCCGACTGCATCCCGGCGGCGGTCACAACCACATGGAGGAGAACACAAAATGACAGTACCCGATGACGACCGCCGCTGGTGGGATTTTGACCAGGACGGCGAGCGGCTGGAAGGCGTCTACGTGGAGGCCGGGGAAGGCTCACACCGAGAACGGCGAGAAGCTCTTTTTGGTGATCCAGATCGATGATCGCGAGCGCACAGTGTGGCTGCATCACCGCGTGCTCGAAAACGTGATCCGGCGGGCCAACCAGGACAAGCCGATTGAGCCCGGCGAGCGCATCATCATCGAGCGGCTGGGTGAGCGCGAGTCGGCATCCGAGCGCCGCTATATCGACTATCGCGTGATCTTCCTGGATTGGCCGAAGGCGACCCTGAGTGATCTCCTCGGTGCCTCGTCGCAGTCGGAGCCGGAGGGGTTCGAGTCGGAGCCGGAGGGGCAGCCCGACGAGGAGGCCGAACGTGACGACATCCCCTTCTAGCGGCAAGGCCGGGGCGGATCAACCGCCCCGGCCGACCCTGACCGATCTGTTCGGCCAGTCTGCCAAAACGCGCACGCGGCGATCACTCCCCAGCTCGCGGCTGTTGGCCAAAAGGTTGCAGACCGTGGAAGCCCCCAAGCCGAAGCCCGAGCCACGGCCGCGCTTCAAAAAGCCGAACTACCTGGACGAGCGCGAGCCCGCCGCGCCGACCGCAGCCCGGCGAGCCGCGGCGCTGCCCAAGCGGCCGCCGAGCTTGGACCAGGATCGCCCGAAGCGGCGATCCCAGCCGCCGGTGATCCATCCCGGCCAGCTCGACATCTTCGGCGGCGAACATGAACCGCGGAGGGCGGCTGATCGAGAACCATGAGCGAGCCGCTGCCTGACGTGACTGTGAGCCTGTCGGACGCCTTCGTGGAGGCGGTGGCAGACCGTGTGGGTGTGATCCTGGCCGAGCGCCAGGGGCATGCCCGGCGGTGGCTCACAATTTCGCGGAGGCGGCCGACTACATCGGTGCCCGGCCGCAGCGGGTCTATGACCTGCGCTCCTCCGGGGCGCTGCGCCGAACCGGTGACGGTGGCCGGGCACTGATCGACCGCTACGAACTGGACGCCCTGATCGAGCAGGGGCGGCTGTGACCGTCAAGCCGCATGCAATGGCCGCCGATTATCCTGTGTCAAACACATGTGGCCGGGGGCGTGCTGAAACACACCCCCGGCCGACACCGAATCGGATAGGAGCCGAAACGATGCCATCTGCAAAGACTGCCCCACGCGATGTGAAAACGCGCACCACCGGGGTCTACCGCGACACCGCCACCGGCCTGTACATGGCCAGGTGGGAAAGAGCGGCAAGGCGCGAGGATTTCAGACGAGGCCGCCGCCAAAAAGCACCGCGCAAAAATGCTGCTCAAGCCGCAGCGATCTGGTGCGCACCTGCCGACGTTCGAGGCCTACGCGGAGGACTGGATCTCGAGCTACCGCGGCCGCGCTGGGCGCGGCATCGAGGAGCTGACCCGCCAGGACTACCGCGACAACCTCAAGCGAAACGCCTACAAAACGCTGGGATCGGTGCGGCTCGACAGAATCGACGCCCCCATGCTGCGCGGGTTCGTTGCCGATCTCGACGCCCGCGGCCTCTCGCATAACACCATCCGACTGGCGTTCGCGCCGGTGCGGCTGGCGCTGACTCAGGCGTTCGATGACGGCCTGGTCAACCCCAACCCGGCCGCCGGGATCAAGACGCAAGGCGCGAAGCGGCGCAAGTCGCGGGAGAAACGCACGATGACCCGGGAGCAGTTCATCGCGTTCATTGCCGCGATCTCCGACCCCGGTGACCGGCTCCTCGTGCGCTTTGCCTTGGAAACCGGCCTGCGCATTTCTGAGGTGGTGCCGCTGCGCTGGTGCGATGTCGAAAACGGTGCGGTCACGGTGTGGCGAAAGCACCGCCGCAGCACCACCGGCACCACCAAAACCCCGGCGGCCGAGCGCACCGTGCCGATCTCTCCGGCCATGATGCGCGACCTGGTGCGACACCGAAACCGGGCCGAGTGGATCGGTGATCGTGACCTGGTATGGCCGAGCGCCACCGGCACCCCTCGCCACTACTCGAACCTGTACACCCGCGTGATCGTGCCTGCCCGAGAGGCGGTCGGGATGCCCTGGGTTTCCTGGCACACGCTGCGGCGCACCTGCGCAACCTTGCTCGTGACCGAGCATGGATTCCTGCCTGCCGAGATTCAGGCCTGGCTGGGGCATGAAGACCCCTACCTGGCGCAGTCGCTCTACACCCAGCTCACTGGCCGCGATCTGCGCCGGGTGGCCTGGACATGGGATGCGGACACCGTGGGCGTCGCTCCGGTGCCGATGACGCCCACGAGACGCCCACGAGAGCTGGTGGCGCTCTCCCAAAACGCCTGAAAAGCCGCTTTCCTCCATAAGCTGCGGGGCAGGGACTCGAACCCCGACTACCTGATCCAGAGTCAGGCGTCCTACCATTAGACGACCCCGCATAGGGCGGCCGAAGGATACCAGAGCCCCGGTGACCGACAGTCCCGGGCGGCCCACCGATCGCTGCTCGGCGATACTGCCCACCACCATGGTCATCCGCCGCGCCACGCCCACTGACTGCGACTCGATCGCCACCGTCCACATCGCCTCATGGCGAGTCGGCTACGCCGATCTCCTGCCGGCGGAGCTGCTCTCCGCGCTCGACCACGGCCAGCGTGCGGCCATGTGGCACGACATGCTTGCGAGCTACCAACCGCGCACGACCACACGCGTTTCTGAGCTCGATGGCATCATCGTCGGGTTTGCGAGCCTGCGCCCGAGTCCGGAGCGTCACCATGACCCCCAGCAGGTGGGGGAGGTGGGAGCCGTGTACGTGGATCCCGACCACTGGGGGAGCGGGGCGGGCAGGGCGCTGCTGGCCGCGCTCGAGTCAGACGCCCGTGGCTACGGGTTCTCGTTGCTCGAGCTGCGGGTGCTGGAGGGAAACACCGGCGCGCGGCGCTTCTACGAGCGGCTCGGTTGGCAGACCGATGGGATGCGCATGCCCGACCGCGCCGGGGTGAGTCAACACGGGTTCCCCGATGGGGTGCCGGTGACGGTGGTGCGCTACTCGCGGTGGCTCAGCGAACGCTGAACGACGCCGAGTCCCAGCACACATAGCCGTCGTCCATGCACAGCCACACCTTGTAGCTACCGGCCTTGAGTGGCCAGTCCCCGTGGGCGCTCTTGCCGATGGTGCCGCGACCGTCGATCTCGGAGTTCACGTAGCGCCACTCGAGCAGGTCGAGTGTCAGCGGGGTGCCGTTGGGTGCGTTCACCGAGAGCCAGTCGTAGCGATTACCGGGGTCGTTTCGCCAGCTCACGGCAATCGGCTCGCCCAGCTTGAAGCTCGCTTTTGCGACCGCCACCGTCGCCCGCGCACCCGGGGCCACGATCGTGACCGCGGTGGGCTTTGGGGGATTGCTCATGCCGCTCAGAGCAACGGCGTAGTTGCCCGGCGCCAGGTTGGAGCTCGGGAACGTGACGTGGCCGTTACCCTTGGCGCTCGTCGAGCGCGATGCCACCACCGCGCCGGCGTGGCGGAGCTCGACCCGCAGGCCGTGGTGATGAGGTGCATGGAAGCTCACACCGATATCGCCACCCTGGGTCACCCGAGCCGAGTCGACCGCGACCAGATTGGGCGGGGCGACGGGGTGCACCCGAAGCGTGGTGACCACCGAGCGGTGATCCGAGACCCAGTGCTTGACCGGGATATCGGTATACGGCGAGGGGTAGCCCACGACCTGAGATCGCAGCGCCTTGGCGGGGCCACCGGCCCACACGATGTCGATCCGGTCGGAATACTTTGCATGGTGCTTGAACGTGGGCCAGCCGCTCGGCCAGGTGAAGGCGGGCGACTTGATCGCGTTTGGATGAAGCGACCGGTACGTGTCGCGAAAGCCCGCCTGCTCGATTGCGAGCGATACGGGCCAGCGCACGCTGTAGGGCAGATCGCGAGCCTTGACCACCGCCGGTGTCCAATCTCGCCACGATGGCGAGTTGAAGTCCCCGGTAAGGACGGTCGGTACGCCCGCCTTGATCAGCGGCCGGGCGGCGGCAAGGATCGGCTTCATCCACGGTATTCGCGTGACGTTTTCGTTGTGCAGCACTCGGGCCAGGCCCTTGCCGTCGCGCACCCCGTAGGGGCCGTAAGGCGACGACGGCAGATGCGTGTTGAGCACCGCGATCACGCGCCCGGGAGCGATCTGGAGGTAGGCAAAGACGCTCTTGGCGCCGCCCGGCTCGAGGATCGGATACCGCGAAACCGTGTGCAGCCGCGGGTAGGCAAACCAGCCAGGCCCGAGCATGCGGGCGATCAGCCGGGTACGGCCGAACGGCTCCTGCAACCCGACCACATCAGCCCGGGCCGCGCGGATGGCGGCGACCACGCCCTGCTCGTCGGCCGCGGTCTGCTGCGAGCCGGGGCCATGCTCCCAGCCCCACTCGCCCCCGGCCATGTTGTAGGTCATGACGCGCAGCACGACACCGTTTTGGGAGTGGGTCGCCGTCGATGTCACAGAGGCGCGGCCGCTTGAAGAGAGCCCCACACCCACTGCGATCACGGCGATGAATGCGATCAGCCGTAGCACGGGCGGCGAGCCTACCACACTGCGATTCTTCCAACCAGGGCTACGGCAAAAACTGCGAACGCCCTCGGTATCTGCTCGTCACAGCTCGAACGAGGGCAGCAGACGCTTCTCGGACTCGCCCTCGATGGTGGCGCGCACGTTGATGTGCTCCTCGAGGCCGGAGCCCCGCAGCTTGCTGCGCAACAGGTTGTCCACCTGGTAGAGGCCCGCCGAGTTGTTCATCTCGATGTCGATCAGCACGTGGCCGGTCTCGTGGTGGATCCGCACCGCCTCGATCGCGGCTGCCGACAGCGAGTGGATCGACACCCGGCCCGACTCGAACGGGATCCGGGAGCGGCCTTTGGCCATGTCGAGCGCATCGGCGACGCGCACGATGCCCGCCTCGACCGACAGCGGCTGGCCGTCGGAGCGGTGCGAGATGATCGCCTGTAGCACCTCGGCTTCGACGATCGTCTTCTCGGGTTCCTCATAGATGCCCTCGAGCAGCCGCGGCAGCCGGTCAGCGGCGAGAAAGAGGCTCATCTCCTCGTGCCCGTTTCGATGCACGGCCATACCGAGGCAGTGGGTCAGGCAACCCAGAACGACAACCACTTCGGCGTCCTCTTGACGCATCCCGTAGTCGGTGACCATTCCAGGCTCGACGCCGGCCCGGCGAAGCTCGCGCACCAGCTTGAGTCCGATGTTGGTAACGATCTGGATGTGTACCCACGAGTGGTCGTTGATCTGAAGCCGGGTCACGGCGTTCACGTTGGCGGCGTGCCACAACGCTTTCAGCGACGACTCGCGGTTGACGCGATCGATCACGTCGCGGAGCGTGCGGTTGCCGCGCGCCGGGAGTGTGATCCGCATGTCGCGGATCGCCTCGGTCGGCGTCATTCGAGCGCCGCGCTCTGCCCGCGGGCTTACCGGCGTGCCGGGTTCTGGGGCGGCTCCCTGAGGGATCTCTTCGGGATCGAGCTCTGAGCTTTCGGGATCGTCGGTCACGCCGTCAGGCTACCGCACGCCGCGCCGGCTAGCGCCCGGCGGGAAGCACGCGCCAGCCAAAGGCAAACGCGTCGCGATACCAGCCAGAGCCCGCACCCATGTAGTCGAGGGTCACCCCGTCACCCGAGCCGTGGCTGTTGATCGTCCAGCTCTTCCCGAGGTAGATGCCGGTGTGATAGACGGTCGCCGAGGCGGTGTTCACGCCCTTTGGCGCCGAACTCCAAAACAGGATGTCGCCGGGGCGGAGCTTGGCGTAGGGAATGCGTTTGGCAACCGGCAGGGCGGCGGCCATGTCGTAGGTGCTGCGTGCCTGAATGGCCGCATTGCCGCTCCACGAGAAGCCACCGGGGAGCGTGTAGGTGTGCTCCTTCAGCACCCACCACACAAAGCCCGAGCAGTCGAATCCTCCGGCGGCCTGGACGCCGTACGGCGAGGCGGTCGTCGGCCACTCGCCGGCCCACACGTACGGGGCTCCGGCATATTTGAGCGCCATCCCGAGCACCTCGCGGCGCAGCGGAGACCATGCCGGCAGCGCATGCTCGACCGCGGTCTTCGCAATCACGTTTTGGCGGGCGTAGGCGCTCAGATGACCCAGTGCGAAGGCCTGGGTGGCGAGGTTCAGGCGGCGCATCGGCGTGGTTGGCCACGTCTCCCAACCGTCCGCACCGTCGGGGGCGTTTACCCGCGCACCGAGGGCGCGCACGGCCTGTTCGATGCCGAAGGCAAACGGCAGCTTGGGGCGCCACTCGTCAGCGGTCTGGAGGTGGCCGATGTTCTGAGCCTGGGCCATCAGATTCATCACCCGCAGAATCCCGCGATCGAACTCCCACTGCTCGATCTGTTCGTCGGCACCGGTCCCGGCCACGATCCAGCCGGCGGTGACGGCTTCGGTATAGGGGTTCGCGGCGACCGCCGTGCCGTGTTCTGCGAACGCGAGCCGGGCGAGCACCCGGGCTGCGGCCATGCGGGTGGCGGCCTTCTTCGGCCCAAAGCTGGTCGTGGTGCGCGGCAGCACCCAGCCGTTGGTCGCCGACCACACGATCTGGTTATGCGCCCATGACGCAGCCGGAACGTCCGCAAACGTCACCGTCGCCGCCTGAGCAGGAGCCGCCATGCACACAAACAGGAGCACGCCAAGCGCCAACTTCACGAGTTGACCCCTCATCCTGGTGCCTATCGGTCAAATCGCCGCGACGCTTGAGCGTGTACCACACATCGCAACGTCGGATCAGGCGACGGCTTCGACCCAGTCGTCGTACAGCGAGAAGTAGCGGCCGCGCTGTGAGATCAGCTGCTCATGGGTGCCGGCTTCGACGACGGTACCGTGCTCGAGCACCACGATCATGTCGGCACCGCGAATGGTGGACAGCCGGTGGGCGACCACAAACGAGGTGCGATCGGCCAGCAGCGTGCCCAACGCGCGCTCGATCCGCGCCTCGGTGGGGATGTCCACGCTCGACGTCGCCTCGTCCAGGATCAGGATCCGCGGGTCCGACAGGAATGCTCGTGCGAATGCGACCAGCTGGCGCTGGCCGACCGAGAGCCGCAGGCCGCGCTCCTGGATCTCGGTCTCATACCCCTTCTCCAGATCCTCGATGAAGACGGCGGCACCGACGGCCTCGGCGGCGGCCTTGACCTCGTCCAGGGTCGCGTCGGGGCGGCCGAACGCGATGTTGTCGCGCACGGTGCCCGAGAACAGGAACCCTTCCTGTGGAACGATCCCGATCTGCCGTCGCAGCGACTCGGTGCGGACGTCGCGCAGGTCGTGACCGTCGATCGTGATCCGCCCGCCGGTGGGGTCGTAGAAGCGTGCCAGGAGCTTCACGAAGGTCGACTTCCCGGCACCCGTATGGCCGACCAGCGCCACCGTCTGCCCTGGGGCAACGGTGAAATCGACATCGTCGAGCACCAGCGGCGACGACTCGGCGTAGCGGAAACTCAGGTGCTCGATGCCGACCGCGCCGACGATCTCTGGCAGCGCGATGGCGTCGGGCTTGTCGGCCATCCCGGCGGGCGTTTCGAGCACGTCGAAGATCTTGTCGAGGGCGGCATTCGCGCTCAGATACGTCTGGTAGAACTGCGAGAGCTGCTGGACTGGGTCGAAGAAGTTTCCGAGCAGGCCGATGAATGCGAACAGACCGCCGGCCGTCATCGAGCCGTCGAACACGAGTGCACCGCCGTAGCCGAGCACGACGGCCACCGCCACCGCCGAGAGCAGCTCGACGAACGGGAAGTACACCGAGGCGGCGTTCACGGTGTCGACGTTGGCGGTGCGGTAGGTGTGGTTGACCTCGACGAACCGGTCGTAGTTGACATGCTCGCGCCGAAACGCCTGGACCACGCGCACGCCAGAGAGATCCTCCTGGAGCGTCGCCGTGACGTCGGCGAGCCGCTCGCGGGTGCGCTTGTATGCGCGGGCCGAGAACCGGCGGAAGATGACGGTCGAGATCGCCATCGCGGGAAACACGATCAGCGTTGCCAGGGCCAGTCGCCAGTCGATGAAAAAGAGCACGATCGCCGAGCCGATCAAGGTGACCGTGTTTTGGATCAGGGTGGTCGCGCCGTCGGTCACGAGTGAGTTGAGGGCCTCGACATCGTTGGTGATGCGCGAGATCACCCAGCCGGTACGGGTGCGCTCGAAATAGCCCAGGTCGAGCGACTGGATGTGGGCAAACAGGTTCTTGCGCAGGTCGGCGAGCATCCGCTCGCCCACCCAGCTGGTGAGGTAGTTCTGGCAGGCGCCGAACAACCACCCAACGATCGCGACCACCAGGTAGACGCCGACCCACAGCTCGACCACGCCCATGTCGCTCTTGCTGATGCCGTTGTCGATCGCGTACTTGGCGATCACCGGCCCCGCGATTGCGGTTGCGGTGGTCATCAGCAGGGCGAACAGTGCGATCGACCCGCGAAACCAGTACGGGCGGGCATAGCCGAGCAGGCCGCGCATGCGCCGGGTATTACCGCCGAGCTTCACGGCAGCCGTCCTCGGCTGACGTGGGCAGCGGGCGGCTCGCCATCCTTTTCGATGGGCGCGCCATCGGGATCGAGTGCGACGAACGTGCGGTCGACCAGGCCGTATCGATGGATGTCGCGATAGACCTCACTCGACTCGACCAGCTCGTCGTGGACCCCGTCGCCCACGATCCGGCCGTGATCGAGCACGACCACCCGCTCGGCCATCGAGATGGTCGAGAGCCGGTGGGCGATGATCACGGTCGTTCTGCCCTTCATCACCTCGCGCAGCGCCAGCTTGATGCGGGCCTCGGTCGACGCGTCCACCGAGGCAGTTGCATCGTCGAGGATCAGAAGCCGTGGGTTCATCAACAGGGCGCGGGCGATTGCAATCCGTTGTCGCTGCCCGCCCGAGAGCGTCAGACCGCGCTCACCCACGCGTGTCTCATAGCCATCGGGGAGGTCGCAGATGAACTCGTGCGCCTGGGCCTGCCGGGCCGCCTGGACGATCTCCGCGGGGGTCGCCCAGGCTGCGCCGTAGGCGATGTTCTCAGCAACGGTGGTCGAGAACAGAAACGTGTCTTGGCTGACGATCCCCACCTGCTGGCGCAGCGAGTCCAGGGTGAGTTCGCGCACGTCCACGCCGTCGACCTTGACGCTGCCGCCCGCGACGTCGTAGAAGCGGGGGATCAGGGTGGTGAGGGTGGTCTTGCCGCACCCGGTCGGGCCGATCAGCGCCACGGTGGTGCCCGCCTCGATCTGGAGGCTCACGTCGTGGAGCACCGGGCGGGTCTCGTCGTAGCCGAACTCGACGTGGTCGAACGAGATGTGGCCGGGGCCTTCGGGCAGGTCGATGGCGCCGGGGCGCTCGATGATGTCACGCTCGGAGTCGAGCACCTCGAAGATCCGCTCGCCGGCTGCGATCGCGCGCTGGTATTGCCCCACCCACATGCCGACCGAGCGCAGCGGTGCGGTCAGAAGCAGCATGTATCCGTTGGCGGCAAAGAACGCGCCGAGAGTGAGATCGCCGTCGATCACCTTCTGGCCGCCCAGCAGGATCACCGCGGCGATGCCGAGGCTGGGCAGCATGGTCATGAACGGCACGTAGGTCGCGGCGAGCTTGGCGGCATCCATCGATCGCCGAAAGACGCGCTCGGTGGCAGCGCCGAACCGGCCCTGCTGCTCGGGCTCCTGCGCGAACGCCTTGACCACGCGCACACCCACGATGTTTTCCTCGGCGAGGGTGGTGACATCGCCGATCTTCTGCTGCACGTCCTTGACCACCGGCTGGGCCTTTACCGAATAGCGGTAGGCGGAGTAGGCCAGCACGGGTGAGATCGCGAGCGCCACCAATGCGAGCTGCCAATCGATCAGCGCCAACGCAATCACGACCACGAACACGGTCACGAAGTTCTGGGTAAAGAAGATCAGGCCGTAGCCCAGGAACACCCGCACCAGCTGGAGATCGACGGTCGCCCGCGACATCAGCTGACCGGTCTGGTGGCGGTCGAAGAACGCGTAGGAGAGGCGCTGAAGGTGCTTGTAGGTCGCGTTTCGCAGGTCGTATTCGACCGCGAGCGACAGTCGTCCGGCCAGTTGGCGGCGGTAGTAGGTGAGCACGCCCTTGATCGCACCGGCCAGGACGATCAGCCCGGCCAGCTCGTACACCGTGGTGCGACTGGTGCCGCTGGGCGGCAGTGCGTTGATGACTTCGCCGGTCAGGTAGGGGATCGTCAGACCCACGACCTGCGAGGCGATCGCAAGCACAGTTGAGACGATTACCTGCGTCCGGTATGGGCGCAGAAAGCCGAGAAGACGTCGGAAAACCACGCACGCAGCGTAGCTTCCGACCTGCGCCTGGGATCACCCCAAACCGGCCGGCGCTACGCGAGTGCGATCAGTGCCCGTTTTGAATCTGATGCAGCAGCACAGTGAACGAGACACCCTCGATCGCTGCGACCGAAAACAGACCGCCGATGACCAAGATCCCGATGACCATCGCCCCGAAGCTGACCTCGGAGGCGACACTCCCACGGGTCTCGGTGAGGATCCGCTTGACCATTGCCGACTCCCTCCATCTCCATACCGCCGTGCGCCCTCACTCCGGGCGCCTGGTCTCGTTATGGTCGGGAGAGAGGTGACTTACTATCCCCTCGAAGCGGTATGCCGCGCGTCCCCCTTTGGGAGGAATTCTGGCGCCTATCCCAACAGGCGCTTGCGGGCCTCGACCACCTCGGGTTTTCGCTGCTCGGCGGAGCCCTTGGGTGCCTCGTCAGCCATGCGCGCGATCAGCTCGCGGTCGGCGGCGTCCACCGTGGTCAGCTGGCAGCCCACGCGAAACCGACCCCAGGGGGCGAGATCGCAGCGGATCACGCGCGCTTCGAATGACATCTCGTGTCCGTCGAGGGTCGCCTGGATCGAGATCATGTCGCCGGGGTCGACGGGCTTGGGAGAGTTGAACGCCGCTCCGGTGGACGAGACGTCGGCGAGCTTGACTTCGAGTTCGGAGCCGTTGGGCTGGGTGCGCGAGAACAGCACCCGCAGCGTGGCGTCGGCGCCGACGGCGACTCGCGGGGAGGCGCGCCGCATTTTCTGGTGCTGCACGTTGTTGACCGCCAGGTGGATCAGCACCTCGTTTTGAGAATGCCAGAACGATTCGACCACCTCGAGCTCGACCTCGTAGCGACCGCGGGTGGAATCGACGATCCGGCCGAGCACCCGCAGCCCGTCGCGGATGCGGTCGCGCGGTGCGTAGGCGTGCAGCAGCCCGTCCGTGTCGGTTTCGACCAACAGGTCGAATGAACCACCGTCTTCCGAGAGCACTTGGATCGTGCAGGGCAGCTCGGGAAGAACGCCACGGGCCAGCATCAGCATCTGTTCGCGCTGGGAATCGTCCATCGGATCAGGGTTTCGACAGAATTGTGCGGATGCTTGACGATCCCGTGTAGATGGCGTTGGAAGACGGTAGGCTTCGAGCACGATGGGATCTGGCGATCTGTGGGCATTGGTATTCCTGGGGCTGGTGCTGAAAGTGCCGTTAATTGTGCTTGTTTGGGTGCTCTGGAAGGCATTTCGGCGGGCGGATGAGTCCCACAAGACGGCAGCTCCGTTTATCTCGCGGATGGCGCTGTGCGGGTACTGCGGATCGCGGATCACCGTTGGCTACGACGCCGAACTGCTCCACACCCAGGCCCAACGCATCTCCGAAGGTACGGGGGAGGCGGCGTTTGACGTGGAGTCACGCCTGATTCGGGCCGCGGTGACTCAGCCACACCACCATCCCAGCGAGCCCGACTTTTGCCCGGACTGCGGCGAGCGCACCGTGTGGGCGCCGATCGAGCCGATCGACCTGAGCTCGCTCGCCGTCTCCGCCCACACCGGCTGAATAAATGGTGCCAGGCACCATTTATTCACACCCACAGAGAAGGGCCCAGAGGCGAGCGTAGGTGGCGTAGCGCGCTGTGTCGCCGGGATGGCCGGTGATCGTGGTCTCTGGCGATCGCCACGCCTGTTTCGCCCACGGGGCCACAGCGCCCGACGAGAACACCGCGTGGGTACGTGACGCCACGTCGGCCGCGACCAGGGCGGGCCGCACGGTGCGGGCGGTGCCATTCCATGCGTCGCCGGCCAGATCGACGTCTCGCGGCTGAAACGATCCCCCGTGGCTTCCTGCGGCGCGGTAGATCACGGCGGGGTAGCGGGCCCAGTCGTTGGCCGCCAGATCCCACCACGGGTGACGGCCGTTGAAGCCGAGGTGCGCGGTCGCGCGCGCCCCGACCACCGCGCCGGTTGAACGCAGCTTGACGATCGCCCCTTCCCAGTCGTCACGGTGATAGCCGTCGATCAGGGGGATGCCGGTATGCGCAAAGCGTGAATCCGGCAGGTACTCCCAGTACTCGAGGTAGAGAAATCCCGGTCGTGGAACGGCGTGCAGAAAGAGCACCGGATGCCGCGAGTTCTGCGAACAGGCGACGGCCCGGCAGACGCGGAAGTCGACGGGCAGTTCGGTATCGCCGCCGCGTTCGATCGCAAGCACCGGCGTGTGTTCGGCGGCCAGTTGGAGGTAAGAGGAGTCGGACGCAAGCGCCGGAGGCGCCCACCAGGCGGTGAGCGCGAGGGTGAGGATGGTGAGTTTGATCAGCATCGGGCGACCGTATGGGCTGCCACCGCCGCCGGTCTGTCACGACCTGTGTCGCTAGAGCGACAGGCTCACACCGAGAGCCGCGCGAGTGCCCTCGGCGATCGCCTCCTCGAACGATCGCGGGCCGAGTGCGTCGCCGACACGAGTGACATCGGCGCCGCCGTCCTGGAGCGCAACGAACAGCTCCTCCGAGCCGCTGCGCCCGGCGCTCACCACCAACGTGTCGATCCCGGCAACCGTTGTGCGACGATCGGAAAAGACGTTTCGCAGCACGACCGCACCGGGCCTGAGCTCCACCGGCTCGAGGTGTTGGTGCAGCACGACGCCCGCCCGGTCGAGCCGGTCGAGATAGGCGTTTCGCTGGTACACATGCACGTTTTCGCCGACGCTTGCCGCGGCGCATACGAGCTGCACCGAGAGCCCGCGTTCGGCCAGCGCCTCGGTGACGTCGAGCCCGGTCCAGTCGCCACCCCAGTCGGCCACCAGCACGTTGCCCCTGACCGGCGCGCCCGCGAGCACGTCCCAGGCATGCACGACCGCAACTCCCTCGCCATCGAAGTGAGGGATGTATGGCCCGGCGCCCGAGGCGACGATCACACGGTCGGGATCGAGCTCGAGGATCGTGTCCGCGTCGGCGTCGGTGGCATAGCGGACGTCGACTCCGGCCAGCCAGCCGTCGAGCACCTCTATCAGCCCCGCGGCGATCTCGCGCTTACCCGGCGCCTCCAGCCCAAGCCGCATCTGACCGCCGGGGCCCTGACCGCGATCGAACAGCACCACCCGGTCACCGCGAGCCACAGCGGCCGCGGCCGCCGCGCAACCGGCGGGACCGGCGCCGACGATCACCACATCGTCGCCGGGCTGCCGGGGTACGGGGCGCGGCAGCGTGCGCTCAAAGCCCGTCCACGGGTTGATCGTGCAGGCGATCGGCACCCCGGCGTGGTAGTGGCCGATGCAGCCCTGGTTACAGCCGATGCAGGTGGTGATCGCTCGCCCCTCACGGGCCTTCGAAGCGAGTGCCGGGTCGGTGATCATCGCTCGGGTCATGCCCACCGCATCGCAGACTCCGTCGGCGATCAGCCGATCCGCGTCGGCGGGATCGAGGATCCGGCCGGTCGCGATCACCGGCACCGAGCTGGCCGCTCGGATCCGCTGCGCGAATCCCTCGATCACGTTTCGCACGGTCGGCGAGGGCGGCACGATGAAGACCGATCCCCGGTAGCTCGACGAGCTGCCGATGGTGACCGACAGGTAGTCGCACAGTCCTTCGGCGCTGAGGACACGCGCGGCCTCGACCACCTCGTCATCGTCGGTGCCGTCGGGAGAGAGTTGCTCCTGGGTCAGCCGGCAGCCAACCGCACCATCTGCGCCGATGCCCTCGCGCATCGCCTCCAACAGCTCGCGCAGAAACCGCAGCCGGTTCTCGAAGCTGCCGCCGTAGGCGTCGGTGCGGGTGTTTGACCGCGGGGAGAGAAACTGCGTCGGGAGATAGCCAAAGCCGGCGCACACCTCGACCCCGTCCAGGCCACCCTGCGCGGCGTGCCGGGCCGCCTGGCGGTAGCCATCCACCATCTCGCCGATCTCGCGCACGGTCAGCGCGCGCGGCTCGGTCTTGAATCGCGGCGAGGGGATCGCCGAGGGAGCGACGGCGGGCGCTCGCGGCCCGACCGAGATCTGCTCGCGGCCACCGTGGAAGAGCTGACACATCAGCCGCGCTCCATGCGCGTGAACGGCGTCGGACATCTGGCGAAAAACCGGCACGATCTCGGGCAGGTAGCCGCCGATGGTGTGGGCGGTCAGCAGACCGCTTGGGTGAGTGGCCGTGGCCTCGATCACGATCAGGCCGACACCGCCGCGCGCCCGTGCCTCGTGGTAGGCGACCAGGTCATCGGTCGGTAGGTGATCGTGAACCAGCGTGGTCTGGTGTGAGGTCGAGACGATCCGGTTTGGGAGCGTCACCGGTCCGACGTCGAGCGGCGAGAACAGGGTGTCGAGCATGCGCTGACGATATCGTGACCCGGTGCCAGTCGCCGCTCTCTACGACATCCACGGGAACCTCCCGGCGCTCGAAGCCATCGTCGCCGAACTCGAACCAGGGCGGCTCGACGCGGTCGTGATCGGCGGTGACGTGGCCGGTGGTCCGTCACCGCTCGAGGTGCTGACCATCGTCACGAATCTCGGCCTGCCCACCCTCTACGTGCGGGGAAACGGCGATCGGGCGCCCGATCCGTTCGAAGCTCAGCTGCTCTCCGGCCCGCAGCGCGCGACGCTCGCCTCCTGGCCGTTAACGGTGTCGCTGCCGATCGACGGCCTCGGCGACGTGCTGTTCTGCCATGCGACTCCCCGCTCGGACGACGAGCTGATCACGGCGATCACTCCCGAGGCTGAGATCGCGCCGGTGGTCGCGGGCGTGTCCGAGCACCTGATCGTGTGCGGCCACGTGCATGTGCGCTTCGACCGGCCGGTGGCGGGCCACCGGATTGTGAACCCCGGCAGCGTGGGCATGCCGTACGAAGGGGACACCGGCGTCGCGTTTTGGGCGTTGCTCGGGCCCGAGGTGGAGCTGCGCGAGACCCGCTATGACCGTTCCCGCTTCGACCAGCTGCTCGCCGAATCCGGCTACCCGCACCCCGACTACTTCGAGGCTGCGCCGGCCGACGAGGTCACAGCCCACTTCGAGCGGCTACGCACGGCGCAGTAGCCGGCTCCAAAACGACGGTGCCCGCGGCTGGGTGGCTTCCCACTCGCTGCGCGACGGCAGCCGGCCCTGCTCGCGGGCGGCAGCCACGCACTCCGTGTGGGCGTGCCGGCGGCGGCTGGTATCGCCCTCGGGTGAGATCAGGCGATGCTCGGTCATGGCGTGCAGCTGGTAGCCACACAGCGGGCACCGGTACGTGGCGGCCTTGCGATTGGAGGCGCCGCGGATCGCCCACCAGTTGGCGTGTTCGAGCTTTGCCATCGGCACCTGATCGTAGGCGAGTCGATAACGGGGCGGGCGGTGGATCTCACTGTCACTCGGTGACACTGCCCCCCGCAGCACCCACCGCCCGCTTCCGTATCGATTCGGATCGAGTCGCGCAATGAGGTGCCTAGTCCTCATTTGCGCTGGTTTGGGTGGCTACTCGCAGGTGCGCACGATGTGCCTTTCGCGTGCGGACGTGCTGTTGAGCAGTCCCGGTTTCGGCAGCCGAGCCGTCTCAGGGAATCCCTGAGACCTCTTGCTTTGCGCGCCCACCTCACGGTGGGTTTGCCCTTATCGATCCGTATACCAATGATCGGCAGCAAAATCCGATCCCATGTCGCCCGAAAGGTTCCTTTCATGTCACCAAAATGGGGTACCTTGCGCCCGGTGCATGGACTGATCGAAGCCGTCCCCAACTTTTCCGTCGGAAGCGACGGCACGACCATCGACGCGATCGCCGGTGTGATCGACGATCACGCTCGGGTGCTGGACGTGCATTCCGACGCCGACCACAACCGCTCCGTGTTCACGTGCGTCGGCCCGCCCGGCGCCCTGGTCGACGGGCTGGCACGCGCGGTGGAGGTGGCGATCGATCGGATCGACCTCGGCACCCACGTGGGCGTCCACCCTCGGGTCGGCGCCGCCGACGTGATCCCGTTCGTGCGGTTCGCGCCCGACGACCCGGCGCCGCCCCGCGCGGCTCGTGCCCTCGGCGGGTTGATCGCAGAGATGGGGGTGCCCTGCTTTGGGTACGGCGAGCTTGGGGAGGGACGGCGGCCCGCGTTCTTTCGCTCGGGGGGGCCTGAGCGGCTGTCCGAGCGGATGGCCGCCGGTGAGATCGTGCCCGCGTTTGGCCCCGGCCAGATGCATGCGACCGCCGGGGCGGTGCTGCTCGGCGTGCGCCCGCCGCTGGTGGCGTTCAACATCGACCTGGCAACCGAGGATGGTGCGATCGCGTCTGAGATCGCCGTTGCCGTGCGGGCCAGCTCGGGCGGTCTGCCGGGGGTGCAGGCGATCGGGCTGGTGCTGGCGTCGACCGGGCGGGCACAGGTCTCGATGAACCTGATCGACATCACGGCAACGCCTCTGTGGCGCGTCGTCGAGGAGGTGCGCAGGCTGGCCGAACAACGCGGGGCGGAGGTGGTCGGTTCGGAGCTGGTCGGACTGATGCCGGCGTCGGTTGCCTGGGCGAGCGCCGCTCGGGGCCTGCAACTGCCCGACTCCGCCGCCGACCGGGTGCTGGAGGTGGCTGTGGCCGGCGAGTTCGGGTCTGCCTGAGATGATGCAGCTGTGACCATCGAACTCACCGGGCACGACCTCACCATCGACCAGGTCGAGGCGGTCGCCCTGCGTGCGGCCGACGTGAGCCTGTCGGATACCGCGCTCGCCCAGATCGGCGCGTCGCGTGACCTGATCGAGCGGGTGGTGGCCGAGCGGATCCCCACCTACGGCGTCAACACCGGCTTCGGGCGGTTCGTCGACGTCCACATCGAGCCCGATCAGGTGACCCAGCTGCAGTTGAATCTGCTTCGAAGCCACGCCTGCGGCGTTGGCGATCCGTTCCCGGTCGAGGTCGTGCGAGCAGCGACGCTCCTGCGCGCAAACGCGCTTGCCAAGGGCAGCTCGGGGGTACGGCTCGAGACTGTCCAGCTCCTGATCGGTCTGCTCCACGCCGGTGTCCATCCGGTGGTGCCGTCGCGCGGGTCGCTCGGCGCAAGCGGTGACCTGGCCCCGCTCGCCCACCTCGCCCTGGTATTGGTGGGGGAGGGCTTCGCCACCGTCGACGGGGATGTGGTTTCCGGGGCCGAAGCGCTTCGCGGAGCCGGCCTCGAGCCGCTCGAGCTGGGCGCGAAGGAGGGTTTGGCCCTGATCAACGGCACCCAGTTCATGTCGGCGATCGGCGCCCTGGCGCTGTGTCGCGCGCGGCGGCTCGTGAAGATCGCAGATCTCGCCGCGGCCCAGTCGATCGAGGCGGTCAGAGGCTCGCGCACGCCGTTTGCCCCCGAGCTTCAGGCGCTGCGGCCCCACCCGGGTCAGATCGCCTCGGCCGAGAATCTCTACCGGCTGCTCGACGACTCCCAGATCGTGGCTTCCCATCGGTGGTGTGGGCGCGTCCAGGACGCCTACTCATTGCGGTGCTCGCCTCAGGTGCATGGTGCGGTTCGCGACGCCATGGCCTATTCCGAATCCGCGATCGCGATCGAGATCAACGCGGCGACCGACAACCCGCTGGTGCTCGCCGAACAGGGTGAGGTGATGTCGAACGGCAACTTCCACGGCGAGCCGGTGGCCTTCGCCTTGGACATGCTCAAGATTGCGCTGGCCGAGCTCGGATCGATCTCGGAGCGGCGTACCGAGCGGATGCTGAATCCGACCATGTCGGAGGGGCAGCCGGCCTTCCTCACCCGCGATGGCGGGCTGAACTCGGGCTTCATGATCGCCCAGTACGTGGCGGCCAGCCTCGTCAGCGAAAACAAGGTGCTCGCCCACCCGGCCAGTGTCGATTCGATTCCGACCTCCGCCGGCCAGGAGGATCACGTGTCCATGGGGGCGACAGCCGCTGTGCACCTGTGGCAGGTGTGCGCGAACGTCGAGCGGGTACTCGCGGTCGAGCTTTTGTGCGGCGCGCAGGGCCTCGACTACCTCGAGCCGCTGCGGCCCGGGCCGGCCGTATCGGCGCTGCAAGCCGCGGTGCGCGAACTGTCACCGCACCTCGATCGCGACCGATCGCTCTCGAGCGAGATCGAGGCGGTCGCATCGCAGATCCGAGCCGGCACGCTGATCGCCGCCGTCGAAGACTCGTCGGTTCCGCTGCGCTGAGCCGCTACGGGATGATGCGGTAGATCGAGCCGTTCAGGGACACCACGTACAGGCCGCCGGACGCGCCCTGGCCGAACGAGCTGATGTTGGTCACCTTGCGCGAGATGGCCATCTCCTGCGGGCGCCCGCCGCTCGCCCGTCGCCGCCAGATCCGGCCGGAGCAGTAGTCGCCGTAGACGTAGAACCCCTTGAGCGATGGGATCGCAGCGCCGCGGTAGACGTAGCCGCCGGTGACCGCACAGTTGGCGGGGCCCGACGCCGGTGAGTGCGAGTACTGGATCACCGGAAATACGACTCGGCCGGTGGGCTTGGGGTTGCCGTTGCCGTTGTTGTAGACGTGGGTGCCCTCGTAGTAGCTCCACCCGTAGTTTCCGCCGGGAGCCGTCCCGAACGGCACCTTGTCGACCTCTTCCCACGCATTTTGGCCGACATCGCCGATCCACATGGTGCCGTTGGCGCGATCGAATGAGAACCGCCACGGGTTTCGGAATCCGCGGGCATAGATCTTGGCCACGGGATGTTTCGCGTACACGTTCAAGCGCACGATCTTCGACAGAAGGCCGGTGCGACGCTGTCCGACACGGTTGGGATCACCCTCGCTGCCGCCGTCGCCGAAACCTGCGTACAACAGGCCGTCGCGGCCAAACGCGATCTGGCCGCCGTTGTGATTGTCGAACGGCTGGTGAAGCTTCAGCAGGATCTTGGCCGAGGTGGGGCTGGCGATGTTGGGATGGTGCGGCTCGACCCGGTAGCGCACGATCCGGCTGTCTCCGTTGACGTTGATATACGAGACGTAGAACCAGCCGTTCTTGCCGTAGTGGGGATCAAACGCCATCGACAGCAGGCCCTGCTCACTGGTGGTCGAGACCTTCGCCTGGAGGTTGAGAAACGGCCGAGCCAGCAGTTTGCCGTTTCGGTCGACCAGGATCTTGCCCGTCTTTTGGAGGACGAACAAACGGCTATCCCCAGGCGCTGCGGTGAGGTATGTGGGCTGGTCGAGGCCCGTCAGGATGCGGTGCAGGTGAACAGCCGCGCCGGCGCGCGAGGTCGAACCACACGCCACGAGCCCCGCAACCGCAAGCACGAGTCCAAGCCGTTTCAGCACCCGCCTAGCCTAGCAACTGGGCGCGCGGTGGTACCCTCGCGGTTGTGGCAACGACGTCGGTGGCAGCAGAGGTGCAGGAGCTGGTCTCGGATCTGAGCGCGATTCGCGCCCCTCGAGGCTCGCAGCTTCGCTGTAAGGGCTGGCATCAGGAGGCGGCGCTGCGCATGCTCCTGAATAACCTCGACCCCGAGGTCGCCGAGGATCCCACCCGGTTGATCGTCTACGGCGGTTCGGGCCGCGCCGCCCGAAACCCCGAGGCGCTGCGCGCGATCGTGGCTGCCCTGATCGAGCTCGAGGGGGACGAGACGCTGCTCGTCCAGTCCGGCAAGCCGGTCGGAATCTTCCGTACCCATCCCGGCGCCCCACGGGTGCTGCTGGCCAACTCGATGCTCGTGCCCCGATTTGCCACCTGGGACGAGTTTCGCCTGCTCGAGGCCCAGGGCCTCACGATGTATGGGCAGATGACGGCCGGATCGTGGATTTACATCGGCAGCCAGGGCATCCTTCAGGGCACCTTCCAAACGTTTATGGCCGCCGCCGAGAAGCACTGGGGCGCCGCCGACCTCGCCGGCCACACGGTGCTGACCGCGGGTCTCGGAGGGATGGGCGGCGCCCAGCCGCTCGCGGCGTCGCTGGCCGGGGCGGCGAGCCTCAACGTCGAGGTCGACCCGCATCGCATCCAGCGGCGGCTCGAGACCCGCTACCTCGACGAGCAGGCAACCGACCTCGACGACGCGCTGGCACGGGTTCGCGCCCACGCCGAGGCCGGGCGGGGGGTGTCGGTCGGACTCGAAGGCAACGCGGCCGACGTGTTTGCCGAGATCGCCTCGCGGGGCGTGCACTTCGACCTCGTTACCGACCAAACCTCGGCCCACGACATGTTGAACGGCTACGTCCCGAACGAGATGACCCTGGCCGAAGCGCTCGAGCTTCGCGAGCGCGACCCCAAGGCGTATGTGGCCGCCGCCCGGCGTACCGCGGTGCAGCATGTGCAGGCGATGCTCGACCTCCAGGCGGCCGGCAGTCACACGTTCGACTACGGCAACAACCTGCGCACCGAGGCGCTCGACGCCGGTCTCGAGCACGCGTTTGACTTCCCCGGGTTCGTGCCCGCCTACGTACGGCCGCTGTTCTGCCGTGGAGCCGGCCCGTTTCGATGGGCGGCGCTCTCGGGGGATCCCGCGGATATCCATCGCATTGACCAGGCGTTGCGCGAGGCGTTCCCCGACGACGCACTGCTCCAGCGCTGGCTCGAGCTTGCGCCGGATCGGATCGAGTTCCAGGGATTGCCGGCTCGGATCTGCTGGCTCGGCCAGGGCGACCGCGCCAAGGCCGGCCTGATCTTCAACGCGCTGGTTCGCAGCGGCGAGGTTTCGGCGCCGGTGGTGATCGGTCGCGACCATCTGGACACCGGTTCGGTGGCCTCGCCGTTCCGCGAGACCGAGGGCATGATGGACGGCTCCGACGCGATCGCCGACTGGCCGATCCTGAACGCCCTGCTCTCGACCTCGTCGGGAGCCTCGTGGGTCTCAGTCCATCACGGTGGAGGGGTGGGGATCGGCAACTCGATCCACGCCGGTCTCGTGATCGTGGCCGACGGGTCGGCGGAGATGGACGAGCGGCTCGAACGCACGCTCACCAACGATCCCGGGATCGGTGTCGCTCGCCACGCCGACGCGGGCTACCCCGACGCCATTGCCGCAGCTGAGCAGCACCACGTGCGGTTGCCGATGCGAGAACACCCGTGACCGACGCTCGCACGGCCGTGCTGACGGGGGTCACCGGCGGGTGGGGCCGGGCGGTGCTCGATCTGTTTTGCGAGCGGGGCTGGAACGTCGCGGCGACCACGCGCGGGGGTGAGGCGAGTGATCTCCCCAGCGGCGTGTTGGCGGTCGAGGCCGACCTGTCGGATGCGGCGGCGGCGCAGTCGGTCATCGCGGCGGCGGAAGCCGAGTTCGGCGCGGTGCACGCGCTTGCCAACGTCGCCGGCGGGTTTGCGATGGCCGGCTCGCTCGAAGAGACGCCCGCGGACCTTTTCCAGAGCCAGATGGCCGTCAACTTCGACACTGCGTTGAACATGACCCGGGCGGTGCTCCCCGGCATGAAGCGAACCGGTCACGGCTCGATTGTCTACGTCGGCACCACGGCTGCGACCAGCCCGTTTGCCGGCGGGTCGGCCTATGCCCTTTCAAAGATCGCGCTGCGGGGCCTGATGCGGATCGTCGATGTCGAGAACCGCACCGCGGGTGTGCGGTCAAACGAGCTCGTCGTGAAGATCGTCGACACGCCGCGAAACCGGGCCGAAAACCCGGATGCCGACTTCTCGCGGTGGTCCACCGGCCGCGAGCTGGCCGAGGCCATCGAGTGGCTCTGCTCCGACGCGTCTGCGCCGTTGTCCGGGGGCAGCATTCCGGCCTATGGCCGCGCCTGACACAACCTATGTGATCGACAACCTGGCCGCGGCGGTGTCGCCGGCTGGCAACGACGCGCCCTTGCGCGGTGCCGATCTGGGCAAGGTGGTTGTCCACCAACCGGCCGCGGTGGCGGTCGTCTCGGGCCGGATCGAGACAGTGGGGCATCCGACCGAGGTCCGCGCAGCGCACGCCGACCTGCCGGTGGTCGACGCGCGTGGAACCATCGCGATTCCCGGCCTGGTCGACTGCCACACACATCCGGCGTTTGGTGGAAACCGTGCCAACGAGTTCGATCTGCGATCGCAGGGAGCCGACTACGAGCGGATCCACGCCGAGGGCGGTGGAATTCGCTCCACGGTGGCGGCCACGCGTGCGCTTGGCCGCGACGGGCTCGACGCAGCGGTGGCCAGGCACTTCGGCTGGATGCAGCGCAACGGCACCACCACCGCCGAGGGCAAGTCGGGGTATGGGCTCGACCGTGAGACCGAGCTTCGGTCGCTTGCCGCCATCGCAAATCCGCACCCGATCGAGACGGCTGCGACGTTTCTGGGAGCGCATTCGGTGCCGCCCGAGTTCGGCGACGCCGACGACTACCTCGACTTCGTGATCACCGAGGTGCTGCCGGTGGCGGCCCAGACCGCCGAAGCGGCGGATGTGTTTCTGGAACGCGGCGCCTTCTCGGCCGAGCAGGCGCATCGATATCTGAGTGCAGCCGCGGCCCATGGCCTGGCGCTGCGGCTCCACGGCGATCAGTTCAGCGAGTCGGGCGCGATCCCGCTCGCAATCGAGCTGGGGGCACGCTCCGTCGACCACCTCGAAGCCACCGGATCGCACGGAGTCGCCCAGCTGGCCGGAAGCGGCGTCGCGGGGGTGGCGCTGCCGGTCGCCGCGCTCTACCTACGCCGCTCGATGCCGCCGATGCGCGCCCTGATCGATGCCGAGGCGATCTTTGCCCTGGGCACCGATTTCAACCCCGGAAGCGCATTTTGTGATTCGCTTCCGATTGTGATGAGCCTGGCCTGCACCGAGGGCAACCTGACACCCGCCGAGGCGCTCTCCGCGTGCACGGTCAACGCCGCGTGGGTGCTCGGCCGCAGCGATCGCGTGGGGCGAATCGCCCCCGGGTATGACGCCGACATCGTTTTGCTGGACGCTCCGGATTGGCGCTACCTCGCCTACCACCTCGGCGGCGGTGACATCGCCGCGGTGATCAAGGGGGGACAGTCGCTGTGATCGATCGGCTGCGCACGGCGCCTCCAGCGTCCGAGGCAGTTGCGGTCGGCGGAGTCTGCTTGACCGTGGCGGGGCTCGCCGTCGCCGCCGATGCGCTCACCGGGACGGCGGTCCCTCAGGGATTGGGCGGCCTCGACCGGATCATGTTCGGGTTGTGGCGGTTTCAGCTTGGCCAGACCCTGACCCTGACGGTCGGGCTCGGCCTGCTGGTGCTCGGCCTGGGCCTCAAGGCGAGTTTGGGCGGCTGGCGTGAGCCGGCCGCACGGGCGGCGGCGGGGGTGGCGATCGGTGCGGCGCTGGTTGCGGCGGCGGTCGTGCTGGCGTCGACCTACGTCGTGCTCGTGGGCCATGTGGGCGACACCTCGGTAACCGGCAGCGCGCGGCTCTTTACGTGGATTCGCCAGGTCGTGACCGCGATCGGCTTCGGCGCGGTGTGGCTGCTCGCGGCGGCCTGGCTCTCGCAGGTGGCGGCGGTCGATTACGAGCCGCTCGAGGTCGATGAGCCGGACGAGATACCCGACCCCGAACCAGAACCGGTCGCGAGCCCGCAGCTGGTGCCCGAACCCGAGCCAAAGCGTCAACCCGCGGTGGCCGCGATGCGCCAGCCGGCCGTGGCGGCACCGGTCGCCCCGGCACCGCAGCCGGCCCAGCACGTGCTGCCGGCAGATATCTCGTCGCCGTCCGCTCGCGCTCGCGCGATCTACGCCGAGCGGCTGTCGTTCTCGCCCCGGGCCGCGGTTGCACAGACGATGCTGGCGGAGATCACGCGGCTCGAGCGCGACGGAAAGCAGCGCGAGGCCGAGGTGCTCGTGCGCCGCATGCAGGAAATGTGACCGGATCGTTCGGCCGGTAGACTGCCAACGTGGCTACGAAGAAGCAACAGCGCCGGCGCTACATGCGCGCCAAGGCTCACGGTCGCGGTGAGGATCACTTCGATCCCGACGCCGAGCGGCCGGAGAAGAAGTCGGGTCGGGTTCAACAAAAACAGTCCCGCGGCGCGAAGGTGCCCCAGCCGCCGAGCCCTCGCCGATCGGCGCAGAAGGCGATCATCTTCGCCGCGTTGTTCTTCCTGGTTCAGCACTTCACCGCGCTCGGTGGGAAGACCTCGCTGGCCGCTCAGCTGGTGTTCGCCGTGTGGATGTTCGCCATGTTCTGGATGATCGGGATGTGGACCGAGCGGTGGACGTGGCGGCGATACCAAAAACAGCAGGGGCAAGCCGGATCGTGACCGAGGAGTCGCTGCGGGTCGCCCAGCTGCCGCTGGGCGGGTATCGCACGAACTGCTATCTGGCGGCGCTCGAGGGCCGCTCCGACGCGATCGTGTTCGATCCAGGCGACGAGCCCCAGCGCGTGCTCGAAGCGCTCGCCCAGGAGCAGTGGACGGTGGCGGGAATCCTGATCACCCACACCCATTTCGATCACATCGGTGCTGTCCACGCGCTTGCGCAGGAGACAGGCGCGGAGGTCTGGATCCCGCGCGGCGAAGCAGACGTGCTGAGTGCGTTTCCCGGCGGTGAACACGAGCCTGAACACCTGGTCGACGGTGGGGACGTCGTCTCGGTGGGCGGCGTGGACTTCGGCACGATCGCTGTGCCCGGTCACTCGCCCGACTCGATCGCATACTTCGCCCGCGGGTTTGTGTTCTCGGGCGATGTCCTTTTCAGCGGTTCGATCGGGCGCACCGACTTTGACGGTGGCAGCCAGGATCGGCTGCTCCAGAGCATCGCCGGGATGTATGAGCTACTGCCGCCCGAGACCGTGGTGCTGTCCGGGCATGGCCCGGTCACGACCCTCGAGGCCGAACTGGCGACCAACCCGTTCCTGGCCGAGCTGCGACCGTGAGCGGCAAGTTCCAGGCTCCGCGCGGAACCCGCGACTGGTACGGGACCGATGCTCGCCGCCGGCGCGCCATCATCGACGCCGCCCGGGCGGTGTTCGAAGCGGCCGGCTACCACGAGGTCGTCACCCCGACCTTCGAGGACACCGAGGTCTACGCCCGCACGTCCGGCGCGGGCTCCGACGTGGTGCGCAAGGAGATGTACACCTTCACCGATCGCAGCGACCGCTCGCTGACACTTCGGCCCGAGGGCACCGCCGGCGTGGTGCGGGCCTACATCGAGCACGGGATGAGCCGCCTTCCCCAGCCGATCAAGAGCTGGTACACGGCGCCGATGTTTCGCTACGCCGCCGTGCAGCGCGGACGCTACCGCGAGCACCACCAGTTCGGCGTCGAGGTGCTCGGAACCGGCGATCCTGCGGTCGACGCCGAGGTGATCAGCCTCCAAAACACGTGGTATGCCCGGATCGGCATCACCGCGTACGAGCTGGAGCTGAACTCCATCGGCGACGGCAACTGTAGGCCGGCATATATCGAGCTTCTGGTCGAGTTTCTCGACGCCCACGCCGGCGAGCTGTGCGCGGAGTGCCTGGAGCGGCGCGACACCAACCCGTTGCGCGTGTTCGACTGCAAGAACGAGGCCTGTCAGGCGGTGCTCGTCGATGCGCCGAAGATCACCGACCATCTGTGCGACGCCTGCGCGGAGCACTTCGCCAGGGTGCGCGCATACCTCGACGCGAGCGGCGTCGCCTATACGATCTCACCGGGTCTGGTGCGCGGGCTCGATTACTACACGCGCACGGCCTGGGAGTTCGTCACCACCGAGCTGGGTGCCCAGGGTACGATCGGCGGCGGAGGCCGCTACGACGGCCTCGCCGAGCAGCTGGGTGGCCCGCCAACCCCCGGTGTGGGTTTTGGATCGGGCCTCGAGCGGGTGTTCGAACTTGCCCCGGCCGACTTCGCCGAATCCGACCGTCAGTGGGTGTGCTTTGCCATCGCCCATGACCCCGCGCTGCCGCGGATGCACGCGCTGATGGGAGAACTGCGCGCGGCCGGGGTCTCGGCCGACGCCGTGTTCGGCGGGCGGACGCTTCGGCGACAGCTCGAGCAGGCCGCCAAGCGGGGCGCCGCGACCACCGTGATCGTGGACGAGGACGAGTGGGCGGCAGGTGTCGCGACGGTGCGGGATATGGTCTCTGGAAAGCAGCGCCAAGTCGCGCTGGACGACCTGGTGAGGGAGCTTTCTTGAGTTACCGGACACATCGTGGTGGAGATCTCCGTGCGGCCGACGTCGGCGAGCGCGTCAAGCTCTCGGGGTGGGTGGCGCGCCGTCGCGACCACGGTGGGTTGGTGTTCGTCGATCTGCGCGACGCGGGCGGGTTGGTGCAGCTGGTACTGAGTCCCGAGTCGCTGCCCGAGGCCCACACCTTGCGAAACGAGTTCGTGATCCAGATCGAGGGCGAGGTGGGCGCGCGCGCTCCCGAGAACGTGAACCCCAAGCTTGCGACCGGCCAGATCGAGGTTCAGGTGCAGGCGATGGAGGTGTTGGCACGAGCCGGCGTGCTGCCATTCCAGCTTGACGACGAGGGCGTGGACGAGCCGCTGCGGTTGCGGCACCGGTATCTCGACCTGCGTCGCGACGAGATGCGAAAGAACCTGTGGGTGCGGTTCAAGCTGACCCAGCTGATCCGCCGCTACCTGGAGGATCGCGATTTCTGGGAGCTCGAGACGCCGATCCTGTACAAATCGACGCCGGAGGGCGCCAAGGAGTTTCTGGTGCCAACCTCAACGCATCGGGGCAAGTTCTACGCGCTGCCGCAGTCACCACAGACCTATAAGCAGCTGTATGCGATTGCCGGATACGAGCGCTACTACCAGATCGCGCGGTGTTTCCGTGACGAGGCCACGCGGGCCGACCGTACCCAGGAGTTCACGCAGCTCGACATGGAGCTTGCCTTCATCGAGCCGGAGGAGCTGTTCGAGCTGCTCGAGGGCCTGTTTGCGCTGGTCTGGCGCGAGCTTCTCGGGGTTGAGCTGGAAACGCCCTTTCGCCACCTCAGCTGGGACGAGGCGATGCTGCGCTATGGCAGCGACAAGCCGGAGTTGCGCTTCGGCTGCGAGATCTCCGACCTGACCGACGCATTTCGGGAAACGGAGTTTCGCGGGTTCCGGGGAGTGGTCGACGCCGGTGGCGTGGTGCGCGGATTCGCGTGCCCGGGGTGTCAGGAGTTCTCGCGCAAGGACTTCAACGACCTGGTGGAGTTCGCCAAGACCTGGGGCGGGGTCGGGGTGGCATGGCTGCAGGTGCGCGACGGGCAGATCAGCTCGCCGATCGCCAAGTTCCTGAGCGAGGACGAGCTCGCCGCGGTGGTGCGCGAAACCGGCGCCTCCGAGGGCGACACCGTGTTTCTGGTCGCCGACCAGCGCGACGCCGCCGTGCGGGTGCTGGGGCCGCTGCGACTGCACCTGGGCGAGAAGCTCGGCCTGATCGAGGAGGGCTGGAATTTCGCGTGGGTGACCGGGTTTCCGATGTTCGAGTGGCTTCCCGACGAGAACCGCTGGAAGGCCGCCCACAATCCGTTCTCAGCGCCCGCACCGGAGTGGAGTGAGAACTTCGATAGCGAACCCGAAGCCGCACGCTCGCGCCAGTACGACCTGGTTTTGAACGGCAATGAGGTCGGCGGGGGATCGCGCCGAAACCATCAGATGGATGTCCAAAAGCGGGTGTTCAACCTGCTGGGGATCAGCGACGAGGAGGCCGAGCTCAAGTTCTCGTTCCTGCTTCGGGCGCTCTCGATGGGTGCCCCTCCTCACGGCGGCATTGCCTTTGGCCTCGACCGCCTGGCGATGCTTTTGGCCGACGCGGATTCGCTGCGCGACGTGACCGGTTTCCCCAAGGGTCAGGGCGGCGTCGACTTCCTCACCGGGGCGCCGACCGAGGCCACCGCCGCCGAGCTCAAGCTGTACGGCCTCACGGTTGTTTCGAAACCCGACGACGTGCGCTAACGTGTGAGGGCCGACGCCATTTCGTCAAGCGCACTTCATTAACCGTCGTGCGACAATCACCGCGCCGAGGTGGTGGTCAGATCGGTCGAAACATCCTGAAAGTGGCCGATCGCCCAGCCTCAGGCGTCGGCGCGGTCCCGTGAGGTGGGGGGATGAGCGTGTATCTCGATAACGCCGCCACGACGCCTCTGAGCGTGGCCGCCAACGAGGCGATGCTGCCGTTTCTCTCGGAGCGGTTCGGTAACGCGTCGGAACCGCACCGGCTGGGCCGCGAGGCTCATGAGGCGTTGGAAAACGCGCGCGAGCGGCTGGCTCGAGCCGTTGGCGCCGAGCCCCGCCAGGTGATCTTCACCTCCGGCGGCACCGAGGCTTCGAACCAGGCGGTGTTCGGGTTGGCCGGCCGAGAACCGGGACGGGTGGTGGGATCGAGCATCGAGCATTCGGCCGTGCGCGAGCCGCTGTTCGAGCTCGAGCGCCGAGGCTTCGAGGTCGCGTGGGTGCCGGTTGGTAGCGACGGTGTGATCGCGGTCGCCGACTTCGCCGAACTGGTGCGGCCCGGAGACCGGCTGGCTGCCGCGATGTGGGCCAACAACGTCACCGGCGTCGTTCAACCGATCTCCGAGCTGGCCGGCATATGCCGCGCGCTGGACGTGCCGCTGCACACCGACGCAGTGCAGGCGCTCGCCGGCGGCCGGATCGACTTCGCCCGGTCAGGCGCCGACACGATGTCGCTGTCGGCGCACAAGGTCGGCGGCCCCAAGGGCGTCGGTGCGCTGGTCGCGCGCGACCCCGCGCGCATCCCGCCGCTGATTCTGGGCGGGGGCCAGGAGAGCGGCCGCCGCTCGGGTACCGAGAACGTCGCCGGGGTGGTCGGATTTGTTGCAGCGCTCGAGGCTCGCGAGTTCGATCCAGAGCCGCTGCGCACCCAGCTCGAGTCACAACTGCCCGAGGGTGTGAGCGTGATCTCAGCCGGCGCGCCGCGACTACCCGGCACGTCGCTCCTGCAGCTTCCAGGGACGCGCGCCGAGCTTGCGGTGCTGGCGCTGGATCGCGCGGGCTACACCGTCTCGGCCGGTTCGGCGTGCGCAAGCGGCGACAGCTCGCCCAGTCACGTCCTGATCGCCCAGGGCCTGTCGCCGGCCGACGCGCGCTGCGTGATCCGCGTCTCGATCGGCGCCGGTACGACCGAAGCCGACATCGACGCCTTCACCGCCGCCCTCTCCCAGACCATCGCCGCACTCACCCCCGGCACCCTCGCCTGAATAAATGGTGAATAAATGGTGCCTGGCACCATTTATTCATGCCTGGGGCGCTTGTCGCATCCGGGTTGTAGGTGAATAACGGTGCCAGGCACCGTTATTCACCTACCATGCGCGGGTGTATTCCGACGCTGTCATACGCCACGCGCTGAACGTCGAGCGCGCGGGTTCGCTGGAGACGCCGGGTGCCTGCGGCGAGGCCGGGAACACCACCTGCGGAGATCACGTGCGAATCGAGTTCGAGCTGGTGGACGGCCGTATCACCGCCGCCCGGCACCGCAGCTTCGGGTGCCCCCATGCCACCGCCGCGGCCGCGGTTTTGTGCGCGCTCGCCGAAGGACGCACCCCGCTGGAAGCCGCCGCGATCGGCATGCCCGTGGTCGAGGCCGAGCTGGGCGCCTCGCCGACCAACCGCGAGTGCCTGCTGGTGGCCGTCGATGCTCTCTGTGCCTGCGTCGCCGAGGCCGTGCAGGCGACCGGCGGTGCAGAACTCGATCCCCGGCGGGTGGCGGTGGCCATGTCGGGCGGCGTGGATAGCGCCGTCGCGCTTCTGAAGGTGCGCGACGCGGGCTTCGACGCCGTGGGAGTGACGTTGCGGCTCTGGATCGACCCCTCGGCGCCCGACTCCGAGCGCGCATGCTGCTCGCCGCAGTCGGTGCGTGCCGCCCGCGCCGCCTGCCACGCGCTGGGGCTCCCACACGTCGGACTCGATCTGCGGGAGGGCTTCAAGCGGGTGGTCGTGGATGAGTTCGTCTCCGAGTATGGCGCCGGACGCACCCCGAATCCGTGCGTGCGATGCAACTCGAGCTTTCGCTTCGATGCCCTGGCCGAGTTCGCCGACCAGGTTGGCGCCGCCCGGCTGGCCACCGGTCACTACGCTCGAGTCGTCCAGCGCGACGGACGTACGCTGGTCGCCCGGGCCGTCGACCCCAACAAGGATCAGTCCTACATGCTTGCGCGGGTCGCGCCCGAGATTCTGGCCCGTACCTGGTTTCCACTCGGCGAGCAGACCAAGCCAGAGACTCGCGAGCAGGCCCGGGCCGCGGGCCTCGAGGCGGCCGGCCGGGCAGAGAGCCAGGAGGTGTGCTTCGTCGGGGGTGGAGATCACCGCGCGTTCCTGGAGCGCTACGGCGGGTCCGGACCGGCCGGCGACGTGGTCGCACAGGACGGCAAGGTGGTCGGACACCACGACGGCATTCACCGATTCACCCCGGGGCAGCGGCGCGGCGTCGGTGTGGCAGCGAACACCCCGATCTATGTGATTCGCACCGAGCCGGCGAGCGGCCGGGTGGTTGTCGGCCCCCGGGCCGCACTCGAACGGCGCTCGTTGCGGGTCAGCCCCGGCGCGGTGTACGTGGCCGCCGCCGACCGTGTGCAGGCCAAGCTGCGCTACCGGTCAGACCCCGTGTGGGCAACCGTTCGCCGAGACCAGTCCGGATTCGAGCTCGAGCTCGACGACCCGGCGATCGGGATCGCCGCGGGTCAGACGGCGGTGCTCTACCAGGACGACGTGGTCGTCGGCGCCGGCACCATCGCGTAGCCGATGCAGTGCATGCCAGGGTAGACAGATGGGTATGATGACCCGATGAATGCATCTGACGCTTGGCAGTGGGCGCTGGCAGTCTTTCTGCTGCTCACCGCAATCGGTCTGGTCATCGTCTTGCTGCGCGCGTCCGGCACGCTGGATCGCATCAACAAGCTTCTGGATGGCGTGACGCCCGAGATCGTTCCGATGCTCGGCAAGGTCTCGACCTCAATCGATCACGTCAACGACGAGCTCGACAAAGTCGGCACCATCACCAACTCCGCGGTCGATGCGACCGAGAAGGTCGATCACTCCGTGCGAGCGGTGTCGGAGGCCATCTCCAAGCCCGCCAAGGCGGTCGCCGGTGCGAGTGCCGGCATCAAGCACGGCCTGGGGACGTTCAAGACCAAGCGTGGCGAGCGCGGGGGAGTGGTCTAGATGAAGTTGGCCCCGACGTTGATCGTGCTCGGAGCGGTCGCCTACGTGGGCAAGCGGGTGAACGAGATCGCGCAGGCCGAGGGCCGGCCGGTCAAAGATGTCGCGGTCGAGCTTCCCAAGCGCATCATCGACGATCTCAAGAGCCTGCCGGACGACCTGCGCACCGCCAAGGACGAGGGCAAGCTCGCCGCCGACCGCGAGATGGCCGACATCGACCAGCGCCTGGGCGCCGACCGCTGATCCAGCCGCGCGTCGGCTAGTCCAGTACGCGGGCGATCAGCTCGCGCCGACGCAGCAGACGCTTGGGCTCCCCGCCCAGCCGCAGCTCAAAGCCGACGCCGCGCGGATACAGCACCTTGTCTCCGGGGCTGATGCCGTGGGCATCGTCGCCGACCGCCACCACGACCCCGGCGGAGCAGGTTGACTCGGCGCTCGCCGGGATGATCAACCCGTGCGATGTCTCGGTCTCTTCGTCCACGGGCTCGACCAGCACGTATTCGTCCAGCGGCTCAATTCCGCGGCCCATGTGCTGCGCACCCTCGAAGCGAGACACCATGTCGTCGGAATCCATGCCGATAGGGTAGCTCGCAACCTCGGCCGGTAAACTGCCCCGATGCGTTCGCACGAGATTCGCCAGAGGTTCCTCGAGTTCTTCGCCGCCCGCGATCACCGTCGGCTTCCGTCGGGGTCGCTGGTGCCGCCGGCGTGGGATTCGAGCGTGCTGATCACCACCGCCGGGATGCAGCCGCTCAAGCAGTATTTCCTGGGGCAGGAGCCACCGCCGGCGCCGCGTTTGACGAGCGTGCAGAAATGCTTCCGCACCGTCGACATCGACGAGGTCGGCCGCACCGCCCGGCACCTGACGTTCTTCGAGATGATGGGCAACTTCTCGATCGGCGACTACTTCAAGGATCAGGTCGTCGAGTGGGCGTGGGAGTTCGTGACCTCACCCGACGGACTGGGGTTCGAGCCCGACCGGCTGTGGGCGACGATCTTCCGCGGCGACGAGTTGGTTCCCGCCGATGAGGAGGCCGAGCGGCTGTGGATCGGCCGCGGAGTGCCCGCCGAGCGGATCGTGCGGCTGGGCAGCGATAACTTCTGGCAGGCCGGGCCGGTCGGTCCCTGCGGGCCGTGTTCGGAGCTCTACTACGACCGCGGCGCGGAGTACGGCTGTGACCGTGCCGACTGCGCTCCGGGGTGCGACTGCGACCGGTTCCTCGAGTTCTGGAACCTCGTGTTCATGCAGTACAACATGCTCGACGGCGGGGCGCTCGAGCCGCTTCCGCGGCCCAGCATCGACACCGGCTGTGGGGTCGAGCGAACCACGATGCTCTCCGAGGGCGTCGACAGCGTGTACGACACCGACGGTTTTCGCGACGTGATCACCACCGTTGAGGGCTGGTGCGGCGCGCGCTACGGCAATTCGCCGCTCGAGACCAAGGCTCTGCGGGTGCTCGCCGACCACGGCCGGGCGATGAGCTTCCTTGCCACCGACGGCATCGAGCCGGGCAACGAAGGGCGCGGGTACGTGCTTCGCCGCGTCATCCGCCGGGCGATGCTGCAGGCCGGCCGGATCGGCATCGAGGGCGAGTTTCTGCCGCGGCTGCACGCGCGCGTTGTCGAGTTGCTCGGCGACGTCTACCCTGAGCTGATCGCCGGTGAGGCCACCGTGTCGGCGCTGCTGCGGGCCGAGGAGCAGCGGTTTGCGCGGACGCTCGAGACCGGCGCCAAGCTGCTCGACGAGGTGCTCCAAACCGAGGGAGAGGTGTCGGCCGAGGACGCCTTCCGGCTGCACGACACCTACGGGTTTCCGTTTGAGCTGACCGCCGAGATCGCCGCCGAGAAGGGCCGATCGGTGGACGAGGCGGGATTCGTGCAGCTGATGGATCAGCAGCGCGACCGCGCCCGGGCCGCCATCGCCGACCGGGGCGCCGAGGCCGCTGGAACGTTTGCCCGAGAGGCGGGCTTCAAGACCGAGTTCGTCGGCTACGAGCGCCATGACGTGACCACGCAGGTCGGCGCGCTGGGGGATGGGGGTGATGCGACGCTGCTTCTCAAGCTGCGCGAGAGCCCGTTCTACGCGCGGGGCGGTGGGCAGGTCGCTGATGCCGGCTTCATCGAGTCAGACGGCGGGCGCGCGGCGATCGTCGACGTGATCCGGGTGGACGACGATCAGGTGCTGGTCGCCGAGTTGGAGCGCGGAGAGCTGCTGCGATCCGACCGGGTGCGCGCCCACATCGATGAGGACAGGCGCCGGCCCACGGCCGCCAACCACACCGCGACCCATCTCCTGCACCGCGCGCTGCGCGACATCCTGGGAGAGCACGTGACCCAGGCGGGCTCGTACGTCGGCCCCGACAAGCTGCGGTTCGATTTTCGCCACGGCCAGCCGTTGACACGCGATCAGGTGGTCGAGATCGAGCGGATCGTGAACGAGTGGATCGTGCAGAACCATCCGCTGCATATCTTCGTGACCAACCAGGCCCATGCCCGTGAGCTGGGCGCGACCATGCTGTTCGGTGAGAAGTACGGTGAGCATGTGCGGGTCGTCGAGATCAAGGACGTTTCGCGCGAGCTGTGCGGCGGTACTCACGTGCGCTCGACCGCGGAGATTGGCGCGTTTGTGCTGACCCGTGAGACCAGTTCTTCCCAGGGAGTGCGTCGGATCGAGGCGATCACGGGAGCCGCTGCGATCCAACACCTGCGCGAGCGCTCCGACCTGGTGAACGAGTTGGTGGAGGTTGTGGCCGAGCGCGACAAGGAGCTCAAGCGCCTGCAAGGTCGCTCGCGCTCCCCCAAAGCCGAGACCAACGGCGGCGCGGAAGCGGCGCTGGCCGAGACGGCCGTCGAGCAGGGTGGTGTCCGGGTGATCGCCGCATCGGTGGCCGACACCGACTCCGACTCGCTGCTCCAGGCGTCTGACCGGCTCAAGGCCAAGCTCGCCCCCGCGGTGATCGTTTTGGGCTCCACCCAGGCCGGCCGGGTGCATCTGGTTGCGAACTTCGATCAGAGCGCTGTCGACCGTGGCCTCTCGGCGGTCGACGTGATCCGCGAGGTCGCCCCGATCGTGGGCGGCGGGGGTGGCGGCCGGCCGACGATGGCGCGCGCCGGCGGTAGCGATCCCGAAGCACTCGAGCACGCGATCGAGGCCGCTCGCACGATGCTGCTCGATCGGCTCGGTGACGGGTGAAAGTGGTCGCGCTGGACTACGGCAAGGCCCGTACCGGGGTTGCCGTCTCGGATGAGACGGGAACGCTGGCCCGGCCGGTCGGGGTCGTGGAGCGAGTGCGCTCCAGGCAGGGCAGGGCCAGGCTGCTTGCAACGATCGCCGAACTCGAGCCTGAGAAGGTCGTGGTCGGCCTGCCGCTGACGCTTTCCGGGGGGCGCGGAAAACAGGCGGGCGAGACACTCTCGTTTGTCCGCGAACTCGAGGATGCCTGCTCCGTCCCGGTCGAGACCTACGATGAGCGCTTCACCACGACAATGGCCAACCGGGTGTCCGGATCGGACTCCGATGCCGTGGCTGCAGCACACCTGCTCGAAGGATATTTGCTCCGATTCGCCGGTTAGTCGTAATCATCGCGTTGGGAATTGCGGTCATCGCGGTGGCAACCGCCAGCCGCCAGATGTTCACGTCGTCATCGTCTGCCGCGCCGGCCGCCGATCCGCACGGGCCGCCGATCACGGTCGTGATCCCACAGGGCGCCGATGCGGGTGACATCGCCAGCATTCTGGAACAGCGCGGGGTGATCGAGGACGGCGGCAAGTTCCACGCCTATGCCGACTCCCAGAACGAGGGATCGGACTGGCAGGCCGGCACGTACACAATGCGGGCCGGCACCGGCTATGACGCGCTGATCGCGGCGCTCGACCACGGCCCGGCCGGCAAGATCAAGACGCTCGTGATCCCGGAGGGGTACCGGCTGACGCAGATCGAGGCGCTGCTTCCGAGCGTCGGAATCCGGCCGAAGGCCTACGCCAAGGCGGTCGCCGCCGCCGTGCCACCTCCCGGCTTCGGCCACCACGCGAACATGGAGGGCTTCATGTTCCCGGCCACGTACACGATCCGGCCGAACGAGACGGCGGTACAGCTGGTGTCGGAGCAGCTGTCGGCGTTCGAGAACGCCTGGTCGCAGGTGAAGACGAAGTACGCCACATCGAAGGGCTTGACCGACTACGACGTGCTCACGATCGCGTCGATGATCGAGCGCGAGGCGCGCGCGCCGGAGGATCGCCCCAAGGTCTCTGCCGTGATCTACAACCGGCTGCACGCGAATATGGCGCTGGGCATCGACGCGACCATCCTGTACTCGCTGGGCTCGTGGACGGCGGCCATCCATCAGTCGGATCTCGACAATCCCGAGCCCTACAACAGCCGCCTGCACAAGGGCTTGCCGCCGACCCCGATCTGCAACCCCGGCCTGGCTGCGATGCAGGCTGCCGCCGCCCCGAAGAAGGTCGACTACCTGTACTACGTCGCCATTCCCGGTAAAGCCGAGCAGTACTTCACCAAGAGCTACGACGATTTCAAGGCGCATGGCGGGTGAGACTCGGGCGGCCGTGATCGGCCATCCGGTGTCGCACTCGCGCTCACCGCGAATGCACCAGGCGGCATATGCCGCACTGGGGCTCGAGCAGTGGAGCTACACGGCGATCGACGTTGCCCCCGACCAGCTGCGGCGGTTCGTGGGTCAACTGGCGACGAGCGGATTGCGCGGTTGCAACGTCACGATCCCTCACAAGATCGCGGTGCTCGAGCTGTGCGACCAGCTGTCTGACACGGCGGTGCGGGCGGGATCGGTGAATACGTTGCTGGTCGAGCCCTCTGGGATCCGCGGTGACAGTACCGACGGGGCGGGCCTCCTGTGGGCGCTGGGGCCGCGTACGCCCGGAGGCTGCGCTGATTCTCGGCGCCGGTGGCGCGGCCCGGGCCGCGGCGATCGCCCTCGCCGACGCCGGCTGGAGCGTGACGGTGAGCGCGCGTCGCGCTGGGGCAGCGGCCGAAATCGGCTACGGCGTCGAGCCGTGGCCCGCGCGAACCTTGCCCGAACTGGTCGTCAATTCCACGCCGATCGGCCAGGCCGGCGACCTCGACGCGCTGCCGGTCGATTCCGCGCTTCTGGGAGCCGACACCACCGTGATCGACCTCGCCTACCTCGGCGACGGCCGACCGACCGCACTCTGTGCCGCCGCCGCCGCGGCCGGGGCGACGGTGGTATCGGGCATCGACGTGCTCGTCGGCCAGGGCATCTTCGCGTTTGAGCTGTTCACAGGGCTGCCGGCGCCGATCGACGCGATGTCTGCGGCCGCCCGATCCTGAGCAGCGCTTCAGGTGGCGCCCCGGCCGACCGATAGCTTGGTGCATGGAAACATTCCTGCCTGTCGCCACGTTCGGATTTGCCCTTGGGTGGCCGTTGGAGATGGTGATCCAGCGCTTTCCCAAGCCCGACGGCACATCGCCTTCGACTCGCCGGCGATGGATCGTGTGCATCGTCACCGCCGCCCTGTTCGCGGCGCTCGCGTGGCAGATTGGCTTGAACGCAGAGCTGGCACCGGCACTTCTGCTCACCGCTCTGATCGTGCCGGCTTCGGCCATCGACCTGCGCTACCGGATCATCCCCGATGCGATCAACCTTCCCGGCGCAGTCGCGGTGCTGATACTCGCGGTGATCGCTCAGCCCGACCGGTGGCTCGAGCTTCTGCTCGGGGGACTGCTGGGCGCGTTCTTCCTGTTCATCCCCTCGGTGATCTCGCGGGGTGGGATGGGCATGGGCGATGTCAAGATGATGTTGATGATCGGGTTCTGCCTCGGTCAGTACGTGCTGGTTGCGCTGTTCTTCGGGTTCCTTCTGTCGCTGATCCCGTCGTTTGCGATGTTCGTGACCAAGGGCTGGAAGGCTCGCAAGATCACCTTCCCGTTCGGTCCGTTTCTCGCGGCCGGCGCGATGGTCGCGCTGCTCTGGGGCCCGCAGCTGTGGTCGCTGTGGCTCACCGGCCAGTGGTAGCCCGCTCGGCGCTACCAGTCGGCGTCTGAGTAGTAGCGGCCGGCCACCGTCTCGGTCAGCTCGCGCATCCGTGAGATCTCGGCGGGTTCCAGCCGGCGTCGCCAGGTGTCGAGACCGGCGCGGCTGTTTCGGCCCCGGGTGTGGGCGCGTCCGGCTGGCGCTTCGGCGGGGTTGTCCTCGCCCGTGGTCGCCGCGACCTTGGCGGCCACCTCGGCGCTCCAGGGCAGGCCCAGCCGCTGGTACAGCCGCTCGATCTCGGTGACAGGATTTCGGCCCAGATCCTCCTGGCGCACCGTGATCCAGCCGACGCCGCCGACACTGCCGTAGATGACCGCCCACAGGAGCGCCGCCTGGTCGATGATCCCGGGGGGACTCGCGGCGGCACGTTCGATCTCTTCACCGAACGGCTCCAGCAGGTCGCGCATCAGCAACGGCTGGGCAAGTAGGTGGTTGAAGTCAAACGTCCAGTCGAGCCGTTTGAGGCTCGCGGCAAACGCCGCCGGATGCCGCACCGAAAGCACCACGCGCATGCCGAACGTGCGTGCCAGCCATCCGGCCGAGAACACTGCGATCGGGTCCTTGAGGAGCGGCAGCGACCCACGGGCCACTCGCGTTCGCGGCAACGCCCGGGCGGCTCGAACCAGGTTACGTGGCGATGGCAGCGCGCCGAGCGCGTCGGCCCAGTCGTACTCGAACCGCAGGCTGCGGCCGAGTGCGTCGACGTAGGGGCGTCCGTTCTCCTCGGTCAGGTACATGAACCAGTGCGGAAATCGGGCAGCGCACAGTCCGGGCTGAGGATGATCGGGGTTGAACAGCTCGTTGATGTAGGTCACCTCGCTGGGCGCTGCAAGCAATTTGCCCAGCCACGTGGTGCCCGATCGGTTGCTGCCGGTGACGAGGATTGGCGCAGGCATGGTGCGGATGACCCTACCCCGTGTCCACTAGGCTCTCCGGCGATGGAACTCTCCTACGTCACGGCAGGCGAATCGCATGGTCCCGGACTGACCGTGGTGATCTCGGGTCTGCCCGCGGGCCTCGAACTCGACCACGAGCTGATCCGCAGCGATCTCGGCCGGCGGCAGGCCGGATATGGACGCAGTCCCCGCCAGAAGCTCGAGACCGACGACGTCGAGCCCCGCGGCGGGCTCCGGCACGGCCGCACGCTGGGCAGCCCGCTCGCCTTCTTCATCCAGAATCGCGACCATCAAAACTGGCTGGCGCCGATGAACCCGTGGCCGGTGGACGAGCAGGAGCTCGAGAGCTACGGCTGGAGGGGCAAGCCGATTGCACTGCCGCGTCCGGGGCATGCAGACCTTCCGGGCACGCTCAAGTACGGCTACGACGACGTGCGAAACGTGCTCGAACGAGCGAGCGCACGCGAGACCGCTTCACGCGTCGCCGCCGGGGCGGTCGCCAAGGCGTTGATCCGCACCATCGGAATCGAGGTGCGCTCCCACGTGCTACAGGTCGGCACCGTGCGGGCAACCCCGCCTGCGTGGCTGTCACTCACAGATTTTGATCGCGCCGAGGCCTCCGAGGTGCGCTGTCTCGATCCGGCCGCCGAGCAGGCCATGATCGACGAGATCGAAGCCGCGAAGCGCGACCGCGACACGCTTGGCGGAGTGACCGAGGTGCGCGCCTTCGGAGTGCCCCCGGGGCTCGGTTCGCATGTATCCGCCGGTGGTCGTCTCGACGGACGGCTGGCCGCGGCGATGCTCTCGATTCAGTCGGCCAAAGGCGTCGAAATCGGCGATGCGATTGCCTCGGCGTCGAAGCGGGGATCGAGCGTCCACGACGAGATTCTGTATTCCGACGGTCGCGGATATCACCGCGAGACCGACCGCGCCGGCGGGCTCGAAGGCGGTATCACCAATGGCGAGGAGCTGGTGGTGCGCACGATCTGGAAGCCACTGCCGACACTGATGCGGCCGCTGCGCTCGGTCGAGATGGGATCTCACGAGCCTCGAGAGGCGCACGTCGAGCGCAGTGACGTCACGGTGCTGCCCGCCGCGGCGGTGGTGGCCGAGGCCGGAGTGGCGTTCGAGCTGGCGCGTGCCGCGCTCGAGAAGTTCGGTGGCGATGCCATCGGCGATTTCGTCGCAGCCCACGCCGCCTATCGCGAGCGCGTCGCTCGGGCATGATCCCGGGCCCTCACCGAAACCTGGTGCTGATCGGCTTCATGGGGGCCGGCAAGACGACCACCGGGATGCGGCTGGCCGAACGCCTGGGGTGGCGCTTCTTCGATGCCGACGTCGAGATCGAGTCGGAGGCGACCAAGCCCATCGGCCAGATCTTTCGCGACGATGGCGAGGCGACGTTTCGCGCGCTGGAGGAGCGGGTGATCGCCCGGCTGCTGGACGAGACCAACGCGGTGATCGCGCTGGGAGGCGGGGCGGTGACATCTGCGATCACGCGAGAGCGTCTCCGCGAGGGAAGCTTCACGGTGCTGCTGGATGTCTCACCGCAGGTCGCCTGGCGACGGGTCGAGGAACAGGCGGGTGATCGTCCGTTGGTGTCCGAGGCGCGGGCCTTCACAGAGCTCTACGAGCAGCGTCGAGACCTCTATCACGGTGCCGCCGACGCATTGGTCGACGCCGATGCCGAGGTGGGGGACGAGCCGCTGCTGGTGCCGTTGGCTCGTCAGGCGGCGCTCGCCGAGCTGCCGCGTCTGATCGGTGCACGCCGGCCGGCGCTGATCGCCGACCGCGAGGTGCTGCGTCTGGTTGGCCCGCCGTTCGAGCCATTCGTCACGGTACGACTGCCTGCGGGGGAGGCCGCAAAGACTCTCGCGGTCGCCCGGCAGGCGTGGACGCGGCTGGCCGAGTTCAGCCTGGAGCGAGGAGATGTGGTGGTCGGGTTCGGGGGTGGATCGGCCACCGATGTCGCCGGGTTCGTGGCAGCCACCTACCAGCGGGGCGTGCCGTGGATCTCGGTGCCCACCTCGCTGACCGGCATGGTCGACGCCGGCATCGGGGGAAAGACCGGGGTCGACCTGCCCCAGGCCAAGAACTACGTGGGAGCGTTTCACCAGGCCGAGTGGGTGGTCAGCGACCCCGCGGTGCTGGAGACGCTGCCGGTGCGCGAGTGGGCCTCCCAGTTCAGCGAGGTGATCAAGACCGGGCTTTTGTCCGGTGGCCGGCTGTGGGATCTGGTGCGGCGCTGGGAGCCGGGCCGGGGCACGCCCGAGGATCGCCTCGAGCTGATTCGTCGCTGTGCCGCGTACAAGGCTCGAGTGGTGGCCGAGGATCCCACCGAGCAGGGCGTGCGGGCGGTGCTCAATCTCGGCCATTCGATCGCCCACGCAATCGAGACCGCCACGCAGTACCGGGCGTTCAGCCATGGCGAGGCGGTGGCCATCGGGATGCTGCCGGCATTGTGGCTTTCGACGCAGGTATGCGGTCTCGATCCGGAGGTCGAGCAACAGGTGAGAGAGCTGCTCGAGCTCCACGAGCTGCCAACCGTGGCGCGCAACGTCGCCGCCGAGTCGGTGCTCGAGGCGATGAGCCGCGACAAGAAGGCACGGGCCGGCCGGGTGCGCTTTGCGCTGCTCGAAGCCATCGGAAAACCGGTGTTCGGGGTGGATCCCGGCGATGATCTGGTGCGCGCAGCGGTGTCGCGCGCGATCGTCGCCTGACCGAGTTTCGCCACACAATCGTCACGACTCGGCGCAGATCCGTGACCTCGACGCTCGTAGGCTCGAGAACATGTCAACCTCAGCCGACGTCGTTCGTCTCACACCCCGCCTTGTGGGGCGCCCCCCGATACGGATCGCGGTCGTCGGCGTCGGTACCCGCGGCACAGCTCTGGCCGAGGCGGTGGCGGGCTGCGTGGGGGCCGAGCTCGCCGCGTTGTGTGATCGCTCGATGGCGGCACTGACGCGGGCGGCACCACACTTTCCGGGGGTGCCGCTGGTGGGCGACTTCTCGGCGATCCTCGAGGACGCCACCATCGAGGCGGTCGTGATTGCGACGCCGGCGTCGTCCCACTACCGGATCGCAATGGCGAGTCTTGCGGCCGGCAAACATGTGCTCGTCGACAAGCCGGTTGCCACCACCCACCGCGAGGCGCGAGAACTCAAGGAGTTCGCCGAGCGGCTCGACCTGAGCCTCATGCCCGGCCACGAGTATCTCTACAGCGCACCCGTCGCCCACATCAGGTCGCTGCTCGACTCGGACGAGGTCGGTGATGTGCACTTCGTCTCCTCCACGCCGTGCCTCACTCGGCCAGCTCCAGGCGGATCCGAGTGTGGTCTGGGATCTCGCTCCGCACGACTTTTCGATCCTGCTCGACGTGATCGACGAGCGTCCCAAGGTGGTCGCCGCTTCAGGCCGCGCGTGTGTGGTCGCCGGCAAGCCCGACATCGTGTTTGTCACGATGGCCTACCCGTCGGGCCGGATCGCCCACGTGGAACTCTCCTGGCTCGCCCCCCGAGAGCTCGGGCGAACCACGATCGTCGGGTCGAAGCGCACGGTTGTGTGGGACCACGCCGCACCCAAGCCGGTGCGAGTCTTCGATATTGGCGTCGAAGCGGTGAGAGCGATCGATCCCGGCGAGTTTCGACTGGTGACTCACCAGGGTGACGTCGTGGTGCCGAAGATCGACGCATCCCAGCCGCACGCGAGCATGGCCGCCGACTTCATCGACGCGGTCACCCGTCGGGTGGCCCCGCGTTCACACATCGGCCTGGGGCTCGAAGTGGTGCGCTTGATCGAAGAGGTCGAGTGGTTTCTTGCGCGCACCTCCGGCGAGTGAAGCTCGTCGCCCGGCGGGCGGTTCGGGCTACCGTCTTTCGGATGTGCCGACTTTCCGCTGCGCTTGCAAGCGCTTTCATCTTGCTCACTGTGCTCGTTGAAACCGGCGTGACTGCGGGGATCGATCGGCGTGGGGTGGAGCACCTGTCGCCGCTTGCCGACTCCAACTGGTCGCTGCTGACCTCGTTTGCCGATCCGCTGGTCACGGCCGCAGTCTTCGGGGCCGCGTTCCTGGTGCTGCGGTCTCGGGGCGCCACCACGGCGGCCTGGGCGTGGGTTGCGGCTCTGGCCATCGGCCTGCTGGTCGAAGTCGTCTGCAAGGCGACGATCGATCAGATCGCGTTTTCGCCCGAGGAGCGCGTGTTCGACGTGTTCTCGCTGGCAAAGAGCTACCCCAGCGGACACGCGATGCGAGCGGTGCTGCTTGCCGGCGTCGGAACCGCCGTCGCCCCGCGGTTTGCACGCATCTGGATCGCCTATGCGGCATTTGTCGGAGTGTGGGTGGTTGTCTCCGGCATGCACCTGGTCACCGATGCGGTCGGAGGGGTGCTGCTGGGGTCGGCGCTGGTGGCCGCTGTCAACTGCCGATGGCCAACCGGTCGCGTCCGACAGGCCGGTGTCGTAGACTCATCGGCGTGAGTTCCCTCGCACCAGCCCGTCCGCGCGGCGGTCTTTTCTCCCGATTCCACTGCAGTCGTAGCGGCCACCACTGGGAGCGCCAGATCCTGGATTCAGGCGCCGAGGCCCGGTGGGTCTGTACGACGTGTGGCAAGCTCGGAGATGAGATCCCGGTGATCACACCCGAGCAGGAGGTCGTTGACATGAGCGAAGCTTCAGAGACGCCCACCCCAGTGGAGGATGCCACGGAATCAGAGCCCGAGCTGGAGGCACCCGAGGCCGCCGAGGGACCAGAGGTGGTGTCGGCCGAGAACCCCGATGAGGAGTCGTCCGAGTCGCGGGGGCGCCCCGTACTCAAGATCGCGGTCGTGACCGTGGCGTCGGCTGTGCTCGTCGGTGGCGCCCTGTTCGCACTTCGCCGCCGCCGCCGCTGATCGATCGCGGTCACATCCGCAGCGGGTTCCCACGCCGGATCAGCCGGTAGGCTCTGCGCATGCGGGTACAGGTGCTCAACGGGGTGAACCTCAACATGCTCGGGAAGCGTGATCCTGCGCAATACGGCAGCCTCGCCCTGGACGAGCTCGAGACCCAGATCTACGCCTGGGGCACCGAGCTGGGCGTCACGGTGCGCTGTGCGCAGTCAAACCTCGAAGGTGAGTACATCGGCTTCATTCACACCGCCTGCGAGGACTCCGACGGGTTGATCGTGAACCCGGGTGCATGGACGCACTACAGCTACGCGATCCGCGACGCGCTCGAAATCTTCTCGGGCTCGATTGTGGAGGTGCACCTGTCCGCAATCGAGACCCGCGAGCCCTGGCGTCGCCATTCGGTCATGGAGGACGTCGTCTCCCATCGCATCACCGGCCACGGCGCCGACGGGTATCGCGAGGCGCTCGACTATCTCTCCAGGAGTTCGCAATGAAGACACCCGACTATTCCCGTCGCGTCGCCGGGGTGCGTGCAGCCCTCGACGGCCACGAGATCGACGCGCTGCTCGTCACCGAGCTGGTGAACGTGCGCTACCTGACGGGCTATGCCGGCTCGAACGGACTCGTGCTGGTCGGAGGCGACGGGGCGACGTTCATGACTGACTTTCGCTACCTCACCGCGGCCGAGCCGATCGCTGAGTTCATGTCGGTGCGGATGCTCGCAGGCGAGACGTCGCGGTTCCTGGGCGAACACATCGCCGAGATGGCTCCCGGTGCCACCCGTATCGGGTTCGAGGGCGCGCACGTGTCAGTGGCGCTCTACGAGAAGCTGGTTGCCGCGTTTGGCCCGGAACTCGAGCTGGTCGCGACCGCCGATATCGTCGAAGGGCTGCGGCTGGTCAAAGACGCATCGGAGCTCGAGGCGATCCGCCGTTCGGCCGCGTTGATCGCCCCGGTGTACGAGGCGATCGCCGCCGAGGGATTGAGCGGCAAGCGTGAGCTGGACGTGGCCTGGCGGGTGCGAGAGCTGTTCCACGAGCTGGGCGCCGACGGACTGGCGTTCGAGACGATCGTCGCTTCTCACGAGCGCGGTGCGATGCCGCACGCCAACCCCTCGGAGGCGGTGATCTCCACCGGCACCCTGGTGACAATCGACCTTGGCTGTTTCCTCGACGGATACGCCTCGGACTGCACCCGCACGTTTGCTGTCGGTGAGCCGGACGCCGATCTGGCCGAGATCTATGCAATCTGCCTCGAGGCCCAGCTCGCCGCCATGGACGCGGTGAAGCCGGGTGCCGGCGGCCGCGACGTCGATGCCGTCGCGCGCGATCTGATCGCGGCGGCAGGCCACGGCGACCACTTCGGTCACGGTCTTGGGCACGGCGTGGGCCTCGCGATCCATGAGGGCCCGCGGCTGGCGACGAGCTCACGCGCAACTCTCGAGGCGGGCATGGTCGTCACAGTCGAGCCGGGCATCTACGTCCCGGGGCGCGGCGGGGTGCGGATCGAGGATCTCGTGATCGTCACCGACTCCGGTGCGGAGCGGCTGACGCCGTATCCCAAGGAGCTTCAACTCGTCGCGTAGGTGACGGCGCTCACTACACTCATCCCATGATTTCCACAAACGAGTTCAAAAACGGCATGCATATCTCGATCGACGGGATCGTCTACCGCATCGTCGAGTTCCAGCACGTCAAGCCCGGCAAGGGTGGCGCATTCGTGCGCACCAAGCTGAAGGCGCTGAGCTCGGGCGGCGTTGTCGACAAGACGTTTCGCGCAGGCGAGAAGATGCAGCGCGTGCGCACCGAGGTGACCAACGTCAGCTACATCTACAACGACGGCACCGACGTTGTGCTGATGGATTCCGAGACGTTCGAGCAGATCCATCTCCCGCTCGACACGCTCGCTGACGAGCTGCGGTTCATGCGCGAGAACGACACCGTCCAGCTACTGCTGGTCGACGGCAAACCGACCTCGGTGCAGCTTCCGGCGTCGGTCGAGCTCGAGGTCACCGAGACCGAACCGGGGGTCAGGGGCGACACCGTCTCCAACGTGACCAAGCCTGCGACGCTCGAGACCGGCGCGGTCGTGCAGGTGCCGATGTTCGTCAACGTGGGCGAGACGATCAAGGTCGACACGCGTGAGGCGCGCTACATCTCGCGGGCGTGACCAGGCTGGTTGACACCACCGTCCGGCTGCTGTCGCAGCAGCCACTTGCAGGCACCATTTCGACGTCGGCCGTACTCGACGTGGCGGAGATTCTCGACGCAGCCGGTTTCGAGGCGCTGGAGGTCACCGGCGGAGGCTGCTTCGACGCGGCCGTCAAGCGCGGCACCGAGAGCCCCTGGGAACGGGTGCGGGCCCTCAAGGCCCGATGTACGCGAACGCCGCTTCAGATGGCGCTGCGCGGGCGGTTCCTGGTCGGCTCCAAGCCGGTATCGGATGACCTGACCCGGCGGTTCATCCTGTGCGCAGCAGAGAGTGGAATCGACATCTTCCGGCTGCACGACCCGCTCAACGACGTCGAGAACCTGACCGCGGCGGCCGCGGCGGTGCGCGAGGCCGGCGGCCGGCTGTATGCCGGACTTGCCTTCTCCGGGCAGATGGCCAACCTCGACCGGGTACTCGAAAAAGCCAAGCGCCTCGCCGAGCTGGGTGCCGACCACGTGCTCCTGCACGATCCCGCCGGCGCGCTCGATCCTGGGACGTGCGGCCGCGTGGTGGCGCGGCTGGCCGAGGAGGCGGGGGTGCCCGTCGGGCTCTACTGCCAGGGCGAGAGCGCCCTGGCCATGGCCATCGAGGCTGCCCGCGACGGCGCGACGCCGGTCGCGGTGGCCGCGTATCCCGTTGCCAACTCGCTCAACCGCGTTCCCGGCGAAGTCCTGTGCGAGGCCCTGACCGGACTCGATATCGGGCACGGCCTCGACACCGAGCGGCTGTGGGACGCGTCGCAGTTCATCGACGAGCACGTCAACTCCCAGATGCCGGCCGCGTCAATCTCTCCGCGGATCACGCTGCGTGCCGCCCGAAACCGGCTCCCGGTCGGGTTGGTCGCAGATCTCGATACGCGCCTTCGGCGGGCGATGGGCAGCGACCGGCTGGACGAGGTGCTGGACGAGCTGAAGATCGTGCGCGAGGATTGCGGACGGCCTCCGCTGGCCCAGCCGATCGGCGGCATTCTCGCCGGGCAGGCGCTGCGCCATGTGCTCTCGGCGCGGCGCTGGGCCGACGCCTCGGAGGAGATGAAGCGCTATCTGTCGGGGAGCTACGGACGTCCGCCGCTCGAGATCTCGAGCGAGGCCCGAGCGCATGCGGGCGCGCCTGATCCCGAGCCCGACATCGACATGGACGAGCTGCGCGAGTCCGCCGGGGCGGCGAGCGAGGAAGACCTGCTCCTGCTCGCCCTGTTCGGTGCCGACGCCGAGCGGTTGCTCGCCACCGTGCGTGGCCGAGGTGAGCGAGAGTCAGACGTGGACGCGTCGCTCGAGCCGGCTCAATCGGAGCGGATCCGCGAGCTGATCCAGCTGGTGGAGGACTCCGACGTCGGCGAGGTCACGATCGAAGACGGCTCGGTGCGGATCACCGTGCGAAAGCAGGAGGAGCGCCCGGTGCTCGCAGCCGCGCCGGCGGCCGGCGAGACTCCCGCGCCAACCGAGACCGCGGTCAGTGAGGCGTTCAAGATCGAATCACCGATGGTGGGGACCTTCTATCGCTCGCCGTCGCCCGATCAGCCCGCGTTCGTGGCCGAGGGCGACACGGTGGTGGTCGGCCAGACGCTCTGCGTCCTCGAGGCGATGAAGCTTTTCAACGAGCTCAAATCCGATCACTCCGGTGTGATTCGCCGGATCCTGGTCGAGAATGCCGAACCAGTCGAGTTCGGACAGCCGTTGTTCGAACTCGAGCCTGTGTGATGCTCTCGCGGGTGCTGATCGCAAACCGGGGCGAGGCGGCCGTGCGACTGGTGCGCGCCTGCCACGACGCGGGCGTCGAGGCGGTCGCGGTGTACTCCACCGCCGATCGTGATGGGCTGTGGGTACGACTGGCCGATCGCGCGGTGTGCATTGGCCCTCACCCGCCGTCCGAGTCCTACCTGAACATCTCCAACCTGATCGCGGCGGCCGAGACGACCGGATGCGACAGCGTGCATCCCGGCTGGGGCTTTCTGGCCGAGAACGCGGCGTTCGTGCGGGCCTGCGAGGACAACGATCTGACCTTCATCGGGCCACCCGCGACCGCGATCGAGACGATGGGTGACAAGAGCGCCGCCAAGGCCGCGATGCGGCTGGCCGGGGTGCCGCTGGTACCCGGCTCGCAGGATCGTTTGTCGGGGCCGGACGAGGCGGCCAGTCTGGCGGCCGAGATCGGATACCCGGTGCTGCTCAAGGCGGTCTCCGGCGGCGGTGGGCGCGGTATGCGAGTGGTGGAGTCAGACGCCGCGATCGCCGACGCGTATCGGCTGGCGTCGGCCGAGGCCGCCTCGTCGTTCGGCGACGGTGACATGTACCTCGAGAAGGCGATCATCGATCCACGCCACGTCGAGATGCAGGTGCTCGCCGACCGAAACGGTGACGTCCTCGTCCTGGGAGAGCGGGACTGCTCGATCCAGCGCCGCCATCAGAAGCTGATCGAGGAGGGGCCGTCACCGGCGCTCGATCAGCCGACGCGTGAGCAGATGGCCGAGGCGGCTCGGCTCGCGTGCGTTGGCAGTAGCTATGTCAACGCCGGCACCGTCGAGTTCCTGCTCGATACCGAGGGCAGGTTCTCATTCATCGAGATGAACACCCGGCTCCAGGTCGAGCATCCGGTGTCAGAGCTGGTCACGGGCGTCGATCTCGCGGTGGCTCAGCTTCGGATCGCCGGGGGTGAGCCGCTGCGCCAGACCGGGCTCTCTCCGCTGCGTGGCCACGCGATCGAGTTTCGAATCAACTGCGAGGATCCCCGCCACGACTTCCGGCCGGCCGCGGGCACGGTGTCGCGGTTCCGGCCACCGCTCGGCCCCGGCGTGCGGCTCGATACCCATGCCTACGAGGGCTACAAGGTGCCGCCGTTCTACGACTCGCTGCTGGCCAAGCTGATCGTATGGGGGGCAGACCGCGACGAGGCGATCGCGCGCTCCGAGCGCGCGCTCCACGAGTTCGAGATCGAGGGAGTTCGCACCACCCGCGAGCTGTTTCTCGACATCCTGGACGAGCCAGAGTTTCGGGCCGGCCGGTACACCACCGCATATCTCGATCGGCATCGCGACTTTCTGCGCTCGCTGCACGCCGAGGAGGCGGCATGATCAAGCTTGGGGCGGCGCAGGTGGTCGACGAGGCGTTCGACTCGATCGTGCGCGGCGCCGTGGAGGGCGTCCCGGGCGCGCGGTTGGAGTTCCCCGGCCGTGTCTCGCGGGTGTTGCCCGGCCGGCGCGGCCCGGTGGAGTGGTCGGTAACCGGCTCCCATGCGACCGTTTCGGTCGAGGTGGTCGCGGCCCAGGGCGTGGTGCTGCCCGATCTCGGGGCGGCGGTGCGGGGCGCGGTTTCCACGGCGGTCACAGACATGACCGGCCTGCGAGTGCGGGCGGTGGATGTCACCATCACCGGCGTCGACCGCGAACCGGAGCTGCGGCGATGACCGCGAGCCGCCGGTCACAGCGCAGGGCAAGCGCCTTCTTGCTGTACCAACGCGATCTCACCGGCTCGGAGTTCGAGGCCCTGTACGACGCCTACCGACGAGACAATGGCGATGACGTGACCGACTTCATCAGGGCCCACGTCGAGGGTGCCTGGGGCGACCGTGATCGGCTCGACCGCTCGATCGACGCGGCCGCCGACACCTGGAGCACCGAGCGGATGGCCGTACTCGAGCGAAACATCCTGCGGTTGGCCGTGTGGGAGCTCTCGACCGGCGAGGTTCCCGCCGCAGTCGCCATCGACGAGGCCGTGGCGCTCGCCAAGCGGTACGCGTCACCCGAGGCCGGGGTGCTCGTCAATGGGGTGCTCGGCAGGATCGCGCGCGAACAGGGGGTGGGGACATGACCGATGACACCATCGAGGAGCTACAACGGATCTCCGGTGAGCTTGATCGGCTCAATCAACGTCTGGCGGCTGGAGGGCTCGAGGCCGCCGACGCCACCGAGCTGCTCGAGCAGATCACCGCGCTGGCCCAGGAGGCCGCCGCGGCGATCGAGCGGCGGGCCGAGACGCTCGATGATTGACCCGTACCTGGAGGCGCTCGAGCTTTCGACGGTGCCCGAGCTCGATCGTGCCATGCACTACGCGCTTCAGGGCGGCAAGCGGGTGCGCGCGCAGCTGTGCCTGGCCGCCGCGCGGGCCGGAGGGGCCGCGCAGGGACTGGCGCTGCCGGCAGCCGCGGCGCTCGAGCTGATCCAGGCCTTCTCGCTCGTCCACGACGATCTGCCGGCGCTGGACGACGACATCGAACGGCGGGGGCGACCGACCGCCCACGTGGAGTTTGGCGAGGGCGTCGCGGTGTTGATCGGTGACGGACTCATGAACGCGGCGTTTGGACTGGTGACCGAGCGGCTGGAGGTCTCGCCGACCCAGCGGTTGGCGGTGCTGGGCGAGCTGGCATCGGGGATCGCGGGCATGGTCGACGGCCAGTATCTGGACATCACCTCCACGCCGGCCGACGTCGACGAGTTGGGCCGGCTGCATCGGCTCAAGACCGGCGCGCTGATATCGGCGGCGGTGGGCTGCGGGCTCCACGTCGCCGGGCTGGACTCTGCCGAGCAACGACCGTATCGAGGGTTTGCGGCGGAACTCGGGCTGATCTTCCAGATCGTGGACGACGTGCTGGACGCCGATGCCGCCGACGGCGAGCCGAGCTACGTGACCGCCGTGGGGGTGGAACGCGCCCGTGTGCTCGCCGCCGAGGCCGATGCTCGCGCGAGAGCGCATCTTGCCGAGGCGCACGGCGACATCGCCGACCTCGAGCGATTGGCCGATCTGATCCTGCATCGCACGGCGTGAGGGGCGATCATCGCTCAGCATCGCACCCGCCTGGATGAAGCGCTGGTCGAGCGGGGACTGGTCGAGACCCGCAGCCTCGCCCGCGGCCTGATCATGGCCGGGCGTGTGACCGTCGATGGGACGGTCGTGACCAAGGCCGGTGCGCCGACTGCCGCTGCGGCCGTGCTGCTGGTGGTCGATCCTCCCCGGTTTGTCTCGCGTGGCGGAGAGAAGCTCGAGAACGGGCTCGAGACGTTCGGGATCGATGTGGCCGCAGAGCTGTGCCTCGACGTGGGAGCTTCGACCGGTGGGTTCACGGATTGTCTGTTGGCCCACGGCGCCGCCCGGGTTATCGCCGTCGACGTCGGTCGCAACCAGCTGCACGAACGGATTGCGTCCGATCCACGGGTCACCGTGATGGATCGCTACAACGCTCGCAACCTGAAGGTCGAGGATCTGCCGTTTCGCCCGACCTTCGTGACCGCCGACGTGTCGTTCATCTCGCTGCGGCTCGTGCTGCCGGCCGTGTTTGACGTGGTCGCGGAGTCCTGGCGCGGGGTGGTGCTGTGCAAACCGCAGTTCGAAGCCGGTCGTGAACAGGTGCGAAAAGGCGTCGTGTGGGATCCCGAGGTGCACCGGCAAGTGTTACTCGACCTTTGCGCCTTCGTGACCCGGTTTGGGGTCGACGTCCTTGGAGTGTGCGATTCTTGTGTGCGAGGCCCGGCGGGGAACCGGGAGTATCTGATCTCACTGCGTTCTCCCCACCCGGACGACTCCGAGGAGCCAACCACCGATGTCGAATCCCATATCAGAGACGCCGTCTTCGGCCCACCCGGGCACGGCGGTGCGCCGGGTGAGCCTCTTCACCCACGGCCGTCCTGAGCGGATCGGCGACTCGGTCGAGCGGGTCACGGCGCTCGCCAGACGACTCGGCGTGGAGGTGGTCGATCAGCCGGCTGACGCCGACATGGTGGTCGTGCTGGGAGGCGACGGCACCATGCTTCGTGCGCTTCAGACGGCGCTGGAGACGCCCGCGACCTGCCTGGGCGTGAACTTCGGGCGGGTGGGCTTCCTGACATCGGTCGACGCAGGCCGGCTCGAGCAGGGCCTCGAGCGCGCGTTTGCCGGCGACTACGAGGAGCTGAGGCTTCCCACCATCGTGGGCGATGCCGGATCGGGCGCGACCACGGGCATCAACGATCTGGTGCTCACCAGCGGCCTGATCGGACGCATGGCCCTGGTGGAGTGGTGTGTCGATGGACAATCGCTGGGCGAGCTGGGCTGCGACGGGGTGATCGTGGCGACCTCGACCGGGTCGACCGCCTACAACCTCTCGGCGGGTGGGCCGGTGCTTGCCTGGGGTCTGGACGGGTTCGTCGTCTCATTCGTGTCACCGCACTCGCTGCACGCACGGTCGATGGTGCTCGGGCGACCACACCGGGTGGAGCTGCACAACCGTTCGGTGGATGTTCCGGTGCAGGTGATCGTCGACGGCCACCGTGGGGGCGTGGTCGAACCCGGGGGCCGGTTCGTCGTCCAGATGGGCAACGCCTTCGCGCGGCTCGGCCGGCTGTCTGACGCCTCGTTCTTCACCCGCTACCGACAGACGTTCTCGGGCTGACATGCTGGTTCGCCTGGTCATCCAAAACCTCGCCCTGATCGAGCATGCGGAGCTCGAACCCTCTCCGGGGCTTTCGGTGTTCACCGGCGAGACCGGGGCCGGCAAGACGATGCTGGCCCAGGCGATCGGGCTTCTGGCGGGCGGCCAGCCGGGCTCGGCGCTCGTCGGCCCGCATGCCGAGGAGGCCTACGTCGAGGCCGAGTTCGAGCTTCCCGACGGACTCCTCGACGATCCGGCGCTGGCGCCGGTCGCCGATCTCCGTCCGGAGGGCGAGGAGACACTCGTGGTCGCCCGCCGTGTGTTCGCCTCCGGCCGCACCCGAGCATTGGTGTGGGGGCGCAGCTGCGCGCGCGCCGACCTGGAGGCGCTCGGTGATCGCCTGCTCGAGCTGTCATCCCAACACGAGGCCCAGCGGATCGCGAAACCCGCTGTGCAGCTCGCTCTGCTGGACGGCCACGCCGCGAACGGCGAGCGGTTGGCCGCCATGGCTGCGGCCTGGGCCGACCTGCGTGCGGCGCGACAGGCGCTGACCGCGGCGCATGAGGACGCCGAGGAGGCCGCACGCCGTCGAGGCGAGCTCGAATATCTCGTGGAGCGGGCCGATGCCGCTGCGGTGGAGCCGGGAGAGCGTGACCAGATCACCGGGGAGCGGGAGCGCCTGCGCCACCTCGATGAGCTGGCCGCGGCGATCACCGGTGCACTCGACCTGCTCTCGCCCGACGAGGGCGAGGGCGCGGAGACGTTGGTCGCACGCGCCTCGGAGCTCGTCGCCTCGGGTGAGCCCTTCGAACCCGCACTGGCCACGGTCTCGGCCGAACTGCGCGATGCCGGGTTGCGGCTGCAGGAGTCGGTGACCACGCTTCGAGGCCACACTGCCGACCTCGAGGCCGACCCGGCCCGGCTCGAGGCGATCGAGGGCCGGCTCGAGCTGTTTACCGAACTCGAGCGCCGCTTTGGAGCACCGCTCGAGCGGGTACTGGAGCTGGCCGACGAAGCACGCGCCGCGCTCGAGCTGCTCGAGCAGTCGGGCGAGGCCATGGCGCAGCTCGAGGCCGCCGAGCGGGCCGCCGAAGAACGAGCGGGGGAGGTCGCGAGCGAGCTTCATGCGGCCCGTGCCGGCGCGATCGCGGAGTTCACGGCGGTGGTGGAGCAGGAGCTGGCCGACCTCGGCATGGACGGCGCGAAGCTCGTGGTCGAGCTGACCGACGCGCCGCTGGGGCAGCGCGGCAGCGATCGCTGCGAGCTTCTGCTGGCCGCCAACACCGGGCTCGACCCCGCGCCGCTGGCCAGCACCGCCTCGGGCGGGGAGCTGTCGCGGATCGCGCTTGCGATCCGGGTGGCGGCCAGGGCACACGGGGGGCCGGAGACGCTGGTGCTCGACGAGGTCGACGCCGGGGTGGGCGGGCGCACGGCTCGCGCCGTCGGCGAAAAGCTGGTGCGGTTGGCCGAGCACGCCCAGGTGATCTCGATCACTCACCTGCCGCAGATCGCGAGTCTTGCCGATGCCCATTTCCGGGTCGAGAAACTGACGGGGGATCCGACCCAGACGACCGTCGAGCGACTCCAGGGAGAGGCGCTCACCGACGAGCTTGCCCGCATGCTGGGCGGCGACGACGACGACCAGACCGTGCGCCGCCACGCCAAGGCGTTGCGTAAAACCCCGCAACGTGCGTGAAACAGCGGTCGATTGGCGGGCTCGCGGCGGGCGACGTCGGCGCGCTCGCGTATGATTCATTTCCCGTAACCGGTCACACGTTGAAAGGCGGGGGTTTTGGATAGGCAGGTCAAGTACGTATTTGTGACCGGTGGCGTGGTGTCGTCGCTGGGCAAGGGCATCACCGCAGCCTCGCTGGGGCGACTTTTGAAGTCGCGCGGGCTGAAGGTCGCGCTTCAGAAGCTCGATCCCTACATCAACGTCGACCCCGGGACGATGAGCCCGTTCCAGCACGGCGAGGTGTTCGTCACCGAAGACGGTGCCGAGACCGACCTCGATCTGGGCCACTACGAACGGTTCGTCGACGAGTTCCTCTCGCGCAACTCGAATCACACCACCGGGTCGATCTACAACACGATCATCCGCAAGGAGCGCAAGGGCGAGTACCTCGGCTCGACCGTGCAGGTGATCCCGCACGTCACCGACGAGATCAAGTCGCGCATCCAGCGGGTCGCGAGTTCTGGTGACGTGGACGTGGTGATCACCGAGATCGGCGGCACGGTCGGCGATATCGAGAGCCTGCCGTTTCTGGAGGCGATCCGCCAGTTCCGAAACCAGATCGGCCGCGACAACGTCATGTACATCCACTGCACCCTGGTGCCGTACATCGATGTGGCCGGAGAGCTCAAGACCAAGCCGACTCAGCATTCCGTCCAGGAGCTGCGCCGCATCGGTATCGCTCCCGACGTGATCGTGTGCCGTTCCAAGCACCCGCTCGACAGCGACATCCGCGAGAAGATCGCGCTGTTCGCCGACGTGTCGGTCGATGCTGTGATCTCCGCGCCCGATGCCGAGAACATCTATTACATCCCGCCGATGATGCAGGTCGAGGGGCTCGATCGGCTGGTCTGCGACCGGCTCGGGCTGGTCACCGGCCCGCCCGATATGCGCGAGTGGGAGGCCATGGTCGACCGCGTGCGCTCCGCCACCGGCGTCGTTCGGATCGCGTTGGTCGGTAAGTACGTGCAGCTTCAGGATGCCTACCTGTCCGTTGTCGAGGCGCTCAACCACTCGGCCATCCACCACGGGGCCAAGCTCGAGGTCATCTGGGTCGACGCCGAGACGCTGTCGTGGGACGAGGCCGAGCGACGATTGTCGCAGGCCGACGGCATCCTGATCCCCGGCGGGTTTGGTATCCGCGGGATCGAGGGCAAGATCGCCGCGGTGCGCTTCGCGCGTGAGAACGACATTCCCTTCCTGGGCGTGTGCCTGGGTATGCAGGTCGCGGTGGTCGAGTTTGCTCGCCACGTGGTCGGCCTGGAGGGTGCCAACTCGAGCGAGTTCGATCCCGAGACTCCGTACCCGGTGATCGACCTGCTACCCGAGCAGAAAGAGATCGAGGACATGGGCGGCACCATGCGGCTGGGTTCAGATCCGGTCAAGGTGGTCGCCGGGACACGTGCTCATGAGGCCTACGCCGAGCCGGTCGTGTACGAGCGCCACCGGCATCGGTATGAGGTCAATAACACGCTGCGGCCGCGGCTGGTGTCGAAAGGGCTCGTGATTGCCGGCACCTCGCCGGACGAGCGGCTGGTCGAGATCATCGAGCTGCCCGAGCACCGCTGGTTCTGCGCCAGTCAGTATCACCCCGAGTTCAAATCACGACCGAACCGTCCTCAACCGCTGTTCCGCGACTTTGTGGGGGCGGCGGTTGCCCGCCATGCCGACGAGGATGAGACGGCCGAGCGGCTCTCCGAGAGCCAGACAACGACCTCCTAGAGTGGCGGTCGCCGAGTCCTGGGACGCGCTCGCGCAGCGTGTCCGCGAGCAGGGTGAACTCCGTCGGGCGATGGCCTTGCTGTCGTGGGACCGGCAGACGACGATGCCTCCGGCGGGGGTGGAGGCCCGGGCGAGGACGTCGTCCACCGTGGCGGTGCTGCGACACCGTCGCCTGATCGACCCGGAGCTGGGTGAGCTGCTGGATCGCGCGGCGAGCGGCCCTCTCGACCAGCACCAGGCCGCGGTGGTGAGGCTCACCCGGCGCGACCGCGACCAGGCGCTGCGGCTGCCCCCCGATCTCATTCGCCGGTTGGGACTGGCAGCAACGCGAGGAAGCGCTGCATGGGAGGTGGCGCGTGAACAGCGCGACTTCAAGCTGTTTCAGCCCCACCTGGAGGAGATGGTGGCGCTGAAGCGGGAGGAGGCCGACCTGATCGGCTATGAGGGCGAGCGCTACGACGCGCTGCTCGACGACTACGAGCCGGGCATGCTCACCTCCCAGGTCGAGCCAATGTTCGCCGGGCTGACGGAGGAGCTGTCCGCGCTTCTGGGCGAGATTCTGGCTGCGCCTCCGCGCCCGCCCTCGCCGTTTGCGGGCCGGGTCTTCGCCGACGATGACCAGATGCGATTCAGCCAGCGGCTGCTGCCCGATCTCGGGTTCGACCTCGAGGCCGGCAGGCTCGACCGTTCGGCCCACCCGTTCTCGACCGCCATTGCCGTGCACGATGTGCGGATCACCACGCGGATGTACGAGCACGATCCGTTTCCGTGCGTCATGGGCACGATCCACGAGGCGGGTCACGGGATGTACGAACAGGGGATGGACGCCGACTACGAGGACCTGCCGGTCAGTTCACCCCCGTCGCTCGGCCTCCACGAATCGCAGTCGCGCCTGTGGGAGAACATCGTTGGGCGAAGCCGCGGCTTCTGGGAGCACTACACCCCGATCCTGGCCGAGTTCATGGGCTCCTCGCTTGACGGGATGACCGCCGAGGACGCCTACCGCCACGTCAACCTGGTGGAGCCGTCGTTCATCCGGGTCGACGCCGACGAGGTCACCTACAACCTGCATGTGCTGATCCGGTTTGAGCTCGAACTCGCGATCATGCGCGACGAGCTCGAGGTCGCCGACCTGCCCGGCGCCTGGAACGACGCGTACGAACGCCGGCTTGGGATCCGCCCCTCCAACGATGCCGAGGGGGTGCTTCAAGACACGCACTGGTCGGGGGGAGCGTTTGGATACTTCCCCACCTACACGCTGGGAACGATCTATTCGGCGATGCTGTGGGATCGAATCACGGTTGACCTGCCCGACATCGAGAGCCAGGTGGCGGCGGCCGACTTTGCACCATTGCTGGCCTGGCTGCGAGAGCACGTGCACCGGCCGGGATCACTGTACGACGGCGCCGAGCTGATCGAGCGGGTCACAGGCAGCGAACTGGATCATCGCCCGCTGATGCGGTATCTGCGCGGCAAGTACGGTCCGCTCTACGGCCTGGAGGGCGCGTGAGCGACGTCCTCGGCCTGTTCCTCGAACTGGCGGCCATACCCAGCCCGCCGGGAGAGGAACGGGCGGTGGCAGACGTGGTGATCCAGCGGCTACGCGCGCTCGGTGTCGAGCCCGACGAGGACGGGGCGGGGGCGGCCATCGGCTCGCAGATCGGCAACATCTACGCGTGGTTCGCACCGACTGTCGAGGGTGGCAGCCCGATCTTTTTGAACGCGCATCTCGACACCGTGCCGCCCACCGCTCCCATCCGCCCGGAGGTGCGAAACGGGATCGTCGTGAATGCCGAGGAGACCATTCTCGGCGCCGACAACAAGGCGGCGGTGGCCGCGATGGTGGCGGCCGTCGAACAGATCCACGAGCAGGGCATCGACCACGCGGGGATCGAACTCGTCCTGACCCCGATGGAGGAGATCGGTTTGCGCGGGGCCAAGGAGTTCGACGTCACCCGGCTTCACGCCGGCTTCGGGTACTGCTACGACCACGCTGCGCCGATCGGAAACGTGGTGACGGCGGCTCCCACCCAGCGCACCCTGCGCCTGCGGTTCAAGGGCCGAGCCGCGCACTCGGGGATCGCCCCCGAGCAGGGTCGAAGTGCGATCGCCGCCGCCGCCCGGGCGATCGCCGACATGCGGTTGGGGCGGATCGACGCCGCCACCACCGCCAACGTGGGCCTGATCCAGGGCGGCATCGCCGGCAACATCGTTCCACCTGAGTGCACGGTGTTGGCCGAGGCTCGCAGTCGCGACCCGGGCCGCGCGGCAGAGCTCGCCCGCGAGATGCTCGACGCTGCGACCCACGCCGCCAATCTGTACGAATGCGAACTCGAGTCGACGATCAGCTCAGAGTACGAGGGCTACCGCTTCACCCGCGCTCATCCGGCGGTGAAGTTGGCCCACGCCGCACTCGAGACCTGTGGCCATGTCCCGCAGTCGATCGAGTCCGGCGGTGGGGCCGACGCCAACGTGTTCAACGCTGCGGGCGTCCCGTGTGTCAATCTGTGCAACGGCATGGCCGAGATCCATACCGCCTCGGAGCACATTTCGGTATCCGACCTCGAGGCGATGACGGCGGTTACGCTTGCGCTGATCGACCAAGCGCGTTCGCTCGATAACCACCAGCCGCGTTAACCGTGGAGGCACGAACATGAAGATCGGAGTTGCCAAGGAGATCAAGCCCGACGAGTATCGGGTCGCGCTGACCACCGCCGGGGTGGTCGAGCTGGTCACCCACGGGCACGAGGTGCTCGTCGAGCAGGGCGCAGGCGACGGTAGCTCGATGAGTGACGATGATTATCGGGCCGCGGGCGCGACCATCGTCAGCGTCGACGACGTGTGGTCGGACGCCGAGATGGTGCTGAAGGTCAAGGAGCCGCTGGACGGGGAATGGCAGCGCTTGTCGGCGGGCCAGATTCTCTTCACCTACCTGCATCTGGCCGCCGCTCCAACACTGACAAAAGGCCTCGTCGACACGGGCGCGACCTGCATCGCCTATGAGACCGTGGAGACGCCCGACCGGCGACTGCCGCTGCTTGCGCCGATGAGCGAGGTGGCGGGTCGGCTGTCGGCACAGGTGGGCGCGTACTACCTGATGAAGCCGTTTGGCGGACGTGGTCGGCTGATGGGCGGCGTGCCTGGCGTCCTGCCCGCAAAGGTGCTCGTGCTGGGCGGTGGGATCGTGGGCTATAACGCGGCGCTGATCGCGCAGGGGATGCAGGCAGACGTCACCGTGTTCGAGCGCTCGGTCGATCGCATGCGTGAGCTCGACGTGAGCCTTGGTCGCACGGTGCTGCTTCAGATGTCCAACCGCCATGGGATCGAGGCCGCGCTACCCGAGGCCGACCTGGTGATCGGCGGGGTGCTGATTCACGGCGCCAAGGCGCCGCATCTCGTGAGTCGCGCGATGCTGGGCTCGATGAAGCCGGGCTCGGTGCTCGTCGACGTCGCCATCGACCAGGGCGGATGCTTCGAGACGTCGCATCCCACGACGCACTCCGACCCGATTTACGTGGTCGACAACGTCGTTCACTACTGCGTGGCGAACATGCCCGGCGCCGTTCCGATCACCTCCACGTGGGCTCTCACAAACGTGACGCTGCCCTACGTCGAGGCGATCGCCAACAAGGGCCTTACCCGAGCGCTGGCCGATGACTCGGCGCTGCGGCTCGGAGTCAACGTCGCCGCGGGAGCCGTTACCTGTGCCCCGGTAGCCGAGGCCATCGGGCTGGACTACACGCCGCTCGAACAGGCACTGCCGGCCTGAGACGAGCTTGGTCGAAGGACATCGCGGGGGAGCGCCGAACCTCCCCGGTATGAGTTCGTACGACAACACGCTCCAGGACTTCCTCACTCACCTCCAGCTCGAACGCGGCGCCTCGCCTCACACGGTCGAGGCCTACCGTCGCGATCTGATCGACCTGGGTGACTTCACCGAACATGCCGATCCCGACCTGCTGCAGGTCTCGGTGCTCGACGACTATGCCGTGGCGCTTTCCGATCGCGGGCTTTCGCCCGCCACCGTCCGCCGCCGGCTGGCAGCGGTGCGCGCCTTTCTCAAGCACCGCGCCCGCGAGGGTGCTCGCGCCGATGCCGGCCGCACGGTCGCGCTGCCGCGGCTGGGCCGAAGACTTCCCGAGCCGTTGACCAAGGCAGAGGCTGAGGCGATCGTGACCCGCCCCGATGGCAGCCCCCGCGGGTTGCGCGACCGAGCGATGCTCGAGCTGTTGTACGGAGCGGGTCTGCGTGTATCAGAGCTTGTCTCGCTGCGAGTCTCGGACGTCGATCTCGGCGAGGGCATGGTGCGGTGTATGGGCAAGGGAGCCAAGCAGCGGGTGGTGCCGATGGGTAAGAGCGCCACCGAGGCGGCGCGGCTCTACCTCCAGCGCGGCCGTCCGTACCTGGGACGGCTCCAGCGCGGCGACATCCTGTTTCTGAATCACCGCGGCCAGGGCATCACGCGCCAGGCGGTGTTCCAACTCGTCCGCGATCACGCCCGCGCGGCGGGGGTGACCAAAGAGGTCACTCCGCACACGCTGCGGCACTCGTTCGCCACGCATCTGATCGAGGGCGGCTGTGACCTGCGAAGCGTGCAGGAGATGCTCGGCCACGCGAGCATCGAGACCACTCAGGTGTACACGCACGTTTCGGCCGACCATGTGCGCAAGGCGTATTTCAAGGCGCATCCGCGGGCATAACCCCGGTGGGTGCGGTCGAGTTGCGGTCGCTCGAGCGTGAGCATCTCGCGCGCATGGTGGAGTGCCAGCAGGATGCGTTCTCTGACTACCCGGTGCCGGCAGCACTCGACGAGGTCGGGCTTTCGGTGTACCTGCGCGAGAGTGACGTCGCCCTCGAAAACTCGTGGGGTGCGTATGTGGACGGCGAGATGGCAGCATTTTGCCTGGGCGCCGTGCGCGGATCGCAGGGCAGCATTCGCGGCGAGGGTACGGCCGTCGCGTACCGCCGGCGCGGCATCGGCTCCCATGTCCTGCAACACACGCTGGAGTCTCTGCACGACGCCGGTGCGGTGACGGTCGGCCTCGAGGTGCTTGACCGCAACCTTCCAGCGATCGCGCTCTACGAGCGGCACGAGTTCCGACGCCGCCGCAAGCTGGTGGGCTGGAGCCTTCGCCGGCAACTGCTGCGGGGGGCCGATCATGCGGTTGCGATCGCGCCTGCCGAGGCGGTACGCCGTTTGCGAGCGTGGGGGTGGTCAGAGGCGCCCTGGCAGCTTCAGATCGAGACGCTCAAACAGCTGCCGGCCTACGCGCTGGGCGACGACACGGTCGCGGTGGCGAAGCTGCGTGGGCGAAAAATGTGGCTGTATGCGCTGGCGGTCGATCCTGCAAACCGCCGCCAGGGCCGGGCGTCAGCGCTGATCCGCTCGCTCCCCGCGACCCGGATCAGCATCCCCGCGCTGATGCCCGAGGAGTGGGAGGCGGGCACCGCGCTTCTGCGCTCGCTGGGAAGCCGGCTCGACCCGCTCGCCCAATGGGAAATGGCTCTGGACATGTCACAATTCAGCGCCACAACTCCCCCGTGAATAAATGGTGCCAGGCACCATTTATTCATCCGGCGTGGTGGTTGCGCACCGTCTAGGCTGACGCCGTGGCTCGTGCATGCGTACTTGTGTTGGATGCGGTCGGCGCCGGCGACCTGCCGGACGCGGCGGAGTTTGGCACCGCCGGCTCAAATACGCTGCAGCACGTCGCCGAGGCCGTTGGCGGGCTCGAGCTTCCGACGCTGACCGCACTGGGGCTCGGCAACATCCTGCCGTTACGCGGATGCCCGCCGCGCCGCGATGCCCCGGCGGTGTACGGCCGGCTCGAGGAGCGAAGCCGCGGCATGGACACCACCACGGGTCACTGGGAGATGATGGGGATCGTCACCGCGAAGCCCTTTCCGACGTATCCAAACGGCTTTCCCTCAGACGTCGTTGAGCGCTTCTGCGACGCAACCGGGCGCGGAGCGCTGGGGAACGTGGCCGCATCCGGCACCGAGATCATCCAGGAGCTCGGGGAAGCCCATCAGCGAACCGGTGACTGGATCGTGTACACGTCCGCGGACTCGGTCTTCCAGATCGCCGCTCACGAGCAGACGGTGCCGGTCGAGGAGCTCTACGGCGCCTGCCGCATCGCCCGCGAGCAGCTCACGGGCGAGCACGCCGTGGCTCGGGTGATCGCGCGCCCATTCACCGGTGAGCCGGGGGCATACGTTCGCACCGCCGGCCGGCATGACTATTCGCTCTCTCCACCGAGCCCGAACTGGCTCGATCATCTGCGGGCGGCGGGTGTGACGGTGCAAGCGGTGGGCAAGATCTCCGACATCTTCGCGGGCGAGGGCATCGATCACTCGACCCCGACCCGATCCAACGGCCACGGCCTGTCGGTGACCACGAGGCTCCTCCGCGAGTCCCCCGACAACACGTTCATCTTCACAAACCTGGTCGAGACCGACATGCTCTGGGGCCATCGCAACGATCCGCGGGGATTCGCCGACGCGCTCGAGGAGGTCGACGCCGCGCTCCCGAACCTGATGGCGGCTCTGCATCACGGCGATCTGCTGATCCTGACATCGGACCACGGCTGCGACCCGACCACTCCCTCGACCGACCACTCGCGCGAGTACGGCCTGCTGCTCGCCCACGTTCCCGGGGCGCCGATGCTCGGGCATCATCACGACGGCGGCACATTCGCCGATGTCGGGGCCACCGTCGCGAGGGTGCTGACGGGCCGCGCCGATCCGCGGTTGCCCGGAAGCTCGGTTGTCTGAGCCGCCACCGATCGTCGTCCACGCGCTTGAGCGAAAGCGCGAGGGTGAGGAACTCACCGCGGCCGAAATCCGCGCCATCATCGCGCCCGAGACCCCGGATTTTCAGGTCTCGGCGTTCCTGATGGCCGTGCTGTGGCGCGGCCTCAGCGACGCCGAGACGTCGGCGCTGCTCGAGGCGATGGTGGACTCTGGTGAGCGGCTCGACCTGTCGGCGGTGGGCCGCCCCGTCGTCGACAAGCACTCGACCGGTGGGGTCGGCGACAAGACCACACTGATCGTGGCGCCGCTGGTCGCCGCCTGTGGCGTACCGATCGCAAAGCTCTCCGGCCGGGGGCTCGGGCATACCGGAGGCACGCTCGACAAGCTCGAGGCGATTCCGGGCTTCCGCACCCAGCTCAGCGCGCGGGAGCTGATCGCGCAGGTATCCGAGATTGGGGTTGCGGTCGCGGGCCAGAGCCTGCATCTGGTGCCCGCCGATCGGCGCCTGTACGCGCTGCGCGACGCAACTGCCACGGTGCCGTCGATTCCCCTGATTGCGACCAGCATCATGTCCAAGAAGCTGGCCGCGGGTGCCCGCCGGCTCGTGCTCGACGTGAAGGTCGGCGAGGGTGCATTCATGCCCGACGCGGATGCTGCACGAGCGCTCGCCCTGACGATGCGACGGCTGGGCCAGGCTGCGGGGGTCGAGACGCTGTGCATGCTGACCGGCATGGACGAACCCCTGGGCGCCGCGGTCGGAAACGCGCTCGAGGTCGACGAGGCGGTTGCAACCCTCTCTGGCCACGGCCCCGCCGATCTCGTGGAGGTGTGTGTTACGGCGGCTGGACTGCTGATCGACGATCGGGCGGCCGCCGAGGCCGCGCTGCGATCCGGAGCCGCGCTCGAGTGCTACCGCCGTTGGGTCAAAGCCCAGGGCGGTGATCCGGATGCGACGATGGATCGCGCCGCGGTGATCGTCGACGTACCGGCACCGCGGGCGGGCTGGGTCGGGCGCTGTCACGCGCGTGGGATCGCCGATGTCGCCATGCGGCTGGGGGCGGGGCGAACGGTGCCGGGCGCCGCGATCGATCACGCTGTCGGGGTGGTCGTACACGCCAAGGCGGGGACCAGGGTGGAGCTGGGGCAGCCTCTGGCGACGGTGCATGCGCGTGGTGCGGTCGATCTCGATACGGTGGCGGCCTGCTTTGTCATCGGCGACCGAGAGCCGCGGCCGGTCGAGCCCGTGCTGGAGTTGGCCTGATGCCCGAGCTGCCCGAAGTGGAGACGGTGCGCCGGGGTCTGGAGCCGCGATTGGTGGGCCGCACCCTCGAACGTGTCGAGATCCTCGACGGCCGTCTGACCTCTCCCGACGACCCCATGATGATCGGGATGGAGCTCGACGGTGATCGTGTTACGGGAATCGGGCGCCGCGGCAAGTACCTTCTGATCGGCCTGGAGAGCGGACGAACGCTGGTCGTCCACCTGCGTATGACCGGATGGTTCCATCACCGCGCCGCGGGGGCGGCCGATCCTGACGTACGCCACCTGCGGGCCCGGATCGCGCTCGACGACGGCGCACTGCTGCTGTACTCCGATCAGCGCCGGTTCGGCACGATGCGGTTGATCGACCCCGGGGGCCTGGACGAGTACCTCAGCCGACGAGCGGGGCCGGAGCCGCTGTCGCCGGGATGGACGTGGCAGCGGCTGCGATCGGCGATTGCAGGCCGCACCGCGTCGATCAAGGCGACACTTCTCAACCAGAGGATCGTGGCCGGCGTTGGAAACATCTACGCCGACGAGGCCCTGTGGGAGGCTCGCATCCACCCCGAGCGGTTGGCAGGATCGCTGCGCACCGCCGAGATCAAGCGACTGCACGCCGCCGTGATTGCGGTGCTCGAGCGTGGCATCGAGGCTCAGGGCGCAAGCATCCGCGACTACCGCGGCGTCGACGGCCAGGCCGGGTCGATGCAGGAGCGGTTCAATGCCTACGATCGCGAGGGCGAGCCGTGCCCACGCTGCGGCCACCCGATCCGGAAGATCCGCGTCGCCCAGCGGGGTACCTACTTCTGTCCCCACTGCACCCACCAGCCCCGCCGGTAGGCTCCGGGGATGGGGCGGTCGTACAAAACCGAAGCGGTGGTGCTGCGCTCGATCAGGTTCTCGGAGGCCGACCGCGTGCTGCACCTGTTCACCTCCGAGCGCGGACGCGTGAATGCGATCGCGAAGGGGGTTCGAAAGACCGGATCGCGGTTCGGTGGCCGGCTCGAGCCGCTGACCCATGTGGCACTGATGCTGCACGAGGGACGTGGCGACCTCGACACGGTCACCGCGGCCGACATCGTACGGTCGCACGCGGCGGTGCGGGAACGCACCCACAACCTCGCCGTCGGCCAGATCGGCGCGGAGGCTGTGCTGAAGCTGAACGCCGAGCCAGAGCGGCAACCACGGGTGTTCGCCGGCCTCACGCGGTTTCTGACGCTGCTCGAGACCTGGGCTGCCAGCGCCGAGGCCGACCCTGCGCTCGACCCTCTGGGCCTCGGCTTCCAGCTCAAGCTGTTGACGCTGAGCGGCTATCTGCCGCACCTGACGGCGTGCGCGTCCTGCGGCGCCCCCGGGCCGTTGGCGGGATACTCGCCGGCGGCCGGTGGCGCGGTCTGTCACGATTGCCTGGGCCAACCCGGCACGTTCGCGGTCGAGCCCGAGAGCCTGGTCTCGATCGAGCAGCTGCTCTCCCGGCCACTCGGGGAGCCCCGACCGAGTCCGCGGGCGACCCGCGACGCGCTGCGGATTCTGGAGCGCACCTACGAGTACCACGGCGGATTTCAGCTGCGCACCCTGCAGGCGTGACGGGGCGGTCGCAGCCCCGCTCCTGATAGCTTCTCGCTCCGATGGCCGCGCTCACCTTTCAGGCGATGATCAGCGCTCTCCAGAGCTACTGGGAGGAGCAGGGCTGCACGATCATGCAGCCGTACCACACCGAGGTGGGCGCCGGCACGTCCAACCCAGCGACGTTCCTGCGGGTGCTGGGGCCAAAGCCGTGGCGCACCGGATACGTCGAGCCCTCGATCCGGCCTGACGACGGTCGCTACGGCGAGAACCCCTTCCGGTTTCAGCAGTTCTACCAGTACCAGGTGATCCTGAAGCCCGCGCCTGACGACATGCAGGACGTGTACCTGCGCTCGCTCGAGCGGATCGGAATCGACGTCGCCCGGCACGACATCCGGTTTGTCGAGGACAACTGGGAGAACCCCAGCCTGGGAGCGGCCGGGCTCGGCTGGGAGGTGTGGCTGGACGGGATGGAGATCACCCAGTTCACCTACTTCCAGCAGGCGGGCGGAATCGAGCTCGATCCGATCTCGTGTGAGCTCGCCTACGGTCTGGAGCGGCTCGCCATGTACCTTCAAGGGGTCGACCGGGTGCAGGATGTGCGCTGGTCCGAGGGGGTCAGCTGGGCCGATGTGTACTTCCAAAACGAACGACAGATGTCGACCTATAACTACGAGCTGGCCGACACCGCGATGCATGCCCGCCACTTCGACGAGTTCGAGGCCGAGGCCCGGCGCTGTGTCGACGCTCGGCTCCCGCTGACCGCGTACGACTTCGTGTTGAAGTGCTCCCACGCGTTCAACCTGCTTGATTCACGCCGGGCGATCGCGGTCACAGACCGGGCCGCCTACGTCCTGCGCATGCGCCGGCTCGCTCAGGCGGTGGCCGCGATGTATCTCGAGGTCGAGGAGCAGGGTGCCTGACCTTCTGATCGAGATCGGTTGTGAGGATCTCCCTGCGGTCGCCTGCCGGGAAGCCGAGCGTCAGATTCCCGGCCTGCTCGCCGATGCCCTCGACCGCGCAGGGCTGGATTCGAACACCGTCGGTGTGCACGTCAGCCCCCGCCGGATCGCGGCGGTCGCCACCGGACTCCCCGCCGAGCGTGCGGCGCAGCGCCAGGAGGTGCGTGGGCCGAAAGCCGATGCCCCCGAACAGGCGCGGGCGGGCTTCGCGCGAAAGCATGGGCTGGCGCCCGGCGACCTGGTCGAGCGCGACGGCCTGCTGTGGGCCATCTCCGAGGGCGCGGCCACCACCGTCGATGCGCTCGTCCCGGCGGTGGTGACGGGCATGGTCGCGGCCCTCAACTTCTCGAAGTCGATGCGCTGGGATCACGGCCGCTTCTCCCGTCCGGTGCGATGGCTGGTGGTCAAGGTGGACGATCGGATCGTCCCGGTCGAGCTGTTCAACCTGACCGCCACCGGCACCTCTCGCGGCCACCGCTTCCTCGCCGGCCCGGTGGAGATCACCGACGCGTGCCAGCTACCGGCAAGACCTGCGCGGCGGTCATGTGATCGTCGACTCGCTGGAGCGGCGTGGCCTGATCGAAGCGGGCCTGAACGAGGCCGGCGAGTGGGTCGACCCACTGCGAAAGCTCGACGAGGTCGTGTATCTGGCCGAGTGGCCGTCGGTCTTGACCGGCCGCATCGACCAGCGGTTCCTCGACCTCCCCGAGCGCGTGGTGATCACCGCGATGCAGTCCCACCAGCGCTACTTCCCCGTACGCACGGAGGGACGGCTCGAGCCGCGCTTCCTGTTCGTGGCCAACGGCGGCGATCCCGAAACCGTGATCCGCGGGAACGAGGAGGTGTTGGTTGGCCGGCTGACCGACGCCGAGTTCGCATTCGCCTCGGACGTCGACCGCGGCATCGAGGCGATGGCCGCCGAGCTCGACCGGGTGAGCTTTCTCGAGGGATCAGGGTCGATCGCCGAGAAGACGCTGCGGGTGCGCGAGCTCGTGCGGCAGCTGTGCGAGCGGCTCGAGCTGGGACCGGCAACGACGGCGGCAGCGGTGCGCGCCGCCGAGCTCTCGAAGGCCGACCTGGTCTCGAGCCTGGTCGGCGAGTTCTCCGATCTCGAGGGGTACGCCGGCGGGCTGTACGCGCGGCGGGCCGGACTTGATGAGCCGACCGCAACCGCGATCGAGGAGCATCACCTGCCCTACGGCTTCGCCGGCGCCCTGCCGGCCAGCGACGCCGGTGCGGCGCTTTCGATCGCCGATAAGGCCGATACGCTCGCGGTCGCGTTCACTCTCGGACTCCAGCCCACCGGGAGTCGTGATCCCTACGGTTTGCGACGCGCGGCCGCAGGGCTGGTCGCGGTGGCACTTGACCGAGGCTGGCGGGTTGGGCTGACCGAGCTGGTCGGCCCCGATGCTGTGCCGTTCGTGTTGGATCGCGTGGAAGCCGTCATGCTCGAGCGCGGTGTGACTCGCGAGGAAGTCCGGGCGGCGCGTGGTTCCGGGGAGGTCGAGCCGGTGCTGGTGGGTGCGATGGCATTGGCGTTGCACGAGAGTGCCGGGCCGCAGCGCGATGCCCTGCGCGACGCCTATGGCCGCTCCCGCCGGATCGCCGGAGAGGCACACCCCGCGGTCGAGCCCGAGCGGCTGACGGGGCCGGCTCAGATCGGGCTCCACGAAGCGCTCCTCAAGGTCGATGCGGCCATCTCGGAGCGCGGCAACTCCGCTTCGGAGGCGCTCGAGGCCGCCGGCGATCTGGTCGACCCGGTCAACCGGTTTTTCGACGAGGTGCTGGTGATGGATCCGGACCCGGACGTGCAGCGCACAAACCTGGGCCTGGTGGCGATGGTGGCCGCCTGCCTGCGCCGCCTCGGCGACTTCGACGAACTGCCCGGATAGCACTGGGTAGACTGGGGCGCGATGCCTGAGAAGATCGAAATCCATATCGTCTCCGATTCGACCGGCGACACCGCCGCCCGCGTCGCCCGGGCCGCCACTCATCAGTACGAGGACGTCGAGATCGACATGATCCGCCACGCCCGCGTGCAGACCGAGGAACAGCTGGCGCGCGCGCTCGAGGACGCCACCGGCCGCCCGGCAGTCGTGTTCTACACGCTGGTGGATTCGGCCCTGCGCGAGGCGATCGTGGATCTCGCCCGCCAGCACCGGATCGTGACGTTGGACGTGCTCAGCCCTGCCTTGCACGCGATCACGACCGCGTCGGGCACCCAGGCGACCATGCTCCCCGGCCGTACGGCACCCCTGGACGCCCAGTATTTCCGCCGGATCGCCGCCATCGAGTTTGCTGTGAAGCACGACGACGGTCGCGGCTCCGAGGACTTGAATCACGCCGAGATCGTGCTGGTCGGCGTCTCGCGGACATCCAAGACTCCGACCTCGATGCACCTGGGCTATCTCGGCTACATGGCTGCAAACGTGCCGATCGTGCGCGGCATCGATCCGCCCCCGGCGCTGTTTTCGGTGGATCGGTGGAAGGTGGTCGGGCTGACAATCGACGCCGAACGGCTGGCCGAGATCCGCGCGCGGCGGGTGCGGGCGCTGGCCGCCGGAGCGAACGCCCGGTACGCCGATCTGTCGGAGATCTACGACGAGCTGGAGCTCGCATCGACGCTTCACCGACGGCTGGGCTGCCCGGTCATCGACGTGTCGGGGCTCGCCATCGAAGAGGCGGCCGCACGCGTCGCCGAGCTCGTTGCCGAACGGCGCCGCGCGGCACTCGAAGGCGCCAGGATCTGACCGTGCCGCGGTTTGTGTACGCCTTCGCCGAAGGCGACCGCACGATGCGCGACCTGCTCGGCGGTAAGGGCGCGAATCTGGCCGAGATGACGGCCATCGGTCTGCCCGTGCCCGACGGGTTTACGATCACCACCGAAGCCTGCCTCGCCTATCTGCGCTCGGGCAACGAGTGGCCCGACGGCCTTTCGGAGCAGGTTGGCGCTGCGGTCGAGGCGCTGGAGTCGCGTGTCGGGGCGACGCTCGGCGGTGGCGAGTCGCCGCTGCTCGTCTCGGTGCGTTCGGGCGCGCCGGTGTCGATGCCGGGAATGATGGACACGATCCTCAATCTCGGCCTCAACGACGCGTCTGTTGCTGCTCTGGCCGAGACCACGGGCGACCCGCGGTTTGCCTACGACTCCTACCGGCGGCTGATCCAGATGTTTGGAAATGTTGTCATGGGCGTCTCGATCAACCTGTTTGAGGACCTTCTGGGGCGAGCCAAGCTGGCCAAGGGCGTGACCGCCGACGTCGACCTCGACGGCGGGTCGCTGACCGAACTGGTGCGTCAATACCAGGATGTGTACCGGGTCGAGACCGGCGAGCCGTTTCCACAGGCTCCACGGGCACAGCTCGATCTCGCAATCGCCGCCGTGTTCCAGTCGTGGAACACTCCCCGCGCGGTTGCCTATCGTCGCCGTGAGCGCCTGGATGACGACATGGGCACGGCCGTCAACGTCCAGCAGATGGTCTTTGGGAACACCGGGGAACGATCGGGGACGGGTGTTGCGTTCACGCGTAATCCGTCGACGGGAGAGCCGCACCCCTATGGCGAGTTTCTCCAAAACGCTCAGGGCGAGGACGTCGTCTCGGGAGCCCGCACCGGACTGCCGCTCGACGAGCTGGCGCGGGTCGAGCCCGAGGCCCACAGCGCGCTGGTGGAGGTGATGGCGCTGCTGGAGCGCCACTACGGCGACATGCAGGATCTCGAGTTCACCGTTGATCGCGGTCGGCTCTACATGTTGCAGACCCGCAGCGGTAAGCGCGACCCACGCGCCGCACTGCGAATCGCGGTGGACATGGTGTCGGAGGGCGTGATCGACCAGCGGACAGCCGTCGGCCGCGTGGACGCCAACCTGCTGGAGCACGTGCTGCGACCGACCGTGAATCCACGCGACGAGCACCCGGTGATCGCCACCGGCCTTCCGGCGTGCGCCGGAGCCGCGGTGGGGCAGGTGGTGTTCGACGCCGCGACCGCGATCGAGCGGGCCGACGCCGGCGTCTCGGTGGTCCTGGTGCGCGGAGAGACCTCGGCCGACGATGTCCCCGGAATGGCACGCGCGACCGGAGTTGTGACCAGCCGCGGGGGGATGACCTCGCATGCGGCGGTCGTCGTTCGCGGCTGGGGCACGCCGTGCGTCGTCGGTGCCGAGATGATCGAGATCGATGAGTCGCAGCGGCTGTTCCGGGTCGCAGGCTACGAGGTGCGTGAGGGCGATGTGGTCACCGTCTCGGTCGACGACGAGGTTGGCCGCGTGATCCTGGGGGAGGCCGATCTGGTTCCGCCGGCGTCGACCACGCTCGAGGGACTGCGTACCGTGACGGGCTGGGCTGACGAGATCCGGCGGCTGGGTGTGCGCGCCAACGCCGATACGCCCGCCGACGCGGCGGCCGCCCGCGAGCTCGGTGCCGAGGGCATCGGGCTGTGCCGGACGGAGCACATGTTCTTCTCCGAGCAGTGGCTGCCGGTGATGCGCGAAGTGATCCTCGCCCGCGACCTGGACGAGCGACTCGACGCGCTGGCCCGGCTGCTGCCCCCGCATCAGGCCGACTTCGAAGGAATCTTTCGGGCGATGCGCGGGCTGCCCGTGACGATTCGGCTGCTCGACCCGCCGTTGCACGAGTTCGTGCCCGAGTCGGTCGAGCTCCACGAGGTCAATCCGATGCTCGGCACCCGCGGCTGTCGTGTCGGCCTGGTACATCCCGAGATCTACGAGATGCAGGTGCGCGCGATCGTCAGAGCGGCACTTGCGACCGAGGCGACCGGGGTCGAGATCATGCACCCGCTGGTGGGATTCGCCGAGGAGCTGCGCCGGCTCCGAGAGATGACCGAGCGGGTGATCGCCGAGGAGGGGGGTGACGGGCTCGGAATCATCATCGGCACGATGATCGAGGTGCCGCGCGCGGCGCTGACAGCCGATGAGATCGCGCTGGTGGCCGACTTCTGCTCGTTTGGCACCAACGACCTCACTCAGATGACGCTTGCGTTCTCGCGTGACGACGCCGAGAACGGGTTTCTCCCGCACTACCTCGAAACCCGGCTGCTGCCGCAGAGTCCTTTTGAAACCCTCGACACCTCGGGGGTCGGGCGCTTGATCGAGCTTGCATCCTCGGCCGCCCGGAGCGCCAATCCGGCGGTGAAGCTGGGAGTCTGCGGCGAGCACGGGGGAGACCCGCTGTCGATCGAGTTCTTCGAGCGGGTGGGACTCGACTATGTCTCGTGTTCCCCAAACCGGGTGCCGACGGCCAGGCTGGCCGCCGCCCAGGCAACCGTGGGGCTCGGATCGTGAAGATCGATGTCGCACTGGTGCCCGCCGAGGCGGCGCCAACGTCGATCGCGGTCGTGATCGACGTCTTGCGGGCGACCACCACGATCACCTGCGCGCTCGGGCAGGGATACGAGCGGGTGCTCGCCTGCGGCGAGATCGACGAGGCCCGCGAGCTGGCCGGGCGGTTGGGAGCCGGCAGCGTGCTGGCGGGGGAGCGAAAGTGCGTCCGGCCCGAGGGCTTCGATCTTGGAAACTCGCCGCGGGACTTCGCCGATGGTGCCCCGCTGGGTACCAATCTCGTGCTGACGACCACCAACGGCACCCGTGCGATCGTTGCCGCCCACGCGCATGCCGACTCGATCCTGATCGGCTGTCTCCAGAACCTGCGAGCCTGCGCGACTGCCGCCGCCACGGCCGCGCGCCACAACGACGGGGCGGTGCTGATCCAGTGCGCCGGGGTGAAGGGGGCGCTCACGATGGACGACGCGTACACCGCCGGACGGTTCGTGACCGAGCTGACAGCCCTTCTCCCGGGCTGGGAGCAGACGGACGCAGCCCAGGCCGCCGAGGTGATCGCGAAGAGCTTCCCAAGCGCCCTGGACGGCCTCGCAGCATCGCAGAGTGCCCGAAACCTCGCGGCGGCTTCGCTCTACGACGACGTCGAGTTCTGCGCGCGCGAGAGCGTTTCGAGCCTCGTGCCACGAGTCGGCACCGTCGATGCCGGCATCGCGCTGATCACGGCCTGACCCGGGCGGCGCTCAGTTACTGCGGCAGGAGTCGCCGGCGGGGGTGAACGAGTCGAGCTCCGCCTGCTTCTTCTTTTCGGCCTTGGCCGAGTACTTGCCCGGCGCCTTGTGATGCCACGACACGATCGGGGTGACCCCTGGCCCCATCGCGGTCAGCCGGTAGGCGTCTCCGCGTGCGGTGTGCGTGCGGCCGTACAGCTTGTACAGGCCCAGGCAGAAGTTGCCGGCGCTGCGATGCGTGAGGCCGGAGTTGAACCTGAACCAGCCCTTGCCCCAGGCGGGATTGTGGGTGTCGATGTACATGTTGCGCCCGAAGCTGTCGGTCGGTGCCCCCACCGAGGTCGACGAGAACCCGTACACGCCCTTGGTGTCGTAGTGCAGATAACCGAACACCCGATCGAACTTGCCATTCTGAAGCCACGAGGTGTCGGCGAACAGCTGCGCCATCTTGCCGGTCCAGTGGGAGACGTGGAGTTCGGGCGCCTGCTGGCGCGCGGTTCCCTTCCATCCGCCGTCTCGCAGCTCCCGCCGCCAGGATTGGATCGCCCAGTGCGAGCCGTCGGGGGCGTCGCAGGCCTGCACGAGGTCTGCGAGCTTGGGGCCGGTGTACTTGCGGCAGTAGTTGTGCATCCGCTTCCAGTAGCCGTTTCCAAACGATCCCGAACCACCCGAGTAGTCGAACTTGAAATGCACCTGCTTGGCGCCCTGCTTGGGGGTGATCGCGTTGACGGCGCCCCATACCAGCACATGGCGGCGCAGCCCAGAACTTGTCGTGTAGGAAACGCGTGCGACTCCGTGGCGGTTCACGATCATGCCCGGGTTATGCATTCCAAACGTGACCATCTCGCTGGCCATCGCGGTGCCGGCGGTGGCGGTGAGGGCGGAGAGAACCAGTAAACCGAAAGTTGCTATGCGGAGCGAAGCGCGGATGCCTAAGGTTGCCACCTGAAACCCCTCCTGCCATGAGATTCCTGTAAGCATTTCGTTTGGCCTGCGCTGATTGATCACCCAGCCGGGTGTCGCCCAACCCACCCTCGGCCGCCGATGGAGAGAGAGTTGAACGCGTGGAGGGGGTCTCGATGCGACACCATGCCGACGTCGATGAGACGTGGGAGTACTCGGAGGATGCTGGGCTGCACCGATGGACGGTGGGTCACGTCGTGGGCGCCACTTTGGCCGCTGCACTGATCTGGTTCGCGGTCGTCTACACCCTCACCCTGATGATTGATTGGTTCGTGTGAGCATTCCACCTGATCAGGGGCTTCCCGAGCCGGATACTCGCCCGTATGCTCGCGGCATGAAAGACTCCCTTTTTGCCCGCGTCGGCGTTTCCAGCGAGGACGCATGGGAATACGAGAACCAGGGCGGCCTGCTCGAGTGGGCCCAGTCTCACGTCGCGCTCGCGATCGTTGCAGCGGCCTTCGCCTGGTTCACCGTCGTCTTCCTGATCTCGCTCGTGCTCGACCTGTTTCTCTAGCAACGACGCCAGTTTCGGTCGGTCGCGCGATATGCTCGCGCGATGAGATGGCCCCTGGCTGTGTCGCTGGTGATCGTTGTGATCGCCGGCGCCCTTTGGTATGTCAAGCTGCGCGAGCGCGCGGACGCGGCGACGGTCCAGGATCACATCGCGCTGCGCTACCCCGGGTCGACGATCGGCTGTAGTGAGCAGAAGTCGAACGGATCGCTGTGGGGATGCGCCGTCGTGTATCCCGCCGAGTCGATCTGCCTGGCGGTGGGGGTGTCCTACAGCGGGCACATCTCACAGGGCACGGTCAACTCGGGGCGATGCGACGCACCGGAGCTGCGGCAGATGCTGCCCGCCGGCGATGATCCCGATGCGGTCGCCGCGGACGTGACTCGGCTGGTGGGTGGTGATGGGCAGTTCATCTGCGCCAAGGCGCCGAACAGCAACGCCCACTGGGCGTGTGCGAGACCGACCTCGGCCGGGACGGAGTGTGTGGTGGTGCGGGTGGCACCGTGGACGCCGATCAAACCCAACGACGGCGGGGATCGTTGCAGCAAGCTGCCTGCGCTCCGCGCCCGGGTGCCATTTACCTAGGCTCAGCGGCGGCCCTGGCCCCAGCTATTCCCGCGGGGCACTGCCGCCTTCAGTGCTCGCATGTCGGCGACCCGGCCGCCCTGCCCAGCTCCGGTTCCGGCCGCTCGGGCGGCCGCACGTTCGGCCTGTTCACGGATCTCTGGCCGCGCGACGTTGGTGAGCGCCGCCACTCGGTCGGCGATCACGTTGAGCGTGTCGTTTCGCCGTTCCAGGCGACCCCAGATCTGCACCAGCGGCTCTGATCGGATCGCGATCCGATCCCGCTCATAGATCTTTGCCGGGACGACCACATTGACCATGCCCGACTCGTCCTCGACCAGGAGGAACACGATCCCTTTCGCGGTCGATGGACGCTGACGGGCGACCATCACACCGGCCACAGTCACCTGCCCTGCGGTGCCGTCGCGCAGTGAGGCCGCCGAGCGGATCTCCTTGGCCAGATTTGGTCGCAGAAGCGCCATCGGGTGGGGACCTGTGGTGAAGCTCATCATCTCGTGGTCGGCCACCATCCGCTCCCATTCGGTCATTGGCCGAAGCTCGGGGGTGGGGGATGCATCGAGCGCCAGCGCCAGCTGACGAGCGTCGGCAGGGCCGGCCGGGGCGCGATGCAGACGCAGTTCCCACAGCAGCCGGCGACGATCGCCGTAGCGGTCGCAGGCACCGGCCCTGACCAGGCCCTCGAGCAGGTCTGTTGCAAGTGGCGAGCGTCGCACCAGATCACCCACGTCGGCGAAGCCGCCGTTTCGCTCACGCTCGGCGACCAGGAGTTCAGACCGGGTGCCGACACCTTTGACGTAGCCGAGCCCGATCCGGATGGCCGCGCCGTGGTCTTCGACCGAGCACGTGGCGAGGCTGAGGTTGATGTCGGGTGGGCGGATCTCGACCTGGCGCCGCTCGCCGTCGCGCAGCAAGGTTGCTGGAGGATAGAAACCCATCGGCTGAGCGTTGAGGAGCGCGCACAGAAACTCCGCCGGGTAGGCGCGGTGAAGCCATGCCGACTGGTAGGCCAGGATTGCGAAGGCCGCGGCGTGGCTCTTGGGGAATCCGAACTCCGAGAAGGCGACCACCTTGTCGAACACGGTGCGCGCGGTTTCTTCGGATACGCCATTCTCGGCGGCCCCGTCGCGAAATCTGACCCAGTGGCTCTCGAGTGCCTCCCGGCTTCGCTTGCGGCTCATCGCGCGGCGGAGGCTTTCGGCTTCGCCGGTGGTGAATCCCGCCAACGCAATTGCGACTTCGAGCACCTGATCCTGGAACACCACGACTCCCAGGGTGTCGTTCAGCACCGGCTTCAGCAGCGGGTGATCGTAGGGCGGCTCGAAGAAGGGGTCGTCGCGTCGCGCCCGCCGGTGCTTGATGTAGGGGTTGACGGCATCGCCGACGATTGGCCCCGGCCGTACCAGTGCCACCTGCACAGTCAGGTCGGCCAGGTTCTCCGGCTTGGTCTGTACCAGCGACTGCATCTGAGCACGGCTCTCGATCTGAAACACGCCGACGGTGTCGGCAGCGCGGATCTCGGTAAACACGTCGGGATCGTCGAACCCCACGCGGCTGAGGTCGATCGGGGCGCCCCGCGACTGTGCGATCAGATCGACGCATTCCTCGACGGCGGAGAGCATGCCCAGGCCGAGCAGGTCGATCTTGAGGAACCCGGCGTCGGCACACGAGTCCTTGTCCCACTGGCAGATCTGGCGGCCCTGCATCGCCGCAGGAATCACCGGCACCAGCTCCACCAGTGGTGTGGTCGAGATCACCATGCCGCCGGAGTGCTGGGAGATGTGGCGGGGCAGGCCGCTGATCTCCTCCATCAGGAACGAGAACGCCTTCCAGCGGGGGGCATCGAGCCGGCCCCGAAGCTCTTCCACCTGCTCGGGTTCGATCCGGCCCCACGAGTCGGCGAGCCGGGCCATGCGTTCGACCTCGCCCTGTGGCAGTGCCAGCGCCTTGCCCAGGTCGCGGATGGCGCCGCGCGTCTTGTAGGTGGGAAACGCGGCCACCAGTGCGGCGTGCTCGGATCCGTATCGCTCGATCACATCCAGCATCAGGCCTTCGCGCACGTCGCGGGGAAAGTCGAGGTCGATGTCGGGCACGCTGGCCAGGTCTTTGGACAGGAACCGGCCCAAAAACAGTCGCGTCTCCACCGGATCGACGTGGGAGAGCCCGATCAGATAACACACGATCGAGCCGACGCTGGAGCCGCGGCCCCTGCCGGGTGGCAACAGCCTGCGCCCCGCGCTTTGGCCGCGCACGCGCACCGCCACTGCGCGAGCCATCTCGAGGATGTCGCGGTGCAGCAAAAAGAATCCGGCCAGCCGGTGATGGGCGATCAGCCCCAGTTCCTGTTCGAGCCGCTGACGAGCCTCGGCGACCATGCCGGTGCCGGCGTAGCGGCGGTCGAGCTCGGCTCGGCACTGCCGCTCCAGCACCACCTGGGCCGGCTCTCCGCTATCGGCGAAGTCGGGGTAGCTGTAGCCCAGGTCGCGGGTCAGATCGAACCGGCAGCGATCGGCGATCTCGGCCGCGCCGTGAATCGCCTCGGGTGCAAACAGCTGGGCCGCGTCGGCGGGGCTGCGCAGCACCGACTCGCGGTTTCCGCGTCGCTCGGCTTCGCACGCATCCAGGGTGGTGTTACAGCGGATCGCGACCAGTGCGTCTTGCAAGAATGTCCGCCGGTGCGAGTGGGCGTGTACGTCGCCGGTCCCGGCAACGCGTACCCGCAGACTGACGGCCAGCTCGGTGAGGAGCCGGTTGCGACGGGCATCGCCGCGCCAGTAGGGGCGGTTCAGCTCGATCGCAAACCGATCTCGCCCGAACATGCCGCGCAGCTGCCGTGCAATCCGCTCGGCTTCACGCATGTTTCCCTGGGCCACCGGCCGAGCGACCGCTCCGTGGCGGGCACACCCCGAGAGGCAGTGCAGGCCGTCGGCGTGCTGAGCGACCTGATCGAGTGTCAGCTGAGGTACCCGGCGATCGTCCTGGTGGGCGGCGGTGATCAGCCGGCACAGGTTTCGGTATCCCTGCTCGTCTTCGACCAGGAGGGTCAGGTGCGCGCCACCGGCCAACGTGAGCTCGCATCCGGTGATCGGCCGTAGACCGGCGTCGTGGGCGGCGTGGGCGAACTCCAGCGAGCCCGACAGGGTGTCGTGGTCGGTCAGCGCCAGCGTCTCGTAGCCGAGCTCGGCGGCGCGCATCGCCATCTCCTCTGGCTGTGAGGCACCGTCCAGAAACGAGTAGCAGGAGTGGGCGTGGAGTTCGGGATGAAGCATGACTGACCGAACATGTGTTCGGTCAGTCAGCATAGCTCTTTGAACCGCGCTTAGGAGACTTCGACGATCTCCACCGGGGTGTCGCTGTTGCGCCACTGGATGTCGCGCATCGTCTCTTCCCAGAGCTGCTGCACAAGCCGGTCGCGATTGTGGCTGAGCCGCCATGGCCAGAACCGGCGAGTGCCCTGGAGGTCGCGGGTCACCACGCGCCCCTGCCAGTGTTTCCAGACTCCGTGGCGGCGGCGGACATGCACCTGGTACATGTAGGCGCGCGGCGCTGCGACGACGTCGTCGGTGTCGTCGAGAGCGTCGTCAGACGCGATGATATGAGGCCCAGCGGACGCGGCCGACTCGCTCATTGTCCTCCCCCTCCGACGCGGTAGCCAAGCACACGCGTCGGACGACCGAGTATGCCAGACCCGTCAGTAATCGGTCAAGCAAAAAGTCACAAGCTCACTCGCAGGATCTTGCGCAGAACGGCCCATTGCAGACGTTCGAGCGCCCCAGACGCCCTGACGCAGTCACACGCTCAAGGGACCAGTCAGCGTGGCCGGCGTCTCCAAGAGAGACGCCGGCCACAGGGAGGGTCCGGCAATGACAACCGGGGTTATCACTCCTGCTGGGGAGGGCGTGATCATCATCACCGGACAACTGAATGATAGGGGCAAATTGCCGCGATGCCACCTTTCAAACTGTCACAGAACTGTCACAAAACAGTACGTGTACGGTTTGTGGGAAATCGTGCTTGATCGGTGAAGCTAGCCGCGTTGGCTGAACCAGCGATGATCGCGCTGATCCCAGAAGACCACCACGTTGCGGCCGTCTTCAAGTACGAGATCGAAGTAGCGGCGCCGCATGGGGGCTCCTGTCCACCAACCTTCATCCACACGCCACTCGTCGCGCACGTGGACGACCGGTCGGCGGGCGACCGCGGTGGGAATCCCTTCGCGATCACAGGCCACCAGCACCTGACGGGGCAGGCCGATCTGTCGAACAGATGTTCGTATCGCCATCCCGGCAGAATAGCCGGTTAGCTCTGCGGTTTGGGTGTGGGCGGTGGAGGCACGCTCTCGAGTCGGGTGCCGCACACTTCGCAGGTGAGAATGAGTTTGAGTGGCTCTCCGCCCATGACCATGCCAACGACGTGCGGGGTCACCTTCCGGCACGTCGTGCACAGGATCATTTCGGTTTCCGACATTTGGAGCCACCTCCTGCGGCGGGAAGCCGCTCCATGGAAGTATGACACTGTTTCTTGTGGGCTCATTGAGGCGGACCGCCGTGACCCAAAGCGCGGCCGGGTTTGGCGTGGAGCGATACCCTTTCGGGCAGGCATGTCTCACTCAGTCGACGACGCCGAGATCCCCCGCCCAGCGATCGGGTTGTCCGCGCGGCGTGGGATTTCGACACGCACGTTCGTCTACGTCGCCACGGTGTCGTTGGGGCTGCTGTGGCTGGTGGTGACCACCGGCGCGCTGGTGCGGCTGACCGCCTCGGGCCTGGGGTGTCCTCACTGGCCGACGTGTGAAGCCAATCAGCTGCTGCCGCAGGACTCCGGACACGCCCTGATCGAGTTTTCAAACCGTGTGATCTCGGGGATCGCGATGGTGGCGACGGTGATCGCGGCATTCCTGGCGCGGCGTACCCGTGGCCTCGACCGGAGCGTCTCGATTGCGGCGGCGGTGGCGGCCATCGGGACGGTCGCCCAGGTACCCCTCGGTGCGCTCACCGTTGCGCTCGACCTCAACCCACTGCTCGTGATGTCGCACTTCCTGCTGGCAATGGGAGTGGTTGCGATCTGGACGTGGGTGACCGTGCGGGCGGTGCGGCTCGATCGCGACGGCCCGCAACTGCTTGGCGATCGGCGGATGGGGATGCTCGCCTGGTCCACCGCCGCAACCTGTCTTGCCCTGGTCACCACCGGCGCATTTGTAACGGCGTCCGGGCCGCATCCGGGAAGTACCAACACGCCGATCGAACGGCTCTGGAACTTCTATCGCGCGACCTGGCTCCACGTCCGGATTGCGACCATCTTCACCGTCTTGTTCGTTGTCCTGGCGGTGTGGATCTGGCGACGTGCAGCGCGGAGCGTCCCGGCCTGGCTCGTGGCCGCGGCGATCGCGCTGATCGGATGCCAGGCACTCGTTGGTGAAGTGCAATATCGCAACGGTCTGCCTTGGCAGCTGGTCGCGGTGCACGTGGCGCTGGCCGCGACGCTGCTCATGGTCGTGGTTGCGGTGGCAAGCTTTGTGTGGGAGCCCTCAACCGTCGAACGGAAGCAGGAGGTCGCGACCCTCGGGGACTCGTGACCAGGGTGCCACTTCGACCACCCGCCACAGATTGCCCTCGCCCACGCCGGCACGCACCTGACGCGCGGCTTCGGCCGCTCGTTCGCGCAGCAGCTCCTCGGGGGGGTCGATCAGCGACAGCTGCCGGTCGCCGCTGTCGGCCAGGGCAGTCAGCTCCAGCTCGATCTGTACGACCGCGGCTGGGAGCTCGATCAAGCGAGGGCAGACAGCGTCGCGGAGCCGGCGCGGATCGGCCGTCGCGTCGCGCAATGCGATTGGGCGTCGCCACGATCCTCCCGCCGCCAGCCGCGCTGAGATCGTGAGTGAGCGCGCCGGCCTTCCTCGGCGGTTGGGGTGAGAGAGCAGCCGGTCGACCAAAAAGACGATCGCGCCGCGCAGTGTGATCTCGTCCCCAACCGGATCGGGAAACTCGATCATTTCGCGCAGTGGCTCTGGCGGCTTGCGGGGGATGATGTGGGCTTCGTCCTCACCTCGGGCCAAGCGCCAGGCTTCGATTCCCGGGCGGCCAAAACGATCGGCAACGGCGGGCAGCGGGAGTGACGCCAGGTCGCCGATGGTTGCGATGCCCAGGGCCGCCAGCTGGGCGGCAAGCACCGGTTCGAGATCGAGCTGGCCGATCCCCAAAGGGGAGAGGAAGCTCGCCGCCGCGCCCGGCTCGACGGTAAATGGCCGGCGTGGCCGGGCCTTGCCGGCGGCCGCCCGGGCGATGAAGCGGCCCGGGCCGGCCCCGACTCGGCCCCCCGCCGGCAAAGCGCCAGAAACCGTGTGCAAGAGTCGCAGCGTGCCGCCGTGGAGGCGGATCAGGCCGTCGGCGGCAAACAGCGAGGCTCCGGGGGCGAGCGGTTCGACGGCCGCGCCGAGTTGCTCCAGCCGATCGAGTAGCTCCTCTCCGGCGGCGGCCACGGCGCCAGGATCGGGCGTGATCAGCTGCAGCCGGGGGCAACGGGCGACCGCTTCGCCCACCCGCATGCCCGCTGTGACTCCATGTGCGGCCGCCGCGGCGTTGGCCTCTCCGATCTGGGACGTGCCTCCCGGTTCGGGGCCGAGCGCGAGCGGCTGATCGGGCAGCCGGCCCTCGTGCCCACCGGCCGCCACTCGCAAGGCGAAGCGGGGCACGATCGTGCAGACGAGTGTGTGATGATCGCGAGGCATCGAGGGCTCTCCACACTATCGAACACATGTTCGATCGTCAAGGCCGACGGTGCTTTTCTTCAGACCTTGGGGTAGAGCCGCCGGCGCACCTCATAGCCGACAACGGCGACTGCCAGAATTACCACGCCGGCGATCGCCACATCGCGCCCGAGGAACTTGGAGATCGCTCCCACCGAGCTTGCAAACGCGTACCCGAGCAGCACGATGGCGGTCGTCCAGAGAGCGGCTCCGATCACGTTCCAGAAGGTGAAGACCCGAAGTGACATACCGCTGGCGCCGGCCATCCAAAAGGTTGGGATGCGGACACCCGGTACGAACCGCACGAACACCAGCGTCTTGCCACCATGGCGGTCGAAGAAGGCCACCACACGATCGATGTGGGCTTGTTTGAGCATGTGTTTGCCGACGCCCCAGTCGATCAGCGGCTTCCCGCCATAGTGGCCGATGCCGAAACCACAGGTACCACCGATCACGGCCGCGGCGAAGCTGATCAGCAGCACGAGCACCAGATCGAGGTCGCCCAGCTTGGCGGTAGCGCCCCCGGCGAGCAGAATTGTCTCGGCCGGAAACGGGATCCCGACGGGCTCGAGCAGCACCGGGAAGAACACCGCGTAATACCCGTAGCGGCTGAACCACTCGAGAACGGTGTTCACAGATCGCTGTCAGGATCGATCGCGCGCAGGTACAGGCGCCGGGCGACAAGCGTCGGCAGCGCGCGTTCGGCCGTGCGGGTGAACTCCTTCTCGTAGCGACGGCGCTCGCGAGCGGCCATCGTCTCGGCGTAGCGATCACGAAGCGCCAGCAGCTCGTCCTCGGCGGCCTCGACCAGATCCATGTAGTCGCCATAGAGTTCCTCGGACTCGCTGGCGCCGGCCTGGCGATAGTGTCGTTCGGCCGCAGCCAGCTGTTCCAGCAGCTCATGCTGCTCGCGTTCGAAGAGTGCCAGCTGCACCTGGATCAACTCGGGAAACCGCTGCTTCGGCCGGAGAAATCGCACCTCCTCATCTTACCGGGCAACGCGGCCGCATCGCATGGCCGGATCACCGTCTACGCTTGCTCGGCTTATGTCGGAGTCGTTGCTGGTGCGCACCTGGAACATCGCCCATGGGAGGGACGTGCCGCCTGGTCCTGCCTACGGCCACGCCCGGCGCAAGCTTCTCGACCAGATGGTTGCGCTGTTTGTGACCGACGAGCCCGACGTCGTGTTACTCCAGGAGGTACCCGTGTGGGCAGGCGATCTGCTGCGTCACAGCACCGGGATGGGAGTGACCCTTGCCCACACGTATGGTGCCCACGTCCCGTTCGTCCACATACCGTTGCCGCTGGCGGCGGGGGAGTGGCTGGGAAAGGCGCTGCCCGACGTCGTCAAGACCCAGTTCGAGGGCCAGGCGCAGGCACTCCTGTACGGTTCTGAGCTGATGTTGGTATCCGCCCGCCGGGTGCAGGTCAACGCTCGCAGCCACTTCCGTGGAGAGCCGCGGGTCGCCCAGCTCGTGCGGCTGCGGCATCGTCGCAGCGGCGCGGAGTTCGTGGTCGGAAACCTGCATGCCGACGCCCACGACCCCGATCCCCAGATCGAGGCCGCAAGCTGGGCGCTCGAACAGTTTGCGCGGGGTGCGCCGATGGTGTTTGGCGGAGATTTGAACGTGCGCGCCGGAGCCCCGGCTTTGCACCGGCTGAACGCCCGGGGATGGGAGGCGGGGCCGGCCGATGTCGGCGTCGACCACGTGTTCGTGCGCGGCCTCGAGCTCGAAGGGCCGGTCAAGCGCTGGCCGCCAAAACGTCGAGATCTGCAGCTCAACGGTGGCCGGCCGCTGCGACTCTCGGATCACAGCCCGGTCGATGCGGTGGTGATGTTGGATGCGTAGTCAGTTCCCGTCCCTCGAGGGGGTCGCGTTTCTCAACGCCGGCACGTGTGGCCCGATGCCGGAGGCGGCCCTGGTGGCGATGCGCGAAGAGGCGACCTATCAGGTGCAGCAGCCGCGCACCGGCCGAGCGGTGTTCGAGCATGTGTTGGGGGGCCGCGAGCGCGCTCGGGGTGCGGCCGCGCGTTCGATCGGGGCCGAGGTTGGCGACGTGGCGCTGACCAACTCGACCTCCCAGGGTGTGGCGACGGTGATCGCCGCCATCGACTGGCGGCCGGGCGACCGAGTGATCACGACGACCGAGGAGCATCCTGGCATCACGCTGCCCCTCGCGGCTGCGGCCGCCCGCCACGGGATCGAGGTCGTCGAGGTCGATGCCGGCGAGGTGGTCGCGGCCATCGACGAGCAAACCCGGATGGTCGCGCTCTCACACGTGCTTTGGACGACGGGGAGGGAGCTGGATCTGCCCGCGATCTCCCAGGCGGCGCACGCCGTCGGGGCTCAGGTACTGATCGACGGTGCCCAGTCGGTGGGCAACATCCTGGTCGACGTGCCCGCAAGCGGGGTCGACTACTACGCCTTCTCTGGCCAGAAGTGGCTGCTCGGACCGATGGGCTCGGGCGGTCTGTGGGTTCGCCCCGAGCTGGCGGGAGAGATGATCCCGCCGCTGCCCACATTCCTCTCGGTCGAGCACGACGAGACCCACGCCTACCTTCCCGGCGCCCCCCGGCTCGACGCCGGCATGATCGATCCGGCGACGCTTGCCGGGTTCACCGCAGCGGTCGAGTGGGTCGAGGCTCAGCCCGGTGGGCGCGCGCAGTGGGCGGCGACCGGCGCCGCCAAGGTGGCCGCCGCCCGCGACCGGCTCGCGCGGGTCGCGGGACTCGAGGTCGCAGACGGCGACAGTGGCCTGCTCGCGATCACCGGCGAGCTGATTCACGATGCCGAGTCCCAGGCCACCGAGCTGGTCGAGCGCGGGGTGCTGGTTCGATCGATCCCCGGCACCCGTTACCTGCGGGCCTCGGTCGGCGCCTGGACAGCGCCCGACGACATCGAGGCCCTGATCGACGCGCTTGGCGGCCGCTAGCCGGGCAGGCCGAGCTCGAGCGCGATCGGCCGCAGAGCCTCGATCACGAAGGCGATGTGCTCGTCGAGGTCGACGTCCAGCTCGGCGGCGCCTTCGATCACGTCGTCGCGGTTTACGCCGCGCGCAAACCCGGGAGCCTTCAGCTTCTTCTTGACCGACTTGACCGTCAAGGTCGACAGTCCCTCGGGCCGGACAAGTCCGCAGGCGTGGATGAACCCCGAGATCTCGTCGCAGGCAAACAGCGTCCGCTCGAGCAGCGATTCACGGGCCACGCCGGTGTGGCTTCCGTGTGAAAGGACGGCGCGCACGAACCATTCCGGGTATCCCCGTTCACGGAGCACCGGTGCGCCGTCCTGGGGATGCTGATCGAGCGTGGGGTGGCGCTCGTAATCGAAGTCGTGCAGGAGCGCGACATTGCCCCACTCGTCCTCGTTCTCGCCAAACTTGCGGGCGTAGGCGCGAGTTGCGGCCTCAACGGCAAGTGCGTGGCGCAGCAGGGCCTCGCTCTTCGTCCACTCGGTCAGGAGCGCCCAGGCGGCGTCGCGGTCACCTGAGAGATTGACGGCCATGGCGAGCGAGTGTACCAACGAAGCGGCAGGAACCCACGGGGGTGAGCACGAATCCGGCTACCCTCACCCATGACGACGTTGGGAGGCGCGTCCACAGATGGCGATAGCAACTCGAGAAGGTACCGTGGAGACATTCGTAATCGAGGGTGGCGTTCCGCTCTCAGGTCGGGTGCGTCCGGCCGGCAACAAGAACGCGGCTCTGCCGATCCTGGCTGCCTGCCTGCTGACCGCCGACCCGGTGGTGCTCGAGAACGTGCCGCGCATCCGCGACGTCGAGGCGATGATCGAACTGCTCGTCGACATCGGCGCCGACGTGGAGTGGGAGGACACCAACACTCTGCGGATCTGGGCCGCCGACGTGACGTCGACCCGGCTTGACCCCGAGCTTTGTACTCGCATCCGCGCGTCGATCCTGCTCGCCGGCCCGCTGCTTGCCCGGTTTGGCTCGGCCGACGTGCCTCCTCCCGGTGGCGACGTGATCGGCCGCCGTCGTGTCGACACCCACCTGATGGCCTTTGCCGCCCTCGGCGCCGACGTCGAGGTCGACCGCCAGTACCACCTGCGGGCACCCCACGGTCTCACCGGGAGCGACATGTACCTGGACGAGGCGTCGGTGACCGGCACCGAGAACGCCGTGATGGCGGCGGTGCTCGCGCGAGGCACGACGACCATCTACAACGCGGCCTGCGAGCCGCACGTTCAGGATCTCTGCCACCTGCTGAATGCGATGGGTGCCCATATCAGCGGCATCGGTTCGAACATGCTGACGGTGCAGGGCGTGCCGACGCTCGGCGGGTGCCGGCATCGGGTCGGCCCTGATCACATCGAGGTGGCGTCGTTCATCGGCCTGGCCGCAGTGACCGGCGGTGATCTCGTGATCGAGGACGCCGCGGTCGAGCACCTGCGCTCCATCCGGCATGCGTTCTCACGACTCGGGATCGAGATCGAGACCCAGGGCGCCGATGTGCGGGTGGCACCCGGTCAGTCGCTCGAGATCGTGGACGACGTGCACGCCCAGATTCCCAAGCTCGAGGACGGTCCCTGGCCGATGTTCCCGGCCGACCTCACGTCGATCGCGGTCGCGGTCGCGACTCAGGCCACCGGTACGGTCCTGATCTTCGAAAAGATGTTCGAAAACCGGCTGTTCTTCACCGACAAGCTCGTGTCGATGGGCGCTCGGATCGTCTTGTGCGATCCTCATCGCGCCGTCGTCACCGGCCCGGCCCAGCTGTACGGCGAGCGGATGGCAAGTCCCGATATCCGTGCCGGCATGGCGATGTTGATCGCCGCGCTGTGCGCGGAGGGCACCAGCCGGATCGGGAATGTCGGCGAGATCGATCGAGGCTACGAGCGAATCGACGACCGCCTGCGCGACCTTGGGGCGCGAATCGAGCGAACACAGGCCTGATCTCGCGAACGTGACGTTCGGCGCGGCGGCAGCCCGCCGGTTACGATTTGCCCATGAACCGCCTCAGCATCACCCGCGGTGGGGTGGGCACCGCTGCGGGGAGCCTGCGACCGACCGTCGCTGCGCGCGATGATGTCCGCCGCACCGTGGCCGACATCATCGACATGGTCAGAGGCAGCGGCGATGATGCCGTACGGCGGTTGACGGCGCGTCTCGACGGTGCCGACCTCGCCCAGAGCCGGGTGAAGCCCGCTGAGCTCGCAAGAGCGTTGGACACCATCGATGCTGACGTCAAGTCCGCGATCGAGCTGTTGGCCACCAATCTGCGCACGGTGGCAACCGAGCTGATGCCGGCCCCGACGCGGGTCGAGCTGCCCCAGGGACAGATCGTCTCGACGCGTCACATGCCGGTGCAACGGGCGGGCCTGTACGTCCCGGGTGGCGGCGCGGCCTACCCCTCGAGCGCGGTGATGGCGATCGTCCCCGCCCAGGTCGCCGGCGTCCCGCAGATCTGTGTGTGCTCGCCCCCGGGCGAGGACGGACACGTACAGTCGACGGTGCTCGCGGTGTGCGCGCTGCTCGGGGTCTCGGAGGTGTATGCCGTGGGCGGCGCCCAGGCCATCGCCGCGATGGCGCTCGGCACGGAGTCGATCCCGGCGGTCGATGTGGTGGTCGGCCCGGGCAACGCCTACGTCGAGGAGGCCAAGCAGCGGCTGTTCGGCGAGGTTGGGATCGAGTCACTCGCCGGTCCCAGCGAACTGATCATCCTCTCCGACGGTTCGGCCGCCCCGGAGCATCTGGCGTGGGATCTGATGGCACAGGTGGAGCACGGAGCCGGCGCACAGTCGGTGCTGATCAGCGCCGACGCCGACGCGATCGCCGCCGTCGCCGAGCACCTCGGGGAGGGTGAGGTTCATCTGATCGAGGCCGACTCGTGGGACACCGCCATCGCCTTTGTCAATGAGTATGCGCCCGAGCATCTGCAGCTTGCGGTTGCCGATCCCCACCGGGTGCTCGGCCAGATCGTGCACGCCGGGGCGATCTTTCTGGGTCCGCATTCGGGAGCGGCCTTCGGCGACTACGTCGCGGGCTCGAACCACATCCTGCCGACGGGCGGGAATGCACGCTTCTCCTCCGGCCTCGGTCCGGTCGTCTACCTTCGCGCACAGGAGATCGTGGAGATTCCCGCCTCGGCGGTGGCTGCGCTGGAACCGTCCCTGGTCGCACTGGCGACGGCTGAAGGTCTGCCCAACCACGCCCGCTCGGCGTCGATCCGCGCCGAGCGGCTCGCCGAAACCACGAAAGGACTTCCCAAGTAATGCAGCTCAACCGCGAGGTAATCGTTGCCGAGGGCGCTCCCAAGCCGTTCGCCGGCGCGCCGTACAGTCAGGCCATCCGGGCCGGGAACGTCGTTTACTGCGCAGGCCAGGTCGGCCTCGATCCCGAGTCTGGTGCCCTGGTCGAGGGTGGTATCGACGCCCAGACCCACCGGGTGCTCGAAAACGTGTCGGCGGTGCTCGCAGGCGCGGGTCTGGGGCTTGAGCATGTGGTCAAGACCACCGTGTTCGTGACCGACCTCGGCGACTTCGCGGCGATCAACGCGATCTACGCCGAGTACTTCACCGAGAATCCGCCCGCCCGCTCGACCGTGCAGGTGGCCGCGCTGCCGGCCGGAGCTGCGGTTGAGATCGAGGTCGTCGCCGTCGACTAGCCCGGGGTCGACGCCCGCGCCCCGTAGGATTCGGCCATGCGGCCGCGCGAGCTGATCACCACCCATACGAATGCGGATTTCGACGCCCTGGGATCGGCGCTGGCCGCTCGTCGGCTGTATCCCGGTGCCGCCATCCGGCTGCCCGGCGGGGTGAACCGAAACGTGCGGGCGTTCATCTCGTTGCACGCCGACGAGCTCGACATCCCGGATCCGGCCAGGATCGAGCTTGGCGCGGTGGAGCGGGTGATCGTTGTCGATGCCGCCCAGCCCGACCGTCTCGCCGACATGGTCGAGCTGATCGAGCGTCCGGCGGTCGAGGTGCTGGTGTTCGACCATCACGCCCATGGCGCCGACTGCCAGGCCGGCGGATCGCGGGTGATCTCCGATGACGGCGCGCTCTCGACCACCATGGTGGGAATCCTCGCCGAGCGCGGCGTGGAGCCAACCCCGACCGAGGCGACGGCGCTGGCGCTGGGCATTCACGAGGACACGGGATCACTGACTCACCTCACGACCACCGTGCGCGACATCGAGGCGCTGGCATGGTGTGCGCGGCACGGGGCGTCGCGCGAGCTCATCGCCGAGTTCCTGCGCATCCCGCTCTCGTCCGATCAGCGCGAGCTTCTGACCATGCTGATGGGTTCGACCGAGCCTCACGAAGTGGCCGGGATCCCGGTGATGATCGCCTGCGCACGCTGGCCGCACCACGTCGCCGCGGTGTCGACGCTCGCGTCGAAGATCGTCGAGCTGAGCGACGTGCGGGTGCTGATCATGGTGGTAGAGATGGACGGGCGCGTGTTTGTGGTCGGTCGTAGCCGCACCGCGGCGCTCGACGTCGGCGTCGTGCTCGAGTCCCTGGGTGGGGGTGGTCACGCTCCCGCGGCGTCGGCGGTGATTCGCGACCGCGACCTCGACCAGGTGCGAGCCGCCGTGATCGATGCCCTGCCCAAGGGTGTCACCGCGGGTGCTCGCGCTCGCGACATCATGTCGGCTCCGGCGTGGTTCGTCGACGAGGGCCTGACTGTCGAGGAGGCGTTGGCGGAATGCCGCCGGCGCCAGACGTCGGGAGTCCACGTGGAGTCGGGGGGCGTGCTGGTGGGGGCGGTCGCACGCGAAGATCTCGACCGTGCCGTGGGCCATCAGCTCGGACATGCACCGGTGCGGGCGGTCATGACCTCCAACGTGGCCACGATCTCGCCCGACGCCACCCTGACCGAGATCCAGCATGCGATCGTGAAGGCCCGCGGTGGTCGGGTCGCGGTCGTCTCGGCCGAGGCCGACGGCCACCCGGCCGCGGCCGATGTGCTGGGCGTGGTCACGCGCACAGACCTGTTGGCAGCGCTCAGCCGGCGGCCGCCCGAAACCGCGGATGAGTGGGACTCGGATCTTGGAGATGCGCTTCGCAAGCGCTCTGAGCTCGAACCACTGTGGGCTGCGGTGGGGGTCGCCGCGCAAACCGTCGACGGGGTGTATCTCGTGGGTGGAGCGGTGCGCGACCTGCTGCTGGATGCGCCGAGCTTCGATATCGATCTGGCGGTGGAAGGCGACGGGATCGCGTTCGCGGAGGCGCTGGCCGCCGGACTCGGTGGGCGCATGCACCCGCACGAGCGGTTCCATACGGCCGTCGTGATCGCCGGGGATCTGCGAATCGATGTCGCGACCGCGCGCACTGAGCATTACGAGTATCCGGCGGCGCTGCCGGTGGTTGAGCACAGCTCCATCAGGCGCGATCTGCACCGGCGCGACTTCACCATCAACTCGATGGCGATCGCCGTCGATCCCACGTCGTTTGGGTTTGTGCTCGACCCGTTCGGTGGGCGCGGCGATCTCGACGCGGGTCTTCTGCGCGTGCTTCACAACCTGTCGTTCATCGAGGACCCGACGCGCATGTTCAGGGCGCTTCGATACGAGACCCGGTTCGGCTTCGTGATGGAACCGCACACGCTCGACCTGGCCCGCAGCACGGTCTCGATGGGGCTGGTGGGGGAGGTCTCCGGCGCTCGCTTGCGCGACGAGCTGGTGGCGATCCTGAACGAGTTCGGTGGCGCCGTGACGCTCACCCGGATGCGCGAGCTGGCACTGGACGAGGCACTCCATCCGGCGCTCGACTGCTCGGCCGAGACGGTTGAGCTGGTGCGACGAATCGATCTGCTGCGAGCCGAGCACGATCCGCAGCTGCCCATGTGGCGGGGACGGCTGGCCGCGATCGCGCGCCGGGTCGCCGCCGATCAACTCGAGTCGTGGTTGGAGTGGCTTCGGATTCGCCGTCGCGACGCCCAGGCGGTGGCGCTGGCGGCGGTGCTGCCGGCGCGCCTGCTGGCGCCGCTGGAGGCTGCCGGCACTCCCGCCGACGTCGCCGAGCTGCTCGCCCCACACCCTCCGGAGGTCGCCCTGGTCGCTGCCGCGCTGGGCTCTGCGGCGGCCGCCGAATACCTGTCGCAGGGGGCGTCGGTGTCGCTCGAGCTGGACGGCGGGGCGCTGCTGGCTGAATTTGGGCTGGAGCCATCGCCGAGGATCGGTGCAGTGCTCGCCGAGCTTCTGCGGCGCAAGCGAAACGGGCTGATCGAGGGCCGCGACGCAGGAACTCGCGGCGGCTCGCGGGATGCTCACCGAGGATCCCGAATGAACGTGCACTGGGACGGCGCTCCAGCCGGAGTGTCGGTGGTGTTCACCAGCCGCACCGGAGGGGTCAGCGAGGGTGCGTTTGCAAGCCTCAACCTGGGTGCGCTGACCGCCGACGACCCCGATGCGGTGCGGGAGAACCGGCGGCGTGCGGTCGAGGCCGCGGGCGGCGATCCGAGCGCTGCCACGATGGCCTGGCAGGTTGCAGGATCGATCGTGCGCGAGGTCACCGCCGAGCCGGCGTCAGGGCGATTCATGGAGCCGGGTGTCGAGCCGTTCCCAAAATCCGACGGACTGGTCACCTCGCTGCCGGATAGACCGCTCGTCCTGCTTGCGGCCGATTGCCTGCCGATCGCGGTTGCGCGGCGGGACGGCTCGCGGCTGGCCGTGCTGCATGCGGGCTGGCAGGGTCTTTTGGCCGGAATCTGTGAGCAGGGAGCGGCGGACGTGGGGGGTGAGGCGGTGGCAATCATCGGACCCGGTGCCGGGCCGTGCTGCTACGTGGTCAAGGACGACGTTGGCCTGCCCATGCAGCAGCGGTTCGGGCAAGACGCTGTTCGCGACGGTCGGGCTGACCTGTGGTACGCCGCCCGGGTGGCACTCGAACGGGCCGGGGTCGCGCAGGTCGAGGTGGTGGGCCGCTGCACCATCTGCCACCCACTGGAGTACTTCTCGCATCGTCGCGACCAGGGGCGAACGGGCCGTCAAGGGGTGGTGGGCCTTCTTGGCGGCTGACGTTAGAGTTGGCCGCTGATGCAGGTTTTAGCCGCAGCGGAGCTGGCGAAGGTCAACTCGATCGCGCTGGACGATGACCTCGTGATCGAGGCCGATAACGCGCTCGTCCTGCCAAAGCTTCCAGGCGAGCGGTTCGATCTGATCTACATCGATCCGCCGTTCAATACCGGCAAGCACCAGGTGCGGAACACGCTCGCGGTGGCCGCGGCCAACGACGGTGTGGGCGATCGCACCGGCTTTGGCGGCAAACGGTATGACACGACGTTCCTGAAGGCGCTGGCCTACGACGACGTGTTCGCCGATTACCTCGAGTTCATCGGCCCCCGGCTGGCGCATGCCCACCGGCTGCTCGCCGATTGGGGGACGCTCTACTTCCACATCGACTACCGCGAAGCGCATTACTGCAAGCTGCTGCTGGACGAGATCTTCGGCCGCGAGTGCTTCTTGAACGAGATCATCTGGTCATACGATTACGGGGCGCGGACGAAGCGCCGCTGGCCCGCCAAGCACGACACGATCCTGGTGTACGTCAAAAACGCCGAGAACTATCATTTCGACTCCAGCGAGGTCGATCGCGAGCCGTACATGGCACCCGGTCTTGTCGGTGCCGAGAAGGCGGCCCGCGGCAAGCTCCCCACCGACGTGTGGTGGCACACGATCGTCGGCACCAACAGCCGGGAGAAAACGGGCTACCCGACCCAGAAGCCGGTGGGATTGATCCGCCGCATGGTGGCGGCATCGTCGCGCCCCGACGGGTGGTGCCTCGACTTCTTCTCGGGCAGTGGAACGCTGGGTGAAGCGGCCGCGTCGCTGGGTCGCCGCTACGTCCTGGTCGACGAGAACCACGAAGCGATCGAGATCACCAGGACCCGGCTCGCCAACGCGGTGTCCCTTGGCGCCTGACCCGTCGGTGATCGCCGCGAATCTCGCCCGGATCCGGGCCGAGATCGGTTCTGGGCCCGAGATTCTGGCGGCCACGAAGTACGTCGACGCCGGGGGCATGCAATCGCTTGCCGACGCCGGTGTCGAGTTGGTGGGAGAGAACCGCACCGACGCGCTCGCCGCCAAGCAGGAGGCGTTCGCCGACAGCTTCACATGGGACTTCATCGGTCACCTCCAAAGCCGCAAGGTGCGCGACGTGGTGGGCCGCGTGCGGCTGATCCACGCGGTCGACTCGCTGTCGGTGTGTGGCCAGATCGAGGCGCGCGCCACCGAGCCGGTCGATTGCCTGCTTCAGATCAACGTTGCGAAGGAGGATTCGAAGGCCGGAATCTCCCCTGATCAGGTGGACGAGTTTCTCGAGGCTGCGACGGAGCTCGGGCGCGTGCGGTTTCGCGGATTGATGACCATGCCGCCGCTCGCGGAGGATCCCGAGGACGCCCGCCGATGGTTCTCGGCGCTTCGAGAATTGCTCGAGCAGCTCGCCCCGCGGTGGGCCGGGAGGTATGAACTCACGCAGCTTTCGATGGGCACGAGCCAGGATTATGCGGTGGCCGCACAGGAAGGAGCTACCATCGTGCGGCTAGGAACTGTCCTGTTCAAGCAGTAGAGTCTGGAGAGATGGCCATCAAGGACATGTGGAACTCGACCCTGGTCTACTTCGGCGTGCGCGAAGAAGAGTGGGCTGACGAGTATTACGAGGACGGCACCGCCGCCCACGAGGATCTCGAGCGAACCTATTCCGATCGCCCCAATGTACGGCGCCTGTCGCCTCGCCGGCGGTCGGGTTCGGAGTTCGATGAGATCTTCAGCGACGAGCCGCCGGCCCGCGCACCGTCGCGATCGTCGCGGGGAGTCCCGCCGGCGCCGGCCCAAAACGGCCAGCGCGAGGCGCCGCAGGTGTCCCTGGTGGTTCCCAAGACGTTCAACGACGCCCAGACGGTGGCGGACAAGCTCAAGGCCGAAGTGCCGGTGATCATCAACCTCCAGACCGCCGACGCCGATCTCACGCGCCGGCTGATCGACTTCGCCAGCGGGTTGACGTATGCGCTGGACGGGTCGATGCAGCGGGTCGCCGATCGCGTCTTCCTGCTGACGCCCCAGGCCGTCAAGGTCTCGGCCGAGGACAAGGCGCTGCTCATGGAGCGCGGCTTCTTCAACCAGTACTGACCGCCAGGCACGCTCGCCTCGGCAGCCCCGGCGTGAGATAACGGTGCCAGGCACCGGTATTCACCGGGAGATCCGGCTAGGGCGGTACGCTCTGGCTGACATGAACGACCTCACTCCCACCATCGGACTGATCGGCGCAGGCAACATGGCCTCTGCGATGATCAGCGGCTGGGTCAAGGCCGATCCCGCCATGGCGGGCCGGATCCTGGTGACCGACCGTGGCTCCGGACGGGCGGCTGCGCTCGCTGCCAGCCACGGCGTCCGCTACGTCGCCGGCAACGCGCAGGTGGTCGACTCGAGTGACATCGTCGTGCTCTCGGTCAAGCCGGTCGACGTCGAGAAGGTACTGACCGAGGTCTCCGAGCTGATCACGCCCGCCAAGGCGATCGCGTCGGTGGCCGCCGGCGTTCGAATCGCGACGCTCGAAACCATCCTCGACGTCGACGCGCCGGTGTTTCGGTTCATGCCCAACGTCGGGGTCAAGGTCGGAGCTGGGACGCTTGCATTCGCCCCCGGCCGGTTCACCAACCCAGCGACGCAGGAGTCGGTGCTGGCGGTGTTCTCGCAGCTGGGTGAGATCGTTCCGCTGGACGAGCGTCTGTTCGACGCTGCCACGGCGCTATCGGGCTCGGGGCCGGCATTTCTGGGATTGATCCTCGAGGCGTTCGAGGACGCGGGGATCGTCAGCGGCCTCACGGCCGGCGACGCCCGCCGCTTGCTGCTCTCGACCGTCGCGGGCACCGTCGATCTGCTGCGCGCGGACGAGCTTTCGTGCAGCGCGCTTCGCCGGATGGTGACGTCGCCGGGAGGCACCGCCGCGGCCGGGCTTGCCGAGATGGAGCGACACGGCGTCCGGGGCGCCGTGATCGACGGCGTCAGCGCCGCGATGCGCCGCGCCGGAGAGCTGGGGTAGCCCGTGACCACGATCGATTGGATCGACCAGTTCATCCAGTCCCTCAGCCTGGTCTACATCGGATTCATCTTCCTGCACGTGATCCTGGGAATGCTCCAGACCAGCTACAGCCCGTGGCTCGGGCGGCTGCGCGCGCTCACCTACGACACCGTCGAGCCGTTTCTCGGCGTTTTCCGGCGGGCGCTGCCGCCGATGGGCGGGCTCGACCTGAGCCCACTGGTTGCGTCGTTCGCGGTGCTCATCACCGCGCAGATCGCTCAGGTGGTTCTCAACTCGTTCAACTGATCTTCGGAAGGAGTCCGAACGACGGGCGCGAACCCGTCGTCATGGCTATCTCACCCGTAGAACTCAGACATGAACGACCCGCCCTGCGCCTGATCGGTTACAGCCGCGCCGACGTTGACCAGTTGATCGGCGATGCCACCGACGCGTACGAGGCCGTGTGGCGCGAACGCGCCGACCTCGATGACCGTGTGCATTTCCTCGAGCAGAAGCTCGAATCCTTCACCGAAACCGAAGAGGCGCTTCGAAACGCCCTGATCAGCGCCGAGAAAGTGGCCGACGAACGCCGCGCCCAAGCATCACGCGACGCCGAGCTTGCGGTTCGCGAGGCCGAGGTACGAGCCCGCGAGATCCTGCACGGCGCCTATGCCGAGCGCGAGCGCGTGCGCCAGGAGACCGCCGAGCTGCGCGGTCAGGAAGCCGAGTTCCGGCTGCGCCTGCGATCGCTTCTGGGGACGACACTTCAGATCGTGCGCGATCACGAGGAGCATCTGATTCACGAGCCGGTCGCGGTGGCGCCGGCAACCGAAAATGACCCAGGCGAGACCAAGGCCGACGCCGACGCTCCGCAAGCTGACTGAAATACCCGCCGGGCTATACTCTCGGCTGTGGTTGAGGGTGTCGATATTGAGTCCGCGCGCACTCGTCTGAGCGACGAGCGCGTCCGGGTGTCGGAGGAGCGTCGCCGGCTGTACGAAGAGACCTCGCGCTCCATGGAGGACTCGACCAACGAGGACGGCGCCACGTCGCACCTCGGTGATACCGCTGCGGTGACGCTCGACCGGGAGATCGACCTCTCGATCGAAGACAACGCCGATCGTCTGTTGGAGGCGATCGACGCCGCGCTCGCGCGCATCGACGCCGGGACGTACGGTGAGTGTGTCAGGTGCGGACGTGCGATCGATCGAGATCGGCTGGAGGCTCTGCCATACGCGGCCAAGTGCATCGAGTGCAAGCGTCTGGAGGAGAGGGGCTGATCCGGGCAGACGCAGCGCCCCGGCCCGCTCCACGTGCGGGCTCGTTGCAGTGGGCAGGGATGCTCGCGGTCGCGGTCGTGGCGATCGTCGCCGATCAGGTCACCAAGCGCGCGGTCGAGCAGCAGCTCGTGCTCGACCAGACGCATCGCGTGCTCCCCGGCCTGTCGATCACGCGTGTGCGAAACAGCGGGATCGCGTTTGGGATTCTGCCCGGGCGGATCGGCGTGGTCTCGATCCTGACGGTGATCGCCGTGGCCTGGATGCTCGTGCATTTCGCTCGCAGCGGGTCACGGCATGTGCTGTTCCCGGTGGCGCTCGGCCTGCTGGTGGGTGGCAGTCTCTCGAACCTGATCGACCGCGTCGCCCACGGGCATGTGACTGACTTCATCGATATCAGCCACTGGCCAACCTTCAATCTTGCCGACACGTTCATCGTGATCGGCGTGGTGCTGTTGATCTATGGGCTGTGGCGGCTCGATCGCGAGGAGCCGCCTGAGCCCGAATCTCCATGACCACCGTCACGGTCGCCGCCGAGTTCGACGGCGTTCGGCTCGACCGGTTCGTCGCGTCCCAGCCCGGCGTCGATACCCGGACTGCGGCGGAGCGCCTGATAACCGCCGGGGCAGTGACCGTGGACGGCGAGCGTCTCAGCAAGTCCCACCGGCTCCACACCGGGGCGAACGTGGCGATCGGGGAGCTCACCATCGAGGTCGGGGAGCAGCGCGAGCTGCCCGACGTCCCGGTCGTGTACGAGGACGATCGGCTTCTGATCGTCGATAAACCGGCGGGGCTCATCACCCACGGGGCGCGGGGACTCACCGAACCAACGCTCGTGGACGTGCTGCGCGGACGTGCCGGCGGCGGGCCGGCGGATCGCGAGGGAATCGTCCACCGGCTGGATCGTGACACCTCGGGCCTGCTGGTGGTGGCCCGCGACGAGATCACGCTGCTGAAGCTCCAGGCGCTGCTTCGCCGGCGGCGTATCAGCCGGATCTACTCGGCGCTCGTGAGGGGCCGTCCGCCCTCACGAACAGGGCGGATCGACGCTCCCATCGGACGTGATCGCCGGCATCCCACCCGGATGTCGGTCGAGACCGACTTCCCACGCGAGGCCGCGACCCGGTTCGAGCTGGTCGAGCCCCTGGATCAGCGGTCATTGCTGCGGGTGCAGCTGGAGACCGGTCGCACGCACCAGATCCGGGTGCATCTGGAGGCCATCGGCCACCCCGTGGTCGGCGACCCGGTGTACGGACACGGGCCAGAACTGGGGCTTGGGCGCCAGTTCCTGCACGCCTGCGAGCTGTCGTTCGTGCATCCGTGGACAGCCGAGCCGGTGGCCGTCGTCTCGGCGCTTCCCAGTGACCTTGCGGGCGCGCTCGACGCCGCGCGCGAGCCGACCGTCTAAACTGCTCCTCGACCCGTACGTACCCGACCCGGTGGAACACGGCGCCGGCGGTGTCTCGCTCGAGCGGAGCGGGATTCCGGTAGCTGCCACCGGCTGAGTTCATCCCAACCGATCAGGAGAGTTACCTTGCCCTCAGCAACCATGCGCGAGCTGCTCGAGGCCGGAGTGCATTTCGGTCATCAGACGCGGCGATGGAACCCCAAGATGCGCCGATTTATCTTCGGCGAGCGCAACGGCATTTACATCATCGATCTCCAGCAGACGTCCGACCTGCTGGACGAGGCCGCCCAGTACCTTCGCAACATCGGCGAGCGCAACGGAAGCGTGCTCTTCGTCGGTACCAAGAAGCAGTGCCAGGACGCCGTCGAGACGCACGCGGCCAGGGTCGGTCAGCCGTACGTGAACCACCGCTGGCTCGGTGGTCTTCTGACCAACTACCGCACCATTCAGGACCGGATCGCGGCCCTGCATGAGCTCCGCCGCCAGAAGAGCGACGGCCAGCTGGAGCTGCTGCCGGCAAAGGAGCGCCAGGTCGCACTCTCAAATTTGGAGAAGCTCGAGACCAACCTGGGCGGCGTGGCCGACACGCGCAAGCTGCCCGACGCGGTGGTCGTGATCGACATGAAGAAGGAGGCGCTCGCGGTGCGCGAGGCTCGCCGCCTGCACATCCCGGTGGTCGGCCTGGTGGACACCAACTGCGACCCCGACGACGCCGATTTCATCATCCCGGGTAACGACGATGCGATTCGCTCGTCGAACCTGATCGTGCGCGTGCTCGCCGACGCGGTCGCCGACGGACGCAACCTCGGCATCAAGGCCGCCGACTTTGCCGCCGCCCAGGCCGCTGAGGCCGCCGCGGCCGAAGCCGCCGCCGAGGCAGCCGCCGCAGCCGAGGCCGCAGGTGAGGAGCCCGCCGCCGAAGCGGCAGATCCCGCCGAGCCCGACCCGCCGGCCGCGGCCGAGCCCACCCCGGAGCCCGACGCCGCCCCCGCGGAGGCCGAAGCCCCGGCTGAGGCTGAGGCCGAAGCCGTGGCCGAGCCGGCCGCATCTGACGAAACCCCGAAGAGTGTGGAGGCGGAGTGAGCGACGCGACATACACGCCGTCAGCGGCAGAGGTAAAGAAGCTGCGCGACGCGACCCAGGCCGGGATGATGGACTGCAAGCGGGCGTTGGCGGAGGCCAGCGGTGACATGGACGCGGCGGTCAAGCTGCTGCGCGAGAAGGGCATCGCTTCGGCCAACAAGCGCGCGGGCCGTGGCACGGGCGAAGGCCTGATCGAGACCTACGTGCACGCCGGCGGAAGGATCGGTTCGATGGTCGAGATCGGCTGTGAGACGGATTTCGTGGCCCGTACCGACGACTTCAAGGCGTTCGCGCGCAAGGTGGCGCTCCAGATCGCCGCCGCCCGGGATCTGCGGTTCGTGTCCGAGAGCGACATTCCCGACGACTTCAAGGCCTCCGAGCTCGAGATCTTCCGGGCCAAAGCCGCGTCCGAGGGTCGCCCCGAGGCGATGCTCGGCAAGATCGCCGACGGCATGTGGGCCAAGTCGCTGACCGACTACGTGCTGGGCAATCAGCCGTCGATCCGGCCCGAAGATGACGGCAAGACGATCGAGACGCTCCGGGCCGAGCTTTCCGGCACGCTCGGCGAGAACATCGAGATCAAGCGCTTTGCCCGATTCGAGGTCGGCGCCGGGTGACCGAGTTTCGCAGGATCCTGCTGAAGCTCTCGGGCGAAGCCCTGATGGGCGATCGTGATTACGGTCAGGATCCCGACCGGATCAGCGCCATCGCCAGGGCGGTACATGATGTGTCGGCGTCCGGGGTCGAGCTGGCCATCGTGGTCGGCGGCGGCAACATCCTGCGCGGCACACAGGAGGCCGCGAAGGGCATGGACCGCGCGACCGCGGACTATGCCGGGATGCTCGCGACCGTGCTGAACGCGCTGACAGTGCAGGATGCGCTGGAGCAGCTCGGCACCCACACCCGGGTGATGTCGGCGATCGACGTCGCCGAGGTGGCGGAGCCGTACATCCGGCGGCGGGCGATCCGGCACCTCGAGAAGGGCCGGATCGTGATCTTCGCGGCCGGTACCGGCAACCCGTTCTTCACCACCGACACGGCCGCCGCACTGCGAGCGCTGGAGATCGGCGCTCAGGCGATCCTGATGGGCAAGAACGGCGTGGAGGGTGTGATGGACGACGATCCGCGCACCAATCCCAACGCACAGCTCTTGCCCGACCTCACCCACATCGAGGCCATCGAGCGCGGCCTCAAGGTGATGGATTCGACGGCGCTTTCGCTGTGTATGGACAATCAGGTGCCGTTGTACGTCTTCAACCTCGACGACGAGCGTAATATCGGCAGGGTCGTCGCCGGGGAGCGGGTGGGTACCGTGATCTCGGCTCGCAAGGTTCCCGTGGAGGTTTCGTCATGATCGAGGATGTGCTTTCCGACGCCACCCGGCGGATGGACAAGAGCGTCGAAGCGGCCAAGCACGAGTTCACCACGATCCGCACCGGCCGGGCATCGGCCGCGCTGCTCGATCGAATCCAGGTGAGCGCGTACGGCAGTTTGATGCCTGTCAACCAGCTCGCCACGATCAGCGTTCCCGAGCCCCGGATGCTGACGATCACCCCTTTCGACAAGGGCACGATGAAAGACATCGAACGCGCCATCCTCGAGTCTGACCTGGGGCTCACCCCGGCCAACGACGGCCAGCTGATCCGATTGCCGATTCCGCAGCTGACCGAGGAGCGCCGCAAGGATCTGGTGAAGCAGGTGCGGCACATGGCCGAGGAGGGCCGGGTGGCCGCCCGCAACATCCGCCGCGACGCCATTCACCATCTCAAGGAGCTCGAAAAAGGTGGCGACGTCGGATCCGACGACGTGCACCGCGCAGAGGACCGCCTCCAGAAGCTCACAGACGCCCACACCGCGGCGATCGACTCGGCTCTCAAGGTCAAAGAGGCCGAGATCATGGAAGTGTGACCACCGCGCTCCTGCGCAAGCAGCGGCGACTGCTGCGGGCGCTCAGATTGAATCGCCGTCCCGCGCCCGAACGGCCGATCGCCGATCACGCCGAGAACGTGGCCGTGATCATGGACGGCAACGGCCGCTGGGCGAAGTCGCGCAACCTGCCGCTGCTGGCGGGCCATCGCGCCGGCACCAAGGCGCTGCGCCGTACGGTCGAAGCGGCCCCTGACCTCGGCATCCGCAACCTCGCGGTGTTCGCGTTCTCCACCGAGAACTGGGGACGTCCAGACGACGAGGTGGCCGATCTGATGGTGCTGTTCGAGGAGACGATCCGCGAGCAGTTCCCCGACCTGCAACGCCAGGGCGTGCGCATGCATTTCATCGGTCGCCGCGATCGGTGTCCCGACAGCCTGCGCGAGCTGATGCACGACATGGAGACGCGCACACACGAAAACACGCGGCTCGATCTGTGGGTCGCGTTCGACTATGGAGCACGGGCCGAGGTCGTCGCCGCCGCGCGCCGGCTGGTGGAAGACGGGGTGGAGGCCGAGGCGATCGACGAGCAGGCCGTCGCAGCCCGTATGTACGCTCCGCAGATGCCCGATCCCGACCTCGTCATCCGCACCTCCGGCGAGCTGCGCGTTTCCAACTTTCTGCTGTGGCAGGCGGCCTATGCCGAGTTCCACTTCACCTCGACGCTTTGGCCGGACTTCGGCGGGGATGATCTGCGCGAGGCGCTGGAGGCCTATGCCGGTCGCAGACGAAGATACGGGCGTCGGTGAACGCGCTGGTATCGCGTGTCCTGATTGCGGTTCCGTTGCTGATCGTGGCCGTGTATGCGGTCTACGTCGGCGGCTGGGTGATGACCGCCGTGGCGGTGGTCACGGGAGTGATCGCCCTGCACGAGCTGTACGTCATGACCCGCCAGTTTCGTCCGCTGATCCCCGCCGGCATGATCGGAGTGATCCTGATCCCGATCGCGATTCACCACGGCGGCTTGGCCTGGGCGACCGCGCCGCTGTTCCTGGTGCTGCTGCTCGCCTTTTGGCTCTCGGCGGTGGGGGATGTGCGCCAGCACGCGGTGGTGCAGTTGTCGGTGACCATTTTCGGCCTGGTGTGGATCGGCCTTGGCCTGGGACTGCTGGTCGCCATCCGCGACATCCCCGGCCCGGGGCAGTGGGGCCGGGTGCTGCTGCTCGCCGTGTTTTTGGGCGTGTGGCTCTCGGATACCGCGGCGTACCTCTTCGGCCGGATGTTCGGCCGCCGCCGGCTGGCGGGGGAGATTTCGCCCAACAAGACGGTTGAGGGTCTCATCGCCGGGCTGGTGTGCGGCTTCCTGGCCGTATTCTTCACCGTGTACAAGCAGCCCGCGGGGGTTCCGTTGTCGCCCATCCATGCGACCGAGTTCGCGCTTGCGATTACGTTTGCGGGGCCGGTCGGAGACCTGTTCGAGTCCTACCTCAAGCGAGACATGGGGGTGAAGGACACCGGCCGGATTCTGGGCGGCCACGGCGGCGTGCTCGACCGCATCGATGCGTTGCTGTTCGCGGGCGCAGCGGCATATTTCGTGGCGCTGGCGATTGGACGGGTGTGAGGCCCCGCCGGCGGATGGGGTTCCGGGGTCGGCTCGAGTCGATGACCTCCAACCGTGACCTGCCGGCCCGTGCCATCACGACGCTGTGCGAGCGCGACCCCGAGCTGGCGGCGGTTGAGCGCTCGGAGTGGTTCGGCTGGGAACTCGAGGGCGTGAGTCCGCCGCGGTATGCGGCGGTGGGCTTCGGGCAGCGGGGGTTTGTGGTGGACGCGATCTCCGGCCACGTCCTGTGGGTCGGCGCGATCGATGGGGAGCGTGATCTGCCGCGGTCGATGGCCGATGTCGGGCGCTGATCGGATCCCAACCTGGGCTGGTTACACTGATCGGCATGCGATCGGTTGCGATTCTGGGAGCGACGGGCTCGATCGGGGTGCAGGCGCTCGAGATCGTGCGCGAACACCCTGAGCTACGGGTCTGTGCCCTGGCGGCGCACTCGAGCGCCGACGAACTGGTGGCAGCTGCACGTACGCATCACGTCCCGATGATTGCGCTCGCCGAGCCCGGCGCAGCTGCGCGGGCGCGAACGGATTTCGACGGTGAGGTGCTCGAAGGCGCCGGGTCGGCCGCACAGCTGGTTCGCGAGTGCGGCGCCGACATCGTCTTGAACGGGGTGATGGGCGCCGCCGGACTCGAGGCGACCCTGGCCGCCTTCGAGCACGGCGCCGACGTCGCGCTGGCCAACAAGGAGAGCCTCGTTGCGGGGGGAGACCTGGTGCTCGCTGCCCGCGACCGTTCGGGCCGCCGGCTGCTCCCGGTCGACAGCGAGCACTCGGCGCTTGCCCAGTGCCTGCAAGGCGCGGTCGAAGGCTCCGTCGAGGGCCTGGTCATCACCGCGTCGGGAGGGCCATTTCGCGGGTACTCAAACGCGCAGCTCGAGAGTGTCACCGTCGACGGCGCCCTCCAGCACCCGACCTGGAGCATGGGCGCCAAGATCACGATCGACTCCGCCACGCTGATGAACAAGGGACTCGAGCTGATCGAGGCTCACATGCTGTTCGGGCTGGCCTACGACTCGATCGAGATCGTCGTTCACCCGCAGTCGATCGTGCACGGCATGGTGCGCTTCCGCGACGGAGCGCTGATCGCTCACCTCGGCCTGCCCGACATGCGCGTGCCGATCTCGTGGGCGCTGACCTATCCCGCTCGGGCCGCCACGCCGGCGGCACGGCTCGACCTCGGGGCCGCGTTTAGCCTCGACTTCGAGCCGCCCGATCTCGATGCCTTCAGGTGCCTGCGGCTCGCCCGCGAGGCCGGGGAGGCCGGTGGCACTGCGCCCTGCATCCTGAATGCCGCAAATGAGATCGCGGTTGCAGACTTCCTCGCGGGGGGCATCGGTTTTGCCGATATCCCGGGTGTGGTCGAACAAACCCTGGATCAGATCGACTCGGAGCCGCTGACCTCGCTCGAACAGGCGCTGGAGTGCAACGAGCGCGCTCGCGCACGGGCCAGGGTACTGGTGGCGGTGGCAGCGTGAGCTTCGCCATCGCAATCCTCGGCCTGCTGCTTTTGATCTTCATCCACGAGCTGGGCCACTTCGGTGCGGCCAAGCTGGTCGGCATGCGCGCGTTGAACTTCACGATTGGCTTTCCGCCGATACTGGTCGGCAAGAAGTGGGGCGACACCGAGTATCGGATCGGGCTGATCCCGCTGGGCGGGTACGTGAAGATTCCGGGGATGCTGCGTCCCGAGGGCGACGATCTGTATGCGATCGATGATGTGCTGGAGCGCCCCGACGCGCTCGACCCTGCCGAGGGACTGGAGCTTTCCGACGCGGTTGACGAGTTTCGCACGCGCATCAATCGCAACCGCCACGACGAGGCAGCCGAGTCGCTTGATCGTATCCGCGCCGCCCTCGAGGTCTGTGACCACTCGTTGACGCCTGCCGACCGGCGCCGGATCCAGCGCAACCTGAGCCGGGTCGAGGAGGCGCTCGATCCCCGCTCGTACTGGCGGTCGAGTCGCACGAACCGCCTGATCGTGATCCTCGCCGGGCCGTTCATGAATGTGGTTGCGTGCTTTGTGATTCTCGTCGGACTGTTTGTCACCGGGGTGCCCCAGGCCAGCAACGAGGTGCACTCGGTGCTCTACCCAAGCCCCGCCGCGAAGGCCGGGTTGAAGCCTGGGGATCACGTCCTCACGATCAACGGACGACATCTGTCGCCCACCCAGGCCCACAACGTGATCGTGGCCACCCACGGGAAGCCCGTGCGGCTCACGGTGCTGCGCGACGGGCACACGGTGACGCTTCGGCCGGAGCGGACGCGTGTGATTCAGGGTGAGTACCGCCTTGGCTTTGCGTTTGGCACCCGGCAGGTCAGCTACCCACTGCTGTCGGCGGTGCCCAAATCGACGTCTCAGATGTGGGCGCTCACGACCGGCACGATCGGCGCGCTCGGGCGGGTCGTGACTCCCCAGGGCCGGGCCCAGCTTCACAGCGTGGTGGGGATCACGCGCTACTCCGCCGATGCGGTCGACACCGGCTATGCGGACTACCTCAGCATCCTCGCGTTCATCTCGCTCTCGCTCGCGATCTTCAACCTGCTGCCGTTCCTTCCGCTCGACGGCGGGCACGTGTTGATGATTGCGCTGGAGAAGGTGCGAGGCCGGGCGGTCTCCCGCGCGGTGTTCGAGCGGATCTCTGCCGTGGGCATCGCGCTGATGCTGGTTGCGTTCGCGATCGGGCTTCAGAACGACCTGGGCAGCTTGATAACCACCGGGCCGCACTGAGCCCAAAGGGTATCCTCCGCGCCATGGCTTCTGAGCGCCAGATATCTGTCGGGGGAGTCCTGATCGGCGGGGGTGCCCCCGTCGCCGTCCAGTCGATGACCCTGACCGACACCAGCGACGTGGCGGCGACGCTTGCCCAGATCGCGCGCCTGGACGAGGCGGGCTGCGAGATCGTACGAGTGGCGGTGCCGGGTCGGGCCGACGCCGACGCGCTTCCCGCGATCGTGGCCGGCTCGTCCCTGCCGGTGATCGCCGACATCCACTTCAACGCGTCGCTGGCGCTGCGAGCGATCGACTCAGGGGTGGCCGCGGTGCGCATCAATCCCGGCAACATCGGCGGCGACGACAAGGTCGAGCAGGTCGTGACCGCGGCCAAGGCCGCCGGTATCCCGATGCGGATCGGCGCGAACTCCGGCTCGCTTCCCGACCACCTGCGCCAGTTCGCCACCAACGACCCGGCCGGGGCGCTGGTCGAGGCGGCTCTGGAGGAGGTGCGACTGCTGGAGCGGCTTGACTATCGCGAGTTCAAGATTTCGGTCAAGAGTTCGTCGGTTCCGGTGATGATCGACGCCTACCGGCGGCTTTCGGACAAGGTGCCGTATCCACTGCATCTGGGCGTGACCGAGGCCGGCCCGGTGTTCACCGGTACCGTCAAGAGCTCAATTGGCATTGGCACTCTGCTCGCGATGGGGATCGGCGACACCATGCGCGTCTCGCTGACGGCCGATCCGGTCGAAGAGGTCAAGGTCGCCTGGGAGATGCTGCGGGTACTCGGCCTCCGTCACAAGGGGCCGGTGATGATCGCGTGCCCGTCGTGTGGCCGCACGAACGTCGATGTGCTCGATCTCGCCGAGCGGGTCGAGCAGCGGCTCGAGCAGTACGACGAGGTGTTCGAGGTGGCCGTCATGGGCTGTGCGGTGAACGGCCCGGGCGAGGCCGGCAGTGCCGATTTCGGGATCGCCGGTGGGCGAGATGCCGGCTTCATCTACGCCCACGGCGAGGTGCTCCGAAAGGTGCCTCAGAGTAGTTTGGTGGAAGAGCTGTTCAGTGAGGTCGATGCCTGGATTGCCGGCGGCATGGTGCGGCCGCAGCGCAAGATCCGCAAGCTGTCGCTGCCGGTGGTCTAGCGGCTACTCGCCGGAGCCGTGCTCCTCGCACCAGCGAGCGAACCGCAGATGCTTGGCCAGGTACGTGGTGATCTCGGCCATCCCGTACTCGATCCAGTCACCGATGAAGCGGTCGTCGATTTCGATCTGCGTTGAGGTGTTGGGGTTCGCGTCCATGGGTCAGATGTCGCCAGCCCGCGGCCTCTCAGCGATCACCGGGATGTGGTATTCGGAGCCTCCGAAATCGGTAACCTGCTTCACCCGGATGCTCGGCTACAGTAGGCCACATGTTCAACTCACGGAAAGCAGCACTCGGGTACACGACCTCGGTTTCGACGGTGAGAAATCTGCGCAACGCAGGTATCAGCCGCAAGGCCCGAGGGGTCGTCGATCGCACGCTGCGTAGCTCTCAGGAGCGCCGCCGCCGACGTCGGCGCACGGCCGTGATTGGAGGCGCAGCGGCGTTCGCGACTGCCGCCGCAGTGACCTCGGCCGGGTTGGTTCTCCGCCACCGGATGGCGGGGCAGTAATTTGTCGAGCGGGGGCGGCTCCGTCGCCCCCGCTCGGTAAACTCAAAAACCCGTGCCGAGTCAACCGCAGTACGCCCATCTCCACGTCCACAGCGAGTACTCCATTCTCGATGGTGCGTGCCGGATCGGCCCGCTCGTCAACCGAGCCGCAGAGTTCGAGATGCCCGCGATCGGGCTCACCGACCACGGGTCGATGGCGGGCGCGGTGGAGTTCAGCAAAGCCGGCGCCAAGGCCGGGATCAAGCCGATTCTGGGCTGCGAGATCTATGTGGTCGATGATCACGCTGCGCGTCCCCAGCGGGAGCGCCGCGGGCATCTGACGCTTCTGGCCGAGACGCGCGAGGGCTATCACAACCTCGTGCGGCTGGTGTCTGCGGGCTTCCTCGACGGGTACTGGTACAAGCCGCGGGTCGATCTCGAACAGCTCGCGAGCCATGCCGATGGCATCATCGCGCTGTCGGGCTGCCTCTCGGGGCGGGTCAGCAAGGCGCTCGTGGACGGCGACGACAAGCGCGCCCGGGACGAACTCGACAAGTTGGTGCAGATCTTTGGCCGCGACGACGTGTACGTCGAGATCCAGGACGGCGGAATCGATATCCAGACGCAGATCACCCCGAAGCTGATCTCGATGGCAGGCGACGCCGGCCTGCCGCTGGTCGGCACCGGAGATGTGCACTACCTGACCGCCGCCGATGCCATTCCGCACGAAGCGATGTTGTGCATCCAGACCGGCGACACGCTCGAAAACCCGAACCGCTTCAAGTTCTCCAACCACGGGTTCTACCTGCGCTCGCCGCAGGAGATGTACGACCTGTTCGCGCCGCGATTCGGTGAGGACATGCTGCGCAACACGGTCCAGATCGCCGACCGCTGCTCCGCGACGCTCGATTTCGAGGCCAGTCACCTGCCGCACTTCGACCTGCCCGGCGGCGAGACCGCCGTTGCGTATCTGCGTAAGCTGGCCGAGGAGGGACTGCGTGAGCGCTACGGCAAGGAGACGCCCGAGCTGCGCCAGCGGCTCGAGTTCGAGCTGAAAACGATCGAGGAGATGGGCTTCCCCGACTACTTCCTGATCGTCTGGGACTTCATCCGGTTCGCGCGCTCGGAGGGCATCTCGGTCGGGCCGGGCCGCGGCTCGGCCGCCGGCTCGCTGGTGGCCTACTGCCTGCGCATCACCGATCTCGATCCGATGCGCTACTCGCTGCTGTTCGAGCGGTTCCTGAACCCGGGTCGCAAGTCGATGCCCGACGTCGATGTCGACTTCGCGGTCGCCGGTCGCGAGCGCGTGATCAACTACGTCGCCGAGAAGTACGGGCGCCGCAACGTGGCCCAGATCATCACCTTCGGCAAGATGCAGCCCAAGGCCGCGATCAAGGATGCCGGCCGGGTGATGGGCCTGCCCTACGGCGTGGTCGATCGGATCGCCAAGTTCGTGCCCGAGGGTCCCAAGATCTCGTTCGACATGTGCATGAAGCAGGGCGCCGAGCTGCGCAAGAGCTACGACCTGGACGAGACCACCCGCGCCGTTGTGGACATGGCCATGCCGCTCGAGGGTGTCGTCCGCAACGACTCGATCCATGCCGCCGCCGTGGTGATTGGCGACCGACCGCTGACCGAGTACCTGCCCCTTCAGCAAAAGGGCGTCGACTCCGAGGTGGTGACGCAGTTCTCGATGAACGACGTCGAGGCGCTGGGGCTGCTCAAGATGGACTTCCTGGGCCTCCGAAACCTCGACGTCATCGACCGCGCTGTCGAGCTGATCGAGCAGTCGAGCGGCGTGCGCGTGAACGTGCACGACCTGCCGCTGGACGACCTCAAGACCTACGAGATGATGGCCCGCGGCGATGCCACCGGCGTCTTCCAGTTCGAGTCGAGCGGAATGCGCGACGCGCTCCGCCAGGTGCGGCCGACCCGGTTTGAGGACATCATCGCGCTGGTGGCGCTGTACCGGCCCGGCCCGATGCAGAACATTCCCCGCTACGCCGCCCGCCGGAACGGGCGCGAGCAGTACTCGTACCCCGACCCGCGGCTCGAGCCGATCCTGTCCGAGACGGCGGGCATCTCGGTGTATCAGGAGCAGTTGATGCTGATCGCACGCGAGATCGCCGGCTTCTCGCCCGCCGAAGCAGACGACCTGCGAAAGGCGGTCGGCAAGAAGATCGGGTCGCTGATGGCCTCGCTCAAGGACAAGTTCCTCAAGGGATGTTCCGAGAATGGCGTCAGCGCCACGCTCGCCCAGCAGCTCTGGGAAGACAACGAGCGCAGCGCCGACTACTCGTTCAACAAATCCCATGCCGCCTGCTACGCCCTGATCTCCTACCAGACCGCCTGGCTGCGGGCGAACTATCCGGCTGAGTACATGGCGGCGCTGATCTCCTCGGTGATGTCCACCAAGGATCGCGTGCCCTTCTACGTGGGCGAGTGCGCCGACATGGGGATCGAGGTTCTGCCCCCGGATGTGAACGAGAGCCACTCGGACTTCGCCGTGGTCGACGGCAAGATCCGGTTCGGCATGACCGCGGTCAAAAACGTCGGCGAGGGCGCCGTGCGGATGATCATCGAAGCCCGGCAGGAGCGCCCGTTCGAATCGATCTGGGACTTCTGCGAGCGGGTGGACGCATCGGTGCTCAACAAGCGCATGGTCGAGAGCCTGATCGCCGCCGGCGCGTTTGACTGCACCGGGGCTACCCGCCGCGGCAATGCCGAGGCGGCCGAGCAGGCGCTCACAGCGGGCCAGAAGATCCAGGAGGATGCGCGCCGCGGGCAGGGCTCGATCTTCGACATGATCGGTGACGACGGCGGCGGAGGCGGAGCTGCCACCGTCTCGCGGGTGCACCCGCTGGTCTCGGAGCTGGAGTGGGATCGCGACGACCTGTTGCGGCGCGAGAAGGAGGTTTTGGGCCTGTACGTCTCGAGTCATCCGCTGACGCCGCTGCGCTCTCAGCTTGCCCGCAAGGTGGATGCGCCGCTGCGGGAGTTTCCCAATCTCCGCGACGGACAGGTGGTGACCGTCGGCGGGATCGTCGCCGGTGTGCGACAGCTGGTCACAAAGCGTGGCGACACCATGGCGTTCGTGCAGCTCGACGATGCGACCGACGCGATCGAGGTGATCGTGTTTGCCAAGAGTTGGGAGACGGCCCGAAATGTGCTCAAACCCGATGCGATCGTGTTGATCAAGGGCCGGGTGGAGCGCAAGTCGGATACCGAGGTCAAGCTCATGGCGATGGAGGCCACGCTGTTCGAGGCCGTCGCCGACGCGGGTGTGGTCAAGCTCAGGGTCGACGCCCGGGAAGCCCCCGCGACGATCGTCGACGAGCTCAAGAGCCTGATCGGCGAGTATCCAGGCGAGGCTCCGGTCGAGCTGATGATCGATACCACCGCGGGCGCGCGGGTACTGCGGCTGGGCTCCGGGTTCCGTGTCCGCGCCGACGGCGACTTCATCGCCGAGGCCAGGGCGCTGCTGGGCGAAGCGGTCATCGCCTGACCCGGCATATCGTGTACAGATGAGCGACCCCATCGTCCGCAGGGCCCGCACCGGCGACGTCCGTGCGATCCACCAGATCGTCACCGGTTACGTCGATCGCGGCGTGCTCCTGGGGAAACAGCTCGTGACGCTGTACGAGGACGTTCAGGACTTCCTGGTGGCCGAGCTGGACGGCGTCGTGGTGGGTTGCGGCGCGCTTCATGTCATGTGGGAGGATCTGGCCGAGGTGCGCTCGGTCGCTGTCGATCCCGAGATTCGTGGCCGCGGCATTGGCCACGCGCTGGTCACAGAACTGGTCGCAACGGCGCGCGAGCTGGGTGTGCGGCGAGTATTCGTGCTCACGTTCGAGCACGAGTTCTTCGGCCGTCACGGGTTCCGCGAGATTGAGGGCACCCCGGTGGAAGCCGAGGTGTACGCGGAGCTGCGCCGCTCCTACGACGAGGGTGTCGCCGAGTTTCTCGATCTCCCGCGCGTCAAACCCAACACGCTGGGCAACACCCGCATGCTCCTGGAGCTGGGTGAATAAATGGTGCCAGGCACCATTTATTCACGGCGGGGGCGGCCCATCCGGTCGCGGCCCTAGAATGTCTCGACCATGACCGTCGCGGAGTTCGACCTCGACCTGGACGTGTTCCAGGGGCCGTTCGACCTGCTGCTTGCCCTCGTCCTGCGGGAGGAGATCGAGCTGGCCGAGCTGCCGATCGCAGAGATCGTGGTCGCCTACATCCAGCGGATGGAAGAGCGCGGTGAGATCGACCTCGAGTCGGCCACCGAGTTCGTCGTCCTGATCGCCGCGCTGCTGGAGATCAAGGTGCGTCTGCTGTTCGGCATCGAGGACGCTGAGGAAGAGGATCTGACCGCCGAGGAGGCCGAGCAGGAGCTGATCGAGCGGTTGATCGAGTATCGCCGCTACGCCGCATCGGCCCGGTGGCTCCGCGATCGCGCCGCCGAGACTCCGCGCCTCTTCCGGCTGGGGCCGGCGCCGCTCCAGCCGCGCCCCGAGCCGGTGATCGAAGAGTTCAGCGAAGACCCCTGGCAGCTCCACGCCGCCATGGCGACGCTTTTGACCTCACCGCCCGAGATCGACATCAGCGTCGTTCGCCGCAAGCTGGTACCGGTCAGCGAGTTCCTCGACCGGTTCCGGGCACTGCTTGGCGAGCGTCGCGGATTTGCCTTTGAGCAGGCGGTGGCGGGCCTCGATCGCCTGTCCCAGGCGGCGGCCTTTCTGGCGGTGCTCGAGCTGTACAAGACCGGCGAAGCCGATCCCGTGCAGGCCGAGCTGTTCGGACCGATCCGCGTCGCCCGCGGGGTCGCGCGCCGCGAGCAGACGCCACCGGCGCCCGAAGCGGTCGCCTCCGAGCGGGCGATCGCATGAGCGAGCTGACCCACACCGTCGAGGCACTGTTGTTTGTCGCTTCCGAGCCGTTGTCGGTGCGTGAGCTTGCGACGCTGACCGAGGCCGCGCCCGAGCGGGTGGAGCGGGCGCTCGACGCCCTCGGTGATCGCTACGGCGAGGGCCGGTCGGGCGTGGTGCTCGAGAAGGCCGGCGGGGGTTGGGGCTTCCGGGCCTCACGCGAGACCGCACCGGCGTGTGCGCGACTGCTCAACCGGCCGCAGACCCGCGGGATGAGCCAGGCAGGCCTCGAGACGCTCGCCATCATTGCCTACCTCGGGCCGGTCTCGCGGCCCGACATCGCTCGGGTCCGTGGAGTTTCGGCCGATGCCGGCGTCGCCGGTCTGCTGGAACGTGGACTGGTCGAGGAAGCCGGTCGGGCCGACACCATCGGCCAGCCGGTTCTCTACCGTGTCACCACCGCATTTGCCCGCATGTTCGGGCTCGAGGATGGCACGGCCAGTCTCCCCAGCCTGTCAGAGTTCGATCTCACCGACGCCGATCATGAAGCGTTGCGGGCCCGCCTTCATCTGGTGGCTGATCAGCGTGCCGGAGCGGCTTAACAAGTACCTCGCCTCAACCGGGCTGGCGTCACGCCGTGCGGCCGAGGTGTATATCCGCGAGGGCAGGGTCACGGTCAACGGCGCGCTCGCCGACCTGGCCACCCGCGTCGCCCCGGGTGACGACGTTCGGCTCGATGGCGACCGCGTGACCCCCGAGCAGACGGTCGTGGTGCTGTTGAACAAACCGGCGGGCATGATCACGAGCGTCGGTGACACGCACGGCCGTCCCACGGTGATGGATGCCGTCAAAAGTGACGTTCGCCTGTTCCCGGTCGGCCGGCTCGACCGTACGACCACCGGGGCGCTGGTCTTGACCAACGATGGCGGGCTGGCTCACCATCTGATGCACCCCCGGCATGGCGTCGAGAAGAGCTACCTCGTCGATCTCGAGGGCGTGCCGTCGGACGAGGCGCTGGAGCGACTCCGTGCCGGCGTGGAGCTCGACGACGGATTGACGTCGCCGGCAGCGGTACGCCGCGTGGGTCCGCGACGGATCGAGATCACCATTCACGAGGGCCGCAATCGCCAGGTTCGGCGGATGTGCGAGGCCATCGGCCACCCCGTGCGAGCGCTTCACCGCAATCGCTACGGGCCGCTGACCGTCGAGGGGCTCGAGCTCGGGGCGTGGCGAGCGATCGCCGACGACGAACTCGCGGCGTTGCGCGATGCCTGACGCCGTCGTCGTCGGGGCTGGGCTATCGGGCCTGGCCGCCGCCCATCGACTGGTGGCGATGGGCGCTGAGGTAACGGTGCTCGAGGCCGGCGACCGGGTGGGCGGCAGGGTGTGGACACCCACGACCGACGGCCGGCGATGGGAGGCCGGGGGAGAGGCGATCGATGCCACCAATGCGCACCTGCGAGGCCTTGCCGCCGAGGTCGGGGCGCCGGTCGTTCGATCGTCCGTGGGCTGGGGCGATCATGGGCCGACCCCGTCGGCCTCCTGGGTGGCGGGCGTCCAGGGCTTCGCGTCGCCCCCGGGCTACACCGCGCTGCTGGACGAGATCGAGCGGTTGGGTGACCGTCCTGACCCCGCCGCCGATGAGGTCAGTGTGACGGACTGGATGATGGCAAACGGGGCGAGTCCGTTTGACCGGGCGGTGGCCGAGACGATGATCGCGGTGGTGGCTTCGACCGTGCCGCTCGCCGACATGTCGCTGTATGCCCTGGCGCTCAAGGATGCCGCCCGCGGTGGTGTGCGGTCGGACTCGGAGTTCCGGTTCGGCGATGGCGCCGGCGGGTTTGCCGAGCGAATCGCAGCCGGGCTCGGCGATCGGATCCAGCTCGGGGCTGCGGTCACGGGTGTGCGCCGGCGAGCGGGCGGCCTCGAGGTTGTCCACTCCGATGGGCAGGTGGTCTCGGCGCCGCGGGCGATCATTGCCGCTCCGCTGCACGTGCATGGTGGGATCGAGGGGCTGCGACCGGCCCCGGCGCGATACACCTACGGCGTCGCGGTCAAGTCGCTGATCGAGCTCGATCGGGACATGCCCGCGTCGGCCCCCACCTCGGCGGTCACCGACACGGTGCTGGGGTACGCATACCGGCGCGACTCGCGAACACTGGGAGCGTTCGTCGGCTCGACTCCAGCCCGGCGATTGTCGCGATTGGCCGACGCCGCTGCCCGCACCGAGCTGGGCGAGCCGGTACGCCTGCTGTTCGATGCCGGCATCGCGCGGGTGACACGGGTGGTGTATCCACGCAGCTACCTGATCCTGGCGCCGGGTGAGCTCACCGGATGGTGGCCGCGGCTGGCCGAACCCGACGGTCGCATTCACTACGCCGGTGCCGAGACGTCGGTGCTGCCGAGCTTCATGGAGGGGGCGGTGATCGCGGGGGAGCGCGCCGCGGGCGAGGTGCTTGATGCCGGCTGACGACGCGCCCAGTGCGATCATCCTGGCGGCGGGTGCCGGCTCGCGTCTGGGCCGTCCGAAGCCGCTGGAGCCGATCGCCGGCCGCGCGCTGATCGACCGAGCGCTCGATGGGCTGGACGATGCGGGCATTCGCCGAAGGCTGGTGGTCACCGGCTATCACGCCGATGAAGTCGAGCTCCACGTCGGAGATCGTGCGCTCACCGTGGTCAACGCGGAGTCTCGGGTGTACGAGAACTTCGTGAGTCTGGCGGTCGGGTTGCGTGCGGCGCCTGCGGGGCGCGTGGTGGTGCTCAACGGCGACGTGATCCTCGCGCCGGGAGTATTGAAGGCCGTGGTCGCAAACCCTGCCGCGCTCGTCCTGGGCGTGTGCCTGGGTCGGGTCGATGATGAGGGACTCAAGGTCGCGCTCGATCACGGCCGGGTCGCGAAGCTTGGCAAGGGCCTCCCTGAGACCTCGACGGCGGGTGAGTTCGTCGGCGTCTCGGTGCTTTCGCCGGAGGCGCGCGATCGGTATCTCGCGCGCGTGGACGCCGCCCGGGCGGCGGGTGAGACCACCCTCTACTACGAGGATGTGTACAGCGGGTTGTGTGACGAGCTGACCGTCGTTCCGGTATCGATCGATCCGGGCGATTGGGCCGAGGTCGACATCGGCGAGGATCTTGCCGCCGCCAGGCGGGTGGCCGCGCGGCGGGGTGGCTAGCCCAGCGCGGGAAAGTCGGCGCGCTCACGCAGGGCGTCGAGATCGGCGTCCTTGACGGCCCACTGTGCGATCGCCGGATCCAGATCCAATGCGGCTGCGAGATGAGCCACCGCCTCGTCGTGGTGGCCGGCGAGCGTCTCGTAGCAGGCGAGGTTGTAGAGCAGGGTCGCCCCGTTGGGGTGCAGCTCGAGTCCCTCGTGCATGACCTCGAGCGCTCGCTCGAAATCGCCGTCGCGGGCCGCCGGCTCGGCGGCGAAGCTGAACTCCCACTCGGAGGGAGTGAAGGCGGCGCCCTCGGGCGCGCCGATCACGAGCACGGTCGTGTTCGGGGCGGTCGCGTGAGCCGCGCGCCGGGCGGATGGCTCGGAGACGAGCACGAAGGTGCCTGCCGGGGCCTCGATATCGGTGCCGTCAACGGTGAAGCGCGCGACCCCGGTGGCGACGAAGTAGAGCTCCTGGTGGTGTCCCGCCTGCGCACCGAGCTCGTCGTGATCTTCGATCAGCTCGTCGCCGTCGGCGGCACCCACAAATGCGTTGATCCCAAACGCGGTGACGCCGAGGTGTCGGCGGACCGGTTTCCAGGTGGCCCCGCCGGCTTTGACCGAGGTGATCTCGTCGAGTTGGGCGGTGGTGAAGGGGAGGTCGCTCATGCCGGCCGAAGTCTACGCCGCCGCGGCCGCGAGACCGCGAACACCACGACCACCACGGCGCCGATGGCCTGGCTTGCGAAGAACAGCGAGACTTCGTCCCCCGCCAGCATGAATCGCGCCGCACCCAGTGCGATCACCGCGTAGGCCAACACCCAGGCCGGCGAGCGGAAGCGGCGCATGCGGGAGTAGGCCCAGCCGACGAGCGCACCGAGAATCAGCGAGCCCACGACCACGCCGGGCAGCAGGCCGATCGCCCACAGCGTGCCGAAGCCCGACAGAAACACCCCGCCGTGGGCGGCGGTGAGGTACCGAGACGCAAGCACGTTGGATCGCCAGGGAGGCTTGGCCGCCCACAGTGTGTGGGGGATGTAGCCCTCCGGGACGAGCAGCAGGCTACGGCCGAGGTTGGGGCTCTGGTCGGCCGGAACGGCCTGCTGCACGAGCACCAGGCCGTCGAGTGACACCAGCGCCGATCGGAAGATGTCTGATCCGCTCGAGAGTTGTTGACGGGTCGAGGTCGCGGTGGCGGGGTGCGGTGTCGCCGTGACCCGGGTGTACTGGCGGTAGACGATCAGTGAAACCGCGAGCACCACGGCGCACAGACCGATCAGCCCGACGGTGCGGGCCGGAAGCCGCCGGACGCGGTAGTGGTAGACGATCACCACCGGAATCAAGGTGGCAAACACGGCACTGCGTTGGCCGGTGGTGAGCAGCAACACCACGGCGCAGGCCAGGATCAGCCGTCGCCGCGACGGGTTGGGGGTGGTCGCGAGCCAGAGGAGCAGCGCGAACCGCACTCCGAGCGAGGCAACTTTGAAGATGCCAAGCCCCGAGGTGTCCAGGCGGGCGTGTGCGAGGTCCTGGAAGTACGACACTCCGCCGAGGCGTTGCACCAGCGCCACGAACCCGACCACGCCGATAGCGACCAGCACACGCACCGCCCACCGTACCCGCACCGGATCGAACTCGCGGCCCCGCGCGAGTGGCGGGTGTTGAGCCAACCGACCGCCTGCGAGATACCCGACGTAGAGCGCGATTGCCCCGGCCGTTGCAACCCAAAGCGCCGTCGCTGCCAGGTGGTCTCGCATCGGTGCGGGTGCCCACGCCGGGTACGTCAGATGGCTGTCGCTCCACGTCAGTGACAGCCCTCGTAGCCCAAACCCGAGAGCCACCGGTACCAGCAGAAATGTCGCGCCGTTCAGCCAGTCGTCGCAGCGCGCCCGCTCGATCGCGGTCAGCGCGACGCACACCGCGAGGCACGCAACCGCGGCCAGGGTGAGCTGCGAGGGAGAGTGCCAGGTGAGTGCGGCTGCGGCAAGCACGGCGCCCGCGCCGGCGATCGCCACCGGTACGGTCTGGGGTGCCGAGAGCCGGCGGCTGATCACGGCTTGGTCAAGATCGGGGCCCCAGCCTCGACCAGTACGGCGCCGAGTACCGGCGCGCGGCCGGTCTCGAGCCGGGCGAATACCTGGTCGAGTTGTCGCGGGCGGGTGCCAGGGTCGGTCACAGCCACGACAATACCGTGCGCCTGGCGTGCGGTCAGTTGGGCGTCAGCGGTCGCATCGATGTCGGCGGCCGCGAGCACGACATAGTCGGCGAGGGGCTCCAGAACATCGAGCGTCTCGCGAAACGAGCGGCTCGCGAGCATCAGCGCCGGGTCCGAGCCGCCCGCGTTCCCGGTGGCGAGCAGCCGCAGCGTGCCCGTGGCACCGGCCGTCAGCCGGATCGGCTGAAGCGCACTGCCGACGTCGTACACCTCATCCTCGATGGCCTCGGCCAGGCCGGGCGTCGGCGCCAGCACGAACGCTTCGTGCAAGGTTGGATGGCGCAGGTTGGCATCGATAAGGATCACTCGCCTGCCGGTCTCGGCAAGGCCGATCGCGATTCGCGCCGCCGCGATCGCCGCCGGCGTCTGATCACCTGCGCCCACCACGGCGATCACGCGCGCCAGCGCCGATGCGGCGACGTCATCGAGCAACAACGCAACGACACGGGTGGCGTTGGCATCGTCATCCCCCATGATCCGGCCGAGCGTTCGGCAATCGAGCCGCTCGGCCACCTCGGCCTCGTCCGTCCGGTACTCGAAGTGATCGACGGCAAAGGCCGCCAGGATACCCAGCACCAGCCCTGTGATCGCCCCCAGGATGACCAGCTCGTAGGCGGGCAGGTTGGCGTCGCTGGCGGTGACGGCCGGTTGGGTCACCTGGACGCCACCGTCGGTACCGGCTGCGAGCAGTTCCAGCCTGCGCTGTTGGGCGAGCAGTTGCTGTGTGCGGGCGGGCGAGGGATTCGCCGCCAGGGCGGTGGCCACCGTCGCCGCCGCGGTCAGGATCTCGCGGCGGGCCTGGGTGCGCGCCCTGCGCGCGACCGAGACGCTGTAGGCGTTCGCGATCTGACGGGCGTCCGTGGGCGATCCCGCGACGGCGGTGACCGTCATGATGTCGAGGTTGGGCGAGGCCGAGACGGTGACCGCTTGACGGATTTCCGCCGGGCTGAACCGCCCGTGCAGGAGCTGGGAGGCCAGGTCGGCGACGGCGGGCTCGGATGCCAGCTTGGCCTGTGTTACGAGCACCTGGGCCTGGGTCTGGAAGGGCGGCTTGACCTGCGGCCCGTAGGCGCCCGAGAGAAATCCCGTGGCCACCAGGAGATCGGCGTGTGACCGAAACGATGCCGGACGCAGTGCTGCGAACACCGCGGTGGCTCCGGCCGCCAGCAGCGTGATTGCAGCAATCAACCCCAGATGACGTCGGAGCGCTTGCATCCCCGCCAATAGCCTACTCTCAGTCTGGCATCAGAGATACCCGAGGGCTCGCAGGGCGGCCTCGGTGTGGGCGTCGTCGGTGTCGGTTTCAGGGTGACCGGTGGAGACCTTTGGGAATCCATCTGCGAGCCGGTTGAGCTCGTCGGCAAACGTGCCCGACGGCCACAGGTTGCGCAGCTCATCGGGGTCAGCGGTGAGGTCGTACACCTCGTGAGCGCCGTCCGATGCCCAGACCAGCTTGCGCCCGTCGTCGTACACACAGGCGCGAAGAGTGCGGTCGAAGCGGTCGAACGAGCCCCGCGGATAGCGCTCGCGGAGACGGGCGATCGGCGGTTGGGGACTCGGATAGCTCGCCGTCACGACCCTTCGTGACGGCGGCCCGGTGCCGTCGACCAGAAGCCCCGCAACATCGCTGAGCGAGGTCAGTCCCGACTCCCGTTGTCCGCAGTGGTGGCCCGCATCGCGCACCAGCAGCGGCACGTGCAGCACCGTCTGGTGCAATGAGAACTGATGGTCCATCAGATCGTGGTCGCACACGTTCTCGCCGTGATCGGCGGTCACGACCACCCTGGTCGGCCTGACACTCACCCGGTCGATCGCCCCGACCAGCTGGCCAACTCCCTCGTCGGCGTGGCGAACCGCTGCGTGATAGGTCGCGAGTGTCGCGGCGCGATCGGGCGGCGGGGCGAGACCGCCCGCGTATTCCCACGGGTGGGGCGAGCGGATGGACGGCGCTGCCAGGGCTCGGCGATGTCGCCGCGGTGGGCGGCGGGGCAGGTGGGCATCGAGCAGGTTGACGAATCCAAACGTGGGCCGATCCGATGCCGCGAACGCATCCACGAACCGCTGGATCAGCCGGCCACTGCCGTGGTGGCCGAAGCGACGGCGGCGGGAGCTCAGGGCCGCGGGGATCGTGGCGGCCACCGCACCCGGTCCCGCAGCGGTGATCCTGCGGATCCGCTCGCGGGCCGGAAGGGCGCCTGAGCGGAGGCTTGCGGTGGTCAGGTCGGGCATCGCGCCGATCCGCCAACCCTCGATGAAGGTGTCGAATCCGCGATCGAATCCGAACCCCGGTCCGATCCACGGGTTCGCCGAAGCGGCGATGGTCGCATACCCGCGCTCACGCAGCCGTTCGGCAACGGTGAGGGCGTCCACGTCGCGCAGGTTCCAGCGGTTGCCACCCACACCATGCTCATCGGTCGCCAGGCCGGTGAACATCGAGGCGTGGGAGGGCAGCGTCCAACACGAGGTCGCGTGTGCGCGTTCGTAGGTGCGGGCCGATGCGGCGAAGGTGCGCAGAAACGGTGTTGTGGGCGCACTGCAACCGTAGGGTTCGACGCTCGCCGCGCGCACCGCGTCCATCACCACGAGCAGCACATTGGGGTGTTCGCTCATGCTCGCAGCGCCGTGATGACCGCAGTATTCGCGCCTGTCAGCACGCGCTCGACCTCGGCGCCGATCTCCGCGATGAATCTGGATGAGCCGAATCGGGCGGCGGCGGCGGCCTGGCGGTGCGGCGGGAAGTCCAGCTGCTCGAGCCTGCGGATGCCGGTCACGACACCGCCGACGTCCTGGCCCGCGAACAGGACTCCAGTGGCGGCATCGGTGACCGTCTCGGTCACGCCGCCACGTCCGAAGGCGAGCACCGGCGCGCCGGCTGCCATGGCCTCGACCGCCGCGATCCCAAAGTCTTCCTCGGCTCCGACGATCAGCGCTCGGCACCGCTCCATCAACCCCGTCACCTGCTCGTCGGTGCGCGCGCCCACGAAGCTCACCGTCGGCCCCGCGGCGGCGCGTAGCCGGTGCAGCGCCGGACCGGTACCGACCACCACGAGACGGCGTCGGAGTTGGGTGCAGGCCGCCACGGCGAGGTCGATCCGCTTGTAATCCAGCAGCCGCGACACCACCAGGTAGAACTCTTCGCGGGGCCGGTCGGCGCGAAACCGCTCGACCGCGACCGGGGGATGGACGATCGCGGCCTCGATCCCGTAGCAGCGCCGGATCCGCGCGGCGATCGCGGCCGAGTTGGCGACATAGTGGGTGGCCGCCCGAGCGCACTCGAGGTCGCGCGCACGCAGCCGGCCCAGGAGCGGTTCGAGCGCACCGCGCGCGTGTCGCAGACGGCTCGCCTGGAAGTACTCGGCTCCTCGCCACAGCCACCGCGCCGGCGTGTGGCAATACACGATCGACGGCACCCCCAGCCGCGGCGTGACCCCGTGTGCCCATCCACTCGAGCTGCAGATCACGATATCGGCCGTGGGCAGCGGCACCTCGGCAAACGCCCGGGCGTACAGGGGCATCAGTGCCCGGAAGCTTCTGCCATCCACGGGCAGTCGCTGAAGGGAGCTGGTGTGCAGCCGTGCGCCGTAGCGACGCCGGTACTCGGGCGCGGCCAGCGATGTCACGATCGGGGCTCGCGGGTAGGCAGTCATCAGCACGTCCACGACGCGTTCGGCACCGCCGTGCTGCAGCAGATAGTCGTGGACGATCAACGGGGTGCGGTCGCTCATTCGGCCTGCCTCTCAGCCGCCGCCACCCGCGCTCCGCGCGCGGCCAGCGCCACTCCCAGGTGGATGAGGTTGAAGGCAGTCGCGATCCACAGGCCGATCACCGGAATCGCGAGCAGCGGGCCGAGCGTGAACACAAAAGCCTCGGCGTCGACCGTCGATCCGGGGCTGCCCAGCCGGCGGGGCGCGGCCCGCAGCATGGCCAGAGCCGACGCCGGAAGCTCGAGCGGCGCAGCGGCGGGACGCTGGCTGGGCCATGCCCGTCCGGTCAGGATCACTCCCGCGTGCAACACCGGGTAGGCGGCCAATGCCAGCACCGTCGATCGGGTGAGGTCACTTCGCCCGGCGATCCACCAGGCAAACCCGGCGTAGCAGACCGTCATCCGCACGGCGTCTGAGGCGGCGTCGAGCCACGCGCCATAGGCCGAGTCCGAGCGGCGAATGTGAGCCAGCTTGCCGTCCATGCAGTCGAGCAGAAACGCCAGCTGAAACAGGATCGCGGCGGCGATCGCGTCCGAGCGCACCCATTCGATCGCCGAAACCGCCGCCACCACCACCGATGAGACCGTTATCCGGTTGGGGGTGACGGCTCGCAGTGAGGCGATCACACGCAGGAGCGGCGCGGCGATCGGGTCGACCACGAGCACCGTCCACCAGGCATCGCGGGCCTTGACCGAGAGCTCGGTCACGCCGAGCCAACCGCGGTGATCCAGTCGTCAAAGCGCTCGGCATAGGCGGCCGCCGAAAACCGGGTCGTGGCCCGGTGTCGCGCCGCCCGCCGCATCCGCACGAGGGTAGTGCGATCGCCGAGATCAGCGATCAGGTCGGCCACGACTGCCGGATCGGTCGAGCGGGTCACAAGGCCGGTGACGCCGTCTTCAACCACCTCGGCCACCCCGCCCAGATCACGGCCGATCACCGGCAGCGACCACGCCTGCGCCTCCAGAACTGCGGTCGGCAAGGGATCGGGCGCGGTCGGCAGGTGCAGCAGCACGTCGGCGGAGCGAAGCAATGGCGTTGGATCGCGCACATACCCGTGCCAGGTGACGGCATCGCCCAGCCCCAGAGTTTCGGCGAGCGCTCGAAGCTCGGCGGGGTACTCGGGGCCGCCGAAGATCGCGTCACCGGCGACGTCGAGGGTGACGGAGTTTCCGCCGCGCCGCGCGGCCGCGATTGCCTCGAGAGCGGCGTCGATGCCCTTCCAGGGAGCGAGCTGGGCGACGGTGAGCAACCGCAGCGGCCCGCCGTGTTCACTGCGGTGCGGCTCGCCGGGCTCGACCCCGTTGTGAAACCACCGCACCCGCGGCAGGTGAGCGTCGCGGGCCGAGACCGCCGCCGCCCGCGACACGGCCGCGGTGGACGCCGATGCGGTGGCGGCGATTCGCAACGACACGCTGGCGGCGAGGCCGGTCGCCCCGTCGCCGACGACGTCGTGCAGCCGGATGCCGACGCGTCGGCCGGTGGCGGCGATCGCGGGGGCGAGGGCGTGGGCCTTCATGCTGTTGGTGATCACCGCCAGTTCTCCGCTGCGGCGCACCCGTTCGAGGATCGCCGGCACCCGGCGGGCGATGCTCAGACCGAGCCTGGTTGCCTCGCGTGCGGACATCATCCGCGACGGCTGGTCGTGACCAAACACCGGGAGGGTGATCACGCGGGTGCCGGCATCGGCGAACAGGTCGGAGCACTCGCCGTCGGCCAGCACCAGCACCTGGTGGACACCCGGCCGCCGCCGCAGGTAGGTCGCCAGCACCAGCTCGGCACCACCGGCGACGGGCGAGTGCGTGACAAACAGGGCCACGTCAGGGGCCTGACCGGCGCCGCGCCCACCGGCGCGTGACCGCGGGCGCGTGGCGGTGCCCGGCCCGGCGGGCTCCCCGGCGCATGCCCCGGGCTCCGAGGTAGGCGCGGGCCTGGACGTTCGACGTCACCGCTTTCAGCCTGCCGGTCGGGAGATTCGCGAGCAGGTAGCCGCAGTCTGCGAGTTGCTTGCCCGCGACCGCCTCGAACGCGGCAACGTCGTCGTCGGTGAGTTCGCGACGCCAGTCGCGGGCATGCGGGTCGAGTGGCTCGCGCACGCGGCTGAACTCGTCGCTTTGAGTGAGCCGTACGCGGCCGTGGTAGTCGACGACGGTGGTATCGCGGGCGATTCCGATGAACTCACACAGCCGCGAAATCGTCTGCTGAGGCCGCAGCACCAGCTGCTCATAACGAACCTCGGTATATCGGTCACCCAGGTCGCCGCCGGCGGCTCGCCCGCGGGCGACGGCCGACCGCCACCAGGCCGCGGCCGCCGCAGCCGTCGGGGCCACCCAGCGTTGCCCGTCGGCGGCGAGCGCGAGGTGGGAGCAGGCGACGTCGCGACCGTCGCGGATGACGTGGATCACTCGCAGGTCGGGCCACAGCTCACGGAGCTGGTCGAGGATAAACACGTAGTGCGGCGTCTTGTCCCCCCACAGCCGCTTGCCTTCCGACGCCGCATAGGCGGAGTAGAACCCGCCCAGAGTCTCGGCCAGAGACCCGGGCTGCGACGCGACAACGCCGGCCGCGGCGCTGCCCGGATCGAGTCCCCAGTTTCGGAAGTGGGCATCACGAGCGACATCGGCGGCAACCGCCGAGACGGCGGAGGCCGACCATCCACGCCGGCCGTAGCGATGTCCGAGGTAGCCCAGGAAATGTGACTCGGGCGGGATTGCGAGCTCGGGATGGGCGCCCAGCATCGACCGCACGAGTGAGGTGCCACTGCGCGCGGCGCCGACGATGAATACGGGTGAGGGTGGCCGAGCCGTCAGGTCGTAAAGTGTAAGGCTGCGAGCACGGTCACGCGTCTGCGACGTCGAAACCCATGCGCTCTTTGATGGTGGCAAGCGTCACCGATGACACTGACCGGGCCTGCTCGGCACCCGCTGTGAGGATGCTCCGCAGCTGAGCCTCGTCTGATCGCAGCTCGAGATACCGGTCGCGGATCGGGGTCAGCATCGCCACCACGGCGTCGGCCACATCACCCTTGAACTGACCGTATCCGGCGCCCTCGTAGTCGCGCTCGATCTGGTCGGGGGGCGTGTCGGACGCGATCGAGAGGATCTCGATCAGGTTCTCGATGCCCTCTTTGCCCTCGCCTCGGCGTACCTCTCGGCCCGAGTCGGTCACCGCCGATCGGATCTTCTTGGCCACCACCTCGGGCGGATCGGACAGGAGCACCGTGCCTTGCGGCGTGCCACCCGTGGTCGACATCTTCCTGGTGGGCTGCTGCAGGTCCATGACCCGGCCGCCGGTGGAGGGGATCGCCGCCTCCGGCACGGTGAACGTCTCGCCGTAGCGGGCGTTGAAGCGCTGGGCGACGTTTCGGGTCAGCTCGACATGTTGGCGCTGGTCGTCGCCCACGGGCACCCGGTCGGCCTGGTAGAGCAGGATGTCGGCCACCTGGAGCACCGGATAGGTGAACAGGTCCGCCGACACCGAGTCCTGCCCCTCGCCCTTTTCCTTGAACTGGGTCATCCGCCGCAGCTCCCCGTAGGTCGCGAGCGCGCCCAGGAGCCACGCACCCTCGGCGTGCTCGTGCACGTGGCTTTGCACGAACAGCGTGCAGCGGTCGGGGTCAAGCCCGGCGGCCAGCAGCGCGGCGGCAGTGTCGAGCGTGTGCTCGCGCAGCGTGTGGTGGTCGTAGGGCTGCGAGATCGAGTGCAGGTCGACCACGCAATAGAAGGCGTCCCCGAGATCCTGATCGATGACGTAGTGGCGAATCGCACCGATGTAATTGCCCAGATGTTTTTGCCCGGTGGGCTGAATTCCTGAAAACACACGCGTCATCGTCCGCGGATCGTACCGAGCCCGGTGGGCCGCGTGCGGAGGGCCTTTTCGGCCTGTCTCGGTAGACTGAAGCGCCATGGCTGCAACCCCCACAAGCTGGTCACCGTCCTCCTGGCGCGATCGTCAAGCCCTGCATCAGCCGCAGTGGCCAGACGCGTCTGCCGCCCAGGCGGTGTCCGACCGGCTGAGCTCGTTCCCGCCGCTGGTGTTCGCCGGTGAAGCGCGTCAGCTGCGAGACTCGCTGGCGGAGGTTGCCGCCGGCCGCGGCTTCCTGCTGCAGGCGGGGGATTGCGCCGAGTCGTTCGACGATTTTTCGGCGGTCTCGATCCGCGAGAAGCTCAAGATCATGCTCCAGATGGCGGCCGTGCTCACGTACGGATCGATGCTCCCGGTGGTGAAGGTCGGCCGCATCGCGGGACAGTTCACCAAGCCGCGCTCGGCACCGACCGAGATCGTCGACGGCGTGGAGATGCCGACGTTTCGCGGCCACATGGTGCACAGCGAGGTTGCAACTGCCGAAGCCCGCCGGTTCGACCCCGAGCGGATGCAGCGCGGCTACCACCAGTCGGCCGCCACACTCAATCTTTTGCGTGCCTTCACCAAGGGCGGGTTCGCGGATCTGACCAAGGTGCACCTGTGGAACCAGGAGTTCGTCGCATCCTCGCCCGAGGGTCGCCGCTACGAGGTGATCGCGGCCGAGATCGAGCGGGCGCTGCGGTTCATGGCCGCCTGTGGCATCGACCTGGAGTCCGAGCGCCAGCTGCACGAGGTGGACGTGTGGACGAGCCACGAGGGCCTGCTGCTCGACTACGAGCAGAGCATGACCCGGCGCGACTCCCTGACCGGTGACTGGTACGACTGCTCGGCTCACATGCTGTGGATCGGTGAGCGCACCCGCCAGCTCGACGGCGCACACATCGAGTTCTTCTCCGGCGTCCACAACCCGCTGGGGGTGAAGCTCGGCTCAAAGACACTTCCCGGCGATGTCAGCGAGCTGTGCGAAGCGTTGAACCCCGACCGGATTCCGGGGCGGCTCACGTTGATTGCGCGGATGGGCGCCGATCGGGTCACCGACGTGCTTCCCGGGCTGCTCGAGGCCGCGCGCGACGGCGGTCATCCGGTGGTGTGGATGTGCGACCCGATGCATGCAAACGGGATCGTCACCGCCAATGGCATCAAGACCCGCCGGTTTGAGGACATCATGGGTGAGCTCCAGGCGTTCTTCGAGGTCTGCACGTCGCTCGATGTGTGGCCCGGCGGCGTGCATCTGGAGTTCACCGGTGACCACGTCACCGAATGCCTGGGCGGCTCCGAGGCGGTTCTCGAACAGCAGCTCGACCTCAACTACTCGACCCTGTGTGACCCGCGCTTGAACGCCCGTCAGTCGCTCGACCTGGCCTTCCGGCTGGCAGAGTTGATGCAGCGGGCAGTCCGCGCGGGCGACGGGCAATGAACATCGCGATCGTCGGACTGGGCCTGATCGGAGGCTCGATCGGCCTGGCCGCGCGGGCTCGCGGAGACCAGGTCGTCGTGTACGACACCGACCCCGCCGCCGGGGCTTCCGGACTCGAGCTCGGGGCCGCCTCCGCCGTTGCCGATTCGGTGGCCGCCGCGGTCGCCGACGCCGAGCTGGCGTTTGTGTGCGGGCCTGTCGCCGAGCTGCCGGATCTGGTCACCGCGGTGGTCGACCATCTGCCGGCTGGAGCGGTGGTCAGCGACGTCGGCTCGACCAAGGGGCGGTTGATGGAAGCGGTGGGGACCACCGCGACCTTCGTCGGTGGCCATCCGGTGTGCGGATCGGAGGCTCGCGGGGTGACCAATGCTCGTGCCGAGCTGTTCGATGGCGCCACCTGGTTTCTCACCCCCGGCGCTGCGACCGATCCCAACAGCCTCCGCACCGTGCACGGGTACGTGTCCTCGCTCGGTGCCCGGCCGGTGGCAATCGATGCCGACTCCCACGACCGCCTGGTCGCGCTCACCAGCCACCTCCCACACGCGCTCGCCAACCTGTTGGCCAACCAGGCCGGCGCGGGGCGGATCGACGGTCACGACCCGCTTGCCGCGGTTGGTGGATCGTTCCGTGACATGACCCGGGTGGCGGGGGCCAATCCCCGGATCTGGGTCGACATCTTCCTGGACAACCGGGCCGCACTGCTGGATGGCTTGCGCGAGCACGCCCGCGCCATCGACACGCTGGTGCGCGCGCTGGAGCGCGAGGATTCCGGGTACGTCGCGCGCTGGATCGCCGAGGCGTCGGGGAACCGCCGCCGGATGCTGGCCGAGGCCTACCGCACCACCCCGGAAGAGCTTCACCGGGTGCGCGTGCGGGTGCCAGACCGGCCCGGGGCGATCTCGGGGATCACTCAGGCGCTGGGGGCTCAGGGGATCAACATCGAAGACTTCGAGCTGCACCACCTCTCAACCGACGTCGGCGGCACCGTGGTCGTGATCATCGCCGGCGCCGACCACGCCGCCCGCGCGGTGGAGCTGCTCGACTCCCACGGCTACCAGGCAACCACCACCTCGGTGGTCGAACAGTGAGTAGCGAACAGCTTCGAGTCGGCCCTTCCGGTGGTCTCACCGGGGAGCTCGAGGTACCGGGCGACAAGTCGGTCAGCCACCGTGCGGTGATGCTCGGCTCACTGGCCGAGGAGCGGGTCACCGTCACCGGATTTGGTGCCTCGGCCGACACCCTGGCCACGGTGGCCGCGTTCAGGGCGATGGGGGTTGATATCGAGCGCGTCGGCGACTCGACGCTGGTGATCCAGGGAGTCGGTCTGCGGGGCCTCAAGCCGCCCGAGGGTGGCATCGACGTGCACAATGCCGGCACGCTCATGCGGCTCTTGCCCGGCATTCTGGCCGGCCAGACCGGCGAGTTCGTGATCACCGGCGATGCGAGCATCCGCAGCCGGCCGATGGAACGGGTGGCCGGCCCGCTGCGCCAGATGGGAGTTCACATCGACACCACCGACGGCTGCCCGCCGGTGGCGATGTCGGCAACCGGGGCGGTCGAGCCGATCACCTACCGGCTGCCCGTGGCCTCGGCCCAGGTCAAGTCGGCGGTGCTGCTGGCGGGCCTCTTCTGCGACCACGGTATGACCGTGGTCGAGGAGCCGGTGCCGACGCGTGATCACACCGAACGCATGCTGCAGCGCGCCGGGGTACCCGTCGATCGCCGCCCCGGACGCGTCGCCATCTCGCCGGTGCGCGAGCTCGTCCTGCCCGCCGTCGAGGTCCCGGGCGACTTCTCCTCAGCGGCGCCGTTCATCGTCGCGGCCTCGGTCATCCAGGGGTCGAACCTGACGCTTCGTGGGATCGGCATCAACCCCACACGCACCGGGCTGCTTGCCGTGATGGAGCGGATGGGCGGTCGGGTGGGGCTGTTCCGACGGCGGTTCGTCGGCGGCGAGCCGGTGGCCGACATCGAGGTTCGTCCCGCGGAGCTGGTGGCCGCCGATGTGACCGCCGAGCAGGTGCCGTCACTGATCGACGAGCTGCCGCTGCTGGTGCTGCTCGCAAGCTTTGCCCATGGGGTGTCGACGATCCGCGGGGCGGCCGAGCTGAAGTTCAAGGAGTCGGACCGGATCACGACCGTCGTCGATGCCCTCAACGGCATCGGGGCGCACGTCCGTGGGCTGGACGACGGCTTCGAGGTGCGAGGAGTGCCCACTCGGCTGCGCGGCGGCGAGATCGACGCCGGCGGCGATCACCGCATCGCGATGCTCGGCGCCGTGGCCGGCGCCTGCTCTCAGAGCGGCGTCACGATCGAGGGTGCCGAGGCGCTCGGAGTCAGCTTCCCTGACTTCGCCGAGCGCCTGGCGGCCGTGTCGGAATGATCGTGACCATCGATGGGCCGGCCGGCGTGGGCAAGAGCACCGTCGCGCGTCGGATCGCCGAACACCTTGGCGTGCGGTACGTCGACACCGGCTCGATGTATCGCGAGCTGACCGCCACAGCGCTCGAGCGCGGCGCCGATGTGGATGACGAGGCTGCACTCGCGGCGCTTGTCGGCACCCCGCCCGCGGCCGGTACAGACCTGCGGTCGGAGCGAATCTCGGCCGCGGTCAGCTCGGTCTCGAGGCACCCCCTCGTTCGGGAGCGGATGCGCGCGCTGCAACGCAGCCTCGCGGGGGACGCGGCCGTGCTCGAGGGCCGCGATACCGGCACACAGGTGCGGCCCGACGCGGCGGTCAAGATCTACCTGACCGCCGCGGTCACGGTTCGGGCAGAGCGGCGGGCGGGCGACCTGGGTCTGCCGGTCGAAGATGTGGCCCGCTCGATCGCCGAGCGCGATCGCCGCGACGCGGCCCAGATGCCGCCGGCGCCGGATGCCCATGTGCTGGATACCGGCCTCCTCGACGCGGACGAGGTCACCGCGCAGGTGCTGGCGCTCGTCCGGGCGGTGACAGCGTGAACGTGCCCAATGATCCCCGTGTGCACGACCAGACGTGGCGGTTTCTGCGGTTCGCGTTCTCCGGCGCGGTGTGGGTGCTGTTTCGCCCGATCGTCCACGACCGCGACGCTATTCCGGCTCGGGGAGCGGTGCTGCTGGTCTCAAACCATCAGTCCTTCTTCGACATTCCGGTGCTCGGATATGCCCAGCCGCGCTCGATCCGTTTCATGGCCAAGTCCGAGCTGTTCGGCTTCCGCCCGTTCGGCTGGCTCATCGCCCGGGGCGGGGCATTTCCGGTACGCCGCGGTGAGGCCGACCGCGAAGCCCTGCGCATCGTCCACCAAACCGTTGAGGACGAGGGGTTGATCGCCATCTTCATCGAAGGCACTCGCCACGCCGAGATCGCCGAGGCCAAGGCCGGCGCCGGCCGGGTGGCCGTGGTCGAAGACGTGACCGTGATTCCCGTCGCGATCCGGGGCACACGCAAATGGCGACCCGGCCGAAGGGCGCACGTGGCCTTTGGCACGCCTCGCCGTTTCGGGGTCGATGGTCGCCGCCGCGGCGACGCCTATCGTGAGGTGGCCGACGAGCTGATGACCGACATCAAAGCGTTGTACGAGAGGGCCCGATGAGCACCGACGAGACCGAGACACCACCGCCCGAGCCGCGCACGATCCTGGGATCCGTGGCGGTGGTGGGATTCCCGAACGCCGGCAAGTCGACGCTGATCAACCGTCTCACCGCCAGTCGCCGCACCGTGGTCGACGAGAGCCCGGGCGTTACCCGCGACCGCAACGAGGTCGTGTGCGAATGGGCCGGAGAGTTCTTCGTGCTGGTGGATACCGGAGGTGTGGATGCCGGTGACGAGACGCCGATGCAGGCCGCCGTCGCCGATCAGGCCCGCCAGGCTGTGGCGGAGGCCGATGTGGTGCTGCTCGTGATCGATGCGCGGGCCGGCCTGGCCGCCGGGGACGAGGAGATCGCAAACATTCTGCGCCGCTCGGGCACCCCCGTGATCGTCGTTGCCAACAAGCTCGACGACTCCCAGCACGAGCTGCGGGCGCTCGAGCTGCACAGTCTCGGTCTGGGCGAGCCGGTGGCAGTGTCGGCGCTCCACGGCCGCGGCAGCGGTGATCTGCTCGACCTGGTGGTGGAGAAGCTGCGCGACCATGGCAATTCCCGTGTCCTTCAGGAGTCAGACGACATCCGCGTGGCGATCCTCGGCCGCCCCAATGTGGGCAAGTCCTCGCTGCTGAACGCGATTCTCGGCCGCCCGCGAGTGATCGTCTCACCGGTTCCGGGGACAACCCGCGACCCGATCGACACCAGCTTCGTCCGCGGCGATCAGCGCTTTCGCCTGGTGGATACGGCCGGTCTTCGACGAAAGCGCCGTCATCGCCAGGGCATCGAGTACTACAGCGAGGTGCGAACCATGGAGGCCGCCGACCGAGCCGACATCGCACTGGTTCTGATCGACTCGAGTGAGGGGGTTGCCGAGGGCGATCTGTCGGTCGCCGACGTCGCCCGCAAGGCGGGCTGCGCGACGCTCGTGGTGCTCTCGAAGTGGGACATTTCCACCGTCACGGTCGACGACGCCGCCGACCGGCTCAGCGGCAAGCTCCGTCAGCGCCCGGCGATCGTCACCACCTCGTCGCTGACCGGTCGCAACATCGATCGGATGCTCGACACCATCACCGAGCTCTACCAGTCGTACTGTTCGCGGATCGGCACGGGGCGGCTGAATCGAGTGATCGCCGAGATCGATGCCGGACGGGAGCCTCCGCGCCGCGGCCGCAAGCGGTTGAACCTCCTGTATGGCACGCAGTACCAGGTGCGGCCGCCCCGCTTTCGGCTGTTCGTCAACGATCGCACCCTGGTGACCCGCGATTACGCCTACTACGTCGAGAATCAGCTGCGCGCGCGGTTGGGACTCGATGGCGTTCCGGTGATCATCGACTTCGTCAGCCGAGACCGCTCGTGAAGATCGCGGTGCTCGGGTGTGGCACCTGGGGCACCGCGTTTTCGAGGCTGATCGCCAACGAGGGCCACGAGGTGCTGATGGTCTGCCGCGGGCCCGAGCAGGCCGACGCAATCAACTCCTACCATCGCAATCCGCGGTACCTGTTCGACATCGCCCTGCCCGAATCGATCGCGGCCGCCGACCATGCCAGCGCTGACCTGAGTGATGTCGACGTGGTCGCGATCGCGGTTCCCAGCCGGGCCTTTGCCGGCGTGATCGACGGTATCGGGGAGCGAATCGGAACCGACACGGTGCTGCTCTCGATGACCAAGGGACTTGATCCGTCGTCGGGTAAGCGCCTCTCCCAGCTCGCCGCCGCGCTGATCGGTGATCACCGGGTGGCGGTGCTGTCGGGCCCCAATCACGCGGAGGAGGTCGCCCGCGACTTCCCGATGGCGTCGGTGATCGCGGCGGCCGACATTGCGCTGGCGCGCGATCTGCAGGCGGCGATCTCGAGCCGGCTCCTGCGGGTGGATGCGTCACAGGACGTGGTCGGGGTGGAGCTGTGCGGCGCCACCAAGAACGTGATTGGGCTGACCGCGGGAATCTCGGACGGCCTGGGCTTTGGCGACAACGCCAAGGCGGCCATCATCACCCGCGGGATGGCCGAGATGTACCGTCTGGGTGCGGAGTTTGGCGCCGATCGCGCGACCTACGGCGGCATGGCGGGGATGGGCGACCTGGTGGCGACGTGTACGTCTCGGCATTCGCGCAACCGCCGCGCCGGGGAGCTGCTCGCCCAGGGCGTGCCCGCGGGATGGATCGAGTCCGAGATCGGCCAGGTGGCAGAGGGACTCACGACCGCCCCTGTGCTGCGCGAGATCGCCCTCGGCCGTGGCCTCGAGCTGCCGATCACCAATGTGGTGTGCGCGATCGCCTTCGAGGGGAAGGATCCGTTGCGGGCGTTGACCGAGCTGATGGCTGACGATCCGGTCGAGGGATGATTGGCCTGACTTCGGATACGATTCTGGGATGAATCGAGACCTGGGACCCGGCGAGTTTCTGTTCACCTCGGAGTCGGTGACCGAAGGTCATCCCGACAAGATCGCCGACCAGATTTCGGATGGGGTGCTCGACGAGGTGCTGCGGCGCGACCCGTCGGCCCACGTCGCATGCGAGGTACTGATCACCACCGGCTTGGTGGTGGTTGCGGGTGAGATAACGACCGAGGCGTACGTGGATATCCCGCGGCTCGTCCGCGAAACCGTACGGGATATCGGCTACACCGATGCGTCGTTTGGGTTCGACTACGCCACCTGCGGGGTGGTGGTGGCGCTGGACGAGCAGTCCTCCGACATCCTCCGCGGTGTCCACTCGTCCTACGAGCAGCAGCACGATCGCGCCCTGGCCGACGTCGATGCCCAGGGCGCCGGCGACCAGGGCATGATGTTCGGCTACGCGACCGACGAGACCCCGGAGTTGATGCCGTTGCCGCTGATGCTGGCCCATCGCATCACCCGGCGCCTGGCCACCGTCCGTAAACAGGGTCCGCTGCGCTACCTGCGACCCGACGGTAAGGCACAGGTCACCGTCCGCTACCGCTCGATCGGCGGGAGTTTCGTACCGGTGCAGGTCGAACGCCTGCTGGTCTCCACCCAGCACGATCCCGACATCTCGGTGGAGCAGATCAAGACCGACGTGACCGAGCACGTGCTGCGCCCGGAACTGTCGGAGGAGCTGTGCCCGCCGGAGCGATATACCGAGCCCGACTTCGTGCTGGTGAATCCCACCGGTCGATTTGTGACCGGCGGTCCGATGGGAGACACCGGCCTCACCGGCCGGAAGATCATCGTCGACACCTATGGCGGGGCGGCCCGTCACGGCGGCGGGGCGTTTTCCGGCAAGGATCCCTCCAAGGTCGATCGGTCGGCGGCGTATGCGATGCGCTGGGTGGCCAAGAACATCGTTGCTGCCGGGCTTGCCGGCCGGGTCGAGGTGCAGGTCGCCTACGCGATCGGTGTCGCCCACCCGGTGTCGGTGTCGGTCGAGACGTTTGGCACCGAGCAGGTCGACCGCGAGCGGATCGAGCGCGCGATCGGCGAGGTGTTCGATCTGCGACCGGCGGCGATCATCCGAGATCTCGATCTGCTGCGGCCCGTGTATCGCGCCACCGCGTCGTACGGGCATTTTGGTCGTGAGGGCGATGGGTTTACCTGGGAGCGCACCGACCGAGCTGGGGCGCTGCGAGCCGCCTGCGGCCTGAGCGAGCCCGCCAGCGCTGCGCGTTGATTGCACGCTGCTGGCCGCTCGTCACAGCCCGAGCGGTCGATCGAAGCTTCGACTACGCGGTCCCCGCTGAGCTGATCGGCGAGCTGCGGCGCGGCTCGTTGGTGCAGGTCGAGTTCGGGGCGCGGTCGGTCACAGCGGTGGTGGCCGAGGTCACCGACGGCTCTGATGATGATCTGAAGCCGATCGAGGCGGTCCAGGGTCAACTGGCGCCGGCGCTGGTGGATCTGGCCGAGTGGATCGCCGCCGAGTGTGGATCGACGACGGCCCGCGCGCTTGCGCTGGTGCAGCCGCCGAAGCCGGCCAAGCGTGCGCTCAAGCCGGTTCCCGCAGTACCGCCGCAAGCACCGGTGACGCTCACCAGCGAACAGGAGGCCGCGGTCGGTGTGTGCCTCGAGGTGCTCGACGCGGGCGGTGGAGAGGTGCTCGTCCACGGCGTGACCGGCTCGGGCAAAACCGAGCTGTACCTCCGGGTGATCGAGCGGGCGCTGGCACTGGGACGATCCGCCATCGTGCTGGTGCCCGAGATCGCCCTCACTCCCCAGACCGCTCGGCGCTTCCGAGCACGGTTCGGCCCAACCGTCGCGGTTCTGCACTCCGGCCTCACGCCCGCACGACGGGGCGACGAGCACCGCCGGATCGCCGCGGGGGAGGCTCGTGTGGTGGTCGGAGCGCGGTCGGCGGTCTTCGCCGCGGCTCCGGGACTCGGGGTGATCGTCGTCGACGAGGAGCACGACGCGTCCTACAAGCACGAGGCCGATCCGCGCTACGACGCTCGGCGGGTCGCCGTCAAACGCGCCCGCCTGGAGGGTGCGGTTGCGATCTTCGGCAGTGCGACCCCGCGTCCCGAATCGTGGCTGCGAATATCGCGGCGGGTGACGCTGCCGGCGCGCATCGGCGGTGCCGGCCTGCCGCGGGTGATGACCGTCGATCTGCGAAGCGACGGCGGCTATCCGCTCACTCGCCCGCTGGTCGACGCGTTGGCAAAGATCGAGGATCACGGTGGCCGGGCCATCCTGCTGCAAAACCGCCGGGGATCGGCCTCGGCACTGCACTGCCGTTCGTGTGCGACCAGCTGGCGGTGCCCGCGCTGCGACGTGTCACTGACGCTCCACGGCGCACAGCTGCGCTGCCATCACTGCGGGCACAGTGAGCGTCGGCCACGGGCCTGTCCCAACTGCGGCTCGGTCGACCTCGCCCAGATCGGGTCGGGGACGGTGGCGATCGAGCGCGAGCTGAACCTGCGGTTTCCGCGACTCGACGTGATCCGGCTGGACGCCGACATCGCCGCCCGGGCGGGAGAGCCGGAGGCGACATTGGCGCGGTTCTCGGAGTCATCGCGGGGCGTGCTCGTCGGTACTCAGCTGGTGGCGAAAGGTCACGATGTGGCCGGAGTCCAGCTGGCGGCGGTGCTCGACGCCGATGTCGGCCTCGCGATGCCCGACTTTCGCGCGGAGGAGCGGACGTTCGCGCTGCTCACGCAGCTCTCGGGGCGGCCCGGGCGGCCGGGAGACCCGACCGGCACTGTGATCGTCCAGACCTGGAACCCCGAGCTTCGCCCGATCGCCCTGGCGGCTCGGCATGCGGTCGAAGAGTTTCTGACCGGGGAGCTGGAGCGTCGAAAAGAGCTCGGCTACCCGCCGTACAAGCGGCTGGTTCGGGTGCTCGTGACGGCACCCGACGCCGAGGTCGCCGTGGGCGCCCTCCAGGCGCTGCTGACCGCCGCCCGACCGCAGCTCGACGGCGACGTCATCCTCGGCCCGGCGCCGCTTCCCCGAATCCGCGATCGCGAACGCTCCCACGCGCTCATCAAGACCGACCAGACCCGCCGCTGTGCCGCCGTCTTTCGCGACATGATGCGCCAGCTCTCCGCCGACCTGCGCCGGGCTGGGGCAACCGCCACGCTGGACGTCGATCCCCAGACGCTGCTGTAACGGTATTGTCCGCCGCATGACTCAAGCACTCGTGATCGTGGATATCCAAAATGACTACTTTCCCGGCGGAGCAAACCCGCTGGAAGGCCCCGAGGCGGCCGCCGACCAGGCTCGCCTTCTGCTGCAATCGTTCCGGATGCGGGGGCTCGAGGTCGTCCACATCCAGCACGTGTGGGATGCCGCCGACGCGACCTTCATGGTGCCGGGATCGCCCGGCGTCGAGATCAATGAACGGGTTGCCCCCGCAGACGGCGAGCAGATTTTTGCAAAGGCGCATCCCAACGCGTTTCTGGAGACACCGCTCGAGCAGCATCTGCGCTCCGGCGATGTCACCGACCTGGTTGTGTGCGGGATGATGACGAGCATGTGCGTGGACGCCACCGTGCGGGCCGCGGTCGACCTCGGTTTCTCGGTCGCGTTGGCACACGATGCGTGTGCGACGATGCCGCTCGAGTTCGAGGGCCGCCAGGTTCCCGCGGCCGATGTCCACACCGCGTTCGTGGCAGCGTTGGCGGATGGGTATGCCGAGGTCGCGGCGGCTGACGAGATCGCCCGGCGGTAGACTTTAAACGTGGCTGAAGAACAGGTTCAAGAGCAGATCGACGGCGAGGTCGAATCGGGCCCCAGCGCCGAGGAGCGCCGCGCGCACCACGACGCTGCCCGCCGCCTGGTACGGCAGTATCCCGACGCGGCGCTGCGAATTCCGGCCAATCCGATCGGCGACATCGACCCCGAGGTGCGACGTCTGGCCGAGCGCATGTCGACGATCATGCACGACTCTCACGGCGTCGGCCTGGCGGCTCCCCAGATCGGGGTGCTGCGGCGCGTGCTGGTGTACCGCCGTCGCGACGATGACACGCCGGTGGTGCTGATCAATCCGGAGCTGTCGGAGCTGTCTGATGAGACCGAGACCGATACCGAGGGCTGCCTGTCGCTGCTCGGTGGAGATCTGCTCGTCCCCGTTGAGCGCTCGGTGCGGCTGGTCGCGACCGGCATCGACATCGAGGGCGCCCCGCTTCGGATCGAGGCCGAGGGCATGGAGGCCCGGATTCTCCAGCACGAGGTTGATCACCTGGATGGAGTGCTGATCATCGACCGCGCGACCAAGGACGATCGTCGCGTGGCTCTGCGCGAGCTCCGGTTGAGTTGAAGGTCGCGTTCTTCGGCACCTCGGAGTTCGGTGCCGACGCGCTCGACCTGCTGGTGGCGACCGCGGGTATCGATGTGGCGTGGGTCGTCTCGCAGCCCGACCGTCGTGCCGGTCGCGGCCGAAATCCGCAGCCTCCGCCGGTTGCGCGCCGCGCGCGCGAGCTCGGCATCGAGCTGATCCAGACCGACGATGCCAGTGCGTCGCCGCCGCCCGCAGACGCCGGAGCGGTGGTTGCCTTCGGACAGCTGGTGCGGCCACCGCTGTTGCACGCATTCCCGCTCTACAACATCCACCCGTCGCTGCTTCCCCGGTGGCGGGGCGCAGCTCCCGTGGAGCGCGCAATCATGGCCGGCGACGACACCACCGGCGTGTGCGTGATCGAGATCGCCGAGGAGCTGGACGCGGGGCCCATCCACGGGATCGCGCCGATTGCGGTCGGTCCCCAGGACGACGCGGGAACCATCCGGCGGCGGGCGCTCGAGCTCGCAGTTCCGCTGTTGGCCGCGGCTCTGCGAGGAGAGACCACCGCGACGCCGCAGGAAGGCGTTGGTGTGACCTACGCCTCCAAGATCACCGCCGCTGACCGGCGGCTCGACTGGACGCGCCCGAGCGTCGAGATCGACCGCACGGTGCGCGCACTGGCGCCGGATATCGGCGCTCGCACCGAACTCGACGGGCGGCCGGTACTGGTCTGGAGCGGTCGTCCACATGCGGGCGAGGGGGGACGTCCCGGCCGGGTTGACCCACCACTGCGCGTGGCCTGCGGCGCCGGTGAGTACGAGATCCTCGAGCTACAGCCGGCGGGCAAGCGCCGGATGGCGGCTGCCGACTATCTCCGCGGCCTCCAGGCTCCCCCGGTGCAGGCCGAGTAAGGACACCGGCTACGCAGCGCGGTCGAGCCGCGAGCGTGACCACAGTGCCTCGACCTCCTCGGGCGAAACCGGTTGCGAAAGCAGATAGCCCTGGCCCAGCGTGCAGCCGACATCCCGCAGGAACGCCCACTGTTCCTCGGTCTCGATGCCCTCGGCGAGGGGTTCCATGCCGAGGTTACGCGAGAGCTGGACGATCGCGACCACCAGCGCCGCGGAGTCGTCGTCCTCGGGAAGGTCACGCACAAACGAGCGGTCGATCTTGAGCGTGGTCGCCGGCATCTGCTTGAGCCGCGCAAGTGATGAGTGGCCGGTGCCGAAGTCATCCAGCGCGAGCCGCAGCCCGGCCGAGCCGATCATGCGCAGAACGGCCTCGTTGTCGGCCGTTTGCCGCATTGCGGTGGACTCCGTCACCTCGATCAGGAGGTCGGGAGGTGCGATCCCATGGCTTCGGATCAGCTGCAGCATGTTGCGGATGGCGGCCGGTTCCCACAGGGTGACCGGGAGGTTGAACGCAAGCTCGATGTCGATGCCCCGCTGCCGCCACGCGACGTGCTGCCGGCACACCTGGTCGACCACCCACGACGTGATCGGCCCGATCAGGCCGCTGCGCTCGGCCAGCGGGATGAACTCCACGGGCGGAATCAGGTCACCGCCGGGCGGCTGCCACCGGATCAGCGCCTCTGCGCCGCGAATCCGGCCGGTGTTGAGCTCGACCACCGGCTGGTATCGCAGCAAGAACTGCTCGCTCTCGATCGCGCGATGAAGCCGGGCCACCATCGAGATCTCCTGCCGTGGTGGTAGCCGGCCGACATCCAGGGCGCGGGCCGCGCCGGCTCGGATGCGCTGACGGCCGATGGCCAGGCGGGCCTGCGCCAGGACGTCGTCGGTGGTGGCGGCGTCACGGGGATAGAGCGCGGAGCCGACCGACACCGTGAGATAGACCTCTTCGTCCATGCACTTGAACGGAATCCTCAGCAAATGCCGCAGCCGTCCGGCGACCGCTTCGGCCATCTGGGCGACATCGGCAGGATGATCGTGGGTTCCGGTCGAGCCATCAGGGGTGTCGGTGTCAGCGAGCAGGATGAGAAACTCATCGCCCGTATGCCGGGCCACCAGCTCGGCGCCCAGCGCGGCATCGCGCAGCCGGTGCGAGAACGCTTTGAGGATCTCGTCGGCGGCCGCGTGCCCGAAGCTCTCGTTGACGAGCTTGAAGTTGTCGATATCGATCAAAAGCGCCGCGACGCTGCGGGAGTAACGGTTCGATTCCTGCAGCGCCAGATCCACCCAGTCACAGAAGAGCGAGCGGTTGGGTAGCCCGGTCAGCTCGTCGTAGCGCGCGAGGTAGGCGACCCTATCCTCGGCGTTTCGGCGACTCGTGATGTCGGTTCCGATCCGGCCGATGCCGGTGACCTGGCCACCGGCGTCCATGGTGATGGTGTCGCTCCACGACACGACGCGATGATCGCCGGATCGGGTGATGAGCAGGTTTTCGACCTCGGGCGGGGCTGTCCCGGCGGTCAGCGTTGCCAGTCGCCGCTGAACATCGACCAGCCCCGAGCCGAAGGTCGCGTCCCAGCGCCGGCCGAGGAGTTCGCGCCGCGACCAGCCCGTGAGCTGCGCGAGCCGTTCGTTGGCAAACACGATCTCGCCTGCGGTGTCGACCAGCGCAAACAGCAGCGGAACATCGGTCAACACCTGCTCGAACGGTTCCAGCGCGGCGTGGCTGCCGCCCCGCAAACCACGGCGGTGCAGCGCGATCCCCAAGGCGGAGGCGGCGAGGAGCACAACGACAGCTGGCAAGGCGTACATGATCATCAACGGGGCGTATCCCGGTGATCGCCCACCGGCCACGACGGTTGAGATCGAAGGCCGTTACAGTTCCCCGGATGTCCGAATGGCCCACCGATGCCCTGGTCGCACCCTCGATCCTGTCGTCGGACTTCGGCCGGGTGCGTGAGCAGGTGATCGAGGTACTGGATGCCGGAGCGCGGGTGATCCATGTCGATGTGATGGACGGCCATTTCGTGCCCGTGATCACCTTTGGCCCCAAGATGCTGGCCGACATCTCAGACGTGATCCACGAACGGGGTGGTTTCGCCGATGTCCATCTCATGGTCGAGCAGCCCGAGCGCCACCTGAGCCAGTTCGCCGCGGCCGGGGCAGACAGCATCACCGTCCACGTCGAGACCTGTCCGCACCTGCACCACACGCTGCACGAGATCACCGAACTCGGCTGCCGCGCCGGTGTGACCCTGTCGCCGGCGACCCCGGTGGAGGCGATCACGGAGGCCGCCAGGTATGCCGACGTGCTTCTCTGCATGAGCGTCAACCCGGGGTGGGGTGGGCAGGAGTTCATTCCGGCCACGCTCGACCGGCTGCCGCGGATGCGCGAGCTGGCGGCGGCACGTGAGGGCGTCGTGGTCGAGGTCGACGGAGGCATCCATCGCCCCACGATCGTCGACTGCTACCGCGCCGGAGCCAATATTCTGGTCTCGGGGTCGGGGATCTTTTCCACGCCGTCGCCCGGCGATGCGTTCACGGAGCTGACCGCGCTGCTCGCCTCGGCCGAGGCCCCGGCGTGGGCGATCGCCTGAACGACGCCGACAGGCGGCATCTCGAGCGCTGCCTCGAGCTCGCCGAGCTGGGTGCACGGACGGCTGCACCCAACCCGATGGTGGGCTGTGTCGTTGTCCGCGACGGGGAGGTGGTGGGCGAGGGCTGGCATGTGCGCCCCGGCGAGCCGCACGCCGAGCGAAATGCCCTGGCGGTGGCGGGTGAGCGGGCGGCCGGGGCGACCGCGTATGTCGGCCTGGAGCCGTGCTCCCATCACGGCCGCACCCCGCCGTGTACCGACGCGCTGATCGCGGCGGGCATCGCCCGGGTGGTGGTCGCGGCCGGCGACCCCGATCCGCGTGTCAACGGGTCGGGGCTGGCTCGGCTCCGGGCAGCCGGCATCGCCGTGGATCAGGCCGATGGTGAGATCGAACGTCGCGCGCATCGCCAGAATGCCGGGTTCCGGACGCTGGTGACGCTGGGCCGGCCTCACGTCACCTACAAGGTCGCCGTGAGCCGTGATGGCCGCACCGCTCCGGCCTCGGGTGAGCGCACCTGGATCTCGTCGACGCAGAGCCGCCGCCTGGTGCACGAGCTCCGGGCCCGGGCCGGAGCGGTTGCGGTCGGCATCGGCACCGTGTTGGCAGACGACCCCGATCTGACAGCCCGTGACGTGACGCCGCCGGCCGAACGCCAGCCGATCAGAGTGGTGTTCGACCGGCAGGCGCGGCTCCCAGCCGGTTCCCAGCTGGCCCGCAGCGCCACGCCCGAGATGCCCGTCCTTGACCTGGTCGCGACCGACATCCCGGCGGTGGCGCCACATGGCGTCGAGCGGGTGATCGTCGATTCGCTCGGCTCCGGGCTGACCGCGCTGGGGCAGCGGGACGTCGCGTGGCTTCTGGTGGAGGGGGGAGCGACTCTCGCAACGGCGCTTCTGGACGCCCACCTGATCGATCGCATGCTGGTATTCACCGCGCCCGTCGAGCTTGGCGGCGGTCCCGGCATGTTCACCCGTGCGGTTGAGCTTCCACAGCCGCTGGAGTCGCGACCCGTGGGGCCAGATATCCTGACCGAAATCGAGTTGAGGGAGCCGTAAGGGTGTTCACGGGGATCGTGGTGGAACAGGGCGTGGTGGAGGTACCGGCGCCCGCGCTCGTGCTCACATCGCAGCTGGTGGCGCGCGACGTGGCGATTGGCGACTCGGTCGCCGTCGACGGCTGCTGCCTGACGGTGACCGAGGTGGACGGCACCCGGCTTCGGTTCGACGCCGTGCCCGAAACACTCCGTCGCACCACCCTGGGCGATCGCGCTGCGGGTGATGCGATCAATCTCGAGCCGGCCTTGCGGGTCGGCGACCGCATGGGCGGGCATTGGGTGCAGGGTCACGTCGACGGTGTCGGCCGGGTTGCATCCATGACTCCCAATGGAAACGCGGTCGAGATCTGGTTCGAGGCGCCCGCGGCGGTGCTTCGCTACGTGATCGAGAAGGGCTCGATCGCGGTCAACGGCGTCAGCCTGACCGTGACCGGATTCGATGCGGACGGCTTTGGCGTCTCGCTGATCCCGCATACGCTCGAGGCCACCAACTTCGGGCAGCTGCGGCCGGGCGACCGGGTCAATCTGGAGGCCGATCTGTTCGGCAAGTATGTGGAGCGGCTCACCGCCGGTGGGGTACCATCGGAGCAGGATGAACGCTGATACGGGCTTCAAGGAGATGTACCCCGAACTCGAGGTGTCACCGTTTGCGACCGTTCAGGAAGCGATCGACGACATCCGCGCGGGCAAGATGGTGGTGGTGGTCGATTCGCCCGACCGCGAGAACGAGGGCGACCTGGTCATGGCCGCGCAGTACGTCACGCCTGAGGCCATCAACTTCATGGCCACCCACGCGCGCGGTCTGATCTGCCTGTCGCTCACGCCTGAGCGGATCGAGGAGCTCGGCCTCGACATGATGACCCATCACAACATGACGCCGTTCGAGACGGCGTTCACGGTGTCCATCGAGGCCCGCGAGGGCGTCTCCACAGGCATCTCCGCCGCCGACCGAGCACACACGATCCAGGTGGCGATCAACCCCGATTCGAGTCCCGGTGACCTCGTACAACCCGGCCACGTGTTCCCGCTCAAGGCCCGGCCGTTCGGCGTACTCGAGCGCACCGGCCAGACCGAGGCCTCCGTTGACCTGGCGCGCCTGGCCGGCCTCCAGCCCGCCGGTGTGATCTGCGAGGTCATGAACCCCGACGGCACCATGGCCCGGGTTCCCGATCTGATCGGCTACTGCCGGCAGCACGATCTGAAGATGATCACCGTGGCCGACATCGTCGCCCATCGGCACCGCTCCGAGCCGTTGGTGGAGCGGATCGCAGCGGCGTCGTTGCCGACCGCGTTCGGCGAGTTCGTTGCCTACGGGTACCGCTCGATGATCGACGGCCAGCAGCACGTGGCGATGGTGATGGGCGATGTCGACGGCAAGAAGGACGTGCTCGTTCGGGTGCACTCGGAATGCCTGACCGGCGATGTGTTCCATTCGCTTCGCTGCGACTGTGGCGAGCAGCTCGACCGCGCCCTGTCGCAGATCGCCGAGGAGGGCGCCGGTGTGCTGCTGTACCTCTCCCAGGAAGGCCGCGGCATCGGTTTGCTCAACAAGCTTCGTGCCTACGAGCTTCAGGAGCAGGGCCTCGACACGGTCGACGCGAACCTGGCTCTCGGCCTGCCGGTCGACTCGCGTGACTATGGCATCGGCTATCAGATCCTGGCCGACCTTGGCCTGACGTCGCTGCGGGTGATGACCAATAACCCCAAGAAGCTGATGGGGCTCGAGGGCTACGGGCTCGAGATCACCGAACAGGTGCCGATCGTGGCCGAGCCCAATCCGGTCAACGAGCGGTATCTCCGCACCAAGGCCGAGCGGATGGGACACACGATCACCCATCAGAGCCTGCGGGATCCCGAATGAGCGAGGCGGGGCCCGGCGATATCGCAATCCCGGCGGGCTGCACGGTCGTTGCCGCACGCGCCGACGCGCACACCGACGTCGCGATCGTGGCGTCGCGCTACAACGCATCGGTTGTCGAGAAGCTGCTCGAGGGCGCAGTCACCCAGCTGGTCAACCGGGGAATCGCCCGCGAGCGACTGACGATCGTGCTTGTTCCGGGAGCGTGGGAGCTGCCGCTGGCCTGTCGCCGGCTTGCTGAGGCGGGAGGACACCAGGCGGTGATCGCGCTGGGGTGTGTCATCCGGGGCGAGACCCCGCACTTCGACTATGTGTGTGCGGAGGCGTCGCGGGGCGTGATCCAGGCCGCCCTCGATACGGGAGTGCCGGTCGCGTTTGGCCTACTGACCACCGAGAACGAGCAGCAGGCGCTCGACCGCGCCGGTGGCAAGCACGGAAACAAGGGTGCGGAGGCCGCCGACGCGGCGCTCGAGATGGTCGGCCTGCTGCGCGCCCTGCCGCGTCGCCGCTCGGGGTGACCAAGCCGCTCCTGGTGACGGGAGCGTCGGGCTACCTCGGCTCAGAGCTCCTTCGCCAGGCGCCCGATGCGGCCGCCTGGACGTTCTCGAATCCCCATGGCGAGCGGGTCGACGTGCGCGATCGGGCGCAGGTGAAGCGCGCGATGGCCGAGCTGGGGCCGCGATCCGTGATTCACACCGCCTACCGCGAATCCGGGCCCGATGCATACGCGACCACCGTGGACGGCTCCGAGGCGGTGGCGGCCGCCGCCTTCGCGCTGGGATCGCGTCTCATCCACATCTCGACCGATGTCGTCTTCGACGGCCGTGGTGGCGCTCCCTATCGCGAGGATTCCCAGCTCTCGCCGATCACCGCCTACGGCCGCGCCAAGGCCGAGGCCGAGGCCCGCGTCCAGGCGGCCCACCCCGCCGCGGTGGTGGTGCGAACGTCACTGATCTACGGCGGCGCAGAGCCCTCGCGGCATGAACTGGTCGCTCTGGACGTGGCGGCGGGACGCACCACGCTGGGGTTCTACACCGACGAGCTGCGGTGTCCGGTTGCGGTGGGCGACCTTGCGGCCGCCCTGCTCGAGCTGGCGGACGGGACGTTCACCGGCACCCTCAATATCGCCGGCGGAGATGCGGTATCGCGGTGGGAGTTCGCGCGGATCGTGACCGGCACCGACGACCTCCCCCAGGCGTTGAGCGCCGATCGGCCCGAGCCGCGCCCACTCGACTGCCGGCTCGATCTCACGCTCGCGAGCCGCGTGCTTGGCTCCCCGCTTCGGGGAGTGCGTCAGGTGTTCACGGAGCGAGCCGCTCGATGACCCACCCGATGCCCTCCGGCCGGTAGACGAACCGGTCGTGCAGCCGGTTGGCACCGTGCTGCCAGAACTCGAACCGGCTCGCGGTGAGTTGGTATCCGCCCCACCGCTCCGGGCGGGGGATCGGTCCACTGCCGAACCGATCGCGGGCGGTCGCCAACGCCTGCTCGAGGTCGGTGCGGGAGTCGAGCACCGCTCCCTGGTGTGATGCCCACGCCCCCAGCCGGCTCTCGACCGGGCGGCTGGCGAAGTATGCGTCCGACTGATCGGCCGGCAATCGCGCGACCGCACCCTCGATTCGCACCTGCCGACCTTCCTCGGGCCAGTGGAACAGCATGGCGGCGTGAGGGTTTCGGTCGAGCTCGGAAGCCTTGCGGCTGGCATAGCCGGTGTAGAACCGAAAGCCGTGCTGGTCGAACCCGTGGAGCAGCACCATTCGCACCGACGGCACCGCGCTCGGCGTCGCGGTTGCAAGCGCCACCGCTGTCACGTCGGCGGCATGATCGCCGGCAGCGGCCGTCGCGAACCACCCGCCGAACTGCCGAAGCGGATCGGGATCGAGGTCACGCCGCCGCAGCGGAGCCACGCGTCCGACCTAAACGGCTTTGGTGACCCGGCCGCTCTTCAGGCAGCGGGTGCACACGTACTCGCGCGAGGGGGCGCCGTCCACGAGGATCCGAATCCTCTGGAGGTTGGGATTGAAGCGCCGCCTGGTGGCCACCATCGAGTGGCTGCGGTTGTTTCCAAACCCTGGTTTCTTCGAGCAGATGACGCAGACGCGGGACATGGCGGCGGAGTATAGATGATCACCCCGCAACCAGCGCCGCTCGCGACACGTCCTACACCATATGCAGCGTCACCTGGCAGGTGTGGGGGAGCCCGAGGCGGTGGGCGGGGAGTTCACGATCACAAACGATGTGATCGCCCAGATCGTGGGGCTCACGGTGCTCGAGTGCTACGGCGTCGTGGGCATGGCGGCCTCGAGCCTGACTCAGGGCGTCTACCGGCTGCTTTCACGCGAGCGAATCGACCAGGGCGTGACTGTCCGGCCCGAGCCTCAGGGGCTTGCGATCGAGCTCTACATCGTCGTCGAATATGGGTTGAACCTGGCCGAGGTGGCGGGCAACGTCCGCTCCCGGGTGCAGTATCAGGTGGAGAAGCTGACGCAGATGCCCGTCGACTCGATCCAGATCTACATCCAAGGGGTCAAGCGCACTCGGTGACCCACCGACCGTGAATAGCCCGCGCCAGATCGCCCTGGCCGCGACCCGCGGGGGCGCGTCCGCGGTCGAAGCCAGCCGCGCCCAGCTGAACGATCTGAACGTCTTTCCGGTGCCCGACGGCGATACCGGATCCAACCTCACCCGCACCGCGATGCGGCTCGCCGATGGATTGGAGTCCGGCTCCGCCGAGTCATTGGCCGAGGTGGCCGCAGCCGCCAAGCGCTCGGCCCTGGCGGGCGCCAGCGGCAACAGCGGCATCATCCTCTCCCAGATCGTGGCCGGATTCGCCGACGTGCTGGCAGAGGGCGGCACGGTCGACGCCGGCGTCCTGGCACGCGCGCTGCGCGCCGCCTGCGAGGCCGCCTACCGGCCCGTGCGACAGCCGATCGAGGGCACGATGCTGACCGTGATCCGCGAGATGGCCGAGATCGCCGAGCTCCATCGCGAGGATCCCCTCGATGTGGCGATCGATGCCGTGCTTGCAGCCGCCTCCGAAACCGTCGCTCGCACCGAGTCGATGCTCGGCGTGCTGCGCGACGCGCACGTCGTCGACGCAGGCGCCGCGGGGCTGCTCGAGTTCTCGCGAGGCGCGGTGGCCGGTTACCGGGGTGAGGCGCCGCGAGCGCCCGCGCCGGTGGTGGCGGTTCCGGTGTCGTTTGAGTCGGTACATCTCGAGGAATCCCAGTACCGCTATTGCACGTCGTATCTGATCGAGTCACCGGCGATCGACGTGCCGGCTCTCGAGCGCGAGCTGGCAGGCTTTGGCGACTGCGTGCTGGTGGTCGGCGAGGCGCCGCTGGTGAAGGTGCATGTGCATACCGACGAGCCCGGCCTGGTGCTTTCCCTCGGGGTGGCCGTCGGCTCGGTCGACGGCATCGAGATCGCAAACATGCATGAGCAGGCTCGTCAGCGCGAGCAACGACTGACGGTCATCCAGGGCGGCGGCCTCGATCAGGCGGGCGCCACCGCCAGCGCGGCGATCGTGTTGGACTCCACCGCCGACCTGCCGGATCCCGAGACGCTTCACCCGCACTGGCGGTCGGTGCCACTGACCGTCAGCTTCGGCGATCGCGACTACGCCGACGGCGTCGACATCGACTCCGACGGGTTCTACGACCTGCTTGCGCCAAAGCTCTGACCATCCCCAGACATCTGCACCGTCGCCGGGTGCCTACCAGGACGCGTTCGCGCAGCTCTCGGACTGCACCCGGGTCTTCGTCATGCCGATCTCGTCCAGGGTCTCGGCGTCATATCAGTCGGCCTGCGCTGCGGCCCAGGACGACCCACGGGTCACGGTGCTGGACGGCGGGACGGTGTCGGCGGGCACGGTCATGCTGGCCGAAGGGGTGCAGCGACTGATCGACGCGGGCGAACCAACGGAGGCGATCGTGGCCTGGGTGGATGCCGCTCGCACTCGGATGCGGCTGCTGGTGGGCGTCACCACCCTCGAGTATCTCGAGCGTGGCGGGCGGATCTCGCATACCCAGCGGCTGCTCGGCGATGCGCTCGGGGTCAAGACCCTGCTCACGATGCGCGACGGTGAGGTCGTGAAGTACAAGACGACCCGTGGGGTGGCCGGGATCTGGCGTGAGTTCGAGCGGTTCATACTGGCCGAGGCTCCCGCCGACCGCCCGGTCCGCGTCGGGATTGCCCATGCCCAGGCCCCGGAGGCGGCGGCGCGGCTCAGCGAGCTGGTCGTTCGGCTCCGCCCCGATGCCGGTATCGAGCGGGTGTGCGCGATCGGGGCCGTCGTCGGCACCCACAGCGGCCCGGGGGCGTTTGGTCTCTTGCTCCTTCCCGACGCATGAGGTCGTTCGACGGCAGCGACGCTCAGTCGTTTCCCCGTCCCAGCTCTGCGCCTTCGCCCTCACATCTCGATGCCCCGGCGGCCACCGGACGGGCCACTCTCACGGCGCTGGCCGAGCTTCGCCCGCCGGTGCGAACCGTCGGCGACCTGCTCGAGCACGTCCCCTTCCGGCACGACGACTATCGCAGCGCCTCGCGGCTGATCGACATGAAGCCGGGGGAGGAGGCGACCGTGATCGTCACCATCGACCGGGTGCGGATGCGACCCACCCGGCGCCGGAACCTGGTGATCGTCGAAGCCGTCGTACACGACGAATCGGGTACCGGGGTTGTGGTGTGGTTCAACCAGCGCTACCTGGCCAAGAACCTCAAGGCCGAGATGCGGCTGTCAGTCCGTGGCGAGCGGCGCTCAACGATCGACGCTGAGATCGTCGCCAAAAGCCACGAGCTGGTCGGCGACGACGCCGAGACGCTTCACACCCAGGGGCTGGTACCGGTGTACCCCGCAAGTGAGACGGTGTCGTCACGGCGACTGCGCACACTGGTCGCCGAGCAGCTGCACCATGCCGGCGACCGACCCGATGCGGTGCCCGCCGCGCTGCTTTCGGCGCGGAATCTTCCGCTTCGCCGAGACGCCCTGGTGGCCTGTCACCAGCCGCGCACGATGGTCGAACACGCCTGGGGTCGCCGCCGGCTCGCCTACGACGAGTTGCTCCTGCTCCAGCGCGGGCTCGTGCGGCATCGCCGGGCGGTCGAGCAGCGCGTCCACGCTCCGGCACTGGAGCTGGGCGGGGATCTCATCGATCGCTATCTGGAGGGGCTCCCGTTCGCGCTCACCGGCGCGCAGCAGCGTGCAACTCAGGAGATCGACTCGGATCTGCAACGGACGACTCCGATGCGCCGGTTACTCCAGGGCGATGTCGGGTCGGGCAAGACCGCGGTGGCGGTGTATGCGCTTCTGCGAGCCGTCGATGCGGGGCGCCAGGGTGCGTTGATGGCTCCGACCGAGACGCTCGCAACCCAGCATCTCGTCAACGTGACCGACATCTGCGCCGATCTGGGGGTGCGGGTGGTGGGTTTGACGAACGGCATGCCGGCGCCGGAGCGACGGGCGGCGCTCCAGCTGATCGAGTCGGGCGAGCCGGTGATCGTCGTCGGCACCCATGCGCTGATCCAGGATGCGGTCGTGTTCGGCGGGCTGGCTGTGGCCGTTGTCGACGAGCAGCACCGGTTCGGCGTCGACCAGCGGGCGGCTCTCGAGCGCAAGGCCGACGCCGGGATCGCACCGCACGTCCTGCACATGACCGCCACCCCGATACCTCGCACCCTGGCGATGACCGTGTTCGGCGACCTGGACGTGACGGTGCTCGACGAGCTTCCACCCGGGCGCACACCGGTGATCACCCGGCTCGTGCCGCCGGAGCGACGGCGCGAGGTGTTTGCCCGCATGCGGCGGCTCCTGAGCGAGGGCCGCCAGGCCTACGTCGTCTGCCCGCTGGTCAGCGAATCCGAGAACCTCGAGGCCGCCGCCGCCGAGAGCGAGGCGCTCGAGCTGCGTACCGGCGAGCTTTCCGACTATCGCGTCGGCTGTATCCACGGCCAGCTGCCGATACCCGAACGGCGCGCCCTGATGGAGCAGTTTCGGCGGGGCGAGATCGACGTGCTCGTGGCCACCACCGTGATCGAGGTCGGGGTCGATGTCCCCAACGCCACCGTGATGGTGGTCGAGCGCGCCGACATGTTCGGACTCGCCCAGCTGCACCAGCTGCGCGGCCGGGTCGGCCGCGGCTCGCTCGAGAGCTTCTGCATCCTGGTCGCCGACCCCACCACCGACGACGCCCGGGCGCGGCTCGATGCCATGGTGCGCACAACGGACGGCTTCGTCCTGGCCGAGGTCGATCTCGAGCTGCGCGGGGAGGGCACCGTACTCGCGGCGCGTCAGAGCGGGCTTCCGGATTTTCGCCACGCACGGCTTCGCCGGCACCGGCGACTGGCGGCCGCGGCTCGGGCCGACGCCATTTCGATGCTCGATCGTGAGCCCCAGCCGGCCACCGAGTTTCTGCTGGACGCCGAGTCCAGGCGCATCTTTGGATCGGATGTGTCCTGGGCCGCTGAGGCATGATCCCAGAGGATGCGAATCGTTGCAGGAGACCGGAAGGGCATGCGGCTGGTGGCGCCGCGCGGCGCCGGCACCCGTCCCACCGCCGACAAGGTGCGCGAGGCGCTTTACTCGATGCTTCACGATGTCACCGGCGACCGCGTGCTCGACCCGTTTGCCGGTAGCGGGGCACTGGGGCTCGAAGCGCTCTCACGGGGGGCGGCGACGGCCGACTTCTGCGACGTCTCCCCGGCCGCGATCACCGCGATCCGTCACAACGTCGAACTCCTCGGGTACGGCGACCGAAGCACCGTCTCGCGCATCGACGCCACCCGCCGCTTCACCTCGGACGTTGCTGCGAAGCGCACGTACGACTTGATGCTCATCGACCCGCCTTATACGATGCTGACCGAGTTGCAACGCCACATGTCCCTGCATATACCGGAAATCCTGGCTCCCGATGGCCGGGTTGTGATCGAGAGCGCGGCCGCCGACACGCCCGCGCTGACGGGCCTTGCGATCGACCGTACCCGCGTTCATGGCGGCACCCGACTGACGATTCTCTGCCATGTCTGAGCGCATCGCGGTCTGTCCCGGCACCTACGACCCGGTCACCGTCGGTCACATCGACATCATCCGGAGAGCGGCCCAGATGTTCGACACGGTCGTTGTGGGCGTCGTCCGCCAGCCCCGCCACAAGGAAACCACAATGTTCACCGTGGACGAGCGGATAGGCTTCATTCGAGAGTCCGTGGCAGACCTCGGCAACGTCCAGGTGGAAGGGTTTGCCACCCTGGTTGTCGAGTTTGCGCGGGCTGCGGGTGCGCGAGCGATTGTGAAAGGCTTGCGCGCCGTGTCAGACTTCGAGTGGGAGTTCCAGATGAACAATCTCAATCGGGGACTGGCAGAGGAGATCGAAACGCTGTATCTGATGGCTTCGCCGAAGTACAGTTTCCTGTCGTCGCGCGGTGTGCGGGAGATCGCGTCCTTCGGCGGGTCGGTAGATGACTATGTGCCCGCACCGGTCGCGCGAACGCTCGAGCGGATGTACACCGCGGGCGCGCTTCAGTAGTAAAGCCAAGGGAGATGGAAAGTGGACGTTCTGGTACTGATCGACAAGCTGGATGAGCTCGTGCTCAACGCGCGGGGCGTCCCTATGAGCAACCAGGTTCGGCTCGACCGCGACGAGATCGAGGACATCATCTCGCACATGCGGGCGACCATCCCCGAGGAGATCAAGCAGGCGCGCTGGATTGTGAAGGAGCGTCAGGAGATGCTCGCCGAGGCCAAGCGCGAGGCTGAGCGGATGATCGGTGAGGCGCGCGACCACGCCGCCCGCGAGGCATCCCAGCAGGAGGTCGTCAAGCTCGCCGAGCGCCAGGCCGAGGACGTGCTGGCCGACGCCCGCCGCAAGGCGCGCGAGATGCGCCTCGGTGCCGACGACTACGCCGATTCGATTCTCGAGAACATGGAGACCAACCTGACCAAGTTCCTGTCCGCCGTGCAGCGCGGGCGCGAACAGCTATCGGGACGCGGTGACGACAACACCGATCCCGCGACCGCCGGGTTTGATCTCAGCCATACCCAGTAACAGGGGGACCATGACGCTGCTTGACCTACGGCACTACCGCCTCGAACCGGGCGAGTCCCGGGACGTTGCCGTGCGCGTGGACTGTGAGCCCGTGGTGCTGGGCGGCCTCGAGTACGTCGCCGACCAACCGGTGGTCGACGCCCAGCTGCGGCTCCAACCAAGCAGCGACGGCATGTACATGCGTCTGCGGTTCAGCTGCGACCTCACCGGCCCGTGCCAGCGCTGTCTCGAGCCCGCCGCGGTGACCGTCGCCGTCGATGCCACCGAGTACCACCAGCACGAGCGTGACGGCGAGCCGGTGGAGGATGACGAGCTGGTCAGTGACTACCTGCACGACCACGAGCTCGACCTCGGCGGCTGGGCTCGCGACGCGTTGGTGCTCGCGGTTCCCGCCAAGATCCTCTGCCGCGACGACTGCGCAGGGCTGTGCCCATCATGTGGAGCGCGCCTGGACGACGACCTCGACCACGACTGCGGCGCCGACAATTCCGACTCGCGGTGGTCGAAGCTCCGCGAGCTCGACCTGTAGCCCTGTATGCTTCCGCGCTGACATGGCCGTCCCCAAGAAAAAGACCTCCAAGGCTCGCCGCGACAGGCGCCGTGCGAACACCGCGATTTCGGTACCCAGCATGTCGGAGTGCCCGCAGTGCCATCACACGTTGCGCCCTCACCACGCCTGCCCGAACTGCGGTCAGTATCGCGGTCGCGAGGTAACTCCGCTGCGTGAGGTTGCGCCCTAACACGGGGCGCGGGGTGAGTTCTCGATGACTGACGTCACCATCGCGCTCGACGCGATGGGCGGCGACAGCGCACCGTCGCCGACCGTGGCCGGTGCCGTTCTGGCGGCGGCGATGGGCGTGCACGTGCGCATGTGCGGACCCGCGGATCAGTTGCGGGCCGAGCTGGGTGGCGAGGTGGCCGGCATCGAGATCGTGGACGCCCCCGACGTGATCGACGCCCACGACGAGCCGGCGGCCGCGGTGCGCGCCAAGGATCGCTCGTCGCTCGTGGTGGCGTGTCGAGAGGTGCGTGAGGGCCGCGCGCAGGGTGTGGTATCCGCCGGGCCGACCGGGGCGGTGATGGCGGCCGCGCTGATCCACCTCGGTCGCATCAAGGGTGTCGCCCGGCCGGGTATTGCCGTGCCCCTGCCGGCCATGAATCACCCGTGCCTTCTGATCGACTGCGGCGCGAACCCCGAGGCGAAGCCCGAGCATCTGGAGAAGTACGGGATCATGGGCTCGGAGTTCGCCCGCGATGTGCTGGGGATCGAAAGCCCCCGGGTCGGGCTGCTGTCGATTGGCGAAGAGGCCTCCAAGGGCACCGCGATCACGCTCGAGGCCCACGCGCTGCTGGCGGCGTCTGAGCTCAACTTCGGCGGCAACTGCGAGGGCCGCGACGTGCTGACCGGCGAGTTCCAGGTCGTGGTCGCCGACGGATTCGCCGGAAACGTGTTGCTGAAGGGGCTCGAGGGCGCCGGAGTGGCGCTGTTCACACAGCTGCGCGCGGCCGCCGATACCAGCCTTCGGGCCAAGATCGGCGGCTTGCTGCTGCGGCCGGCGGTACGCGCGATCCGCACCAAAACCGACCCGGAAAACTATGGCGGCGCCTACCTGCTGGGTGTGCGTGGAGTGGTCTCGATCGCCCATGGAAACTCGAATTCGACCGCGATTCGAAATGCCATCACCTACACCGCCAAGGGTGTTGCCGCAGGCGTTGTGGCGGGCTTGACGGCCCGCTTGGCGGAGGGCGAGGGCAACTCTGCGAGCAGAACTGAGTTGCAGACGTCCGCCGCGGCACATACAGTCCCGCACTCAGCTGCCCCTGAGATTGGAGAAGCGTGACGATGAATCGTGAGGAGGCGCTCGAGCGGGTCAGGGCAATCCTGGTCGAACAGCTCGGCGTCGACGAAGAACAGGTGACCGAGGACGCGTCGTTCCAGGGCGACCTGGACGCAGATTCCCTCGATCTGGTGGAGCTCATCATGGAGCTCGAGGATCAGTTCGGTTTGAAGATCTCGGACGAAGACGCGCAGAAGATCGGCACCGTCGGGCAGGCCGTCGACTACGTCACCAGCCACAGCTGACAGCTCGGGGGCGCCGATCAGGGCTCTGATCGACGCGCTTCCCGAAGAGGCACGACGCGTGGCGTTCACCCACGCGTCGTGGGTGGAGCGGCGAGAGACGTCGTACGAACGGCTCGAGTTCCTGGGCGATAGCGTCCTGGGGCTCGCGATCGCAGACCACCTGTACCGGCGCTTCCCGGATCGATCTGAGGGCGACCTGGCGAAGGTGCGCGCCCAGGTGGTGTCGCGTACCAGTTGTGCCGTGGTCGCGCGCGCGGCCGGGCTCGACGTCGATCTGGCGCGCGAGGGCGAGCGGGTCGGCGCCGAAGAGATCGACGCCCTGATCCGGTCACAGAGTGTCGTGGCCGCCACGGTCGAGGCCGTCATCGGCGCGGTCTTTCTCAACAGCGGCTTCGACGCGACCGCCGAGGCCGTTGTCGCCCTGTTCGCCGACCGCGTCGATTACGTGCTGCAACGCCACGTGGACCACAAGACGGTGCTCCAGGAACAACTTGCACGTCGGGGGGCATCTGTAACGTATGCCTTGACCGATACCTCGGGGCCTCCTCACCAGCGCCTGTTCACGACAGTGGCGATGTTGGGAGATGTCGAGCTCGGGCGGGGTTCGGGGCCGAGCAAGAAGGCCTCCGAGCAGGCAGCGGCCCGCGAGGCGCTGGCAAACATCGATCAGGTCTGAGCCGAGATGTATCTGAAAAACATCCGCATTCGAGGATTCAAGTCGTTCCCGGGGAGCGTTGAGCTCCAGTTTCACGAGGGCATCGCCGTGATCGTCGGTCCCAACGGCAGCGGTAAGTCGAATATCGCCGACGCCCTCCAGTGGGCGATGGCGACTCAGGCGCCGGCCCAGCTGCGAGCCCCACTGGGGCAGGACGTGCTGTTTTCGGGGTCGGACGCGCGGCCGCCGGCGGGTGTGTGCGAGGTCGAACTCGTGCTCGACAACTCGTGCGGCACGCTGCCGCTCGAGTTCGACGAGGTGTCGGTCATGCGCCGCCTGCATCGCGAGCGCGAGGGCGAATACTTCATCAACCGGGCTCGGGTGCGCCGGCTCGACCTGCTCGAACTCCTGGCCGATACCGGACTGGGACGCGAGATGCACTCGGTTATCGGGCAGGGCAAGGTGGAAGAGATCCTTCTCTCCAAGCCGCACGAGCGGCGACGGTTTGTGGAGGAGGCCGCGGGCCTTGGCAAGTACCAGCGCCGCCGGAGCCGAGCCGAAGCCAAAATGGTGCGGGTCGCGGTGGAGCTTGAGCGAGCGCGTGACCTCGAGCGCGAGGTCAAAGCCCGGCTGCGCCCGCTTTCGATGCAAGCGACCGCCGCTGAGCGTGCGGCCAAGTTGGGCGGCGAGATCGCGGTGGGCCGGGTAACCCTGCTGTCCTCCGAGATGCTGGTCGAGCGGAGTTCCAGCGCCGGGTTGGATGCCCGCCGGGCGTCGGCGGCCGAGGTGCATGCAGCCGTCGAGAAGAAGCTCACGGCGCTGGCCGCACGTCGGGCGCAGGCCGAGACCGAGCTCACCGGTCTGGCCGCGGCTCAGGAGCGGGCCGCACACACCTTCTACGCCTTCGAGACCGCCCGCGAGCGGCTGGGGCTACAGACCGGCCGCATCGCACAGGGCTCAGCCGCGCTCGAGCGAGCCCGCGGCCGTCGGTTGGCGGCGGCCGAGCGGCTCGCCGCAGACGCAAAGCGGTGGTCGGCCGAGTCGGTCGAGGCCGGGAAGTCAGCCCAGCAGGCTGCGGCCGAGATCGAGAAGCTCGGTGTTGGGGACGTGGAGGGTGAGCGGGTCGCAACCGCTCAGACAGAGGCGGCGTTGACGGCAGCCCTCGACGCTCGCCGGGCGATGGCCGACGCGCAAGGGCAGGTCTCCACGACCCGGCGTGAGGCGGAGCAGTCCGCGGCTCGCCTGGCCGCCCACACCAAGCAGCTACAGTCGCTCAGCGACCGGGCCACGGCCACAGCGGCCGAGCTCGAAGGCGCAAACACCCAGGCCGATGGGGCGGCTGAGCTGGGTGTCGCTGCCGCCTCCGAACTCGCGACCGCGCTCGAGGTTGCCGCCGCGGCGACCGAGGCCGAAGCGACCGCTGCCGAGGCCGACCGCTCAGCCCGCACCGCGCTGCATGAGCTCACCCATCGCGGTGAGCTGGCCGCAACCCGGCTGGCGGGCCTGGAACGTGCGCTCGAGCGCGGCGAGGGACTGCCACCGGCAGCGCGCTCACTCCAGGCCGCGGGCGCCACGCTGGTCGTGGCGGGGATCGAGGCTCAGGCGGGATACGAGCGCGCCGTGGCAGCCGCCCTGGGATGGCGGGCCGGCGCGGTGGTGGCCAAGCAGATCGGCGATGCGCTGGATCTGCTCCATGGCGCCGAGGGCGAGCTTGCCGTGATCCTTGCCGACGTGCCTTCCTCGGCTGCCGGGAAGCCTCCGGTCGGCGGCGCCCGTCCACTGCTCGATGTGGTCAAGGTCACCGATCCGGCGGTCGCGCGGTTGATCGGTGATGTGTGGCTCGTCGATGACCTTTCCAAGGTGCGTTCGGGGCTGGCCGTCACCGTCGATGGCGAGGGCATCGACGCGGATCGCGGTGAGCTGTGGCGGGCCGCCGACGCGGGTGAGGCGGCGTGGCTCAGCGCCCGCGCCGAGCGTGACCGCACCCAGGTCGAGCTCGACGAACTCGCGATCGCGGTGACCGCGGCCACCAAGACCGCCGATCAGGCAGCGACCGAAGCCGCCACCGCGACGGCCACCGCCGCCGCGGCACGCGAGGCGCAGGACAAGGCCCGCAGCGCCGATACCGCCCGTCGCGAGCAGGCCCGCCAGCTGGGGCTCCGGCGCGAGCAGCTGGTCGACGAGCTTGCCCGGTCGGATGCGGCCCGGGACCTGGCCGAGCGCGATCTCGAGATCGAGCGCGCCCGGGTGGCCGAACTGACCGCGGCCCTCGAGGCCCACGAGGCGCTCGAATCCGAGCGGCGGGCGGCGGCGACGGCGGCCGAGGAGCAGCATTCGAGTCTTGAGCGGCGGCGCCGTGAGCTGGCCGAGCAGACCGCTCGGATCGCGGCCCAGGTGGCCGGCTTGAGCGAGCGCCGGTCGCGCAGCCAGGCGGAGTTCGACCGGTTGCGAGTGGCGGCCGCGGAGGCGTCGGCGTCGGCCCAACAGGCGTCTCAGCTTGCACAGCTGGCCGAGCGTTTGGCGCCCCAGGTCGAGGCGATCGCTGCCCAACTCACCCGAGCCGCCGAGACTGCGAACCAGCTACGGACGCCGGCCCGGGCGGGAGTCGAGTCGATCGAGAAGCGGGCGTCGGAGCTTTCATCCGAGCTGCAGGCCTGCGCCGAGCTCGAAGCTACCGAGCAGGCGGCGGCCCGGACGGCGACCGCGGCCGCCACCGAGATCGAGGTGGCGCTCGGTCGATCGGCCGAGCGCGTGACCGAACTCGACCGGCGACGGGCCGAGATCGCAGCGTCCCATGAGCTGGAGCTGCCCGAGTTGGAGCAGCCGCTCCAGCCCGACGAGAGCGCCGCCCTGGCCGCGCGGCTCGAGCGGCTCGAGCGCCGACGTGAGAGCCTGGGCGCGGTCAACCCGCTGGCCGCCGAAGAGTACGAGGCGGAGAAGGTCAGGGTGGACGAGCTGTCGACGCAATGTGACGACCTGGAGCGATCGCTCAAGGAGCTGCGCGGCCTGGTGCGCGAGTTGACCCAGACCATCGACGCCAGGTTCGACGAGACGTTCACCCAGGTCGCCAAGCACTTTGCCGACACGATCGGGACGCTCTTTCCCGGAGGCAGCGGCCGGTTGCGGCTGACCGACGACGTGGTCGAGGCCCCCGCAAAGGCAGCGCCGGTCGGGGAGGGCGAGGAGTCGTCGAGCGACGAGGCCGAGGAGTCACTGCCAGGCGAACGGCCCGAGCCGGGGATCGAGCTCGAGGTGCGTCCGGCGGGGAAGCGGATCGAGTCACTGTCACTGCTCTCGGGCGGCGAGAAGTCGCTGACCGCGATTGCCTTCCAGTTTTCGCTGATGCTGACCAAGCCCTCGCCGTTCTACGTCCTGGACGAGGTCGAGGCCGCGCTCGATGACGCCAACATCGAGCGGTTCCTGTCGTTGCTGCGCGCCTACCAGTCTCGAGCCCAGTTCATCGTGATCACCCACCAGCGGCGCACGATGGAGGTCGCCGACGTCCTCTACGGCGTCAGCATGGCAGGCGACGGCGAGTCGCGGGTGCTGTCGCGGCGGATGTCAGACAGCCTCGAGCCAGCGCCAGAGATCGTCGGGTAGCTCGAGCGTGCCGCGCGCGAGCGCGGCCTGGTAGCGGTGAGACGAGTGCTCTCCGGGCATTCTGCGATTTCCTGCAGCGGCGGCGATCCCGTCCATCGGTGCTGCCACCGGTGCCGCCAGGAGCGCCACCGCGGCGTGCCCTCGCGCTCCCGCGAGTGACTGGCACAGCACCTCCACCAGCAACGCCAGCGCGAAGCCCTTGTAGGCCTGGTCATCGCCGAACGGCATGACTCCCGCGGTGTCGGTCTCGATCGCCTTGGGGTCGGTGGTCGGATCGCCGTCCACGGTGACCGCCGCTCCTTCGGGGAGCGTCTCACCGGCGGCGATCGCCTTCAACACTGCTCCGTAGGTGACCCGGCCCATCGAGACGTCGATCAGGTCGGGCTCAGGGTCGCCGGGCACGGCCAGGCACAGCGGGTTGGTACCGAGCAGCGGGCCGCCGCCGGTGGGATGCGAGATACGGGCCGTGGACGTCGCGGTCAGCAGGCACACGAGGCCCTGCCGCGCTGCGCGCTCGGCGTAGTAGCCGAGGCGTCCGGTGGGGAAGCAGTCTCCCACCACGACCACGCGGGCACCGGTCGGGGGGTTTGCCAGCTCGGCGTCGATCGCGGCTGCCAGCGCGGTGTATCCGAGCGAGCCGTGTGCGTCATAGCGCGCCAACCCGTCCTCACGAGCGAGCAGGCTCAGCTGGGTGCGGGGCTCGAGGGCGGGCCGCCCGGCCAGCCACCGCAGTCGCTCGACGCCGTGGCCCTCGGCGCCGCGCATCTCGGCATCGACGAAGTGATCGACGAGCAGATCCGCATCGGCGTGATCGAACCCGAGCCCGAGCGCACGGGCTGTCATCACTTCACGGAGGTGGGGGAGCGAAACCGTCGTCACGCCGACACACTACGATCTGCGGCGGTGACGCGCACATGGCAAGCAATGTTCAACACCGGGGAGGAGTCTGCCCCCGAACCCGAGGCCGAGCAGCCCTCCGGCGGAATGTTTTCGCGTCTGCGCGACTCGATCAGCCGCAGCCGCAAGGCGATGAGCCAGCAGCTCGCCGGTGTCGTGCTCAACCCCGCCGACCCCGACGTGTGGGAGCAGTTGGAGCTGGCGTTGATCGCGGCCGATTGCGGCGTGCCCGCGACGGTGACCGTGATCGAGCGGCTGGAGGCCGAGGCTGCCGCCGGTCGACTGACGACGCCGGCTGATCTCACGACGCGCCTGACCGAGATCGTGGCCGAGCTGATGACGCCCGAAGGCGACCCCCGCATCGACGTCAACCACAGGCCCGCGGTGATCCTGATGACCGGAGTCAACGGTACTGGCAAGACCACGTCGATCGGAAAGATCGCCTGGCATCTGCGCGAGGCCGGGAAAACGTGCGTGATCGGTGCCGGCGACACGTTTCGGGCCGCAGCCGGCGAGCAGCTCGAGACCTGGGCCGAGCGGGCCGGGGCCGACTTTGTCTCCTCCGAGTCGGGTGCCGACCCGGCGGCGGTGGCGTTCGACTCGGTGGCGGCGGCGCAGGCCCGCGATCGCGACGTTGTCATCATCGACACGGCGGGTCGGCTGCACACGCAGGACCACCTGATGCAGGAACTGGGCAAGATCCATCGTGTGATCGGTCGCCGGATCGAGGACGCCCCGCACGAGGTGCTTCTGACCATCGACGCGACCACCGGCCAAAACGGCTTGCAGCAGGCGCGGCTCTTCACCGAGGCGGTGGCGGTCACGGGATTGGTGCTGACCAAGCTGGACGGCACCGCCAAGGGCGGGATCGCGCTTGCGATCGCCCACGAGCTGGGTACGCCGGTAAAACTGATCGGCGTCGGCGAGGGCGTCGAAGACCTCCGCCCGTTCGACCCAACCGACTTCGCCCGCGCCCTCTTCAGTGAATAAATGGTGCCAGGCACCATTTATTCACGTGTGAGAACCGGTGCAGATTCGGCACGAAGGTCTACGCTTTAGGCATGTTTGATTCACTTTCAGATCGGCTCGGCGCAACGCTCGACGGGCTCAAGGGCAAAGGACGGCTGAGCGAGCAGGACATCGACGCGGCGATGCGTGAGATCCGGTTGGCCCTGCTCGAGGCCGACGTCAACTTCACCGTCGTCAAGGATTTCGTCGCCGGGGTCAAGGAACGAGCGATGGGATCGGAGGTGCTCGACAGCCTCACCCCCGGCCAGCAGGTCGTGAAGATCGTGCATGAGCAGCTGACGGAGCTGATGGGAAGCGCCGGCAGTGGCCTGTCGTTCTCCAACCGGCCGCCGACGGTGATCCTGATGGCCGGCCTGCAGGGTTCGGGCAAGACCACCGCCAGCGGCAAGCTCGCACGCCTGTTGGCCAAGCAGAAGAAGAAGCCGGCGATGGTCGCCTGCGACGTGTACCGGCCTGCGGCGATCCAGCAGCTTCAGACTCTGGGAAAGTCGCTTCAGGTGCCGGTGTTCGATCGTGGCACGGAGGCCGATCCGGTCGAGACGGCGGTGTGGGGGATCGCGCAGGCGCAGGCCCAGGGACGTGACGTCGTGATCGTGGATACCGCAGGGCGCCTGCACATCGACGAGAACCTCATGGACGAACTCGTGCGGATCAAGGCCGCGACCAAGCCGCACAACGTGCTGCTCGTGCTCGACTCCATGACCGGCCAGGACGCGGTCAACGTCGCCCAGCAGTTCGGGCAGGCGGTGGACTACGACGGCGTCATCTTGACCAAGCTCGACGGCGACGCGCGCGGTGGCGCCGCGCTGGCGGTTCGGGCGGTCACGGGTAAGCCGATCAAGTTCGTGTCAGTGGGGGAGAAGCTCGACCAGCTCGAGCCGTTCCATCCTGATCGGATGGCTTCGCGGATCCTCGGCATGGGCGACGTGATGGGCCTGATCGAGCGCGCACAGGAACAGTTCGACGAGAAGGAAGCCGCCGAGATGGAGGCCAAGCTGCGGTCGGCCGACTTCACGCTCGAGGATTTTCTCCAGCAGCTGCGCCAGGTCAAGAAACTGTCCTCGGGGCAGGGTATGTCGAGCCTTCTGGGGATGCTTCCCGGCGTTGGCCGACAGATCAAGAACATGAAGGTCGACGAGCGACAGTTTGATCGAGTCGAGGCCATCATCCTGTCGATGACACCCGCCGAACGGCGCAATCACAGGATCATCGACGGTGCCCGCCGACGGCGGATCGCCGCGGGCAGCGGCACCAATGTCCAGTCAGTCAATCAGCTGCTCGGACAGTTCAAACAGGTGCAACGGATGATGAAACAGGTCGGCCGCGGTAAGATGCCTCAGTTTCCGGGAATGCAACGGAGGTAATGTGGCTGTCAAGATCCGCCTAGCGCGGCACGGTAATAAGAAGAATCCGGTCTACCGGGTGGTGGTCGCGGATTCGCGAAACCCTCGCGACGGGCGCACGCTCGAGACGATTGGCCGGTATAACCCGCAGCCCAATCCGTCGCTGATCGACATCGATACAGAACGCGCTCGTGACTGGCTCAGCAAGGGAGCCCAGCCGACCGCGACGGTGGCGAAGCTGCTCAAGCTCGCTGGCGTCTAACGCCTGCGATGGACGAGCTGCTCGCGCACCTGGCACGGCAACTGGTCGCACATCCAGATCAGGTTCGCGTCGAGCAGAGCGAATCTGACTCTGGCGACCTGCTGCTGGAGCTGCACGTGGCTCAGGAAGACCTCGGCAAGGTGATCGGCAAGCAGGGGCGGATCGCGCGAGCACTGCGCACGATCGTCAAAGCGGCGGCAGTCCGCACCGGCCGCCGCGTGCATGTCGACATCGCCGAGTAACGCCGCCTACCCCTGGCGTCCGCGGGAGATCGTGGTCGGCCGGGTTGGCCGGCCGCATGGCCTGGATGGGGCGCTCAAGCTCGAGGGCCACGGCGGCTCCATTCCCCTGGCGGCCGGCACCAAGGTCACGGTTGGCGGCCGTCCTGCGACGGTTGCCGAGCGCCGAGGTACCGCCGAGCGGCCGATCCTTCGCCTGGATATCGCCGCCAGCCGCGAGGCCGCTGAGGCACTGCGCGGATCCGACGTGACCGTGCTGACCTCGACACTGCCCGAGCCTGACGAGGACGAGTTCTTCCACATCGACCTGGTCGGCTGCGAGGTGTTTGCGGGGTCGCACGCCATCGGCAAGGTGACGACGGTGCATAGCTATCCGGCCAACGATGTGCTCGAGCTGGCCGGAGTCGATGGGGCCGTGCTGGTGCCATTCTCGGCCGACGTGGTGCACAGCGTCGATCTGCCCGCGCGTCGCATCGATGTGCGCGAGGATTTCCTGTGAGCCTTCGGATCGACGTGTTCACGCTCTTCCCGCAGCAGTTCGACTGGCTGCGCGAGTCGCGACCACTACGAAACGTGCTGGCCTCGGGCGAGCTCGAGCTGCGCACATTCGACTTCCGTGATGCGGGCCGCGGCGAGTATCGCCAGGTGGATGACGCACCGTATGGTGGGGGCGCGGGGATGGTGATCCGAGTCGACGTCGTCTGTGCCGCGCTCGAGGCTGCCTACGACGCTCCCATCGACCGGATCCGCGAGCAGCGCCGGATCGTCGTTCTGACGCCGGTGGGGCGCCGGTTCGCCGAGCAGGTGGCGGTCGACTACGCCGCGGGCGGCGACCTCACGCTTCTGTGCGGACGTTACGAGGGATTCGATCAGCGTGTCCACGACCATGTCGCGACCGAGGAGCTTTCGCTTGGACCGTACGTGCTCTCCGGAGGGGAGCTGGCCGCGATGGTCGTGATCGATGCGGTCGTACGCCGGCTTCCCGGCGCGCTGGGCAAGGAGGAGAGTCACCGCAACGACTCGTTCTCCGAAGCGATGGGCGGACGACCAGAGCATCCTCACTACACACGCCCCGACCTCTTTCGCGGCTGGGGGGTGCCGCAGGTGCTGCTCTCGGGCGACCATGCACGCGTGGCGGAGTGGCGGGAGGCCGAGTCCCGCGCCCGGGATGGTTCCCATTTGTGAGGGTTCGGGGCAGCGGGTAGCATGCGTCGGTCATGACGGTGATCTCAGATATCGAAGACCGACAGCTGCGTGAGCTGCCCGAGTTCAAAGCGGGCGACACTGTCCGCGTTCACTTCCGGGTGATTGAGGGCCAGCGACAGCGCGTCCAGGTGTTCGAGGGTGTATGCATCGCACGGCAGGGAGCCGGGGTACGTGAGACGTTCACCGTCCGCAAGCAGTCCTTCGGCGTGGGCGTCGAGCGCACGTTCCCGTTCCATTCGCCGAAGATCGCAAAGATCGACGTCGCCGCTATCGGCGACGTGAGCCGGGCCAAGCTGTATTACCTGCGCGGCAAGGTCGGCAAAGCAGCCCGGGTTCGCGAGAAGTCTCGCTAGTGGCCGGCCCCGACCTGGGGTCGCCTGTAGATCCGGAGATTCCCGCCGAGCCGGGCGCTCCAGACGAGATGCCCGCTGCGATCGCGTCTGCGCCGCCCAAGCGCGGTATGCATCCGGTGTTGGAGCTGGTGCTGATCCTGGCCGTGGCATTCGGCCTCGCCTATGTCGTCCAGGCGTGGGTGGTCAAGCCCTACCGGATCCCCACGATCTCGATGGTTCCGACTCTCCAGGTCGGTGACATGGTGCTCGCCAACCGCTTCATCTACCACCTGCACGCGCCTCGGCGGGGGGATGTGGTGGTGTTTCACCCGCCGGGGCATGGTGATGTACCGGTGAAGGGCTCGAAGCAGGAGGCAAGCGTCAACTACATCAAGCGGATCATTGGTCTTCCGGGCGAGCGGGTACAGATCCGGCGGGGTGTCGTCTCGATCTGCTCCGCCCCGAACATCAACTGCCACCGCTTGAATGAGCCCTACGTGAACCAGCATCCGCTCGAGCGGTCGTTCACCGGCAACTACGACGTGCCGCAGGGCGAGTACTTCGTGATGGGCGACAACCGTGGAGACTCCGAGGACAGCCGCGTGTGGGGTTTTCTCCCCCGCAGAAACATCATCGGCAAGGCGTTCGTGGTGTACTGGCCGCTTGACCGTTTCGGGTTTCTCTAGACACACTTCGAGGCTGCGAGCATCCGCTGAGCGGAGTACCGTAGGGGGCATGCCTGCAACCGCCACGCGCCGCCGAAAACGTCCTGGGGCGCGGCTGCTCAAGCACGATCGCTCGCTGGGAGCGCGGTTTGTGGCCGGCGCCGATGAGGCCGGCCGCGGGTGTCTCGCGGGGCCGCTGGTGGCTGCGGCGGTGTGCTTCGACACCCACCTTCTGACCGGGGCGCGAGCCCGCCCGCTGGCCGAGCTGAACGATTCGAAGCAGCACTCCGCCGAGCGGCGCGAGCGGCTGTACGAGGCGGTGCTTTCGTGCGCGCGCCAGGTGTGCGTGGTGGTCGTCCCGGCGAGCGAGATCGACCGGCGGGGGCTGCATCGCTCCAACCTCCACGCGCTGGAACGCGCGCTGCGTGGCCTCGACCCGGTTCCGGACGTGTGTCTCACCGACGGGTTTCGGCTGCCGGTTGACGACTTTGCTCACACCGCCGTGGTGCGTGGCGACGGTACGAGCGCAGCGATCGCCGCGGCGTCGATCATCGCCAAGGTCACGCGCGATTCGTTCATGCAGAAGATGGCCAGGAGTTTCCCCGAGTATGGGTTCGAGTCCCACGTCGGCTACATCACCCCCGAGCACACCCTGGCGGTGCGTACGCACGGCACCACCCCGCTTCACCGGCGCTCCTTCGCAGCGATGGCGTATGAGCAGCTGGGTTTCGATATCGCCGGCTGATCTCGGTCGCCGGGCCGAGGTGGTTGCGGCCTGGTGGCTGCGCGTCCGCGGGTATCGCGTGCTCGGCCGAAACGTCAAGGTCGGTGGGAGGGAGGTCGACATCGTGGCGATCCGTGGTGGGGTGCTGGTGGTGTGTGAGGTCAAGGCGCGACGCCACGATGGACGCGGCGCGGCGCTGGATGCGATTGATGGGTTCAAGCAGCGCCGGCTGTACGAGGCGGGGGAGATGCTGCTCGAGCGCCATCCCCGAGCCACCGAGCTCCGCTTCGATGTGATCGCGGTCGACGGCCTGCGGATCAGGCACCTGCCCGGCGCGTTCTCCTGACGGTTTCGGCACGGCTCGTTACTGACACGTAGGGGAGCACGGCGACAGACTCTGCGCCGATGGTTGCCCGCACTCACACGTTCTGGTTGGCAGGCCTCGACGCACGTCGCGTCGAGGTCGAGGCGCACGCCTACCGGGGTGCACCGTCGTTTCGCCTGGTCGGCTTGGCCGATCGGGCGTTGCAGGAGGCTCGTGAGCGGGTGCGCAGCGGGCTCACGTCGGCGCGGTTTCGGTTCCCGGGCTCGCGGCTGGTGGTGAATCTCGCCCCCGCGCAGGAGCGGAAAGAGGGCACCGGCCTCGATCTGGCGATTGCACTCGCGGTGCTCGCGGCGTCCAAACAGGCGCCGGTCGAGCGAGTCGAAGCGGTGGCCGCGGTGGCCGAGCTTGGACTCGACGGGGCGCTACGCCCGGTGAGAGGCGCCCTGGCGATGGCGCAGGACGCGGCCCGGGCAGGGGTCTCAGAACTGCTGATGGCGCCGCAAAACGCCGCTGAGGCTGCACAGGTGCCGGGTATCTCGGTGTTGGCCGCGCGGACGCTCAACGAGGCGGTCGACATTCTCTGCGGACGGTCCGAATCGGCCCAGCTCCCGCCGTTACGCACCACCGCGTCCTCCGCTTGGCCCGATTTGTCGGACGTCCGCGGCCAACCGCGTGCCCGCAGGGCGCTCGAGCTGTCCGCAGCCGGCTCGCATAATCTGCTCATGTCGGGTCCTCCAGGGTCTGGCAAAACGATGCTCGCCCGGCGTCTCGGTGGCATCCTGCCGCCGCCGACGCCCGCGGAATCTCTCGAGATCTCCCGCGTGTACTCAGCGGCCGGCCTGCTCACTCCCGGGGATCGAGCCGATCGCCGTCCGTTTCGCGCTCCGCATCACAGCGCATCGTCGGCCGCGCTGGTGGGCGGGGCGAGCCTGCGGCCCGGTGAGGTCACGTTGGCCCACCTGGGAGTGCTCTTCCTCGACGAGCTGCCCGAGTTCTCGCGCCCGGCGCTCGAGGCGCTGCGGGTGCCGCTGGAGGAGGGCCGGGTCGAGATCGCCCGCGCGTGGGGTAGGGCGGTGATGCCGTCACGCAGCATCGTCGTGGGCGCGATGAACCCGTGTCCGTGTGGCCATTTCGGCGATCCCGAGCGCGAGTGCACCTGCCCCCAGCAGCGGCTGACGGCGTACCGCTCCCGGCTCAGTGGGCCGCTGCTCGACCGGTTCGACCTGCGTGTCGAGGCGCCGCGGATCGACGCACACGGTCCACCCGGTGAGGGTTCTGACGTGGTCGCGACGAGGGTCGCATCTGCTCGGGTGCACCTGTCCGAGTGCCCACCATCGCTTTCCGAGCCGGCGGTCGATCTGCTTGGTCGCGCGGTGCGAGTCGGGCGGCTGTCGGGGAGGGCGTCGGATCGGGCGACATCCGTCGCCCGTACCATCGCCGCTCTCGCAGACTGCGAGCGGGTGTCCGGCGACCACATGGCCGAGGCGCTGTCGTACCGGGGGGTGGCATGAGCAGCGACGTGGGAGTCCGGATCGCGGTGGCTGCGGCTGCAGCTGCGGTCGAGCCTTCACGACTCGCCCGCCGAGCGGGGGGATGCACGGCGCTGATGTCGGCATCGCCTGCGTACCTTCGCCGAATGGGCGTTCCCGAGCAGTTCGTCGCTGAGCTGCGGATCGCCCGCACACTCGATGTCGGGGGCTACCGGGCGGAGCTCGCGACTCGCGGGATCGCGTGTCACGGCTTCGGAGAGCCGGGGTATCCCGCAGCGCTCTCCCAGCTCGCCGACCCGCCGGTGGCGATTTTTACCCGCGGAGCCGGCCCGCCGCTGGAGGTCGAGACACCAGCGATCTCGATCGTGGGTTCCCGACACCCGAGCGACCACGGGCTCGTGCTCACCCGCGAGCTGGCGCAGTTCGCGGCGGTCAACGGGGTGGCGGTGGTCAGCGGGATAGCGCTTGGGATCGACGCCGCCGCACACGCGGGGGCGGTGGCCGGGGGTGGCCCGACGTATGCCGTACTCGGATGCGGTGTGGACGTGATCTACCCTCGGACGAACGCACGCCTGTTCCAGCGGGTGCTGGAGTGTGGCCTGGTGATGTCCGAATATCCTCCCGGGGTGGCGCCGGCACCGTGGCGGTTCCCGGCCCGAAACCGGATCATCGCGGCGCTCTCCGAGACGTTGCTTGTGGTCGAGGCTCGCAGCCGAAGCGGCGCGCTGATCACGGCCGACCAGGCGCTTGATCTCGGGCGAGATGTGCTCGCTGTGCCCGGTTCGCCGGCCGTCGCCGGCGCGGCGGGGACCAACGGTCTGATCAAGGCGGGCGCGGGGTTGATCGAAAACACCGAGGACCTCGCAGGCTGGCTCGGAATCGATCCCGATCGGGTCGCCGCGGTCGCGCTCCCTGAGCGACTGGCACCGGTGATGGCCGAGGTCGCGCGCGGATCGGTTCATCTCGACACGCTGTGCGAGCGGCTGCGGATGTCGGCCGGTGACGCAGCGGCGGCGGTTACCCAACTCGAGATCGATGGCTGGGTGTTACGCGACCGGCACGGACGGATCGTGCCGGTGCGGAGGGTCACCACAACCGTGTGACGCTCAATATCAGCGCGTCGAGGCCGACTATCTGCGGGCTGTGAAGATCGCGCCGAAACCGTGGACTGCCGCCGAGCTCGAACTCGCTTTGGGCCGCGCGCCACGGCCGATGGACATCACCGTTCCACTCGAACAACTTGGGCGCGAGCGGGTGCTCGTGACCGGGGCAGCCGGCAGCATCGGGGCTGAGGTTACAAGGATCATGGCCGCCGCCGGCACGACGTTTCTGGCGACTGATATCGAAGAACTTGACGTGCAGTCGTGGAGCGTGGTGCATCGGGTACTGGGCACGTTTCGCCCGACCATCATCATGCACCTGGCCGGGGCCAAGCACGCGCCGGAGGGTGAGGTCGATCCCCTGTCGGTGCTTGCGGTCAACGCGGTCGGCACTGCCAACATGATCGCCTCAGCGCGCGCGTTTGGCGCTCGGGTGGTCACCGCGAGCACGTGCAAGGCCTGCGATCCCGAGACCGCCTATGGTGCGAGCAAACTGCTCGCCGAGCGGCTCACGTTGGCGGCCGGAGGGAACGTGGCCCGCTTCTACAACGTGGCCGAGACCGCCGGCAACGTGTTCGAACTGTGGGCGGCGCTCCCGGAATCGGCGCCGGTGCCGGTGACCGCCTGTACCCGGTTTTTCATCTCACTCGCCGAAGCAACGGCGCTCATGTTCTGGGCGGCGGTCTCGGCCCATGGGCGCTACACGATCCACCCCGGTGGTGAGCGTTTCATCCCCGAGGTGGCCGAAGCTCTCTACCCCCATCGGCCCGTCGAGCTGGGCTTACCGCGTCGCGGCGACCGCATCGCCGAGCCCCGCCACGCCGCCTGCGAGCAGGTCGTCCCGATCGCAGGCGTGTTGGAGCGTGTGTGTGGCCCGCACGACGCCTCTGCGCGACACCAGGCGGGGACGCGAGCCGCGTGACCCACCGTCCCACGGTGAGCTGCATCATCTCGACCTATAACTACGGCCGCTATCTGGGAGCGGCAATCGAGAGCGTACTGGCGCAGTCCTACCCGTCAGAGCTGATCGAGATCGTTGTCATCGACGATGGATCGACCGACGCGACCGCCGAGGTGGCAGGTCGCTACGGCGAGCGGATTCGCTTCATTCAAAAGCCCAACGGCGGGTTGCTCTCGACGATCAATCGTGGGCTTGGCGAGGTTTCGGGGGAGCTGATCTCCTTCCTGTCGGCCGATGACACCTGGGTTTCGACCAAGACTGCGCGTCAGGTGGAGTACCTCTCCGACCATCCCCACATCGGTTTGGTGCATAGCGACATGGAGGTGGTCGACGACTCCGGTGCAGTCATTCATCCCTCGTTTCTCCAGGCGTTTGGCGTGCCCGCGATCGATGGGCCGCTGCTGCCGACCCTGCTGCAGCGAAACGTCGTCTCGGGCGGCCCGATGATGGTGCGGGCGTCGTTGGCCAATCGGTTCGCGCCGATCGATGAGCACACCGGGGCGTGGGAGGACTGGTGGATCGCATTCCACGTCGCCCAGGTGAGCGGCATCGGCCTGATTCACGAGCCGCTCTACCGCTACCGGCGACACGCCACCAACATGAACCTGGGGTCAAGCGGACCGAAGCTCCAGCGGATCGTGGCGGCTGAGCTGCCGTTTCGGCGATACATGATCACCTCACTTGCGCCCGATGCGGTGACGCCCGGTGAGCTGCTCGCGGCCTACAGCGTAATGGTGCACCTCGCCTCGCAGGTCTCGTCGGAGCTGGCCCTATCGATGGAGTCGCTGCTTCCCGTCAACCGTGAGCACCGGGCGGCGGCCCAGGCCCGGATTGCGGCATGCGAAACACATCTGGCTCTTGGGCGTCCAGCGCTGGCAGCGTGTGACCTGGTGGCCGCCCTGGCGCATGACCCGTGGGATGCCGACGTTGCGGCTCGGATTCAGGCCCTCGACCAGGGGCCGTCGTGATCTCTCCACTGGCCTTGATTGGCGCGCCGCCGCAGATGCGTGGCTTCAACGGCGCCGGCATCACCCCGGTGATCGCGCCAGACGCGCGTATCGAGGCATTCACCAGCGTCGATGCGGGAGTCAGTCGACCGACGCAGGTGGGTAGCCGCAGCTGGCTGATGAAGTCGGTGCATGTCGGGCATGACGTGGTGATCGGCGAGGACTGTGAGATCGCGCCGATGTCGGCAATCGCCGGGCACTGTACGATCGGTGATCGCGTCAGAATGGGCGTGGGAGTGATGATCCGGCCGTATGTCACGGTCGGCGATGGTGCCCGCCTGGGCGCGGGAGCGGTCGTGGTGGGCGACGTACCAGCCGGCGAAGTCTGGGTGGGAAATCCCGCCCGGCCATTGCCGCTGAAGGGGAGCTGACGGTGCGGGCATCCGTGATCGTGCCGGTCTGCGGCGATCTCGAGCAGGCTTGGCGGTGTTTCGTCTCGTTGGCGCAGCTGGCCGACGCGCCGAGCCACGAAATCGTGATCGTGGACGACGGCGCGGTGGGTCTCGAGGGCTTGGTCGAGCGGCTTGGGGGAGACGTGCGCGTTGTCTCCACCGGTGGACGGCTGGGCCTGGCCGCTGCGGTGAATACCGGCGCCTCAATCGCCACTGGTGAAGTCCTGGCGGTCGTGCGCGATACCCCTGAGGTGTCACCTGCGTGGCTGTCTCGTCTGATCGAGACGTTGGACACCGGCGTCGTGCTCGCCGCGAGCGTGTCGACGGGAATGCCCAAAGGCCACCCGGTCGAGAGCGTCGCGTGGGCGATCAGCCGAAGGTGCTTCGACGCGGTCGGTCGTTGCCCACCGGTCTCCGACTCGCACGTGCTTGCCGCGCTGTGCTCAGAGGTGGCATCGGTGGGTCGAGTGGCCGATGAGTGTCACGAGCGTCGTCACACCATCGGCTGTAACGCCGAGGGCACCGCGGCACGATGCTCGCCAGGGACCAGAGCTGACGATTGTTTTGCCGACGCTCGCCGCGGCGGGCGATCGTGTGCGCGGCTGCCTCAGAGCAATCGCGCAGACAACGCCCCAGACCCACGAGGTGCTCGTACTGGACAACGGCTCATCGCCGCAGGGCTACACCGCACCGGTCAACGCCGGCATCCGAGCGGCTCGCGGCCGCTACCTCGTGATCATGAACGACGACGTCGAGCCGCTTCCCGGGTGGTGGCCACCGCTTCGAGCCGAGCTTGACGCGGGCGCGTCAGTGACGTTTCCGATGACGATCGACGGTGGGATGCGCACCGATTTCGCCGCATGGTGCTTCGCGCTTTCGTGGGCGACCGTCGAGCGGTTCGCGGTCGAGCCCGGTGAGTTCTTCGATCCTCGATTCACGGTCTGGTTCCAGGACTCGGATCTGCTCGTACGGCTGCGTGATGCGGGGCTGCCGCCGGTGCTCGTGCCCGAGTCTCGGATCCGCCACGCGCTGTCCCAGACCGTGAACACGACGGTTCCCGAGCTGGCAGCGTGGATCCGCCAACAGGTGGCCCGCGATCAAGCTGAATTCCAGGGAAAATACCCTCGTGCGGTGATCACTGCGCTCGGGGCGTGACCGTCCGTTGGTACACTGCGCCGCGCCGAGGGGTGTAGCTCAGTTGGTAGAGCGGCGGTCTCCAAAACCGTAGGTCGAGGGTTCGAGTCCTTCCACCCCTGTCGCAACGAGGCTAGGCGCCTGGCCATCGCTCGGGGACGAGAACGACCTGGTAGCCATCCGGGTCGGCGAGCGTCACTGCGTGGGCTCTCCAGTAGGGATTCGCAGGCTGGACGAGCTCTGCTGCGGTGCGTGCGACAACCTCATCGACGGCCTCCATGGTGCCGAGATAGAGGACGAGCAGCGTCTCTGGAGGCGGCGGCGCTTCTTCGTCGTCGTGGCGTCCGCCTCTGGTGAACTCCAGATGAGCGTTCGTCCCGGGTAACTCGAAGAAGACGCCGTCGTAGCCGTCGTGGCCGTCGAAACCGCCGATCTGGGGTAGACCGAGCCCGTGGCCGTAGAACTGGATGATCTCCGAAAATCGCCGGGTGTGTCTCGCGAACCGTACCTGCATGTTCGGTGTTGGACTGTATCGATATCGGCGTAGGGCGGTTCGCGGTTTCGCAGTTGGCGCGCCGTACTCACTCGGTGTATAGTGGGCCGTATGAGCTATTCACCGAGTGAGTACCTCCCGTGAGCGTGCCGTTCTCCCTGCTCGGCCTTCTGGAGCGCGAACCGCGTCACGGGTACGAGCTGAAGCGTGAGTACGACGCCGTGTTCGCCCACGCCCGCCCCCTCAAGTTCGGGCAGCTGTACTCGACTCTCGGCCGGCTCGAGCGCGATGGTCTGGTGGCTCCCGACGGCGAGGAGCCCGGCCGCGGCCCCGACCGCAAGCGGTTCGTGATCACCGAGCACGGGGTCACTGACCTCGAGCAATGGATCGGCGAGCCGGAGCTGCCCGAGCCGTTCCTTCAGCCCACGCTCTTCATCAAGGTGGTGCTCGCGCTACAGAGCGGCCGCGACGCGGCGGCGATCCTCGATGCCCAGCGCGCCCGCCACCTCGAGCGGATGCGCGAGCTGACCGCAATGAAGCAGGCGGGCAGCCAGGTCGACCGGCTGCTCGCCGACCATGCCCTGTTCCACCTCGAAGCCGACCTGCGCTGGATCGATCTGTCCCAGGCCCGGCTCGAGCAGCTGAAGGGAGCTGTCACATGACTGGTGATGAACTGATCAGCGGCGCGCGGCTGACGAAGCGGTTCGGAGCGTCCGAGGCGCTGCGCGGGGCGTCCGTCGGGGTGGGGGCCGGCGAGATCGTCGCCATCATGGGCCCGAGCGGTTCGGGCAAGTCGACGCTGCTTCACTGCCTCGCGGGCGTGCTTCAGCCCGACTCCGGCGAGGTGGTGTTCGACGGTCGCCGCATCGACCGCCTGCGGGCCGGTGAGCGCGCCCGGTTGCGGCGCGAGCAGTTCGGCTTCGTGTTCCAGTTCGGTCAGCTGGTGCCCGAGCTGTCCGCGCGCGAGAACGTGACCCTGCCGCTGGTGCTGAGCGGCACCGGCCGGCGCGCCGCCCGGGTCGAGGCCGACACCTGGCTCGACCGGATCGGGCTCGCCGGACTCGGCGACCGCCTGCCGGGCGAGCTGTCCGGCGGCGAGGCCCAGCGCGTCGCGGTCGCCCGAGCGCTGATCCACCGCCCGCGGGTCGTGTTCGCCGACGAGCCGACCGGCGCGCTCGACTCGCTCGCCGGCGAGCTGGTGATGGAACTCCTGACGGCCACTGCCCGCGACCACGGGGTGTCGCTCGTGGTCGTGACCCACGAGGCGCGGATCGCCGCCTACGCGGATCGAGAGGTTTTCGTGCGCGATGGCGCCACCGCCGACGTGGCTGTCGCGGCATGATCGAGCTGGGGCTGCGGCTCGCGGTGAGCAGCCGGGCGGCGCGCCTGCGACTGGTGCTCGTTGCCGTCGGCGTGGCCACGGGCACGGTGTTCCTGCTGGGCGCGCTCGGGTACATGAACGCCCGCGACGCCATGAACCAGCGGGTGGCGACCCGCGAGTCGCTCACCGCCGGCCCGCCGCACGGCCCCGGCATCCTGTGGGCGTGGAGCCCGGTCACATCACCGCGCGGCGATGTCGCCTACACGCTGTTTCGCACCGCACCCGGCACGGGCCCGCAGCCCGCGCCGCTTGGCGCCCCCTCCATGCCGGCGCCGGGCAGCGCCTACGTCTCGCCCGCGGTCGCGGCGTTGATGCGATCGTCAAGCCACGGCGCGGAGTGGCGGGCGCTGGTGCCGTGGCGGGTGATCGGCACACTCAGCCGGGCCGGGCTGCACGATCCACACGAGCGAGTGGTGGTCGCCGGCTACCGCCACGATCAGCTCGCACCCGCCTCGGCGGGGGCGATGCATGTCGCCAGCTGGCAAGCGCTGTCCGACCAAACGGCGACACCGGGGCTTCAGCCCGAGCAGCTGATCCCGTTCGCAATGGCGCTTGCCCTGGGCCTCACGCCCATTGCGATCTTCGTCGCGAGCGCCGTTCGCATCGGCCAACGCCGACGCGACGAGCGCGCCGCGGCGCTCCGCCTGCTCGGCGCCAGCGCCCGCCAGCTGGCCTTCCTCGCGTCCGCCGAAACCGCGGTGGCCGCCTTGCTCGGAGCCGTCGGCGGAGTCGCCGTGATCGAGCTGCTGCGGCTCCGCACAGGCGTCGGTCTCGGGCAGTACGTGGTCTTCACCGCCGACGCCGCACCAGCGCCGTGGCAGCTGGCGGTGGTACTGATCGGGCTGCCGCTGTTCGCCGCAGCGATCGCCTGGGTCGCGCTCACTCGCACCATCGCCCGGCCACTCGCGACTCGCCGTCGCGCCGCGCCCAGCATCCCGCGCGTGTGGCGAGTTGCGCTGCCCGCAGTTGGCTGGGCGGGCATGGCCCTGGTATTGACGCACCCCACGGCGCTTCAGCTGACCCAGCGCGCGGTCGCCCTCGCGGTGTTTGGATCGCTGATCCTGCTCGGCGTGGTGCTCACCGGCGGATTCCTCGTGCGGTATGGAGCGCGCGTGCTGCGCGCGCTGCCCCAGCCGGCGGCGACAATCGCCGGGCGCCGTCTGGAGGCCGACTCGACCGGCGGATTTCGCGCCATCAGCGGCCTGGCCGTCGCGCTCACCGTCACATGTGCCGTGCTCGTCGTCGGCGCGTCTCAGTCCGCTGTCAGCGGCGCCGCCCCACCGACATCCAGCCGCCCCGGCCCAGCCGCCGCGGACGATCTCACCATCCCGACCAGCGGTAGCGCTGCGCTCGACCGGCGCGTCCGCGCGATCACCCGTGCCCAGCCCGGGGTGCGGTCGACAGCGACCGTCACGATCTCGTTCGGCACCCCGACCGCTGTCGTCGGCGACTGCGGTGAACTCGCCCGGCTCGCACGGCACAGCCTGCCCTGCGACGCCGGGGTACTGACGCCGGCCGGAGCGGGAGCCGTTGGCTCGCCCATCACGATTCGGCTCGTGACCACAAACGGCACAACCAGCTTGAAGACCCACATCGGCGGGCACCTGCCGCCCGGTTTCCGGCTGTCGGGCGGCGGAGAAGGTCTGCAGGTGGTCGTGCCCGCCGCGCTCGCGCCGAGCCACCTCGATCAGAGCAACCGTCAGCTGGCGGTGGACACGGGTAACTCGCCACTCGTGCAGGCGCGTGTGATCGGCGCCCTGATGCGCGACAGCCCCAGGTACATGGTGGTCAACACGTTTGTGTCATCCCCGGCCGAAGACACGGATCTCCAGAAGCTCGAGGTGCTGCTCACCGCGATCGCCCTGCTCGTGATGGGGGTCGCCGCCGCGAGCCTCGCCATCGGCGCGATCGAGGGCGTGCTCGAACGACGGCGTACGCTGGCTCACATGTCGGCCACCGGTGTCTCGGCAGGGACGCTGCGAACGGCGACGGTGCTCGAGATCGCAGCGCCGATGACCGCAGCGCTCGTTCTCGGCATCGCCATCGGCATCGGCACAGGCGCGACCTTTATCCACTTCTACTACGCGTCCAACCCGACACCGATCGTGATCCCCTGGGGGGAGATCGGCATGCTCGCACTCGCCGCGACCACGGCCGCCGGGTTGGTGGTGCTCGCGACGCTGCCGATGGTCGGCCGCAGCATCGGCCCCGAGGGCCTACGCACCGAGTGATCGGCGAGAGCCGCTGACCCGATGATGGCGACTCCGGCTTTCCGTCTTAGAGCAGGCGGAAGTGAGGTGGATTGTTCGCAGGGTCGCGATATGACCGAGCGCCGATCAGCGCTGATCGCAACGCCGCCACCGGCGTCGATCCGGTAACGATGTTGTAGGTCGTCGTGCGGCCCTCGTTGGGGGCCCAGTGCGCCTGCCATCCGTTGCCGTCAGTCTCCGGTTCGATGTGGTCGACATGACAGCGCAGGGTGCGGATGTCGTGGTCGAGTTCGCCCACCTCTTTGCGGTACTGCTCCGGCACGGTGTCGAGATCCAGTGGCGGTGGCTCATGTTTATCCTTGCTCATACCGGCCGATTCTACTCATGCCGGCGCTGTGACCCTCGTGTTCGAGTCGCTCGACCGCCTGCTCGGGCTTGGGGACCCTGGTTATGATTGCGCGTCATGGCAGCTGACCCCATCGACCAACTGCGGCGCCTCTCGATCTTTTCCGAGCTCGACGACGAGGCACTCGGCCATGTTGCGGCGATCGCCGGCCGGCTCGACGCTCCGAAGGGATCCGTGCTGATCGACCGTGGCCAGCCCGGCTCGGGAATGTTCGTGATCCTGGACGGGACGGTGGGCGTCGAGCTTCGCAAGCGGACGGTTGAACTCGGAGCCAACGAGTTCATCGGGGAACTCAGCTTGCTGACCGACCATGTGGAGCGCAGCGCCCGAGTCACCGCGACGACCGACGTCAGCTGTCTCACGATCGGTCGCGCCGATTTCGCAACTCTGCTCGAACAGCATCCGCGGATCGCGGTCCCGATGCTTTCTGAACTCGCGCGGAGGCTCCAAGACATGATCGAACAGCCCGCCTGAGCGGTCTGCTAGCTCGTCAAGCGTTGCCTGACCACCGCGATTTCGCGCTCGAGTAGGGCGAGCGGTGGGCCGGCGGCGTCGAGCGCCTTTTGGATACTGGCATCCTCGTGTTCGGTGAGCGCTCCCGATTGACGGGCTGCGTGAATCGACTCGGCAAGGTTATTGATCGCAGAGTTGATCCACCCGAACGCCTCGAGGGCGGCATTGTTGTCGGGTGCGTCTGGCATGGGACCATCGTGTCACACCGACCGGGGGACTACGGCTTGCTGACGAGTGCCTGGAGGTAGTGGCTCACCGCCGGCGCGATCTGTCGTGAGTACGTCAGCGTGATGTGTTCGGTGTCCCAGTAGGCGATTGTTCGACCCACCACCATCGGGCACTCACCGCCGTAACAGAACCAGCGCTTCGTCCGCAGGTACCGATCGTGGTGGTTGGCCACCGACTTTTGGATCCTGACGTGCTCGGTGTTGAGCTCGGTGGGGAACCGCAGCGTGCACGATCCGAGGGTCGCCCCCGATCGCAGCAGACAGTCCACGGGATTGATGTCGGGGTGTCGCGGCGGGTCCTCCAGGAAGATGATCTTCTTGACCCGCTTGCGAAGCGCCACGAGCTCCGTGTTGAGGCCGGCGTACATCTGTTGCCTGGGGATACGCGGGTCGTAGTACTGGGCAACCACGATGAAGCCGGGCTTCAGCGCCTTGATCCGGGCGAGCGCCTTCGGCCACCATTTGGCGCAGATACTCCCGGGCCGCGAGGCGACGCCCAGGGTGCAACCGGCGTGGACGACGGGAATCAACCGGCGGTGGGTCTTCCGCCCGAAGTAATCGAGTGCAGGCATCCAGGCGGCGGCGTGGGAGTCGCCGATCACGACGAACTTCTTCGCGCTCTTCGTGGCGCCCTCCGAACATCGCAGCCCCAGTCCACCGCGGGTGTCGCACCCGCCTTGGCCACTGGGATTGTCGTAGGGGAGCTGCGCAATCGACGGATGAAGCACCGTGGGGATCGGCGAAGCGAGCCGCGCGGGCGCGACGCTGTTTCTGACGGCCGCCGTGTACGTGCCCAGCGGGTGTTTGACGATCGGCACCGACGGCGCGGCCGTCGATGCCAGCACCGGCTCCGACGAGACCGCGACCAGGGCAAGGCCCAGCACCATCCCGACCGTCGCGGGCCACATGGCGAGTGCCGGCCGCGGCATCGAGAGCACCCGCGAGTGGCGGATGGGGTTTTCAAAACTCCAGTAGGTGATGAGGCTCACTCCAAATCCGATGACGAGTAGTCCGAGATTCTGCCAAACGGTCAGGTCGTGGCCGGCATGCTCGGCCACGATCACGAGGATCGGCCAATGCCACAGATAGAACGCGTACGACACGTCTCCGGTCAGCGCGAAGGGCTGGTGTCGGAGCAGCATGCCCGCACCAAACCGATGTGACACCCCCAAACCGCCGACGATCACGAGCACGGTGGCGAGCACCGGAAGCAGGGCCGCGTACCCGGGAAACTCGGTGGTGCTCGTGAACAGCACCCCCGCCAGCACGATGCCCGCCAGGCCGACCCACGACATGCATGCCCGGACACCGCCGGGGATCCGCGAAAGCTCGGCTGCACCGATCGCGATCAACGCTCCCAGACCGAACTCCCAGCCCCGCGCGAAGGTTGAGAAGTACGCACCGACCGGGTTGACGCGGGTGTCGTGGATGCAGAATCCGAGCGAGGCCAAAACCACCGCGCTCACGGGGATGATCAGGAGCATCCGACGGCCACGGGCAGCAAACAGCGCCAGTGCCAAAAGCGCTGGCCACACGATGTAGAACTGCTCCTCCACCGCCAGCGTCCAGAAGTTCTGGAGCGGGGATGGGGGGTTGTCCTGGGCGAAGTAGTTGGTGCCGACCTCGGCGAAGTGGACGTTGGCGGCAAACAGCGTCGCCCAGATGGCGTCATGAAAGACCGACACCGCCCGGATGTAGTTGAGGTAGTGCCACGCGGCGATCACGGTCACGACCAGAGTGAGGGTGGATGCGGCGAGGATCCGTCGCGCCCGTGCCGCGTAGAACTGGGTGAACGGCACCCGGCCAGACGACGCGAACCGCCGAAGCAGCCAGCCGGTGATGAGGAATCCCGAGATCACAAAGAACACGTCCACACCGACGTAGCCACCCGCCAGGAACGGCACCCCGGCGTGGCACAGCGCGACCAGGAGTACCGCTATTGCGCGGAGGCCCTGGATATCGGGGCGAAAACCGCCGTTTACTCCTGTGGGTGTTGAGCGCGAGGTGATCGGTCGAGACATGCGAGCTCCAACAGCTCTGGCAGGTCTATCGGTGGATGGCGGCTCACCTTGAGCGCGATCTGATTACGCCGATCGGGGATGTGGGCTCACCGATGTGGGGGAGTGGTGGGGGCACGGATCAGCCGACTGCGAAACCACCGCATCGAAGGATTCGGAAATCCTCAATCGAAGGTGCGGATTAGCTCATGCCTCGACGTCGATTCACCACCACGATTGCCTGTCTGCTGATCACAAGCGGGCTCGCCGCTGTGCCCACCGCCGGGTGGGCGGCTGTGCTTGCCCCGATGGTGGCTCAGCCCAACAGCACCTACACAGCGGCGGTGACACAGGCCGTGACTCCCGCTCGGCTGGCGGTGCCGATCGCCTCGGTCATCACCCCCAGGGTGCTGACAAACCTGTCGTTGGACTCACCGACCGGCTGCGTGGTCAGCGGCGGACTCGGTCAGCGCTGCACGCTGGGAAACGTGAAGGCCAAGCGCCGGTTCGTCGTCTTCGGCGACTCCCACGCGGCCGCCTGGATGCCCGCGTTCGACTATTTCGGTAAGCACCACACGTGGTCGATCACGCCGGTCATCCATACCGGGTGCACATTGGGGGTTGCGACCGCCGTGACCTCGAGCACCGGAAACCCCGTGTGTGCAACCTGGTGGCCCAAGGTGATCCCACGGCTCAAGGCGCTTCGACCGAGCTTCATGATCGTCGCCCAGTACTACGACCCCCGGATCCCGACCGAGCAGATGTATGCGGGTCTGCACAAGGAGTTGACGGCGTTCAACAAGGTCGTGCCCAGGGTGATCGTGATCGAGGATGACCCGCGCCATCCTTCGATCAACCCCAAGGTCTGTCTCACCCAGACCGGCGCGACCATCGGCACGTGCACCCAGACCTACCAGAGAGAACTCAACACCGAACATCAGACGATCGAGCGCATGGTCGGAGAGTCACACGACCGCTACATGCACACCAGGAAGTGGTTTTGCTCCGGAGGGAAGTGTCCCCCGATCATCGGCCATACGATCGTCTACCGCGACACCGAGCACATGACGATCACGTATTCCAAGCAGATCGCTCCGGACGTGTCGAAGAATCTGTTTCAGCTGTTTCACCCGAAGTAGCGCCGAGCCGGGCCTCGATTCCGCGGACGTCGCCGTTGGGGTCGGTCAGCACGTCGACCACGCTGTAGCCAAGTCGTCCCAGGGTGGCACCGAACGGGCCGGCCTGGTCGCCGCCCAGCTCGAGCACCAGGACGCCGCCGGGCCGCAGATACGCGCGGGCCTCGTCGGCGACCCGACTCACGAGTTGAAGGCCGTCTTCGCCGCCCTCGTACCAGTCCCGCGACTCGAACGTCAGGGTGTCGCGCTGGAGTAAGGCGAGCTCTCCCGTCGGGACGTAGGGAACGATCCCGATCACGACGTCGACCTGACCGCGGAGCTGAGAGGGGAGCGGCGCGAACATGTCACCGAGGTACGCGTCGACGCCGTTTGCGCGCGCACACGCGATCGCGGTTTCGTCGATGTCCGACCCGACCACCCAGGCGTCCGGCCGGTGGGTGGCGAGCGTTTTTGCAATCGCACCAGAGCCGGTGCACAGGTCGATCGCGACCCCGTGCGCCGGCAGTCGCTCGACCGCCCGGCTGGCGAGCATCTCGCTGTGCCAGCGTGGGACATACACCCCGGGATCGATCCGGATTCGCACTCCACAAAAGACCGCGCTGCCGACGATCCAGGCGAGTGGCTCCCCTGTCAGTCGCCGTTCGACGAGAGCCTCGAGCGATGCGTCGTCGCCATCGGCGCGTGCGAGCAGCTCGGCGGCCTCCTGCTCGGCGGCGATGAAGCCGGCCCGCGCCAGCCGGTCGGCAAGCACCGCGGCATCGGATGGCTGGTAGCGTCTCGGTCGATCCTCGATGCACGAAGTACACCTCATGGCAAGCGCTGACGTCGAACCGCCGATCGAGCCTCGTCGTTGAGTTCCACGGCAACTTCGCCGCGACTGCGTGACGTGCTTCGAGAGTGGGGGCAGATCGGCGTGATCGGGTTTGGCGGCCCGCCGACCCACATCGCGATGCTGCGCGAGATGTGCGTCGAGCGCCGTGCATGGATCGACGCGGCGGAGTTCGAGGACGCGGTGGCCGCCTGCAACCTGCTGCCGGGGCCGTCGTCGACCCAGCTTGCGATCTTCTGCGCGTGGCGGGTTCGCGGGCGGCTCGGCGCGCTGGTGGGAGGCCTCGCCTTCATCGTGCCGGGAATGATCCTGATCCTGGCACTGGCCGCGCTGTTTCTCTCGAACTCGCCGCCGCGGTGGGTGCGGGGCGCCGGTGCAGGGGCCGGAGCGGCGGTGGCGGCGGTCGCACTCCACGCGGGGATGGGACTGGTGTCCTCGAGCTGGACGCGAAGCGCGCGGTCGAAGCGATGGCTGGTGTACGCGGTGCTTGGCGCGGCGTCGGCCGCGACGCTCGGTCCCTGGCTGGTGCTCGTGCTGCTTGGATGTGGCCTCTGTGAGGTGGCGCTTCGACGCGGGCTATCCGACGCACCGGCCGTCGTTTCGATGTTGCCGCTGCTCGCAGCGGGGGCGGTCGCGACCGGGGGACTGCTCTCGCTCTGCTGGGTGGCGCTCAAGGTCGGCGCGCTGTCCTACGGCGGGGGATTCGTGGTGATTCCCCTGATGCAGGCCGATGCGGTGAACCACTACCACTGGATGACCTCGGCCCAGTTTCTGAATGCCGTCGCGCTCGGGCAGGTCACACCGGGGCCGGTCATCCACACCGTGACCGCCGTGGGATACGCCGCCGACGGCATCAAGGGCGGCGTGCTTGCCGCGACGGTCGCGTTCACACCGTCGTTCATGTTCGTGCTGCTGGGTGGGAGGCGATTCGATGACCTGCGCCGAAACCGCCGCGTGCAGGACTTCCTCGCAGGTGCCGGGCCGGCGGCCATCGGCGCGATCCTCGGCTCTGCGGTACCGCTGGCCCGCGCGATCTCCGAGCCATGGCAGTACGCGGTGCTTGCCGGAGCTGCGGTGCTGCTGCTTGTGGCTCGCCGGCCGGTGGTGGAGACGCTCCTGCTCGCCGCCGCGGCTGGAGTGGCGGTGGCCGCCGCCGGCGGCCAGCTCCCGTCGTGAGGGGTGAATAACGGTGCCAGGCACCGTTATTCACCCCTGGACAGTCGGGGCTTTTAGCGCCCGCACTTCGCGGAGAGATCCACACCGATGTAGGTGGTGGACTCGTCCGCAGAGTCGATCGATGGTTCGAGGCCGACCGGCGTTCCAACCGCGTCACACATCGGATCGGAGTTGGCGCTCCAGGTCTCCGAGAAGGTGCATGTCGCGTTGGCCGCCAGCGTTTGGCCGCTGCACGTGTCGTTGGTCAGGGCGTAGCCGCCGGCGTCCCACCCGTTCAGCACGAGCGGAAGTGAGGTCGTGCCACCGACGTTCTTGACGGTGAAGCTGGTCGTGGCCGTCTTGATCTGCCCGAAGTCGTAGGTGTAGGAGTTCGTGCCACCCGAGCTCGAGGCAAGCGTGCCGGGCGTGAGTTGCAGGTTCGCCGGGCCGGTGTTTCCGCCACCGCCGCCTCCGCCACCGTTGGTGGTGCCGGTGCCGGTGATCGCCACTCCGGTTGCCCGGGGGTGACGCCAATGCCAGCGATGCCACCAGAACGAGCGAACGCCGGCGACCTGGAGAGTCGTTGCGTCGGCATTGCCGGCTGTGGTCGGGGTGTAGTTGACCGTCACCTCGCACGACGGGTTTCGGAACGTCAAGAACTTGCCGGAGCACCCGTCCGAGGCAATCTTGAATGCCGAGGAGCCCGTGAGGCTTACCTTGAGCCTTCCGTCCCAGCGATCCCACCGAGTCGCCGACAGCGTGAATACCTGTGACGCCGTCTGTCCGACGGTGACGCTGCCGAAGTCAAACGAGTCGCCCGGCGGCGTGACCGCGGGTCCCCGCGTCACCGCTGCTCCGGCCGCAGCCGGTCCGATCAGCCCTACTACAAGGACCGCGAGCAGACCAGTGCTGATCCGAATCTTGGATTTCAACCGTTCCCCCCTCCATAGGTCGCTCCGTGTAGCGGAGCCGTGCTGTCTGTATCGACAGTCACAGAGGTAGGGGAGACACCCTCTTGACCGATTCTTCCGGGGTGAATAAATGGTGCCTGGCACCATTTATTCACCCCATCGGTCGCTACTGGGTGACGGTGAACGTGGGGGAGCTCGCGACGCCGGTCGGCGTGGTGACCTGGATCGGGCCGGTTACCGCGCCTGCAGGCACGACCGCTGTGATCTGCGTGTCGGAGTCGATGCCGCCCACCGTGGCAAGCACACCACCGAAGGTGACACTGGTCGCTCGCGAGAGGTTCGTGCCGGTGATCACCACCGTGCTCCCCACCGGACCGCTTGCCCGGCTGATCGACGACACCGTCGGAGCCGGGACGTTGATCACCGTGAACGGGATCGGAAGCGTGTAGGTCGCCGGGTCGCCGGCGAACGTGAACGACACCGGGCCGGTGGCCGCTCCCTGAGGCACGACAACCCGAATCTGTGCGAGCAAAACGCCCCCGGGGAACGCTGCCCCATACGGGGCGAGGGTCGCTCGCACCCCGTTGAACGTCACGGAAGCAAGCGTGACGGTGCCGGGGAACTGGAGTGAGAACGTGACCGTGTCACCCACCGCGGCGGACGGCCTGTCGATCCCGACGTACCACATCGGGTAGACCGTGAACGTCGGAGCAGCCGCGCTACCGCCCGGGGTTGTGACCCGGATCGGCCCGGTGACCGCGCCAGTCGGAACGTAGGCGGTGATTTGCGTGTCAGAGTCGACCGTAAACCTGTCTGCGGCGACACCGCCGAACGTGACCCCGGTCGCGCCTGTGAACCGGCTACCGGTGATCTCGACCGGATAATCCACCCACCCACCGGTACGGTCGATCGACGACACCACCGGCGCGGCCAGCTTGCTGATGACAAAACTCGAGGCGGTCTGCACCGCGCCCGCCGGGGTGGCGATCCGGAGCTTGCCCGTCACAGCACCGGTGGGGACGGTGGCTGTGATCTGAGTGGGGGAGTCGACGATGTACGTCGCTTCCTTGGCGCCGGCGAACCGGACGCTGGTGGCGCCGGTGAACCCGGTGCCGGTGATCACGACATGGGTGCCCACAGGCCCGCTGGCAGGGCTGAAGCCGGTCGTCTTTGGAACGACCGCCTTCACCACGGTAAACACCGTGGCAGCCTGCACCGCACCGGCGGCCGTCGCCACCCGAATCTTCCCGGTCAACGCCCCGCTCGGCACGGTCGCGGTTATCTGAGTGGCGGAGTTCACGGTGTAGGCCGCCGCTTTGCCTCCGAACTCGACACTCGTGGCGCCCGTGAGCCCGGTCCCGGTCACGACCACATTCGTCCCGACAGCCCCCGTCACCGGCGCGAACGCCGTCACCTTCGGCCCCGCGACCGTGGCAGCCGACGCCAGCGAAACCCCCAACACGCTCGACACCAGGACGGCCACACCGGCCGTGGCCATGATTCGGATTCTGATCGACAACCTGCTCACTCCTCGCATGTTTTATGGACGAACACGCAGGAGCGTAGGTGTTTAAAGCGGTATCACCAGGTTGTGTAATCAGATGTTAATATCGCAAGCCGGTTACGCCGGGGCGGGTTGTGTGGCGGGCGGCGGCGCCGGGTCAGGAGGCGGATCGGCAGGTGGCGCCGGCTCGAAGTGGGCCGCGACCACATAGCCGACCGCCACGGCTACCACTACCAGCGGGGTCAGCGCGGCGCCGTCGGCACTGAGAAAGAGCGTTGCCAGAAGCACCGCGGTGAGCGGCAGCCTGAGCATGACGGCGGTCATCGCGCCGATTCCCATGGCGGCGCCGGCGATCATGGGCAGGCCCGGGAGATGCGAGAGTGCGATCCCCCCGGCGGCGCCGATGAACATGCCGGGGAACACCGGGCCACCACGAAACCCGCTGAGGGCAAAGCCGTAGGCGAGGCCCTTGCACAGCACCAGCAGAATCAGGGCTCCCACCGTCCAGCCGGCGGCGCCATCGATTAGCCCGGGTAGCTGGTCTTGCCCCGAGAACAGCACCTCGGTCGATGGATGCGTCGTGAACGCGTCGAAGATCACCGCCATCACGCCGATCACGAAGCCCACGACGGGCAGCAGGAGCAACATCCGGCGCTCGACGATCGGCTGAAGGTACAGGGCCAGGCGGCGGATCGCGGTGCCCAGGATGGCCGCGGCCACCCCGATCACAAACGCCCAGCCAAACTCCGCAAGCGTTGGGGTACCGAACGGCGGGATGTTGGGGATCGAGAGCGCAAAGGTGCCGTAGCCGGTCCAGTTGTCGAGTCCGACGAAGATCAGCGCCCCGATACCGGCGGCGAGCAGGCCGGGGAGCATGACCAGGCCCATCATCCCGCCGCCGATGCCCGCGGCCTCCATCAGCAGGAACGCCCCGACCAGGGGAGAGCCGAGCAACGTGCTGATCGCGGCGAAGCTGCCCGCCGCCCCGATCACCATGTAGGCGGTTTGTGGCGCGTCGCGCTTGAGTAGCTGCACCGCCAGCACGCCCATGCCGCTGCCGATCGCAATCAGCGGCGCTTCCGGGCCGAGTACAACGCCGAGGCTGAGGGTGGCAAAGGACGCGACGATGATCCCGGGCAGATCGATTGGCCGCGTGGGGCCGCCCGACACCTTGAATCCCTCGGCGGGTTTGTGGCCACCCGTACCCGGCAGATAGGTGAGCGACAGCGAGACCAACACACCGCTGATCGTCAGCGGAAGCAACGGCCACCAGGTGGGTTCACTGTCGAAGCCGAGGTCGCTCGGAAGCGTCGTGAACACCCAGTTTTGCACCACCCCGACTTCCTTGAGATAGAAGTAGGCGAAGAACGCGACGGGCACGCCCACGATGCCGCCGAGCACCAGGATCACCACGTAGCCGCGGCTGCGCAGAAGCTCGGCGGGACTCATCTGGGGCGGGTGGTTTGGGGCTGCACTCATCAGGTGGCGGCGATCGTTGCCGTCCCGATGCTACACCGGCGGCCGGGATGCGCTCCGGGGCAGTGCCAGTCCGAGTACGACCCCAAACAGTCCGTGGGTGAGCACTTCCTGGGCGAACACGCGCTTGGTGAAGTGCTCGGGGTCGATGATCCGCATCACCGGCCAAAGCAGCGTTCCCTCGACCTGGGCGGCAACGAAGCCGGTGCGAGCACCGCGGCCCCCGGCCGCGCTGAAGAGCGCGCCGAAGGCAGCTCCGTTGGCGAGGTGAACGGCCAACCCGACCGCGTTTGCCCTCCGGCCCGAGAGCCCGGTACACCGCCCGAGCAGCGCCACGTCGGTGAACCCGGTGCCGGTGGCGCGCGAGAGCGGGATCTCGGCCAGTGCCCAGACTCCGGCGGCCGTCGCTCCCGCCACCGCGCCCCGAATCAGATCCGTCTCTCATGCGGTCACGCGACCTTGTAGACCGCGTAGGTGACGCCATCCGACTCGTACTGCTTGATCAACGTGTAGTCGGGGTCGCGTGCGAGCATCCGCATCAGGGGAGTTTCCCCGGTGCGGCTGTTGAGCACCACGTAGTTGGTGTCGAAGTGGTGGGCGATCGCAAGCCGGCGCGCGGCCGAAGTGGTCGGATCGAGGAACTCGCGAACAAGCGCGCGCCGCTGGGCAGGATGGGCCCGCGGTTCGGCTCGGCTGCGAACCTCCGGGACAGCCGCGATATACACGGGTGCGGCACCCACGAGCCGGTAGGAGAGGTCAGGTGTGCCCAGCACCACCGGAAAGTGCCCCAGACCGGGGATCGGTCGCACCGCATCGACGACCGCCGCGGGAATCGGGCGGGGCCTGGGAGCCTTGTACCGGTGGCGTAGCACGTGGGCATACGTCCCCGCCGAGCCGCCGAGGGCGCCCGCCACCAGGATCGCAGCCACCACGGCAGTCCACCAGCGAGCCTGGATGGGCGCGTTCTCGCTCTCGGCGCGCAGACCCCTGACCCAATACCAGACGGCGATTCCCACCACCGCCACCGCGATCACGGCCACCGGGAACCATGACTGTTTGTGCTCGAGCTTCACGATGTGTTTGCGCTCGAGCGCGGCGATCGCGAGGATCACCGCGGTGCCGCCGATGATCGGCCATCGCCGCCTCGATGCGACCACCACCGCGATCGCAAAGGCGATGGTGAATGGCCATGGCACGATCGCCCACATGCGGTGCATCTGATTTGCGCCGGCCGCCGCGTTCAGCACCGCCATGATCCCGGGGAAGGCCACCAGTACCAGCGGCCCGGCCATGATCGCCGCGGCAAACCCATACCGCCGCCGCCATGCGACCAGGAGCGCGAGCATCGCCGCCAGCGCGAGCTCGGCCAGCACTCGCCCGTGGACGACGTTGACCGTCGTCAGTGAGATGGCCTGGTGGCCGAAGAAGACGTAGTCGCTGTGTCGCGGCACCCGCCACTGGCCGGTCGCCGGGGGAGCGCGGTGGACTCCACGCAGCGCCACCCACCAGATCCAGGCCAGCACCGCGCCACATCCGATCAGTGAGTAGGCCGCCGCCCGCCAGGCGGTGCGGCACAGGATGCAGACGCCGATGACGATCGTGAGCGGTCCGATGGCATAGGTCGGATGGATGATCGCGACCTCTGCAACCGCCACCGCCAGGGCGATTTCGAGCCGGCGGTCGGGCGTTCGCACCACCCCGACCAACACGATGATCACAGCAGTCGAGAGTACGTAGAACGCAAACGGCCCTGGCCATTGCAGCATCCCCAGGAACGGGTCGTGCACCGGGATCGCGTTCGAAAACGCAAACATCGCGGCCGCCAGCCCGACCCAGGTGCCACCGAGGGCGCGGCCGGCGGCGTACGAGGTGAGCACGAATACCCCGGCGAAGAACGGTGCCATGTTGACGTAGGCGACGCCGGCATCGAGGCCCGAGAGGGAGGTCATCGCGGCTTGCCCCGCGTGGAGCAGGGGGAAGGCGTATCCGGCGTGGAGCGGCCCGTGGTAGTAGGCCGAGACGCCGTCGAGCGAGAGCCGATCGAGGTCCAGCAGCTTACGGATGCGGCCGGTGTGAAACACCTCGTCGCCGTACAGCGACCACTGCCAGCGCGTGGCCAGGAGCATCACCAGGAGCGTTCCGCCAACGCCGATCCCGATGTCGAGGCGGGGTGATGGCATCACCTCGCGGTCGCGAATCAGGCAGGCAACCGAGGCGATCGCGACTCCGGCCAACAGCACCCAAAACGGCAACCCGATGATGACGCCAATCGCGAGCGCCACCGCCCACATCGCCAGCCCGGCGATGATCGCGACCCCCATGCAGGCGACCGTATCGAGCCGCTGACGCATGCCGGTTGCGTGCAGCAGCGCCCAACCGGGGATCCCCAGCGCGGTGAATCCGGCAATCACCATCGCGGCCTGAGCCGGCAGCACGGCGCCCGCGAGACGGGTGACGGCGCCGGCAGCGAGAACGAATCCGATGACGAAAGCGGCGCGTCGCATCCAGGTGATTGGCGACTGTAGTGGATCCGTCGGGGGCCTTTGTTAAAAATCCGCTATTTGCGGACTAAACACCAGCCTTACGTAAAGCCTGCGTAAACACTTCGTTCACACCCGCAAGAACTGGTGTGGAGCGGCCGATGGGGTCAGTAACGTCTCGCCTTCCGGCTTCGGCCGGGCCTGACGCTCCCAAATTCCGCTCCCGAGAGAGGTTGATTCATGCGAGTACCTGTGAGGGTTGCAGCGACCGTGATCACTGCCACCGCTGCGGTCGGCATCCTGGCGGGTACCGCCGGAGCCTCCGTGAAGCCCAACATCGCTTCCAGCGCAGCCAAGTCGTGGCAGGTGGTCGTGCCCCACTGGACGCATGCGAACAAGGAAGAGGGCCGCGTCGATGACATCAAGCGCATCGGCAAGCACATCTACCTTGCCGGCGATTTCACTCAGATGGCCAATCACGCCGGAAACACCGTCACCCGAAACCATCTCGCAGCTGTCTCGCCCAACGGCAATCTGCTGCCGTTTCGGCCAAATGTGAACGGTCGCGTGTACGCCCTTGCGAGCTCGCCCAACGGTAAGTACCTCTACATCGGCGGACAGTTCTCGAGCGTCAACGGAAAGCCCCGGCACGACCTCGCCGCGTTCGTCGCCAAGACTGGCAAGCTCGCCCCGCGCCTCGGCGACTTCAAGATCAGCGGGCAGGTGCGCGGTCTCACCGCCACCCGCAGCGGCATCTACTTCGGCGGCTCGTTCGGCTCGGTCAACGGCAAGAAGCGCGGCCATCTCGGCAAGCTCGTGCTGAACAAGCACGGCAAGATGCGGCTGGCCGGATGGGCGCCCTCGGTAAACGGCCAGGTGCGCGACGTCGTGGTCGATCGTCGCAACGGCCGTGTCATCTTTGGTGGCGTCTTCACGTCGGTCAACGGCAAGTCGCAGCCCTACCTGGCCGCGGTCAGCCGCAAGGCCGGCAAGCTCAGCCGGTGGGCGAATCACCCCACCGCTGACATTCTCGACATCGCACTCGGCGGCCGCCGCATCTTCGCGGCCGAAGGCGGGCCGGGCGGAACGGCGCTGGCCTACAACGTGAACACCGGCAAGCAGGTCTGGTACTACAAGACCGACGGCAACTGCCAGGCGGTCACGGCGATCGACGGCTACTCGATCTTCGGTATGCACGGCGACAACGTCGCGCCCAAGAAGAACTCCGCGATGAGCGAGTTTGGTGGGTCGAAGCGGATCAAGCGGGCGAAGGTGTTCATGCTTTCACCCAGCGGCGTCCTGACCGCCTGGAACCCCGATCTCAGCTCCACCGCCGGTGTGCTCGGCGTGTGGGCGCTCACCAATGGCAAGGGCAATGTGTACGTCGGCGGCGACTTCACCGGCGTCCACGGCAAGCCGCAGCAGCGGTTCGCGATCCTCAAGGGTCTGCACCGCAAGCACAAGAAGGCCAAGCACTAACACGGGATGCGCGGGGTGGGCGCCGGCGGCTACGGTGTGCCGGTGTCCACCTCCTCTCCTCGACCCAAGGCCCGCGGCGTGCTGTTCTTCGTGCTGGCAGCCGGGCTGGTGGGCATCGGCTACGCCGCAGTCCGCGAAGGGGTGTGGGTGATCGCCTTCGCGGCCGCTGCACTGGGGCTCTGGATGGCCGACCTGGCGCTCCGCGACTTCGGTGTGCGCGGCAGTCGCGGCAGCCGGTGAACCCGGCGACCGCTAAAGGACAGGTTGGTTTCAGGCCGAATAGCCTTGAAGCCACGATGCCGCCTGATCCCGACACCGATGATCGTCTCCAGCGCTACCTCGATTCGCTGCGCGCCGGTGGCGCGTCACCCAGCACGGTGCGGGCCTACCGCAGTGATCTGAGCCAATACCAGCGCTGGGTTTCGGCGGCCGGGAGCGACCTCGAGCAGGTCGACGTCAAGCTGATTCGCCGCTACGCGGCATACCTGGGCACGCTCAGATACGCGCCGGCCACCGCGGCGCGTAAGCTCTCAGCCGTGCGTAGCGCCCATGCCTGGCTCCTTTCCCGCGGGATTACACAGCTCGACCCCGCCGCCGTCGTCCCCGGTCCAAAGCGGGTGCAGAAGCTTCCTGCAACGCTCTCGCTGGCCGAAACCGACCGGCTGCTCGACCCCGAGCTGGGCGATGACCCCCGCGCGCTTCGCGATTACGCGTTGCTCGAGCTTCTGTACTCGTGCGGTGTCCGTGCCGGCGAGGCTTGCACGGTGGGTGTCGCCGATGTCGATCTCGACCAGCGCACGATCAAGGTCGAGGGCAAGGGACGCAAGCAGCGGGTGCTGCCGATGGGCACCGAAGCGGTGGCGGCGGTGCGCCGTTATCTCGCGATCGGGCGACCCAAGCTCGTCCGCGGCACGGGGTCGGCAGCGCTCTTCTTGAGTGTCCGTGGCCGCCCGCTGGGGCCGTCGGATGTGCGCCGAGCACTCTCACGGCGGCTGGCGAAAACCGGGATCGCGCACCGCTCGCCCCACGCGTTGCGCCATACCTACGCAACCCATCTACTCGAAGGTGGGGCCGATCTTCGTAGTATTCAGGAGCTACTGGGTCACGCTTCGGTGTCGACGACCCAGATCTATACACACGTGAGCGTGCGTCACCTGCGGGCCGCGCACGCCTCTTCACATCCGCGAGCCTGATGACCGACGACTCCGTAGCGATCTGGGAGGAATACAAGCGCACAGCCGATCCGCGGCTGCGCGACCGCCTGATCCTGACCTACGCGCCGCTGGTGAAATACGTCGCCGGCCGGCTCGGTACCGGCCTGCCCGCGCACGTGGAGGAGGGCGACCTCGTCTCCTACGGCCTGCTCGGCCTGATGAATGCGATCGAGCGCTTCGACCCGGGCCGCGACACCAAGTTCGAGACCTACGCGATCAGCCGGATCAAGGGGTCGATCATCGACGAGTTGCGCTCGCTCGACTGGGTGCCGCGCTCTGTCCGAAGCCGCGCGCGTGAGATCGAGCGCGCGATCGTCGAGCTCGAGCACCGCTTGCACCGGCCACCCACCGACGAGGAGATCGCAAAGCACCTCGACATCACGCCCGAGGAGTTCCAGGACAGCCTCACCCAGATCTCGCGTTCGTCGGTCGCGGCGCTCGACGAGCTGTGGACGATCTCGTCGTCGGGCGGAGACACGGTCTCGCTGATCGACACGCTCCAGGATCCCAATGCCGACGATCCGTCGGCGGAGATGACCCGCACCGAGGTGCGCGAGTCCCTGGCAAACGCGATCGGCAAGCTGCCCGAGCGCGAGAAGACCGTGATCACGTTGTATTACTACGAGGAGCTGACGCTGCGAGAGATCGGCGATGTGCTCGGAGTCACCGAGTCCCGCGTGTCACAGCTCCACACCAAGGCGATCCTCCGCTTGAAGGCCAAACTGCATGGGAGCCTGCCTCCTCCAGTGCGGTAATCTGGAAGGTGGTATCAACGAGTCGTAACTTCCACGCCTTGGAGGCTATGCATGCCTGTGAAGGAGCCCGGCAAGATTCGTAACGTTGCGGTGATCGGTCACCGCGGCACTGGCAAGACGTCCTTGGTCGAAGCGCTTCTGTATGAGTCCGGGACGATCAATCGCCTGGGCTCTGTCGCCGAGCAGTCCACGGTCGGCGACTCTGACGACGAGGAGAAACGGCGAGGCATGTCGATCTCGGCGGCGATCACCCACCTCGAGTGGGAGGGCCGCACGATCAATCTGATCGATACGCCCGGCGAGCCCAGTTTCCAGGCCGACGTGCTTTCCACGCTGCGAGTGGTGGAGGGGGCGATCGTGACTGTCTCGGGCGTGATGGGTGTGGAGGTGAGCACCGATCGCGTGTGGAAACGGTGCGACGAGCTGGGGCTGTCGCGGCTGGTGTTGATCAACATGCTCGATCGTGAGCGTGCCGACTTCTTCGCAGCGCTCGAGGGGCTTCGCACCCAGCTCTCGGACCGCTGCGTCGCCGTCGAGATTCCCATCGGCTCCGAGACCGAGTTTCACGGCGTGGTTGACCTCGTCCACATGGTCGCCTACGACCACAGTGGCGACGGCTCCGGGCACGACGAGGCGATCGAGATTCCCGCCGACGTACGCCCCATCGCCGACGAGTACCACGACAAGCTCATGGATGTGGTCTCCGAGACATCGGATGAACTGATGGAGCGCTACCTCGAGGGGGCGGAGATCAGCCGCGAGGAGATGGCAGCGGCGCTCAAGAAGCTCGTTACCGAAGGCGAGCTGTTTCCGGTCGGATGCGGCGCCGCGACCCGCAATATCGGCTCGCACGGCCTGCTCGACCTGATCGTCGAGGGCCTCCCGTCGCCGGCACGGGCGCGAAACGTGCCCGAGGTGGGCGGGGCCAACACCCTGGCCTACGTGTTCAAGACCGTTGCCGATCCGTTCAGCGGCAAGATCAACCTGTTCCGGGTGTTCGCAGGCACGATCACGTCTGACTCAAACCTGACCAACAACCATTCGCATGCCAAGGAGCGGATCGGGCAGCTGCTTCAGATCCAGGGTAAGGAGCACACCCCGGTCGACGCGCTCGGCCCGGGGTCGATCGGCGCGGTCGCAAAGCTCAAGGAGACCGGCACCGGAGACGTGTTGTCTGACGCCGATAACCCGGCCGAGATCGAGCCACTCGCCTTTCCGGCGCCGGTCGTGTCGTTTGCCATCGAGCCGCGCCACAAGGGCGACGAGGACAAGGTCTACCAGGCCCTGCGCCGTCTGGCCGAGGAGGATCCCGCGCTCGACATCCACCGCGATCCCCAGACCGGAGAGATGATCGTGGCCGGCCTCTCGCAGATGCATGTCGAGGTGACGGTGGATCGGGTCAACCGGCGGTTCGGGGTCGAGGTCGAGCTGCACCCGCCGCGGGTGCCGTATCTGGAGACGATCCGAAAGCCGGCGCGGGCCCGTGGCCGGTACAAGAAGCAGACCGGCGGGCGCGGGCAGTTCGGCGACTGTCACATCCAGATCGAGCCGCTCGAGAGCCACGAGGGCTATGAGTTCGTCGACAAGATCGTCGGCGGCGTGATCCCGCAGGGCTTCCGGCCGGCAGTGGACAAGGGCATCCAGGAGGCCATGCAGAAGGGTGATCTCACCGGCTCGAAGGTGGTCGGTATCAAGGTCACCCTGGTGGACGGCTCCTACCACACGGTCGACTCGTCAGAGATGGCGTTCAAGATCGCCGGTTCGATGGCGTTCAAACAGGCTGTGGCGGAGGCCGATCCGGCTCTGCTCGAGCCGATCATGCGGCTCGACATCACGGTGCCCGACGAGAACGTCGGTGACGTGATCGGCGACATGACCAGCCGCCGCGGACGGGTGCTGGGAATGGATCCGGGCGCGGGGTACTCGACCATCCACGCCGACGTTCCGATGGCCGAGGTGCTCTCCTACGCGCCCGACCTGACCTCGATGACAGGGGGTCGCGCCGACTACGCGATGAGCTTCCTGCGCTACGAGCAGGTGCCCGCGCACGTCGCCGCCGGGCTGATCAACGCCGCCAAGGACAAGGAGCTCGCCAAGGCGTAGTCATCAGCCGACGATTTCGAGCCGGCACTGCTGCCACCCCGAAAGGCCGATGACCGCGGCGGCGTGCTCGGACAGGTCGAGCACGCCACGTCCGAACGGCCCGCGGTCGTTGACCCGTACCGTGACGGTGCGATGGGTGACGAGGCTCGTCACCTGAAGCATGGTGCCGAAGGGAAGCCACGGGCTGGCCGCCGTCAGCTTGTTGGGATCAAACGGCTCTCCCGATGCGGTTGGCTTGCCCACGAATCCCGGCCCGTACCAGGTCACCTCGCCGGTGAACGTCTGCCCGCTGCCCCCGCCGGGTTGAGGGTTCTGGGCCGCGCCGCCGGTCGGGGCGGATGGCGTGCCGGTGTCGCGTGCCAGGGTTTTTCGGCGAGCCTGCTCGTGGTTGACCGCATGCAGGGTGGGGGTGGTGAGCCGGGCCAGGAGCGCTCGCTGGGTGGTGATGGAGCTATCGATCGCCGCTCGCGCCGCTGTCACCGCCGCGAGCTTGGCGGCAATTGCTCGTCGTGTTCTTGCGGCCGCGACCAGGTCGCGCCGCACCTTGGCCTGGTCGGAGCTGACCGCGGCGATCACCGCGGCCTGGTCGGCCGACAGCCGGTCGAGCGTCTCGGAGCGGGAGATCAGGTCGGATATCGATCGTGCCGCCAGGAGAAACGCGGTCGAATCCGGGCTGGACGACTTGTATTGCTCGACCAGGAGCGCGGCCAGCTGGCCACGGGAACGCCGGCGGTCGGCGCGGTCGCGGCGGGCACGAAGGTTGTCAGCTCGCACCGTGGCGGTGAGTGCAGCCGCTCGGCCACGGTTCTGTGCGATCGCGACGGTCAGCTCGGCTCGGCGGCCGGTGAGCGTGTCGAGCTGGCGCATGACGGTCGCAGGCGAGGCCGAGGTGGCGGCGGTCACCGGCGCCGGCACACCCGCGAGCGTGGCCCCGGCGGCCGCCACGGCGGCGATCACGAGCCCCGCAGGCCACGTCCGTCTTGAGATGCCTGCCATGTCAGGACGAGACGCTACCGGGTGCCGTTTCCAGCGGTCAACCGGGGTCGGTTTTGGAAGCTTCTGTCAAACGTCCGGTTTGCGGCGGGTTTGTCCGACTTCGATATACTCACGGCCGCTGGTGAGAGTCAAAATCGGGACTGATCAGTGATCGAGATCAAGCGGAACGACATCGAGACCGAGTGCGCGGTGTGTGGGCGGTCACTGCTTTTGGGCGAGCATCTTGTGACTTACCACCGACACGCGGATAACGACGCGTACGTGTGCCCACTGTGCCTCGACGCGGCCGACGCACGCGGGTGGATTCGCGAGGGCGCCCCGTCTGTTCCGCTCCAGATGTGGGCGGCAAAGCCGCGCGGCATCAAGGGCCTGTTTCAGAGCCGGCGCAAGAATGCGAACGCGGGACCGACGCCGTTCGAACCTGCCGCGCTGCCCGACGATCCGCATGATGCGGTCGAAGCCGGCATCGAGTTGTTCAACGAGTCCGGCCACCGGCGCACCGTCTCGGGGATCATCCGGACACTGGGCGATCCGCACGTGAGCGTGGTCCAGCGCAGTCACCGAGAGGTCGTGGTCACCATCGCGTGGGAGCTCTCGTGGTATCAGTTTCGCGTCGACATGCTGGGCGCCCAGCCGGTCACGCTGCAGCATCGCGGCGCCGAGCTCGAGGAGATCGACGACCGCTTCTGCAACTGGAATGCGGTGGCCGAGCCGGATGGCTCGGTCGCACTCGCGGCCTGACCTCGCCGATCAGCTATCGGCGGTGTCGAACGCCTCGATACGGGGGAAGGTGCCGATTGCCCGTGCCCGCCGCCGATCGCGGGTGACGCGCCGCTCGTCGGTGACGTTCGATTCGCCACGACGACGATCGTTCGGGCCTCCGTACCGGCGGTCGACGATCACCTCGACGTCGGCGTTGTCGCGGTAGTACTCACGCATGCGCTCGAGCAGTTCGTCCTCGAGCTCTCTGGGAACCACGCAATAGATCACCCTTAGAGGATACCTGGGTGCGCAAGGGGTATGCTCGCGCGATGGCTGTTGCAAGCGCGCTCGAGTGCCTCCGATGTCGACGTCGCTATCCGGTGGTCTCGATGCCCGCCGGGTGTCCGTCGTGCTCGTCAGAGGGTGCTCCGTCCAACGTCGCCCCGGTGTATGCCCGCATGGTTGGGGTGAAACCCGGCAAGCTCTCGGGCCGCGGTCTCGCTCGATATGCGGCCCAGATGCCCGTTCCCCGAGACCGGCTGGTGACGCTCGGCGAGGGCGACACCCCGCTGATCGCCTCACATGCGCTGGGGGCCGAGATGGGGTTGAGGCGGCTGTTTCTCAAGGACGAGCGGGCGAACCCCACGGGAAGCTGGCGCGACCGGTTTGCCGCTCTGGCGGTATCGCAGATCGAGGATCGCGAGACGACGATCGGGACGGTCGGCGACGATGCTCTGGCGATCTCCTTTGCCGCGTATGCCGCCCGCGCCGGCCTGCGCTCCGTCGGATTGGTCGATTCCGACATCGACCCCCGCGCCCGCGACGCGATGGACGCGGTCGGCGGCCGGGTTGTGGCCGTGCGTTCGCCCGACGAGCGCTGGCCGTTGCTCGCCGATGCTGAGCGGTCGCTGGGGTGGCGCACGTTCTCGAATCGCACGTCACCTCCGATCGGCGGTGATCCGCTCTCGATCGAGGCCTACCGCACGATCGCGTTTGAGCTGGTCGAGCAGCTGCGATTCGCCGCGCCCGATCTGGTGATCGTCCCAGCGGGCCTGGGTGATGGCATCCAGGGGATATGGCGGGGCCTCCGCGAGCTCGTCGCGTGGGGCGTTATCGACCGGATTCCGCGGATGGTTGCGGTGGAGGTCGCCGGGGCGGTTGCAAGCGCGCTTGCCGGCGGCAAGGACTGGGTGGCGCCCACCACCACGCAGACTGGCGCCAAGGCGCTGTCCGGTCTGACCGGCACGGTGCAGACGCTGCAGGCGGTGGTCGAGTCCGAGGGGCTGGTGGTGCGCGTGTCCGAGCCCGAGCTCGACCAGGCACGGATCATGCTCGGCGAGTTCGAAGGGATCTGGTCCGATCTGGCGGCCGCAGCGCCGATTGCCGCCACCATCAAGCTCGCCCAGCGCGGTGACGTGCCCGCCCGTACGCTGATCGCCGCGGTCGTCACCGGGCACGGCATGCAGGACGGCGGCAGCGGCGCGCCCGGCGAGGTCGAGGTCGTGGACGCTCGTGTCGACGACCTTCTGCGGGTGCTCGCCGTCCGTGGTGAGTAGAGTGTGCTCCCGATTGCGACCAGGAGGCTGAACATGGCGGTTGCCGCCGGTGAGTACCGAAACTATGTTGGTGGGGAGTGGGTCGAATCCGAGTCCGGTGCTCGGTTTGAGAACCGCAGCCCGGCCGACGGCGAACTCCTGGGGTCGTTTCCGAGCTCGACGGTGGGAGACACCGATCGCGCTGTGGCAGCCGCCCACGAGGCGTACCAGAGCTGGCGGCTTTATCCAGCCCCGAAGCGGGCCGAGATCCTGTTTCGCGTGGCCGAGGCGCTGCGCGACCGTAAGCCCGAGCTGACCGAGATGATGACCCGCGAGATGGGCAAGGTCGTCGCCGAGGCGGGGGGCGATGTCCAGGAGGGCATCGACATGACCTACTACATGGCCGGCGAGGGCCGCCGCATGTTTGGCCAGACGGTGCCTGCGGAGATGCCCGACAAGTTTGCCATGAGCCTGCGCCAGCCGATGGGTGTGGTCGCCGTGATCACGCCGTTCAACTTCCCGATGGCGATTCCGACCTGGAAGCTGATGCCGGCGCTCGTGACCGGCAACACGGCGGTATTCAAGCCCGCGGCCGACACGCCGATGCTCGGCGAGATGCTGGTGCAGATCTTCGAGCAGGCCGGCCTGCCGCCAGGGGTCATCAACATCGTTCACGGCAGTGGCTCGGTGGTCGGCGAGCGGCTGATCACCCACCCAGACGTCAAGGTCGTGACGTTCACGGGCTCGAAGGAGACGGGCATTCACGTCGCCACTCAGGGCGCGGCCACGCTCAAGCGCATCCACCTCGAGCTTGGCGGCAAGAACGCGATCATCGTGATGGACGACGCCGATCTCGATAACGCCGCCGACGGCATCCTGTGGAGCGCGTTTGGCACCAGCGGCCAGCGTTGCACCGCCGCCAGCCGTGTGATCGTGCATGAGCGGGTCTACGACGCGCTCGCCAAGCGGTTGGTCGAGCGCACCGAATCGCTTCGGATCGGCGACGGACTCGATCCCGCCACCGACGTCGGCCCGCTGATCAACCAGGCGGCGCTGGACAAGGTGCATCGCTACTCGGGGATCGCTCGGGATGAGGGTGCTCAGATCCTGACCGGGGGAGAGCATTACTCGAACGGTTCCAAGGGCTACTACTACACCCCGACGATCTATGGCGATGTCGACCGCGAGATGCGGGTCGCGACCGAAGAGATCTTCGGGCCCGCGACGGCTCTGATCAGGTGCAAGGACTTGAGCGATGCGATCGATATCTCAAACCGCGTGGAGTACGGCCTTTCAAGCGCGATCTACACCGGTGACGTGAATGCGGCATTTCGGGCGATCCGCGACCTGGACACCGGCATCACCTACATCAACGCCGGCACCACGGGCGCCGAGATCCAGCTTCCGTTCGGCGGCACCAAGTACACCGGAAACGGTCACCGGGAGGCCGGCACGGCAGCGCTTGACACGTATACCGAGTGGAAGTCGGTGTACGTGGATTACTCCGGCCAGCTCCAGAGGGCTCAGATCGACAACCAGTAGTCCCGAGCGGATCTCAATCGCGCGGGCACGGCTATACTCGTGGTCGCCGTTGCGGCTGTAGCTCAGTTGGCTAGAGCGTCTGCTTGCCATGCAGAAGGTCGAGGGTTCGAGTCCCTTCAGCCGCTTAGATCGAACCCACGAACGCCGAGAACGAGGCAGAGGCGATGAAACCGCTTCTTCGTTCGCAATGCTGGTGGCGATGTGAGACGGTCGTCCCCCCGCAAAACACCGACGGGAGATGACAATGGCAAAGTTCCTGGTGAAGGCGTCATATTCGGCCGAGGGCACCAAGGGTGTCCAGAGCGCTGGTGGAACGAGCCGGCGCGAGGCGGTGGCCAAGATGGCCGAGGGCCTCGGGGGAAGCCTTGAAAGCTTCTACTTCGCATTCGGCGATACCGATGTCTACGTCGTTTTGGACCTCCCCGACAACCAGAGTGCGGCGGCGGCCTCCATCGCCGTCAACACCGCCGGGGGAGCGGCGACAGAGGTCGTTGTGCTGCTGACGCCAGAGGAGATCGACGCCGCAGCCAAGCTCTCGGTCGACTACCGGCCACCCGGGGGCCTGACGGATCACCGGTTGTGGTTGACGACCTCGACGTTGTGTCCGTCGGGGTCGATCACGAACGCGCCGTAATAGCCAGGGTGGTACACCGCGCGCTCGCCGGGCTGTCCGTTGTCCTCGTAGCCCGCGGCGATCGCAGCGGCGTGGAAGGCCTGCACCGTGGCGTTCTCGTGCGTTGTGAAGGCGAGGTGGACGTGCTCGGTGAGCGGGCGACCGTCGCTCACGAGCCAGAACGAGAAGTCGGGGCCGGAGAACTGGACACGATCTCGCGCGTCATGCGTCATTCGTAGCCCCGCGTACGGCGCAATCGTCGCGTAGAAGCGCAGTGACACCTGCGGGTCGCCGACACGGAGGACGAGATGGTCGATATAGCCGTCGGACACCTGGCGCTCGCGGCCGCCGGGGACAACCTCGACGCTGTTGCCGTCCGGGTCGAGCCTCAGGCCGTCTGTCGCCGCGTCGTCGTCCGAAGCACGGAAGCCCACGTGCAGTCCGCGGGTCAGAGAATGCTCGCGGTCGGCCGGGCCGATCGCCCAGTCCTCCCACTCGACCAGTGAAGCGTCCGCGTGGTCAGGCTCGATGCCGAGCGGGGCGAGCACCGTGCGGTAGAACGCCTCAGAAGCGGCGAGGTCTGACACGGCGACTCCCACATGGTCAAACATCGCCCGAGGCTACCACGGGGGTGAATAAATGGTGCCAGGCACCATTTATTCACGCTGAAAGGGTGGCAGAAGTTGGCAATTTGGGGGTGGGGATCACCCCTTCGGGTGTGCGTCTGAGAGCCGCATTTCCCGACATAAACAGTACGTGCCGACCCCCCGGTGCGCCCCTGCTCTCCGCGGAGCCAAATTGGCCGACCAACTCCTGCCCGAGTCTCCCAGCACCGATGCGCGCCTAGCCTCGTACCGGACCCTGCTCGAAACCTCGCGAATGCTCCTTGCATCGGCGAGTCTCACCGAGCTTTTTGACCGGATCACAACCGAGCTGAAGCGGCTGGTGCCGTACGACGCCGTCACGATTTACCGGATCGACGAGCTCGCCGAGATGCTCACCCCGGTACACACGGTGGACCGCTGGGCGAGCGAGATCATGGAATCGCCGAGCGCCGTCGGCGAGGGAGTGACGGGCTGGGTCGCTGAGCGGGGCGAGGCGGTGAACCTCGCAGAGGCGCACAACGATCCTCGGATCGCGGTGGTGCCGGGGACGCCGGAAGACGAACACGAGGCGCTCGCATGCGTCCCGCTGATCGTCCGCGACGTGACCATCGGGACGCTGAACGTCTACCGCCTCGGCGACGACGTCGCATTCTCCGACCACGAGTTCGAGCTGATCTGCCGGTTCGCCGACCTGGCCGCACTCGCGATCGACAACGCGCAGAACCGCGAGCGTCTGGTCGAAGAAGCACACACCGACTGGCTCACCGGCCTCCACAACCACCGCTACTACCAGGAGCGGCTGCGGATCGAACTCGAGCGCGCCCACCGGCACAGCCGGCCGCTGTCGCTGATCGTGTTCGATCTTGACGACTTCAAACTGTTGAACGACGCCCACGGCCATCAGGAAGGCGACCTGGTGCTCCGCCGGGTGGCTGCAGCTGCGGGCGAAGACCTGCGTGCCAGTGACGTGGCCTGTCGCATCGGCGGCGAAGAGTTCGCGCTGCTTCTGCCCGAGACGGGTAAGCGGGCAGCGCGGGCAGCGGCCGACCGGCTGTGCGCCCGGGTGCGTGAGTTGCCTGGCAACCGTCGCATCACGGTTTCGTGCGGCGTGGCCAGCTTCCCGGGAGACGCCACCACTGTGGCCGATCTCCACGCCGCTGCCGACGCCGCGCTCTACCTCGCCAAGGATCGCGGCAAGGATCGCTCGGCAGGATTCATCGATGCCCAGGACGCCCGCCGCCGGGGGCGAGCTCGAGCCGCGGAGATCGAGTCGATGAAACAGCTGCGAGCGCTCAGCACCCTGGCCGAACGACTCAACGAGCTGACCGACGAGGCCCGCATCGGCGAGACGATCTGTGCCGAGCTGCGCGGCCTGGTCGACTACCACAACGTGCGCGTGTACGTGCTCGACGAAGACGGGGCAACGCTCGAGGCGATCGCCGCTCGCGGGCTCCAAAGCGAGTACGAAGACGAAACGCTCGAGTCGCTTCGGGTGATGGTGGGAGAGGGCATTACCGGCACAGCAGTCGCGCTCGGCCGATCACTCAACGTGCCGGACGCCAACCGCTGCGAGTTTGCTCTCGACATTCCCGGCACCGACGACATCGACGAGTCGATTGTCGCCGTACCGATGCGCTACGACGGTCGCACCGTCGGCGTCGTGGTGCTGGCAAAGCTCGGTCTCGACCAGTTTTCGCCGCTTGCGGTGCGTCTGCTGGAGCTCCTGGCCGCTCAGGCGGCCGTCGCGTTTGAGACCGCTCGCCTGCATGAGCTTCAGCGCCGGGCCACCGCGATGTCCGACACGCTGCTCGCGATCGCCCGGCTGACCGCGGCCGACCCGTCGCCGATCGTGATCGCCGGCCGCGTCGTGGATGCCGCGCGAGAGCTTGCTCAGGCCGGTGCAGCCGCCGTCGTCACGAGCGGACCGAATCCCTCGCTGCTCGCGTTCTCCGGCCCGGCCAACGGGCGTGATGTCGCGCTGGCACAACACCGTCCGCCGGCCGCCACCCAGGGTGATGTATCGGTGATCAGCCTTGCCGAGCCTGGAGCCCAACCGGGGATGGAAGTCGCGGCGATCATTCCGCTCCACAACCTGACGCTGGTGGCTCTCGCCGACCGGTTTACGCCGGTCACGCTGGCCGCGCTCTCGGCGGTCGCCGGTCAGGGTGCGCTCGCACTCCGAAACGCCGAACTCCAGGCCCAGCTCGCCCACACAGGCTAGCGATCCCTCGAGAGGCGACGACCGGAGTCGAACCGGTGTGGACGGCTTTGCAGGCCGCTGCCTAACCACTCGGCCACGTCGCCCGCGGCGGCCGTAGGCTATCAGGGCTGGGAACGAATCAGGCGCCAGTGCCGAGCACGGAGACCCACACCTCGCGTCGGCGCGGCCCGTCGAATTCACACAAAAACACCGCCTGCCAGCGTCCCAGCTCGAGCTGCCCCCCGGAGACCGCCACCAGCTGTGACGCACCGGTCATGATCGCCTTGATGTGGGAGTCGCTGTTGCCCTCCGCGTGGGCGTAGGAGCCGGTGTGCGGCACCCGATCGGCCATCCACTCGAGCACATCGGACGCCACATCCGGGTCGTAGCCCTCGTTGATCGTGATGCCGGCTGTGGTGTGGGGGCAGTACACGAGCAGCGCGCCGTCGGAAACACCAAGGGCGGTCGCCGCTTCGGCAACCGCCCGGGTGATATCCACAAACTGTTCTCGGCGCTCGGTGGGCACGGTCAGGCGGTGCACACCGTGATGATATTACGTCTTGGAGAACGTATTCATCAGCTGCAGCGCAGCGGGGCCAAGCGCGACCACGAACATCGAGGGGAAGATGAAGATCACGGTCGGGAACAGCATCTTGACCGGGGCCTTCATGGCCTTCTCCTCAGCGGCGAGCTGACGCTTGATCCGCATATCCACCGACTGCACGCGCAGGATGCGCGACAGAGCGATACCGAGCTGGTCGGCCTGGATGATCGCGCGACAGAACTGTGCGACCTCCGGGACTTCGCAGCGCTCCGACAGGTTCTTCAGCGCCGAGCTGCGGCTCTCACCGATGCGCATCTCGTGCAACACCAGGTTGAACTCGTCGACCAGCGGGCCGGTCATGCGCTCGCTGAGCTTCACCAGCGCCGAGTCGAAGCCGAGACCGGCCTCCACCGAGACGCACAGCAGGTCGAGCACGTTGGGAAGCTCCGCCTGCATGATCGTCTTGCGCCCGCGGACGCGGGAGTTGATGTAGAAGTCGGGTGCGATGAAGCCGACCGCGGCTCCACCGACACCGATCATCATGCCGGCGGCGAACGGGATGATCCCGACGAGGCCGAGCAGGAATCCGCCGCCGGCGAACACCGCGACCAGGCCGCCCTTGAGCGCCAGGTACATCTGGGCGGTCATCGACTGCCCCAGGCCCGCCGCCATCAGGCGGTTGTGGATCTGGATCGGATCGGTCTTCGGCAAGACCTTCATGGTCACGTTGGCGATCTTGTCGGTCGCGGGACCGACCACGCGATCGTTGACGCTCTTTCGCGTCTGGATCTCGCGCTGATCGCGCATGCCGTAGCGCCGTGCTTTTTTCATCGACACCGCGATCTCTTTCTGCTGGACGGTGAGTCCGCTCAGCAGGAAGTAGGCCGCGGCGAAGAACGAGAGGATTGCGAGTATCAGGATGATCATCTGGGACTACTCCTTGAAGGAGACGATCTTTTTGATGATGAGTCCGCCGATCGCCATCATGAACAGCGATCCGGCAATCATCATCTGGCCGGCGGTCTCGGTGAACAGGACCGTGATGTACTCCTGGTTCAAGGCGAAGATCGCAAGCGCCATGAAGAACGGCATTCCCAGTAGCACGTAGGCCGACATCCGGCCCTGAGCCGTCAGTGCCTTGACCTTGCGTGAGAACTGCTGGCGCTGGCGAACCGTGTCGGCCACCATGTCCAGGATCTCGGCGAGGCTGCCACCGACTGTGCGCTGAATGTTGACTGCCATCACGACGAACCCGAAGTTGGTCGAGTCCATCCGGATCGCCATCGACTCGAGGGCGGTCTCAGAGGGCATTCCGAGCTGGATCTCCGAGGACACCCGGCTGAGTTCGGTCGAGGTCGGCTCGACGCCCTCCTTGACGACGCTGTTCAGCGCCGAGTTGAAGGCGTGACCGGCTTTGAGCGAAGCGGCCAGCGTGATCAGGGTCTCCGGCAGCTGCGTTTCGAACGCATTCAGCCGCCGCTTGGCCATGATCTTGACGTACATCCACGGAATCAACGCTCCAACCAGCAGCGAGATCAAGGCGGCGATGCTGCCCAGCTGCAGGAGCAGGCTGACGATTGCCGCCAGCAGGATCGCGCTACCCATCTGCAGGTAGACGACCTCGGCGGTGCGCAGGGGAAGGTTCGCCTGCTCGAGGCGGAACGAGATCCGCTTCCAGTAGTTGAACGAGCCCGCGATCTTCTCCGTCGCCACGTACAGCTGGTGAAGGATGCTGATCTTGGGGATCTCCTGCCCCGGAGCTACCACGACGACCTGCTTCTTCTGCTCGGTGTGCGGAGCGATCCGCTTGCCGACCATGATCGCCGGCTTGGAGGAGAGCAGAATCAGCGCGCCGGCCAGCACGAACAGTGCGACCAGGCCGGCGATCGCAGCGCGTCCGGCCGGAGTGGCCGGGACGGAGCTGCCACCCGAGGTGGTCGCGCCCGTATACGTTCCCGGAGCCTTGACCGTCTGGGTCGCTGCTTCCGAGCCGTTGACGCTGACGCTGAGGTTGATCGGCTTACCCGGCGGCACGAGGCTGTGGTAGCTGAAGCCGACCGTCGAGTTGAGCGAGTTACCAATCGACTTGTACGCAGCGGCGAGCGCTGTCGAGTTGCTGACGGGGATCATCTGGCCACCGGTGCTGGTGGCAAGCGCACGCAAAGGAGCGAGCGCAGCCTGATCCGACGATGTGGTGACCGCGTACACGACCGCATTGGCCTTCTTGGCCGCAGCCTCTGCCTCTTGCAAGGTGTGAGGATCGTTGGCCGCATGCCCGTCGGTCATCAGCAGGATGACGTGCTTTTGACCCGCCAGGCTGGGATCGGTGAGGTCATTGGATGCCTTGATCACCGAGGAGTAGAGCGCTGTCCCCGGCTTGGATCCGATGAAGAGCTGGTTGATGGCGTTGGTTGCGCCGGTACGGTCAGACGGGAACGGCGCGCTGACGTATGCCGTGGAGTCGAAGCCGTACACCGCCATCACCGTGTCCGGCGACTGGCTGAACACGAACGAGGTGGCAGCGGCCTTGGCGTCGGCCAGGGGCTGTCCTCGCATGCTCATCGAGGTGTCGTTGAGAAGCGCGATTGCGGGGAGGTTGCTGCCCCCGGTGGTATCCACACCGGCGGCGGGCTGACCGTTCTCGGTCACCACCAACTGAGGCGTGGACGAGCTTCCCGTGGCCGTCTTGACGACGACCGAGACGTCGGGGAACTTGCTGGTATTGATCGACTGAATCGTCGGTGCGGGCGCCGCGGCCGAAGCCGTGCCGGTGACCGCGAATGCGGCCACCAGCGCGACGCAGATTGCCAAACGAGCGCGAATCACTGCCCGACCGCCCGCCCGAAGATTCCGGCGGCGGCGGCGGTGTGGTCGCCCGCCTCGTCCTGGAAGAAGTTCGGCGGCAGGTTGACGCCGTTCGAAGCCATCTTGTCCAGGAAGCTCGGCTTGACACCGGTGCAGCTGAGCGGCCCGAGCAGACGATGCCCGGAGTCGCGGTTGGCCGCACCTTCCTCGATCGGCTTGGCCAGGAAGATGTCCTGGAGCGTGACGATGTCGGATTCCATCCGCAGCACTTCGGTGATATGCGTGATGCGGCGGGTGCCGTCGACCAGGCGCGATACCTGGACGATCAGGTCGAATGCGCTTGAGATCTGCTCGCGGATAGCCCGGAGGGGCAGATCCACGCCGGCGGTCAGCACCAGAGTCTCGGTACGGGCCAGGGCGTCGCGCGGGTTGTTTGCATGGACGGTGGTGAGCGAGCCGTCATGGCCGGTGTTCATGGCCTGGAGCATGTCGACGGCCTCGGGTCCACGGCACTCCCCGACGATGATGCGGTCGGGGCGCATTCGCAGAGTGTTACGAACGAGGTCGCGGATCGTGACCTGTCCCTTGCCCTCGATGTTGGCAGGGCGGGACTCGAGCGTGATCACATGCTCCTGCTTGAGCTGGAGCTCGGCGGCATCCTCGACCGTGATGATCCGCTCGTCGGACGGAATCGCCGCCGAGAGCACGTTCAGGGTCGTGGTTTTACCGGAACCGGTACCACCCGAGATCAGGATGTTGAGCTTGCCACGCACGCACGCCTCGAGGAACTGCCCCGACTTGTGGGTGAGCGTGCCGAACTTGATCAGGTCGGCCATCACGAACGGGTCGCGACGGAACTTTCGGATGGTGAGAGTGGAACCGCGTACCGCCAGTGGCGGGATGATGGCATTCACACGCGAGCCGTCCTGCAGGCGCGCGTCCACATACGGCGATGATTCGTCGATACGACGGCCGATGCGGCTGATGATCTTGTCGATGATGCGCAGGAGATGCGCCTCGTCGACGAACTGAGCGTTGGTGCGAGTGATCTTGCCGTGACGCTCGATGTAGATCGTCTTGTGGTCGTTGACCATGACTTCTGTGATCGAGTCATCGCGCAGGAACGGCTCCAGCGGCCCATAGCCGAGGATGTCGTCCGTGATCTGGCTGATGATGTCCTGCCGCTCTTGGCGCGTGAGCGGCGTCTTCTCGACGGCCAGGAGCTCGGTCACAACCTCGGTGACCTTGGCCTCCAGATCCTCATCGGTGGTCTCGCCGTTGAATACGCGGGGCCCGAGCCGGGGGATGATCTCCCGGTGGACCCGCGTCTTCAGTTCGGCGAAGGGATCGGCCGCAGCCGATGCCCGCTCAGGAGCGAACTGCTGCTTGGAGTCAGAGGTGGTCTCTTCGGTGCCGTCGGTGACGGCGACCTGGATGCGCGACTGTAGCGACATCTACGACCTCCCCAACCTGCGGCGGGACTTCTTCTCGTCGGCGCCGTTCTTGCCCGAACCGCTCTGGGCACGCACCGGCGGGACGAGCTTGTCGGCCATCTCACCAAGCGACTTGACCATGGCCGAGCGCGGATTGGCGAGGGCCAGCGGCACGCCGCGGTTGACCGAGACCGGCACTTCCCGCTCGGATTCGACCTCGAACGAGATGGGCATGTCGAGCGCTCGCTCGATCTCCCGCGCGTTCAGGCCGACCTTCGATCCCGTGCGGTTGAGCAGCAGGTAGCGACGGTCCTTGGGGTAGTGGAGCAGGTCGAGGGTCTGCAACGTGAGCTTGATGTTCTTGATCGTGGGGACATCCATCGTTCCGACCAGAATCAGGTGGTCGGTGCGATCCAGCGTCGACAGCACCGGCCCGTGGAAGAACGGGGGAGTGTCGACAACCACGACGTCGTAGCTCTCCTTGGCCACTGCGAACAGATGTCCAAGGCGCTCCTCGGTCACGAGCTCAGCGTCCTCTGGCCGAAGCGGGGCCGGCAGCACATGCACACCGGACTGGTGTGCGGTGACGTATCCGGCGAGTGCATCGGTGTCGAGCTCGCGGCGAGCCATGACCAGGTCGTAGATGGTCTTGTCCGGCTCGATGCCCATCATGATCGCGGCATCGCCGAACTGGAGGTCGAGGTCGAGCAGCAGTGTCCGCCGATCGTGCCGGCGGGCAAAGATCGCTGCCAGGTTGCAGGCAAGCACGGTCTTGCCGGCCCCGCCCTTGGGCGAGAACAAGCTGATGACCTTGCCTTCAACGCTGGACGACGCCTTACCGGGGCCTCCCCCGGCGCGGCCCGCGGCCAGCGAGAACGCCTTCTTGATCGTAAACACGATCCCGTCGGTGAGCTGCGGGAGCAGCACCACGTCGAAGATCCCAGCCGACAGTGCCTCGCCAAGAATGCTGTTGGCGCTGGCCGAGGTCACGAGCACGATCGGGGCGGCGGTAACCGACCTGATCGACTCGATCTCGGCCGTCGGCACGTGATCGGTAGCGCTGGTGCCGTGCAGGATTACCTGTGCGGCTGACTCGGCCAGCTTGGCGCCGGCCTTGGACGGATCTGCTGCGGTTCCCACCAGTTCCACGTCGGGGTGGTCGGCGAGGCCCTCACGAACCTCGGCGAGCCCGTTGGCGGCGCCGGTGATGAATACCTTGATCGGAGAGACGCTGCTCATTATTGGCCCCCTCCAGCCAGGCACGCCGGAAGCTGCTTGTGAACCTGGGCAGCGGTGAGACCGGACGTGGCGACGCTGCAAGCGGTCGTCAGAACGATCTTCGAGTCCTGAGCACCGGTGGCGGGCCGAAGGGCCATCCACACCTGACCGTTCTGCAAGGCGAGCAGGAACGGAGCGACCTCGGTCTGCGGCAGCTGAGCGATGATGCCCAGACCGGCCGTACCGTCACTCGAGCCACCGCCGTTGGCCGGCTGGCCGTCTGCGGTCAGCGCCGTGGAAGCGGCACCGGAGTCGTAGGTCGAGAGGATGGGAACGTTCAGGAAGAGCGGGCGAGCGATCTCTGTGTCGCCGAACTTGCTGTCGTTACCCGTGGGATGGATCGTTGCCTCCATCATGATGTCGACGTGGTCGCCGGCCTTGAGGGTTCCGCCGAGCACGCGGTTGGCGTTCAGCGAGAACTGCACGGCGCGGTCGAGGCCCTTGATCTGGGTCACGATCGGGTTCTGCTGTGACTCGGAGAACATCGAGGTCGTCACCTGCGAGCCCGCCGGAATGGTGCTGACGGTTGCAAGCTTCGGATTGAGCGAGTTGACCGAGGTCAGCGCGCCCGGGACGACATCCTTGGACACGACGGACTGCGTCTTGAACGCGCCCGCGGTGATCGCGTCAGGCACCGAAGTACCCGGAGCGATATCGGTCTTGGCGACCAGGACAGTGACACTCGTCTGGCCCTTGTTTGCCTGGTTCTGGGCGTTGCTGGTGTACATGATCACCAGCACCGCCGCGAGTACCGCCAAAACGACGGCGATCACGATATTGCGGACGCTATAGGTCATGCGGCTGCCTCACTTAGGGGAAGACTCGGGGACGTAACCCATCCACTATCGGCAGTGGCGGGCGGGGACTTTAGGTGGCGATCCGGGCTCGAGAGCACTGCCTGATTCGCGCGGTCGGGGGGGACTGATAGGCGGGAGATGCGGGTGATGGTGAGCGAGTGGTGAGCCCGCAAAGGATCGGGCTCACTCGACTCGCATGGTGGTGGCAGACGTCAGGTTTCCGGAAGCGACCACCTGGCCCAGCAGGGACACGGTCCACGGATAGCTGGCCGTGATGGTGAAGTCGCTACCTTGCGCAAGCGAGTTGGACGTACACGTGTCCGTGGCGCTCACGCCGGCACCTGAGCTATTCCAGTCGAGGCCAGGCGCGGCCTGCTTGGCTGCGCTGGTGGCAAGGGAAACAACAGCTGCGCAGTTCCCCGTGGTGCGGTTGACGGCGCCCTTACGAGCTCCTTCGCGCGCTGCCGCGGTGACCTGAATGTAGTTGTTGAAGATGATGCCGAACTGGAAGATCGCAAACAGCACCAAAAGCAACACCGGCAGGATCACGGCGAACTCTGTGACGGCCTGCCCTCGCTCATCTCGTGCAATCTTGCGGATCATGCTGTTCCTCGGTGTGTGGTTCATAGGGGACATACGGGGGGTTTTGTCTGACGAACCTGGCCGCGCTAGTGAAGCGGCCACTGCATCTACAAAAGAGAACTAAAGAACTCCGATAACTCTGGTGAGATCTCCGGATATCGCTACGCTCAGAAGGCCCACCGTTACAACAATCGCGAGGGTGATGACTGTCAACGTGACTGCGTACTCGGGCAGTGTCTGCCCGGCCTCGCTGCAATCCCTGGCGAACTGACGCTGAAACCGCTCCAACAACGCGTCCACCTTCCTCCGTATGAACCAGCCGCCAACGGTCGGAGGCTGTAGTTTTTTTGGGTTTTGCGGACCCCGTTCCCTGTCGGTGCTGGGGTCCGCCGAACCACGCTTGTGTCCCTTAGCCGAAGCTAGAGGACGTTGATGACACTGGTCATCTGCTTGCTGATTGCGCTGCTCAGCAGACCCAGGGTCACCACAACCGCGATCGTGATCACGGCCAGGACTACGGCGTACTCGGCCATTGTCTGGCCCGCTTCGTCCTGCAACTCACTCAGAAGCTTTGATGCGTACTCGATCATTCTTCACCTCCTCCAGAAAAGCCGGGGAAAACCACTCCGAAAACACACGGGATGTACACCGAGTGATTCGACGCAGTTGCCTCCGGTTTTACCGCTTCTCTGGAGGATCACCCTTGCGGGCGATATGTCACTGCGGGCCCCGAACCCAGAAGGCGCGGGGCCCGCAATGACGACAACAAGGCGCAAGAACTAGAGGACGCCGATGACGCTGGTCAGCTTGCCACTAATGGCGGTGCTGAGCAGACCCAGGGTCACCACAACCGCGATCGTAATCACGGCCAGAACGACGGCATACTCGGCCATGGTCTGGCCGGCCTCGTCCTTGAGCTCGGCGAAGAGCCGGGAGAAGTACTCGAGCATTGGGGGATTCACCTCCTCGCAGAACTGGGGCGTTCCCGGAACCCGGGAGCGCATTGACACGTGGGGGGCGGCGTAAGTTTGCCGATACAACGGTGACGTTTTGCAAACCGTCCTGTGCTGTATCGCCAGACCTCAGTAAAACTTGAGTGAGCCCCCTTCGAAATCCCCCGCAAGGGTGAGCTTCGGTAAGGTGCCGCCTCATGAACACCATCATTGACGGCGCCGCAATAGCGGCAGAGGTGCGGGCCGATGTGGCCGTAGGTGTCCGCGCTTTCACCGCACGTTCAGGCCACAAACCCGGGCTGGTAACGGTGCTGGTCGGCGAGGACCCGGCGTCGCAGGTGTACGTGCGAAACAAGATTCGCGCCTGCGAGGAGGCGGGCATGACCTCGTTCCACGAGCCGATGCCGGCAACCTCGACCCAGGCCGAGGTGCTGGCAATGGTCGACCGGATGAATGCGGACGACCGGGTCGACGGAATTCTCGTCCAAGCGCCGCTTCCCGCCGGACTCGATTTCAAGCAGGTGCTCGACCGGCTCGACCCCGGCAAGGACGTGGACGGATTTCATCCGGTGAACGTCGGACGCCTGGTTTCCGGCCAACCCGGCCTGCGAGCGTGTACCCCGGCGGGGGTGCTGGAGCTCCTCAAGCGCACCGGTACCCAGCTCGAGGGCGCCAACGCCGTCGTGGTGGGCCGCTCCGATATCGTCGGAAAACCGGTGGCCTTGCTGCTGCTTCACGAGAGTGCGACCGTCACCATCTGTCACTCGCGCACGCGTGACCTGCCGGCTGTGATCCGTCAGGCCGACATCGTTGTTGCCGCAGTCGGCCGTCCCGAGATGATCACCGGCGACATGATCAAGCCGGGTGCGACGGTCATCGACGTCGGCATCAATCGTACCGACCATGGATTGGTGGGCGACGTCGAGTTTGAATCTGCGAGCGAGGTCGCGGGTGCCATCACGCCGGTTCCGGGCGGAGTTGGGCCGATGACGATCGCGATGTTGATGGCAAATACGCTGAGCGCTGCCGAAGCCCGCCACCCCGGCGAAATCGGCGGTTAGGCGCGGCGGATTGCGTACGTCATACAGGTGCTCTAATGTTTCGCATCCCGGCGAGCGGCCCGGGAGCTCCTGAGGAGAAGAACGATGGCAGAAGGCACCGTCAAGTGGTTCAGCAACGAAAAGGGCTACGGCTTCATCCAGCAAGACGGGGGTGACGACGTATTCGTCCACTTTTCCGAGATCGCCGGTGACGGCTACAAGACGCTGGCCGAGGGCCAGCGGGTCGAGTTCGAGGTCACCGAGGGCGACAAGGGAAAGCAGGCAAACGGCGTCCAGGTTGTGCCCTGATTCGCGCGTCGCGAGCCTGAACCAGGCTCCACGTTCCTGATCCCACTCCGCGGCCGCTCGACTATTCTGGCGCCGTGGCCATCTCTCGAGAAGACGTTCTGCACGTCGCTGCGCTCGCGCGCCTGTCGCTGACCGAAGAGGAGGTCAGCCGCGCCGCCGATCAGCTGTCGGGCATCCTCGAGCACGTTGCCGCGCTGTCTGAGCTCGACCTCGAGGGCGTCGAGCCGACCGCACATGCGCTGGATCTCGAAAACGTCACGAGGCCCGACAAGGTGCGCCCATCCTGGCCGCTCGACGAGGTGCTGAGCAATGCGCCGGAGGCTGAGGACGGCGCGTTTCGGGTGCCACCGGCATGACCGAGGCGATCGACACACTGGGACTGACCGCGGAGCGTTGTGTGGCTCTGCTCGACGCCGGTGAGGTGTCGGTGACCGAGCTGGTATCCGCCTACCTGAGCGCGATCGAAGCGCGAAACGGTGAGTTGAATGCATTCTTGCGTACCCGCGGAGAGGCGGCTCTCGCGACTGCCGCTGAGCTCGACGGGGCCGGGCGGGCCGGCCTCCAGGGCGTCCCAATCGCCTACAAGGACATCCTCTGCACGCGTGGTGAGGAGACGACGGCAGGCTCGCGGATCCTCGCCGGGCATCGTCCGCTGTACAACGCCGGGGCGGTTCAGCGTGGAAACGATGCGGGTCTGATCTCGCTCGGCAAGACGAATATGGACGAGTTTGCGATGGGCTCCTCGACCGAGCACTCCGCCTTCGGCCCGACACACAATCCATGGGATGTGACCACCGTTCCCGGAGGGTCGAGTGGCGGATCGGCGGCGGCCGTCGCCGCCGGGCTCGCGCCGTTTGCCCTCGGTACCGACACGGGAGGATCGATCCGCCAGCCCGCCGCTCTGTGTGGAGTGGTTGGTCTCAAGCCGACGTATGGGGCGGTGTCGAGACACGGGCTGATCGCCTTTGGATCCTCGCTCGACCAGATCGGCCCGTTCACGCTGACGGTGCGCGACGCCGCCTTGCTGCTTGGCGTGATCGCCGGGCACGATCACTGCGACTCGACCTCCGTGGAGCTGCCCGAGCCGATCGTCGTTCCGACAGCCGAAGATCTGAGCGGGATCGTGATCGGGGTGCCAACCGATCAGTTGGAGCGGGGGATCGAGCCCGGGGTGCGGGCCTCCTTTGACGCTGCCATTGCCACAGCCGAGGGCCTGGGAGCGAGCATCCGCGAGATCACACTGCCCAACGCGGTGCACGCCCTACCGGCGTACTACCTGATCGCGCCGGCCGAGGCCTCCGCGAACCTCGCCCGCTTCGACGGGGTGAGATACGGGCTGCGCCTGGAGGAGCCGGGTGACTCGATCATCGAGATGTACGGACGCACCCGCTCGCAGGGCTTTGGAGCCGAGGTCAAACGCCGCATCATGCTGGGCACCTACGTGCTCTCGGCGGGGTATTACGACGCCTACTACGGCACAGCCCAGAAGGTGCGGACGCTCGTTCGGCGGGACTATCAGGCGGCGTTTGCGGGCGTCGATCTGATCGCCACGCCGGCCTCGCCAACGGTGGCATTTGGGATTGGCGAGCGCATCGACGATCCGTGGGCGATGTATGCCTGCGACATCCTGACCGTGCCGGTCAACCTTGCGGGGCTGCCCGGCATCTCGATCCCGTCGGGTCTGAGCGACGGCTTGCCGGTGGGGCTCCAGCTGGTGGGGCCGGCCTTCTCGGAGAACCGGATCCTGTCAGCGGCTCACGCGTTGGAGCAGGCGATCGGGTTCGATCCGGTGCCCCCGGCGATGCGGAGCGCCGCGACGTGAGCCACGCCGACTGGGAGCCGGTGATCGGGCTCGAGATCCACGTTCAGCTGAACACCGCCACCAAGATGTTCTGCGCCTGCGAAAACCGGTTCGGGGCCGAGCCGAACACTCTCACCTGCCCGCTGTGCCTCGGGCATCCGGGCGTCCTGCCCGTGATCAACCAGGCGGCGGTGGAGAAGGCGATCCAGATCGGACTCGCGCTGGAGTGTGAAATCGCGCCGGTGTCGCAGTTTCACCGCAAGAACTACTTCTATCCCGATAGCCCCAAGGCGTATCAGATCACCCAGTACGACCAGCCGATCTGCGGGCGCGGACAGCTGGTGGTCGACGATGGCCGGATTGGAATCACGCGCGCGCACCTCGAAGAGGATGCGGCCAAGCTCGTCCATGCCGGGGGCTCGGGCGGGCGCATCGCGGGCTCGGATTTCTCGCTGGTCGACTTCAACCGCTGCGGTACGCCGCTGGTCGAGATTGTGACAGAGCCCGACATTCGCTCACCGGAGCAGGCGGTCGCTTTCCTGGCGCTTTTGAAGAACACGCTTCAGACCGTCGGAGTCAGCGATTGTGACATGGAGAAAGGCTCGCTGCGCTGCGACGCAAACGTCTCGGTTCGGCGGGTCGGCGAGGCCGCGTTTGGCACCAAGACCGAACTCAAGAACATGAACTCGTTCAAGTTCCTGGGCGAGGGCATGGCGGCCGAGATCGACCGTCAGATCGAGCTGCTCGAGGGCGGGGGGGTGGTGCGGCAGGAGACGCTTCACTACGACCCGGCCGATCGCTCGCTGCATGCCCGCCGGTCGAAGGAGGAAGCCGACGACTACCGCTACTTCCCCGAGCCCGATCTCGTGCCGCTTGGCCTCACGCCCGAGCTGATCGCCGAGCACCGGCGCCGGATGCCTGAGCTTCCCGCAGCCCGCCAGGCTCGCTTCGAGCAGCAGTTCGGCCTGTCCCGACAGGACGCCTCGGATCTCAACGCGACCCCACAGATCGCCGACTACTTCGAACAGGTGGTCGAGGCCGGCGCCGAGCCGAAGGCGGCGTCGGATTGGGTCAGAAACCAGCCGTCAGTCGTCGCGGAATTGCCGGCCGGCGGGGTCGCCTCGTTGTTGGGGCTGATCGCCGCCGAAACGATCACACCCACCATCGCAAAGCAGGTGTTGCCGTTGATGCAGGCCGATCCCAGCGCCGATCCGGCCGCTCTGGTCGAGCAGCACGGGCTTGGCTCGATCGGCGGGGGAGACGAGCTTGGGACGTTGGTCGACGAGGTGATGGAGGCCCATCCCGAGTTCGTCGAGCAGTTCCGGGCGGGCAAGGAGGGCGTGATCAACGCCCTGGTCGGCCAGGTGATGAAGCGCACCCAGGGTCGTGCCGACGCAAAGCAGGTGCAGGCGTTGTTTCGCGAGCGCCTGTGAGACGTCTGCTCGCCTCGCTGGTCGTGGTCGCGGCCGTATCGGTGACGGCTGCCACGACGGCCGGCCCCGCCGCGGCCGACACCGGCCCGTCGGTCGCCGCCTACCGCGGCCTGGGGACGTGGATCGACATCTATCCGCCGCGGTGGCCGTGGCTGAACCCTCGACGCACCGTCGCCACCGCCGTCGCCCACCACGTGCGCACGCTGTACGTGGAGACGAGTAACTACGCCACCGCACCTGCGATCCGCTATCCGGTGCGTCTTGGGCAGTTGATCGATCTCGCCCATGCCAGGGGAATCCGGGTGGTGGGCTGGTACCTGCCCTCGCTGCTCCATGCGGGATCCGACATGCGCCGGATCAAGACTGCGGTCGACTTTCGCTCGCCCAAGGGTGGCGCGTTGGACTCGGTCGCCGTCGACATCGAGGCAACGGTCGTCGCCGACGCGGGCGTGCGCACCGATCACCTGCTCACCCTGGGGCGCTACCTGAGGGCGGCGGTCGGCCCGGCCTATCCACTGGGCGCAATCATTCCCTCACCCCGCGGCATGCAGATTCACCCCAATTACTGGCCAGGCTTCCCCTATGCCAACCTGGGGGAGAGCTTCGACGTCGTGCTGCCGATGGACTACGCCACCTACCATGTGCACACCGTGGCGGGGGCGGTGACCTACGAACGAAACTCCCTACGGATCCTGGCAAACCGGCTCCCCGACCCGGATCTGCCGATTCACGCCATCGGTGGCCTGGGGCCAGACTCCGGCAAGTGGATGACGTTTGCCTTCGTCAAAACGGCACTTGGCGAGGGGGTTATCGGCGCCAGCCTGTACGACCTGCCGACGACCAGCAGCGGCGCCTGGTGGGCGCTCGAGCACGTGCACTGAGCAACCGGGGGTGGCGACGGCGACCGGTGCCTAACATGCGCCTGCGATGACCTCTCGCCAGTACCTGATCACGCCCGGCCCGACCCCGATTCCGCCCGCGGTGACCGCCGCCATGTCGGCACCGATTCTGCACCATCGCAGCCCGGAGTTCCGCGAGCTGTTCGAGCAGACGTTGACGGCGCTGAAGTCGGTCTACCAGACGCAGAGTGAGGTGTTGGTGATCGCCGGCTCGGGAACGGCCGGGATGGAGTCGGCCGTACTCAACCTGGCTGCTCCGGGCGACCGGGTGGTGGTGGCGTCGGCCGGGAACTTTGGCGAGCGCTGGGCCGAGATGTGCGACCGCCACGGCGTGGAGACCGAGCACCTGGCGCTCGAGTGGGGCGCGCGGCTCGACCCGGAGGCAATCGCCGTCGCCGCCGAGGGTGCGTCCGCCGTCTACATCACCCACTCCGAAACCTCAACCGGAGTGGTGCACGACGTCCAGGCGATAGCCGAAGCCGTTCGGCCGACCGGCGCCGCGGTCGTCGTCGACGCGGTGTCGAGTCTTGCCGGGGTCGATCTCCGCCCCGACGCGTGGGGCATCGACGTGGTCGTCTCGGGTTCGCAGAAGGCGCTGATGACTCCGCCGGGGCTGGCCTTCGTGTCGGTCTCCGAGCGGGCCTGGCAGCTCGCCCGACGGGTGCCGACCGCAAGCTTTTATCTCGACTGGGAGACCGCGGCCGCCGCCCAGGCCAAGGGCAACACCGCGTTCACGCCGCCGGTGTCGCTCGTGTTTGGGCTCAACGCGGCGCTCGAGATGATCGAGCAGCAGGGCCTCGAGCCAACCTTTGCCCACAATCGCAGGCTGGCCCGGGCCACGCGGGCCGGCGTCAAGGCGCTGGGACTCGCACTGTTTTCCCCCGACGACGAGTCAAGCGCGATGGTGACGGCGTTTTTGATGCCGGACGGGCTCGACGGGCAGGTGGTGTATGCCCGGCTCCGCGATCGTCACGGTGTGGTGCTCGCCGGCGGCCAGGGCAGGCTGCGCGGCAAGGTCATGCGCATCGGCCACATGGGATACATGAACCAGTTCGACATCATCACGGCGCTGGCCGGGCTCGAGCTGACGCTGACCGAGCTCGGATACACACCGCCGGCGGCCGGCGTGGGTGTGGCCGCGGCGCTCGAGGTCTTCGCCGGTGCCTGACGCCCGACCCGCTGTGCTGGTGAAGGAGCCGATCGCGGCCGGCGGGGTCGAACTGCTGGAGGCCCGTTTCGACGTGGACATGGGCGTGGATTGGCCGGCGGAGCGTCTCGAGCAGGAGATCGGGAACTACGAGGCACTGATCGTCCGCAGCGCAACACAGGTATCTGCTGAACTGATCGGGCTTGGAACCCGGCTGAAGGTGATCGGGCGGGCCGGCACCGGCGTCGACAACGTCGACGTCGAAGCGGCCACTCGCCGGGGGATCATCGTCGTCAACGCACCCGGCGCAAATATGGTGTCCGCGGCCGAGCACGCCGTGGGCCTGCTGCTGGCAGTTGCCCGGAACATCCCCCAGGCACACGCCGCGCTGACGGCGGGACGCTGGGAGCGCTCGCGCTTCGCCGGAGTGGAGCTGGCGTCAAAGACGCTGGGGATCGTGGGCTTCGGGCGGATCGGCCAGCTGGTCGCGGCCCGGGCGCGTGGTCTGGGGATGAAAGTGGTGGTGTATGACCCGTTCGTTTCGGCCGAGCGCTGCCGTGAACTCCAGGTGACGCCGGTCAGCCTCGAGGAGCTGTGGCCGCAGGCGGAGTTCGTCACCCTGCACGCCCCACTGACGGCGGAGACGCGTCACGTCATCAACGACGAATCGATCGCAGCGATGCTGCCCGGCGTTCGGATCGTGAACGCCGCCCGAGGCGAACTCGTCGACATCGACGCCCTGGTGCGCGGGTTGGAATCCGGCAAAGTCGCGGGTGCGGGACTCGATGTCTTTCCGTCCGAGCCGTACGTCGACGGCGAGGTGCTGAAGCTTCCAAACGTCGTTGTGACGCCGCACCTGGGCGCGTCCACGCGCGAGGCTCAGGACCGGGCCGGGTTGGTGGTCGCAGAGCAGGTCGAGGCGGCGCTCACCGGGCAGTTCGTCTCAAATGCCGTGAATATTCCCCAGGTCGGCTCGGAGGACATGGAGGTACTCGGGCCGTACCTGCCGCTCGCCCGTCACCTGGGACGAATCGCCGTGGGGCTGTGTGACCTTGGCACATCGGGGCTCGAGATCGTGTACTCAGGCGGCCTCTCGGAGTACGACACCCGGCTGCTCACAGCCGGCGTGGTCGAGGGTGCGCTTTCGGCGAGCTCCGACGAGCCTGTCAATCTCGTAAACGCCGGGGCCCTGGCCGCCAGCCGTGGCATTCAGATCCACGAATCACGCAGCCGGGAATCGGGTGACTATACGAATCTCGTGACGGTGCGCTGCCGCGAAGATCTGACGGTTGCCGGCACGACCATCGGACGCGAGCATCGCCCGTGGCTGGTGCGGGTCTACGGCCAGCAGGTCGAGATCGAGCTGGCTCCGCACATGCTGGTGTTGGTGAACGACGATCGTCCCGGCATGATCGGGCGCGTCGGGTCGCTGGTGGGCACCGAGGGCATCAACATCGCCAACATGAACGTGTCGCGGACGATCGCCGGCGAGCGCGCCGTGATGGTGATCGCACTCGATTCGCCGCCCCCGTCGCACGCACTCGACCATCTCCGTGAACTCGACGGCATCCACTCCGTCAGGTCGGTCGAGGCCTAACCAGGTTCATCGGCGGGTTGCGCGGATGGTCATGGTGACCATCGGCAGCGGGAACGAGCTGCGTCCGCGCAGATCGGGGTGGGTGCGGCACAACTCGGCGATCTCGGCAAGCCGCTGCACGCGCTCTGGTGGGTCGAGGATGGCGAGGCTCGATGTCGATTCGGCCCATTCGAGCAACCTCTGAGGTGTGTACACCTCGTGATTTCGGAAGCGATGCTGCGTGTATCCGTGAAAGTCAGGGTGGTCGGTGAGCGGCCGGCCGTCCGACCAGTCCCACTTCGAGACGACGTCGACGGGCACCGCCAGGATCTTCGACAGCTCGGCCACCCACGGCTGCGAGTCGTCGCGGGCGTTCCAGAGCAGTCCGAGCCTTCCATCGGACACGAGCACCCGAGCGATCTCGGCCAGCGCCGGCACGGGTCTGAACCAATGAAATGCCTGTGCCACCAGCAGCCCGTCGGCCGAGTCGTCGGGTACCGGCATGGCCTCGGCGCTACCGGCGTGCACGGGCACCTCCGGCAGCACCTCTGACAACCGCTCGCGCATGGCCTCGAGCGGCTCGATCGCCGTCACCTCGAGACCCATCCCCACCAGGCTCGCAGTCAGCTTGCCGGTACCGGCACCAAGGTCGATCACGCGCCGGCCGGGAGCATCCTCCAGCACCCACTCAATCGCCTCCGGCGGATATCCGGGGCGACCCCGGACGTAGGCGTCGGCGACCCCACCGAAGGATGTCGCCCGCCGTTGTCTGACATCATCCACGCGAGGCAAACTACCTAATCACCGGGCACCGTCCGGTAGGATTTTTGCGGAAAGCTCAGGCCGACGAAGGGACGAGGATGCAGAAGACGGACAAAATCTGGCGCAACGGAAGCTTTGTTTCGTGGGATGACGCCCAGGTTCATGTCCTGACGCATGCCCTGCACTACGGCACCGGGGTCTTCGAGGGCATTCGCGCCTACGAGACACCCAAGGGTTCGGCGGTGTTTCGCTTGACCGACCACCTCGAGCGGCTGCGCCGCTCGGCATCGCTCTACGAGATGGATCTCGGCTATTCCGTGCCCGAGCTGGCCGCTGTAATTCACGAGACGGTGGCGCTCAACGAGGTGCCGTCGTGTTACGTGCGGCCGCTCGTGTTTCGCGGATACGGCGAGATGGGCCTCGATCCGCGCAACAATCCCGTGGACGTGGTGGTCGCGGTATGGCCGTGGGGCGCCTATCTGGGCGAGGACGCCCTCGAGCACGGCGTTCGCTGCAAGGTGTCGAGCTACCGCCGGATCGGGCCAAATACACTGCCGCCCGCGGCAAAGGCGTCGGGGCAGTACATCAACTCGGTGTTGGCCAAGCTCGAGGCCAGCCGCTGTGGTTATGACGAGGCCATCCTCCTGAACGAGCATGGCTCGCTGGCCGACGGCTCGGGCGAGAACGTGTTCGTGGTGCGCGATGGGGTGGTGCACACGCCGCCCACCAGTGACTCGTGTCTTCCCGGGATCACCCGGTCGAGCCTGATCCGAATCGCAACGGCGCTCGGCTACGAGGTGCGAGAGGTGCCGCTGGTGCGCACTGATCTGTACTTCGCCGACGAGGTGTTCCTGTGCGGCACGGCGGCCGAGGTCACTCCGGTGGCGTCGGTCGACGATCACGAGATCGGCGGCCGGGGCCCGGTCACCAAGGAGCTTCAGGATGTGTTCTTCGCGACGGTCGCCGGCACCGACCCGCGCTTCGGCGACATGCTCGAGTACCCGATCACCGCACCGGTAGCCGGATGAGTCTGCGGCCGTGGTGACAACCCGGTCGATACCACTCGCGCTGCCTCACATCGGTGATCGGGAGCGCGAGCTGGTGATGGATGTGCTGCGCTCGGGAAGCCTCGCCCAGGGACCGATGGTGCCGTCGTTCGAGCGGGCGTTCGCCGACCGCGTTGGTGTCAGGCACGCGATCGCGTGCTCCAGCGGAACCACCGGCCTGCACACGGCGCTCAACCGCACCGGCGTGGGGCCGGGGGACGAGGTGATCACCTCCAGCTTCTCGTTCATCGCGTCGTCCAACGTGATCGCCATCGAACGGGCGACCCCCGTGTTCGCCGACATCGACGAGCACTCACTGAACCTCGATCCGGCCGCGGTCGAGGCCGCCATCACACCGCGCACCCGGGCGATCATGCCGATCCACATCTTTGGCTATCCGTGCGACATCGAGGCGATCAACGTGATTGCCCAAAAGCACGGGCTGGCGGTGGTCGAGGATGCCTGCGAAGCCGTCGGCGCGACGATTCGCGGCCGACACGTCGGCACCCACGGGAACCCCGCCGTGTACGGCTTCTATCCCAACAAGCAGCTGACCACCGCCGAGGGCGGGCTGATCACGACCGACGACGACGCGATCGCGGTCGAGCTGCGAAGCCTCATCAACCAGGGCCGCTCCGAACACGGCGACTGGCTGACCCACACGCGGATCGGGTTCAACTACCGGATGGACGAGATGTCGGCGGCGGTGGGCCTGGCTCAGCTCGAGAGGCTCGATCACATGCAGCGTCGCCGCGGGGAGATCGCCGATCGCTACATCGAGCAGCTGTCGAGCATCGAGGGAGTGGAGCTGCCGTGGGACGGCCCCAACGAGCGCAGCTGGTTTGTGTTCTATATCCGGCTGGCGGAGGGCATCGATCGCGCAGGCGTGATCGAGCAGATGGCGGCGCGCGGAATCGCGACCCGCCCCTATCTGCCCGCGATTCATCTCCAGCCGCCCTATCGCGAGCGCTACGGCTATGGCCCAGGGTTGCTGCCGGTGACCGAGCGCGTGAGCATCTCCTCACTCGCCCTGCCCTTTTTCGTCGACCTGCCCGACGAGGACGTCGACTACGTGGTCGAGAGCCTTGCGGAGGTACTGGCGGAGACGTGAGCGATCCCCCGGCCATGGTCTTTCTCGGCTACGGCAAGTACGTGCGGGCCGATCGGATCTATGCGCTCGAGCCAATCGCCGACGACGAACGGGGCGACGGCCGTCGCACCCGCGTGTGGGTTGAAGGGATTGCCGAGCCGCTGATCGCTTCGCGCACCGAGCGCACGATTCTGACCGAGATGAGCAGCGCCACCACGCTGGCTGCAAACGTCGGCCGGAGGCGTCGGCCGCAGCTCTCGTTTCTGGACTGATGCTCTCACTGGAGGGCGACTCCGTGGTGGCCGCAGGCGAGCTGATCGGCTGGGAGCTGCTGGTCGACGGCGTGGGCGGGGCGATCGTGGAGGTCGAGGCCTACCGCCCGGATGATCCGGCCTCGCACACCTACCGCGGTCAGACGCCGCGTAACGCGGTCATGTTCGGTCCCGCGGGTCGACTGTACGTCTACCGCTCGTATGGTCTGCACTGGTGCATGAACATCGTGTGCGGGCCACCGGGGTACGGGTCGGCCGTGCTGATCCGCGCGCTGGAGCCTCTGTACGGAATCGAGACCATGATCGAGCGCCGGCAGACGGCCGATGTCGGGCGACTCTGCAACGGGCCCGGGAACGTGGGTCAGGCTCTGGCCGCGACCTCGGCGTTGAATGGAGCCGCGGCCGACCTGCGTCCGCCGGCACGACCTCGCCGGGTGGGGAGTTCGACCCGCATCGGGATCTCGGTGGCGGTGGAGCAACCGTGGCGGTTCGCCGACCCCGACTCACCGTTTGTCAGCCGCCCGCTGCGGTAGCTGCGATGGGCACCACCGGCACCCCGGTATCATCGCCGCTCATGGCTGGAATCGACCAACTGGTGCGGGGCGCCGTCAAGGTGTTGCCGGAGGGGGCGCTCGAGCAGAAGCTGGCGCTCGGCCGCCCGCTGCGGGTCAAGTTCGGGATCGACCCGACCGCGCGCGACATCCACATCGGGAACGCGATCGCGCTCCAGCGCATGCGCGCGTTTCAGGAGCAGGGCCATACCGGGGTGCTGATCATCGGCGACTACACCGCTCGCGTGGGCGACCCGTCGGGCCGCTCGCAGGAGCGAAAGATCCTCACCGACGAGCAGATCGACGGCAATGCCAGGGCCTACTTCGAGCAGGCCTCCCGGATCCTCGATCCCGAGCGCACCGAGCTGCGATTCAACTCCGAGTGGTTGGGACAGCTCGATTTTGCCGCCCTCTTGCGCCTGACCCGCACGATGACAGTCTCGCGGATGCTCGAGCGAAACGACTTCGAGAAGCGTTTCAAGGCCCATCAGCCGATCTCGATCTCGGAGTTCCTGTACCCGTTGATGCAGGGCTATGACTCGGTGGCGATTCGCGCCGACGTCGAGCTCGGTGGCACCGACCAGGAGTACAACCTGCTGGCCGCACGCGACATTCAGATCGCCTACGGCGTTGATCCCCAGGTCGTGCTGACCACTCCGCTGATCAACGGTCTCAACGGGCTTCAGAAGATGTCGGCCTCGCTCGACAACTACATCGGGATCGCGGAGCCGCCCGCCGAGATGTACGGCAAGGCCATGAGCGCCGTGGACGAGATGATGCCGCAGTACTACGCGCTCTGCCTGGAGGCCGATCAGCCGCCGCCGAGCGATCCGTACCTGGCGAAGCGAGAATTCGCCCGTCGATTGGTCGAACGTTGGCACGGGGCCGAGGCCGCGGCTCAGGCCGAGCGGGGCTTTGACCGCCAGTTCAAGGAGGGACGTGCCGCCGACGATGCCCCGGTGGGCCCGTTTCCTGACTCCGACCCCGTCCATATGCCGGCGTATCTGGCCGATAACGGGCTGGCTGGGTCGCGCGGCGAGGCCCGCAGGCTGATCTCCCAGGGCGGGGTTCGCATCGACGGCGTGCCACTTCAGGCCGCCGAGCTCGATGTGGAGCGGTCGCGGCTGGCCGGTGCCGAGCTTCGCGTTGGTAGGCGATTTATGCGCGTTTCCAGCGGTTAAGTGCTCCAGCGAGGTGCGGCGTCGGTTGTCGTTTGACGGATCGCTTGGGCCGGGGCATACTTCTCCCTGACGCCGCTGCCATGCGCAGCGGCTTTTCTCTGAGACAGCAAGTTGCCGGATGCTGTGGCGCTTGCTAGTGTTAGAGGTCGCCCTCAGGGGCGGTGGTCTTTGAAAACTCAACAGTTTGGAGACTCCTTTCGGCGCAACCGTGCCGGAGGAGAGTCAAACGTCGGGTTCGGTCGTCGTCTCTTCGGAGATCGGCGATAGCCGCCCTCTTTTTTGGGCGGCACCTTGCCGGCGCACTACGTGGTTCGCCACGGTGGGCGTCGGCGCTTTGAGAGCACAAGCTCTCTTCACACAGTTAGAAACCGGCCGATGAACTCGGACGTCCCTTTGGGGGCGACTGGGGGAGGTCGTTTCGCAAGCTGTTCTCGGAGAGTTTGATCCTGGCTCAGGACGAACGCTGGCGGCGTGCCTAACACATGCAAGTCGAGCGGAAAGGCCCCTTCGGGGGTACTCGAGCGGCGAACGGGTGAGTAACACGTGGGTAATCTGCCCATGACACAGGAATAACCAGTGGAAACGCTGGCTAATGCCTGATGACGTGCAGCCTCTTCGGAGATCTGTACCAAAGGTAGCTTCGGCCTCCGGTCATGGATGAGCCCGCGGCCCATTAGCTTGTTGGCGGGGTAACGGCCCACCAAGGCGACGATGGGTAGCTGGTCTGAGAGGACGATCAGCCACACTGGGACTGAGACACGGCCCAGACTCCTACGGGAGGCAGCAGTGGGGAATCTTGCGCAATGGGCGAAAGCCTGACGCAGCAACGCCGCGTGCGGGAAGAAGGCCTTCGGGTTGTAAACCGCTTTCAGCAGGGAAGAGGGCGAGCAGGTTAATAGCCTGTCAGCTGACGGTACCTGCAGAAGAAGGCCCGGCTAACTACGTGCCAGCAGCCGCGGTAATACGTAGGGGCCGAGCGTTGTCCGGAATCATTGGGCGTAAAGAGCGTGTAGGCGGCTACTTAAGTCCTGCGTGAAATCTCGGGGCTCAACCCCGAGCGGTCGTGGGAAACTGGGTAGCTAGAGTGCGGGAGAGGAGAGTGGAATTCCTGGTGTAGCGGTGGAATGCGCAGATATCAGGAAGAACACCCGTGGCGAAGGCGGCTCTCTGGAACGCAACTGACGCTGAGACGCGAAAGCGTGGGGAGCAAACAGGATTAGATACCCTGGTAGTCCACGCTGTAAACGATGGATGCTAGGTGTGGGCGGTGTCGACTCCGTCCGTGCCGAAGCTAACGCATTAAGCATCCCGCCTGGGGAGTACGGCCGCAAGGCTAAAACTCAAAGGAATTGACGGGGACCCGCACAAGCAGCGGAGCATGCTGTTTAATTCGATGAAACGCGAAGAACCTTACCTGGGCTTGACATGTGTTCGTAATCCTGGGAAACCAGGCCCCTCGCAAGAGCGGATACACAGGTGGTGCATGGCTGTCGTCAGCTCGTGTCGTGAGATGTTGGGTTAAGTCCCGCAACGAGCGCAACCCCTGATCTGTGTTGCCAGCGGTTCGGCCGGGAACTCACAGAAGACTGCCGGTGACAAACCGGAGGAAGGTGGGGATGAGGTCAAGTCATCATGCCCCTTATGTCCAGGGCTACAAGCGTGCTACAATGGCCGGTACAAAGGGCTGCAAAACCGCGAGGTGGAGCGAATCCCAAAAAGCCGGTCCCAGTTCGGATTGAAGGCTGAAACTCGCCTTCATGAAGTCGGAGTTGCTAGTAATCGCGGATCAGCAACGCCGCGGTGAATACGTTCCCGGGTCTTGTACACACCGCCCGTCACACCACGAAAGCCGGAAACGCCCGAAGTCCGTGCGCCAACCCGCAAGGGAGGCAGCGGCCGAAGGTGGAGTCGGTGATTGGGGTGAAGTCGTAACAAGGTAGCCGTAGCGGAAGCTGCGGCTGGATCACCTCCTTTCTAGGGAATACAGCCGGCGCTTGCGTCGAGCTGTGGGCGCCGCTCACTGTGATGGCATTCCGCCGTCCAGATGACCGGCTCGCCTGGAATAACGTCGACACTGACGTTCTCTCGCCTCGAGCGGGAGTCCAAACTGTTGAGTTTTGAGAGACCATCGCTTGCACGGCAACTGCCGTGCTTCGATTGTTCCTCTCGTGTGGGCAGTTGTCCGCGCGCACCTTGAAAACTCCAGAGCGGTTTGTGGTGTTCTCTACTTGAAGAAATCAAGTGAACAAGGGCACACGGTGGATGCCTTGGCATCTGGAGCCGATGAAGGACGTGGACGGCTGCGATAAGCCTCGGGGAGTTGCTGATCAAGCGTTGATCCGAGGATTTCCGAATGGGGAAACCCACCCGTGGTAATGCGCGGGTACCACCGCCTGAACACATAGGGCGGTTGGAGGTAAGCCGGCGAACTGAAACATCTTAGTAGCCGGAGGAAGAGAAAGAAAAATCGATTCCCTGAGTAGTGGCGAGCGAAACGGGATCAGCCTAAACCGAGTTGGCGTGACAGCCTGAGGGCGTTTCCATCTCGGTGTTGTAGGACCTATCTTGATCGTGCCTCAGTGCGGTCGGAGAGTTACAAAGTAGCGTGCTAGTCGAAGACGGTGGAAACCGTCGCCATAGAGGGTAAAGGCCCCGTAGACGAAAGCGCGTTGCCTCTCTGGATAGGTTCCTGAGTACGACCAGGCACGGGAAACCTGGCCGGAATCTGCGGGGACCACCCCGTAAGGCTAAATACTTCCAGATGACCGATAGTGAACTAGTACCGTGAGGGAAAGGTGAAAAGCACCCCGGAAGGGGAGTGAAATAGTACCTGAAACCGAGTGCCTACAAGCGGTCGGAGCGGCCTTGTGCCGTGACGGCGTACTTTTTGCATAACGGGCCAGCGAGTTACTCGTCTGTGGCAAGGTTAAGGAAACGGAGCCGAAGCGAAAGCGAGTCCGAATAGGGCGTTTTAGTCGCAGGCGGTAGACCCGAAACTGGGTGATCTATCCATGGCCAGGTTGAAGCGGGGGTAAGACCCCGTGGAGGACCGAACCCACGTCGGTTGAAAACGGCGGGGATGAGCTGTGGATCGGAGTGAAAGGCTAATCAAACCCAGAAATATCTGGTTCTCCCCGAAATATATTTAGGTATAGCCTCGAGCGTTCAATATTGGCTGTAGAGCACTGCTTGGTCTAGGGGCCCTACCAGGTTACCGAAATCATGCAAACTCCGAATACCAATATTTCATAGCTCGGGAGTCAGACTGCGGGGGATAAGCTTCGTAGTCGAGAGGGAAACAGCCCTGACCGCCAGCTAAGGTCCCTAAATCATGACTAAGTGGTAAACGATGTGCGGATGCACAGACAACCAGGAGGTTGGCTTAGAAGCAGCCACCCTTGAAAGAGTGCGTAATAGCTCACTGGTCAAGTGTTCGTGCGCGGATAATGTAGCGGGGCTCAAGTCATGTACCGAAGCTGCGGATTCCGGCATTAGCCGGAGTGGTAGGGGAGCGTCCTCATGCCGACTGAAGCGGCGGGGTAACCCAGCCGTGGAGGCATGAGGAGTGAGAATGCTGGCATGAGTAACGAAAGAGGGGTGATGAAACCCCTCCGCCGAAAGCCCAAGGGTTCCTGAGTAAAGCTAATCTTCTCAGGGTTAGTCGGGACCTAAGCCGAGGCCGAAAGGCGTAGGCGATGGACAACGGGTTGATATTCCCGTACCACGTCGGGAGCGTTTGACCGATGGGAGGACGGGGTAGGACAAGGGATCCCAGCCGTTGGTTGTGCTGGGGCAACTGCGTAGGCCGGCCAGGCGAAAACTGGTCATTAAGGCTGAGACAGGATGCCGTGACGTAACGTCGGAAGTCTCTGTAACCATGCCCCCGAGAAAAGCCCCTAGGAAGTTCCCACGTGCCCGTACCAAAACCGACACAGGTGGGCGGGTAGAGAATACCAAGGTGATCGAGAAAACCCTCGTTAAGGAACTCGGCAAAATGGTCCCGTAACTTCGGGAGAAGGGACGCCTCGTTAAGGTGTAGGACTTCGCGTCCGAAGCCTGAGGAGGCCGCAGTGAAAAGGCCCGAGCGACTGTTTACCAAAAACACAGGTCTCTGCAAAGTCGCAAGACGACGTATAGGGGCTGACGCCTGCCCGGTGCTGGAAGGTCACGAGGAGAGGTTAGCCTTCGGGCGAAGCTTTGAATCCAAGCCCCAGTAAACGGCGGCGGTAACTATAACCGTCCTAAGGTAGCGAAATTCCTTGTCGGGTAAGTTCCGACCTGCACGAATGGCGTAACGACTTGGGCACTGTCTCAACGAGGGACTCGGTGAAATTGTAGTATCGGTGAAGATGCCGATTACGCGCAGCAAGACGGAAAGACCCCGTGAACCTTTACTGCAGCTTGATATTGAAGTCTGGTGCATTTCGTCCAGGATAGGTGGGAGGCTTTGAAGCAGGGACGCCAGTCTTTGTGGAGCCATCCTTGGGATACCACCCTTGGTGTTCTGGGCTTCTAACCCCGGTCCGTTATCCGGACGGGGAACAGTGTCAGGTGGGCAGTTTGACTGGGGCGGTCGCCTCCTAAAATGTAACGGAGGCGCGCAATGGTTCCCTCAGCACGGTCGGAAATCGTGCGAAGAGTGTAAAGGCACAAGGGAGCTTGACTGCGAGACCAACAAGTCGAGCAGGTACGAAAGTAGGTCTTAGTGATCCGGCGGTAGAGAGTGGAATTGCCGTCGCTCAACGGATAAAAGGTACTCCGGGGATAACAGGCTGATCGCTTCCAAGAGTCCACATCGACGAAGCGGTTTGGCACCTCGATGTCGGCTCGTCGCATCCTGGGGCTGTAGTTGGTCCCAAGGGTTGGGCTGTTCGCCCATTAAAGCGGCACGCGAGCTGGGTTCAGAACGTCGTGAGACAGTTCGGTCCCTATCTGCTGTGCGCGTTGGAGAGTTGAACGGAGTCGACCCTAGTACGAGAGGACCGGGTTGAACAGACCTCTGGTGTATCAGTTGTCCTGCCAAGGGCATCGCTGGCTAGCTACGTCTGGACGGGATAACCGCTGAAAGCATCTAAGCGGGAAGCCCACCGTGAGATGAGCTCTCCCATCCCCTTGAGGGAGTAAGGATCCTGGCAGACCACCAGGTTGATAGGCGGGATGTGTAAGCGCAGCAATGCGTCAGCAGACCCGTACTAATAATCCGAGGTCTTGATTTTCATGTAGAGACCACTGCAAGCCGCTCTGGAGTTTTGAGGGTGCGCGCGTGCCCGCGTGCAGCTTCCAAAGTTTCCGGTGATCATAGCGAGGGGGAAACACCTCTTCCCATTCCGAACAGAGAAGTTAAGCCCCTTAGCGCCGATGGTACTTGGTGCTCAAGCGCCTGGGAGAGTAGGTCGTTGCCGGGATTGATCGAGAAAGGGTCGCCCTTCGGGGCGGCCCTTTTTCATGCGCGCAGACGGGCGTTCAGTTGTCGTCAGGGTCCGGCGGCGGCGGTTCCTCGTCGAGGAACATGCCGCGAGGTGGCCAGTCATCCTGGGCGTCACAGCGGCTGGTGCAGTGAAGCGAGGCGATGTTCTGAAGCGGGACAAGGATGTGTCCGTTGAGCTCGATGTGGGCGACATCCTCGACGTAGCAGTACGCCGTCAGGACACCGTCCTGGTACTCGCCCCCAAATAGCGCCAGCTCGACCTGCTCGCCCTTGTATTTGGACGTGTAATCCTCCACTGGCGAGAAGCTTAGACGAGTGGGCTAGATCAGGTCGGTCGGGTCGAGATGGCCGGTGTCGTTGAACGACATCACCCGCAGCGTGCCGGCAGCCCAGCCCATCTGTGAGAGCGATCCGTTGGTCGGCCCGGGCGCGAGGATCCTGCCCGCGCGTGAGAGTCCGAGCGCCTCGGATGCGAGCGCGCGAATGGTGCCGCCGTGACAGATCACGGCGATCACCTCTCCGTCGGAGTGCTCGGCGCAGATGGCATCGATGGCGGCCACCGATCGTCGCTTGAGCGTTGCAAACGTCTCACCACCGGGATACCCGGTGCCAGCGTCGTGGAGGTAGGCGCGATACCGCTCTGGATGACGCTCTTCGACCTCGGCCCGGGTGTACCCGGTCCAATCGCCGACGTCCACCTCTCGCACCCCGGGAGTCGCGACCGGTGTGAGTGCGCATGCGGCCCCGACCGCGTCGGCGGTCTCCCATGCACGCAGCAGATCGCTCGAGTAGAGCGCCATCGGTCGAAGGGCCGAGATCCGCTCACCCAGCGCGGCGGCCTGGATACGGCCCGCCGCGTTCAGCGGTCGCTCCGCGTGACCCTGCCAGCGGCCCTCTCGGTTCCAGTCGGTTTCGCCGTGGCGGCCGAGCAACAGTCGAATCATGACCCGGGATCATACGGCCGAGTAGCATGCGCCGACATGGACCTCGAACTCACCGGTATGCGCGCCCTCGTCACCGGCGGCAGTGGTGGCATTGGATTGGAAACCGCGAAGCTGCTTGCAAGCGAAGGCGCGGCCGTCGCCGTGGCCTCCCGGCACCCCGACGTGGGGATCGATGGGATCGTCGGCGTGCAGGCCGATCTCGCAACCGCCGACGGGGCGCTGGAGGCAGTTTCTGGGGCCGCGTCGGCTCTCGGCGGGTTGGACATCCTCGTCAATAACGTCGGATGGGCGCGCATCTCGCAGTTCGAAGCCGTCGACGACGATGAGTGGCAGATGGCGTGGGACACCAACGTGATGAGCTACGTGCGCTGCATCCGAGCCGCGATTCCGGATCTCCGCCAGTCGTCGCGGCCCACGATCGTCAACGTCGCCTCGACGTCGGGGAAACGCCCGAGTACGGGAATGCCGGCCTACTCCGTCACCAAGTCGGCAGTGCTCTCGCTGTCTCGTCTGGTCGCCGACACCTACGCCTCCGACGGCATCCGCTGTAACGCGGTGTGTCCGGGCCCGACGCTCACGCCGGCATGGCTCGACATCGGCGGCCTCGCCGACCAGACGGCGGCCGATTCGGATCGCAGTCGCGACGAGGTATTGAAGGCCACCGGCGCCGCGCGCCCGATCGGCCGGATGGCCGAACCACCCGAGATCGCCGCTGTGATCGCGTTTCTCTGCTCGCCAAGGTCGGCGTATGTGACCGGTGCGGCGTGGAGCGCCGACGGCGGGTCGATCGCGATCATCATTTAACAGCAACAACTGTGGTTCTCTCCAGGGGTCAACGCGCGTGATCGGTAGACTCGGGCGTTGCGATGAGCCATCCCCACGGCCCGGTATCTGACCGCTTCGCCGCTCGTATTGCGGAGAACGAGGCGCGCTCGCTGAGCACCAGAGCGGTGCGCTCCTATGCGACAGCGGGCCGCCTGGTGGAGGAGGAGAGCTGCTCGCTGCGCACGCCGTTCCAGCGCGATCGCGACCGGATCGTGCACTCCAAGGCGTTTCGCCGGCTCAAGCACAAGACCCAGGTGTTCATCGCACCTGTGGGTGATCACTTTCGCACCCGGCTGAGCCATACCCTGGAGGTTTCGGGCATCTCGAGAGGAATTGCCCGCGCGCTACGTCTCAACGAGGATCTGGTGGAGGCGGTCGCGCTTGGGCACGACCTCGGCCACGCTCCCTTCGGACACACCGGCGAAGAGGCTCTCGACCGCTCTCTGCGCGCCTACGGCATGGAGTTTCACCATAACCTCCAGTCGCTGCGCGTGGTCGACGTGCTGGAGCGCGACGGCGCGGGCCTCAACCTGACCGCCGAGGTTCGCGACGGCATCCTCAATCACACCGGCCCGGATCTACCTGCCACTCTCGAGGCGAGGATCGTGCGGCTTGCCGACCGCTTCGCCTACCTCAACCACGACATCGACGACGCCGTGCGGGCGGGCATCCTCGACCCCACGACGCTTCCACAGCGCCCGATCGCGCTGATGGGCACCACCTCGTCGGATCGCATCGACGCTCTCGTTCACGACCTGGTCGAGGTGTCCGAGGTGGCGGGCGACATCGTGCAGTCACAGCCGTTTGCCGAAGCGCTTCTGGAGCTGCGCGAGTTCATGTTCGAGCAGATCTATCTCGGCCCCACGGCCCGCACCGAAAACCACGAGGCGGCGGCGATGGTCACCGCGCTGTTCGATCACCACATCGCGGTGAATCCCGACCCGGTCGCGGTCACCGATTGGGTATCAGGGATGACCGATCGGTATGCCCTGCGCGCCTATACGGAGCTTGCGTGACACGGATCAAGGATGCGAGCGTGGAGGATGTCCGAGTCGCGGTCGACATGGTCGATCTCGTATCGGGCAAGACGGTGCTGCGCCGCTCGGGCGGGCGGTTTGTCGGTCGCTGCCCGTTCCACGAGGAACGGACAGCCTCGTTCTCGGTCGATCCGGTAAAGAAGGTCTACCACTGCTTCGGCTGCCAAAAGGGCGGCGACCATATCGGGTTCGTTCAGGAGACCGAGGGCCTCGATTTCGTCGCCTCGGTCGAATGGCTGGCTGATCGCTATGGCGTGAAGCTCGAGTACGAGGACAGCACCCCCGAGGCGCGAAAGTCCCGCGAGCAACGCGATCGGCTGCTGCGGCTGCTCGAAGACTCCGCGACGTTCTACTCGAAGTTTCTGTGGGGCACGAAGGAAGCCGAGCCCGCACGTGCCTACCTGCACGAGCGCGGTCTCACAGACGAGACCGCCAAGACATTTCGGGTTGGCTATGCGCCCGGAGCGTGGGACCGGCTGTGCGTCGCGGCGCTTGGAAAGGGATTTACCGCCGCCGAGCTCGATCGTGCCGGCCTCTCGGTGCGGGGACGCCGCGGCCCTGTCGACCGGCTACGCGCCAGGGTGATGTTCCCGCTGGCCGACCCGCAGGGGCGCGTGCGCGGGTTTGGCGGGCGTCAGATGCCCGGTGGCGAGCCCCCGAAGTACAAAAACTCTCCCGACGGGCCGGCGTTTCGAAAGAGCGACATCGTGTACGGGCTCGATAAGGCGCGGGCATCGATCGCCAGGGCGGGGGAGGCGATCGTGGTCGAGGGCTACACCGACGTGCTCGCGCTCCACCAGGTTGGCATCGAAAACGTGGTGGCCTCGATGGGGACGGCGCTTACAGCGCAACAGGTGAACGAGCTGAAGCGCGTGTGCTCGACGCTGCTTTTGGCGTTTGACGCCGACGCTGCCGGGCAGGAGGCTTCGATCCGCGGGATCGAGCTCGCGCTTGCCCAGGAGATCGTGGTGCGGGTGGTGTCGCTGCCGGCCGGCCGCGACCCGGCTGACGTGGCGCTCGCCGACCCCGACGGCTTTCGGCGGGCCACCGGAGAAGCTGTTGGCTACCTGACCTTCCGCGTAAACCGCCTGCTCACACAAAAAGCGAGCCGCGACAAGATGTATGGCGACGTCAAGAAGGTGCTGCACGCCGCACCGGCAAGCGTGGAGCGCGACGACGTGGCGCGGGTCGTGACCGATCGGCTCAGCCTGGAACCCGACCTCGCCCGCGCGCTCACGGCGACCAACGGTCCGGTCACCGCGACCACCAACAAGCGGATCCGGCGGCTTCCCTGGGAGAACGACGCCCGGCTCTTTCTGGGTATGTGCCTCGCGCTTCCCGACCAGGCTGGTGCGGCCCTTGACGAGCTGGATGTGGCACACTGGGGCGACACGTCGCTCGGGGAGGTCGCGACGTATATCCGCCGGGACGTGGCGGGTCGATCAACGCCTGAGGAGGCGCACAGGTGGGCACCGCTGATCGCGGAATTGGGCGCCTTGGCGGCCCGGGAACAGGCGTCGCCGAGAGTCTTGGAGGAGTTGTCGTGGAAGTTGCGCCTGCACGCGGTGGAGGCGGAGCTAAAGGAGCTGGGAGAAAACGCCGACATGGCCTTGAGTCAGCAGGCGCAGCTCCAAGAGCTGCAACGGCTGCGTCTCTCGTATCGCGAGAGGCTCGAGTCCGTCCGCGCGCAAGCGCCCGACCAGTAGTAGGCCCAACTTTCGTGTCAGAGTTCGCTCCGGAACCCAGCGGGGAGGCGGCGCAGTTCGATTCCCCGACCGACCTCGAAGTCGAAGTGGAAGTCGAAGTCGAGTCCCCCACAAAGACCGCCGGCCTCACCGAGGATACCGTCGGCATGTACCTGCGCGAGATCTCGCGGGTCCCGCTGCTGACGGCGGCCGAGGAGGTGTACCTGGCCAAAGCGTACGAACGCGGCGACCAGGCCGCCCGCCGACGGCTGATCGAGTCCAACCTGCGGCTCGTGGTATCAATCGCCCGTCGCTACTCCGGACGCGGTCTGCCGTTTCTCGACCTGATCCAGGAGGGCAACGTCGGCCTGATGAAGGCCGTCGAGCGCTACGACTGGCGCCTCGGGCACCGCTTTTCGACCTACGCAACGTGGTGGATTCGGCAAAGCGTCACCCGCGGCCTGGCCGACCATGCGCGCACGATTCGCGTGCCCGCTCAGGTCGTCGACACGATCAATCGAATGGCCCGCTACGACCGCCAGCTGACCCAGAAGCACGGACGCGCTCCCACCGATGAGGAGCTCGCCGCCGAACTCGGCGTCAAGGTCGAGAAGGTCGCCGAGCTGCGGCGCGTCTCGCAGGAGCCGGTCTCGCTGGCCGTGCCCGTCGGCGAGGACAGCACCGAGCTTGGTGAGCTGATCGAGGATGAGCGGCTGCGCGCCCCCGACGGTGAGATGGCGACGCGCCAGCGGCACACCACTGTCAGCGAACTCGTAGCCGGCCTGCCGTATCGGGAGCGGACGATTCTCGAGCTTCGCTACGGCCTCAACGGCAATAGCTCGCACACGCTCGAAGAGGTGGGACGCCGCTTCGGTGTGACCCGTGAGCGGGTGCGTCAGATCGAGACCCGCACGCTTCGCCGGCTCGCCGACAAGGGTGAGACCAGCGAACTGCGTTATCTGATCGACTGATAAACTTGCACCCCCGATCCGCGGTAGCTCAATGGCAGAGCATCCGGCTGTTAACCGGAGGGTTGTAGGTTCGAGTCCTACCCGCGGA
>CAVPTL010000017.1:0-30460 GCA_963708725.1 uncultured Actinomycetes bacterium | reverse complement strand
CAAGCGCCCTGCGAAACGGCACTTGCTGCGACCTTCCGCCGCTTGACACGAGGTACGGCGGCGCTGAAGACTTGGTGCAGCTGCTAAATCGCTAGTTCTCGTTCGCTAGCCTCACGAGATGCCGTCGATCTATGAGCCCGGAATCAGCTGACGCGGATCTCGGTGGTGAATAACGGTGCCAGGCACTGTTATTCACGCGCCTACCGTCACACTCGACGACCAGCATCAGCTCGCCGGGGGGCGAAACAGATCGTGCACGGCGGTGCGCACGTAACCCGCGACCTGGTCGGTCGAGACATCGTCGCCGAACATCCCGCCCGTGCCGGCTCCCATCAGTCCGCTGAAGATCGCACCGACGGCGCAGGCCATACGCACCCGCTGCTCGAGCGGGATGGCCGGGTTGGCGAGAACCCGACGGAATTGCTCCTCGATATCCTCGTTCTCGGCCTGGTGGCGGGGGTCGTCGATGAGCTCATGAAACGCGTTTTGGTTTCGCTGGTGAAGCAGAAACAGATCGCGGTTGGCAAGCACCTCATCGATGAACCGATCGAGTAGCTGCGGCCACAGCTCCACCTCGGTGGCATCCTCCCCCAGCTGCTCGAGGATGCCACGGCCGAGCGCGTGGAGCCGCAGGTGCAGCTCGAGCAGGATGTCCTGCTTGCGCTCGAAGTGGTAGTAGAGCGCGGCCTTGGTGACCCCCAGCCGCTCGGCGATCTCCCGCAGCGAGGTCTTGTCGTAGCCCTGCTCGTTGAACAGCTCGAGCGACACGTCCAGGATCCGCTCGCGCATCTCTCCCCGGGGGCGAGTACGCCGCGGTGGCGGCTTGTCACCGGCCGGCTCGGTCGATTGGCGTTGGACGCGGCTCACTGGCGGTTGGGATTGTGTCACACCCAAAGCTTACTTGACGACCGGCAAGTTAGCGACTAGGCTGACCATAGTTTACTAGCCGACCGGTAAGGAGATCCGATGGCAGACATTCCGATGATCGAAGCCCACGCGCTCACCAAGCGGTACGGCCAGACGCTCGCACTCGATCGACTCGACCTGGTGGTGCCACAAGGAGCGATCCTGGGCGTGCTCGGCCCCAACGGCGCCGGAAAATCGACGGCGGTACGCATCCTCACCACGCTCGCGGCCCCCGACAGCGGCACGGCTCGCGTGGCCGGCTTCGACGTGGTTGGCGACGCTCGATCGGTTCAGCGCCACATCGGTGTCACCGCGCAGGACGCGACCCTCGACGGAGTCCTCAGCGGACGCCAGAATCTGGTGATGGTGGGGCGCCTCGGAGGCCTGCGCCGATCCGCGGCCCGCGAGCGCGCGATCGAGCTGCTCGCCCGGTTCGACCTGACCGACGCCGCCGACCGTGAGCTGCGCGGATACTCGGGCGGCATGCGACGCCGGCTCGACCTGGCCGCCGGCCTCATGACCCGGCCGCCGGTGGTGTTCCTCGACGAGCCGACCACCGGCCTCGATCCCACCAGCCGGGTGCGGATGTGGGGAGTGATCCGCGAGCTGGTCGACGACGGAGCGACCGTGCTCCTCACCACCCAGTACCTGGACGAGGCCGACGAGCTCGCCGACGAGATCGTGGTCGTCGACCACGGGCGTGCGATCGCCACCGGCACCGCCACCCAGCTCAAGGCACAGGTTGGCGGCGCCCGGCTCGACGTCACCCTCACCGAGCCCGATCCCGCCGCCGCGGCGGCCCTCGCCCCGCTGGTCACCGGCGAGGTGAACGTCAGCCGCGACGGCCGCCGCCTGCGCGCGCCCGTGAACGTCGGATCGGGCCTCGCCACCAACGTTGTGCGGCGCCTCGACGCGGCCGGCATCAGCACCGACAGCGTCGACGTCCACCAACCCTCGCTCGACGACGTGTTCTTCGCGCTCACCGGCCACGCCGCCGAGGCGCCCGACTCCGAATCCTCGATTGCCGACCTGGAGGCAGTAGCAGTATGAGCATCACCGCAACCCAACCCCGGCTGCCGCGAGCCGGAGCCCGCTCCCGCGGCGCCGAGCTCGCCGGACGGATCCGTGACCTGATCGTGCTCACCGGCCGAAACCTGGTGCACATCGCCCGCGAGCCGCTCCAGCTCTCCGACGTGACCGTCCAGCCGGTGCTGTTCACCGTGCTGTTCGTGTACGTGTTCGGCTCCGGCGTGGCCCTCCCCGGCGGCGCCAGCTACGCCGACTTCGCCGTCGCCGGCCTGCTCGCGCTCAACCTGACGACATCGGCCATGGGAACGGCGGTCGGGCTCAGTACCGACCTCAACACCGGCGTGATCGACCGCTTCCGCACACTGCCGATGTGGCGTCCCGCCGTGCTGGTGGGCCGATCCCTGGCCGACCTCATGACCGCCACCATCTGCACCGTGATCGTGGCGCTGACCGGACTCGCGGTCGGTTGGAGCCCGGATGGCGGCATCCTCTCCACGCTGGGAGGATTCGGCCTCTTCCTGCTCTTCGCCTACGCGCTTTCGTGGGCGTGTGCCTGCGTTGGCATCGTCAGCAAGAGCCCCGAGTCGGCGCAGGGGATTGGACTCATGATCCTGTTTCCGATGGCGTTTGTCTCCAATGCGCTGGTGCCGACTGCCCACATGCCTGCGATCCTGCAGACGATCGCCAACTGGAATCCTGTGAGCGCGGTCACCGCCGCCGCCCGCCAGCTGTTCCACAACCCCAACCCCTCGGCGAATATCGACGCCTGGCCGATGCAGCATCCCGTGGTGGCATCGCTCCTGTGGTGCGCAGTACTGCTCGCCATCTTCGCCCCACTGGCAACCAACCTCTACAAGCGCCGCACAACCGACTGAATAAATGGTGCCTGGCACCATTTATTCATGGGGCTGGGTTGGTGCAGAGTTGGCACATTTCGGCGCTAGCCTGAGTCGATGAACAAGACGGCCTGGATCACGGTGAGCATCGTCGGTGTGACGGTGCTCGCCCTGATCGCGGTCGCATCGTTTCTGGTGTCCAAGTTCGACGGCCAGAAGGCACCCGAGCTGTCGTCCGTGTCGTGCCACTGGTCGGGCGGGCGCGTGATCATGACGGGAACCGTGCACAACCCCAGCAGCTCCAGCCAGGTGGTGATCGTGACCCCCACCTTCCGGTTCGCGCACGGCAACCTCCAAAACCTCGGCGCGACCATCGACGACCCCCGCTTCACGTCGGTCAAAGCGGGCGCGACCTTCCACTGGTCGGCCGATGTCACACCCGGCGACGTCAAGCAGCATCTCGGTCAGGCAATCGTCAGCTGCGACCCATCGTCGCCCAACGCGTCGATCGACGAGCAGAACAACGCCAACGACGGGTAGCGCGCGCTAGTAGAGGGCGCTGATGATCTTCATCGTGATGTCGTTGGCGGGAGACGTCCCGTCCGGCGCCGTCTGAAGATTGCACAGCACGATCACCGTGATCTTGCGATCGGGGTCATAGCCCATGAACGACTGGTAGCCGGGGATCGATCCGTCGTGGCCGATCATCGGCCCGAACTTCGCGATCGCAAGCCCGTACTGGGCGGCGGTCGGCGCGCCATTGGGATCGGTGGATCGGATGCTCTGGAGGCGCACGTTCTGTAGCCGGGGTCCGATCAGCCCGCCCCCGACCAACTTCTTGACATACACGCCGAGATCGCTCGCCGTGGAGATCACCGATCCGGCCGACCACGCCCACGACGGGTTCTCGTTGGTGACGTCATTGGGCAGGAGCTTGCCCGCGACGGCCAGCTTCTGCTCGGCCGGCGGCAGGGCGGGATCCTCGAGAGTCGAGACATTCGTGCCAAACAGATACCCCTGCGGATGCGGCCCGGGGATCCTGTTGGAGCGCAGTGGTGGCAGCTCGGTGTGATGCAGGTGCAACGGCGCGAAGATCCGATGCTCGAACACCCAGCGCAACGAGTGGTGGGTGAGCTTTTGAACGATCAGGCCGAGCATCAGGGTGTTGGTGTTGGAGTAGAAGAACGTGGACACCGGCGGCCCCACGGGCGGGAGCGCGAGCCCGACCCGGACAAGCCGAGCGGGATCCCACACCGTCGTCGGATGTCGATCCAGCTTGCGGTTGACCCACAGCAGATTGCTGTAGGTGTCGATGCCGCTGCGCATCTCCATCAGGTCGGCGATCGTGATGTGGCGCCCGTTGGGGACACCCGAGAGGTACTTCGACACGGGGTCGCCCAGTCGCAGCCGTCCCCGCTGGACGAGCTGCAAAATGGCCGTTCCGGTCATCGTCTTGGTATTCGAGCCGGCCCGGAACTCATCGCCCACGCGCATCGGCACCCGCTTACCGGCGACTCGCGTCCCGAATGCCTCGAGGTACCGCGCGGTCGGCGTTTGCACCAGTACCACCGCACCGGGCACGGCGTTTTGATGCAGCGACTGGACGATCAGCGGCCGCAACGTGGAGCGAAGCGTTGCGGTGGGCGAGGCACCGGCCCCGGCCGTCGCGGGCGCGATCGTCAACGCCGCCGCAGCGACCCCCACGACCGCAGTACGAAGCGCCAACCGATTCAACCCCACGCCGCGAGCCTACCAAACCGCGGTGAATAACGGTGCCTGGCACCGTTATTCACTTGATCATGCCCTGCTGCTCGTACCAGGCGAGGGTTTTTCGCACCATGTCGTCGAAGCTGATGTAGGTCAGCCCCAGCTCGCGCTCGGCCCGCGAGCCGTCGTAGGCATGCCCATGCAGGAGGGTTGCGGCCATCTCGCGACACAGCCTCGGTTTCTTCCCGCGCACGCGCGCGAGCGACTCGACCGCTCCCGCCGCCACCATCGCCGCCACCGGAGGCAGGTTGATCGTGCGATGCTCGATCTCGGCGATCCGCGCCACCGTGGCCAGCGCCTCGTCGGTGGACACGCACGCGCCCGCGAGCAGGTAGCGCTCGCCGGGGACGCCACGTTCCTCTGCGAGCAGATGACCGCGCGCGCAGTCATCGACGTCGACCAGCGTGAACCGCGAGCGCACCAGCGTGTGCAGCCTGCCGTTGACGTAGTCGAGGATCAGGCGAGCGGTGCCCTTGGTGCGCCCCGGCCCCTGCACCGAGCTGGGGTTGACCGAGATCAGCTCGATGCCAAGCGCTCGAGACTCGCGAAATGCCGCCACCTCGGCCTCGTACTTCGACCGCTCGTAGTTGGAGAGAAACGAGCCGCGGTGGGGTGACCGCTCGGTCGCAACCACGCCGGGCTGCTCGCCGATGGTCGCCGCCGACGAGGTGTAGACGATCCGCGAAACCCCGGCGGCGTGGGCGGCACGCACCACGTTCTCGGTACCGGTCACATTGGCGCGAAACATCGGCTCCGGGTCGCGTGCGCACATCGAGTTGACGCCCGCGGCGTGATAGACGACCTGGCAGCCTCGGGCGGCCTGCTCGAGCGATGCGGGATCGAGCAGGTCGCCGGGCACGAGCTCTGCCCCGCGTGCGGCAAACGCCTCGAGCGCCGAGGGGTTTCGGGTCATCAGGCGCAGGTCGCGTCCGGCGTCGAGCAGCTGGCCGACGATCGCCCCGCCGACGAATCCCGACCCGCCGGTTACCAGTACCCGGCTCACGTCTCGGCCCCTTCGCCACCGTCGGTCAGCACCGACCAGTACCGCACCAGGTACTCGACCGCCGAGGCGACGGTGATCAGGGCCGCGGCCACCATCACCCAGTCACTGATCAGCCACGGCCCCAGCGAAATGTCCGGGTAGACGATCGCGAGCAGGATCGCGACGAACTGCACGTTGGTCTTGAGCTTGCCCCAGATCGAAGGCGACATCACCGCGCCGTCGGCGGCGACCACCCCGCGCAGTCCCATGATCAGAAGCTCGCGGCCGATGATGATGGTCGCGATCCACGCCGAGGCGTGGCCGACCCCCACCAGCGCCACCAACACGCCGGAGGCCAGCAGCTTGTCGGCGGTGGTATCGAGAAACGACCCCAGCGTGGTCGCCAGCCGCCACCGGCGGGCCAGATAGCCGTCGACGAAGTCGGTCACCGCTGCCACCGCGAACAATGCGGCGGCAACCAGATCGGTTCCGCGCCCGCGGTCGGCCAACACGAGCGCCATGATCACCGGCACCGCGATGATCCTGGCCGTCGTGATCACGGTCAGCGTCCGCTCCGAGCGCCCCATCATGCGGATCGCGTGCAGGTTCGACTCGGGGGCGTCAAAGGCACGCTCCTACCATACAGCGCCTGTTTGCCCCACATCGACGGGCCGCCACCGGGGATCGAAGAAATCCCTGCAGGTGGACAGTGTTTGACGGACGAGTTGACGGGGCAAGCATCGTTGGATAGGCTGGCCCGGTAGAGAGTGTTCGACGATGTCGAACGTTGTTCAATGATAGGGCTGGCGCTGCTGTCAGTCCGAACACCCAACGATGGGAGGCGGCAGTGGAGCTCAATAGCGGTTCTGTCTTTTTGCCCGAACTTATCGGCACCGCCCTGCTGGTGCTACTCGGCTGCGGCGTCGTCGCCGGCGTTCTTCTGGCCAAGTCAAAGGCCGAGAACGCAGGATGGGTCGTCATCACGTTCGGTTGGGGCTTCGCGGTCATGGTGGGCGCCGGTTCGGTCGCCGACTACGGCGGCGGCCAGCTCAACCCGGCTGTGACGCTCGGCGTCTGGGCCAACGGCGGCTTCGACTCGGAGTTCGGCAAGAAAGTCCCGATCTATATCGCGGGACAGTTCGTCGGCGCGTTCATCGGCGCCACACTGGTGTACCTGGCCTATCTGGTGCACTGGAAGGACACGGAGGATTCGGGACTGAAGCTGGCGGTGTTCTCGACCGGCCCCGCGATCCGAAACCCTGTTGCCAACCTGATCACCGAGATCATCGGCACCTTCGTGCTGGTGTTCGGCATCTTCGCGCTGCTCGGCAACGTAGGCATCGCCAAGAGTGGCGTGGGTGTCCTGTTTGTCGCGTTCCTGGTGGTTGGTATCGGTATGAGCCTCGGTGGCCCGACGGGGTATGCAATCAACCCCGCGCGCGACCTTGGCCCGCGGATCATGCATGCAATCCTGCCAATTCCAGGTAAGGGCAGCTCTGACTGGAGTTACGCTTGGATTCCCGTTGTGGGTCCACTGATCGGCGGGCTGCTCGGCGGGATGTTCCACCACTGGATATTTCCTATCTAAACGAGGGGGGAACGGATGAGCAAATACGTTGCTGCGATCGACCAGGGGACGACCAGCACCCGCTGCATGGTGTTCGATCACTCGGGACGCGTCGTCTCGGTCGGCCAGAAGGAACACGAGCAGATCTTCCCGCAGGCAGGATGGGTCGAGCACTCCGCAGCCGAGATCTGGGAGCGCACCCAGGAGGTCATCGACCTCGCGCTCAAGGACGGCAACCTGTCGGCCTCAGATCTCGCGGCGGTGGGCATCACCAACCAACGCGAGACGACCGTGCTGTGGGACAAGACCACCGGCAAAGCGGTGGCAAACGCGATCGTGTGGCAGGACACCCGCACCGACCGCATCTGTGACGAGCTGGCCAAAGACGGTGGCCAGGACCGGTTCCGCCAGAAGGTCGGACTGCCACTGGCAACCTACTTCTCGGGTCCCAAGATCAAGTGGCTCTTGGACAACAACGAGGGCCTGCGCGCCAAGGCCGAGAGTGGCCAGGTCGTGTTCGGGAACATGGACTCGTGGGTGGTCTGGAACCTGACCGGCGGCGTCAACGGCGGGGTGCACGTGACCGACCCCACCAACGCGTCGCGCACGATGCTGATGGACCTCGAGACGCTCGACTGGGACGACGAGATCCTTGGGATCATGGGCGTGCCACGGGCGATGCTGCCGGAGATCAAGTCCTCCAGCATGGTCTATGGAAACGCGGTCGGATCGCTCGAGGGCATTCCGGTCGCAGGCATCCTCGGCGACCAGCAGGCGGCCGTCTTCGGACAGACCTGCTTCTCGGTGGGCGAGGCCAAGAACACCTACGGCACCGGTAACTTCCTGCTGCTGAACACCGGCACGGAAGCGGTCCAGTCCAAGAACGGGCTGCTCACCACCGTCGGCTACAAGATCGGCGATCAGGACGCGGTCTACTGTCTCGAGGGCGCCATCGCCGTCACCGGCTCGCTGGTGCAGTGGTTCCGCGACAACCTCGGGATCATCCAAAGCGCCCCGGATATCGAGGCGCTGGCAAAGACGGTCGACGACAACGGCGGGGCGTACTTCGTGCCGGCGTTCTCGGGCCTGTTTGCCCCGTACTGGAAGGGCGACGCCCGCGGTGCGATCGTGGGTCTGACGCGATACGTGAACAAGGGCCACCTGGCTCGAGCGGTGCTCGAGGCAACGGCGTTCCAGACCAAAGAGGTCGTGGACGCCATGAACGCCGACTCCGGAGTGGATCTGACGTCGCTCAAGGTCGACGGTGGCATGGTGCAAGACGATCTGCTGATGCAGTTCCAGGCAGACATCCTGAACGTTCCTGTGATCCGCCCGGTGGTCGCCGAGACCACCGCGCTGGGAGCCGCGTATGCCGCGGGTCTGGCCGTCGGGTTCTGGGCGGAGATCGAGGATCTCCGCGCGAACTGGGGCAAGGACCACGAGTGGACTCCGTCGATGGACGGGGCTCGCCGCGACCGTGAGTACGCGCAGTGGAAGAAGGCGGTCACCCGGACGTTCGATTGGGTCGACGGGGAGGATGCCGGTGGCTGATACACCTGAATCCGAGACCAATAACGAGTTCGAGCGAAACAGGGGCGACTTCGCAAAGGGTCAAGAGAAAAAGCACGACCCCGAGAAGGGCAGCTTCGCTGAGGGACAGGAAAAGGATCCCAAGGATCCCAAGAACAAGAAGGTCGGTGATTTCGCCGAAGGTCAGGAGCACGAGCATGACCACCGCACCGGTGACTTCGCCGAGGGACAAGAAGACGAGAAGTAGCAACGATGTATCGAGGGGAGCCGGTATTTCCCGGCTCCCCTTGATACGGTGCCTGACATGATCGAGACGCAGGTGCTGGTCATCGGCGGTGGGGCCACAGGCACGGCGGTTGCGCGCGATGCCGCGCTGCGCGGCATGGATGTCGTGCTCGTGGAGCGCAAGGATCTTGCGGAGGGCACGACCGGCCGCTTCCATGGGTTGCTGCACTCGGGTGGCCGGTACGTGGTCAAGGATCCGATCTCGGCCAAGGAGTGCATGGACGAGCGGGTGATTCTCGGCCACATCGCGGGCAACTCGGTCGAGGATACGGGTGGACTGTTCGTCTCACCGCCCGGCGACGACGAGGCCTACTGCGACGAGTTCGTCGAGGGCTGCCACACCGCGGGCATCCCGGTCGAGGAGATTTCGGTGGCCGAGGCGCTGCGGCGTGAGCCGCTGCTGCATCCCGGCACCCAGCGCGCGTTCACCGTGCCCGACGCCACCATCGACGGATGGCGAATGGTGTGGGGCTGCGCACACGACGTGGAGCGCCGCGGCGGCTCGGTGCTGACCTATCACGAGGTCGAGGATCTGATCGTCGAGAGCGACCGCGTGATCGGCGCCAAGGTGCGTGACACCCGTACCGGCGAGGAGACCGAGATCCGGGCCGAGATGACCATCAGCGCCAGCGGCGCCTGGGCCGGCAAGCTTGCTGCGATGGCCGGCTGCGAGGTGCACGTCTCCGGCGGCCGCGGAATCATGATTGCGATGAATCACCGGCTGGTGCAGGCGGTGATCAATCGCTGCCGGATGCCGAGCGACTCCGACATCCTGGTCCCGATCCGGACGGTCTCGGTGCTCGGCACGACCGATAGCCCGGTCGAGGATCCCGATGACACCAGCATCCCGGCGGCGGAGATCCCGCAGATGATCGCCGACGGTGCCGAGATGGTGCCCCACCTGGCCGACGCCCGCGCGCTGCGGGTGTGGGCGGGGGTGCGACCGCTGTACAGCCCCAAGGCGACGGCCAATGAGGATACGCGTGATATCACCCGCAACTTCGCGCTGATCGACCACCGCGACCACGACAGCGTCGAGGGCTTCCTCACGATCACCGGCGGCAAGCTCACCACCGCCCGGCTGATGGCCGAAAAGACGGTCGACGCGGTGGCCGAGCGGCTGGGGAATACCAGCCCATGCACGACGGCCGAGGCGGCACTGCCGGGATCGGAGGATCGCCAGACGCTGCACGTCTCAGACCGGCTCGCGCGGCGGGAGGAGAATCTCCATTCCCAGCAGGCGATCTGCGAGTGTGAGCTCGTCACCCGCGGCATGCTGCTGGAGGCCCAGGCCAACCGCCCCACGAACAATCTGGACGACCTCAGACGCACGTTGAGGCTGGGAATGGGACCGTGCCAGGGAGGGTTCTGCATCCCCCGGGCCGCGGCTGCGCTGGTCGCGGCCGACCGCATGGATGCCAGCACCGCCAACCGCGCGATCGAGTCGTTCGTGGAGGAGCGGTGGAAGGGCGTTTGGCCGCTGCTCGCGGGCCGCCAGGCGCGCCAGGCACGGCTGGACGAGTGGCTCACCGACGGCCTCCTGGACGTCAGGCACCTGCCGCGATGAGCCGGACGATTGTGATCGGTGCCGGCCTCGCCGGCCTGGTGGCCGCGCTTCGGATCGCCGACGCCGGGGGCAGGGTGACGGTGATCGCGACCGGCGCCGGTTCGCTCCAGCTTGGTGGCGCCGCCCTGGATGTGCTCGGCTACGCGAACGAGCGGGTCGATAAACCGCTGGAGGCCTTCGACGAGCTTCCGCTGTTTCACCCCTACCGCGCGCTCGGCCCCGAACGGGTGGTGGGCGCGCTCGAATGGCTGCGCGGGCGGCTGCCCGCACTCGATATCCGCGGAGACGCGAGCCGAAACCTGCTGCTGGCAACCGCCGTGGGGGCGCTCCGCCCGACCGCCGCGGCGCAGGCCTCGATCGCCGCCGGCGATCTCGGCTCGGGCGGGCCGGTGGTGTTCGCCGGGTTCCCGTCGGTCAAGGATTTTGTCCCCCAGCTGGTTGCCGCCAACATCGCCAAGGCCGAGATCGAAGCGCGTGCGGTCAGCATCGAGATGCCGGCCGGCAGCGAGCCCGACATCTCACCGCTGGGAATGGCGCGCTCGCTCGACGAGCCGGAGCCGCGGGCCGCGCTGATTGCGGCGCTGCGCAGCGCGGTGGGAGTGGCCGACGGGGCGCGGGTCGGATTGCCGGCGGTGCTGGGAGCAAACCACCATCCCGAGGTGTACGCCGAGATCTCAGACGCGCTCGGCACGGAGGTGTTCGAGGTGCCGACCATCCCGCCGTCGGTGCCCGGGATCAGGTTGTACCGCGCGTTGACCGGCGAGCTACGACTGGCCGGCGGTCGGATGATCATCGGCGCAACGGTCAAGGGCGCCGAGACCGACGGCGATCGGATCGCCGGAGTGGTGGCTGCCGTCGCCGGGCGAAACCGCACCTTCGCGGCCGACGCGGTGGTACTCGCGACCGGGGGGCTGGCGGTCGGAGGCATCGAGCTCGACCGCGACGGGCCGCGTGAGACCGTCTTTGGGCTGGAGTTGAGCGGAGTGCCGAAGGAGGCCCCGTTCGTGGCCGACGCCCACGCCGAGAATCCGATCGATCGCACCGGCGTCGCTGTCGACGGCAGCATGCGGCCGGTGGCGATCGACGGCACCATCGCCTACCCCAACCTGTACGCCGCGGGCGGGATTCTGGCGGGCGCGGCGCCGTGGCGGGAGCTCTCGGGCAACGGACTCGCGCTCGCGACCGGCCTGGCGGCGGCCGACGCGGTACTCTCACAGGGTGGCGGGGATGCTTGACATCCGGGAATCACTCGACGGGTGCGTGAAATGCACCGTGTGCGAGACGTTCTGCCCGGTCGCTGCGGTCACGCCGCTCTTCCCCGGCCCCAAGTACGCGGGGCCACAGAGCGAGCGGTTCCGGACGAGCGGCGAGACCGTCGACGCCTCACTCGACTACTGCTCGGGGTGTGGCATCTGCACCCAGGTGTGCCCGCAGGACGTCCATATCGCCGAGATCAACGCCCAGGCTCGAGCCGAGATGAAGGCCGCGCACGGGATGCCCCTACGCGACCAGGTGATCGCCCGGCCGACGGTGCTGGCGGCGCTGTCGCGGCCGATCGCGCCGCTTGCCAACCTCTCGCTCGAGATCGCCCCGTTTCGGGTCGCGCTGGAAAAGACGCTGCGCATCCACCGCAACGCACCACTGCCGCAGTTCAGCATGCGCACGTTCCAGTCGTGGGCCCGCAAGCACCCGCGGCCGGCAAACACGAAGGGCACGGTGGTGTACTTCCACGGCTGTTCGGCCAACAGCAATGAGCCGTGGCTGGCCAAGATGACGGTTGCGGTGCTCGAGCACAACGGCTACCGGGTGGTCGTCCCGCCGCAGGGCTGTTGCGGCCTGCCGCTGCAATCCAACGGCAACTTCGAGCCGGCCCGTAAATACCTGCGCGCGCTGGTCTCGCGACTCGCGCCGCACGCCCGCAAGGGCGCCACCATCGTGGCCACCTCCACCAGCTGCGGCCTGATGCTCAAGCGCGAGGGCCGCGAGATGCTGGGAGTCGATGACCCCGACCTGAAGCTGGTCGGAGAGCACACCTTCGACATCTGCGAGTTCCTGCTCGATCTGCACGACCGCGGCGAGCTTCGCACCGACTTCGCCCCGCTGCCGCTCAAGGTGCCCTACCACCAGCCCTGTCAGGGCCGCGGCCACGGATTCGGGAAGCCCGCACTCGACCTGCTGGGGCTGATCCCCGAGCTGGACGTGATCGAGGTCGACCATGTCTGCTGCGGGATCGCGGGTACCTACGGCTTGAAGGTGGAGAAGTACGACATCGCGATGCAGGTGGGGGCGCCGCTGTTCGCCGACATCGTCGCCCAAGACCCCGACGTGTCGGCATGCGACTCCGAGACGTGCCGATGGCAGATCTCCAAGGCCACCGACATTCCCAGCGTCCACCCGGTCGAGCTGCTGCACCGCGCCTACGGCCTGCCCGACCCGCGCTGAGCCGTCAGGCCTCCGGGGCGCGCCGCAGTCTCGGCCGGCGCGAGAAGGTGAACTGATTCTCCGTGCCGTGCAGCAGCCGGCCGATGTTCTTGCGGTGCAGAAACACCACCACCAGTGCGCTTGCGACCAGAAAGATCATGGTCGGAAGGCTCGCTCCGGTGAGGTAGGCGGTCACCGGGATCACGACGCAACCGGCCAGTGAGGCGACGCTCGAATACCGGGTGCCGACCAGCAGGCCGACCCACACCACCACGGCGACCAGGGCCGCGATCGGGGCGACCACGATCGTGACGCCCATCCCGGTTGCAACGGCCTTACCGCCCACCGCGAACTTCAGGAAGATCGGGCGGTAGTGCCCCACCATCGCGGCCGCACCGGCGGCCACCGCCCCCAGCGAACCGCCGACGGCGAGACCGATTCCCGCCGCCACCGCGCCCTTGGCGATGTCGCACAACGCGACGGTGAACCCGAGCCTGCGACCCGCGACCCGGGCGACGTTCGCCGCCCCCATGTTGCCGCTGCCGTGCTTGCGGATGTCGATGTGCTTCGTCCACAGCGGCAGCCAGTAGCCCCATGCGGTGCTACCGAGGAGATATCCGACGAGGATGAGTGCAATCAGGTCCACAGAGGAAGCGCGGAAGCGCGTGCACCATGTTACCCAGCTTCGCGGCGGGGCACGGGGCGGGGCCCCGCAGAATCTGCGGGGCCCCGTTTCGAGCCGGTGTTAGTAGATCCGGATCGGGGTCTCGACGGGGGCCGCGAACAGGTCGCGGAGCTCGTCGTCGAGCTTGACCAGCGTGACCGAGGCGCCGGCCATGTCGAGCGAGGTGCAGTACTCGCCGACGTAGCTGCGGTCGACGGTGATGCCCTGGTCGGCCAGCTGCTTGTGAGCCCTGCGATACAGGATGTAGAGCTCGGAGATCGGGGTGCCGCCGAGGCCGTTGATCATGAGCGCGACGTGGTCGCCCGACTCGTAGGGCAGGTCGCTGCGGACCGCCTCGAGCATCTCGTCGATGATCGCGTCGGCGTTGGTCAGCTTCTCGCGGCGCCGTCCCGGCTCACCGTGGATGCCGACGCCCATCTCCATCTCGTCGTCGCCCAGCTCGAACAGCGGCGAGCCCTTGGCCGGTGGTGTGCAGGAGGTGAGCGCCATGCCCATCGAGCGGGTGACCGAGTTGACCCGGTTACCGAGTGCGACCAGTGTGTCGAGGTCGGCTCCGCGCTCGGAGGCGGCACCGACCGCCTTGATCACGAAGAAGTTGCCGGCCACGCCACGGCGACCGACGGTGTAGGTCGAGTCCTTCACCGAGACGTCGTCGTCGACCAGGATCGTCCCGATCCGGACGCCCTCGGCCTCGGCCATCTCCTTGCCCATGTCAAACGCCATGCGATCGCCGGTGTAGTTGTTGATGATGTGCAAGACGCCCATGCCCGAGTTCATCAGCTTGGAGGTCTCAAGCACGTAGTCCATCGGCGGCGCGGCGAACACGTCGCCCGGGCAGGCGGCGTCGAGCATGCCCTTGCCGACGATCATCACGTGGGCGGGCTCGTGGCCGGAGCCGGAGCCCTGCACGATCGAGACCTTCTTGTCGCTGGGCGCGTCGGTGCGCATGATCAGGTTGTACTCGGGCACGTACTTGATCTTGTCGGGATTTGCGAGCGCGATGCCCTCGAGCATCTCGGGAACAAACTGCTGCGGATCGTTGACGAACTTCTTCATCACCCCTCCTGATCTCTTTTCGCCCGGCGCCAGATGGCTCAGGCGTCCCACGCTTCGGCGAGCTGCTCGAACATCACCGCCACCGCCACGGCACCGGCATCGAGCGAGCCGATGCTGCGTTCGCCCGAGTAGGCGGCGCGGCCGCGCTGGGCGATCAGCCCGCGGGTGGCCTCGGCCGCTTCCCGGGCCGCCACCGCGGCCTCACCGATGGCCTCGGCGACCGACGTGCGCGAGCCGTCGGCCTTGGCCAGGGAGACCTTCAACTGGTCGATCGCCCGGTACGAAGGAGTCGAGCAGCGTCTTCTCGCCGAGGTCGGCGCCGCCCCGCTGCTTGATGCCCTCCACCGCGGCCTCGAGCGCGGTGATCACGTCGGCGGCCGTAAGCTCGGTGCGATCACCGATCGACGCGCCCGCCCGCAACATGGCCGTGCCCCAGATCGGGCCCGACGTCCCGCCCACGCGGCTGGTGATCACGATCGCGACCTTCTTCACGAACGTGCCGGGATCGCTTCGGTCGAAGTCGTCCCAGCCCTCCAGCACCTTCTCGAACCCACGCGCCAGCGAATATCCGAAGTCGCCGTCGCCGACAACCGCGTCCAGGTCACTCCACGCCTTCTCGTTCTCGACCGCCGTGGTGGCCATCGTGTGCAGGATCAGTTCTACGTCGGACTGGACCGATTCAGGCATGCTGCTCCTCCGGGCGCGGGGCGGCCAGGCAGGCGGTGAGATCGTCGAGCGTGACGTACTCGCCGGGATCTGCCGGGCTTCGGTTGGCAAGGATACGAGTCTTCTCTCCGCCCGGATCGCCCAGGCTCGAAACCACCAGCACGGCCTCGTGGTGGTCTTCGCTCTCGGTGTAGCCGCTGACGGTTACCAGGCAGCGAAGGCCGGCAGCCACCGCCGCCATCAGGCCGTTGCGCGAGTCCTCGACCACCAGCGCGTCGTCGGCATCGACACCGAGCCGGTCGATCGCCAGCAGGTAGATGTCGGGAGCCGGCTTCTTGGCCGGGACAACGTCGCCCGCGAGCACGTCGAAACCGGCCGCCAGTCGTTCGCCGACCACATGCTCCAGCACCGCCCGCACCGATTCCTCGGCCGAGGTCGAGGCCACCGCCAGTTGCCACCCCGCCGTGCTCGCGTCCTGGACGATGCGCTTGATCCCGGGCCGGCCGGGAAGCGCACCGGACTGCACGAGCTGCTTGTAGTGCGCCGTCTTTCGCTTGTGCCAATCGGCGAGCAGCTCGCGCTGACCGTCGGGATCGGTGGGCAGGCCCTCGGCCTGGACGAACTCCGGAGTGAGCAGGCTCGCCATCCGTTCTTTTCCGCCGCCGATCAGGAGCTTCTCGGCGTACTCCTCGGGCGACCAGCGCACCGGCAGTCCCACGTCCTCGAACGTCTGGTTGAAGGCCGGCAGGTGACCGTCTCGCTCGGTATCGGCCAAAACGCCGTCGCAGTCAAAGATCAGCGCGGGCACGGATCAGGCCTTGCCCTCGCTACCGAACATCCGGATGTGATCCCGGGCCATGTCCGCCACCCGGGCATGGACGTGACGAAACAGCGACGGCGGATCGTTCTTGGTCGGATTGGCTTCCAGGAACTCGCGGTTTGCCTGAACGAAGGCGATCTTGAGCGCCGTCGAGATATTCACCTTGGCACAGCCGCGCGCGATCAGATCCGAGAACTGGTCGGCGGTGAGGCCGGTGCCGCCGTGCAGGCAGATCGGGATCGGCTCGGCCGCGACGATGTCGGAGACGCGCTGGAAGTTCAGCTCCGGCTCTGCGGCATACATCCCGTGCGCGGTGCCGATGGCCGGCGCGAAACAGTCGATGCCCGTGCCGCGGATGAAATCAAGCGCGGTCTCGAGCGTCTGCACCAGGCCCTCCTCGTCGGAGCCGACGCCGTCCTCGACTCCGCGGATGCCCTCGATCTCGCCCTCCACATGCGCACCGTGGCGGCGGGCCTCGGCCACGACCTCGATCGTCTGACGGCGGGCCTCCTCCACCGGCAGCTCCGAGCCGTCGAACAACACCGAGTTCCAGCCGATGTCCAGGCATTCGGTCACCACCGCCCGATCGGGGCAGTGGTCGAGGTGCAGCGTGACCGGGATCGGCGCCTTGTCCGCCATGCTGTGCACCATCGTGTAGAGCACCTCAGCGCCGATCGACTTCACCGTCTTCACCGAGGTCTGAAGGATCACCGGTGCATTGAGCTCGGTCGCGGCGCTCAGCACCGCGTCGATCGTCAGGTCGTTGACCACATTGAACGCCGCCACCCCGTAGCGGTCCGCGAACGCGCGATCCAGGATCTCTTTGAACGGTTCGACCGCCACAGGCCCCCTCCCACCGCCGTCGTTGGCCAGGAAGACAGAGCTTACCGTTTTTTCCGAACGCTGTTCGGAAATGCTTGCATAGGCGTCGCATAGACGAGGGTGGTGCCAGGCAGACAATGATCTAAAGTCGGCGCAGTGCTGCAGTGGCAAACTCTCGGCAAGCTTCCGGCGTTCACGCGTTCGGCGGCGCTGGCCAACGGCGTGCTCTACGCCATCGGCCCGAACAAGCGCGACACGGTCGCGTTCGACATCGCGACCGCCACCGTCAGCCCGGTGCCGGCGAGCAACCGGCACAAGGCGACCGCGACGCTTGCGAGCGTTGACGACCTGGTGCTGCTGATCGGCACCAAGGGCATCGTCTCGGCCTACGACCCCGAGCAGCGCAGCTGGGCGGATGTCGGGACGCTGCGACAGCCGATGTTCCGAACCACGGCCGCGACGGCCGGCGGTGCCCTGTACCTCTTCGGCGGGCGCGTGCACAGCGAACGGGGGGCCGCGGCGCTGCGCCAGGTCGAGCGGTTCGACCTCGCGACCGGCAGCTCCGAGACGGTGGCGCTTCTGCCCCACCCGGTCAGCGACTGTCACGCCGCCGTGCGCCCCGACGGTGTGGGCATCGACATCCTGGGCGGCGACTGGATCGACGGAGCGTCGCGGTTGGGCGACCCCAACGCGACCGTGCTCGACGACTGGCTTCGGTTCGACTCCACGACCCACCAGTTGGAGGAAGCGGGCACGCTGCCCCAGGCGGTGTCACGCGGCGCAGCGGCGTGGGTCGCACCGGACAGGCTCTACCTGGTCGGGGGAAACGACGAGTCGGTCGCAATGTATGACTCGGCCGGCGGCGGATGGCAGACCGACCGGCCATTGCCTTCACCCGGCGCGTATGCCGACGCGTTCGTCCACGAGGGACGGCTGATCGTGAGCCAGAGCGATTCGGTGCAGGCCGCCGCTCCGATCGCCCCCGCCACCGCTCCCCCACCCCCGCAGCCCACACCGCTGGGCACCGAGTTCGTGGTGATCGCCGGCGGCGAGGCCGGCCCCTTTGCCACCCGTGAGGAAGCCGAGCGCGTGGCCCTCGAACTGCTCCGCGCCGGCCTCTCAGCCGAGATCAAGCAGCGTGAATAAATGGTGCCTGGCACCATTTATTCACAGTGGCTGAGCGTTTTCGCGAGTTCAGCGGCATCTCGGTGAACGCTGCGTGCGCCGGCGACCCGCAACTCGGCGGCCGAGATGCCGCCCGAGAGCAGCGCCAGAGTCGGCAGTCCCGCGCTAGCGGCGGCACGACAGTCCCACACCGAGTCTCCGATCATTGCAAGCGGCGTTGCCTCGGCGCGCTGGATGGCAACCTCGATCAGGTCGGGGTCGGGCTTGGTGCGGTCGACGTCGGAGGATGTTGTCCACGAGTCGATCAGGTCCCTCGCGTCGAGCAGATCGATGTAGTGCTCGACCTCGTTGGACTTGGCCGAGCTCGCGAGCACCGTGTAATAGCCGCGTTGCTTGAGCGCTATGAGCAGGTCGCGAGCACCGGGCAGCGGGCGCACCTCGTCGATCATGTCCGTAAACATGGAGTCGTGCCGCTCGCTGACCGCGTCACCGATCCGATCGGCGACGTTCTGGCCGACGAGCTTTGGCACCAGCTTGTCCGAGCCCATCCCGATCGCGCGGTGGATTTCCCAGGCCGGCACCGAGAGCCCCTCCTCGGCGAACGCCAGTGACCATGCGTACACGTGGGCGTAGTTGGAGTCGACGAGAGTCCCGTCGACGTCGAGCAAGACTGAGGCGTCGGCCGACATCCTCTATGAGTGCCCGGGCCGGACGCGGCGCAAACCGCCGGCGGCTACTCCCCCGCGACGATGACCGTTGATTTCACGAACCCCTCCGGCTTGTCGATCGCGACCTGGAAGGCGAGTCCGACATCGTCGAGGCCGAAGCGGTGGGTGACGAGATCGTCGATCTCAACTCGGCCCGAGCTCAAGAGCCGCATCCCGGTGCGCATGCCGCTCATGATGGTGGAGATCTCACGGAAGTGCGCATTGATCACCTGCAACGCCTTCCAGTTCCAGTCGCCGAGCGGGATCTCACGATTGCCACCCTGGTGGTAGCCGACGATCACGACCTTGCCGGCCATGCGGGTGGCGTCACCGAGGATGGCGAGCGGCGCCTGCACTCCCGTCACCTCGAAGCTGATGTCGGCGCCGACCTCGTCGAGGGCATCGACATCCCCGAAGGTGCCGGCGGGGACGCGATCGGTGTTTGCTCGCACCACGTCGACGAGCGACTCGGTGCGGACATCGATCGTGTGGGTGGCTCCGATCGAGCGGGCAAACGCAAGTGCCTCGGGCCTTGCGTCGGCGACGAACACCTTGCGGGGGCCGCGCAGCAGCACGAGCTTGAGCACCAGCGCGCCCATGAAGCCGGCGCCCACGATCACAACGTCGTCGCCGAGTTGGGGGTCGGCCACCTCGACCGCATTGACCGCGCATGCCATCGGCTCGGCCAGCGCGAGCTCGAGAGGCATGTCCCCCGCCGGCAGCGCGTAGTTGGTATCGACCTTGACGTACTCCGAGAACCCGGCCTCTGTGACCCAGATCCCGACGCGATCGCCGACCCGCTGGCGAGTCACCGCAGTCCCGACCTGCGCGACGATGCCGCTGACCTCGTGGCCGAGCAGCATCGGAAACTGCCGGTCGCTGTGGCCGGTGAACATGTCCAGCTCCGACGCGCACACTCCACACGCGCCGACGCGCACGAGCAACTCGGTCGCACCGATCGACGGCACCGGCGCTTCGACGATGTCGAACTTTCCAGGCGCCCGGAGCACTGCCTGCTTCATGGTGGGGGCGCTCGCGGTCAGGTCGGCTGCCAGAGCTCGATCCGGTTGCCCTCGGGATCAGTCACCCAGCCGAACCTGCCGACGCCCTCCATCTCCTGCAGGTCGTCGGCGACATCAGCACCTTTGGCGCGTAGTTGCGCAAGCATCGCGTCCAGGTCGCCGACCCGGAAGTTGATCATGGTCTGCTGGCCCGGTGACCCGAAGTAGTCGGTGTCGGAGGCGAACGTGGCGAATACCGTCGGCCCGTCCTGCGGATGCCAGAGACCATGCTCATCTGCGTCCAGGCCCAGACAGTCGCGATACCACGCCCCGAGCGCCGCTGGGTTGGCGGCCCGCAAGAAGTATCCACCGATTCCATGTACACGTTCCATGTCGCTATCTTCGCAGGAAATCGGAGCCGATTCGCCTACACGACTTAAAGGCCGCCGCTCTGCGATCCGACTTGAAGGAACTCGAGCGGATTCGGTGGACTCTTGACGTTGATTGGCCTATTCCAGTCGTTGAACACCAGGGTGCCGTTGTGTTTCTCTCCAACGATCGCGACCGGGAGGTGAGGAATCGACGCTGCGACATAGATCGACCCACCGGCTGAATCGCCCAAGACGACGACCCGCACTCCGTGGTACATCTGAGTGCCGACCCGCGAAAGCACCCCCGCGGGGCCCATCACCCGATACAGGAGCTTGTCCTTTTGCGCCAAGCTCAAGAACGGCGCGAACGCCGGCAGGTCAGAAACGTCCAGCCAATGCCCGTCGAGCCGGGGGTCATGCGCCCGATGGTGCGACCCAAGCGCCCAAAACCGCGCGTTGGCATGGAAGTATGAGGTATCACCAAACAGGATCATCCTCACGACTCCACCGTTCGCACGCACCGTGCCAGCACCTGCGGAATCAACGACGCGGACGTTGATCGTCATGACATGGCCGTTGCCGTCGGGCATGTGGCCGGAGAGGTGGAATCCTCGCGCCGCATCAGATGCGTCGTCGGCGGCCAGCAGAATCTTGATCGCCGCTCTGCGTGACTTGCGACTCAGGCTCTCGTGGCTCGAAGCGCGTGTCTGACTCGAAGCGCTCCCGCTGCCGCCACAACCGGACACGACGACCAGCACAGTGACGATAAGGGGAGCGATCGCACGGCGGCTCGTCTTCATCTCAGACACATCGTCAGCCTGGCGCGAATCATTGAGATCCAATGCTACGCCGAGTCATTGACGTTGCTCCGCCCGGGTCGGCGTCCTGAACTCGAGCTTCAGCACAAACGGATCCTGCACCTCGTCGCTCAGGCAGGTATATCCTGAACCGTTGTCCCCGACGAGAGGAGCTACGCCATGAGCATGGGTTCCATCAACAGTTTCCCCTACCAGGACGTGATCCTCCGGGTCCTTCACGCCGACGGCGGGGACTCGGTGACGGACATCGCGACCGTGGTCGCCGCCGAAGGGCGAGACTCCGCCGAGGGACACGACTCCGAGCAGCTCCATCAGGCGATCGCCGAGAACCTCGATCACCTGGTCCATCTGGGGCTCGCCGAGTACACCAACTCCGGCGGTGAACGTTCAGCCAAGCTGACCGCAGCCGGCGAGGAAGCCGCCGACCGTCTCCCCTAAGAGGTCACCGCCTCCTTGGGGCACACATGGCACCGGTACCCACGCGCGCAACCCGAGAGTCGGGTGACTACCGAAGCGTCGCTTCCCGAGCGCGTTGCGATCGACCTGCTCGAGACGGTGTTGAACGACGTCGGCTCGCCGGCTGGTTTCGCCCTGGACGGCGGCGATCCGGCCGCGTAACCGGTGTCACAATGAGTAGTGGGTCAGTGATTCTTCCTTCCCTCTGGAGTCAGCGGGTCGCAGCCAAAGGCTCGCGTGGCGCGGTTGGAGCGTGGAATGGACGACCTCGAGCACGTCGGTTTGGAGCGCGGTGACATCGATCTGCCCGCGGAGATGAGCGCTGAACGCTGCGAGCGTTTCGGCCGCGTCGTACCGCTGCCGGTAGAACCGGCGATCCACCACGTGCTGGATCCGCGTACGAAGCGGGTGGAAGCTCAGCGCCACCAACAGGGTGGAGAGCGTGACCGCGAGTGCCCCTGATTGGCCGGTTATCTCGCGTCCCAGCCAGCCGAGTGCCGACACCGAGCCCAGGTAGACGATGACGAGTATCCCGGCCAGGACGGAGTAGACGACGGTGCGCCGCACGATCACGTCGATCTCGTAGAGCCGGTAGCGGAGCACCGCTGCCCCGATCGAGAGCGGGATCAGGCAGAAGCTGACGATCGCAGCGTCCTGCGCAACCTCCAGCCAGAGCGGTGGATGCGGTGACCCGCTGATGGCAACGATCACCCCGTAGAAGATCACGATCGCCGACGTCGCCGAAACCAGCCACTTCATCTGTAACCGAGCGACTCCGGACGAGCGCCAATAACGAATCAGCAACACGGCCGCTGAGGCGGGTACGCACAAGAGCAGGACTGCCAGCGACACGGATGCGACATCGGGAATCCCGCTCAAGGCCCCGATCGCAAACGGATTTGGGCTGGCCGGCGCGACGCTATCCGGCAGGCTTTCGATGAGCAGCACATCACACGCCACCGTCACCAGCAACGACGCGCCGGACACGTAGGCGAGCGGACGCCACCGCGGGCTGAGCAGCCGACCTTCCGGAAACAGTTGGAACAGGAACGTTCCCATCAGCCCGACACTGACCACCCACAGCCAATCGTCAATCGCGTTTGCGTAACTCGCTGCCGGCAGCGACCCTGGATGCGTCACCAGACCGTAGACCGCGTAGCCCTCCACCGCCGAGTCAAATGCCCACGAAAACCCGACTGCGATCAGGATCCAACCGATCGCGTTTTGTGGTTGGCGTGAGGCGATCAGGCACCCCACCACGGAGAAGCAGAACAGCGCCAGCGAGACCGCCAGAAGCGCCGGCGCTCCACCGCCACCCCAGTTTCCCGCGTTCTGAGGATCGTGCGTCACCAATCCCAGGACGTTGCCCATAACGAACAGCAGGAACGTGGACGCCAACAAGATCCCTGGCAGTGGCTTGACCTTCATATCCCGAGATTATGGCCAACCAGCGTCCCTGGAACGTTACGAACGCCGTGACGAAGGCTTTCGCAGCATCGGCCACATCGGCGGTATCGATGCGGCCCGAGCGCCGTCTCCCCGACGACACCCGCCCGTCAGGAGGTTTGCAACCCGTTGCCGTCAAACACCAGCACGTCACCGATCTCGGGCGTCACAGCCACCCGCGCTCCCGATGTGTCATGAGCAGCGACGCACCCGGGAAACCGCCGGGCCTCGTCGTCGATCGTGAGGTAGTGGCAGCCCACCGCGGCCTTGACCCCGAGCATCTCCGCCATCCGCGCGGCTTCGTCCGAGTCGGTTTCGCCCGTCAGAAGCTCGCCGGCGCCGGGGGCCCAGTCCATCAGCTCCCAGGGGGTCGAGACCCCGATCAGCGCAACCGTCGGCGTGTACAGCTCGCCGATCGGCCTGATGTCGAAGTAGGCCGAATCCCCCGCGTGATAGAAGCGCACGCCGGGTTCGGTCTCGAAGATGTAGCTCAGCGGCTGACCGGTGATGTATTGGCCGTCGCTCAGCCGGCCCAGTGAGTAGTGGCGGTTCTCGACCGGACGGATATCCACCCCGCCGACCTTCACACGAATACCCCACATCGTTGAGCGGATCTGCTCGACCGGGAGGCCGTCGTCGAGCAACATCAGCTTCACACCGGGGCAGGCGACCACCGGAGCGCCGGTGCGACGCGCGATGGCCACGGCATCACCGTAGTGGTCGGGGGCTGCATGTGTGACGAGGATGACATCGGGCGTCTCCAGGTCGTCCGGTGAGATCAGCGCTTTCGGGTTTTTCGACAGGAACGGATCGACGAGGATACGGCTGGTGGGCCCCACGATCTCGAACCCGAGAGCGCCGAGGAACGTGACGCGGGTGCTCATCGCGGGAACGTCCGGTTGGTGCCCTGAACGACCGGGTTGGTCAGCTCGCCGATCCCCGAACCCGAGACGGTCACAGTGTCACCCGGCTGGAGGAACACGGGCGGCTGGAGGAACGTGCCGCAACCGGCGGGCGTGCCAGTCGAGATTGTGTCGCCCGGCCGCATGGTGATGATGGAGCTGATCCACTCGATCGCTTGCGGCGGCGGTCCGATCTGGTCGCTGACGAGCGCATCCTGGCGCTTCTCGCCATTCACGAACGCCTGTACCCGGATGTTGGCCCAGTCGGGGAGATCGTCTTTGGTGACGATGCACGGCCCCATCGGGCAGAACGTGTCGAAGTTCTTGCCGAGGTCGGCCTGCGCGTTGTGGAACTGCACGGCGCGCGAGCCGACATCGTTGATCATCGTGTAGCCGAAGATGTGATCCATCGCGTCCTCGGCCCGCACGTTCTTGGCGGTCTTGCCGATCACGACGCCGAGCTCCACCTCGTAGTCGACGGCATACCCGTGCTCGGCCAGCGGTTTGTCGGTGCCCGGGCCGCGCTTTATGACGTCGTCATAGGGCGGGATCACGATCGCCTCGTCCGGCCCGATGATGGTGTTCGGAAGCTTGATGAAGTCGAACCGCAGCTCGTCTGCAAACACGTAGTCGGGATCCTCGTCCCCATGACTTCGGTAGTTGACGCCAGAGCCGAAGATCGTGCCCGGCATCAGGGGGTGGATGATGCGGTCGTATGCCACGGGATCGCTGTGCTCTGCCGCCGCAGCTGCTCGCTCGAGACCGAGCTCCCCGTCGCGGATCAGCGACAGCGTGTCGCCGTAGCCCGTGAAGTAGACGTCGCTACCGACCTCCACCCCACAGCCGGTCTGACCACCATTCTGGTACTGCACGATCCGCATCGAACACTCCCTTCGTCAGCAGCTGGCTTTTGCATGCCATCATACAGGTGGAACGCAGTGACTGCCCTCGTACTCGCCGTCGCGACCTCCGATCCCCGTTAGGAGGCCGTCGCGGGCAGGTCGACCTGGTCGGCCTCCCACAGCTCACGGACCGCGTCGAGATGCGCCGCCATCGCCTTGCGCGCTGCTGCCGGCTTGCGCGCTGCAATCTGCTCGAGCACGGCCTCGTGCTCCTCGACGGTGCTCTGCCCACTGCCGGCGGCAAGGTTCTTGCGTCGAATCTCCATCAGGGCGCCGCTGATGGACGCGAGAATCACCGAGAACAGGTCGTTACCCGTCGCCCTCGCGATCACTGCGTGAAAGGCGAGATCGGCGAGCGCCGCTTCCTCGACGTTGTTCACGGCCCGGGTGAACTCCTTGTGGGCGTTTCGCAACTCGGCGAGTTGCTCCTCCGTGCGGCGTTTTGCGGCGAGCCCCGCCATCTCGACCTCGACCGTCCGGCGTACTTCGTGCACTCGTGGGTACTCGAGCTGACCACCGCGGATGAACCACATCAGCGAGTCGGACACCGTTGATTCATCGACCGCGGCGACCCGCAGGCCGCTGCCCGAGCGCACCTCCACGATGCCCTGCGCCGTCAGTGCGCGTACCGCTTCGCGCACGACCGTGCGCGACACGCCGAACTGCTCGCCGAGATCGCGTTCGGACGGGAGCGGTGTGCCGGGAAGGAGGCCGCGCGCAATGATCGCCTGGCGCACCATCGACGCCACTTTGTCGGAGAGGCGCGGCTCGCGCTTGAGCGACTGGCCGAATACCGCGTCGTGGGGGTCGGCGGAATCGGGTGGAGTGCTCACGGCTGGCATCCTATCGGATAGTCGGTCAGCATCCTCGAGCCTAGAGTCGTCGCGCAGATACGAGAAGCAGCGCGGCGAAACTCAACACGGCACCAAACAGGCACACCGCTCCCCAGCCGCTGGATGCATATAGCTGAATCGAGATCGCTGAACCCATGGCGCCGCCGGCAAACACACACCCCATATAGATACTCGTGACCCGCCCGTGTGCATCCTCCCGCGCGCGGTAGATAGCCGTCTGGTTTGCAACCTGGAGCGCCTGGAACCCGCCGTCCAACAGCAGCACGCCCAGCACGATCCCGGCGATGTGGTGGCGGCCGATCAGAAACGCTCCAAACGAGGCGATCACACACACGATCGCCCCAGTCGCCGCAGCAGCAGCGCCACCGCGATCCGACACCCGGCCCGCGAGCGGAGCCGCCGCAATCCCCGCGACCCCGAGCAGGCCCAGCGCGCCGATCTCCCACTCCGAGTAGTGAAACGGCGCGCCCGCGAGCAGGAACGGCACCGCTACCCAAAACCCGTTGAACCCGGCAAAGCACAAAGCTCCCAGAAGCGCCCGGCGACGCACCACCGGCTCGTCGCGAAGGATGGCAAACAGCGACCGGATGGTGCTGCCAAACGTCGCGCCGTGAGGCTGGACGGTGGTCGGGATCGCCTTCCAGAGCACGACAGCCAGCACGGCGGCGGCGACAGCCGCCACCACATACACCGTGCGCCAGCTGGTGAGCGACGCCAGGCTGCCTGAGAACACACGCGCCAACAAGATCCCGGTGAGCAGGCCGCTCATGACGATGCCCACCGTCCGACCGCGGGTCGCGATCGGCGTCATGGTTGCCGTCGCGGCGAGCATCAGCTGGCCCGCCGTCGCAGCGATCCCGATCGCCAGCGCGCACCCGCGCAGAAGCGTCAGAGAGTTCGCTCCTGCCGCCGCCGCCAAGGCCACCGCCGAGGCCCCGGTCACCACCGGGATCAGCAGTCGCGGCCGGACGGCATCCGCCAGGGGAACGACCAGAAACAGCCCCACCGCATAACCGATCTGGGCGAACGTCAGGAGCAGCCCGGTAGCCCCAGGCCCCTTCCCGAACGTCCGCCCGATCTCGGGCAGGAGTGGCTGGGCGAGGTGGATCGTGGCGGACATCAAGCCGGCACCCGCCGCGAACACGTAGACGATTGTTGGTTGGCGCGCGCGTGGCTCAGACTCCATCAGACGCCCATGGTTGCACCATCGGCGGTCAGGCGGTGGCCTTCACCTGTTCCCAGACTGTGTTGATCTGGTCGAAGTCGATAACGTTCTCGCCGGACTTCGGCGTGTAGTTGACCTCGAGCTGGAGGTCGTTTTCGATGTAGTTGTCAACGTCGTCGTAGGGCACGAGCGACGCTGCCGCCTTGTTCAGGTAGGGAACGGCCTTCGGATTGGTTGGCGCCTGCACCAGATAGTTGGCCGCGATTGCCGCTGTCTTGGGTGCGATCAACGCCTCACACCACGCAAACGCGTTCTCGGGGTTCGGCGCCCACGGGGTGACGAAGGCCGCATCGGTAAATCCAAAGCCACCCTCCTTGGGGATCGTGAAGCCCACGTTGGTGGCACCCTGACCTTTGGCAAGCTGCACGAGCAGCTCGTTTCCGATCTGCATGTAGTCGACCTCGCCGTTCGCCAGCAGGGTCGCCTGATCGGCAAGGCTCACCGACAGAGACTTACAGTTTGCAACCATCTTCGTGAGCCAGCTCTTGATCGGCCCATTGAGTTGGTCTGGAGTGATCTTTGTGAGGTCCATGCCCAATGCGATCCCCGCGACCGACACGTTGTTATAGCCGTCGTCGAATGTGCCGACCCGGCCCTTGTTCGCCGGATCGATGAACACGTCGTAGCTTGTCGGCTTCGCAACCTTGCCCTCGACGTAGTTGATACCGAGTGCACCCCACGTCCACGGCACCGAGTTGTAGGCACCGCTGCCGTCCCCCCACTGCCACATCGGATTCGTCCGGAAGTAGCTGTAGAGATCCTTCAGCGACGGTACATCGTCGGTGGTGATCTTGGTCATGATCCCAAACGACTGGAACAGGTTCGTATATGCCTGGTTCGCCGTCGCGGTGTCGTACTGTTTGCCACTCTGGCTCTTGAGGAGCGCGGGCACGTGAACTGGTTGTTGAGGTACTTGACGTGCTCGGTGATGCCGGCCTGGGTCTTGAACGGTGCAAAAGGCTTGCTGAGGTCGTAGCCCTGCCAGGTGAAGATATTGAGGTCGCCACCCACCTGTGCGGCCGAGCTCCCTCCGCTCGAGGTCGCCGACGAGCTGCTGCCGCTGCTGGAACTGCCACAGGCCGCCAGAAGGCTTCCGGCGCCGACAACCGCTGCGCCACTCGCTGCTATACGGAAAAGGTTGCGTCGCGTGTAGACGCCTGGAAGCGGCTCACCGATCACGAAACGACATCCAGGTCATTCGCCGTGACCCTCCTGGTTAGCTGTATACCTGTATGACTAGCACACCATACCAAGGTAGTGCAGGTCCCCTCAACCGACCAGGGTCACCGGCTCACTGGGATAGGCGATGCCGGCGTCACTCCCCCAGCCGAGCTCGACTGTCGCACCGGGGGTAAGCGCTTGGGACGTGTGGATGCGACAGAGGCCCACCTCGGTGGAAACGGACGACTCGTAGTACGAGCCGAAGAACGCGCAGGTCACGACCTGGCCGCTCAGGCCCTCGCCGCCCTCCACCAAGCGCAGATCTTCGGGCCGTAGCAGCACCTGTACCTCGCGTGCATCTCCAATGCCGGCGTCCATGGCTCGCACCGATGTGCCGCCGACCTGCACCGTGACACGTCCCTCCCCGCGATCGCCGGCCGCTGCTGCAACGAACGTCCCGGCACCGACGAAGCGCGCGGCAAAGAGCGTCTCGGGCGTGCGGTAGAGCGTCTCGGGATTGGCGATCTGCTCGATCGCACCGGCGTTCATCAACGCGATGTACTGCGACATGCTTAGCGCCTCGTCCTGGTCGTGGGTGACCAGCAGAAAGGTGGTCCCCAGTTCACGATGGATGCGCAACAGCTCCTCACGCAAGGAGTGGCGAACGTTCCGGTCAAGTGCTGAGAGTGGTTCGCCAGCAGCAGGAGTTCCGGCCCGCGAATGACCGCGCGGGCGACGGCCACACGCTGGGCCTGGCCGCCACTCAGCTCCGAAGGCATCCGCCGCTCGTATCCCGCAAGGCCGACCAGATCGAGCATTTCGGCCACCCGGCGGTCAACCTCGCCGCGCGACGGCTTATTGCGACGCGACGTGGTAAGGCCGTAGGCAACGTTGTCGCGGACGTTCAGGTGCGGGAACAGGGCGTAGCGCTGGAACACGATGTTGAAGGCGCGTCGCTCTGGGGCAACGCGCGTGATGTCGGTACCGTCCAGGAACACCCCGCCCTCGTCCGGCACCTCGAGCCCGGCGAGAATCCGAAGCAGGGTTGTCTTTCCACAGCCGCTCGGCCCAAGCAGGCTGAAGAACGAGCCGGACGGGATGGTGATCGAGACATTGTCCAGCGCAGTCACCTCCCCGAACCGCTTGGTGACGCCCCGTACCTCGACCGCTCCGGCCGGAGACGCCACGGCCTGCTCGTCGATACTCACTGGGTGGCTCCCTCCCGCGTCTCCGGCGCAGCACGTTAGGGGTGCCGCGCAGAAACGGCGCAGCGAAAGCAAGGGCGATCCAGGGCATGAGCATCAGGAGCGTCGCCACGGCATTGATGGATGGGTCGATGCTTCGGTGGAGCTTGGCGTAGATATAGAGCGGCATGGTTACCGTAAGCCCACTGGTGAAATTGGTGACCAGCACCTCGTCGAACGAGAATGCAAACGCGAGCAGGGCCGCGCCGATCGTGGCCGGAAGGATGATCGGCACGGTGATCCGCCGAAGCGTCTGGCCAGGGCCCGCGCCGAGGTCACGCGACGCCCACTCCAGCTCGACGTCGAACCGCTGTAGGCGGGCAACGACGACGACCAAAACGAACGGGATCACGATCACGAGATGGCCCGCGACGATCGTCCCCAGCGACGGCGCGATTGTGAACTTGTCCATGGTGGTGAAGAGCGCGATTGCGATGAACAGCGGCGGCATCATCGCGGGCAGGATGGCGATGCCCTGCACAGCCCGGGAGAAGTGGCTGCGGCGACGCGTGAACGCAAGCGCCGCGGCCGTGGTGATCACCGAGGAGATCACCGCGGTCAGCACAGCCGCCTGCAGGCTCACCCAAAACGCGGTTCGGAACTGCTCGTCCTGGAAGATCTCGCGAAACCAGCGCAATGACAAGCCGTGTATCGGCCAGCTGAGGCTCTCCGAACCGTTGAACGCGTACAGAATCACCACCGCGAGCGGCAGGTACAGGAACACGATCAGCCCGTAGACGACGATCGCGAGCGGGCTGAAGGAGAGGCGACGCATGCTCATCCCTCCCGCGGCAGCAGCCGCGCCGCTCGCATCGAGACTGCCAGGACGATCGCGTAGATCACAAACCCTGCGATCATGACGAACGAGAGCGCGGCGCCCAGCGGGTAATTCCCGTTCGTGGAGATCTCGGTCGCGATTGTTGTTCCAAACGTCGACGACGGCGTCGGCCCCCCGAGGAATACCGGGGTGATGTAGTCACCGCAGGAGAGAAAGAACGCGAGCGTCGCACAACCGAACAGCGCCCGCCCGGTGATTGGTAACGTCACACGCCGAAGCGTTTGGAACGGCCCCGCGCCAAGGTCTCGCGACACCTCCCGCACCTCGGGCGCGACCCCGGAGAGGCTCGCAAATGCAATCAGCGTTGTAATCGGCATGTAGAGATTTACCTCGGCGGCCACTACAGCCACACGCGAGAAGAGGAGCCAGCCGAGCGGGTGGTCGATCACGCCGATCGACTGAAGTGTGCTGTCGATCACGCCGTTATCGCCCATCAGCGTGCGCCACGCGTACACGCGGGCCAGATAGCTC
>CAVPTL010000016.1:0-10133 GCA_963708725.1 uncultured Actinomycetes bacterium | reverse complement strand
TCCTGCCGCCCCCACTACCGCTAGCCTTCTCACAGACTCAAAACGGCTGTTCGATCTGAGAGGCGAACAGAGGCCCGAAATAGCGTTTTGCAAACCGTTGCAAACCAACGCTTCCCCGGCCGGTTTGCTACGCGGTGAAAACGAGACTCGCGACCGTGTCGGCCGCGTCCTCCGGCTGCCCCGGAATCACGTGCGCGTAACGGTCGAGCGTGAACGACACTGACGAGTGGCCCAAACGCTCACTGACTACCTTGACGTTCACCCCCGCGATTAGACAGTGCGTCGCATGCGAATGGCGGAGGTCGTGTCGCCTGATCTGCGGAAGGCCCGCCTCCCGGGAGAGACGCGCGAAGCTCGACCAGATCCGTTCTGGTCAGAGACAGCGGCGTACGCTGCCGCGCACGCACCGCGTCAGGATCGCCGGCACACGAGGCCGTCATGTTCAACGACGGCAGCGTGAAGGTACCGACGCCTCAGACGGTCGAGGACTTGGCGCTCGGCTTCACGAGATCGCCCACGCTCAGCGCAAGCAGGTAGCGCGCGGCCTCGAACGCGTCCTCGGCCAGATCGAGGCGGGCGAACTAAGCGCGCCGCGCTAGTACTGCGACCGCCTACGAGGCGCGGTCATCTCGCTTCGTCAACCCTGACCGGCTACCACCGAACCAGCGTCGGCCGGTAGCCGCCTTGCCTAGGCAAACGCGGCGGCACGCGTTGGTCGCGACTCCTCCACGAACCCGAACCCCGGTCTGCACTCCTGGCAGTCAGCGATCGCGTCGCCGCCGCGAGGTCAAGAGAACGGCCCGGGACAGCCCGGGGCCGTGGCGAATATCGTGGACACCCAGAAGACGCATCCGACCGTGGCCGCCAAGCCGACGGCTCCGAACCAGCCGCGAAGGCCACCTGCACCAGTCGCCCCAAGCACGGAGAGAAGACCGGTGATCACAAACAATGCGACGGCCGCCGACGCCAACTCATGGGCGAGCTCCGTCACGTCGCAGTGGTGCAGTGGGAGCGAGGTCGAAACGATGAGGAGGGCATATGCGAGCACAACCGCCGCCGCACAGATAATCAGGTACAGCCGCGAGTCCTTGCGTTCGGGTTCGGTGGGAGAGTCCATACACCAGGTATAGCGCGTATGCTATTGAACGTCAAGGACTATCGGTCGTGAATGACCCGCCAGCCTGGAACCACCTACCGCCCGACGTTGGATTGCAAACCGTTTTGCAAACGAACGGCTGCTAACGGGCTGGACCGCATGGACTAGAGGCGACCGCACGACAACGCCGAGACGCCCAGTAGAGCCAAAATGTGAAACCAGCGGACAGAACGACACGCCCGTGACCGGACTTCTAATCCGTTGGTCGCAGGTTCGAATCCTGCCGCCCCCACTCCCTCCTAGAGCCGTCACGGCCACAATCAGACCGCCGGTGCATGGTCGTCCGTGCTGCGCGCGACCTCAAGCTGGCAATCGGGCTCCAAGAGGAGGGCAATGGCTCTGCGGCGACGACATCCCACGGTCATTCTTGCGCTGAGCGCCGCCGGCTACCCTCGCGACCGCGTATGCCCGCGCGCCGTCCCACGCTCACATCCGTTTCCGCGTGCCGTCTAAGCTCTCCCAAGTCGTACCCGCCAGCGGAGCGGGCGACCGTCGGCCGTTTCATACCTGCCCCCGTGGACGGTCGCATTGGTTGGCCAGATCGCAGGTCAACTTCGACCTCACCCGGCTACGGCGCGCGGTGGGGAGGGCGCACCCGTGTCGAGCAGATAGACGATGAGCATGAGCACTGTGCCGAACAGGAATCCGATCAGGGCACCCACGGCGATCGTTTGGACGGTGTTGGGCTGGGTCTGGACGGGGGCGCTCGCGCTGTGCGGCACGGTCGAGGTGACCCGGGTCGGTACCGTGGTAGCTTCGATCTCTTTGATCTTCGCCTCGTAGAGGGCCCCGATAGTTTTCCACTGGATGATCTGGGTCTGTGGGGTCCCGACCGGCGCATTGGCGATCTTGAACCTGACGTCATTCAGGTGGCTGGTCGCGGCTTGCAGTGTCGGATTGGGCGTGTGGGCCGCCAGATACACCGGAAACTCTCTACTGTAGGCATTCGCCAGCATCTGCGCGTCGAGCGATTTCGCGTCGGATACCGTGAACTCCAGGCCGTCTCCAGCGGGGATCGATACGACCGTTGTGTGGTTTTGAAGCTGCGTTGGCGTGAGCCCGGGGATCGGCGGATTCAGGCTGTGGAGGACGAGGGCTGCGAACTCTGTCGATTCGGCGAACGGGGCGTAGGTGACGCCCCATTCACCGGCGATGCCTTTGGTCGAACTCCCACCAGTGGTGCCCGGATTTGGTAAGTACAGAACGGCCGACGTCGACCCGTACAGTGTCTGTTGCTGGGCTGAGTACGCAAATCCAGCAACGCCGCAGAGGATCGTCGCGGCGACCACGATCCACGGTTTCCAGCGGCGATAGGGAAGTTCCGCGGCGAGCGTCTCCGGGCTTCCCATCCGCTGGGTCGCGCGCCGCTCGGCGTCGACTTGATCAACGGCGTCGGTCTCGCTGGCCGCGAGCTCCTCGAGGTGCAACCGCACCTCCTCAGCCACTCGCCGGCGAGTCGTGATCGAACCGCGCAGTGCCCGTTTCAGCCGGCCGACGTAGCCATCGATCGTCTCCGGCACGTCAAAGCACGTCGAGCACACCCACACCCCACCGCGCTCCGGGTCCTCGATGCGTCTCCGGCACACTCCGCACTGGGGATCGGAGCAGTCTGTCACGCGGTCTCCGGCCCAATCACCGCAGTGACGGCATCAACCATCGCGCGCCACTCTTGGCGTTCCCCGCTGAGGGCACGCTCGCCCTTGCCGGTCAGTCGGTACACGCGCCGGCGGGGGCCCCCCTCGCCCTTCTCCCATTGGCTCGCCAGAAGCTTTGCCTGCTCCAGGCGGTACAGCGACGGGTAGAGCGAGCCCTGGTGAAGTTCGATCGTGCCGCCACTCTTTTGCTGCAGGCGCTGGCCGACGTCGTACCCGTGCCCTGAGCCTTCGCGCAAAACGGCCAGCACCAGCAGATCCAAGTTCCCCCGCAGCCTGTCTCCCCCAACACGACTCATCGCGCCATACTACTCCGATCGTCGGAATAGTCAACCAGCCCGCCCCCAGCCTGCCGCCCCCATGTGGTCTTGGTCACCACCAGCGCCCTCCGATCAGGCGGACGGGTCGGGCAGGAGCTCCCGTACCTCTTGGGCACAGCGGCAGGCGACGGCGATCTTTGCAGCCCACTCCAGCGCCTCTCCGCGCGTCGGCACATCGACGACCGCGAACCCGCCGATAACCTCCTTGGTCTCCGGGTACGGGCCGTCGGTGACCGTCCCGTCGGTGGCAACGACGCTGGCCCTCTGGCTTTCCAGCCCGCTGGAGAAAACCCATACCCCGGCGGCCTTGGCGTCCTCTCTCACCACGCGCACGGCCTTGGCCACATCTGGCAGATCTTCCTCGGCGAAGGTCATCCAGCCGTCATCGAACGAGATCAGGTACCGCGGCATCCCATTCCTCCTTGTCGCGGCGGCCTGCTGCGGCCGCCTCTCCCCTGTTGTACGAACGCCTCGCCCCGGATTCGACACTTTGCCAGAAGTTACGAGCGTGGGGTCATGCTGGCGCGGGGACGGTCGTGACAGTCAGCCTCAAGGGGTGACCCCGGCGACGGTGGTGATGATGCCCGAGGGCCAGATCGCCCGAACGACGTTGTTGGCCTGATCGGTAATGAACAGCGTGCCGTCGGCCGCGAGGGCGATTCCCGATGGCGCCTTCAACCGTGCGTGCACCGCAGGGCCACCATCACCCGAGAAACCGGCCGGTCCAGCGCCCGCAACCGTGGTGATAACTCCAGATCGCGAGACCTTCCGAATGCGATTGTTCAGCGAGTCGGAGATGTACAGGCCGCCCCGTTTTGTCAGCGCAAGGCCGGTGGGGAAGTCGAGTTCTGCGCGGGTCGCGCGGCCACCGTCCCCGGAGAATCCGAGTGTCCCATTGCCGGCGATGTGCCGGATCCGACCGGCTCGGTTGATCCGGATCACGACATTGGCCCAAAAGTCGGACATATACACGTCGCCGGCGTGGTCGATTGCCAGGTATGACGGGTGACGCAGCCACACACGGGTGCCGAGAGTGCCATTCGGAGCGTGCTCGACCAGGCGCTTGCCGCCACCGGCGATCGTGGTGATCACACCGTCGCGATCGACACGGCGAAGGCGGTGGTTTTGTTCGTCGGCGATGTAGAGATTCCCGAACCGGTCCTGCGCAATGCCAATCGGATCATTCAAACGAGCCTTGGTCGCCGGCCCACCATCGCCGGAAAACCCCTCGTGCCCACAGCGACCGACGACCGCTGAGATCGTCCCGGAGGGGGCGATCCGGCGGATGCATCCGTTGTGGTGGTCGGCCACCAGCAGGCTGCCGTCGGGCTCGGCGATCAGTCCCGTCGGGGCATTGAGCTCAGCCGCAGTGGCGGGCCCCCCGTTGCCAGAGAAGCCCGCCACTCCGGTGCCCCCCACCACCTTCAGCCGGCCGACGCGATCCACCCGGTCGACCTTGTTCCCGGAAAACTCTGAGACGAACATGTGCCCTCGAGCGTCGAAGGCGATGTCCTCGGGCTGGCCGAGCGACACGGAGTTGGCATACCTCACCGGTCGGAAGTGCGGGGTTACCCAGCCGTGTATGTGGGCGAACGCCGCCGCCCTGCGAGCGGCCAGGGTTCTGGCACCGTTTGCATGAGCAAACCCGCCCTCGCTCAGAGCCAAACCCGCGACACACACAATCGCTGCGATGCCACCTGTAAGAACGCGCTGATATGGAGTTCGCTGTGTCATGGCTGGGTGATATCCGCAAGACCGGAGCGCCCATAACAGGGCTGGCCCCTGTGTTGGGAGGGGGCCACCACCCATGTTCACCGGGGGGTTGTCGCACTTGACACGAGAGGGGCGGTGTGCGGAGATACCGGGATGTCTGACCACCTCGCAGTGCGGATACGCGGAGTCCGCAAGGTGTTCGACGCCGAGACCGCGCCTGTGCGAGCACTGCGCGGTGTTGACCTCGATGTGGAAGACGGTGAGTTCGTTGCCGTGATGGGTCCCTCGGGGTGCGGCAAATCGACCCTGCTCAACCTGGTCGCCGGGCTCGATGTGCCGACCAGCGGTGAGATTGCGATAGCGGGGGAATCACTCGCGGGCAAGAGCGAAGACGAGCTGACCGTGATGCGACGAAGCCACGTCGGGATCGTGTTTCAATTCTTCAACCTGCTCGACAGCATGACCGCACTCGAGAACGTGGCGATATCCGCGCTGGCCCGAGGCGCCGGGCGACGAGCCGCCGAGGCTCGCGCAAAAGATCTGCTTGACCTCCTCGGACTGAGTCTGCGAGCAGGCACACGACCGGGTGTCCTCTCGGGCGGTGAGCGACAGCGACTCGCGATTGCCCGCGCGCTCGCCAACGATCCGACCGTGCTGATCGCGGACGAGCCAACCGGCGCGCTCGACTCCGACGGAGGCGCCGAGATCCTCGAGCTGCTACGACGACTCAACCACAGCGGCCAGTCGATCCTGCTCGTCACGCATGACTCGGCGGTCGGCGCCGGAGCTTCGCGCATCGTCGAGATGCAGGACGGAAAGGTGCTCGCGGGTCTCCCTGCCGAGTCGTCCCCGCTCGCCGATCCGACATGAGACTTGTCGTCTACCGTCTCGCCACCGAGCTTCGCCACCGCTGGGCGACGGGGTTGATCGTGGCCCTCCTGATCGGCGTTGCGAGCGGCGCCGTGATGGCCAGCGTCGCGGGTATCCGCCGTGCCGACACCGTGGCCGAACGACTTGCGAACGCAAGCAGCCGATCAGACGCGTTTACCGACTCCGGATACTTCTACGGCACGCACCTTCCGTCGCGGAGGATCGCAAGCCTCCCCCAGGTGGTGTCAACCGCGCGCCACAAGGACATGGTGGTCAACGGGCGGACGAAGTCGGGTGATCCCATATGGCCCGATGAAAGTCCCGACGCCCTCACCGTCTACGAGCCGGCAGGCCGCCCTCGGTGGCGATCGCAGGATCGACCGGTAGTCGTTTCCGGCCGGCTGCCGGATCCCCGCCGCGCAAACGAGGTCCTGCTCGACCCGGCCGCGAGCCGAGTTCTTGGCCGCGGCGTCGGTGACAGCTTCGATTTGCGGTTCGTCACCCGGCGGTTCATGGGCTATCTCGACCACAAAGCCCAAATCCCGTTTGGCTTCCGGGCTAACCCGCTGACATACACGAGTGGTCCACTCGTACGACTCCACGTTGTCGGATTGGCGGCCGGCCTGGATTCCGGGCGGATCACGCTATCGCCGGGTTTCTACCGTCGATACGATCGCGGCCGGCTACAAGCGTGGGTCAAGGAGGACGCCTACGTGTTGCGAGGTGGCGCCGGTGCCATCCCCGGATTCCAGGCCAGTGTCGATGCGATCGCCCCTCCGGGAGCGTTCGACTTCTTCTCTGGCCCCGACGACCCTGCCGCGGTGCAGACCGACGTCGATTTCCAGACCCGGTTCCTGTGGGCGGTGGTGATCGCCGGGGCGATCGCGACGCTCGCCCTGATCGCGACGTTACTGGCACGCCAGACTGCCTCCGAGTCCCGAGACTGGGAGCTCTTGCGAGCCGTCGGAGTCGTTCGCAGACAGCTCGTGGGGCTGGCCGCGATCAGGGGCATGCTCGTCGGATCGGTGGCGGCGCTCGCTGCGCTCGCGGTGGCGGTGGCGCTCTCGCCGCTGTTCCCGCTCGGATACGCCCACGAACTCGAGCCGTCGCCCGGTGTGGCAATCGATCCGACGGTGATGTTCGGCGGCGTCGTGGCGGTGATCGTGGTGTGCTCAGTGGTGGCCGCGCTCACAGGCTGGGGCATCGCGTATCGGCGCACGACACCTTCCCGCGCCGCGGGAGCTCCGCGCGGTGTCGGCATACGCATCGCAAGGCTCCCTCTGACAGCCTTTGCCGGCGTGCGGGGCGCGCTTGATCGAGGCACTTCGGCACGCATCTCGACGGTCTCGACGCTGGCGGCGGCAATCACGGCCGTGGTCGCGATATCCGCCGCCGTGGTCGTCTCCTCCAGCCTCGCGCACCTGCTGTCCACCCCCGCCCTCTACGGTCAGAACTGGAATCTGGAACTCGGCGAGGGCGGCTCACCACAAACGACAACCGCGGACTGGCTCCACGGGGCGCCTTCCGTCGCCGCCTACGCCCAGGGGGCCACCGCCACGAGCCTCCAGATCAACGGAGAGCAGGTTGGGGTGCAGTCGATGAGCCCTGGGCGTGGGCGCGTGACGCCCACGGTCGCTCGGGGCAGGGCGCCGACGTCCGCGGACGAGATCCTGCTCGCGCACCAGACGCTGGCCGATCTCCACGTTTCGATTGGATCCTGGGTCACCGCGCGTCGGGGCCACCTCTCTCAGCGATTCAAGGTCGTCGGTGAAGGGCTGCTCCCACCCTCCAGCACCAACGGTCTCGGTGATGGCGCCGCGGTCACGCTGAACGGCTTGAAGAATCTCGTGCCGGGCGCGTTTCCAAGCCTCTTTCGGGTACGGCTGGCCCCCGGAATTGATACCGAAGCATGGCTCAGGCAACTCGAACGCCAGACCAAGATGATCGCGTTCCCGCCGGTGCCGCCACCCAACGTGGCCGCCACCGGCCGCCGACGCGCGATGCCCTATGTGGTCGCGGCGATCGCGGCCATCGTCGCGGTGACCATACTCACCCACGCGCTCCTCACGTCGGTGCGCGAGCGCCGCCGCGATCTCGCGATCCTGAAGAGCGTTGGGTTCGTGCGATCACAGCTGGTGATGACCGTCGTCTGGCAGAGCGCTTTGGTTGGTGTGATCGCCCTCGTTGTCGGGCTCCCCGTCGGGGTGGCGGCAGGTCGATGGGCGTGGACGCTGGTGACCAGCTATCTGGGAGTGCTCGGGGTCACGGCCGTGCCGTTGCTGCAACTGATCGCGGTGATTCCGGCCGTGCTCATCGCGGTCGTGATGATCGCCGCCTGGCCCGGACGAAACGCCGCCCGAACGCAGGCCGCGCGCGCCCTTCGTGCCGAGTGACCCGCCGGCTCGCAGTCGTCTTCACCACGGTTATCCTCGTCGCCGCGGGCGGAGTGCTGATGCTGCTCGCGCTCGGTCGTTCGCCAACAGGCTCGGAGCGCCAACTGATGGTCGCCGGGCTGTTGGTGATCATGGCCGCCGTACTCATCTCCAACCCACTTCGGCTGCGGCTGGCGGCCTGGCTCGACCGCCTTCACGGCGGTGACCAGCGCGATCCCCGCGAGATCCTCGACGCCGCTGGAGGCCGCCTGGCACAACCGCTCCCGCTCGAAGATCTGCTCGCTGAAGTGGCCCAATCACTGCGGGCCGTGTTGCCGCTGACCGCCGCCGAGCTTTGGACGTACAAGGATTCACGGCTCACGCTGGCGACGAGCGATCCATATCGCGATCCACGCGAGATCGAGTTGGCCCCGGCCGAGGTGCAAGCCCTCATGGCCGCCCAACTCACGGGCCTCGCGTGGCTTCGAGTGTGGCTACCCCAGCTGCTGGCCGGACGGCCGGACGAGCGAGTTCGGGCCGCGGTCATGCGGCAGCCCCAGGCGGTGCTGGGTGTGATCGTTCTCGAGCTCCTGGACGGTGTCGAGGAGTTGAGCGTCGATCAGGAGCAGGCGGTCATCGAACTGTCGCGCCAGCTCGGGCTCAGGCTTCAGAACAGTCACCTCGACGACGCCCTGCGGGCCTCGGTTGACGATCTGCGCTTGCAGGCCGACGAGCTGCGCCAGTCGCGCGCGCGAGTGGTGGCGGCCGGCGACGCGGAACGGCGACGGATCGAACGCGACCTCCACGACGGCGCCCAGCAGCACCTCGTCGCGATCTCGGTGAACCTCAAACTCGCCCGCGAACTCGGGGCGACCGAGCCCGAGCGGGCGACGGCGCTCCTGGCCCGCCTCGGCGAGGAGGCCGAGCTGGCAATGCGCGAGCTACGCGGTCTGGCACACGGCATCTACCCACCGCTACTCCAGCAACGCGGCCTCGATGAGGCGTTGCACGTCGCGGCGGATCGAACCCGTCTTGACGTGTCGGTAACCACTCAGGGCACGGCCCGCTACCCCGAAGACGTGGAGGCGGCAATCTATTTCTGCTGTGTCGAGGCGCTCCAGAACGCGGCAAAACACGCGGGAGCCGATGCGCGGGTCTCAATCTGCGTGGAGCAGGCCGCCGCGCAACTCGAGTTTTCGGTGACGGACAACGGTGCCGGCTTCGAGCGCGGGTCGGTCACAGGCGGCGCCGGGCTGGTCGGCATGGGAGACCGCCTGGCCGCATTGGGAGGCACGCTCGAGGTCGATTCCCAGATCGGGCACGGGACGCGCATACACGGCACGATCCCTCTTGAACAGAGCTCTGCCGGTCAGCCGCCCTGATCAGAGAGAAAGAGCAGCACAGCCTTGACCCGCCGGTGGGTGTTCTCCTCCCACGAGAGGCCGAGCTTCACGAAGATCGAGTGGATGTACTTCTCAACCGAGCGCTCGGTGATCACGAGCGAGGCCGCAATTGCGGCGTTGTTCTTGCCCTTGGCCATCTCCGACAGGATCTCTCGCTCCCGAGGCGTGAGGTCGGCGAGCGGCGAGCGCTCGGCTTCCATCCGGGCGGCCACCAGTGCGTCCACGATGCTTGAGTCCACGACCGACCCGCCGGCGGCCACCGACCGAATCGCAGCGAGCAGCTCATCGACGTGGGCGAGCCGCTCCTTCAAGAGATACGCACGGCCGGCCGAGCCCTGTTCGAGCAGCGCGATTGCGTAGCGAGCGTCGGCGAACTGGCTCAGCACGACCACCCCGATCTGGGGATGCGCAGATCGGAGGGCCACCGCCGCCCGGATTCCCTCGTCGGTGTGCCCTGGTGGCATCCGCACGTCGGTCACAACGACATCGGGCGTGAGCGTCCCGACGGCGTCCATCAGGCCATCAAAGTCACCGCTCACACCAACGATCTCGATGTCCGGCTCCCGGTCCAGGAGACCGATGACGCCCTCACGAACGAGGTAGCTGTCCTCAGCCAGGACGATCCTGATCGCCATTGAGCGAGCTTA
>CAVPTL010000015.1:0-61404 GCA_963708725.1 uncultured Actinomycetes bacterium | reverse complement strand
GAGCCAAACGCCTCGACATCGGGGCACGGTCCGCCAAGTGCTCACCAAACGGCTCGAGAGGCGCGACTGCTGAGCAGCCTGATCACCGCCGGCCCCAGGTGGATCCGGAGCTCCGAACACCGCCCAGATCGTGACTCGACTGCAATATGCCTATTTGGACAGCGGGTTCGCGTGGGAGCGATGGTTGCAAATGTCGCAGCAGAGTGGGACGATCTCGCGGAGTGGGCGACTTTGCTTCCGGCTCCAAAGGTGTGGAATGATTTTCTCCGTTCGTGTTTCAGCGCTCGCCCTTACTCTGGTCGTTGCAGCCTCGGTCCAATTGACTGCGCCAGCGTTGGCCGCGAGTTGGTCAGTCCTGCCAAGCCCGAACGTCACGGGTTACAAGAATGGCCTTACGTCCGTCGCACGAGTCCCCGGAACCTCACAGTTCTGGGCCGTCGGGGCGGGGCACAGCGACTCGGTTTCACCGGACGTACCGATCATCGAGCACTCGGGGTCGGGGACCGCGTGGAGCTTGTCGAAGCCGGTACGGGAGGGTAGCCATGATAACGGACTTAGCAGTGTCTCGGTGGTGTCGAGATCCAACGTTTGGGCCTTCGGATCGTCCGACAATGAGACCGGCCCGGCGTTTCCTTTGGTTGAGCATTGGAACGGCCAGCAGTGGAGACTCGTTGCAGTGCCGAGAACTGCCACCGGCCTTACCGTCGGCAAGGCGTTCTCGGCGACCGATGTCTTTGCGGCTGGGGTGGAATCGGCTGGCTATGCAGTCGCATACCACTGGAACGGGAAAGCTTGGACGGTGACGAGGCTGCCCACCCCAGCGGTCTGCACCATTCGTGGAGCAATCCGTGCGGACTCGCTCGCAGCAATTCCGGGCAGCAGCGGCCGGTTTGCAGTTGGCAGCTGCTCGACAGCAGGCCCGTCTGCTGGGGTCGTCTGGCGATTGTCCGCAGGGCGGTGGCACATCTCGAAGGTGATAGCCAATGCATCGTTGTCCTCGATCACGCCGGTCTCTGGAACCAGCATCTGGGCTGTCGGCTCAAATGCGTCGGGTGCTCTCTTCCTGCACTGGGAAGGCAAGGGCTGGGCGTCCGCAGCCACTCCGGCAGGTCTTGCGTCTGGAAACATGCTCGGCGTTATTCGCGTGCCGGGGACGCGACTCTCTGGGCGGTCGGTTACAATGGCGTGGATCCCGTCTCGGCGGTCTACAACGGGAGATTATGGAAGGTGGCCGGGTTCGCGACTCCCGCGGGCACAGACTCGAACCTCGTGGCCGCCTCGGCTCTCGCCGCATCCGGGACCTGGCAATGTGATTGCAGTCGGTGGCTACCTGACTGCCACCGGCCCTGTCGAGGGCGCGACGTTGGTCGAACGTCATCACTAAAAGCACCCAGATGGGACAGCTCGATTCGTCCATTCCGAAGTGAACGCGGAAAGCAACGTCTGACACGAAAGTCGGTATCCTCGCCCGATGATTGTGTGGGGCGGCGAAGTCGTGGCCGCGGTAGCAGCTGCCGTTGTCGGTGAGGATGCGTTGGATCGGGGTGCCGCGATCCTGGTAGGCGGTGATCACGGCACGGGTAACCGCGACGGTGTCTTTGGCGGTTTGGGTGGGTCGGATCTCGACCTGGGCAAGGCGGGAGTGGTCATCGATGGCGACATTCACGTATTGCCAGCCGGCGCGGGTGTTTCGTCGTTTGCCGTCTTGGTAGACGCGTTTTCCGACCTGCCAGAAACGGCCCAGCTTCTTGATGTCCGGGTGCACGAGCTCGCCGGGGTTGGCGTACTCATACCGATTCGCTAGCGGGCGCGGCTGGACTGCCTGGCGCGAGCAGCCATGGCGCTGGAGCAGGCGCCACACAGTCGACCTCGGTCGACCCAGCGCAGAGCCCAGCGACTGGGGCCCCACCCGGTACGACGCCGCAACTCGAGAATCTGTTGCTCGACCTCGGGCGAGAGCCGGTGTGGACACGTCTTGGCAATTACAGATCTGGTCTTCGACAACCACAAGGCTCGTCGGAGGCCCGGACACGTCAGCCGTCTCGCAGGCTCAGAGGTCCTACGCCCCCGTCGGCTAGTGCGTCGCCGAGGCGAGTCCGCGGATGACGGTTTCGGCTTGCTCGACGAGTCGGCGGACGATTGTTCCGGCGGGCTCGATGCCGGGTACCAGGCCCGCGCTCTGGCCGGCATAAAGCGCGAGCGCTTCGAGGTTGCCGGTCATTCCGATATTCGGCTCCTCGATGCTGTATCGACGGATCGGTTTGCCGTCGGGCCTGGTCGCCAAGGTCTCGCCTTCGCCGGGACGGTGCCCGGATGGTGGGCGACCGGCTGCTTCCCACTCTGCCACGGTGCTGTTGCGAAGCACGCGATGCGGAGCGTCGGGCCAGCCGACATCAAAGAGTGTGGTGTAGGTCGCGTCAGTCTCACTGGCGGCGACGATTCGCATCTTGTACTCCCGGGCGAATGGAGCTTCCCGGCTGGCGACGAGCCGGGTGCCAATCCACGCCCCGTCGGCGCCGAGTGCGAGAACGGCGGCGAGCCCATGTCCATCGGCGATACCACCGGCTGCAAGGACGGGGAGGGATCCCACCGCGGCGCGTACGGCTGGGACGAGCGGCAGAGTCGCGACGTCGCCCCAAACGTGGCCGCCGGCTTCCCACCCCTGCGCGACCACCGCGTCGATGCCGACGGAGGCGGCGTGTCGGGCCTCTGCGGCGCTTGCGACTGTGACCGTGGCGAGGGCTCCTGCGGCGTGTATCTGTTCGACGTACGGGGCGGGGTCTCCCCAGAAGAGGGTCACCACAGCGACTCCCTCGTTCAGGGCGACGTCGAGTTGGTGGCCTCGCGGCTCGTCCAGCACGAGGTTGACGCCAAATGGTCGGTCGGTCAGGTTTCTTGTCGCTCGGATTGCCGCCTGTATCGCGGCATCGTCGAGCCAGGTGATTTGAAGCTGGCCCAGTCCGCCCGCGTTCGACACGGCCGCTGCGAGTTCTGGTGCGGCCGAAATGGGAGCCGAGACGACGGGAGCGTCAATGCCGAAGGCGGTTGTGAAGCGGGTGCGGATCACGGCCGGTGGGGGGTGTTCGTCACGGCGGGTCACGGTACTGGTCGGTGCGGTCGGCAACGAGCCCGTGCTAGTTGAACGGCACCGTCACCGGTCCGGGCATTCGCAGGTAGACGGTGAAGAAGTCGCGGTCGTCGGGGACGAGGTACCGCGTGGCCGGCTGTTGGTAGTTGGGCACCACCTTGGTCGGGTGGAGGCCATGGTGGTGGGTGTAGGTGATCAGTGTTGGCCATTCGGGGTTGATGTCGAGCTGCATGGCTCTCACGGCGCCGGCGCGTTGGAGGATTTTGGCCAGGGTCTCCACGGTCTGGTAGTCGGCGGCCGCGTAGATCAGGTTGCCGTGGCGGTCGATTCCGGCTCCGGTGCGCCACACCCGCACCGCGTTTCCGAGGGTGTAGCCCCATTGAGAGCTGTCGTTCAAGGCCGGGTTCAGACGCCCGTGGTTGATGATCAGTGGCAAGCTCTGGCGTGCGAATGCGATCTGGCGGCCTGCCACCGGGCCACCGTGCCAGGCGGTGACGTCGACGCGACCGTTTCGGTAGGCGATGAGCGTTGCCAGGCCGGCCTTGAGCGGCTCGTACTGTCTCCCGCCGATCGACGATCCATTGTTCCCATCGGTGTAGATGAAGCCGCCGTTGAACGTGGAGAGCAGGCGCCAGCGTTCTGCGTAGGGCACCGACATCGGTCCGCGGACAGGCGCGTGTGGCGGCTCGTACCGACCGGGATACCAGGCGATCGACGTCCGCGTGTGGTCAAATCGCGCGACGTAGGCGACGATGCGCGGGTAGTCACGTTCGGTGCGAAATGTGGTGACGACGACCGGAGGCTCACCACGGACAGGAGCCCCGGTGCCTTTCCACACGCCTTCGCCGGGCAGTGGGTGGGCAAATACCGGTGGGACAGGCGCGGGCGGCCAGGCCGCCGACTGGTGGTTTTGGCGCGACGACAGTGCCGGGGGGTCAGCGAGGCCGACGGTCGGCAGGCTCGTGAGCTGTGGGCCGCCCTTGGCGGGTGTCTTCCAGGTGTAGTAGTAGTGCTCGACCTCGTCGACGAGCCAGTTGCCATGGTGTGATCTCAGCCACTCGACGCTCCGAGGCCACAGCGGGAGACTCGAGGGCTGCATCATCGTGGTCACGTAGGAGTAGATCGCAGGCGTCATCAGCACGACGACCATGAGCACCGCCAACCAACGAGCCCGCCGTCGATGGCGGCGTGGTCTACGACGATCAACTCGTCGGATTGAGCCGGCTGGTTCCATCTCCCGACGGTAGCCTCAAGGTCTGAAAGTGATCTGAGTCGCGGGGGACGGGCGATCGCGGCCGGCCGACGTCCACGTGTGCACCCAGGTGACCGTGGGTCTATCCTCGGCCGGTGGGATCGTTCTTCAAGCCACCGCCGCCGCCACCCGAGCCTCCGAAGCGCGGTCGTCTGTGGGAGCCACGCGATTGGGACGGGCCCCCATCCAACGTGCTCGGCACGTCGATCGCCCTCAGGGCGATCCTGGTCCACACGACCGAGCTGCTGATCGCCGTGGTTGAGGCCAGTGTGTATCCAGTCGGCGTCGCATTCAAGCTGGTGATTCGCGTCGGTTCTGAATCGGCGACGCAGACCGTGGACGAGACGCAGGAGATGGAGTTCAGATCACGTCGCCAGCTCGTCGACGGAGGTGGGCTGAGTGATTCGCTCTTGAGGTTTGGAGTGATCTGTGCTGACGGCAGCACAGCCTCGAGCGTGGATTCTGATGTTCGGTTCCGCCCGCCACTCGACCTGGATGCGCCGCCGGCGGTCCGGGTACTGACATCGTCGGGTGGAGGCGGCGGGGGAGGGGAGTGGCAGTACTCCTACTGGTTGTGGCCCCTACCGCCCGAGGGGCAGCTCACGTTCGTGTGTGAGTGGCCGATGCTGGGCGTTGAGGAGACCCGCGTGTCGGTCGACGCCTCCCCTCTGCAAGCCGCCGCTCGAGAAGCGATCACGCTCTGGCCACGAGTACCGAGCGAGTACTAACGGTGGGCACCCTTCTCTCTGTCAACGTCGGCATGCCGAAGGAGCTGACCTGGCAGGGCAAGACGGTTTTTACGGGAGTCTTCAAGCAGCCCGTCACCGGCCCATGCCGGGTTCGGAAACTCAACATCGACGGCGATGGCCAGGGCGATCTCGCCGGACACGGAGGCGAGCAGCGCGCCGTCTTCGTCTACCAGATCGACTCGTATCGCCATTGGGAGCGTGAGCTCGGCCGCGATGACTTCGTCTACGGGCAGTTTGGCGAGAACTTTACGATCGAAGGACTCGCCGACAATGACGTCTGCATCGGCGACCGCTATCAGATCGGCACGGCGGTGTTCGAAGTCACGCAGCCGCGGGTTACGTGCTACCGCGTCGGCATTCGTCTGCGCGACCCGCGCATACCCGCGTTACTGGTGTCACACCACCGGCCCGGTTTCTACTTTCGTGTCATTCGCGAGGGTGAGGTTCAGGCAGGAGACGCGATCATCAGTCTCGCCTCAGGCCCAGAACAGATGACGGTCGCCGAGACCGACGCGCTCCTCTATCTCCCGGGCCACCCTCGACAGCAGCTCGTGCGAGCGCTTCGCATCCCCGCGCTCAGCCCCGGCTGGCAAGGCTCGTTTCGGGCCATGCTCGAGGGACAGCCGGGTGGCGGCAACGCTGGACTCGCCGCCGCCAGCCCACCGCCCGCCTGGACAGGCTTTCGGTCGTTGACGGTCACCGAAGTCGAACGGGAGAGCGACTCCGTGATCTCCATTCGCCTGGAGGATCCTGGCGGTGAGCGGCTGCCATCGCCGGGTGCCGGCCAGTACCTCACGCTCCGAGTACCCCCTGCGAACTCCGAGAAGCCGGTGCTTCGAAACTACTCCCTCTCCGGGCCGCCCGACGGCGGCTATTACCGCATCGCCGTGAAGCGCGAACCGCACGGCGCGGCCAGCGGCTATCTCCACACCCATCTCGCCGCCCGTGACCAGCTCGAGGTCGCAGCGCCTCGCGGCACGTTCATACTCGACCACACCGACGCGCCCGTGCTTCTGATCAGCGCCGGCATCGGCGCGACCCCCGTGCTCGCGATGCTTCACGCCCTCGCAAACGAGCACTCCGATCGGGAGATCTGGTGGCTGCACAGCGCTCGCAACGGTCGGGAACACTCCTTCGCCGTCGAGACTCGCGGGTTGCTCGACCGGTTGCCGAAGGGTCGCTCGCACGTGTGGTACAGCCAACCGGCGCCAGACGACCGCCAGGGCGAGGACTTCGACAGCGGGGGCCGTCTCACAGGCTCACTCCTCGGTGAACTTGGCCTCCCACGAGACGCTGAGGCATATCTCTGCGGGCCGACGCCGTTTATGGACGACGTCAGCGCCGGCCTGGTCGTCGTTGGCCTGGACGCTTCACGCATCCACGCCGAACTCTTTGGGCCTGCACCCGGACAGACGCCCGGCATCGTGTCAACGACGACGCGAACGCCACACCCGCCGTCCGGCAAGCAGGGATCCGGCCCCACGATCCAGTTTGCGCGCAGCGATCTGGCCGTGAGCTGGAATGACAGCTACGGAAGCCTGCTCGAGCTCGCCGAGGCCTGCGACGTCCCGGTCCGCTGGTCGTGCCGCACCGGCGTGTGCCACAGCTGCGAAACGAGCCTGATCGCGGGCACCGTGGACTACGACCCCGACCCGGTCGAACCACCAGCCGCGGGCAGTGCCCTGCTTTGTTGCTCGCGGCCCTCAGTCGACCTGGCGCTCGATCTGTGAACCACGGGGGTGCGAGAGGTCCCGGGCAGGTGGCTGAGCGCGCTGTCGCGCCGTTGGTGTGGGCTCGCTCGGATGCGGCGGGGCGGGCGGCAGCGGCTCCTCCGGCACCGGCGGTGGCTTCGGATCGCCATGTGGCTTCGGTGGTGGCATCGAAACGGTCAAATCTCCCACAGATCGGCTCCTTCGGACATCGCGGCGCCCAATGCGCAGCACCAGGTCAATGCCCCAAGCACCCACGCCGGCAAACGCCGAGCGTCCGCGGCAGTCGCTAGGCGCTCATCGCTGCAGCGTTTCGCGTCATCACCGTCTCAACGGCCTTCAACTCGTCGGCTGGACTGAACTGAACCAGCTCGCTTCCGGCATCGGCGAGGGGGATGTGGCCCGGCGGAAGGTAGAACGCGTCTCCGGCCTCGAACACCTCATCGTGGTCGCCGAAGCGATACGTCAGCCGGCCTTTGAGCACGTAGCCCCAGTGCGGGCACGGACAGCGATCGTCGGGCAATCCCCGCATCAGCGGAGTGCCGTCGATGTCCTGCCGAAACGAGACAAAGTTCACCGTGTACCCACCGATGTCCTCATGCCTGTCCTCGACCACCCCATGGTCATCGACATGCGCGGCGCTCTGCATCGAAACCTTTGGCATCTGAACCGCCTCCTTCAGGGTTGACGTGGCTCCAAGATAGGTTCGCGGCGGCGCCGTCGCATGAGGGGTTTTTCCCTATCTTTGAATGCGTCGGATGCTCAAACGCGGTCGATGGCGACGAACTCCTCTTCGGGGAGCAGCCCGTGTTCCATGGCAAACAGGCTCGCTCCCGAGCGGGAGGATGTGCCGATCTTCGCGTAGATGTGTTCGATGTGGTTGCCGACGGTCTTGGGCGAGATCACCAGTCGCTGTGCGATCTCCTTGTTCGAGAGCCGGCGCGCGGCCAGGCGCAGCACCTCCACCTCACGGACGGTCAGGCCCGCGGGGCCCTCACGCCGCCGGACGACCCGGTGGCCGGCGGCTCCCAGCACCGCCTCGACGACTTCGCCGTCGAGCCGGCCGGCCGCTGCATCGGCGCGCAACTCGGTCGCGGCGTACTCGGGTGACCGCTGCGGTCGGTGGGGCCGCGGCTCGCGCATGGCCTGGTAGGCATCTGCCGCGCCGAGGATCCTCGCCGATCGGGAGATCGAGGCCCCGGACAGTCCGTGGGGATAGCCCGAACCGTCGAGACGCTCGCGGTGCTGGATCGCGATCGCACCCAGCTGCCGCAGCGCGTCGGAGTGGTGGAGCATCCGTTCGGTGAGGTACGGATGCATGCGTACCCGCTCCCGTTCACCGGCGCCCAGCGGCCCGGGCTTATCCCAGATCGCGTTTGAGATCCCGAGCCGTCCAAGATCGTGGATGAATCCCGCCCGGTGAAGGGTCACAACCTCGGCCTCCGACATCCCCAGCATCCGGGCCGCCATCGCACCGAGATCGCCGACGGCCCGAGCGTGTCCAAGTGTGTAGGGAGACTTGAGGTCGACAAAGTTTGCGATCGCCAGCAGCGCGGCGTCGAACTGCTGTGGAGACAGCGAGATCGCGAGCGCCGGCTCAGCGTCGATCACAGCCTCCCATGTACCCACGGAATCGAGGCCCGACAAAATCACCTCTGCCTGGGCGTACATCAGCTCGCCGAGGGCGGGATCGAACTGCGTGCCACAACGCCGGCGTGCCACCGCCTTGGCAGCGTCCACACCGCCCACCCGATGGGCGACCTCGACGTACTCCGCCAACTGGGCAAGCCGCGAGCCAATCGGTACCTCGGCGCCCTCGAGCGCGCCCGGCCACCCGCGCCCGTTCCACCACTCATATGCGCCGCCGAGCCCGTCGAGCACCTGTTGGGACAGCCCCAGCTGCTCGCCCAGGACGCGTGCGATCGCCGTGTGGTGAGTGATCATGGCGTCGACCTCGTGGCGCCCCGAGATCGCGAATTCGAGTCCGACGACAAACCGGTGCATCGGCGGGTGACCCGAGCCTATCCGTCCAAATCCGGCCGCCGCCGCTCGCAGGCTCCGCGGCTCGTACTGGAACTTCGTGGCCTTGAGCGCGATGTCGTCGCCAAACCACTTGGCCTGTTCATGGGCGTCGGTGTGACACCCGACGTTGACGAGCAGCGCGGTGTAGTAGACCGCGGCTCGTTCGTCTTCGTCAAGGCCGATCTGCTCGGCCAGCCGCAGAGCGATCAGGCACTGCCGCAGCACATGCTCCATGGGCTGTCCGAACCCAAGGTCGATGCCCAGCGAAAGCGCGGCCACCAGCTCCGCCAGTCGGACACTCCCACTCTGAGTATCGGACGACACATGCAGGAGGATACGCCCTGGACGGGAAGACCCAGGGGTCCGAGTGGTGACGCTGTGGGCCGGCGTCAACAGATGGAGGAATCATGCGAAGCTCTCAACTGGTGCGGGCCGGGCTGGCCGTCGCACTCGTCGCGCTCGTCGGTGGAATGGTTGCCACTGCACGCGGCGCGTCCAACACTCCCAAGGTCGAGGCGTGGGGGCTTGCCCCGAATACGCTGACCTCGTCGGCGGCACCGGCGGTCAAAGGCACGAAGAAGCTGATCGTCGACGCGCGGAACTTTGTCGTCAACGACAACGACATCAACGCCTCAGGGCCGAGTCAGGGCGATCAGCTCTCGATCTGGGCGACGCTGTACAAGGGCGCGAAGACAGCCGGGACGTTCCAGGCGAGCGAGGTGGCAACACAGGTTGCGCCGAGCTCGAACCCCAACGGATTCACGGGAAAGCTGCTCGTGACCGGGGTGGCATTGCTCGCAGGGGGCCAGATCTCGGTGGTCGCGGTTGCGAACTTCGGTCAGTCGTCCACCACCAAGGCGGCGATCGTCGGTGGCACCGGTGCCTACAAGAACGCACGCGGCGAGCTGATCGCAACCGAAGGGCCCAACGGCGCCACCCGATTCACCTTCTTCATCATGCGATAACGCCGGCCGTTATCGCCAGAACTGGTTGAGCGCTCGCACCCGGGCGGCTCCACCAAGCGGATCGAAGCGAAAGCCGTTCTCGATCGTGCGAAGCAGGGAGTAGGCCGATCGTGGCTGTCCCATTCGCACCGGGCGATGGTGCGGGGTGACGACGATCAGCGGGGTGCGGCCGCCCTTGACGCTGCGAAAGCAGCAGCCGCTGGAGTCGCCGCCCCCGCCCTCGTCGAAGGTGATGAAGATCGCTCCGCGGTGATGGAAGCCGCGTGATCGCATGATCCGCCCGATCCAGTATCGGAGGAATCGATCCGACGCACGCACGCTGCCGGTGTGCATGTTGTGACCATCGTCGGGGATCACCAGGCTGAACGCCGGGGGCCGGCGCAGGCTGCGGGGGAAGTCGACGAACCGGCGCATGTTACGGCGAGCCTTGTGTGAGCGCGTGACGCTGTTGAAGTACGCAAACGGGTTGTGATGCCGCACGTAGGTGCCGTGGTCGCCGCCGGTGTACCCGGCGCTGGGGAGGCCCTGGTAGTAGCCGCGCCAGGCGAGGTGATGTCGCATGAACTGGCGCGCAAGCGTCGGGCCCGAATACCCCCGCCGGCACGAGTCCGACGCGCAGCCCTTGGTCGATCCGGAGATCAGCGCCAGATAGTTCGGCAGGCTCGGGTGCCGGAGCGAGTAGTAGCGCGTGGCCACCCCGTGGCGGTGCGCGAGCCGGTTCAGGAATGGGGCCTGGCGGTTCCCCAGAATGTCGCCGGTGCTGTGATTCTCGAGCACGACCACCCACACGTGGCGCAGCCGGGGCATGGCCATCGCGGATGGTGCGAGCACGGACAGCAGCACCATTCCTGTAAGAACCACTGCGGCAAAACGGGCACATCGGAGCACGGGGCCACCGTAACAGGGTGGTGTGAGGAGACCTTGAGGTTTTTGTGGGGTACGGTCTGTCGTTTACACTTTCCGTGTGGCCCGTTTCCCACTCCCAGGCGGCCAGCGGTACGAAATCGCGGCCCAGTATTGGATGCCCAGCGTGACGGCCGTTGTCCTGCTCTTCATGGGCGGGTGGTTCGCTTCGAGCTTCTCGCAGGCAGACGACGCCGGGGGAGCGTTCGTGACCACCATGACGGTCAAGGGCAAAGTCGTGCGCGTGAAAGGCAAACCCGTGCGCGTTCTCGTGCCGGCGCGCACCGTGTTTCAGGGAGGCACGGTCAAAACGCTGCCGTCCAGGGTGATCAACCTCACCCAGACTCGCACCTTCACCCAGACCGACAGCACCCCGGCGCAGACGTCGTTTGGAACGAGGACGACCACGATCAGTGTGCCGACGACCATCTTCTCAACCGAGACTTCCTCGACGCTCGTCACGGTAACCGAGACGGTTCCGGCCGTCACCACCACCGCGACCACCACCGTCATCTCGACGGTCACGGCCCCGCCGCCGACGAGCTGAGGCGGGGCCTTAAAAGCCAAAGCGCGCCTCAGGTGCGGAGAAGATCCACGCCTGAAGCGCGCGAGATGAAGGCTGGTCGCTTAGAGAATGCCGATGACGGACGTCATCTTGCCCTTGATCGCGGTCGACAGCAATCCGAGGGTCACAACCACTGCGATGGTAATCACCGCCAACACCACGGCGTACTCGGCCATCGTCTGGCCTTCGGTGCGCCGAAGATTCGCCGCGAACATGCGGACGATATCGATCATTGAAACAACTCCTTACTACCGGGGGGATTCGAGGATGCCGCCCCCGAATCGAATAAGCCTGTTGAAGTCTTGATCGGCTGGTTTATGAGAAAACTCAACCACTGGTTGGAGAAATCACCCGCTTGGGTGGCAAGTGCGGTGTGATATCAACCGGTGATGACCGAAGAGCCGATTCTCAATCCCGCCGTTCACGACTACCTCGTGGGGCTCGCCTCGCAGCCCGATCCTGTGCTGGCGGAGATGCGCGCCCACGGCGATCGTGACCGGATTCCGATCCTCGACGCCGACTCCGCGCGCACGCTGATGGTGATAGCCGCGGCCTGCGGTGCCCGTCGCGTGGTGGAGGTCGGCACCGCCATCGGCGTCTCGACGCTGCACCTGGCCCGCGCGGTTGGCGATGGTGGCAAGGTGACCTCGTTCGAGATCGATCAGGAACGCCATGAGGCCGCCCGCGACTACCTCGCGCGCGCAGGGGTGGGCGATCGTGTCGATCTGCGACTGATCGACGCGGGAGTTGGACTTACCGAGATCGAGCCCGGTGTCGACCTGGTGTTTCTGGACGGGGTCAAAGACGATTACCCGCGCCACCTCGAACTGGCGATCCCGCTGCTTCGCCCCGGCGGCCTCCTGGCGGTCGACAACACGCTGCTCTCCGGCGGCGTCGCCACCGGACGCGCGATCGGGCACTGGAGTCAGGAGTCGGTCGACCGCATGCGGGCGTTCAACGATCGGCTGGTGGCGGGCGACGGTTTCACCGGGATGGTCATCCCCACCGGCGACGGTTTGGCGATCTCAGTTCGCCGCTGAGCCGCTGCTATCGTCCAAACGAGGCTCACGGTCCGATTGATTGATGCCGATGGGGGATGCATGACCCGTTTACTGAAGACCCGCTCTGTGATCGCTCGCCGCTCGCTCCTGCTCGCGCCGTTGGCAGTGGTTGCCATCGCCGCCGGATGTGGTGGCTCGAGCTCCGCGTCGACCGCCAATCCCTCCGAGCTGATCAAGGCCGGGAACGTCGCGCTCAAGAGCGCCACGACGGTTGGGTTCGACGTCAAGATTTCGCTCGACCTCGACGGTCAGCTCAACGCCCCGCAGGCGGCCAACGTGTTCAACGGCCCGGTAACCGTCGAGCTCAAGGGTCACTCCGCCAAGGGCGAGAACGGGAAGCCCGCCGCGTTCGATGCGACCTTTGCCGTCGACACGTCGGCTGCGACGATCAACGGCGAGGTGCTGTCGGCCGACGGCAAGACCGGCTATGTCAAGGTTCCGGCCCTGATGGGTGACGAGTGGGAATCGTTCCCGATCAACGAGCACGCAGCCGGCCCGTCGAGCACGATCACGCCGACCCCGCTCGACTCGCAGCTGAAGGGCCTCGATCCCGAGAGCTGGCTCAAGAACGTCTCGGTGACGTCCAATGACGGCAGCGACACGGTCTCGGCCGACCTCGATCCCGCCAAGATGGTGGCCGACATCGTGACACTGAGCAACGGCAAGATCACACCCCAGGAGCAGACGCAGCTCGATCAGGTCAAGGGCGCGATCAACGTTGCCCACGGGTCGGTGTCCTATGACCAGTCGTCGCATCTCCCGAGTGCTGCCAGCGCCGAGCTTGCGGTAACGCTGCCCAAGGTGCTGGCCAAAGAGGCGAACGGGCTCACCGGCCTTGACTTCAAGATCGATGCGACCTTCGATGACTGGAACAAGGACGTCAGCGTCCAGGCACCGACGTCTTCGAAGCCGCTCGACCTGTCGGGGCTGAACAACATGTTCTCCAGCGGCCTCTGAGCTCAACGGGGCTGCTTCCAGCCCCTTACAGCATTGACGCACCGGTGCCGATAGCGGTGGGTGATGGCACATGCACCGACCTCGGTGAGCGAACCCGGCCCTGGCCGCGCACTGCGCGCGGCCGTGGTACCGCTGGCCTACATCGGCTTGCCGCTGTTGCTCGCGGCCATGATCTTCGCCGTCGGCGGCCATCACGCGTTGGGATTCGACTTTCACGGTGGGATCTGGAACGCGACCCAGGATCTGCTGAACGGGCGCTCGCCGTATCGCCCTGATCGGCTGAACGCCATCGCTGCGCACATTCGTTCCGGGGGAAATGCGCCCCGGATCGTGGAGTTGCCGGTGTACCCGCCGGCGGTGATGCTGGCCTTGACACCGTTCGGCCTGCTACCCGCCGGGGTCGCCAACGCGGTGTTCGTCGCGCTGCTCGTACCGATGCCAGCGCTCGCGCTGTGGCTGGTCGGAGTCCGCGACCTGCGCTGCTACGCGATTACCTACGCCTGCATACCGGTGCTCCTGGGAATCGAGATCGGGACGCTCAGTCCGATCCTGATGCTCGGTCTCGCCGCTGCCTGGCGATGGCGGGCGCGAGCGTTGGTCGTCTCGCTGATCGTGTGCGCGCTGATCTGCATGAAGCTGTTTCTGTGGCCGATGGTGGTGTGGCTTGCCGTGACCCGTCGCTGGCGAGCCGCGGGGTTGGCAGCCGTCAGCACCGCGGCTGTGATGGTGGCGGGGTTCGCCGTCGTGGGCTTCGACGATCTGACGGTCTATCCGCGCATGCTCTCGACGCTCAGTTCCATCGAGCAATCGCAGGGATACAGCGCGGTGTCGGGGGCGATGGCGCTGGGAGCCGGCGCCGGCCCAGCCCGCGTGCTGGCGCTGGCTGTCGGGCTCGTCCTCTTGGCCTGCGCCTACCGGCGGGGGTGGTCAGCCGGAGACGACGCCGGCGCGTTCGCGCTCACGATCTGCGCCTCGCTGGCGCTGTCACCGATCGTGTGGCTGCACTACCTGGCGCTGCTTTTGGTGCCGCTGGCCGTCTGTTACCGCTCGCTACGCTGGCCGTGGCTGGTTCCGCTCGCGCTTTGGCTGACGCCGGCCCAGCAGTCGATCGAGCATCCCTGGGGGATCGCCGTGGCCGCGGTCGTGATCGCGATTGTGGCACTCACGACGGCCAGAGATGGGGGCGGCTGGGATCGAACCAGCGACCAACCCGTTATGAGCGGGCTGCTCTAACCGCTGAGCTACACCCCCGGCGATGCCGCCATCGTACCGTCACCTCGGATTGAGATTCGGTTGGAGGCCACAAACCGGAGGGGTGTTTTCAACGTAGAACCTGTAGATGAGTCGCCTCGAGAGCCACATCTCCGACCACGACATTTTTGAAGGCCTGACCGAGGCGGACGTCGCGCTGTTTGGAGATCGGCTGAGCACAGCCACGTTTACCAAAGGTGAGCTCGTATATTCACCGTTCGATGCCGGCGACGCTGTGTACCTCGTCACCGACGGCCGCGTCTGTCTGTATCGCAGCGGAGCCGACGGTCGCCAGTTCACACTCGCGATGGTCGATGCCGGATCGGCCTTCGGCCATGTGGCTTTGCTCCACGCGCCGACATACGACGCCTACGCTGAGGCGATGACCGAGACCGTTGTCCGCGTGATTCGCGTCTCGGATCTCGAGCGGGTGGTGGTCGATCATCCGCAGGTGGCCGTCAATCTCCTGCGGGCGCTGGCAGGCAGGCTCCACGAGGCCGAGGATCAGCTGGAGGCGCTGGCCTTCGACGGCGTCTCCAAGCGGCTTGCAGCCAAACTCCTGGAACTGATGGATCGCTACGGCCGGGTGACCCCAACGGGAATCCGCATCGACGAGCGCTTCACGCACATGCAGCTGGCCGAAATGATCGGGACGAGCCGTGAGACCTTGACCAAGGTGATCAACGAGTTGCGCGACGCCGGTTTGATCGATGTGCGCGACCGGATGATCTGGGTGCTCGACGTCGACGGGCTGGAACGGCTCAGACGACGCGACTGACCGGATACGATTAGCAGCGAGAACTCCGTCATTGTCAGAAGGGGTGCACGCTGTGAGTGAAATCGGAACGCTGCGAGTCAAGAGTGGCCTCGCCGAAATGCTCAAGGGCGGGGTGATCATGGACGTCACCGATGCCGAGCAGGCGCGCATCGCTGAGGACGCCGGCGCCTGCGCCGTGATGGCGCTCGAGCGCGTGCCCTCGGACATCCGCCGCGACGGCGGGGTTGCACGTATGTCCGACCCCTCCAAGATCCGTGAGATCCAGGAGACGGTGACGATTCCGGTGATGGCAAAGGCCCGCATCGGACATTTCGCAGAGGCACAGGTGTTGCAGGCCCTCGAGGTCGACTACATCGACGAGTCCGAGGTGCTGACTCCGGCCGACGAGGCCAACCACATCGATAAGTGGAAGTTCACCGTTCCGTTTGTGTGCGGCGCCACCAACCTGGGCGAGGCGTTGCGCCGGGTCAGCGAGGGCGCAGCCATGATCCGCTCCAAGGGCGAGGCCGGCACCGGCAACGTGGTCGAAGCTGTCCGCCACATGCGCTCGATCCTCGGTGAGGTCAAGCGGCTCACGACGATGAATGAGGACGAGCTGTATGCGACCGCCAAGAACCACGCGGCGCCCTACGACCTTGTCCGGTTTTGCGCCGAGAACGGACGGCTGCCGGTGGTGACGTTCACCGCGGGAGGGATCGCCACCCCGGCCGACGCCGCGCTGATGATGCAGCTGGGCGCCGACGGCGTGTTCGTCGGCTCGGGCATCTTCAAGAGCTCGAATCCCGCGCTGATGGCAAACGCGATCGTGAAGGCAACGACCCACTACGCCGATCCGGCGATCGTGGCTGAGGTCTCGTTCGGCCTCGGCGACGCCATGCCGGGCAAGGAGATCTCGGAGCTCGGCGAGAACGGTCTGCTGCAAACGCGTGGCTGGTAGGGTCGCAGTCCTCGCCCTCCAGGGCGCGTTTCGCGAGCATTGCCGTGCGCTCGCCGACATCGGCCTGGAGCCGGTGGAGGCACGACTTCCGCGTGACCTCGCCGGAGTACGCGGACTGGTGATCCCCGGTGGGGAGTCGACCACCATGTCAAAGCTGATCGAGGCGTACGAGCTCGCCGATCCGATCGTCGCGCTGCACGCGACCGGAGCGCCGGTGTTCGGGACATGTGCAGGCATGATCACCGTGGCCGCCGACGCTGTGGATGGCCGTCCCGACCAGCGATACCTCGATCTGATCGACATCGATGTGCGCCGCAACGCGTTCGGCCGTCAGGTGGCGAGCTTTGAATCGGAGATCGAGTTTGCCGGTGATCCAACACCGTTTCCCGGAGTGTTCATCAGGGCGCCGTGGATCGAGCGGGCGGGAGCTGAGGTCGAGGTGCTCGCAACCCACGGTGGCCATGCGATCGCGGCTCGTCAGGGTCGCGTGTTGGTAACCGCATTTCATCCCGAGCTGACCGATGATCGCCGCGTGCATCGACTGTTCGCCGAGATGGTCGCGTTGGCCCCCCAGGAGGTGGCGGCATGAGCGGTCATTCCAAGTGGTCGACGATCAAGCACAAGAAGGGCGCCGCGGACAAACAGCGGGGAAAGCTCTTCACCAAGCTCTCGCGGGCGATCATCGTCGCCGCGAAGGAGGGTGGGCCCGATCCAGCCGCCAACGCGACGCTTGCCACCGCGATCGCCAAGGCCCGGTCGTACTCCATGCCCAAGGACAACATCGAGCGGGCGATCGCCCGGGCAACGGGTGGCAGCGAGGGCTCGGATGCGTATGAGGCGATCACCTACGAGGGCTACGGCGTCGAGGGTGTTGCGATCATCGTCGAGGCACTCACCGACAATCGCAACCGCACCGCCGCCGACGTTCGCTCGATCTTCGCCAGGCACAACTCGGCGCTTGGCACTCCCGGCTCGGTTGCCTGGCAGTTCGAGCGCAAAGGCGTGATTCTGGTGCCGGTCGAGGGTGTGAGCGAGGACGACATCGTGCTGGCCGCTGTCGATGCGGGAGCCGAGGATGTGAGTCTCGAGGGCGACACCTGGCAGGTGCTCACCGACGCAACCGAGCTGGGGGCGGTACGGGATGCACTCGAGACCGCCGAGGTCGAGATCTCCTCCGCCGAGTTAACGCTGGTTCCCGCAAATACCGTGGCGCTGGACGAGGATGCGGCTCGCAAGCTGCTGCGCCTGATCGACGCCCTCGAGGATCAAGACGACGTCCAGGACGTCTACGCCAACTTCGATATCTCCGACGCGGTGCTCGAGGCCGTCGCGGGCTGAATCGCCGTTCGAGGGCGAATCCAGCGGCTGACCAGGGCGGTTGTCACCGCCAGCGTCGTGAGCGAGAAGGGGAAGCCGAACAGGCGCCCGACCGTCTCGAGCACGAGGGCCGAGGAGTGGACAACCAGCTCGGCCGAGATCACCAGCGAGATGAACGCGCCCAGCCCGGCCGCGGCGACGGCAGCCCAGAAGCCGAGAGTCCAGGTGGTGGCCTTTCGCATCCACACGATCAAGAGCACCGCCTGACCGCAGGTCACGGCGGCGGCGAGCATGACAAAGCTGAGTCCCCCTGAGACGCTTGGCTGCCCAACCACCAGCAGGTCGAAGAACGCCTGGGCGACGCCGGTAAGGCGGATCAAAAGAAGCCCGGCAACGAGTCCGCCTCCTCCACCCAGAAACTGTGCGAAGAAGACGAGCGCGACCAGGAGCCGAAGCCTCGGGCGGTCGTCCATACTCCAAGTGTGGGGGCGATCGGCGCGATTGCAATCACGAACGCCTGTTCGACCACTGTCCGATTCGGTGGCTACACTCGCAGGGTGATCGTGCTCGGAATCGACCCCGGAACGGCGCAGACCGGCTTCGGCGCGGTCTCGTTCGAGGGTAGCCAGTTGCGGGCAATCGAGCATGGCGTGGTGACGACGCCGGCGGCCGACGCTCCCGCCCAACGGCTTGCGGTGATCTTCGATCGGGTCGCGGAACTGATCGAGCGTCTGAGCCCCGACGCTGTCGCGCTCGAAGACCTGTTTGTCGGGAAAAACCCGCGTACCATCCTCACGGTCGGCCAAGCCCGGGGCGCGATCCTGGCAGCGTGTGGCCGGGCTGGGGTGGACGCTTGCGGCTACGCTCCCGCCGAGATCAAGACCAGCGTGTGCGGCTACGGTCGCGCCGACAAGCAGCAGGTGATGCGGATGGTGACGGCGATGCTCTCACTCGAACAGCCACCCAGGTCGGATCATGCCGCCGACGCACTGGCAGCCGCCGTCTGCCACGCTCGTGTGGCTCGGTCGCGCGCCACGTTGGCGGGTGCGCGACGATGATTGCCGAGCTCCGCGGCCGGGTGGCCCGCGTCGACGGCGGGTTTGTCGTGTTGGACGTGGCAGGGGTGGGGTACCTGCTGAATGCCACCGGGAGTGCCCGGAGGCTGGCGCTCGACGCCGACGGGGCCGAGGTCACCCTGGTAACGCATCTGCATGTGCGTGAAGACGCGCTCCAGCTGTTCGGGTTTGCGGGCACCGCCGAGCGCGAGCTGTTCGAGCTTTTGCTGGGCGTCTCGGGGATCGGTCCCAAGGCCGCCCTGGCAATCGTCTCGGGCTACGCCCCCGACCAGATTCGGCGAGCCGTGGCGGTCGGAGACCACGCGCTGTTTACGAGTATCCCGGGAATCGGCAGGAAGACCGCCGAGCGCCTGGTGATCGACCTCAAGGACAAGGTCGGCTCGGTGTCCCTCGACGAGCTGCCCGCTTCGGCGGTCGACGACCATACGGCGGCCCGCGATGCTCTCGTCGGCCTCGGCATGTCGGTGGCCGAGGCCGAGGACTCTCTGCGCAACGTCGATGCCGATCTGCCGACCTCTGAACGGGTGCGGGCGGCGCTGGCAGGTCGCGTGTGAGCGTGGAGGAGACCCACCGCCTGCCCGACGCGCTGGTTGCCCCCGGCGAGGAGGAGTTCGACCGTACGCTGCGCCCAAAATCACTGGCGGAGTTTGTCGGCCAGACGAAGCTGAAAGAGCAGCTCTCGATCTTCCTGGACGCCGCCAAGGGGCGCGGCGAACCGTGCGAACACGTACTGCTCGCGGGACCACCGGGGCTGGGCAAGACCTCGCTCGCCGGCATCATCGCCGTCGAGATGAACTCGACCCTGCGTATCGCTTCGGGGCCTGCCATCGACCGCAAGGCCGACATGGCGGCCATCCTGACCGCACTCGACTCACATGACGTGCTCTTCATCGACGAGATCCACCGCCTCAACCGCTCGATCGAAGAGCTGCTCTACCCCGCGATGGAGGACGGCTGCATCGACCTCGTCATCGGCCAGGGGCCGGGCGCACAATCGATCCGGCTCGACCTCAAGCCGTTTACGCTGGTTGGGGCGACCACCCGTACCGGGCTTCTGACCACCCCGCTGCGCGACCGGTTTGGAATCACCCACCGGCTCGACTACTACGCCTTGGACGACATCCAGACGATCGTCGAGCGGTCGGCCGGAGTCCTTGGAGTCACCATCGATACGGAGGGCGCCGGCGAGATCGCCCGGCGCGCACGCGGCACCCCGCGGGTCGCCAACCGGATCCTGCGACGCGTCCGTGACTTCGCACAGGTGCGCCATCAGGGCACCATCACCCACCAGATCGCGGTCGACGCCCTCGAGCTGTTCGAGGTCGACTCGGCGGGACTCGAACGCATCGACCGGGCCATCCTGTCGGCGATTGCCGAACGGTTCTCGGGCGGCCCGGTCGGGCTTTCGACCCTCGCCGTCGCCATCGGCGAGGAGCCCGATACGCTCGAAGACGTGTACGAGCCATTCCTCTTGCAGCTCGGCATGATCCAGCGCACACCCCGCGGCCGGATCGTGACCCCCGCAGGGTACGCTCACCTCGGCCTGCCGCCCCCGGCGCGTGATCCCGGTCTGTTCTGACACCGACAGCCCGACTGCCCTGGCATAGTCTGAGCTCGTGCGACTTTCCCGACCTCGCATTCATCGTCAGTGGTACATCCTGGCCGGTGCGTCGCTCGTGCTGCTGATCGGCGGCTCGACGCTGGGCGTGGCAGCCATCGAGACCGCCTCCAAGGGGCCGGCATTCGAGCTGGCGGCGACCTGCTACCGGCTGAATGGCGGGCCTGGGGGCGTCCGCCAGCAGCTCGGCGTGGTGACGGGGTTTGGTCCGGCGATCACCGGCCCGGTCGTCGAGAACACCGACGGCACGGGGTGGGCCAACATCGAGTTCGACGTGATCGGATCGTGGCGCACCGGGCACGCACACGTCCACGCCGTACGCGGCACCGACGGCGCGCTGATCAACGAGTGGAAGATCACCAGGGGCAAGATCACGATTGACGGATCCTCCCATCCCTTCAACCCGCGCCGAACCCTGGGATCGGCCGCCGATCGAGCAGTATGCGCACCGCCGATCTCGATTACGAGCTTCCACCAGGCCTGATCGCCCAGGAGCCGGTCGAGCCGCGTTCGAGCTCGCGACTGCTGGTGTACGAGCGGTCGAGTCGGGCGATCCGGCACCTGCGCTTCGACGACCTGCTCGATCAGCTCGACCCGACCGATCTCGTGGTCGCAAACGACACCCGCGTGCTTCCCGTGCGGGTGCGCGCGCATCGCCATTCCGGTGGCGCCGTCGAGCTGCTGCTGCTCGAACCCCTCGACGACGGGGGCTGGCTGGCACTGGCGCGGCCATACGCGCGATTGAAACCCGGCGAGCAGGTGGTGGTGAGGCCCGGGGTCGAGTTTCGGGTGGACGAGCGCCTGGGCGAGGGTCGTGTGCGCGTCACACCTCCCGCCACCGCATCGCTCGAGCGGCTGCTCGAGGAGATGGGAGAGATGCCGCTGCCGCCGTACATCACCCACGAACTGCACGACCCCAACCGCTACCAGACCGTGTATGCCGCCCACGCCGGCTCGGCCGCAGCGCCAACCGCTGGGCTCCACTTCACCGACGCGCTGTGGGCGGCGCTTCGCGAGCGCCAGCAGGTCGTCACGGTCACGCTCGGAGTGGGGTTGGATACCTTCCGACCGGTCGCCGAGGACGAGCTCGACCACCACCAGATCCACACCGAGCGGTACTCGGTCTCGCCAGAGGCGGCCGCCGCGATCACCCAGGCCCGCCTGGACAACCGCCGGATCGTGGCGGTGGGGACAACCTCCGTGCGAGTGCTCGAAACCGTGTTCGGTTCGTCCGATCCCGGCCCCGCGGCTCCGCTCGACGGTCGCACCAGCATCTTCATCACCCCCGGAGACGAATTTCATGCGGTGGGGGCGATGATCACCAACTTTCACCTGCCGCGATCGACCCTGCTGGCGCTGGTGATGGCGTTCGCGGGCGTGGATGAGACTCGCGCCCTGTACCGTGCGGCGATCGACCAGCGCTACCGCTTCTATTCCTTCGGCGACGCCACGCTGATCCTGTGATCGGAGAGTTCACGGTCGTCGCAACCGACGGGGCGGCGCGCGCCGGGCTGCTCACGACAGCCCATGGACCGGTCGAAACGCCGGTGTTCATGCCGGTCGGTACCAAGGGCACGGTCAAGGCGATGCTGCCCGGCGAGCTCGAGCAGCTGGGAGCTCAGATCGTGCTCGGAAACACCTATCACCTGTACTTTCGCCCCGGTGCCGAGGCCGTCGCCGAGTTGGGTGGGCTGCACCGGTTCATGAACTGGGATCGACCGATCCTGACCGACTCCGGCGGCTTCCAGGTGTTCTCGCTGCGTCATACGGCCACCCGCATGGATGATGACGGCGTCGACTTCCAGTCGGTGTACGACGGGTCGAAACACCGCTTCACCCCGGAGCTTGCAATGGGTATCCAGCGCGACCTCGGCTCCGACATCGCGATGGCCTTCGACGAGTGCCCGCCCGCAGGAGTTGCCCCGGAAATCCTGAAGGACGCGGTGCGCCGGACGACTATGTGGGCGGAGCGCTGTCGCGCCTGCGATCGAGCCCCCGGGCAACTGGTATTTGGGATTTTGCAAGGAGGAACCGATACGGACATGCGAGCGCTGTCCGCCGAAGGGGTGACGGCGCTCGGATTCGACGGATATGCAATCGGAGGATTGTCGGTGGGTGAGGAGCGAACACAGATGTTGGAGACCGTGTCGGCGACCGCCGCTATGCTCCCGCCCGGCCAGCCGCGCTACTTCATGGGCCTCGGCGACATCTCGGGCCTGGTGGAATCAATCGCGCGAGGCGTGGACATGTTCGACTGCGTGTTACCAACTCGGCTGGGTCGGACCGGCTCGGCGCTGACCCGAGGCGGCCGCCTGAACCTGCGAAACGCGGCCTTTGCAACCGACGAGCGTCCGCTCGAGCCCGGTTGCGAGTGTCCAGCGTGCGCCGGATTCTCGCGCGCCTACATTCGCCACCTGGTTACTCAGAACGAGATTTCCGGTCTGCGCTTGCTCACGATCCACAACCTGCACCGCGTCATCACCACGGTCCGCGAAGCCCGCTCGGCGATTGTTGAAGCGCGGTTTGGACCGTGGCTGGAGGAGCAGCGAAACCCGGCTAGAATCGACCAATTGTGACCGAAAATCGTAAGAACATCCTGATCCTCGTACTCGTGCTGGCGCTGACGGTCGGCGCCGGAGTCGCGGTGGCGACAAACGGGTTTGTGCAGGGCCTCGATCTGCGCGGCGGTCTCCAGGTCGTGGTCAAGGCTGAGCCCACCACCAACGCGAGCATCACGTCCGATCAGCTGAGCGAAGCCGCCTCGGTCATGCGCCGGCGCGTCGATCCAAACGGCACGCTCCAGCCCGAGATCCGCACCAGCCCGAGCGACAACACGATCGAGATCTCGCTCCCAGGTGTCACCGATCCCAGCGAGCTCGGCGACCTGGTCACGGCCGGCGGATTCCTGAACTTCGACTTCTTCAAGTACCTGGCCCCGATTTCGCAAGGCACCGGCGGAAAGTTCTCATCGCCAACGGTCGCCACGTCCGCATATAACCTGCTAAAGAAGGCCGACGCCACCGACAAGACCGGGCCTGCCAACGCGTATCAGTGGGGCCTGTTCGATACCAAGACCAAGGACTTTTACAAGCGCACCAGCCTTCAGCACACCAAACAGCAGGTGCTGGATCTCGCCGGTACCAACACTCAGCCTCCCGGCACTGAATGGCTGTATGTCCCGCAGGGCCAACGCGCCGTCTCCTGCGATACCACGGTCGCTCAGAACCCGTGCCTCGGCGCACCCGTCAACTCTCCCGCGACGGTTTGGTACATGTTCAACATGCCGCCGCCGAGCGAGCTGGTCACCGGCGAGCAGATCGGCTCGGCCAAGTCCGACACCGACCAGAACGGCAACCCGGCGGTCTCGTTCACGTATAAGGGCGACGGTGCCGAGAACTTCGGCCGGATCACCAAGGGGCTGGTGGATGAGGCCAACCTCAACGGCATAACCCAGGGGTTACCCAACGCCATCGTGGTGGATAACCAGCTGGTCTCGGTGCCGGTGGTCGACCCACAGGCAAACCCCAACGGGATTCAGCCCTCGCCGGGCAACAACGGCAGCCAGATCACCGGCGTCTCGAAGTCCGAGGCCGATCGGCTCTCGCTCGTTATCCAGTCGGGCACGCTGCCGGTGAGCTTCGCGGTGCTGTCCGAGAACGTGGTCTCGGCCACGCTCGGCAAGGATGCACTGCACAGCGGACTGCTCGCCGGTGTCGCCGGCCTCATCCTGGTGATGATCTTCCTGCTCGTGGTGTACGGCTTCCTCGGGCTGATCGCCGACATCGCGCTGGTCATCTACGGCCTGCTCCTGGCCGGCATCGTCGCGCTGTTACCGGTGACCATGACGCTGCCGGGGATCGCCGGCACGATTCTCACGATCGGTGTCGCCGCCGACGCCAACATCGTCATCTTCGAGCGGATCAAGGAAGAGGTGCGCGCCGGCAAGAGCATCCGGGCCGCAATCTCGACCGGGTACAAGCGCGGCTTCCACACGATCATCGACGCGAACGTCGTCACGCTGATCACCGCCGGCGTGCTCTACGCGACCGCGACGTCGAGCGTCAAGGGCTTTGCGCTGATGCTCCTGATCGGTGTGATCACATCGATCTTCACCGCCGTGGTCGCGACCCGCGCCATGCTGGGCGTGCTTGGCCGGTTCAAGTTCATGGCCAACCCGCGCGTGCTGGGCGCGGTCGGCACCGGCAGTCGCTGGAACCGGTTCGACTTCGTCGGGCGAAAGACGTGGTGGTTCTCGATCTCAGCCGTCATCCTGATTGCCGCGGCCATCAGCCTCGGTGTGAACGGGCTGAACAAGGGCATCGATTTCACCGGTGGCAGCCAGTTCGACTTCAAGACCAAGGTGGCGCTGTCCACGAGCCAGATGTCCAACCTGGTCACGCCTGTCACCGGGTCGGACACCGTCGTTCGCGGCGTTGTCGGAGCCAACGACGCCCAGAGCAACAAGTTCACCCATTTCCAGGTGCAGTCGCATTTCCTCAAGGCGGCCGAGCAGAGCCAGCTCTCCAACACCCTCCAGGGGCCAAAGGCACAGGCCTACGACATCAACCTGAGAAACGTGTCGTCGTCGTTCGGCCAATCCGTGCTGGATACCGCCTACCTGGCGGTGCTGTTCTCGCTGATCATCATCTTCATCTACGTGTGGTTCCGGTTCGAGTGGGTGTATGCGGTGCCGGTGATGGTGGCGCTCGCACACGACATCTTGATCACGATCGGGATCTACTCGCTGTCGGGCAGATCGGTGACCGCAGATACGATCGCCGCGGTTCTGACCGTGCTCGGTTACTCGATGTACGACACCGTGATCGTGTTCGACCGGGTGCGCGAAAACATCCCGATCCTGCGACACATGACCGCCTCCAAGGTGGTGAACGAATCGCTGGCCGAGACAATCACGCGATCGCTCAACACCAGCTTTGTGACGCTGATCCCGGTGGCGCTCCTGTTCATCTTCGGAGCCGGCGCATTGAAGGACTTCGCCTTCGCGTTGATCGTCGGTATCGCGTCGGGCGCGTACTCCTCGATCTTCGTGGCCGCACCGGTGCTGGCGATGCTGATGGAACGCCAGCCGGCGTTCGTTCGCCGCCGCCAGGAGATCGACAAGTCCAAACCGGCAGCGCCAGCGATCGTTCCGGCGACCGTGGCAGCGACCGCGTCTCCGGGTACCGACCCCGCCCCGGTGGCACCGCCGCCGACACCATCGACGACCCGCAGACGGCGTCGAGCGCACGGTCGCAACCGCTGACAAACCCGCCTACTGAAGCGGAAAACCTCAAGCCACGCGCGAGGAGCGCCGATACAAGTTCGGCATGCGACCGGGCCCCGATTCTTCCGATCGTCGCTTCTCTGATCTGATTGGTGTGATCGAGGCGACGCGTCAACTTGCCTCTGCCGGAGATCTGGCGGAGGCCATGGCGCTCTTTGCTCGCGAGCTGGCGCTGCTGTTCGACGCATCCGCCTGCCTGATCTCGACCTACGAGGCGACCACCGACGCGGTCACCGACTGGGCCGCGTTTGTGATTCCGCCGGCACAGCTGAACACCGAGGCGGAGGACTACTCGCTCAACGACTACCCGACCACCCGGCGGGTGCTCAGCGACCTGATCGAGGTCTCGACCGTGATCGGTGATGGCGGCGATGCCGCAGAGCATGCGTTCCTCGAGCACTCAGGATTTCAGTCGAGCATGTTGGTGCCGTTGGTGATGGGCGGAAGCGCCGCGGGGTTGGTTGAGCTGCTCGACACCCGCCGGCGGATGTTCACCGACGAGGATCGTCAGCATTGTCGGCTGCTCGCCGACCAGGCAGGGACGGTGCTCGGCGCCTCTCAGCTCGCAACCCAGCTCGACCGCCAGCACGTCGCGACCGTGGCGGCGCTGGCGGCCGCGCTCGAAGCCAAGGACGCCTACACCGGCGGCCATGCCCACGCGATCGCCGAGTTCGCGGTCGCAGTGGGTGAGACGCTCGGGCTTTCGGGCGCCGAGCTGAAGCCGATCCAGATGGGAGCGCTGCTGCATGACGTCGGCAAGATTGGGATACCCGAGGCGATCCTGAACAAGCCTGGGCCGCTTACCGATGACGAGTTCGACGTGATGAAGCGTCACACGGTGATCGGTGCCGACATCATCGCGAGCATTCCTGGAATGGACGAAGTGGTTGCGCTCGTCCGCTCGTCTCACGAGCGCTGGGACGGCCGTGGCTATCCCGACGGGCTTGCCGGCCTCCAGGTGCCGCGCGGGTCATATGTGATCGCCGTCTGCGATGCCTACCACGCGATGACCGAGGATCGGGTCTACCGCCGAGGGATGTCGCCCGAGCTGGCACTGCAAGAGCTCCGCCGCTGCTCGGGAACGCAGTTCATGCCCGCCGCCGTGGAGGCGATCGAACAGGTCGTCAAACGCTCGATCCGCCGCCGCGTCCGCTTCACCGAAGCCGCATGAATAAATGGTGCCAGGCACCATTTATTCACCCACTGCGTCGGCGGCTGTGACCAGGCGCCCTCCGCGGTCGACCACCCACTGCAGCAGCCGCTCGTAGGCTCGGTCCCAGCCGCGTGCATAGACGCGATCGAAGCGGTCGACGTGCCACAGGATCGCGACCGTGCCACGGGCTTCGGCGACGTGTTCGAGCACCCGTACCGAGCGCTGGAGTCCGGCGTCTGCGTCCAGTCCCAGATACCGCGGCTCGGCCAGCGACGCATCCATGATCGCAAGCGGAAGCTCAACCAGGTCGAGCGGCCGGTCGAGGGCCAGATCGTAGGGGTGAAACGGCAGCGAGAACCCGGCGCGCAGTCCCGGCGTCTCGGCAAAGCCCTGACTGGTGTCGTAGCGAAACCCGAGTTCGGCCAGTAGCGGCAGCGACTCGTGGGTTCGGTGTCGCAGGTAGTGGAACCGCACGCCGGCGGTGGGCTCGCCGGTGAGCGCCTCCAGGCGCGCCTTCTCGTCGGCCAATCGCGCCGGCTGCTCGCTGGTCGCATAGCTGGGATGCAGCCCGATCTCGTCGCCTTGAGCGCTGATCTGGGTCACGATCGCCGCCCGCCGGCGGGTATATGCGTCGGGGGCGGGACCGTCGGCCGGGGTCGAGTGCCCGGTCATGACGAAGTACGTCGATCGGCCGTCATGGGCCCGCTCGATCTCGGCGATCCGATCAAACGCCCAGTTCGGGTCGGACTTTCGCAGCCGGTGTACGGGCGCTTCGAGCAGTCCCGCAAGCTCGGTTCCGAGATCTCCGACCCGGCGATCGATCGCGGCACGCTTGGCCCGCGCCGCCGCTCCCAGGTATGCACGCCGGCCATACCAGCGCCACGGTGAGTCGACATCATGGGTCAGCGCCACCGTGAACTGTCGCCGGTGTTGCTCGAGACCGAGCGCAGCACGAAACAGGGCGGCCAGCGAATCAACCGCAGCCGCGCCGGGGCCGGCGAGGGCGGCTGATGCCGGGAAGCGGCCATGTTGATCGACCTGTGACCCGGCGCGCTCCTCCCACCGCGACAGGTGGTAGAACGCGCTTGCCACGATGTCTGTGACGCCGTCACCGAAGTCGAGCAGGCCATCGACGCCGAGCGTGGGTTGTTCTGTCGCCCCGTCGGCGAAGTACGTCCATGCGCGCTCGGAGGCGGCCAGTGCGGGGGAGGGGTACTCGACCTCTGTGGGAGACCCGTGACAGGCCGAGAGCAACACGTCGATCGCCCATCGGGCCTTGGGCTGGGACACCGATGCGGTCACGAACGGTGGACGTATCGCGATTTGCGAAACCATGTGCGCGGGTGCTGCCGCGCGGCCTTGGTCACCATCCGCCCGGCCTGGGTCAGCGCGGGAGCGGGATCGTCGGCTGCCCACACCGCGTCGGTGTAGGGCGGACGCTGCAGCCCGTTTCTGGTGCCGGCGATCAGCGTGATCGCCCATCGGCGGCCCTCACCGTGCATCTTCACCGGAGCGGGCGGTCGTCCGATCAGGTCGAGATAGGCGATCATCGGCAGGTCGACCCCGCACACCGATGCCAGTCCATGCCACTGCCACAGGCGCGGGTTGACCTCCATCAGCTTGAACTCGCCGGTGCGGCTGTCGCGCTTGAACTCGACCTGCGACACGCCGGTGTACTCGAGTGCCCGCAACAGCTTGAGACCATCCTCGACCACCGCGTCGACCCATACCGCCTCGCCGACCCGCGCGCTGCCCTGATTCTCGCGCGTCTGGCGGAGCTTGCGCCCGCAAAACACCCCCAGCGCTTCGCCGTCGGCATTCAGGTAGCTGCCAAGCGTGTACAGCTCGTCGTCCTCCCCCGGCACGAACTCCTGGAGCATCGGCTCGAACTCCACCATCTCGTCGAAATGGGTGGCCACCTCGGCGGCGGTGTGGCATTCGAACGCCTGGCGTTTGAAGCGGCGCTTGAACTCGACCGGATCCGACGGCTTCAGAAACACCGGATAGCCCATCTCGTCCGCGGCGGCGACGGCCTCGTGCGCCGACGCCGGGTAGCGAGTATCGGGGATACCCACCCCGCTGGCGCGGGCGGTCTCGATCTGATGGCGTTTCCGTTGCAGGGCCTCGAGCAACGGCCAGCTCGGTGCCGGGAAGCGATAGTGCTCCGACAGCTCTGCCGAGCGCTTGACCATCACGTTGAGGTGCTCGTCGTGGGTCGCAAACACCGGCGTTGGGCCATCGAAGCGCTGCCCCAGCGCCGCCATCGCGGCGATGAACCCGTCCTCGTCGGTGACCGGTTCGGGTGCAATCACACGATGGGCGTAGCGGGACTTGAACCCAAGCGCCCACGGCCGGTGATCGACCGCGAAGGTGCGCACACCGCTGCGGCCAAGCGAGCGGATCGCCGCGAGTCCGTTGACCCAGCCGACCTCGACCACCACCGCAGCCTCGGGTTGAGTCGGGCGGGCCACCTACTCGTATCCGAGCGCCCGCAGGCGTTCCTGGATCTCGGCCTCTTCGTTTTCGGAATAGACGCTCTCCTCGGCCACGGGTCGCTCAGCGGTGGTCGCGGCCACGAGCTCGTCGGCCGGGGTGAACAGCGGCAGCACCGAGCCGTCCAGCTCTGCCCCGGCATCCACCCCCAGCAGTGCCAGCACGGTCGGGGCGAGGTCGACGATCGAGGGGCTCTCGAGCCGTCCGTGGCCGACGGCCGGACCGGCGGCCGAGATCACACCGATTGGCCCGTGGTGTCCGGAGAAGCCATAGTTCTCGCTCAGCTCGGGGTCGAGTCGGTCGTGGATCATCCACGGGGAGTCGAACCGCCGCCGCGAGGCCGAGATCAATATCCGCGGGTCGCGGCTGGTCACGACCAGATCCGGCGCCTTGGCGGCAAATGGGCCGCTGTAAACGTCGCTGCCGCGGCGCACCTCGAAGATGGGCTCGCCAGTCAAAGGGCTGCGCTCTGCCGTCAGATCGGCGATCAGGCGCTCCTGGAACGCCGTATCGGTGCGCCGGCCGGTCTTCTCACCGAAGAAGACAGGGCCATAGGTGCCATACGCGTAGGCATCGGTGTGCCAGCGATCGACGTCGCGCATCGTGCGGTTGACGTCGGCGGGGGCCTTCCCGAACGGAACCACGGCGTCGTACAGCCGCGGATACCAACTGGCCCGGAGGGCAAGTTTCGAGTCGATTCGGGCCAACCCGCTGATGCGCTGTGCCGAGCGCTTGCGGTAGCGCAGATAGCCATGATCCTCGAGCCACTGGTTGATCTGGAAGGTGTAGTGGATCGGCTTCATGCCATGGTCGGACAAGACGATGGCGGTCGCAGGCCGGCCGTAGATCCGCTCGGCGGCCTCGATCACGCGGCCGATGGCCGCATCCACCGCTGTGTAGACCTCGCCGATGTGGTCGGCAGCGCGGCTGGGATCGTGGGCTGGGTGGTCGGCGTTTCGAAGGTGGTAGGCCAGGTGGCCGATCGTGTCCGATGACATGAAATCGACGGCGAACAGGTCGGGCCGATCGGCCTCGAGCACGTCGATGCTGACTGCCTCGACCTCTTCGACGTCGGCGATCAGCAGGCGACGGAAACGGTCGAAGTCCTCCCAATACCGCTCGCGCATGGGGTGGCGCACCGACACCATGTCTGGGAATTTCCTGGCGATTCGCTCGGCAGCCTGCGGCGGGGTGACGTCGGGGCGCTCGGGACCGCCGTAGCCGGAGATCATCGTGCCGTTGAGTGACTCCAGCGGGTAGGTGAACGGCACCAGCACGAACGATGATTTGCGGCCGGCGGCGTCCAGCATCCGCCACAGTGGCGTGCCGCCGCGGCCCGCCGCGCTCTCGACCCGGAAACCGCCGCGAAAGGGATTCTGCGAGAAGTTGTAGATCCCATGCCGGCCCGGCTGGAGCCCGGTGAGAAACGTCGACCACGCGACCGGCGTCACCGGTGGTTCGGTGGATTTCAGCGGCCCGTACACACCGTGATCACGCAGCCGCCGAAGCGTCGGCAGGCGGTCGGCGGCGATCATCTCGGTGACGACGTCGTAGTCGGCACCGTCCATTCCGAAGACGAGCACGGGAGCTGGGTCGATGGACATGGGTCGATGCTATCTGTGCGCGTCTCGACGCGGCGCAGCGAAGTGGCGTTGTATCGTGCGCCGATGCCCGACCAGCTTCGCGTCGCCATCCTGGGGAGCGGTCGCAGCCTCCACACCAAGCGCTGGGCCAGGCGGCTTGCCGAACGCGGCCACGAGGTGCACATCTATACGGTCTTCCCCGAGCCGGTGGAGGGCGTGCATGTGCACGATGTGCTGGGACGGCGGCTTCCCAAGGGCACGGGGGTGCGGAAGCTGTGGCGCCGCCGCCACCTGCGGCGTACGCTCGCCCAGCTCGACCCCGACATCGTCCAGACGCAGAACCTGTGGCCCTCGGGCGAATGGGCGTGGCGGGCGGGCAAGCGACCGGTGGTGCAGGGCGTGTGGGGCTCAGACGTGCTCGTCATCCCCAGGACCGACCCCAGCAAGCGTCGGCTCGCCCAGACGCTTTTGCGCGAGGCCGATGCGATCACGGTCAACTCCGATGGCCTCAAGCGCGGAGTGACCGACCTCGACGTGCCGGCCGAGCTCGTCCATCGCATCGGCTGGGGGGTTGATACCCGCGTCCGCTACACCGGGGAGCGCGATCGGTCGCTGATCGACACGATCTTTCCCGGCCGGCCGGTGGTGGCCTCGCCGCGGCTACACAAGCAGCTCTACAACCTGGACGTGATCATGGCGGCGATTCCGCTGGTGCAGCGGCAGGTACCCGACGCCGCGTTTCTGTTCATGGCCTACGGCGTCGAGACCGACGCACTTCGCCGTCAGGCCGAGGAGCTCGGCGTGACCGACTCGGTGCACTTCCGCCGGTTCACCGAGGACGAGGTGCCGCTGGTGTTTGCCGGCAGCGAGCTGACCGTCTCGGTGCCGGCGTCGGACACGGGCCGGCCGACGTCACTGCTCGAGGCCATGGCCGCGCGCCTGCCCGTGGTGCTGGCAGACCTGCCCGCGATTCACGAGCTGATCGAGCAGGGCGACGGTGCCGAGATCGTGCCGCTGCGCGACGTCGGAGCCACGGCCGATGCGATCGTGCGATTGCTGGAGGACGAGAGCCTGCGTCGCCGCTACGGAGATCGCAACCGCGAGGTGGTGGTGCGTGAAGCCGATGCCACCGTCGAGACCGATCGCTGCATCGAGCTCTATCGACGGCTCGCCACCCGCTAACTCTCTAGCATTCGCACCATGACGACCGCCAAACGAGTGATGATCATCGGTCTCGACTGCGCTCCTCCCGAGATCGTGTTCGATGACATGCGCGCCGAGTTGCCGGTGCTCTCGGGCCTCATGGACAGGGGAGCGTGGGGCAATCTGCGGTCGAGCGATCCACCAATCACCGTACCGGCATGGTCGTGCATGATGTCGTCGAAAGACCCCGGCAAGCTCGGGTTCTACGGCTTCCGAAACCGCGCCGACCATTCCTACGACGGCATGGTGTTCGCCACCTCCGACAGGGTCAAGGACGACCGCTTGTGGGACATCCTCAGCCGCGCCGGTAAGCACTGCACCGTCATGAGCGTACCCATGACCTACCCGCCGCCGAACGTCAACGGCGAGCTGATCTCGTGTTTCCTGGCGCCGTCGATCAAGTCGCGGTACACGTCGCCGCCCGAGCTCCACGACGAGATCACCGAGGTCATCGGGGAGTACATGTTCGACGTCCCCAACTTCCGCACCGACGACCGCGACCGCATCATGGCCGACATCATCGAGATGACCCGCCGCCGCTTCAAGCTGGCGCGACATTTCCGCGACACCCGTCCGTGGGAGTTCCTGATGCTGGTCGAGATGGGCACCGACCGCCTGCACCACGCCTTCTGGCGGTTCTACGACAAGAACCACCCCGATTACGTGCCCGGGAATCCCTACGAGCAGGCTTTCCGCGACTACTACAAGATGGTCGACGCCGAGATCGGCGAGCTGATCGAGGGACTGGGGGATGACACCGCGGTGTTGGTCGTCTCGGATCACGGCGCCCAGTCGATGTTCGGCGGCATCCAGGTGAACGAGTGGCTGATGCAAAACGGCTACCTGACGCTGATCGACCCGCCCACCGAGCCGACGCCGATCGGCCGCTGCCAGATCGATTGGGACAACACCAGGGTGTGGGCCGACGGCGGCTACTACTCGCGGATCTTCTTGAATATCGCCGGACGCGAGCCGCGCGGGATCGTCCAACCCGACCAGGTCGACCCGCTGCTGGACGAGCTGATTGCAAAGCTCGAGGCGCTCGGCGACGAGCAGGGCAATCCGCTGGGCACTCGCGTGTTTCGCCCCGGTGACCTGTACGAGGTCTCCAACAACGTGCCGCCCGATCTGATCGCGTACTTCGGGAACCTCACATGGCGCTCGATCGGGTCGGTGGGCGACGGCCGTATCCATGTCCGCGAGAACGACACCGGGCCAGATGACGCCAACCATGCCAAAAATGGGATCGCCATCCTGACCGGTCCGGGCATGCCGGCATCGCTTCCGGCCGATGCGAAGCTGTACGACATCGCTCCCACGGTGCTCACGGCGTTTGGTCTGCCCGTGCCCGATGACATGCGGGGCCGCGCGCTCTAGACACCAGCCTGCTCCTGGCACCGGTACGATCCCGCCATGGCAACGCAGGTCTCCGATCGTCGCCAGACGATCGCTCGGGCACGTGAGATCACCCGCGTGGCGGCCCGCCACGGCTTTGGGTATGCGTTCGAGCGGCGCCCGCTGCGGCGCCAGCCTCCGTCGGGGCAGTCGGCCGCCAGCGTGGGGCGCCACCTGCGCGAGTTCCTCGACGAGCTCGGCCCGACCTTCGTCAAGTTCGGGCAGCTGTTGTCGACGCGGCCAGACCTTGTTCCCGAGGATGTGGCGGCCGAGCTGGCCCTGCTTCAAGACTCGGTTTCGCCATTCTCGTTCGAACAGGCCCGCGCGGTGATCGAGAGCGAACTCGATGCGCCGCTGGAGACGCTGTTCGCGTCGTTCGACCCGGTCCCGATTGCGGCGGCCTCGATCGGTCAGGTACATCGGGCCGAGCTCCAGAGCGGACGACATGTCGCGGTCAAGGTCCAGCGTCCCGCCGCGGCCGCGCAGGTCGAATCCGACCTCGCGCTGCTCTACCAGATCGCGCGCGGGGTGCGAAAGCGGGTGAAGCGGTTGCAGTTCATGGACACCGTCGGCGTCGTCGACGAGTTCGCCCGCTCGATCCGCCGCGAACTCGACTATCGCATCGAGGGTCGCAACGCCGAGCTGTTTCGCCGCAACTTCGCTGAGCACCAGCGCATCGAGATCCCCAAGGTGTACTGGACATACACCAGCGAGCGGGTGCTCACGCTGGAGTGGCTCGAGGGCCGAAAGCTCCGTGAGGTCGAGCTCTCCGATCCGCCGATGGAAGAGCGTCGGCGGCTGGCGCTTCTGATCGCCGACGCCTGGCTCGAGATGATCTTTCGCCACGGCGTGTTCCACGGCGATCCTCATCCCGCGAACCTGTTCGTGCTGCCCGACGGCCGTCTTGGCCTGGTCGACTTCGGCCAGATCGGCTCGCTCTCCGAAGGCGACATGAATCGGCTCACCCGGCTTCTGGTCGACTGCGTGAACGAGAACGTCGATGCACTGCCGCGGCGGCTGTACGACCTGGGGGTGCGCTTCGACAAGCAGCAGGAGGAGGAGTTTCGGATCGAGCTGCGCGAGGTGTTCTACCGGTACCAGGGCGCCGCTCTCGGTGAGATCGACCCGCTCCAGGTAATCCGCGAGGCGTTCACATTGATCTACCGGATGCAGGTGCAGCTGCCGTCGCGGTTTGCCTTGCTCGATAAGACGCTCGCGACCCTGGGGAGCGTCGGCACCGAGCTCTATCCCGACTTCAACGTGTTCGAGGTGGCCGAGCCGTACGCGGCCGAACTGGTTGCGCGCCGGTACTCGCCTGAGGCGCTCGCACGCCGCGCGCGAGGTGAGCTCACCAACTACGGCGGGGTGATGCTCGAGCTGCCGTATCAGATCCACGACATCCTCGAAGAGTTCCGCGATGGCGAGATCGACATTCAGGTGCACTACGAGGGGCTCGACCGTTTGCTGGCGGCAAGCGACGTCATGTTCAACCGGCTGGTGGTCGCGATCGTGATCTCGGGAGCGCTGGTCGGCTCGTCGCTGATCGGCATCTCGGCGCACGGCGGGATCCATATCTTCGGAGTCCATATCCTCGCGTTCACCGGGTTTGTGATCGCGTTTTGCCTCGGTGTGTGGGAGATCATCTCGATCATCCGAAGCGGGCGGTTGTAGGGCACCGAGGTCGTCCGGGGCGCTCCCTAGCATGGGAGCATGGAGGCACACGAAACCGGATGGCTGTTCGGGGCATGCTCACCCGCTGACGGCGACGACCTCGCGGCCGAACTTGGCGTCCATCGGATCACCGCCGAGGCCCTGATCCGGCGGGGCTACGATCGCGCCGACAAGGCCAGGACGTTTCTCGAAGGAGCCGATCCCGGCCACGACCCGCTGTCACTCGGCGACATGGCGGTCGCCTGCGAGCGGATCCTGGCCGCGATCGCCGAGAACCGCCGGATCTGCATCCACGGTGACTACGACGCCGACGGGATCTGCGCCACGGCTTTGGCCGTGCTTGCGCTGCGAGAGTTCGATGCCAATGTGGAGTGGCACCTGCCCAGCCGGTTCGAGGAGGGATATGGCCTGGGTGCCGGCACCGTCGAGCGGCTGGCGACCTCGGGCATCGGGCTTCTGATCACCGTCGACTGCGGGATCACCGCCGCCGACCAGGTTGCCCAGGCCGCGGCACTCGGGATGGAGGTGATCGTCACCGACCATCACCAGCCCGGCAATGTGCTGCCGGACTGTCCCCGAGTCTGCACCCGGCCGTCGGAGTACGCCTTCCCCGACCTGTGTGGCACCGGAGTCGTGTACAAGCTCTGCCGCGCGCTGTTCGCAGCCGCGGGCAAGGATCCGGCCGGACTCGAGCAGCATCTCGATCTGGTCGCGATGGCGACAGTCGCCGACGTGGTGCCGCTGATCGATGAGAATCGCGCCCTGGTTCGTGCCGGGCTCACGCGTCTGGCGCGCACCACCAAGATCGGACTACGCGCGCTGATGGTGTCGGCCCGGGTGGATCGCGTCAACGTGTCTGCCTCGGATATCGGCTTCCGGCTGGCCCCGCGGATCAATGCCGCCGGCCGCCTGTGCCACCCGGGTGAGGCACTGGAGCTCATGCTCACCACCGAGGAACGGCGGGCACGTGAACTGGCGGCCCGGCTCGAGCAGCTCAACCGCGACCGGCAGGCGGTCGAGGACACCATCCTGCAGGAGGCCATCGCCCTTGTGGATGTCGCCTCGCCCGAGTGGCGCGAGCGCCACGCCTACGTGATCGCCTCGCAGGACTGGCACGAGGGCGTGATTGGCATCGTCGCCTCACGGCTGGTCGAGCGATATCGCCGGCCGGTGGTGCTGATCGCCGTTGGCGACGATGAGGCCAAGGGCTCGGGGCGCAGCGTGCCCGGCTACGACCTGCACGCCGGACTCACCTCGGCGGGCGACCATCTGCTCCGCTACGGAGGTCACAAGGCTGCCGCCGGCCTCACCATCGACGCGTCCGAGATCCCCGCGTTTGCCGAGGCGCTGGCGCGTCACGCCGACGGGGTGTTGGGCTCCAGGCCCGCCGCGATGCAGCGCCACGTCGATGCGGTGCTCGCGCCGTCGGAGGTTTCGCTCGACCTGATCGAGGAGCTGTCCGCGCTCGAGCCATTCGGTCTCGGCAATCCTGGGGTCACGCTGCTGGCCCCGGCCGCAACGTTGCATGGGGTCGAGCGCATGGGCGAGGGCAAGCACCTGCGCTGCACCGTCGAGCTGGGCGGTTTCCGCTGCCGGGCAGTCGGCTTCGGCATGGGGGACCTCGGCGATGAGCTCTCCCAACCCGGCCGGTTTGACGTCGCCTACCGGATTCAGCGCAACGAGTGGAACGGCGCGGTCACGCCGCAGATGGTGCTGCGGGGAGTGGTCCCGACTCCCACCGGCCGACCGCCCGCCCCGTACGATCCACTGTCGGTCTCGGACCGTGGCCTTGGCCGGGCACGGGTGATCGACGAGCGCGGGCACGGCGTCCAGATCACCAGCATCGCGCGTATGGCCGCCGCCGCCGAGCCGGTGTTGGTGCTGGTTGCGGATGTGACCCGGCGCGCGGCGATGCTGACCGGCCCGCTCGATCCGGCACGGTTCGGGTCGGGCGCGATCACGCTCGCCGACTATGCACAGGCCGCGGCCATTGGCGATCTCGCACAGCGGTACGCTCGGGTCGTGGCGCTCGATCCACCCGCGACCTCGGAGGAGGGCGCGCTGCTCGCCGAACTGGGATCGACCACGACGGTACACCTGGTGTGGGGCGCGGCCGAGATCGCCTTTGCGCGGTCGGTCGCCGAGCGCCGAGAGCCTCTGCGGGAAGCTCTGCGGGTGGTCTGGAAGGCCGAGAAGGCCGGTGCCGCCGACATCCCGCTGGATCCCGAGACGGTCGCCCGATGCCGGGCGGTATTGGGCGAGGTGGGGCTGGAGACCGGCGCCCCGGGATCAGCCAAGGTCGACCTCGAACTGTCGCCCACCTATCGCGAAGCCGTTGCACGTATGGAGGCCGTTAAACGGTTCTTGGCATCCGATCAGATCGCAGTATGAGAACAACTACAATGTGACCATGGCGACCGTGCCTCGCAGTCCCGAGGCCGAACGGCACGACCACCTTCTGGCCGAGCTGCTTGGCCACGTAACCGAATACAACCCCGACGCTGACGCCGGGCTGATTCAGCGTGCCTTCGACTACGCCTGCGACCACCACAACGGGCAGCTGCGCAAGAGCGGTGAAGACTTCATCAACCACCCGTGGGCGGTCGCGGTGATCTGTACCGAGCTGAAGCTCGACACCGCGACGATCGCCGCGGCGCTTCTGCACGATGTCGTGGAGGACACCCTGGCCGAGCTCGATCACGTCAAGGAGCTGTTTGGTCCGGACGTGGCGCTCCTGGTGGACGGTGTCACCAAGCTGACGCGGATCAGCTTCGCCAGCCGCGAGCAGGCGCAGGTCGAGAACTATCGCAAGATGATCGTGGCGATGGCGCGAGATCTGAGGGTGGTGTTGATCAAGCTCGCCGACCGCACCCACAACATGCGAACGATCGCGGCACTCGGCAAGCAAAAGCAGGTGAAGACTGCCAAGGAGACGCTCGAGATCTACGCCCCGCTGGCCCACCGGCTCGGTATCCACACGATCAAGTGGGAGCTCGAGGATCGCGCCTTCCAGACGCTGCATCCCCGTCGCTTCGCCGAGATCGAGGCCATGGTCAACCAGAGCCGCGACGAGCGTGAGCGGTTTGCCGAGGAGGCGGGCACGATTCTCTCCCGCGAGCTGGACGATGCCCACATCGATGCCGACATCGCCGGCCGCGCCAAGCATCTGTACTCGATCTACACCAAGATGGCGCTCGGCGGCAAGGAGTTCAACGAGATCTATGACCTGACGGCGATGCGCGTGCTGGTCGACGAGCTCAAGGACTGTTACGGCACGATCGGGATCATCCACTCCCTGTGGAAGCCGATGCCGGGACGGTTCAAGGATTACATCGCCATGCCCAAGGTGAACATGTACCAGTCGCTGCACACGACGGTGATTGGCCCCCAGGGCAAGCCGCTGGAGATCCAGGTGCGAACCCAGGAGATGCACCAGACCGCCGAGTTCGGCATCGCCGCCCACTGGCTCTACAAGGAAAAGCCGTCCGCGCGCCCGGTGGAGGCCGGCCAGGCGTGGCTCTCGCAGCTCGCCGACTGGCAGAAAGATGCCGCCGACCCCGGCGAGTTCATGGAGACGCTGCGCGTCGACCTGTTCTCCGACGAGGTGTACGTGTTCACGCCCAAGGGCGACGTCAAGAGCCTCGCGGCCGGATCGACGCCGCTCGACTTCGCCTACAGCGTGCATACCGACGTCGGCCACCGGTGTGTCGGCGCCAAGGTCAACGGCCGTATCGTGCCGCTTCACTACACGCTCAAGTCGGGTGATTTCGTCGAGGTGCTGACCTCCAAGCAGGAGCGCGGACCGTCGCGCGACTGGCTGAACGTCGTCAAGACCTCACGAGCCCGCAACAAGATCCGCCAGTGGTTCTCCCAGCAGCGCCGCGAGGATCTCGAGCAGAAGGGCCGCGATTCGCTCCAGCAGGCGCTCAAGTCTCACGGTTTGCCGCACCAGAAGGTCACAGCCTCTCCGCTTCTGGCCGGGATCATCCGCGATATGGGCTTCAAGAAGGCCGACGACTTCTATGTGGCGATCGGGGCCGGCAAGGTGCAGGTCGGCCAGGTCGTGACCAAGCTGCTCGGTCGGTTGAAGACCGCCGAGGTCGTCTCTCCCGAGCAGGAGCAGCTGCCGGCACGACGCCAGGCCAAGCGACCGACCGCATCGGCCGACTACGGCATCGTGGTCGAGGGTGCGGCGGGTGCCGGAGTGCTGGTGCGGATGGCCAAGTGCTGCACACCGGTTCCGGGCGACGAGATCTGCGGATACATCTCGCTGGGCCGGGGCGTCACGATTCACCGTGATGACTGTCCCAATGTGCGCGCCCTGAAGCGAAATCCCGAGCGGTTCACCCCGGTCAGCTGGGATGACGCCGAGACCGCCACCAGCTCGTTTCGGGTGACGATCGCGTTGCAGTCGTGGGATCGCCCCCGGCTGCTCGAGGACGTTGCCCGCACGTTCGCCGAGCATGGCGCGAACATCGTGGAGTACGGCGGGCACGTCGCCGATCAGATGGCGCGCAACTGGTACACCGTCGAGGTCGGTGACGTCAAGGAGCTGCGCGGCCTGTTGTCGGCGCTTCGCAACGTGGACGCGGTGTTCGACGCCTACCGGGTGACGCCCGGAGGCTGACCGGCTGCCTGACTACACTGGGCGTCGATGAAGATCCTCGACGGCGAGACGATCGTGTGGGCGGGCCACCCGAGCTGGAAGGCGATGATCGTCTTCTACGTGAAGTGGATCCTGATCTCGCTGATCCCGATCGCGATCTGGGTTGGGATCCATGCCGGCGGTGTGCACACCGGCGCGTGGTGGTTCTCGGTGGTCAGCGTGATCGGAATCGTGGTCACGCTGGTCGGCGGGTGGATCCGGCGCCAGACGATCCAGTACGTCGTCAGCGACCGCCGGATCGGCATCCGCACCGGCATCGTGTCGCGCAACGAGCGAACGACGCACCTCGATCGCGTCCAGAACGTCGCGATGCGCCAGGGCGTGATCCAGCGGCTGCTGGGCATCGGCGATGTTGACTGGGATACCGCGGGCACGACCGAGAACGACGCCGACTTCACGTTCTATGGCATCGACGACCCTTCACACCTCGTGCATCTGGTCGACCACTACCACTCGCCAGGCGCGCCGGAGTCCATCACTCGAGCGTGAGAAGAAGGGTTTGACGTCGTTGGCGTCCAACCTTAACCTCAGACTATGAAGATGGATCGACATAACCGCTGGTTTCAGGCAGGGATCGTGTTTGCGGCGCTGAGTCTGGTGGCCTCTGCGATCGAGTTGGCGATGATTCTGCACAGTGGATCGGTTCCTCCCGCGTGGACGAACTGGCTGCTGATGTCGATGCCCGCGCTCGCGGTCATCATGTTCGCGATCTCGATGATCCGCCCGCGCTCCGCGCAGACGGCCTAGCCATCTAGACTGCGCTCTCGTGAGCGAGAGCACGGCCATCCGCAAGTTCGCCCTCGCGTTTCCGAAGGCGTTCGAGGACCACCCGTTCGGCCCTGACACGCATGTGTTCAAGGTCGGCGGCAAGAGCATGTTCGTGATCCTCACCGACGGGCCGCCCGTCAAGGTGACAATGAAGCTCACCAAGGAAGAGCGCCAGGTCGCTCTGGAGATGCCGTACGTGAGCGAAGCCCGCTACGTGGGACGCTACGGATGGGTGACGGCGGCGATCGAGGACGAGCATGCACTGGACGCCGCGCTCGAGTGGATCCGCGAGAGCTACTGGCTCAAAGCACCAGCCGACGTCCGCGAAGCCGCCTGGGCATGAATAAATGGTGCCAGGCACCATTTATTCACCGTGCGTTCGCGCGTTAGGTCGTCGTGCGGTTTCGTCCGTGGGTGTCGAGCGCTCGCATCGAGAACTCGAATACCAGGCACACCGCGGCGGCGACGAGCATTGCGGCTACCCCAAAGATGAAGAACACCGCGACGACAGCGCCGACTGACAGGAGATTGCGAAGGAGGGTCACCCTCCCAGTGTCATGCGCAAGCCGCAAGATCGCAGTCCCTCAAATGGGTGAAGGCATGGCCTCGAGCGTGCTCACAGCTCGACCGCATGATCGAACGCGGCCACGGCCGCTCGGTACTCCGGGCTGACGGCCGCCGCGCGGCGCGCCACCGGGTCGATCTGGACGACCGTCTGGTCGGCGGTCACGAGATGCGCACCGGTGGTGACGTCGATTGCCTCGAACTGCCACCGCACGCTTGTCCGGCCGATCTTCGCGACCCGCACGAATACCTCCAGCTGGTCGTCGAACCGCGCCGGGGCGTGATACTCGACGTGCTGGGCACGCATCACGAACTCCGTGAGACCGCGACCGTCGACGAGCAGTCCCAGGTGTCGGAGGTACTCGACGCGGGCACGGTCGAAGTACGGCATATACCGCCCGTAGTAGACAACGCCCTGGGCGTCTGTCTCGTCAAACCCGACCCGGGTGATGAACGAAAACTGAAACGGCGGGCGACGGTCGGTGACCGTCACGAGCGGATCAGTGCGAGCACCTCGTCTCGCCGCGACTCCATGGTGGCCTCCGACAACGCCTCCAGGTTGAGTCGAAGCAGCGGCTCGGTGTTGGAGGGGCGCACGTTGAAATGCCAGTCGTCGAACTCGAACGAGACTCCGTCCAGGTGCGAGACGCGCTTCGCCGTCTTGCCGAATGTGTCCTTGAGCGCCTGGAGCCGTACGGGCACGTCATCGACGGTCGAGTTGATCTCACCCGAGATGAAGTACCGCTCGCGGAACGGCGCGAGCAGCTCTGAAAGCTTCTTGCCCGACTTCGAGAGCAGCTCCAGCACGACCAGAGCCGGGACGATGCCGGTGTCGCAGTAATAGAAATCCTTGAAGTAGTAGTGACCCGAGACCTCGCCGGCGAAGACCGCGTCTTCCTTGCGGATCCGGGCCTTGATGAAGACGTGCCCGACGCGGTTTTCAAGCGCCGTTCCGCCGGCTGCCTCGACGGTGTCGCGCACCGCCCACGAGGCCCGCAGGTCGTACACGATGGTGGCTCCCGGATGCTGTTCCAGCATCGAACGGGCGATCAGCGCGGTGATCAGGTCGCCGGGCACGAACTCCCCGGTGTCGTCGATGAAGAAGCAGCGGTCGGCGTCGCCGTCCCATGCGATCCCAAGGTCGGCGCCATGCTCGAGCACCTTTGCGATGATGAACTGCCGGTTCTCTTCGAGCAGGGGGTTCGGCTCATGATTGGGAAACGCGCCGTCGGGATCCAGCGAGTAGTTGTGCGTCCGCAGCGGCAGATGGTCGAGCACCGGGGTGATCATCGGGCCGGCCATGCCGTTGGCGCCGTCCAGGACCACGTCGAGCGGCGCGATCGCGGTCGGGTCGATGGCCTGCATCACCCGATCGACGAAGCCGGGATACACGTCACGCGAGGTGACGGTACCTGTCCCCGCCGACGCCGGCAGCTCGCCAAGGGCAAGGCTCTTGATCTTGTCGAGCCCCGTGTCGCCGCTGATGGGCTGGGCCCCGCGGCGAACGATCTTCATGCCGTTGTACGCCGCAGGGTTGTGCGATGCAGTTACCTGGATGCCGCCGTGGTAGCCGTACTCGCCGACGGCGAAGTAGAGCATCTCGGTACCGATCTCACCCAGATCGACCACGTTTGCGCCCGCCTTGGTGGCACCCGCAATCGCCGCCGCCGCGATATCGGGAGACGACAGTCGCATATCGTGTCCAATCGCCATCACCTCGGGCTCAAACGCCGCGACGTAGGCTGCAGCCAGACGTTCGGCCCCGGCGGCGTCGAGTTCGTCTGGCACGATGCCACGAACGTCATAGGCTTTGAACACGGAGGGTGCGAGCATCAACGAGAGTCTAGTAAGGGTGACGCTGCGACCGTTGCAGGTCACCGACGGCCCGATCATGCTGCGTCTGTACTCCTCCAACCGGGAGTTTCTCGCGCCGTTTGACCCACCGCGAGCCGTGGACTTCCTGACCGAGGCCGGGCAGGCGCGTGAGGTTGCACTCTCGGTCGAAGCGGCGACCGTCGGGGCCTCGCAGCGGTTCGTGATCGAGGCCGATTCGGAGCCGGTCGGGATCGTCGGCGTCTCGAACATCGTCGAGGGCGCCTTTCGCAGCGCGAACCTCGGCTACTGGGTGTCGCAAGACCACAACGGCCGCGGGATCGCGACGGCGTCGGTGGGGCTCGCGGTGGGGTGGGCGTTCGAGAAGCGGGGGCTCCACCGGCTGGAGGCCGGCACGCTGCTCGACAACGTCCGATCGCAGCGAGTGCTCGAGAAGAATGGCTTCGAGCGAATCGGGATCAGCCGTAACTACCTCAACATCGGCGGCGCGTGGCGCGACCACATCCTGTTCGCGCGGGTCAACGACTAAGCGGTGGGCCAGGCCGCGCGCACCTGTGCGAGCGTGCGGGTCAGGTGTTCGGGCATCACCCGTACGTCGGCGAGCACGGGCATGAAGTTCGTATCGCCGTTCCAGCGCGGCACGATGTGGAGGTGAAGGTGGCCCACCACACCCGCCCCGGCGACGCGGCCGAGGTTCATTCCCGAGTTGAAGCCCTCAGGTGACATCGCTGAGGTGAGTGCCGCGATGCTCTGGTCAAGCAGCTCCCACATCTCCTCGCGCTCGTCGCCGGAGAGTTCTCCGGGAAGCGCGAGGTGGCGGTAGGGCGCGACCATCAGATGACCGTTGGAGTAGGGGTAGAGGTTCAAGAGCACGTAGGCGTGATCGCCACGGTGCACGATCAGGTTGGTGTCGTCGTCTCCGTCGGGCTTCGAGCAGAAGATGCACTCGTCGTTTCTGCCGCCGTCTTGCACGTACTGCAGCCGCCAAGGCGCCCACAGCCGTTCGGTCACAGCCAGTCCTTGTGCCGGAAGTAGGCGAGCATGCCGGTCGAGATCACCAGCATGATGCCGACGATCAGCCAGAACGAATCGGCGGTGTGCTCGCGTGGCAGGCCGACGTTCATGCCGTAGATGCCCGAGATCAACGTCAGCGGCAGCAGGATCACGCTGAACAGCGTCAGCACGCGCAGGATGTCGTTCTGCTTGTGCGCGATCACCGACTCGTTGGTCTGCTCGAGCGCCTCGACCACCTCTTTGTAGTTGTCGAGCTGATCCCAGATGCGCTCGGCCTTGTCGACGATGTCGTCGAAGTACACCTCGAGGTCCTCGGGCAGATACCGGGTGCGGGCGCGCTCGAGCAGCCGCAGCGTGCTGCGCTCGGGCTTGATCACCTTGCGGTAGGCGACGATCTCCTGCTTGACGTCGGAGATGTCGCGCACGACCTCTTCTGAGCGGCGCTCGGTGAAGATCGCCTCGCCCAGCCGGTCGAGCTTGAACCCGATCTTGTCGAGGATCGGGAAGCAGTAGTCGAACATCTCCGACAGCACCTCGTAGAGCAGATAGCCCGAGCCCTTGGAGAAGTACTCCTCGCGCCGCTCGGTGTTGCTCTCGAGCTGGCCGAACAGCCGGCCCAGCGGCTTCAGCGGGACGTTGGGCAGGGTGACGATCAAGCCTTCCTGCACGAACACGTTCAGCTCGGCGGCGTCCAGACGGCGCTTGATCTTGTTGAAGTACGGCACATGCAGGACGATGAACATGTACTCGTCGTACTCGTCGATCTTGGGCCGCTGGCGCGTGGAGAGCACGTCTTCGAGGTCCAGCGGGTGGAAGTCGAAGTGCTCGGCCAGGTACGCCGTTTCGGTTGCAGTCGGGGCTTCGAGGTTCAGCCAGCGCAGGCCGAGAGCTTCGAGCTCAGCGACATGGGGCTCGACGCGTTCGACCGTTCCTTGCGGCGCACGATCGCGCCGACGTACTGTCCTCGGGATCCGCGGCAGGTTCGGCATCGTTACTCGCAGGTGTCAAAAGCGTGGGCATTGGTTCCAGTGTACCGATTCGACACGACAGTATCGACCCCTGGCATCGGATACCGTAGCCCCAATGAGCACGCGCCGACCGACCGCGGACGAGAATCTCCTGAACCGCCGAGATACCGCGTTTCTCCATACCGATCCGTGGAGGATCCTGCGAATTCAATCAGAGTTCGTCGACGGCTTTGACGCACTGGCAGAAGTCGGCGACACGGTCGCGGTGTTCGGGTCGGCGCGCACCGATCCCCACGACAGCATGTACAAGGCGGCCCGTGAGACCTCGCGACAGCTGGTGGAGGCGGGCTACGCGATCATGACCGGGGGCGGCCCGGGCATCATGGAGGCGGCAAATCGCGGTGCGCGCGACGCCGGCGGCGTTTCGATCGGCGCCAATATCGAGCTGCCCCACGAGCAGCACGCCAACGTCTACCAGGACATCTCGCTCAACTTTCGATACTTCTTCGTGCGAAAGACGATGTTTGTGAAGTACTCCGAGGGCTTCGTCGTCTTCCCCGGAGGCTTCGGGACGATGGACGAGCTGTTCGAGGCCCTGACGCTGATTCAAACCGGCAAGGTGCACCGGTTCCCGGCCGTGCTGTACGGCCGCGACTATTGGGGCGGCTTGCTGGAATGGATCAAGACCACCATGTTGCGCGAGGGCAACGTGTCGGAGGCCGATCTCGACCTGACGATGATCGCCGACAGCCCCGAGGAGGCGGTGGCGATGGTGGTCGCGTGCAATACCGGTACCTGCGACCATCCCGCCCATCAGCACCCGCCGACGTGACCACGGAAGTGGAGTTCAGCCCCGAGGCTCCCTACCTGCTGCAGTCGTGCCTGGGCTCGCCGGATCTGACGCGGCGGCGTTTCCCGGGAGGGCTCGAGCTGGTGTTCGATGCCCACGGCTCACCGGCGTATGCGCGCGCCTGGCAGACCCGCGACGGACGGGTGCTGGCGCGGATTGACGCGGCCGAGGCGACCGCGGCCCACGATCGGCTTCGTGACATCCTTCGGATCGGCATCGACCACCGGCCATTCCTGCGCATGATCGAGGGCGATCGCCTGCTCGAGCCGCTGCGGACGCGACTGCGAGGCATGCGACCACTGCTGCTCGGATCGGTGCCCCATGCGCTTATGCGCGGAGTCTGCGGCCAGCTGATTCGCTCCAGCGAGGCGCTTGCGATCGAGCGCCGGATCGTGGCGCGGCTGAGCCCGCAATACAGCGGGCTGCGGCTTCCACCGACGGCCGAGGCGATCATGCACGAGCATCCGGCCCGGTTCGAGCGCGCTGGTCTCTCGCCGCAGCGAGCCGCGCTTCTCAGTCGTGCGTCGAAGCAGCCGTGGGATGTGCTGGCCGCCGCGCCGAGTGAGCACATCGAAGCTCGGCTGCGTTCGCTTCGTGGTCTGGGCGCATGGACGGCGGGACACGTATTGCTGCACGGCTACGGCCGATTCGACCGGGGACTGGCGGGCGATCTCGCACTTGTGCGACTGGCAACCCGTCTGCTCGGCCGCCCCGCCGACACCGCCGACACCGAACGCCTGATCGAGCCCTATGGCGAGTGGCGCGGCCTGGCGTCGCTGTGGCTGATGCACCACCCGCTGGCCGCCCGCCATGCGACCACCTAGCCCGTGTCGATTCGGCGGGCCGGCATTCGTGTAAGGGGTGAACAGCCGGTACCACCGGCGATTGACCTGAAAGGTGGAACACCATGAAGCACTACCTGCTGAGCATCTATCAGCCCGACGGCCCGCCGCCTGCGAGCATCGACCTCGATCGGATCATGCACGACGTTGAGGCGCTGAACGCCGAGATGCGCGCCGCGGGGGCGTGGGTCTTCTCGGACGGACTGCACCCGGCGAGCACCGCGACGGTGCTTCGCGCGAGCGACGACGACGTGGTGACGACCGACGGACCGTACGTGGAGGGCAAGGAGCATCTGGGTGGTATCTCGATTGTCGCCGCCGATGATCTCGACGCGGCCCTCAGCTGGGGCCGAAAGATGGCGCTGGCAACGACCCTTCCGGTCGAGGTGCGGCCGTTCCAGGGCGACGCCGGGCACTGATGCCGGGCGCGCCGTCCGTTGCCACCGGTGATATCGAGCGCGTCTTTCGTGAGCAGTACGGGCGGGCCGTGGCCGTTCTGGTTCGCGGATTCGGCGACATCGACATGGCCGAAGAAGCGGTTCAGGACGCGTTCACGGTCGCGCTCGAGCAGTGGCCCTCGGCGGGGCTCCCGCCGAGCCCGGCCGGGTGGATCATCACCACTGCCCGTAACCGTGCGATCGATCGGCTGCGACGAGAGTCATCGCGCGACGACCGCCACGTCCAGGCGTTTCTGATGCAGCCGGCCGACGAGCCCTTCGACGTGAGCGATGCAAGCGCAGTGCACGACGATCAGCTGCGGTTGATCTTCACCTGCTGTCACCCTGCGCTTGCCCCAGCCGCCCAGGTGGCGTTGACGCTACGGCTCCTGGGGGGCCTGACGACGCCCGAGATCGCGCACGCGTTTCTCGTGCCGGAGGCAACGATGGCGCAGCGGATCGTGCGGGCCAAGGGCAAGATCCGCGACGCCGGCATCCCGTTTCGGGTTCCCAGCGATGCCGAGCTCGCAGGCCGGCTTCAGGCGGTGCTGGCGGTCGTCTATCTGATCTTCAACGAGGGCTATACCGCCAGCTCAGGCGACCAGCTGGTGCGCGATGACCTGTGTGTCGAGGCGATCCGGCTCGGTCGGCTGCTGGAGGGGCTGATGCCCGACGAGCCCGAGGTCTGGGGGCTACTCGCACTGATGCTGCTGATCGACTCGCGGCGCCCCGCGCGTGCGACCTCCACCGGCGAGCTCGTGCTGCTGGGAGACCAGGATCGAAGCCTGTGGGACGCGGCTCTGATCGCCGAGGGCCAGGGGATTGTGAAGCGCTGCCTCGATCGCGACGAGCCCGGGCCCTACCAGATCCAGGCGGCGATCAACGCTGTGCACAGCCAGGCCGAGTCGGCGGATGAAACCGACTGGTGGCAGATCGTCCGGCTCTACGATCAGCTACTCGAGCTCGCCCCAAGCCCCATCGTGGAGCTGAACCGCGCCGTGGCGGTGGCCGAGCTGGATGGTCCGGGGGTGGCCCTCGAGCTGGTCGACCAGCTCGACCTCGCGGACTACCGCCTGTTTCACGCCGTCCGCGCCGATCTCCTGCGGCGATTGGGGCGGTCGGCTGAGGCTCTCAAAGCCTATGACACGGCGATCGAGCTCACCGACAATGCGGCGGAGCGGGAGTTTCTCGCCGGTCGGCGTGCACAGCTCTCGCAGAGCTAGTCAGTCAACGCCGGACGCGGCGAGACGTTGATGATCGGAAGCCCGTCACGGGTCAGCAGCGACCGTAACTCCTCGTCTGCATTCGTCCTGATGCGGTCAACGGTTGCCCGGACGAGCACCACTCGGGGCGTGACCACCGTTCGCGTGACGGCGTGTACGGCCACTGGCGGCGGACGGTGCGGGGTTATCAGCAGCGCGGAGAGTGCCCCGGCGACGATCGCGAGGGGCACCATGGGATAGAGAGTTCGGCGTCGCACGGCCGCCGACGATACCGGGATTTACCGGTTATGTCACGTTCAGGCGCCGGCCGATGCCGCCTTGAGAGCCAACTCCATCTGCTCTCGCTCGCGCGAGCGCTCCTGAAAGCGGACGGTGATGAGCAGCTGACGGGGAGGCGCCACGTGCGCGGCCACGGCCGCTTCGGTGATCGTCCGCATCGCCTCCAGCGACTCGCGGTTTACACCCCGCGCGTCGAAGCGCATCTTCCAGGCGATGAAGTCGTCCGAGCTCTCGTCGCGGAGAATCTCTGCAAGCCGGCGAAGCTCGGCCAGAAGCCGGGCGTTGGCTTCACTGATCGTCGCGCCGGCGACGGCGAGGTCATGGGGCGCGGGGCCATCATGTCGGGGGTCGGTGTAGGTCTCGAGCGTGGTGATCATCTCGGCCAGCGCGCTCGACATCTCCGTCCATGTGCGACCGGGTGCGAGTGACATCGCCCGCAGCCGGCGCGCAAACACCGCCGTAGCGCGGGCGAATGCCCGCTCGCGCCGCCTCGCGCCGCTCGGATACAGGTACCGGCCCAGCTCGCGGGCACGCCCGCGCCGAATCGCGAAGTAGCGCCGGGACGGAAGCTGGAAGTAGACCGACGCCGACAGGCCGGCGAAGAGCGCAGAGACGAAGGCCCACAACTCGGCCCGAATCCCGTAGTCGTGGACATCGATCGGGATCACATAGGCGTCGGGCAGCACATCGTGGAGAAAGTTGAAGACGTAGAACACGGCCACCAGCAGAAGGCATCGCGCCGCAAACGTCCAGCGCACGTCGAATTCCCGAAACGTCGCGATGAACGGCACCAGCACGAGCGAGATCAGGAGTCCGGCGACGGCGCCTTTGAGTACAAAGCCCACCGGCACGAAGCGGGTTGCGTCGAGTGCCCAGCGGCCGTAGTCGAGCGCGATCACCGCTCCGCCCCAGGTCGACGCCAGCCGCCACCCGACGCGAGGATCGCGGACGCGCTGGGGGAGGGTGCCCGGCAGGTGCACCCCGAACAGGCGCCATCCCGAGAGGAACAGGCCGAACATCGCCAAAACCCCGACGAACCCGGTGGTCGCAGCCAGCGTGACGCCCATGATCGTCAGTCCGATCACCCGCTTTCGCTGCGCGCGCTGACCCAGCCAATCGCTGATTCCAGCCCAGGTGACCGCGGCCGCGACGACTCCGACCGCGACCATCACCACGCCTCCGTTGCCGATCGCGATGGCACCGAGACACACCAACACCACGCCCAGCAGGACGATCCGGCGGCCGATGGCCTGATACTCCGCCCACGGGTCGATGACCGTGTCGTTCATGTCGGTGGTATCGGCTCACCGGGGGCCCGACTCAAGCAGTGCGTTTCGGCACAAGTGCGGTGCGCTGACTACCCGCTCGAGCCCTTCAGTTCGATCTCGATAAACACGAACTCGCCCGAGCCGGGGTTGATGACATCGTGCTCCACGCCCGCAGGCCGATGGTAGGACTGTCCGGACACGAGCTTGGCTTCGCGGTGGCCCGCGTCCTCTTCCATGATCAGCGAACCGGTTGTCAGAGGCACGACCACGTAATCGAACTCGTGTCGGTGATGTCCGGTCGCAGCACCCGGCGCGAACCGCCACTCGGACACTCTCACCAGGTCATCGTCGACCTGGATGGTCTGGACAGCGCGGGGTCGGTCACTCTGCATCAGCGCAATCTAGCGACTCAACCACACCGCCAACGGGGCGACGCCGACGATTGTCAGCGCCGCCCCTCGGCGAGTCGGGTCAGGCGTCGATCGTGCGGGCCAGCTGGGCAGACTGTGGCTTGCCCTTGTGCCCGGCCTGCTTCAGGATCGGCGGGACATCGGGGTCGGACACGAAGCTCTGCCAGCCATCGGCGTCCCAGTCGAATACGACCCAGACACGGTCGGCCTCGGACGGATCGCGGAAGACGATCGCGCCCTTGGACCCGTGCTCTCGGCGCTTGTCCGCGCCGGCGTTTGAGAACACGTCGAGGAAACGGTCGAAGTCTTCGACCTGTGTGGTTGCAAGCAACATGGTGAGTCCTTTCGTCGGTGTGTGGTTGGTGTGGGTGTTCAGTTGGTGAGCGCAGGTGCTTCGACCTGGCGCTCCTGGGGATCGATCACGCCGAGCTCCTCGACGACCTGGAACTGGCCGTCTCTGACCTGGGCGATGTACATGTTCATGCTCACGTGATGCTGGCCCGGGACGACCGTCGCCGGCCCACCAGGGCCCTCGGCGATATGTGCGTGATCGAGCGCGGCGATCACGTCGGCCTGGTCGAGCGTGCCGGCCTCCTCGACCGCTGAGGCCCACAGCCGCAGCCCACGGTAGAGACCCGAGCAACCGAAGCCGCTGGTGAACTTGGGTGAGCCGGGATAGAGCTCGTCGTACTGCGCCGTCAGCCGCCGGCTGAACGGGTCGGCGACATCCTGGTAGTAGTCGAGGCAGCTGTACATGCCCTCGACGTGAACGGGTGGCACGATGTTCAGCATGTTCTCGTCGAAGTAGGTGCAGATCAGCTGTCCCCCGCGAGCGGCATAGCCGGACTCGTGGAGCTGTTCGAAGAACGGCACGAACCCGGGGGGTACGGTCATGTTGAACACCACGTCAGCGCCGCTTGCGACGATCCTCTCGACCGTGGCGCGGTAGTCGGCGTGGTCGAGCGGGAAGTACTCCTCGCCCAGGATGCTGCCGCCGTTTGCTGTGACGACCTCACGCACGCGGGCGTTCATCACGTGCGGCCACACGTAGTCAGCGGAGGGCAGGTAGAAGGTCTTCGCCCCCGTTCGCTTCATCAGCCACGGCACCAGCGTGTCGACCTGCTGTGCCGGAACCGGTCCGGTGCAGAAAATCAGCGGATCGGACTCCTGACCCTCGTACTGCTCCGGATAGATGTAGAGCGTCTGGCCCTCGGTGACCGCTGGCTGCTTGATCGCCTGGCGGGTGGAGCTGAGGATCCCGCCCAGAATCACGTCCACCTGGTGCTGGGTCACGAGCTTCTCCGCCGCGGCCGAGGCCACGGCGTCGTCGGTGGCGCCATCCTCGATGTAGAGCTCGAGCTTGCGGCCCAGCAGGCCACCCTTGGCGTTGATATCGCCGACCACCATGCGGGCGACGTTTGCGTCCGCGAGTCCGGCCGGCTCGAGCGGCCCGGTCTGGTCGGCCACCACGCCCACTCTGATCGGAGCGGTGTGTGGATTTGGGTGTTCCGACATCCTGTTCCTCCCTCGAATTCGGCGGCGACGAGAATTCGACGCTGCGTGTAACGATTGTTGTGACAAACTGGCCGCCAAACATCGGGAGGACTCCCCATTTCTGATTCGTCGCTCCGTATGAGTGAGCTCGTGGCCACGTTGGCCCTGGCACAGGACAATGCGTTTGGCCAGCCGCTGGAGTCACAGCTGCGATCGTGTCTGCTGGCGCGCTGGATCTGCGATCAGGCGGGGGTTGACGACGGCGTCCGCGATACGACCTACTGGGTGGCGCTGTTGCGATACGTGGGCTGTACCGGACACGCGCATGAGGTCGCCACCGTGTTTGGCGACGAGATCGCCATCCGCGCCCAGACGTTGGTGCACGATGCCGCCAATCCGGCCGAGGTGATGCGCGACGTGATGGCCTACGCCACCGCGGGTCACACACCTGACGAGCAGGAGCAGATCGTCAAGATGATCCAGGAGACCGCACGGGAGTGGGCGGTCTACAACTTTTCCTCGGGCTGCGAGGTCGCCGACATGCTGGTCGAGCGGCTGGATTTCGGCCCCGAGGTGCGAGCGTCGCTGCGATTCACATTCGAGCGCTGGAACGGCAACGGTTACCCAAGCCACGCCAAAGGCGAGGATATCCCGCTACCGATGCGGATCGTCCACCTGAGCCATGACATGGAGGCGATCGCGCGCCTGTTTTCGCCCGCCGATGCGATCCAGGCCGCACGCGACCGCCGAGACAGCACCTATGACCCGGCGCTCGCCGACCTGTTCATCACCCACGGGCAGACGTGGCTTGATCGGCTGGGCGAGACCGAGCCGTGGGATGCGGTGCTCGCACTCGAACCCGAGCCCCATCGGGTGCTGACCGGCGCTGACCTCGACGAAGCCCTCACGGTGGCAGCCGACTTCATCGATCTCAAGTCTCCGTACATGGGCGGGCACAGCCGTCGCTGTGCGGGGTTGGCAGCCGATGCCGGCCAGGTTTTGGGCCTGGAGGAGGGTGCCACCACCGCACTTCGGCGAGCCGCCCTCGTCCACGACTTCGGCACAACGGTGGTGCCGAACTCGATCTGGGACAAGCCCGCCCCGCTGACGCGCTCGGAGTTCGACCGGGTCGAGCTTCACCCCATGGTGACCGAGCAGATGCTGCGCCGCTCCCCGGCCTTGGCGGCGCTGAACTCGGTGGCATCCGCTCACCACGAGCGCTGCGACGGATCCGGCTACCACAAGCGGCTGCGGGCCGACGAGGAGGACTTGGGCGCATGCGTTCTGGCCGCGACTGAGGTCTACGTCGGTCTGACGACCGAGCGTGCCGACCGGCCCGCGTTCGAGCCGTCCGTGGCCGCCGACGAGCTTCGCCGGCTCCAGTCGGAGGGAGCGCTCGAACCGCGCGCCAGCCGGGCCGTGCTCGTCGCCGCCGGCCATGGCGAGCCGCGGACGTCGTCGGGCAAGCGCCAGGAGAATCCCGGTGGGCTGACCCGGCGTGAAGTTGAGGTGCTGCGGCTGGCCGCCAGAGGCCTCACCACCCAGGAGATCTCGGATCGGCTCTACATCTCGCCGAAGACTGCCGATCACCACATCCAGCACATCTACGGCAAGATCAGCGTCTCCACCCGGGCCGCGGCCGCTCTGTGGGCGATGGAGCATGCCGTCGTTCAGTGAGCGGATCGGGAGTCGTACCTAGGGCTTGATGATGTTATGAACCTCGAACACCTCCGGCGCGCCTGAGAACTGGATTCCAACGTCGGTCAGAATCGGCATCAAGACTTCGCCGTAGGCCTGGAACTGCTCGACGGAGTCCCAGACTTCACTGACGTTGAGGTCTCCGTCGGTTCCAAAGCAGATGTGGTAGGAACGACCGTCCGGAGGAAACGTGATGCCAGCGTCTTCCTGCTCGCGCCGAAGCACGTCCTCGTACTGCGCGATCGTCACGTTCGTCGGGTGGTATCGAACAACGATGCTCATGGCGCGATCCTCCGTAGGTAGGTGTCCCCGACACTATCCCGGAAACGCAGGGGAGAGGCGTCCGCGTGACCGTCTCGGAGGACATCGCAAAAATGCGCCTGGTAGGAATCGAACCTACGACCTTGCGCTCCGGAGGCGCACGCTCTATCCCCTGAGCTACAGGCGCGATCGAGGTGTTGAGTGTACCGGGTTCGCACCCACACTCCCTCTACCATCTCGGCGTGCTGTCCACGCCTCACGCCCCGAGGGAACCGGTCGTCTGGATCACTCCGTCGGCGATCGGCCCTACGGGCAGTTCCTCGGCCCGGTTCGCCGCGCGGGTTTCGGCAACCGGCCGCCCGGTTACCCTCAAGCAGCTCGAGATCTGGAGCCGCGACCTGGAGGCTCCCTACGGCCTCGACACGGAGTCAGAGGCCGTGGCCTCAGCAGCGCTGGCCGGTGGGCTCTCGCGGTACCACGTGTTCGGATTTTCGGCCGGAGCCACCGTTGCGCTCGCGACCGCCCTTCGCCACAGTGAGTCACTGCTCAGCGTCGCCGTGCTCGAGCCCGCAGTCATCGGCGACGACGACTGGCATCCCGCTGAGGAGGAATGGCGGAGGTCGATGGCCGAGCTGAACGCGCTGCCGCGTGAGCAGCGAAACGAGGCCTTCAACACGCTCTTGATGCGGCCCGGGGTCTCGCGCCCCAGCCCGACAGCCCCGTTGCCGGCGTGGGGCGCGCGAACCGAGATGCTGGAAGCGATGCTTGCCAACACCGGCTTTGTCAGCGACGAGCTCGCTGCGATCGAGGTACCTGTGCTGGTTGTGACCGGCGGGCAGAGCAGTGCACGGTTCGCCCTTCTGGCCGGTCGGATGGTGGAGGTGATCCCCAACGCGGTCGCGGAGCTGTGGCCGCAGTTCAGTCATTTCTCGCCGCCATATCGGCTCGATCCCGATCGATTTGCGGCGCTTCTCGAGCGCTTTTGGACTCGCGCGGAGAGCGCGTCAGTAGCCTGAACGTCAGAGCTTTGCGGAATGCTAGGCTCGCGCGGTGATGGAGATCCACACGCGCACCGCGACCCTCGTTCACACTGAGCCGTTCGTGATCTCGCGCGGTACCAGCACCGAGTCGGTGGTCGTGCAGACGGCGGTCACATGGCAGGGTTTGACCGGCTATGGCGAGGGCGCGCCGGACGAGCGCTACAACGAGAGTGTCGAGAGCGCCGTGGCCTTTCTCGAGGGTCTTGGGCCGCGGCTGGGGGACGATCCGCTGGCGATCGAGGCCATCCTTGCCCGAGTCAATCAACTCCCGGGCGAGATGGGGGCGAAGTGCGCGCTCGACGGCGCCCTCCACGATCTTCTCGGCAAGATCTGTGGGCAGCCGCTCTATCGCATCCTGGGACTGGATCCGGTGCCCCCGCCGACCTCCTACACCATCTCGATCGACACGGTCGAGGGCACCGCAGACCGGGCCCGTCGTGCCGCTGGCTACCACGCGCTGAAGATCAAGGTCGGCGGCCCCGACGATCTCGACCGTGTCCGCGCCGTGCGCCGAGAGGCGCCGACAGCGCTGATCCGAGTGGATGCCAACGAGGCCTGGACGGTCGAGACAACTCAGGCGCTGATGGAAGAGCTCGTGGCGCTGGGGGTCGAGCTGATCGAGCAGCCTTTGCACGCCTCCGATCGCGCAGGATATGCGGCGTTGTACGCGCTGGATCTCCCCATCCCGATCGTTTTGGACGAGAGCTGCCACACCCTGGCTGACATCGCGCCCGCGGCCGGACATGCCAACGGCGTCAACATCAAGCTGACGAAGACCGGCGGCATCCGCGAGGCGCTGCGCATGATCCACGCCGCCCGCGCGCTCGATCTGCTGATCATGCTCGGGTGCATGAACGAGTCGTCGCTGGGTATCGCCCAGGCCGCCGCGATCTCACCGCTGGTCGACGTGGTCGATCTCGATGGTCACCTGCTGAACGCCAACGACTTCTTCGAGGGGCTCGGGTTCAGCGACGGCCGGGTCGAGCCAGGCCCCGGCCCCGGGCTGGGAGTAACGCCTCTGGAGCAATGGCCATGAAGCGCTATGTGATGTTGTGCGAGGGCGAGTTTGACGAGGACGCAAAGACCGCGACCGGCGTGATGCGCTACGCCGACGCCGTCACCGTCGCGGTGATCGATTCGACCCGTGCGGGACTGACTTCCGCCGACGCGATACCAGGCATGACCGATCGCGTGCCGATCGTCGCCACGCTTGCCGAGACGCTCGGCGAGAATCCCGACACCCTCCTGATCGGCGTCGCGCCGGCGGGCGGGAAGCTGCCGCCGTCGTTTCGGGCGGTCGTCAAGGAGGCGCTCGAGCGCGGTCTGGACGTCGAGAACGGCCTCCACGACTTTCTCGCCAACGATCCCGAGCTGGCTCCTGCGGCGGTGGCGGGCGGCAGTGAGATCCGCGACCTGCGCCGGCCCCCGACCGATCTCAACGTCCCGACGCTCGCCAATCTCGACGTCGCCGCTCGCACCGTGCTTGCGGTCGGCTCAGACTGCGGCCTTGGCAAGATGACGGTGTGCCTGGAACTCGACCGCGAAGCGCGCAGGCGCGGCGTGGCCTCGCAGTTTGTGCCCACCGGGCAGACGGGAATCGCGATCGGCGGGTGGGGGATAGCCGTCGACGAGGTGGTCTCGGACTACATCGCGGGTGCGGCCGAGCGACTCGTACTCGAAGGTCATGCCCGGGCGGGAGACGGGGCGTTGCTGTGGATCGAAGGGCAGGGAGCGATCAACCACCCGTTCTATTCAGGGGTCACGACCGGACTGATTCATGGCAGCGCACCGCATGCCCTGCTGTTCGTCCACGAGCCGGGGCGCGCGACGATCGACGGCAATCCTCGGATGGTGATCCCACCGATCGAGGAGCTGATTGCCGACAACGAGCGGGTCACGCAGTTCGTACGTCCCGCATCGGTGGTTGCGCTGGCCCTCAAGACCAACCGGATGGATGAGCACTCGGCGCGAGCGGCGATCGAGGAGTACTCCGAGCGGACGGGACTGGTTACCGACGACCCGGTGCGGTTTGGTGCGGGGCGCCTGCTCGACGCGGTGCTCGCGGCCACGGGCGAGTGATTCGCGCCGCCGTGGCGGCCGACGCCGCGGCCATCACCGATCTGGTCGAACGCGCCTATGCGGCATACGTGCCGCGGATCGGGCGGCGTCCGGCGCCGATGGATGCTGACCACGCCGCTGAGATCGCGCGGTGCGAGTCGTTCGTGGTTGGTGGTGAGAGCGGTCTCGCCGGTGTGATCGTGCTCGTAAACCATGCTGGCTACCTCGAGATCGAGAACGTCGCGGTGGACCCGCGGCGGCAGGGCGCCGGCCTCGGAAAGCAGCTGCTCGAGTTCGCGTTGGACACCGCCCGCGAACGGGAGTTGGGGGAGGTACGGCTGTACACGCACGAGCTCATGACCGAGAACATCGCGCTCTACACGCGCCTGGGATATCGCGAGATCGATCGGCGCCGGGAGCAGGGGTTCGCGCGTGTGTACTTCAGTCGCCTGGTTGGCGAGTAATATGCCCCGGCAGTTGACCGACGACCGACTACAAAGCCTCGCCGACCTGTTGTGCCGGTACTCACTCGACGTACAGCCTCGGGATCTGGTGATGGTGTACACGCCTGCGATCGCACAGCCGCTCGTAGTCGAAATCGTGCGGACGGTGACGCGAATGGGCGGCCACGTCGTCCTTCGCGCCTCACTCGAATCTGTCGACGCTGTCCGGCTGGAAGAGTCGACCGCGGCGCAGCTCGAGACCGTGACCCCACTCGACCGCCTCGACGTCGAGCTGCCCGACAAGATTCTCTCGATCTGGGCCCACGAAAATCTCCGGTACCTGAGTCAGGTGCCGTCGCATAAGCTGGCGCTGCGCGCGGCCGCAACCGCGGGGCTCGACCAACGTCTCTCAGAGCGTCAGATGCATGGCGAGAACAGCTGGTGCGGCACGCTCTATCCGTGTCAGGCGTCTGCGCAAGAGGCGGGCATGTCACTGCCCGACTGGGAGGACTTCGTGTATTCCGCCGGCCACCTCGGTGACGATGACCCGGTGGCGTATTGGCGGAAACGCTCCGCCGATCAGCAGGTGGTCGCCGATCGCCTCGCTGAGTTCAGCGAGATCAGGATCGTCGGCCCCGACACCGACCTGACGGTGAACGTCGCGGGACGCCCGTGGATCAACGCCGACGGCCGGGACAATTTCCCCGACGGCGAGGTGTTCACGAGCCCGCATCACGGCGCCACCGAAGGCACGATCGCGTTCTCGTTTCCGAGCACCTACTCCGGCAAGCGCGTGGCCGGGGCGCGACTGTGGTTCGAGAACGGGCGAGTGGTCAAAACCCACGCCGACGCCGGCTTGGAGCATCTCGAACGGACGCTGGACACCGATGAGGGCGCCAGGTTCCTGGGTGAGGTCGCGTTCGGTCTCAACGACGAGATCCAGATCACAACGGGTGAGACCCTGTTTGACGAAAAAATCGGCGGCACCTGCCATGTGGCCCTGGGCATGGCGTTCCCGGAGACCGGCGGCACCAACCCCTCTGGCATCCACTGGGACATGGTGTGTGACCTGCGGACAGACTCACAGGTCTTTGGCGACGGCCAGCTGATCTTTGAGAACGGCCGGTTTCTGTGAGCGATCCCCGCGTCAGACGTCTGGCGGAGCTGATCGCCGAATACTCGATCGCCGTCGGCGAGGGCGATCTGGTGATGATCCACGGCCCCTCGCTGGCCGAGCCGCTTCTGGCCGAGCTCACGGGGTCGGTCGTCAGGCGCGGGGGAATCCCGTACGTGCGCGTCACGCTCGAGGGCGTCGATCACGCATTTCTCACCGAGGCTCAGGAACATCAGCTCGACTGGCTGCCGCCGTTTGCCCTGGACGAGATGAACACGATCGACGCGCGCATCAGCATCCACGCGAGCTGGAACACCCGGGAGCTCTCGGGGATCGACCCGTCGTTGATGGCGCGGCGCTCTGCTGCCGTCCGACCGGTGACCGATCGGTTCATGCGCCGCTCGGCGGACGGCGACCTGCGCTGGTGTGTGACCGCCTATCCGTGCCCGGCATTCGCACAGGACTCGGATATGTCACTGAGCGCGTACGAGGATTTCGTCTACGGCGCGGGTTGGCTCCAGCTCGACGACCCGGTGGCCGCCTGGCGCGAGTTCGGCCGAAAGCTCGAGCTCCTGACGGCCAAGCTCGAGCAGGTGTCGACCATTCGGCTGCTGGCGGAGGACACCGATCTCACTCTCGGGGTCAACGGCCGCACCTGGATCGCGTCGCAGGGCCTGCGCAACTTCCCCGACGGCGAGGTGTTCACCGGTCCGGTCGAAGACGAGACCAACGGTGAGGTGCGGTTCTCGTTCCCCGCGATCATCGGCGGCCGCGAGGTCAACGGCGTTCGGCTGGTGTTCGAGAACGGCAGGGTCATACACAGCGAGGCGACCAGTGGCGAGAGCTACCTGCAGCAGATGATTGCGATGGACGATGGCGCGTCGGTGCTCGGCGAGCTGGCAATCGGCACCAACTACGGCGTCACCCAGTTCACGAAGCAGATCCTGTTTGACGAGAAGATCGGCGGCACCTGCCACATGGCCCTCGGCGTCGGCTATCCCGACACGGGCAGCCTCAACAAGTCAGCGCTTCACTGGGACATGGTTCGCGATCTGCGCAGCGGCGGCGAGATCCACGCCGACGGCGAGCTGGTCTACCGCGACGGTGCGTTCCTTCCGTCATTCTTCGAGCCCTCGCTCGCTCCACCAACCACCTGAGCCTGAATAGCGGTGCCAGGCACCGTTATTCACCGCGGCGCATGAGCCAGCCCATGCGCGCGGCGTGAGCCATCGACGGCAGGTCGTGGAGGCGCAGCACCGCCACGCCCAGAAATGCCGCGATCGCCGCAACCGCCGCGGTGCCTTCGAGCGACGATTCCGGAAGTCCCAGCGGCGCGGCGGTCACCTCCTTGTGTGAACAGGCCAAAAGCAGTGGGTAGCCAAGTCCGACGAGGTCAGTCAGCCGTCTGAGCGTCTCCAGGTCGGTGTCGGTGTCCTTGCCAAACCCGAGACCGGGATCGATCAGAATCCCACCTTTCGCGACCCCAGCGGCGACCGCCGCCTCGGCCCGCGTGGTCAAGAACTCGGCGATCGCATCGACCGTGATCGAGTACGTGCCGGTACGAGCCTGCTTCGGCTTGAGTCCGAGGTGGGTGATGACCAGGCCCGCGCCGGCGTCTGCGACAGCGGCCATCATCTCGGGGTCGCTCAGGCCGGTGTGGTCGTTGACGAGGTCGGCGCCGGCGGTGAGCGCTGCGCGGGCAACCGGCGCACGGTAGGTGTCGACCGAGATCACCGCGTCTGTCTGCGCCCGTATCGCCGAGATCACCGGGACCACGCGATCGATCTCCTCCGACGTGGTGATCTCGGCCCCCGGTTGGGCCGTCATCCCACCGATGTCGAGAGCACCGGCCCCGCGTTCGAGCAGTCCCAGCCCGTGCGCCACAGCGTCGCTCGGAGCGGCGGTGGCACCGTGGTCATAGAACGAGTCGGGCGTGACATTCACGATCCCCATGACCGTCGGCGGGCCGCCAGAGGGCAGGGCGCGATGGGCGAATTGGATGGTCACAAGCGGGAAAGACTACCCGTCCTTGACATCGAACACCTGTTCGCCTACACTCCCCCGAACACATGTTCGCCTCACTCACATATCGCCATTTCACGTCAGTTCTCGTCCTGTTCGCTGCGATCGCCCTGCTCATGCTCGCGATCGCCCCGGCCTCTTCCGGCGCCTCACGCCCGGGACGCCATCTGGTGAAACCGGGGGAGACGCTGTGGTCGATCGCATCGACCCACTACCACACGAACGATCCTCGAAAGGCCGTGTTCCAGATTGAGCAGGCCAATCAACTCAACGACACCAACATCGTCCCAGGCCAGGTGATTCTGCTTCCATGAACGCTCTTCCTGACAACGTCATAGTGCTGGCTGATCGCCGTCGTGACCGCTTCGACTACGTGTACGACGCGACCGAATACGAGCCACCGATGCGACCTCAGCTCAGGCTCGTCACGAGCTCCGAGGATCCCGCACCGTTCGACCTCGAGGTGTTCCTTCACCGGGCAATGCTCGTGATGGCAGCACCTCCTGAGGATCCGGCCGCTCCGGCAGCGCCGTTGATCCCGTTGCACGCAACGCCGGCGTCGGCCTGAGCCGCAGACACGCGTGACCGATCGCTCCGGCGACCGGTCACGGCCGTCGGCGGTTCGAGCCTCATCTAGAGTTGCCGGGTGGATCTCAGCGTGCTTTTTCTCGGGACGGCGGGTGCCGCGCCCACCACCCAACGCGGCCTGCCGGCGGTGCTCATCCGTCGTGGCGGATTGGCGCTGCTCGTCGACTGCGGCGAGGGGACACAGCGCCAGCTGCTTCGTTCGGGCGCCGGGCTCGTAGACGTCGACGAGATCCTGATCTCCCACTGGCACGCAGACCACTACCTCGGGCTGCCAGGGATGCTCAAGACGTTCGCACTGCGCGGCCGCGAAGCACCTCTGCGACTGTACGGGCCGGACGGCCTCGAAGCGCTCATGCACACGCTGCACCCGGTGATCGGGCGAGTGCCATACGACCTCGACCTCGTGGAGCTGAACCCGTCGGACTGGATCGGGCACGAGGGGTTTCGGATCGAGGCGTTTGCGACCTCCCACGACGTTCCCAGTCTCGGATACGCACTGATCGAAGACGAACGACCGGGCCGGTTCGACCTGGA
>CAVPTL010000014.1:0-582008 GCA_963708725.1 uncultured Actinomycetes bacterium | reverse complement strand
GCCCGCGGTGCACTGTCGTCGTACGGCGATCTCGAACAGCACGTGATCAATGCTCGCAGAAGCTACGATGCGTGGCTCGACCTGCTTCTCCACGTGACGACCGCCGCCATTATCGCCGACGGCCTAAACGGCGTCTCTCAGCTGACGCAGGGCCATTCACGACGAGCTCGTCAGGGACAGCGATGGACTCACGGCCTACGTGTGGGTCGATGCGCTTCGTTACGAACTCGGTTCCGAACTGGCCGACGCAATCAGACGCGATATTACGCAGAACCTGGTGCTAGCAGCAACCATTGCAGCTGGCCCAACGATCACTCGCGTCGGAATGGCTAATCTGATGCCGTCGGCAGCAGCGAAACTCACCGTTGGTCTCGAAGCCGGCAAGCTGCAAGTTGTCATTGGCGAGCGTTCGGTAGCGACAGTCGAACACCGCGTCGAGGGCCTGCGGGCGGCGCATGGCAGGGTCGCGAATCTCGATCTTGGAGCAATCAGTCAGCAGGCGGAGGCAGTCGGCCAGGGCGGTGAGGTGCTGATCTGATCCTTGTGCGTAGTCAGGAGATTGACGCTGCAGGCGAGTCGGGCTTGTTGAGTGCCGCGTGGCCACAGTTCGACGCGATCAAACAGGACCTAGCCAACGCCGTGGCCAAACTCGGGCAAGTCGGTGTTCGGCGTATCGTCATAGCCGACCACGCGGCTTCCTCGCGCTCAGCCAGTCAGTTGGCGACGCCCGAACCATCGACCCGCCAGCGGGGGGCACGGCGACTCCATCGCCGCGGATGGGTCGGCAAGGGCGCGTCGACAACTGAGAGCACGCTGCGCGTGTCGCTGGCATCGACTGGCGTCCGAGCGACCTCGACCTGATCGTGCCGCGAGGGCTCGCCGTGTTCAGAGCGGGCGGCTCGAAGCAGTTCTTCCACGGCGGGCTCTCGCCACAGGAGCTGGTCGTCCCGGTGATCGTCGTCGACACCGAACCAGCGCCGGCCCCGAAGCAGCTCCAGGTAGATGTTTCGATCGCGGGCGGACGCATTACGACCGGCGCGTTCGCGGCCACTGTGGGTTTCACCGGCGACCTGTTCACAAGCGAGATCACGGTGCGAGTGGTCGCCAAGGGGGCGAAGGGAAGCGACGTTGTCGCTCGGGTCGTGTCTGGCGACGGTTACGACGCCGGCCACGGGTTCGGTGGCTCTCCGGGCGGACGGCCCACCCCGGTGCTCACCTTCCAGGTGACCGCCAACCTTGAGCGCGACACCACCGTCGAGATCGAGGTCCTCGACGCCCGCACCGGTGTCCGGCTCGGCGGCGCCGAAGCCGAACGTGTCGGCCAAGATCGTCGTAGAGGATGAGCTCGAATGAGCGAAGCGACCGCCCCGACCAGCACGCCGATGGACGCGCTCGACCGGCTGGCCAACGACGCGTTCGCGGGCCGGGTCGTCCGGAAGGATCTCGTCCGGCAAGTCAAAGTCGGCGCGAACGTCCCCGTCTACGTCCTTGAGTTCCTGCTCGGCAAGTACTGCGCGTCCGACGACCCTGCGGCGATCGCCACCGGTCTGCAGTCGTCAACCAGACTCTGCAGGAGAACTTCATCCGACCCGACGAGTCCGAGCAGGCAAAGGCGAAGCTCAAGCGAAGGGGCCAACACCGCCTCATCGACAAGGTCGACGTCCGGCTCGTCGCCAGCGAGGACAAGTTCTGGGCCCACCTCTCGAACTTCGGGGACAAGTACGTCCACATCCCCGAGGACGTCGTCTACAAGTACGAGCGGCTCTGGGCGGCGGCGTCTGGTGCCAGCTCGACCTTCTCTACAACGCGGACGACGAGGAGGAGAAGAAGCGACCGTTCTACATCCAGGCGCTCAAGCCGATCCAGGTCGCCGCGTTCGACATGGACGAGTACATCGAGGCCCGCCCGCGATTCACGCGCGACGAGTGGCTCGACCTCGTGATGCGATCGATCGGTCTCGAACCAGCGCATTACGACCTGCGGGGGAAGCTTCTCGCCTCGCCGCGGCTCCTGCCGATGGCCGAGCGGAACTACAACCTGATCGAACTCGGGCCCGTGGGGGACAGGCAAGTCCTTCATCTACCGCGAGTCGTCGCCCAACGCGATCCTGATCTCGGGCGGCAAGGTCACTGTCGCCCAGCTATTCGTCAACCTCAGCTCGGGCCGCGTCGGACTGCTTGGCATGTGGGACGTCGTGGCCTTCGACGAGGTCGCCGGGCTCGAGATGTCGGACTCGACCGTCGTCAACATGCTCAAGGACTTCATGGAGTCCGGCTCATTCGCGCGAGGCAAGGAGGAGGTCCCAACCGAGGCATCGATCGTGTTCATCGGGAACACGAGCAAGCCCCATCAAGAGCTCGTCCGCAGCGCGCATCTGTTCGCCGATCTCCCGTAAGGCGATGATCGATCCGGCGTTCCTCGACCGGCTGCACTACTACCTTCCCGGCTGGGAAGCGCCGAAGCTCGAGAAGCGCCTGTTCACCGACCATTTCGGCCTGTATCCGACTACTTCGCCGAGGCGCTGCGGCAGCTCCGGAAGCAGAGCCAGGTCAGCGCGATCGATAGCGACTTCGCGCTCGGATCCACCTGTCCGCGCGAGACGAGAAGGCTGTGCGCAAGACCGTGTCGGGCCTGCTGAAGATCCTGCATCCCCACGGCGAATGGACCCACGGAGAGCTACGCGAGTACCTCGAGTTCGCCATGGAGGGGCGCCGGCGCGTCAAGGAGCAGCTGAAGAAGCTCGCTGCCCACGACTACGCCAAGACCGCATTCTCCTACGTGGAGCGCGATACCGGACGCGAGTCTGGGTCGATGTGCCCGAACAGCCCGAAGAGCTGAAAGCCGAGATCGCCGAGGAGGCGACTGGGACCGAGGTAAGTCCTGGCACCGCCGCCAACTCCGGCCCGATCGCCACCGACGTGCTGGTGGCCGGCGGCGAGAGCAAGTGGGTGGAGTTCAAGGCTTCCTCCTGCTTCGATCGGGAGAGCGGTAACCGAAACAAAGACCTCGAGTTCTCCATAGCTAAGACCATCGCCGGCTTCGCGAACGCCCACGGAGGCACACTCCTCATCGGCGTAAACGATGGCGGCGAGGCAGTGGGTCTGAAGGACGACTACCGGCTGGCCGACCAAAAACGTCAGGATCGAGACGGATACGAAAACTGGCTGACCACAATGCTCGCCGAGGTTCTGGGCAAGGTCGCGACCTCGTACTTGACGATCACATTCACCGATATCGGCGGACAGGACGTGTGTCGAGTGGACATGGAGCCGGCAAGTTCACCGATCTTCATGCGCGGTCAACGGTCAGCTGGCGACCTGTACGTCCGCCTCAACAACTCGAGTCGCCTCCTAACCACCGCCGACGCGCTCGATTACGTCGGTTCGCACTGGAGATAGACGGGCCGGCCGTACCAGCGTTCACGGATGGAGCGCCGTCGGACGGCTGCTTTGATGCCCCGCCGACAAGACCTGCCGTCATCAGAGATACAACTCCAGATTCTTCAAGGGGCGCCGACCCCTGCACAGTCCCCGGATGCCCCGCCCTGCAGGTCGGAAACGGCCTTGAATCACGGTACCGCCCCAACCCGTGACCGCATCGCCCCACCCAGGATCGCTTCGGACCCGTAACGTGACTCTTTCGGCGACATTGCCCCCAATGTGCCCCCGCGGGAGATCCGACAACCACGGCAAAGAGAGGTTTGCGCTCCGCCACACCCTGCGCATATCCTCTTCCTCGACGAATCCGGCAAGCCAAGCGATCGCGCGTTCGCGGTTGGCGGCGTGGCTGTGGCGGCCGAGGAGTGGATCGTGCTTCGCGAACGATGGGAGGCTGCGCTGGGCGCCCACCGCTGGCCGATCGATCGTGAGGCGAAATGGCACGGGATTCGCACAGGCGAGGTGCCGCCTGCGCTCGCCGACGATCTCTACTCCGCGGTTGCGGGGTCGCCGGTCTCCTGCTTCGTCACCGTGCTTCGTCCGCTCGCCGGCCGCAAGCTGAACGAGGGCTGGTTTGCCACCGACGAGGACACCTACGCCACGGCGCTGACGTTCATCGCCGAGCGGTTTCAGCGGTTCCTTGCCGATCGCGACAGCCACGGGATCATGGTGGTGGATAGCCGCCTGCCCGACGTCGACGACCGCATGCGCCGGTTCTTCGAGCGCCTGCAACGCGAGGGTACGCCCTACCAGCGGCTCGAGCGGATCGTGGACGCCCTGTTCCTGGGGCCGTCCCACTACTCGGTCGGGCTACAGGCGGCCGATCTGGTGGTCGCCTCGACGCTTGCCTCGAACGGTGGTCGGCTGGGCGACGCCAGCCGCTGGCACAAGCAGCTGCTGCCCCGGTTTGCGCGACATCCCGCGACGGGCGTGGTTGATGGCGTCGGGCTGAAGGTGTTTCCTGGGCGGCTGGGTGAGCCTGAGCCTGCGACGAAACTGTTTGCGGCGTGACGGCCGTGCGTAAGGTCTGCGCTGTCTCGCGCGACCGTGATGGTGTAATCACTCCCACCAGGTTGGCGCCCCAACATGCAGCTCGATAACGGACAGCTCTGGCTCTCGCCCTCTGACCTCGCCTCCTACCTGGCGTGCACCTATCTCAGCTCGCTCCAGCTCGAGGTAGCGCGCGGCGAGCGCGACCGCCCACACGGCCGCGACAAGCTTTCCGATCTGGTTGCGGCCAAGGGCGACGAGCACGAGGCGGCGTTTCTCGCGGGTTTGAAGGCCAGCGGGCGACAGGTTGTGGCGATTCCGGATGAGTTTGGGTTCCCGCAGGCCGCGCGCGCGACTGAGCTGGCGATGCGCTCGGGCGCCGAGGTGATCTACCAGGCCACGTTCGCGCGAGACGGCTGGCGCGGCCGGTCGGACTTCGTGATGCGCGTCGACTCGCCGTCTTCCCTCGGCGATTGGAGCTACGAGGCCTGGGATACCAAGCTCGCCCGATCTGCGAAGCCCTCGGCGGTGCTGCAGCTCGCCTACTACTCCGAGGAGATCGGGCTGATTCAGGGCAAGCTGCCCGACTGGCTGCACGTGGTGCCCGGCACGGGGGAGCATGAGAGTTTCAAGCCGGCCGAGTTCGGCGCGTTTTTACGGATGGCGCAGGCACGCGTGCGCGCTCACGTCGCGCAGCCCACGACCTCGGAGACACCGTGGCCGTGCGCCCATTGCTCGCGGTGTGCCTTCATCCCCGTCTGCCGGCCACGATGGGAGGCCGAGGATCACCTCACGCTGGTCGCCTCGATCCGCCGCGACCAGGCCGAGAAGCTGATCGATTCTGGAGTCACGACGCTCACCGACCTCGCCCGATCCGAGGCGGCTGTACCTCGGGTCGCTCCGGCGATGCTGGATCGGCTGCGCGACCAGGCTGGCCTGCAGCTCCATCGCCGTGAGACGGGCGAGCTGACCCGCCGGCTACTGCCGCCCGAGACCGAACGGGGACTTGGCCTCCTGCCCGAACCGTCCGACGGTGACCTCTTCTTCGACATGGAAGGCGATCCGTTCTTCGAGGCTTCGGGCGGTCTCGAGTTTCTGTTTGGCGTGATCTCCCAGAACGGCGACGGTGGAACCGACTACACCGCGTTTCGCGCGCACGATCGCGACTCCGAGAAGCGCGCGTTCGAAGCCTTCATCGACCTGGTGGTCGAGCGCCGCCGTCGGTACCCCGACATGCACGTCTACCACTATGCGGTCTATGAGCCCGTCACGCTCGCGCGACTGATGGGCCGGTATGCGACGCGCGAGCTCGAGGTCGACGAGCTGCTGCGAAACGAGGTGCTGGTCGACCTGTACAAGGTCGTTGGTCAGGGACTTCGCGCAGGAGTCCCATCGTACTCGCTCAAGGAGATCGAGCAGTTCTTCTTCACGCGCGAGGCCGACGTCAAGTCGGGTAACGACGCCGTGCTGACCTTTGAGGCGTACCTCTCGAGCGGAGACGAGCAACTGCTGGTCGAGATCGAGGCCTACAACGAGGAAGATTGCGTCGCGACTCTTCAACTCCGAGATTGGCTAGTCGAGCAGCGGCACGATCGCCGAGGAAGAGTTCGCGGTCGACGTGCCGTGGCGGCTGCCGCCCGAGGCCCGCGAGCAGAGACCGAGGATGCCGTCGAAGCCCATGAGGCGACGCGTGAACTCCGCGAGGCGCTGCTTGAAGGTGCCGAGCCGGATCACGAGCGGTGGCTCGCCGCGCAGCTACTCGATTACCACGCGCGTGAGGCTCGACCGCAGGCGTGGATGCACTTCAGGCGGCTCGAGATGACCACCGAGGAGCTGATCGATGAACGCGAGTCGCTCGCCGGCCTCGTGTGGGACGGTGTCGAGCCCACGAGGATCAGTCGATCGCAGGTGTACGGCTTCACGTTCCCTCCCCAGCAGCATCGGGCCGACCCCGGCGACAAGCTCAACGATCCCGCTGAGGACGGCACTGGGTGGACGGTGCACGCGATCGACAACGCATTTGGCACCGTCGGCCTTCGACGCGGCACGGTGATGCAGGACAGGGCGCTACCGGCGGCTCTCGTCCCGAGCGAGCAGTTCTTCACCACTGACCAGCGGGACGCTCTCTACCGCTTCGGCGAATCTGTGCTCGACGACGATGACCGCTACCTCGCCCTGCGCCGGCTGGTGCGGCGCGACCTGCCGCTGGGTGGCGCGCAGGTGCAACGAGACGAACTCGACGAGCAGCGTGCCGTCGCCGTTGGCCTTGATCGTTCGTATCTGTTCGTGCAGGGGCCGCCCGGGTCGGGCAAAACCTACCGCGGCGCGCGGCTCATCACCGAGCTACTGCGCCAGGGAAAGCGAGTTGGGGTCACCTCGCAGAGCCACCGGGTCATCCACAACCTGCTTGATGCGGTCGAATGCGCCGCCCGGGAAGAGGGACTCAGCTTTGTGGGAAAGAAGCAGGGCGAGGACTACCCGGGTGACTTCATCACCAAAGGCAAGAACGGCGACTTCGAGCATCCCGACGTCGATCTGATCGCTGGCACCTCGTGGCTCTTCGCGCGCGAGGCGCTTGACCAGACACTCGACGTGCTGGTGATCGACGAGGCCGGCCAGATCTCTCTCGCCGATGCCATCGCCATGGGGACGTCCGCGAAATCATTGATCCTGCTCGGCGATCCGCTCCAGCTGGCTCAGGTCTCACAGGGAGTCCACCCCGAGGGCGCGGGTTCCTCGGTGCTCCAGCACCTGCTCGAAGACCACGACACGATCCCCGAGAACCGCGGCATCTTTCTCACCCACACGCGGCGTATGCACCCCGATGTGTGCGGGTTCATCTCCCAGGCGTTCTATGACGGTCGGTTGGATTCGATCGAGGAGTGCGCGACGCGATCAACCTCGCTCGGCACCGGCATCCGCTGGATGCCGGTTGAGCACGAGGGAAACAGCGTCGACTCGCCTCAGGAGGCCGCGGCGATCGCGGCCGAGATCAGGCGCGTGCTCGCGGGCACGTTTACCGACGCCAACGGCACACGCCCGTTGAAGGAAGACGACGTCCTCGTGGTCGCGCCGTACAACAACCAGGTGCGGATCCTCCGCGAGGCGCTTCCGGACGGCGTCGAGGTCGGCACAGTCGACAAGTTTCAGGGTCGCGAGGCGGCGATCGTGTTCTACTCGATGGCAAGCTCAACCGGGGAAGACGTACCGCGCGGCCTCGACTTCCTGCTCTCGCGAAACCGACTCAACGTGGCCATCTCGCGCGCCCAGTGCCTCGCCTACCTGGTGTGTTCGCCGAGGCTGCTGGAGGTCGAGTGCACGACCATCGAGCAGATGCGTTTGGCGAACTCGTTGTGCCGCTTCGTGGAGCTCGCAACGGTAAGCTCGCCATCGTGACCGAGCCAGGCGAACGTTTTGAGAAGGCGGTCGTCTACGCGCTTCGCGTGCATGGCGGCCACGTACGCAAGGGATCCGGGGTGCCCTATGTTGCCCACCTGCTCGCCGTGACCGCGTTGGTGCTCGAGGATCACGGCGATGAGGACGAGGCGATCGCCGCGATGCTTCACGACGCCGTCGAGGACGGCGGAGGAGTGGGGGAGCTGGAGATGATCCGTGAGGACTTCGGTGAACGTGTCGCCACCATCGTCGAGGGCTGTAGCGACGTGATTCCCGAGCAGGCCGGCGAGCGTAAGCCGCCATGGCTACCGCGAAAGACGGCGTACATCAAACACCTCCGAGAACTCACCGGTGACGACGCCGAGTCGATCGTGCGCGTCTCGATGGCGGACAAAGTGCACAACCTCGGATCGACAGTCCGCGACTTGCGGAACACCTCCGACCGCGAGCGGTTCTGGCGAGTATTCGCCACGGGAGCCGCCGGCCAGCTTGCCTACTACAGAGCGCTCACCGATGTGTATCGCGAGCGAGCACCTCAGAGTCCCATGCTCACCGAACTGGACATGCTGATCGAGGATCTCGAGGCTGAGATGACTGCGGGGGAGATTGAGAAGGCGCGGGAGATTGAGGGGCAGCTCACCCCGCGTGTGACAATTGTGAAGGCTCTAGCGCAGCTGGCCTACGACCGTACTCCAGCTCCATGGATTCAACCGGCGCATGTCCCGCTGATCGCGCGGCCGCCCTCTCGGCGGTGCCCATCAGCAACGTTCACTACTGGGCCCGTACAGGGGTGCTGGTGCCGAGCGTTTCGCCGGAGCGGGTGAAGCTTTGGTCGTATTCCGACTTGATGGGCCGGCGGATGATCTACTGGCTCCGACAGACCAAGGAACCCCGGACAGTTTCCCGTTCCCGCGCTCGGGCCTGGACGTCCGCAAGGCGCCGGGGGCACTGGGAGCTCGACCTTTCGGTGTGTCTGAGCGAGTACCCCCGGTGTGATCGTCGATCGTGCAGGGGAGATTCTGATATCGAAGACGATCCCCTCGAGACCCCGGTTGGCGCCCAGATACTCGACTTGGAGTTTCTTGATCTCGTGAGGCCGTTCGATACAGGTGTGGCCCGTGGTCCTGATCTCCACATGCCGCGACCATCCCTGCGGATCGTCCCCGCAAGCTCGCCGGTTCGCCTCACATCACGGAGACGCGCATAGAAACGGCCGCCGTCGGAGCGCTCGGCGCCCGCGGGCTTACCAAGGATGTCATCCACGATCTGTACCCCGAGGTGGAGCCCGATGCGATAGTCGATGCGCTCGATCTCGAGTTGCAGCTCTCCAGGAACTTGAAGTCGGCGTAGCCTGCGTGAGGCGTGGGCTGGCTTGAGATCTGCGCAGCTCGGTGTGTGTGTGTCTAGTTGAGCTTCTTTGGTAATCGAGTGTGCCCGTCGGGCCATGACTCGTTTATGAACTTCAGGCGACCACAGTCCTCTGGTACCACGACCTTAAGCGCGCGGATCTCCCACTTCGGGTCGTGACTGAGCTCGAGTGCGGTCAGTTGATGGATCTCGAGCTTCGCCGGAAGATGCTTGGGGCGACCGCTTCCCCCGCGGAGCAAATCGAGCCAATCCTTGGCGTATTTGAGGAAGAGAGCCGCGGTTACGATCTCTGGCTGGTCGCGTAGGACGGTCTCAAACTTCCGCGTTGGGCGAACGCCTTCTTCTTGCCGCAGACGATCAGATACCCGTTAGGGCAGCACCATCCGAGATCAACGAGGCGACCTTGACCAGATCCCAGAGGCACCACCCCAGGTCGTTCACCTTGATCTCAATCACCGCGTTATACGGCTTGGCATCGCCGAGGACGACGTCCACTGGCCCCGGTGATGGAGACCAGCTCGGCAGTGCGAGTTTCTTGCTGTACGGCTTGTGCCCGGCTTGAGGCAACATCAGTGCCGCCTTAAACGCGGGGGTCAAGTGCGCGATCTCGGCCACCTGTGTGGCGGGGGGCGGTACCTCCAGCCTGGCGGCGATTTCCGTCGCTCTGATAATCGTGTCGTCCATGTCTGGCCTCTCCTCGACGAAGGTCTACTTAGGTACTGCTGCTCAGCCTCGCCACCGCTCATGCTCCGCAGCAAGCTCAACCGGCAACGCCTCCAGATACTCCAGGCTCACAAGCCGAAACGCCATCGCGAGAGACGACACGGCGAACCGTTCGCTCAGGGCAAACGGGTCAGCGCCATCGCGGTCTGCGTACTCGCGGACGAGGGCCTCGGGCATGATCAGCTCAGCGGCAAACATGTTGGCCTCCCGCTCGCGTACGCGAGCACTGCCGTCGGCCTGATCGACGTCGGTCGGGCGGCACATGACCGTGGCGCCGTCGGAGTGGAGCACGTGATGGCCTATCTCGTGAGCGATCGTAAACCGGCAGCGCGCGGCGGGCTCGTCACGTCGTACCCAGATCTCCCAGAGCCTCGGAATCAGGACGCCCGACAGTCGCGTGCCTTCCGCGACGCCGGCGACGGAGGCGAGGTCATCGCCCCGCCGTACCCGTAGGCGGCAGAGGCTCGACGCCAACTCTTCGACGTCCACCGGCGGCGCGTCGGAGTCGTAGAGCTCGCGGAACCGCCGGAGCGTTGCCTGCGCCGCTGCCGCCTCATCCACGGGTGACTCCGAAGAGCTCGTCGATCTCAGCGTTTGGGGATGGGGCCCGGCTCTCGCCGAGAGTCATCTCCAGGCGGTCCTCCATGGGCGCGGCCAGGCGCTGGTAGACCAAACCGCTCGCCAGGCTGGCGCTTGGCCCGGGGGCGATCAGACGCCCTCGCTCGAGCAACGCCTTGGGAGCATGGAGGATCTGGGCCAGTGCATCGATCACCGCAGGCTTGACGCCGGCGGGCTGGAGCTGGCCGGTCTCGAGGTGATGGACGTGCTCCTCGATCTGCTCGGTCGCGGAGGGATAGCCGAGAGCTGCCGCGAGCTTCTTCACCAGCGACGAGCGGGTGGTGCCGGTCTCGGCACGAAGTGCCGGTAGGAGCTCTTGCCAGGCCAACGGCGGATCGCTTGCCGACGCGGCGGCCCGTCGAGCCACGACATCTGCCGAGACCGTCGCCGGTTGGGCGGCGAGGTAGGTCGCGATCATCACGCCGAGGGCTTCGCGGTCTGCCTCGGGTGCCGCCTGGATCACGGCCACCGGGTCGGGCTGCTCGCCGCTTCGATGCGCATCGGCGAACGCCTCAAACCGGCTGGTGATCGGGTCGTCGAGGATTAGATCACGTCCTGGAGCTTGCGCATCGCGCGGTAGAAGATGACATCGACGTTGCCGGGACTCGTGTCCAGCCGCTCGGCGATCTCGGCGCTCGAGAGCTCGCCGTAGACGCGCAACCATACGACCTCGCGCTGCTTGGGCGAGAGGGTCGAGAGCATCTGGTCGACCACCTCATCGACCTCGCGATCATCGAGGTGTGCGTCCGTCGCGCCGCGCTCGACGAGACCGTCGAGAGGCGTCGTCGGACGGGAGCCACTCGCGTAGTGGGTAGCGATCACTCGCTGGGTCATGACGACCAGAAGCCCGCCCGGATTCGTCATCGGTTGCTGACGCAGGTAGACGGTCTTGACGAAACGCTCGTACACCGCCGCTTCGAGATCGTCGACAAGGTCAAGCGGGGCCTTGGCGGCGCACAACACGCGCACCGTGCTGCGGTTGCGTTCGTACACAAACGCGACGCAGTACTTTGCAACGTCGAGGGAAGGCCCATCGTCGTCGCGTATGTGCGCGCGAGCATATGCGACGAGCTCGGCGTCGGTGAGGTGTTCAAGGTCGGCATGTGAGAGCGGTTTTGCCAAAGGTCGGTGTTTGGGATGCTAGGCCAGTGGGCCATCGCTGTCACCTCGGCGAGGTGTGAAGTCTCCGGTGAGAAGCCAAGAGCGGCTCGATGAGCCCACAGAGCGTGCCAGCCATCGCGACGGGCAGCGTCGCCCATCGTGGAGCTTTGATCTTGGACTGCAGAACGAGAGCTCGGCGGCCGCCCGTCAATGTGCGCTCGGCATAGATGAACGGCAGATGCCCGAGCGAGGGATTTGCCTGTAGGTGCGCGGTGACGGTCGCTGCGTCGGGTTCCACGAGGTGGAGGACGTCACAGCAGATCGTATTCGATGCGATCGTGAGTGAGAGCTCTGCGCGGTGCCGGTGGCGAAGCGAGACAACATCGAGCGTCAACTCGTTACGCCGCACCGCAAACGGTGCGGCGCTGAGCGCCTTCCTCGGCCGATTCGACCAGCCGCTCGTCCCGATCGTTCGTCGGGAGCTTGGGGTCGGCGGTAAACAGCGGGCCGGCTGCGTCGCGCTCGTGGCTCAGCAGCGAGAACTTCGGGCCCGCGCCGAAGCCGTCCACGAGCGTCGAGGACGTCCACTCGGCCAGGGCTCTGAAGTCGCGGCCGCGCTGTGGGTAGACGTACTGCGTCCAGCCCGCGTCTGGCGTCTCGCGCCAGCCGAGCAGCGAAAGCAGCTCGCCCGATTCCCCGCGCGTGCGCGCGTGAGCGGCGATGAACCCGGGGGACATCTCGAGATGGACGAACGCCTTGGTCTCGTCCTCTGCGATCACGATCACATCATGCCGCCCACGTTGGGCGGCGGCGCGGAGCACTCGCTCGATGCGCTTGACGCGCTGATTGGGGACGGTGTCTTCGGTCATGCACTGTATGTCCCCGCATTGGCCCGAGTTCTTACATTCACGGTTGTAAGAAGTTCGGCTGTGTGCAGGACATAGCGATCAAACACCTGCTGAGGAGCATCATGACCAACACACTCGAACTTCCCTTTCAGCTCGGCGAGCCTCAGGCCCATCGCGGCATCACCATCACTCCGCTCTTTCCCACCCGCGACCCGGTGTGTGACTACATCGCGCTCGACGAGGCGCTGACGCACGGCCTCGAGATCGGTGAGGTCGACGCGTCGGGCATCGTTGGCGAGCTCGCCGTGCAGAACCCGCTCAAGCTCGGCGTGCTGCTCTATGACGGTGAGGAGCTCGTCGGTGCAAAGCAGAACCGCATCCTGAACGTCTCGGTGCTGCTCGCTGCCGGATCAACCACCCGGATCCCCGTGTCGTGCGTCGAGCAAGGCCGGTGGTCGGCGCGCAGTCGCCTGTTCGCGTCGGCCGGTCATGTCGCTGGGCCGGAGCTTCGCCGGCGAAAGGCTGAGTCTCTGCGGGGAGACGCGCTCGCCCGAGGAGTGGCGCAGCACGAGGTGTGGTCGGTGGTTGGTGAGCAGTTGGCGGATCGCCAGGTGGCATCGCCCACCGCCGCCTACAGCGACGGCATCGCCAAGCGGTCGCGTGAGATCACCGACCGGTCGCAGCGGTTTACGCTCGAGCCAGGGCAGTGCGGCATGCTGGTCGATGTGGCGGGACAAGGCTGGTGCATCGATGCGGTGTCCCGCCCCGCGGTGTTCGCGCGGATGTTCACCAAGCTGGTTGCGGGCTACGCCTACGAGGCCGGCGACGAGTCGGGCGTCGCTCGTTCGCCCGAGTCCGTGATTGCGAGCCTCGCGACCGGACGTGTGCGCACCGGCCCGAGCGTCGCCGATGGCCAGGATCTCCGAATTGAGGGTGACGGCGTCATCGGTAGCGGGCTGATGGTGGACGGCGAGCTGGTGCAGCTGTCGGCCTACGGTCAGTGACCGCTCGTGCCGATACGAACATGATGCTTGATCCCCTAGCTGCGATTCCCGCCGGCACTCCCGATCTGTCCGAGCTCACGATTCGGGACCTGGCGGCGCTCTCGGGCGGCTGTCTCGCCGAGCTCCGCCGCCGAGGGGCCGTGCGCACGGCTAACGCGCCGGTTGGTGATCTCGCTGAACTGCTGGTTGCCCACGCGGTGGGCGGAACCCTGGCGCCACCATCCCAGAAGAGCTGGGATGTGCTCGGGCGCGACGGGGCCAAGATCCAGGTGAAGGCCCGCGTCGTTCACGATGAGCGCAATCCTGGCGAACGCCAGCTGTCAGCGTTTCGGTCGTGGGAGTTCGATTACGCGATCGTCGTTCTGTTCGATCCCGAGTTCCGTGTGCGTAACTCCGCCAAGCTCGACTGCCACACCCTGCAGGAGCACTCGGGTTGGGTTGGGTTCGTCAACGCCGCCCGCGTGATGGCCACCGACGGTTTGTTGAAGCTCGGCGAGTCGTGGACGGCGCGGCTGAACGACCCGGCGCTCTGGCGCGAGCTCGAAACCCTGCCGATCCCAGCTCGCGTCCCCGTTTCGGCTGTGGCCAGGATTCCGAAGGGCACCAGCTGCGCCTCGAAGCTCGAGTTCGAGGAGCTGCTGCGATCGTGGTACGACGAAACGGACGAGCGTACGCTCGGTGAAGCGGGTGTCGGAGTGGCGACGTGGATCGTCGTGAACGTCGGCGGCCGCGACGTGCGCGTGCACGCCGATACCACTCGTGAGGCGGTGCGGCGCTACCTCGAACTGGGTGCTGAGCGTGGCCCGGGGTTGCCATGGCTGATCCGACACGGTCAGAAGGGCACTCTCAACAAGGTGTGGATCGAGACCACCGGGCCCACGAAGGGGTTGTTCTTGTACACGGCTGAGGTTCTGGCCGAACCGCTCGATATCTGAAAGCCGTGGCAATGATGCGACGAGCTAAGCATCGACGAAATCCCGACATCCTGGGTGCAGTTATCGGTGTGCTACTGCTGATCGCGATCATCGGTGCGATCACCGGCTGGATCGACAGCTCGAAGGCCGCCGAGGGTACGAGCAGCGGCTCTGGCCTTACGCCCTTCAAGATCCCCGGCCCGATGCTCCCCGGAGTCGTCGGCTACGGCGACCTAAGCGCCTCGTGGCCAGGCTCGGGGAATCATGAGGCGTTCCCACATCCCCAGCTTGTAGTCACCGGAGTTGCGACCTGCGGCTGGCTCGACGGACACATCATCGTACGGGTGAAGTTCACGAACCACCTGAGCGGGCGGCTGGCACCGTCCGTCTACTGGTATCCGCGCTACCTCATCCACAACAGCACTCCGGTGATCGGCGACGACTCGCCGTACGGTGACCGCGGTGAACCCCGGCATACGCAGTTGAGGATTGCAAAGACCACTGAAATCGCGGCTAGCGTTGGGGCACCCGGTGGTATCCATAGCGACCTGAGCGTCAGCGTGTGCAATCCCCGGATCATGGAAGTCGATCCGTCGTAACCGCTGAGCGCGGGCCTGCACCTCGATTAACGAAGGGCGCGGCTACGTAGCCTCATGGCAGCACGGTCACCCACCGCTTCGGTGCCCTTGCCGCACACGTGATCAGGTTTTTTCGCGGATGTACGTTGGTCGGGGTAACACACGGGTACCACGTGTAGCCGCCCGCGGTGTCCTTGGCCTCGAACTCCTTAGCACACAGGTGCCCAAGGCCGTGGTACGTCGAGCTTGCGCCGTCGGCTGCGATAATTTGAAACCGGCCCGGGACGCTTGTCTTGTGGATCACCATGTCGACCTGTCGGCGCCTGGTGGTATGAAGGGTGTACGGCAGTTTCGAGCACGCCGGAAGCCCATTCGCGTGGGTGATGGAGATTGTCGCCGGCCGTGCCGTGCCGCTTGTTATAGACACCGGTGCGGTGGCGGACGAGGCGAACGCAACCGCGACGGTCGATGCGCCAAGCAGGAGCGGCGCCACGATGAGAGCGAGTTTCACGTCGTTCCTTCCGTACGTCGGGATCGGATGCACCCAGACTAACGGCTAGAACTGTGTCTGTCTAGGTACTTGCCGTGTTACGGGTTAGTCCCTAGAGCCACCATCATCCACGGCCCCTCGGGCTGTGCTGCCGGCTGCCCGAGCCTCATCCGTTGCTCGATCCCAAAGTGGAGGGTCACGCGCCCGCCTTCTCCGGTGTGGGAGTCGACCGTGGCGATCCGAACGATGCGAGTGTTGAGGCTCGGATGACCGGGGTACTCCTGGTCGGGATGCCTCATGTGGCCGTGCCAGTAGAAGCAGGGATGTATCGACTGGGGGTTCTTGGGTGTCATCCAGTACGTGTACATGGGAGCTGGGCCGGGCCGCTGCTTGCCTGCCCAGCCTTGCTGCACGGTGACGGTCGCGGCACTAGCGACGCGCAGCGTGAAGGTGAAGCAGGTGCGCTCGCTTCGGATCGACGGCGTGTCGTTCGACGTGCCGGTGATGGAGAGGGTCGGCGCACTTCCCCAGCGGTGGGATGCCGCTGGCGGCCGGACGTCGGTGGAGAGCGTCCCGTCAGGATTTACCGTCGTCGAAGGTAGCGCTCGGAGTGTGGGACTTCCGGTGATGCTCCATGCGGTGTCCGGCGCGCTCCGCGACAGGATCAGGGTTTGTGTTCGGTGACCCTTGAACGTGACGGAAACCGTGCACCAAGCTGGCTTCGAACCCGAGGAGGTGTACGTCGTGTGCCGCATCCTTGCCCGAATCGGCACCCCAACAGCGACGCCGTGGCTTCGAGCCACCTCACCCCTGTGGAGACCAAGGATCGTGAACGGCCCGCCGTCGGCGATCTCGTGCCGCAGGCGGGTGTGAGCTCGATCGTTCCAGCGCGAAACACAGCCCAACGCCCATGCGCGGGTGGGCTGCAGGCTCGATGCCTGCGCTGAGGATGAGCCAGGCAGGTCGCCACCCGAGATGCCCGCCGTCCCAGAAACGCCGATGATCAGTACCGAGATCGCGCCCGCGATCACGAATCCACGGATAGGACGGGGCCGAGGGAAGCGCGAAGCCATCACCCGCGGGTCACCGAGGCGAGCCATAGCCCTGGCCTCCGCGTGATCCTCGAGCGGCGTGCCCGTATAGCTCTCGATCGAATCGTTGAGGTGTGCGCTGAGTTCTTCGATCACGCGTCGGCGGCGTCGAGCCGACCCCGGTAGCGCGCGGCCGACTCGCTCCAGGTACTGCGGGACGTCAGCCGCAGGGCGCTCGCACGCGTCGCAAAGCTGCTGGCGCTTGGCATCCGGCCTGACCTCGAACCGGCGTCGGCATCCGCTGCACCGCCTCACCCGGGTTCCATGCCCACGACGTCACCCATCGCAGCGACGAGTGCCTGCCACTCCTCGCGCTGGCCGCGCAGCTCGCGCTCGCCGCGGGCGGTGAGGCGGTACACCCGCCGACGCGGCCCACCCTCGCCCTTGATCCACCTGCTCGACAGGAGTTTTGAGGCTTCCATTCGGTGCAGGGCGGGGTAGAGAGAACCCTCCTGCACATCGAACGCCCCGCCACTTCGTTCCAGCAGCCGCTGAGCAATTTCGTAACCGTGACCCGCCTCGCCCTGCACGGCGGCGAGCACCAGAAGCTCCAGGTGTCCGCGGAGGGCGTCGCCGCTGATCGAATTCACGCGCCAATCCTATCGATGTAGTCCCGGAAGTCAAGGCTCGCACAGCTGGATGCAATCTAAACCGATTGTCGATGTACTGAGGGGGCATGCTGGAGATCGCAGATGCCTGGAGGCGAGGATGGGATTTCTGACAGGTTGCGCCAACCCCCAATCAGGCGATGCGGTGTCACCCCACGGGCTCTACCGTAACTGGCAGCCTGTGCCCAACGACGCTCCCACCTCGAATCGAGCCGATGTTTCCCGCGCGGGCGCCTGGGCGCGAAATCTCGATCGCTTCTCGAGCCTGCGAATGGTTCGAACCGGGGAGGGTGGCGCAGACCACGGCAGGTCGCAGCGCGGAGCACGAAGCTCGCCGACAGAGGACTATCAGCGGGTGCGCGAGCTGATGGCCGCCGGCAAGACTCGGGATGAGGCCTGCATTCAAACCTCCCGGGAGGTCAGCAAATCCCAGTCGACGATCGAGACCAACTACTACATCGTCCGACGCCGGCTCGGCATCGGAGCCCACCGCCACCATCCCGCTCGTGAGAGCGTCGCGCCGCAGGCCAACGCCGACTACCAGCGCGTAACCGCCCTGCGGATGGAGGGAACGGGCGTGGTGCTCGCCTGCCGAATCGTCGCAGCCGAGACGGGAAGGCTCGAGCGGTCGGTGCAGCAGAGCTACTACCGCGGCCAGAAACAGCGCCGCCAGCTTGGCGTGTCCGGCCTCGAGCTCCCGGTGAAGTTGGTGGCGACCCCGGCTGCGGAGCCCTCGCCGTCACCGGGCCTCGCTCAGCCCGTGACCGGGCCAGATCGGGTCAAAGAGGCGCAGGAACTCGCAGCCGACATCGAGCTGATCGCGACCGACCTGGTACGCGAGGTATGGATGGCGGTCAGCCGGATGCAGACCGAGGCCGCCGAGGTCGAAGACATCACGTCGCAGCTTGCGGCGTTGCGAAGCTCGCTCGCTTAGATCACGCCATACGTCCGAAACGCATCCCACACCGGCATGCCTTCGGCCAGCTTCGAGGACTGACGCGCGGCCGCGACCGAAACGTCTCGGATATTCTCGATTGACGTGCGGAGCGCTCCTTGACCACAGACGTCGATCGCCGGCTAGTGAGGTATCTCGACGCGGTCGGTGCTGACGGCCTGCTTTCCGCTGACGCCGGTATCGTTCGGATGCTCACGGGCCACGCACCGGCCGTCGGGTTTCAGATCTCTCCCCTCGCCACTCCCGCGTTTGTGCTCGCGTCCCGAAGCTCCAGTCCGATCCTGATCTGCTCGGCAGACGAGGCGGATGCCGGTCCGTCCACTGTCACGTACGAGGGGTTCACGACCGGTCTGGCCGACCCAACGGGTCGGCCGCAGGCCGCGCTGCGGGAAGCACTCGAGCGCACCACCCTCTACGATCGCAAGGTCGCGCTCGATGGGTACACGATCCCGAGCGAACTCTCACAGATCGCCCCAATGGGCCAACCTGCGGGTGGCGAGATCGCGATGCTCGCCGCGATCAAGACGCCGGACGAGGTGGAGGCCATCCACGCCGCCGTCGCGCTCTGTGACGCCGGTCATCGAGCGGCCCGAGATGCCGCTATGGAGGGAGCCACCGAGCTCGAGATCTGGAATCACGTACACGTCGCGGTTGCGCAGCGCGCAGGCGAGCCCGTCGTCATGCTTGGCGACTTACTCACCGGTGCACGCACCGAGCTGATCGGCGGCCCACCGACAGATCGCACGGTCGGCGCGGGCGACGCAGTGCTCGTTGACATCGCCACCCGGCTGGGCGGGATGTGGTCAGACAGTTGCGCGAGCTGGACGGTCGGCAAGCCGCGGGCGGCGCAGCGGCGCGCGCACGCGGCGGTCTCAACCGCGCTCGAAATCGGCCTGCGAGCCCTCGGCCCAACCGTTACCGCCGGACACGTCGATGCCGTCGTGCGTGGGGCGGTGGCCGACGCCGGCTTCGCCTATCCCCACCACACCGGGCACGGCGTCGGGTTCACCGCGCACGAGTTTCCCGGATCATCCCGGACAGCACCACTCGGCTTGAACCGGGCATGGTGATCGCGCTCGAACCCGGCGCCTACGGCGATGGCTTCGGCGTGCGGGTCGAGCGGGTGGCCGTCATCACCGATGACGGGTGCCGGGTGCTCTCTCGACACCAGCTGTGAGTGGCCGCGCTCAGCCGACCTGCGAGCTGGGCATCCCCAAAGCTGACGATCCCGACCCGCCTCGACACGATGTGAATCCGCCGTCGACCACCAGCGCCTCCCCGGTCATGAAAGACGAATCGGAGCATGCAAGGAACAGCACGGCCTTGGCGATCTCGCTCGACAGCCCCATGCGGCCGAGCATGATCGACTCGTTCCATTCCCGCAGCAACGCCTCAGGGTCGACCGAGTCTTCGAGCCACTTGATCATCGGCGGTGTCTCACACGGCCCGGGACAGATGCAGTTCACGCGAATGTTGCGCGCAGCCGTGTCGCAGGCCATTCCCCGCGTCATCTGAAGCACGGCCCCCTTGGTCGCGATGTAGGTGGTCTCGTCGGGGTACCCGACTAGCGAGGCCACCGAACCCATGTTCACGATCGCGCCGCCATCGGGCATGTGCGGGTAGGCGTACTTGGCGAGCAGGAACATCCCTCGCACGTTGACCGCAAAAGCCCGGTCCCATGCCTCGGCGGTGATTTCCCAGAAGGGGCCAAGGATGTCGACCCCCGAGCCGGCGTTGTTGATAACGACATCGATCACCCCGGTGCGCTCACGCGCGACCTCCACGAGCTTGATCAGATCGGACTCTTCGCCCACATCAGTCGGAACAAAGGTCGCCGACCCACCTCGCTTGCGGATCGTGGCGACAACTCGCTCCCCGGTCTCACGCGACCGGTTGGCGGCGACGACGTGTCCGCCTTCGGCCGCGATCTCGTATGCGATCGCCTCACCGAGGCCGGAGCCGGCTCCCGTGATGACCACGGTCTTTCGGTCGAGCTTGGTCATTGGTCCTCCAGTGGGGATTGTTGGTCTGGTGTCTCGCCGCTACGATCTTGCAATGGCTGAAGGGGTTGTTCGCAGTGCGGAAGGCGGGGTGGCATCCGGTCGATACCGAATCGCAGCGGTGGATCGGGCGGTGTCGATTCTCGACACGTTCACCGACGGTCGTGCGCTGACCCAGGCCGAGATCTCCCGTGCCGTCGGTTTGAGTGAGTCGACCACGCTGCGGTACCTCGCGACTCTCAACCGCAACGGGTTGGTCGAACGCGATGCGCATTCGGGTCGCTACGTCCTGGGTCTGCGGCTGTTCCAGCTGGGCGAGCGCGCCCTGGGAACCGACGCTCGCCAGGCGGCGTTGCCGTTCATGCGCGAGCTTTCGAAGCGCTACCACGAGACGGTGAACCTGGGCGTTCGAAACGCGAACAATCTTGTGCTGATCGAAGCGGTGGAGTCCACCCACTCGATCCGGCGAGGGGCAAATATCGGTGATCTGGACGCGTGGCACGCTTCCGCCCTGGGCAAAGCGATCCTGGCGGGACTGCCCGAGCCCGAGGCGCGCGAGGTGGCGGATCGCGGCAAATGGGTGCGTCTGACCCCTCAAAGCCACAGCACCTGGCGAGAGCTTCGGGCCGACCTCGTCGATATCCGCAGTCGCGGCTACGCGATCGACGACGAGGAGGGGGAGAGCGGCCTTCGGTGTGTCGGCGCCGCCGTGTACGACCGCCACGGTCGACCGCAGTACGCCGTCAGTGTGAGCGGTCCCGTGAACCGCATCGATCACGACGCCGTCGTCGACATCGGAAAAAGCGTCAACGCCGCCGCCGCCAAGATCTCGGCTCGCATCGGGTACACCGATGCAAATCACGCGTAGCGCCCGCCCGAGGCGCCGGTTATCTGGCGCCGGCCGGTACCGATTGGGTGGATGCATGCAACCTGCGACTCACCGACCACGATCGCGGGCGGTCTTTGTGCGGTGCACTCATCGGTCGCCAGCGGACATCGTGGAGCGAAATTGCAACCGGTCGCCGGCAACGCGTTGAGGGCGAACCGGAAGTCGCCCTCGACCCCCGGCACCGAGTCGAGCAGCACCTTGGTGTAGGGGTGGGTGGGAGCGGTGAGAACCGTTCCCGTTGGGCCGCGCTCGACCAATCGCCCCGAGAACAGCACCATCGTCTCGTCTGTGACGTGGCTGACGACGCTCAGATCGTGCGAGATCAGGATGATCGCGAGCCCTCGGCTGACACGAAGCGCGTTCAGCAGATTGAGGATCTGGGCTTGCACCGACACGTCGAGTGAGGATGTCGGCTCGTCCGCGATCAGCATGCTCGGGTCGGCCGCCAGTGCCCGGGCGATTCCGACCCGCTGGCACTGCCCCCCGCTCAGCTGGGACGGGCCGGCGCTCGACTGCGTCGGCGGGTGAGTCCCGACCTCCTGCAGCACTTCGTCGGCGCGTTTGCCGGCGTCTCGCCGGTTGAGCGAATGCCAGACGCTGGTACACCTCTGCAACCGCCTCGTTGGCCGTCATCCAGGGATTGAGCGCACCGTACGGATCCTGGAACACCATCTGCATCTCCCGCCGGGCGCGGGTCTCTGCGGTCCGACCTTCGACCACTCACGGCCGTTGACCAGCACCCGGCCACGCGTCGGAGCGAGCGTCCCCACCAGCAGCCGGCCGAGCGTCGTCTTGCCGCTGCCGCTCTCACCGACGATCCCCAGCGTCTGCCCGGCTTCCACCTCGAGGTCGATATCCGCCAGCGCCTCGCTCCCCGCTCGCGGATACGTCACCCCGGCACCCTCGACTCGGAGCGTCGCGGTCACGTCATCAGCTCGTTCCAGCGAAAGCACGCCGACCGGCGGCCCTCGGCCACGGGCATCAGCCGTCGGGACTTCGGCTCGGCACCGATCCTGAGCGAGCGGGCAGCGCGGGGCATACGGACATCCAGCCGGGCGCTCGCCGAGGCCGGGTGCGCGTCCTGGGATCGTCGCGAGCTCGCCGCGAGTTGCGTCGGTACGCGGCCGCGCCGAGATCAGCGCCTGGGTGTAAGGATGGGCTGGGCGTGCCAGAACCTCGCCGAGAGGGTCCGTGCTCCACAACCATGCCGCTGTACATGACTGCGACGGCGTCGCTGGTCGACTGCACCACCGCCAGGTCGTGGGTGATCAGGACGATCGCCATGCCCGTCTCGGCTCGGAGCTCTGACGAGCAACTCGAGGATGCCGCGCTGGACGGTGACATCGAGTGCGGTGGTCGGTTCGTCGGCGAACAGCAGCTCCGGACGGCCGGCGAGTGCGAGCGCGATCATCACTCGCTGGCGCATACCCCCCGAGAGCTCGTGTGGGTACAGCCCCATCACCTCGGTCGCTCGCGGTCATGTGCACCTGGTCGAGCAGCTCGACGCGTTCGCTGGTCGCCGGCGCCGCCCGCGGTCGAGTTCGCGCACCGTCTCGGCGAGCTGGCGTCCGATCTTCATCACCGGATCGAGTCCCGACATCGATGCCTGGGGAACCAGCGCGATTCGGCGCCCCCGCATCTGCTGCCACTCCCCGTTCGTCCAAGAGCAGCAGATCAGTACCGTCGAACGAGAGGCTCGCCACGCACCACGCGGCCGCCGATTCTCGGGAGCAAGCCGATGGCGGCGCGGCAGGTGAGGCTCTTGCCTGATCCCGTCTCGCCCACCAGGCCGACACACGCCGACGCCTGCGACCTCGAACGACGACGTCGACCAGGGCCTCGTGGCCGGCAAGCTCGACCGCGAGGCCGTCAACCGTCAGAAGAGCGCTCATCGCCGACCGTCCGATCGCCCGAGAGCAGCGCATCGGCCACCAGGCTCAGGGCCACCCCCGTGAGCGCGAGCATCACCCCCGGCGCGACCGTGATCCACCATGCGGTGCCGACGAACGCGCGGCCCTCGTACATGATGTTTCCCCACTCCGGAGTGGGCGGCTGTACACCCGCGCCGAGAAACGCCAGCGAGGCGATCACGACCACGGCCAGGATCGCGTCGCCGACCGCGTAGGCGGCGGTGACCCGGGCCACGCCCGGTGCCAGGTGGCGCACGACGATCCGCCCCTGCGAGTAGCCGAGAATCTCGGCGGCGAGCACGTGGTCGCTTCGGCGAAGCGCGAGCGTCTGGGCGCGCGCCAGGCGTGCGTAGTAGGCCCATCCGACCAGCAGGAACGCGATCACCGTCGCCGGGAGCCCCGCAGGCATCGGTCCAATCGTCCGGTCGGGGCCGACCAGCACGACCAGCACGAGAATCAGAATCACAAACGGAAATGCGATCAAGGCGTCCACCAGCCGCATCAGCGTCGAGTCCACCCCGCGGCGTTTGCTGGCTCCGGCCAGGGTGCCGACAAGCGTCCCCAGGATCAGTGAGACGCCCACAACCAGCGTGGCCACGATCAGGTCGATGCGCCCGCCGGCGAACGTGCGCACGAACAGGTCACGACCCACCGAGTCGGTGCCGAACGGGTGGTGCAACGAGGGCGCCTGGTATGGCGGGGCCACCAAAGCGTCGCTCGAGTCGGGCCACACCACTGGCACAACGAAACACAGTCCGACGATTACCGCGAGCAGGGTCGCGCCAATCCAAAACGACCGCTCGCGGTCGATCCCGAAACGGCGAACGGCGGCGCCCAGCCGCATACCTCGCACCTGCGTCGGCTCGATCATCCGCGCCGCGTTCGGGGATCGGCCACCACATACAGCGCGTCGGCTGCGGCGTTTGAGAACACCACAAACAGTGCGGAGACCACCGCGATGCCCTGGATCACTGGATAGTCGCGCTGGCTCACTGCCGTCACCAGCTCCGACCCGATCCCGGGCATCCCGAACACCGCCTCCACCACGACTGCGCCCGCAATCAACGCCCCCATGTTGAGGCCCAGAAGCGTGATCACCGGCAGCATGCTGTTGGGCAGGATGTGCTTGACCACGACGGTTCGCCGAGACATGCCGCGGGCGATCGCGGCCTCGATGAAATCCTGACGTGAGGTGTCCCGCGCAACCTGGCGCACGGTGCGTGCGATCTGCGGCATCAGAAACGCCGACATTGCGACCGCCGGGAGCACCAGGTAGCGAAAGTTCTCGGGCCACGACCCGGCCCAGCCCCCGGCCGGGAATATCGGCCATTTGAGGCTGAAGGCCAGTATCAGCAGAAGCCCCAGGAAGAACGGCGGCGTGGCCAACAGGATCACCAGGCCGATTCGGGTTCCATGGTCGACGCTGCTGCGGCGCGTTAACGCCGACATCAGTCCGACGGGAATACCGACGCACAGCGACAGAATCATGGTCGCAAACACCAGCTCGAGCGTTATCGGCAGCGTTCTTGCCACGATGCCCGAGACCGACTGGCCGCTCTGCACGATCGACGTGCCCAGGTCGCCGTGCAACAACCCGCCGAGATAATCGACGTACCCCCTCAGCAGCGGCTGGTCGATGTGCATCTCGTGTCGAAGTGCCGCCACCGCCTGGGGAGTCGCACGTGCTCCCAGGATCGCCTGGGCTGGATCACCCGGAACCAGGCGCACGAGCAGAAATGAAACGGTCACCACTACGAATGCGACGAGCAACGCCTGAGCCAGCTCGTATCCAATCCGCCGTCCCCACCCGGCCGCCGAGGAGCGCGGTCCACCGACATTGGCGGGCTCCTCGGCGACCATGGAGACTGCGTCGCTTGTCATCTACAACCTTGTGGCGTCTCAGCCTGCGGTCTTCACGTCGATGAACTCCGATGCTGTCAACGTAATCAGATCCTTCGGCAGGCGGGTTGCGAAGACGACAGCATAGGTGTTCAGGGTCGCGTAGGGCTGGTCTTTCAAGAACTCCTTGTTGACGTTTGCCAGAGCCGTGTCGCGAGCACTGCCGCTCGAGATCGATCGCCTGCTGGCCGGCCGCGATCGCGGCCTTGGAGTCCCAACCGCTGTAGTTGGAGTTCAGGCCGCCGGCCGGGTCGATGGCGTAGGCGACCATCCCGTCCGGGACGTTTGCGTAGTCGTACAGGTTGGAGACAGACAACTGGTACTTGCCGTTGTACATGTTGTTGAACCAGATCGCGTTTTCGAGCTTGACCAGCTGGGTTTTGATCCCGATCTCATTCAGGTTCGACTGGATGATCAGCGCCATCTGCTCCGATGATGGGAACGAGTCGGTGTATTGCATCTTGAGCGTGCAGCCCGAGGCACACGGCGAGTTGGCGACCAGCTGTTTTGCCTGCGCGATGTCCTGGGCGGTCGAGATCGAGCTGTCGTAGCCATCCATCGTGGGAGGCCAGAAGCCGGCGTACGCGGTGTTCTGGCCGCTCCAGACGTCCTGCACGATCTTTTGGCGGTCGATTGCCAGCGAGATCGCCTTGCGCAGGTTGAGGTTGTTCAACGGCGCCTTGGTGATGAGCATGTTGAGCACGTCGAAGCCGTAGATCTGGACGACACCGGCGTAGATCGCGGAGTTCCCCGTCAGCTGTGGAAGCACGCTTGGCGGCAGGTCGACCACCGACTGAATCTGTCCACTCTGCAGCTGCGCGAGCCGGCTGTTGAAGTCTGGGATAGTCGTGAACTTGAGCGTCTTGATCACCGGCCTCGGGCCCCAGTAGTTGGGGTTGACGACGTACGTCGAGTCGCCCCCGCCGCCCCAGCTCTGGAGCGTGTACGGCCCGGCCGAGATGGGCTTCTTGAAGAAGCTCTTGCCCTGGGCCAGGCCCGCGGAGGGCATGATCATAAACTCGGGCGTCACCGAGCACCGTGGGCAGCGAGGTGTACGGCCGAGCCACGTGGAACACCACCGTCTGAGGACCGGGGGCATCGACACTCGTGATCGGTGCGAACAGCCCAGCGTAGCCGTTCGCCTTCTCCGCCTTGGCACGATCGATCGTCGCCTTCACGTCCGCGGAGGTGAGCGGCGAGCCGTCCGAAAACTTCAGTCCCGGCCGGAGTTTGAATGTCCACGTAGGTCTGTCCGATGAGACCGAGCCGGACTCAGCGAGGCCCGGGACGGTCTTGCCGTCCGCGTTAATGTCGTACAGATTGCCGCCGAACAGGTGCAAGGCGCCCAGAGCCTGGTTTGCGAACCCGTTGTCGGGTCGAGGCCGTCGATCTGTGCGGCCCAGGCGACCGTGGCCGACGCCGGAGGCGGTGTGCTCGCAGCGCCGGTCGACCTGGTCGTGCTCGAACCGCTGCCGCAGGCGCTGAGCGCTGCGACTGCGAGCAGGCCGGTCGTCACCGGGATGCACCGGCGGATCCAGGAGTCATCGCGCGGGGACAGGGACTTCATCAGAATCCTCCAGCTTTTAGGCGTGCGCGATTGACGGCCACCTCCGTCGATGCGATCAGGTGGTCGACGTCCGACTCGGTGTGGGCGTAGGAGACGTGGCTTCGCTTGAGGTTGAGCGGGATCTCAAAGATGCCGTCGTCGAGCAGCTCGCCGGCGGTAGCCGACGAACAGCGCGTCGTTGGTCGCAGCAGGTCCTCGTAGCTCGGGCGCGGGGCCTTCCATGAAGTAGGTGACCCAGCACCGAGCCGTACCGGTGACGACGTGCGGGACGCCGGCCCGTCGAGCATCTCGTCGAGCCCGGCGCGCGACCGCGTCCCCGAGCCGGAAGAGGTGCTCGTGCACCGGCTCCGTCTGCAGCTTGCGGAGCGTCGCGAGCGCCGCCGCGACGATCGCCGGGTGGCCGTTGTAGGTGCCGGCGAAGAACACCGGCCGCCCGGGGTCGTCGAGAACTCCTCCATCAGTCGCCCGGCGCCCGCCAAGCGCGCCGATCGGGTAGCCGTTGCCATCGCCTTGCCGAGCGTCGTCAGGTCGGGGATGACCCCGCTCAGCTGACTGGTAGCCGCCGAGGGCGTGCCGGAAGCCGGTGATCGACCTCGTCGAAGATCAGCACGGTGCCGTGCTGGTCACACAGCCGCCGCGCGGCCTCGAGGAACTCCAGGTCCGGGCAGCAGGCGCCGACATTGTGCGGCATCGGCTCGAGGATCACCGCGGCGATCTCGGACGCCGTGCTCGGCGAATGCCCGCTCGCACCGCGGCGACGTCGTTGAAGGGCAGCACGATCGTGGCCTCGGTGACCTCGGGCAGCGTGCCCTTGGAGAGCGGGTCGTGGTCGCCGACCCGGTCGGGGGTGAGATCACGTTCAGCGAGACGGAGTCGTGCCAGCCGTGGTAGCAGCCCTGGAACTTGACCAGGCGGCGGCGTCCGGTGACGGCCCGCGAGAGCCGGAGCGCGTGGAACGTCGCCTCGCGAGCCGGTGGCGGTCAGCAGCACCTTCTCGATCGAGGGCACGCAGTTCGGACGAGCAGTTCGGCGAGCTCGATCTCGACCGGGGGTCACCCCGACGCCCGGCAGGCCGACGCGTGCTCGCGGCGGCGCGACCGCGGCGTCCACGTCCGGGTCGTTGTGGCCCAGCAGCGGGGGCCCGAACGCCGCGTGGTAGTCGGTGTACCAGCGGCCCTGCTCGTCCCTGATCCGCGAGCCGGAGGTCTCGGTGATCACCAGTTCTCGATTCCGGCGACCTGTCGCTGGCCGCTGTTCACACCTCCCGGGATGACTCCCAGCGCGCGTGCCGCCGTTGCATTAGCGCTCACGAGAACTCCATCGCGTGAGCTGCTTGACACTCCAGGGCTCCTCGCATAGTCTTCCGCTCAGTGAAAGACATCGTCCGCATTGCGGAAGACACTACAGGCTTCGATGAGCGATTACAACGGGGGTGACAGGCACGTCGGGACGTGCTTTGGTACGCGCCGGCGTCGCGGGCGAGTTCATCGAGCCCGCGATCGGCACCCCCGTGGGCGGCTGGGGAGCGCGTGCCCAGCACGACGCCGACGAGTCGCCATCGAGGAGCTCACCGCGACGGCGCTTGCACTTGCAGTCCACCGACGGGGGCTCAGCCGTCGGTGATCGTCGCCTGCGGACGTCGTGCTGTGGCCTGGCGCCGTGGCGGCGCGAGTGCGCGCCGCGATTGCCGAGCGCTGCGGCGTGGCTCGGGCTGCGGTGCAGCTGACCGCGTCGCACACGCACGCCTCGGTGATGATGGACGACCTCACCATCGAGAACTGGGAGCACGACGAGCTGTGCGCTGCCGCTCGCGCCCTGGTCGAGCAGAAGACCGTGCGCGCCGCGGAGCGCGCTGTCGCAGCGCTCCGGCCGGCGCACCTCGAGACCGTGCGGCGGCCGTGCCCGGTGACCCGCAGCCGGCGCCAGCCGGTTGGCGACCGCCTCGCCGTCGGCGTCGACCCCGCGATCGAGGACGCATTCCTCGATGTCATCGCCGTCACCGCGCCCGATGGCACACCGCTGGGCTCGGTCGTCGTCTACGGCATGCACCCCACCGTGCTCGCCTGGGGCAGCCTCGTCTTCTCCCCCGACTACATCGGCGCCATCCGCGAGGTCGTCGAACCCGGACTCGGCGGGCCGTGCCTGTTCCTCCAGGGATGCGGGGCCGACCGCGCGCCGGCCCGGAGCTTCTCCAACTCCGAAGCAGACGCCGACGAGGTCGGTCGCGCGGTCGGATATGCAGCCGTGGCCGCCGTATTGCAGGCGCGCCGAGCGATCGCTCGAGACGCAGGTTCGAGCGGGTGCTCGAGTCGGGCGCGCCGCTTGCAATCAACGCGGTCACGCAGCCGACGCCGGTCCCGGTCGCGGTGGCTCATCGATCGGAGTTTCTCGACATGCCTTTGCGAGCGCGCGACCTGGCGGCCACTCGGCGACGGGTCGAGGCTGCACGAGCGGCGCTCGCAGGCGGCGATGCGTCGGCGTCGGTGGAACTGGCCCGCGCTGTCATCGAGCTCGACATCTCCCAGAGGTTTCCGGAGGATGACGCGACCCGCGTTGCGGTGGATCTGGTCGACATCGGATCGCTGGCATTCGTCTTTTGGCCCGGAGAACTGGCGGGCGCGTACGAGCAGCTGTGCCAGGCCGGCACGGATCGCCACCTCGTGCTCGTCACCAACGCAAACGACTACGTCAACTACCTCCCAGCCCCCGAGCAGTTCGCCGAGGGCGGCTATGAGGTCGACGCGAGCCCGTTCTCCCCCGCTGCGGGTGAGGCCTTCGTCCGCGGAGTCGTCGGTTTGGTGCCGCGGGCCGAATAGTGCTCGACGTCGCCATCCGGGGAGGGCTCGTCGTCAATCCTGAGGGCGCTGTGCGCGGGGACGTCGGGATCGAGGACGGTCGGGTCGTCGCTGTGGGAGATCTATCGCTGCGTCCAGCACTGCTCGAGCTGGATGCCACCGGCCGAAACGTGATGCCGGGATTCGTGGACGCGCACTCCCATCTCGATCTGGGGCTCCTGGACGAACCGGTGCATTTGCCCTCGCTGTATCAAGGCGTCACGACCGTCGTTGTCGGACAGGACGGCACCGCTCCCGCCCCGGGGAGCGCCTCGACTGTCGCCGGAATGCGGGGGTACTTCGAGGCCGTCAACGGCGCGGGCGCCAGGGTTCCTTGTACGGCGTCCTCGATAGCGCAGTATCTGGAGCGGGTGGATGGAGCCAGCACGCTCAACGTCGCCTGTCTTGTACCCAACGGCAACCTGCGGCTGGATGCCATCGGCTGGGACGGGCGGCCCGCCTCGCGCGAAGAGTTGGTGCGATGCGCGAGGCGCTGAAGCTCGGGCTCGATCAGGGCGCCGTCGGACTCTCGAGCGGACTCGACTACGTCCCCAGCATGTGGGCGGACGCCGGTGAGTTGGCGAGCCTGTGTGAGGTGGTCGCCGCCGCCGGCGGAGTCTACGTCACGCACATGCGCGGTTACGACGAGCGCAGTCCGACAGGGTTCGCCGAGGTCGCCGAGATCGCCCGCCGCAGCGACGCACGGGTGCACATCTCGCATCTGATGGGCCAGGCCGAACGCCACCTGCCCGTCGTCGACCAGCTACTAGCTGACGGCATCGATGTGAGCTTCGACAGCTACCCGTACCTCGCAGGCTGTACGACGCTCGCGATGCTCGGGCTGCCCGCCCGTCTGCAAGAGCGCGGCCCAGAGCAGACGCTGGCGTTGCTGTCTGACGCGGCGGTGGTGGACGGGCTGCGCCAGGACTGGTTCCCAGACTTGAGTCGAAAGATCGGGGCTTTTCGGCTGACCTACATTGCCGCTCCCGGCCGCGAGCACCTCGAGGGCGCGAGCATCTACGAAGCCTGCGATACCCTCGGCCTTGACCTTGCCGACTTGGTGTGCACGTTATTGGTGGAGAACCGGCTGTCGGTAGGAGTCGTCGAACCCAACGGTCTGAGCGACGACGATCTGCGTGCCACGCACCGCCATCCGCTGCACATGGCCGGCTCAGACGGCATCTACATGGGGTCGCATCCACATCCGCGGGGATGGGGACGTTCGCGCGCTACCTCGGCCGCTACGGGCGCGACCGCGGTGACTTCAAATGGTGCGATGCGACTCGCCATCTGGCCACCGCGGCGGCCGAGCGGTTTGGCCTCCGCGATCGGGGGCGGGTCGCAGTCGGTCAGTGTGCAGACGTGGTCGTACTCGACCCAGCCGCGGTCATCGACACCGCGAGCTTCCAGCATCCACGGTCGCTGGCGGTGGGTGTGCAGCACGTGCTCGTCAACGGAGTGGCCGCTCTGGTCCACGGACGGCCCACCGGCGCGACGCCAGGCCGTGCCTTGCACAGGGGCGGCTGAGCGCAAGAATGCCGCGAGAGTTCATACCAAAGGAGAACCGTGATGTTGCTCGATGGACGCCGCGCACTGGTCACCGGTGGAGCGATGGGGATTGGACGGGCTGTCGTGGATCGTTTCTCACGTGAGGGAGCAACCGTCGGCGTGATCGACGTGGAACCGGCACCCGCGGATTCGTCGGCAACCTGCTGGGTTTCGCACGACCTGGCCGATCTCGACGGTCTCGACGCGGCCGTCGGCGCGGTCATCGACGACCTCGGTTCGATCGACATCCTGGTCAACTGTGCGGGGGTCGGCGCCAACACCCCCGCGCTTGAGTTCGACCGATCGGAGTGGCGAAGAGTGCTGGCGATCGACCTCGAGGCGCCCGTGTTCCTGATGCAGATCGCTGCCCGGGGGATGGTCGAGCGGGGCTACGGCCGGATCGTCAACGTGACGTCGGTGCATGCGCGGCTGGGCGCGGCCGGTAGTGTGGCCTACGACGTGGCCAAGGCAGGCTTGGAGAATGCCACCCGAAGCTTCGGCACCGAACTGGCCTCGCGCGGCGTCGCTGTCAACGCGGTGGCACCCGGGTTTGTTCGCACCCGGCTGGCGGAGACCGACTCGGACTGGTTTCGCAGCGACTACGTCGAAACCGGCCGCGTCCCCAGCCGTCGCGCGGCTGAGCCAGAGGAGATCGCCGCCCACGTCGCCTGGCTCGCGAGCGAACATGCGGGTTATGTGAGCGGCAGCGTGCTCACGGTCGACGGTGGTCTGACGACAACGTTCTGACTGACAGTCAGATCACGCCATACGTCCGAAACGCATCCCACACCGGCATGCCTTCGGCCAGCTTCGAGCGCACGAGATTCTCGCCCGAGACCTTCTCCTCGGCGAGCGTGATGACCTCCTCGGCGACGCCCGAGGGGATCACGACCACGCCGTCGTAGTCACCGATCAGCATGTCGCCCTGCTCGACCCGCACATCGCCGCACTCGATCGGTGTGCCGACCGATTCGACGTCGATCCGGCCGAGCGAGTCGTAGCAGCTGATACCGGTCACGAACGTCGGGAAATCCATCTCGATCAGCTGAAGCGTGTCGCGCGCCCAGGTGTCGGCCACGATCCCGCGGCAGCCGCGGTAGCGCGAGGCGGTCGCCAGCAGCTCGCCCCAGTACGACCCGCGTGCCTGGGAGACGACCATGATGTCGCCATCGGTCAGTGCGTCCACGGCCTGCAGCTCGCCCTTGTAGTAGTCGTCCTTGTCGGCCGGCGGCCCTTCGACCTCGATCGCTTTCACCGTCGATGCGAAGCCCACCACTCGGGCGCTCTGATACACCGGCCGGACACGCGGATCCATCACGTTGTTTCGTACGCCGACCTTGTCCAGACAGTCGGCGATCACCGCCGGGTAGAGGCGGTCGAGCCGGTCGAGGAGGAGCTGGCGGGCGGTCTGGGGCTGGTCGGCGTCGGTCAAGGTGAAGGCTCCTCGGGTTAGCCGCACGTGAACTGGACGTGTTCGACTTCGTCGGCTTTGATCTGGATCAGGACACCGTCGATCTGGCCTGAGTTATAGGTCGAGCCGGGGTTGAGACACACCGTACGGCCGATACGGGTGCGGCCCTTCGACTCGTGGATATGTCCATGCAGGCCGAGCATCGGTTGGTGGCGCTCGATGGCCTTTCGCACCGCCGTTGACCCCACCGGGATCAGCGACGGCTTGCCGCCTTTGAACACGGGCGTAAATCCTGGTCCGAGCTCGGGCGCGATGTCGAGCTCCGAGTCGTACGGCGGCACGTGCAGGTTGAAGATCGCCCGGCGCATGTCGGGTACATCGGCGGCCAGCTTCTCGATCCTGCGCCTCGAGCTCGTCCTCGCCGATCTCGCGGGGACTGTCCCACGGCGTGGGGTTGGCAAAGCCGAGCGACAGCATGCTGTAGCCCTCGCCCAGATCCACGACCGCCATGTCGCACGACTCCACCCGATGCCCCGGCTTGAAGGCCGCATCGATCGCCCACGCGTCGTCGTTTCCCGGCATCACGAAGCAGCGGCCGCCGTCGTCGGGCATCCGCTCGTCGGCCAGCGCGATCCACCGCTCGATCGTCTGCTCGGCGAGCCGCTCGAACAGCTGCTCCTGCAGATCCTCGTCGGCGGCAAGTGCGAGCGCCTCGTCGCGCTCGCACCGATACGGGTACATGCCGTTGAAGAGCACATCCTCCTCGAGCTCGGCGACCGCCGCCTCGTTTTTGAGCTTCATCTTTCGGCCCAGAAAGGTTGCCTCCCATCGCCCCCGGTCAGTGGGGACGATGGGGACAATGCCTTTTCCAGTGAGGTCTCCGCCCATCACCAGAACCTCTGCGTCATAGAACTTTCCAGCGTTCAGGAACTTTCTCCACAGAAGCTCCGACCCGTGGATATCGGATGCGTAATACAGGCGAAGGTGACTCATATCAGGCCGGCGGGATCTCCTTGAATGCGAGGCTGATGTCCTGCTGGCGTTGCGATCGCACATACCGGCTGATCGCGTAGATGATGATCGCCGCCAGCGGGATCGCGAGGGTTGTGATCTTGGCGTCTCGGGTGTTGAGCCCGTAGTTACCGTTCGTCCAGAACTCGTAGCCGATCACGAGCAGAACGAGGCTCGAGAGCACGCCCATGATCGTGATCACCGGCACACCGAGGAACTCGATATTTGCCGGCGAGGCACGGTAGGCCTGCTTGGTGCGTGACACGTAGGGGAAGAAGATCGCCGCAATGCTGACGAGCAGATATGCACCGGCGAGCTCGCCGAGCACAGCATTCAGGATCACGGTGATGTTCGCGTCCTTGGTCAGGAGCCAGAGGCTGATGATCGAAAGCACACAGCCGATCCCGATAGCCAGAACGGGCGTGTGTGTGCGCGGGTTGACCTCGCCCAGCTTCTCGGGCAGCACGCCGTCCATGGTGGTGGCGACGGTGTAGCGGCTGATGAAGATGTAGTTGAGGATCGGCCCCGGCAGATACCAGATCGCAAAGCACAGCGACAGCACCCAGCGCAGCGTCTCGCTGGTGGTCGCGATGGTTGCCAGGAAGTTGTAGTTCGGGGCGTTCGGCAACGGCCAGTGGGTGGTGTTGAACGTGACGAAGCTGGCCGAGTCGACGAATCCCTGTGTGACCGCGAGGTTGAGACCCGCGAACACCAGCAGCACCAGCCCGAGGATCACGCCGATGGTCATGTACATCGCCAGGAAGCTGTTCCTGGCCGGGCGCTTGATCTCGCCACCGATCGCCGCTTGGCCGGCGAGGTAGATGAACGAGCTGGCCGCCCACGGGATCAGATAGAGCGTCGCCGAGAGCGAGAACGGGTGGCTGGAATCAAAGCCCGCCTTGCTCGCGGCAGCCGTCACATCGTGGTAGGTATCGGCCGAGTGCGAGTAGGGCTGGGCAAACGTGTTGAAGTTGTGGATGAAGTCGCTATGGCTGGTGGTGAGAAGCACGATCCCTGTCACCAGCGTGCCAAACATGCCGACCACCACCAGCCCGGTCAGCACCTGGAGCGCGCGCTTGGTCGAGACCGCCGTCAGCGTCGCCATTGCTATCAGCGACACCGTGCCGAGGAAGAGCACCCAGTTTTCACTGGTAAAGAAGCTCGCAGCACCGGGATAACCGAGCGTCGTCATCTGTGGAGCCAGGCCGACGGTAAAGAAGAAGTTGATACCAAGGCCCGACCAGAACGACACCCACACGATGAATACCATCGCCACCACGAATCCCAGTGCTGGATGCAACACTCGGCTCACAAACACGTAGTCGCTGCCCGCGCGCGGCATCGCGGCGACCAGCATGGCGTAACAGATTCCCAGCGGGATGAAGGCGATAACGGCGAGCAGGCCGCCGAGCAGCAGGTTGCTGCCCGGAAACTGCCAGGCAAACAGCGCCGGGTAGAGGATCGCGTAGGCGACGGTGACGTTCAGGATGTTGAACGACGCCGTGTTCCACACACTGCTATCGCGTACCAGGCCGGTGGCACGTCTCGAAAAGAACGTTGGGGTCTCCTGCGGTTGCTCAGCTGCCATCGTCCACCTCTCTTCCTCCGTCGATTCAGTCGGTGATTTTCGGGGCGTGCGGCCAGGCCACACCGGGCATGAACAGCGCTCGCGAGGGCGCCGAGCAGACGCCTTTGATGCGGAGCGGTAGGGTGATCAGGGTGCCCTCGTCGGCCGTGATCCGATCGAGGTTCACGACCGGTGCGAGCAGCACCATGCCGCGTTGGTAGAGGGGTTTGAGAAGCTCTCCGCCGTCGGCGTCGCGGTCGCCGCCGGCACACCACTGGCACTCCATCACCGGCGTGTCGAGCGCCAGGATCGAGAACTGCTGGTCGAGGAGCCACGGCAGCGTCTTGACCGAGAACGCGGGCGCGTCCAGGACGTAGCCCGGCTGGTTCCAGCGGCTGCCCCAACCCGTGTCGATGATCAGTGCGTCGCCGGGATCGAGCGCCGGTGCGGCCGCCTCGAGCTGGTCGGGGCCGATCAGCCCGCGCGGCCCGATCTCGCCGAGTCGCATGATCTTGGCGGGCCGGATCAGCTGGGCGGCCTCGAGCGTGTCGAGCGTTGGGGCGCCGTCGATCATGTGGGCCGCCGTCTCGGTGTACGTGCCCGAGAGCGTGTTGAAGGTGACGGCGTGGGCGTCGAAGCCGTCTTCTGAGACGCCGGCCACGCGGTCGACCGAGACCGCGGGCAGTTGCACCGCACCGATATCGAGCACGTTGTAGTCCCAGAGGCCCGGCTCGAGCGTGCCGGAGATCTCGATCATCTCGGGGGCGCTCACAGGTGCTTTCCGATCTCGCGGAAGGCCGAGGCCGCGCCGGGGACGGTCGTTACCCGCTCGCGCAGATGCACGACCGAGCGCATTCCGCGCCGCCGCCGCGAGGCCAGCACCACGTGGGCGGTGTTGAAGCCCGGCATGCCGGTGACCCCACCGCCGGGGTGGGTGCCGCTACCCGAGAGGTAAAGCCCCTCGACCGGGGTCGAGAAGCGATGCAGCCCCGACACCGGCCGAAAGCTCAGACTCTGATCGAGCGTCATATCGATGTGGAACGGATTGCCGCCGCGGTTGCCGGTGATGGCCTCGCGCTCGATTGGCGTGGTTGCCCGGCGGCCGATCACCATCTCGGTGGTGCCCGGTGCGTACTTCTCGAACGTCGCGAGCATCGTGTCGGCGCAGGCCTCGACCTCGTCGGCGCTCGCCCGGCGCCACAGATCCGCGGGATTCCACTGCGAGAGCCACAGCGTGTGCTTGCCCTCAGGGGCGAGGGTGCGGTCGAGCACCGACGGCACCGCGCACATCACCGACGGCTGCTCGGCGACCTCGTCGCGTTCGTAGGAGTTCCAGGCGCGCTCGAGGTATTCGAGGCTCGGCGACAGGTTGATGTTGGCGGTGATGCCCGCTTCCCCACCGGGCTGCGGCAACACCGGCACGCCCGAGAGGGCGACGTCGAGCTTGAACAGCGACGGCCCGCTGGTGTGTATGTGGGTCACCCGTCGGTGCAGGCTCGCCGGCAGCACCCGCTCGGGGATCAGGTCGGAAAAGAGCCGGCGAGCGTCGATCGACGAGATCACCATGTCGGTGTCGATCTGCTCGGAGCCGACTCGCACCCCCGTGACCGACCGGCGACCGCTGCTGAGTACCACCTCGTCGACGCCCGATTCGAGTCGCACCTCGCCGCCGTGGCTTTCCAGCGCGCGCCTGATCGAGTCGCAGAGCGCGCCCATGCCGCCCTCGGCGCGGGCCACCCCGATGCGGTGGGTGAGGGCCAGTTGGGTGAGCGCAAGCCCTGCGGCCGGTTGATCTGGCGGCGTACCCGCCTGCACGCCCATCCAGCCCATCACGCCCTGCATGTGCGGAGACTCAAACCACTTCAGTGCGAGCTCGCGAGGCGAGCTCACGAGCAGGTGCAGGATCTCGTCGCCGCGGCGGCCGGTCATACCCATCAACCCCGCAAGACGCGACACGTAGGGCGATGCACCGAGGTCGATCGGCCCCATCAGGTCGAGCATCCCGCTCCAAAGCGCGGTGAACCGCCGGTAGGCCTCGGCGTCGGCCTCAGACACCGCGGCGATCGACTCGCAGGTACGGTCGAGATCGCGGTAGAACGAGATCGCACTGCCGTCGGGGAACGGGAAGTACCAGCCCGGCTCGTGCTCGATCAGCTTGAGGCCGTGGCGCTCGAGCTCGAGCTCTTCGAGCACCGGCGTCGCCTGGATGTGGCCGAGGTCGATGGCGCCGCGGTTGAACCGAAACTCCGGGTGGTCGGGAAGCACCTGCTCGGTGGTCGAGCAGCCTCCAAGCACGCTCGCCTGCTCCAGCACCAGCACCTTCATGCCGGCCTTGGCCAGGTAGGTGGCGCACACCAGGCCGTTGTGGCCGGCGCCGATTACGACTGCGTCGTAGCGGCTCACGCGTTTGGCTCCCGTCCGTACACGGCGTCCGTGATCTCCGAGATGTCGGCGCGGGTGCGGTTGAGCCGGATGCCTTCGTCGGGCTCGAATGTCTTGAGTACGGCCGCCGAGGCCTGGGCCGGGTCGCCTGTGGCGATCGCATCGACGATCCCGAGGTGCTCGCACGTCCACGACTCCCCCGTGTGGCGTCGCTGGAGATCGAGCAGTGCCATCCGCCCAAGCGCGTCCAGCACCTCCGACATGGTGCGGGTGATGCGGGCGTTGCCGCCGATCTCGGTGATCCGCAGGTGGAAGCGCTTGTTGCCCTCGATCGCCTGGCTGACGCTGGCCTCGGTGCCGTCGAAGGTGACGTGGGCGAGCTCCTTCAGCTCATCGACCATCCCGTCGCGCAGCCGCCGCGCCGCCATGCCGGCCGCGATGGGCTCCAGCAGGAACCGCAGCTGGTAGGCGTCCATGACGTCGGCGTGGCTGATTTCGGTGGCGAAATAGCCCTGCCGGGGCACGATTCGCACCAGTTGCTCGCTCTCGAGAGCGAGCATCGCCTCCCGCACGGGGGTGCGGCTGACCGCCAGGCGGGTACGCAGCTCTTCGTCGCCGATCCGCTCCCCTGGCCGAATCTGGCCGTCGAGGAGGTCGCGTTTGACCGATTCGTAGACCCGTGCCGCCGCCGATTCACGTTCTGACATGCCGAAGAGAATACTTGGTAGCATATTACGACGCAACCAACTCGCTCATGCCCACTCCCCAACCCAAGTGACCGTCAACCAATCCCCCACCGCCGTGCTCGCGGCCGAGACCCCGGCCGTTGTGATCGACAGCGCGCGGCTTGATGCCAACATCGCGCGGATGGCGGAAGTCGCCCGAAACGCGGGGGTGAAGCTGCGGCCCCACGCCAAGTCCCACAAGATCCCCGCGATCGCCCGGCGCCAGATCGACGCGGGCGCGATCGGGTTGACCGTGGCCAAGGTCGGGGAGGCTGAGGTGTTCGTCGACGCGGGCATCGACGACGTCCTGATCGCCTACCCGGTGTGGGGCGATAGCAAGTGGACGCGGGTGTGCGACCTCGCCGCCCAGGCTCGGATCGCCGTCACCGTCGACTCGGTCGAGGCGGTCGATGGGCTGGCTGCGGTCGCCGACGCCAGAGGTCTGACGATCCCGGTGCGGATCGAGCTCGATACCGGATTCCGGCGTTGCGGCGTGCCGAATATCGCCTCGGCGATCAACCTCGCGCGGGTGGTTGACGAGAGCGACGGCGTCCATCTCGAGGGTGTGATGAGCTTCGCCGGCCACAGCTACGGTGGTGGCAGCCGGTTGGTCGACGAGATCGGCCGGGGTGACGCGAACCTCCTGGCCGAGGCGGCGCGGGCGCTGATCGTGTCGGGCTACCCCGTCGATGTCGTGAGCGTGGGAGGCACTCCCACCGCCGAGGTCGCGGGATCGACTCCCGGGGTGACCGAGATCCGGCCCGGTACCTACGTCTTCTCCGATCGCGATCAGGTCGCGCTGGGGTGGGGCACGCTCGCCGACTGCGCGCTGACATTGATCACGACCGTGGTCAGCCGGCCGACGCCGACGCGCGCGATCATCGACGCGGGCACCAAGGCGTTCAGCTCGGATTTGGCGGCCCAGGCCGAGGGCTGGGGTGTGGTGCTCGACCACCCCGAGGCCCGGATCACGAGCCTGACCGAGGAGCACGGGATCGTCGACGTCCCATCCGACAGTGAGATCCGGATCGGAAGCGTGCTTCGGGTGATTCCCAACCATGCCTGTGGGACGCTCAACATGCACGACACCGTGCTGGTGTCGGAGGGCAGCGACATCGTCGATCAATGGGAGGTTGCAGCACGTGCCAAGCTCCAATGACCAACCTGTGAGCGTCTGGCCGGGGCGGTATGCCGGCAAACGCGTGATCGTCACCGGCGGTGCCAGCGGTATTGGCCTGGCGACCGCAACCCGGTTTCTCCGCGAGGGCGCCTCGGTCGTGGTGTATGACCTCAACCCCGAAGCGATCGGCGCGGCCGAGGGGGCCTACGCGGAGGCAGCGGCGGAGGGCGGGGGCTCGATCACCGCGATCCAGGGCGACGTCACCTCGTCCGAGGCGGTCGCATCGCTCGTCGACGACGTGGTCGTGCTCCTGGGTGGGATCGACATCCTGGTCAGTAACGCGGGCATCGCCTACGAGGAGCCGTTTCTGGACACGCCGTTCGAGCACTGGCAACGGACGATCGACGTGAACCTGACCTCGATGTTCATCGTCTGCCAGGCGGTCGCCCGCCGGATGGCTGAGGCCGGCTCCGGTGTGATTCTCTTGACGTCTTCCACCAACGGCCTGGTCGGCGAGGACCGCTACGCCTCCTATGACGCGTCCAAGGGCGGGGTCACGCTGCTCACCAAGTCGCTTGCGATCGAGCTTGGCCCGCACGGCATCAGGGTCAATGCGGTCTGCCCTGGGTATATCGTGACGCCGCTGGCCGAGTCGATCGACGATCCCGAGTTCATGGCCAACTACGCGGCTGGACTGCCGTTGCGACACCTTGGAAAGCCCGAGGACGTGGCGGGGGCATTCGCGTTTTTGGCATCCGACGACGCCGCGTTCATCACGGGTGAGACGCTGGTCATCGACGGCGGTCAGCTCACCTTTTAACCTCGAGCAAAGGAGTGCCGGATGGAAGCGATCAAGCCACAGGGAGGCCCCTCGCCGGGCGGCGCCTACGTTCCGGGAATCCGAGCGGGCGGGTTCGTGTTCGTGTCGGGTCAGGGGCCATTTGATCCGGTGACCGGCGCGTTAGTCGGCGAAACGATCGAGGAGCAGGTCGACGCCACGCTTGCAAACATCGAGCGGGTGCTCCAGGCAGCGGGCTGCGAGCTCTCCGACATCGTGCGAACCGACGTGTTTCTCGCCGACTTCGCGGAGTTCGAGCGCTACAACGAGGCCTATCGCAAGCGCCTGGGCGGCCACCTGCCCGCGCGCACCACTGTCGGAGCCGATATCGGCGGGATCAAGGTCGAGATCAACGCGATCGCCGAGGCGCGCGGGGCGTGAGCACAGACGTCGCCACCGATGGCTGGATCGATGCCCATGCCGACGAGCTGGTCGAGCTCGCCCGCGAGCTCGTGCAAACGCCAACCGAGAACGCGCCACCGACGGGAAATGAGCGAGCCGGGCAGCGGTTGGTGGAGCAGTGGCTGGCAGCGGCCGGAGCCGAGGTCGACGTCTTCAGTCCCGCCGATGTGATCGAGCTTGGGTCGCATCCGGCGTACTTCGGCACGATCAACGGCGAGCCGCGCGAGGGCCACGATCGCCCCAACGTGGTCGGCCGGTTTCGGGGCGAGGGCGGCGGCCGCTCGATTGTTCTGTCCACGCACATCGACACGGTGCCGGGCGGCGATCCCGGGCAGTGGAAGATCGGATCGCCGTTTGGTGGCGAGATCGTCGACGGCCGACTGTACGGGCGCGGAAGCTACGACACCAAGTGTGCCTTCGCCAGCCATCTGATCGCCGTTCGCTGCCTGCGCGAGCTGGGAGTCGAGCTGGGCGGCGATGTGATCGTCGAGACGGTTGTGGACGAGGAGTACGGCGGCTCCCACGGCGTGCTCGCCTCGCGGCTTCGTGGCTATAACGCCGACCTTGCGATCAATAGCGAACCGACCCACATGGCGGTTTGTCCCGAGCACCGCGGCGGCCGTGAGGCCTTCCTGCGGTTCACCGGCGACGCCGGCATGGCCTACGGCGGAGAGCAGCAGCGCGATCCGATCGTGGCCCTGGCGCGGGCGATCACCGCCATGCGCGCGTTCGATGTGGCCCGAAACCGCCAGCCGACGCCCGAGCTCTACCTCAGCGAGCCGGGGCTGCCGCTCTACTTCAACCAGATCGGCGGCGGCGGCACCACCTATGCCGAGGCGGTTGGGACGCCCGAGTCCACCCACCTGCACTTCTGGGCCGAGACGTACGCCGGCACGACGGCGCAGGAGTTCGACGACGAGCTGCTGCGACAGGTGCATGCCGAGCTCGACGCCCACGACGACACCCGTGGCCAGCGCGCCACGCTCGATCGCACGATCCGGTTCATGCCCGGTTCGAGCATGCCGCTCGACCATCCTGGTCTGGGTGTGCTGCGCGAGAGCTTCGACGGCCTCGCCGGCCGCGAGTATGAGCTGAGGGGTGCGCCGTTTGCCTGTGACGCCTACATCTTCAACCTGTACTCGCCCACGCCCGCGCTGATCCTCGGGCCGGGCGGCGGTGGCGCGCACGCGCCCGACGAGCACGTCGAGGTCGGCGACCTGATCGATCTGGCGAAGGTGTGCGCGCGGCTACTGCGCCGCTGGTGCGGCTGAGGTCAGTCGTTTCGGCCGGTGAAGGCCAGTCGAACGCCGATCGCGATCATGGCGATACCGCCGCCGGCGCGCATCAGCTCGAGCCGCCGCGGCGCCCGCGCCAGCCAGTTTCGGGCGGTGCCGGCCGTCAGCGCCCAGGTACCGTCCGACAGGGCGGCGATCAGCACGAAGATCGCCCCCAGGATCACGATCTGGAGCGGCACATTGCCCGCGGATTTGTCGACGAACTGCGGCAGGATCGCGGCAAAGAAGACGATCGCCTTGGGGTTGGCGAGGCCGACCACGAATGCGTCACCGAAATGGCGGCGGCTGGAGCGGGTGGGGGCGGCGGCCACGACGCTGGCCCCGAACTCGCGGCGGTGACGGAAGGCCTGGACGCCGAGAAACACGAGGTAGGCGGCGCCGATCAGCTTGATGGCATCGAAGATCGCGATCGAGCGAGAGACGATCGCGCCGATCCCGACGGCCACCGCGAGCACCTGCACGAATACGCCGACCTCGTTGCCGGCCACCGTCGCGAACCCCGCGGCGCGACCGAACGTCAGCGACCGGCTGACCACGAACACCACGCTCGGGCCGGGGATCGCGATCACGATCAGCGCCGTGATGCAGAACGCAAGCAGATGGTCAGTCGGTGGCATAACCGGATTTTAGTGTCACAGTTCCGTCACAACACCGTGCCCTGAATAAATGGTGCCAGGCACCATTTATTCAGCGTCGCGGAGGACGAGTTCGTCGAGTTCGGAGCGGGCGGATTCGACCCGGTCGATGCGGCGGCGCATGGCATCACCATTGGTTGCGACCAGATCGCCGATGATCATGTCGAGCAACGCCACCACCGATGCGTATGACTCGACCAGGTGCGGGCCCTCCACCTCGGCCACCAGTGTGTGGTCGGCGTAGTGCGCCGCCGGTGAGATGTGAGGGTCGGTTATGACCACGACCTTGCCCCGCCGCGACTTGATGTAGCGCGCCGCGAACTCGGCCTGCGGGTGGTACCGCCGGAAGTCGAACACCACGATCAGGCTGCCCCGCCCGAGGTGAGCGATGTCGTCGGCGACGTCGGTCGTTCGCAGGATCACCGCGCCGCTTCGGATCAGCCGCAGATGGGCGTGCAGGTACACCGCCAGCGCGTGCGAGAAGCGACCGCCAATGATCGCGATCGACGAGGCCTCGATCAGCAACGTGCGCAACGCCCGGATCGACTCCGGGGTCAGACGGGTGAGCGTCGCCGCCACGTTTTGGGCCTCGGCCGAAACGACCGCCTCGATCAGGTCATCCTCGGACGATGCCGGCGCCAGCGTCTCGTACGGCGAGCGGTACATCCCCTCCAGGCCGTCGCGGATCGCCTCGTGAAACTCCTTCAGGTTGGCGAACCCCAGCTTGTTGACGAACCGGATCACAGAGGCCGGCGAGGAGTGTGCCTGCTCGGCGATCGCCGATGAGCTGCGGGTCGCAAGCGCCGGGTAGGAGGCGAGGATCGCGCGCGCCACACGGGTTTCGGCGGGGGTCAGCGAGTTGATGCTGTCGAGTATCAGCTCTTCCAACGAGTTGATCGAAGGCATGCGGGAGAGTCTAGTTCTCGCGGATCTGATTCGTTTGACTCAAAGAATTTCAATCAGCCTTGACAGAATCGATCAATATTGAAAGACTCGCGCCGATGGTTGCCGACGGCATTTTGGACGGTTCCCCGGCGCAGCTCGCCCACGACCTCCGGCGGCGCGCCGCCGAAGATCTGGCACTCGCTCTGGACGATCTCGAGCGCTGGGTGGCGATTGACACCCCCAGTGACGATCGCGAGCGGCTCGACCAGCTGGCCCGCCTGATCGCCGAGCGGCTCGAGAGCTACGGCGCCGCTGTCGAGCTGGTCGAAGGCGAGCTCGGTTTCGATCTGCACGGCACGCTCACCGGCTCGGGCAGCGCCCGAGTCGCGCTCCTCGGACACCACGACACCGTCTTTCCCCAGGGCACCGCCGCGCTGCGCCCGTTCGCGCTCGACGGGGATGTCGCCCGCGGCCCGGGGGTCGCCGATATGAAGGGCGGGCTGGTCGTGGCGGCCCAGGTGATGCGGCTCCTGGCCGATCACCGCGACCGCTTCGGGCGGCTCGAATACGTCTCCGTGCCCGACGAGGAGCTGCGCGAAGGGCCATTTCGCACCATCGATCGGCTCGCCGGTTTCGACGCCGTTTTGTGCATGGAATGCGGCCGTCCCGGAAACGGTGTGGTCACATCACGCAAGGGCGGCCAGTGGGTCTCGATCGTGGTCGAGGGGCTCGCCGCCCACGCCGGTGTCGCGGCCGGCCGCGGCCGCTCGGCGCTGCTCGCCGTCTGCCAGGAGGTGCTTCGCATCGCCCAGCTCGACGGCGTCCGCGACGGCCTCTCGCTGAACCCCACCATGCTCAGCGCCGGCGAGGTGCTGAACTCTGTCCCCTCCCAGGGCGCGCTGCGCCTCGACGTACGGGCGTGGCGGTCAGACGATCTCGATTGGGCGATGGGAGAGGTCGCGAGCTTTGGGAACTATCCCGGCATCACGTTTCATATGGATCCCGGGGTACGTGTACCCGCGTTCGAACGGACGTCACATGCCGACGCCGTCTGCCGCGCCGCCGCCGAGGTGGGAGATGCACTCGGCTCACCGGTGGTCGAAGTCGCGACCGGCGGCGTGTCGGACGCAAGCTGGACCGCCGACCTGGGCATCCCGACCCTCGACGGCCTCGGCCCCATCGGCGAAGACGACCACAGCCCGGCCGAGCGGATCGTCGTTGACTCGATCCCCGACCGCATCGGCCTGGTGGCCGGAGTGATCGCAAGCCTCGACCAACTGACCAGGAAGGACGCCCCGTGACCGAGCCAGCCACCGCTGCCGAACTCGAGCAGGAAGGGGTGCGGTTCGTCCACCTCACAATGGTCGATAACGCGGGCATCACCCGCCTCAAGATGATTCCGATCCGGCGGCTCGAGACCGTCGCCCAGTACGGAGTCGGGATCTCGAGCCTGATGGGGATCTTCACCATCGATGACCACGCGGCTTACCTTCCCGGGGCTGAGGGACTCGAGAATCCCTCCGGCGACATGCGCCTGGTGCCCGACCTCTCCGCGGCGGTGCGGCTGAGTGGCGACGAGGGCCTGGCCTGGGCGCCGGTCGATCAGATCCACCAAAACGGCGAGCCGACCCCGACCTGTCAGCGCACGTTTCTGCGCACGATGCAGGCCACCGCAGCGGAGCGCGGGCTGGGCTTTCGGATGGCGTTTGAGGTCGAGTTCACGCTGCTGCCACGCCAGGGTGGGCTGCGCACCTGGCCCGCCTTCAGCGCCTCGGGCCTGTTCGAGGTCGAGGACTTCGCCCTCGCGCTCGTCACCGCCTGCGAAAACCAGGGGTTGCTGGTCGACCAGTTCCAGGCGGAGGCCGGCCCGGGCCAGTTCGAGATCGCCATCTCCGCCGACGAGCCGCTGGCCGCGGCCGATCGCTACGTGCTGCTTCGCCAGACGATCCGCCGGATCGCGGCGGCACACGGCCACGACGTCTCGTTCGCTCCCGCCATGGCCGCCTCCGAAGCGCTTGGAAACGGCTGCCACATCCACCACAGCATCTGGCGCGGCGACGAGAATCTGTTCGCCAGCGGCGAGGGGCCACTGGGACTCTCGCGTGAAGGCGAGGCCGCCGTCGCGGGGCTGCTCGAGCGACTGTACGAGACGACCGCGATCTTCTGCCCAAGCGTCTCGAGCTACGAGCGGCTCCAGCCCAGCCACTGGTGCGGGGCCTATACGACCTGGGGCATCGACAACCGCGAGGCGGCGCTGCGACTCTCGCGCGGGATGTGGACACGCCGTGCGGCGGGCGCCAACTTCGAGCTGAAGCCACCCGACGGCGCCGCCAATCCCTACCTCGCCGCCGGCGTCATCATCGCCGCGGCGCTGGACGGGATCGATCGCTCGGCCAGCCTGCCCGACCCCATTCAGGAAGACCCCGCGACGCTCACCGACGAGCAGCTCGAGGCCGGTTCGGCCAGGCGGCTGCCCGCCGATCTCGGCGAGGCCGCCGACGCGCTTGCGGGATCGCAGTTTGCAAAGGACGCGCTCGGCGAGGTGGAGCACGCCGCGTTCGTCGCCACCAGACGGAACGAATGGGAGACGTTCCAGCACTACCCCCGCTCCGAACTCGTCCAGTTCCACGAGCTGCGCTACGGATAGCCAGCCCGCAACTCATCACCGTTTTCATCCACATCTGACTTTCGCAGGAGGGGTGACCTCATGTCCACATCGAACATCACGACTGAGCCCGCCGAGAGCGGTTCGAGCCGCAGCGGGCTTCGTCGAAACCTGAGTATCTGGGGGGCGGTCGGCGTCGCGCTGGGGCTGATGGCTCCGAGTCTCGCGATCAACCTCAACCCCCAGGCGCCCGCGCTCCACGTCGGCCGGGCGGTTCCGCTGGTGTTCCTGCTCGCGGTGGTCGGCGTGATGCTGGTCGCCTACGGCTTCGTACGGCTTTGTCAGAGCTTCCACCACGCCGGGTCTGTGTACGCGTTCGTCGGCGTCACGGTCGGCCCCCGTGCCGGGTTCGTCGCGGGTTGGACGCTGCTTGGCACCTACCTCTGCTACACCGCGACCTCGGTCGCCGCGTTCGGGCTCTTTGCCCAGCAGTTCTGTATCGACACCGGTATCTGGACCGGTGCCAGCTGGGTGCTGTTCTCGTTCGTCGCCTACGTGACGATCTGGATCCTGGCCGCCAACGAGGCCCGCTTCAGCACCCGCACGCTGGTGAGTATCGAGACGATCACAGTGATACTGATCTTGATTGTGACGATCACGATCTTCGCCAAGCTGATCGGCGGATCGGCTCCCGACGGCCAGACGTTCACGATGAGCGTCTTCACGCTGCCGTCCGGCGTCGGATACGGAGCGCTGTTCTTCTCGCTGACGTTCGGCTTCCTGTCGTTCGCCGGATTCGAGGGCGCCTCGACAATGGGCGAGGAGACCGCCAACCCGACCAAGGCGATTCCGCTTGCGATCCTCGGCTGCGTCGTCTTTGCCGGACTGTTCTACGTGGTCGTCAGCGCCGCCGAGTCGATGGGCTTTGGCACCAATGCTGCCGGCGTCACCGCGTTTACCTCCTCGGGCAACCTGATGGGCGATCTCGCCAAGAGCTACGTGGGATCGTGGGTGGCCGACATCATCACCCTCGGCGTTGCTTTCAGCGCGCTCAGCTCGTGCCTGGCAAGCGCCATCGGCGGCTCGCGTCTGCTGTTTGCCTTCTCGCGCGACGGGGCATTCGGCGGCACGCTCGGCCACACCTCCCCACGCACGGGAGCCCCCACCGCTGCGCTGACCGCGCTCATGGGCGTGGTTGCGATCGAGGTGTTCGGGTTGCGGCTGTTCGTGACCTCGAGCGTCATCGACGTGTTCTTCTGGACGGCGACCATGGGCACGCTCGCACTGCTGGTGTGTTACGTGATCTCGACCCTCGGCGCCATGCGCTACCTGTTCTTCAGCAAGGTCAAGACCGTCGCCCAGTGGGAGATCATCATCCCCATCGCCGCGGTGCTGTTCCTCGGCTACACGCTCTACCACAACGTGTATCCGGTGCCCGCGTGGCCATACAACCTGTTCCCGTATATCGTGGCGGCATGGGTGCTCTTGGCTGTCGCGGCGGTGTATCTGATTCCCGGGTTTGCCCGGCGGATCGGGGATCGCCTGCGCGAGGAGGACGGTCTGTCGTTCCCCGGTTCCGAGATCGAGGCTGAGGCTTCGTGACCGAACGACTGGTCGACCTCCATTCCGCCTACGCGGTCGACGCCCACAGTCACGGATTCCGGCTGGCCGATCTACTCGATCGGCCGGCCGGGGAGTTCCTCGACCGGGTGACGATGCTGGGGGCCTGCCTGATCTCCTCGGGTGGGCTCGACCCCGCCGACCTGCCGCTGCTGCACGAGCTCACCGATTCGGATCCGCTCAGCCTTGCAACCACCCTTCGCCTGGCGGAGCTGTTGCAGTGTGAGGCGACCCGCGAGGCGGTGTCGGAGGCGCGGCACACCGAGCTGGTCACCCATGGGACGGCGTATCTGCAACGGCTGTGGAAGCACGCCGACCTCCGCGCCATGGTGGTCGACGACGGCTATCCGCTGCCACAGGTCGATCAGGCCAAGATGGCGGAGGAGGCGGGCATCAAGATCCACCGGGTGGTGCGGATCGAGCCGGTGATCGTGCGCCTGCGTGAGCAGGCCGCCACCTATGCCGAGCTCGAGGATGCCTTCTCGGCCGAGATCGAGCAGGCATGCACAGGCGGCGGGGCGATCGCGATCAAGTCGGTGATCGCCTATCGCACCGGGCTGGACGTGGCCGAGTGGCCCCGGGCCGAGGTCGAGGCCACCTACCTGAAGTGGGCCGAGGCCGGATTCCCCGAGACCCGGGAGCTGGCAAAGCCGGTGCGCGATGCGCTTTTGATCCGCACGCTCGAGGTAGCAAAGCCGCTCCGAAAGCCGGTGCACATTCACTGCGGCGGCGGTGACCCAAGCGTGGTCCTGGCCTACGCCCGGCCCAAGCACCTGTTCCCGATGCTGAACAACCACCGTGATCAGCCGATCGTGTTGATCCATTCCGGCTGGCCATGGCTCGAGGAGGGCGCCTACGTCGCATCGATCCTGCCACGCGTCTACCTCGAAACGTCGATCAACACCGCCTGGGCGTCGATCATCATGGATCAGAAGCTCGAGGCGGTGATGGGGATCGCCCCGACCGCCAAGGTCATGTTCGGATCGGACGAGTCGAGCGAGCCCGAGCTGGCCTGGATCTCGGCAATCATGGCTCGAGAGGCGCTCGAACGCGTGCTCAGTAACGCCGTCGAGCGGCGCTGGATGACTGCTCAAGACGGAGTGCGAATCGGCCGCGGAGTGATGGCCAAGAACTGTGAACGGCTACATGAACTGGATGGTGAGTGACGTTGGCGTCAGGTGTGCGGGAGCAGAAGCGGTCGTGGGACGTGGTGGTGGCGGGCGGGGGGCACAATGGGCTGGTGGCAGCGGCCTACCTCGGCCGGGCGGGGCTCTCGGTCTTATTGCTGGAAAAGCTCCCGCGGCTCGGGGGTGCGACCTCCTCCCAGGAGGTGTTTCGCGGTGTCAGCGCGCGGCTCTCGCGCTACTCCTACCTGATCAGCCTGCTGCCGCCGAAGGTGGTGAACGACCTCGGCCTGCATCTGGATCTGCGCCGGCGGCGAATCGCGGCCTGCGCACCCTATGACCGCGACGGCAAGCATCGCGCGCTTCTGCTCTCAAACGAACACCCCGAGCTGGGCCGCGAGTCGCTGGTCGAGCTGGGTGGCGAGTCCACAGCGCGCGCGCTCGAGCACTTCGAACACCTCCAGGACGAGTACGCGCGGCTCGTTCATCCCACGCTGATCGAGCCGCTGCGCTCGCGATCGGACTGGAAGGCGTCGCTCGAGACCGCCGACCAGCGCGCGGTGTGGGACAACTTCGTCGAACACCCGCTCGGTGAGGGGCTCGAGCGGCTGATCGACGACGATCTCGTGCGCGGGTTGATCCTGACCGACGCAAAGACGGGCATGTTCACCGACGCCCACGACCCGCGGCTCACCCAAAACCGGATCTTCACCTACCACGGCACCGGCACCTGGAGTGTGCCGGTGGGCGGCATGGGCTCGCTCGTATCCGAGCTCACGCGGGTCGCGAGCGAGGCCGGTGTGGTGGCGCTCACCGATGCCACCGTCGAGCGGATCCACCCGGGAAACGACCGCCATACCGTCGAGGTCTCGCTGGGCGGCCATCCGATGGAGATCGAGGCCAGGTGGGTGCTCGTCAACTCCGGCCCGCAGACGCTGGCAGCGATGCTCGATCGCCCCCATCACCCCTCGGCCGAGGACGAGGGCGCGGTCGTCAAAGCCAACATGCTGCTGCGGCGGCTGCCGCGCCTGAAAAGCGGGGTCGTCTCGGAGGATGCGTTTGCCGGCACGTTTCGGATCAACGAGCGGTACTCCGAGATGGAGACAGCTCACAAGGAACTCGCCGCCGGCGAGATTCCGGCAAAGCCTCCGGCCGAGGTCTACTGCCACACGCTCACCGACCCGTCGATCCTGAGCCCGGGCCTGCGCGCCGCGGGCTGCCACACGCTGACGTTGTTTGGCTACGACATCCCCTACAGCATGGCCAAGGACCATGGGCCTGGTTTTGCCGACGAGATCTGGAAGCGCTACCTGGCGGGCCTCAACGAGATGCTCGAGGAGCCGTTCGAGGAGTGCCTGGCCTACGACATCGAGGGAAAGCCCTGCCTCGAGGTGAAGACCGCCGTCGATCTCGAAACCGACCTCGGACTCGATCGCGGCAACATCTTCCACAACGCGATCACCTGGTTTTTCACCGACGAGGACGACGAGGTGGGGTCGTGGGGCGTCGAGACCGATGTGCCGCGGGTCTACCGGGCGGGGGCGAGCGCCGCCCGCGGTGGTGCGGTCAGCGGGATCCCGGGGCATAACGCGGCGCAGCGGGTGCTGGCCGACCTGGCGTGAGCGAACCGGAGTCAGATGTCGACATCGGGGTGCCGGTTCCGCCGCCGGTGAGCGTCGCCGACGCAGCTGCACTCATCGCCGAGCTGTGGGGTATGCGCGGTGAGGTCTCGCGGCTTCCCAGTGAGCGCGACCAGAACTTCGCGGTGGCTTCCGAGTCGGGCCGCTACGTGCTGAAGATCGCCAATCCCGCGGAGGAGCGGTCGATGCTCGAGGCCCAGAACCTGGTGATGGCTCGGCTCGCTGAGGCGGTGCCGGGGCTGATGCAGGAGGCGCTGCCGACTCGGGCCGGTGAGCGGCTTGCGACCGCGCCGATCTCGGGCACCCCGCATCTGGTGCGCCTGCTCGACTACCTGCCGGGTCGCCCGATGGGCGATGTGGAGTGGCAATCGCCCGAGCTGCTGCAAAGCGTCGGGCGTGCCGTCGGGTTGATCGATGGTGCACTCGACGGCTTCGATCATCCCGCCTTTCACCGCCGCTTCTACTGGGATCTGGAGCATGCCCCCGCGATTGTGGCCGAGAGCGTGGGGCTGGTCTCAGACGCGGCGTTGCGTGACCAGGTCGGTCGGTTTTTGGAAGAGTTTCAGCGCGACGTTTCGCCGCGGATCGCGGACCTGCGACAGGGCGTGATCCACGCCGACGCCAACGACTACAACCTGCTGGTCTCAGACGATCGGGTCAGCGGCGTGCTCGATCTCGGCGACATGGTTTGGAGCCGGTTGGTGTACGACCCCGCGATTGCCGCGGCCTACACGATGACCGGGAAGCACGACCCGCTGTCGGCGGTGCTCGAGGTCACCGCGGGCTATCACGCGGTGCACCCGCTGACCGAGGACGAGCTCGCCGTGCTCTATCCGCTCGCCTGCCTGCGTTTGTGCCAGAGCGTGTGCGTGGCGGCGGTGCAGCAGGCCCGCGATCCCGAGAATCGCTATCTGAGCGTGAGTCAGGAGCGGATCCAGCCGATGCTGGCGGGGGCGCTCGAGGTCTCTGCACGGTTTGCCGGCGAGGCATTGCGTGAGCGCTGCCAAGTTGGAGCGGCGAGCGTCGGAAGGGCCAAGGAGGAGACGCTTCGGCGCCGAGTGGCGGTGCTCAGCCCGAGCCTCTCGCTCTCCTACGATCGCCCGCTCAAGATCGTTCGCGGCGAGGGCGCCTACCTCTTTGACGAGACCGGTGGGAGCTTCCTCGACTGTGTCAACAACGTCGCCCACGTCGGCCACGCCAACCCGCGCGTGAACGCTGCGATGAGCGCTCAGGCGGCGCTCCTCAACACCAACGCCCGGTATCTGCACGACAACATCGTCGACTACGCCGAGGCGCTGGTCGCGCGCCTGCCAGCCCCATTGACCGCGTGCTTCTTCATGAACTCCGGGAGCGAAGCCAACGACCTTGCGCTTCGCATTGCCCGCACCGTGACCGGCCGGCGCGATGTGATCACGCTCGGCGGCGCCTACCACGGCAACTCTCAGAGCGACATCGACGTGAGCCCGTATAAGTACAACGGGCCGGGCGGTGGTGGTCGGGTCGCCGACGTACACGAGGTACCGATGCCCGATCCCTACCGCGGTGTGCACCGCGGATCGACGCCCGAGGCGGGGCGGGCCTACGTGCGTGAGGTGGACGACGTGCTCGCCCGATTGGCCACCGAAGGTCGCGCTCCTGCGGCGTTCATCGCCGAGGCGATCATGAGCTGTGGCGGCCAGATCGAACCGCCGCCGGGGTTTCTCGAAGGCGCGTTCGCCGCGGTGAGACGTGCCGGCGGCATCTGCATCGCCGACGAGGTGCAGATCGGCTTTGGCCGGGTGGGCGACGCGTTTTGGGGGTTCGAGACGCAGGCGGCGGTGCCCGACATCGTCACGCTCGGCAAGCCGATCGGAAACGGCCACCCGATGGCGGCCCTGATCACGACGGCCGAGATCGCCGCGGCGTTCGCCAACGGCATGGAGTACTTCAGCACCTTCGGCGGAAACCCGGTGTCGTGCGCGGTCGGGCTCGCCGTTTTGCGGGAGATCGACGAGCGTGGGCTACAGGAGCATGCGCGGGTGGTGGGAGGCGAGCTGCTGACGGGACTTCGCGAGCTCGACAGCCGGTTTGTGGGTGACGCCCGCGGGCGCGGCCTGTTCCTGGGGATCGAGCTGGTGCGCGATCGCGAGACGCGCGAACCGGCGGCCACGGAGGCGTCATACCTCGTGAACCGGCTGCGCGACCAGGGCGTGCTGCTCTCGACCGACGGCCCCGACCACAACGTGATCAAGATCAAGCCGCCGCTGGTGTTCGGCCGACGCGAGGCCGACACGCTGCTCGAGAAGCTGCGGGTAACGCTGCCCGAGCTGGGCTAGCTCGCGGCCCAGCCCGTGATCCGCTCGATATCGAGCGCGACCACCGGACCGGCGGGCGGGCGCTCGCGGTATTGCGGGTAGCGCTCGGCGAGCAGCGCGAGTGCACGGACGGCCTCGGGGGATGTGATGTTGTTAATTACGCGCGCGCGACCGTCAGCGCGCACCCACCAAAGCGCAGCCCAATCGTCGTCGGTGTAGTGGTCGGCGAGCAGGGCGGCCCGATCGTCGTGTTCGATGTCGGCGAGCCGCGCGAGCTCACGCGTCGCCTTCGGCTTGTGATCCACCGCGTGGTAGACCACCTCGCCCGCGACGGCGAAGCAGATGGGAACGATCCGCGGCCGGCCCCTGGGCGTGACGGTGGCGAACCGCGCCACGCGGGCACCCGCGAGCAGCTCACGGGCGCGGGCGTCGTCCACGGTCAGTCGGTGCCGTTGAGGTCGGCCATCGCCCGTTCGACCCGGTCGAGTGCCTCTTCGACATGCGCCAGGCGAGTCGAGGGCAGCCAGAACAGCACCCGCTCGACACCCGCGGCCGCGTATCGCTCGAGCACGGTGGGGTCGGTGGGAGCGCCACACACGATCACCGGTATGTGTCGTCCGGCCTGCTCATGCAGCAGCGGGATGCGGTCGGCGATCCCGTCGCCGTGCGTCGGCATCCAGATATCGCCGTACTCGATCACCCGATCGAACACCGTCGCCCCAGTACCCCCGACCAGCACCGGTGGATGTGGTTTCTGGAGCGGCTTGGGGTCACACCAGATGGCGTCGAAGTTGACGAACTCACCGTGGAAGGTGGCCTCATGCTGCGTCCAGATCTCCTTCATCGCGAGCATCCGCTCGCGCATCAGGCGCATCCGGGTGCGTGGATCGGTGCCATGGCTTCGCAGCTCCTCGCGATTCCAGCCGGCGCCGATGCCGAAATCGAACCGGCCGCCGGAGAGGTGATCGAGGCTCGCGACCTCCTTGGCGGTCACGATCGGGTCGCGCTCCGTGACCAGGCAGACGGCGGTGCCGACTCGCAACGCCTTGGTGGCCATCAGCGAGGCCGTGATCGCGACGAACGGGTCGTAGGTGCGGGCGTACTTGCGCGGCAGTGGCGGAGCGTCGGGCCGGCCGCCCCAGGGTGTCTCGCGGCTCGACGGGATGTGGGTGTGCTCGGCGAACATCAGCCAGCGATGCCCACGCTCCTCGACCAGCCGAGCAAGATCATCGGGCCGAACAGCATCATCAGTCGGAAAGTACGCCACCCCAGCATCCATGAATAAATGGTGCCAGGCACCATTTATTCATGGGGCAGTTCAGCCGGGCCGGTAGGGGCTCGGCCGGTCGACGTAGATCCGCCGCTCCGACTCGTCGATCCGGTAATCGTTGATGCTCGCGTCGCGGCGGCGCATGTATCCGAGCTCGTCGAACTCCCACTGCTCGTTGCCGTGGCTTCGCCACCACTGGCCGGCCGCGTCGTGGCTCTCGTACTCGAACCGCACCGAGATGTGATTGTCGTGAAACGCCCACAGCTCCTTCTTCAGCCGATAGGAGAGCTCGCGCGCCCACTTGCGCTCGAGGAAGTCGACGATCGCCTCGCGGCCCTGGAAGAACTCGTCGCGATTGCGCCAGTCCGAGTCGAGGCTATATGCGCCCGCGACGCGTTGCGGATCGCAGGTGTTCCACGCGTCCTCGGCCGCCTGCACCTTCTTGCGCGCGGTCTCCTCTGTGAACGGCGGGACTGGCGGGCGGGGGTCCATGCGAGGGACATTACACGGGCTATCCTTCGGTCGTGAGCATCGTTCATGCCGATATCGCTGACCTCGCCGAGCGGCCGATCTCCAGCACCATCACGGTGCGCGGGAAGGAGCTCTCGGTCGGGGACACCGTCGGCAAAGCCCGGCAGATGTTCGAGTCAAGCTCGGTGCAGCTGATTCCGGTGCTCGACGGCACCGCCTACGTGGGTGCGGTCGCTCGCGACGACATCGCCGACGCACAAGACGCCGAGCCGATCACCGCCTACGCCGGCCGCCGGCCACCGACGGCCATCGCCTCGACGCCGGTCGGCGACGCGCTACCGGCGCTCGACGAGGATGGCGGTCGCCGGCTGGTCGTGCTCGGCGAGGATCAGACCACGTATGTCGGCCTCGTGTGCCTGACGCGGGATCGCTCGCGCCTGTGCATCGATGCCGAATGCCACGCCGGCTGACCCGCCGGGGCTAGCCCGACTTCACGACGCCCAGCGTGCGCCCCTCCGGGTCGACGAAGAGGCCGATCTCGACGCCCTCCATCACCTTGTCGGGCCCCATCATGCGCTTGCCGCCGAGATTCTCTGCCTTGGCCAGCGCGGCCTCGACATCGGGCACCTCGACGTAGAAGGTGGCATGACCCGAGTATCCCTCGGGCGCCTCGCCGATGCCGCCGCCGATCCCCGGTTCGGACTGGTCGCGGGTCACGATCGAGTAGTTCACCTGGTTGTCGGAGTCGTACTCCCAGCCGAACAGGTCGTGGTAATAGGTTCGGATGAGGTCGGGATCACGGGCGATGATTTCGAAGTGCACAACCGGTTGTCCCATGTCGGACTCCTTTCGGTGCGATGAGTTCTCGGGCTCACCCGAGTCTCATCTCTGTCATGGACTACGTGTGCGATCTGAGCGGGATCGAATCCGCGGACGTGGCGCTGCTCGACGCGCTCCTGCGGCTCCAGCTGATCGCGCGCCGTGGCGGCGACCAGATCCGGGTGCAGAATCCGCCGCCCCGGCTGGTCGAGCTGATCGAGCTGCTGGGCGTCGATCACGTCCTCGGCGGCGGCACCTGAGGCAGCCCGAACAGCGGGAACAGCGTGTCGGTCTCGAGAAACGCCGTGAAACCGACCACCTTGTCGTCGGAGATCTCGAGCACCTGGAGCGACCACGGCTCGAACGAGCCGCCCGGGCCGCTCGGCCGGTACTGGCCGAACGCCGGCAGGTTGTTGGCGACCGTCGGGATCAGCCGCGAACCGCGACAGCCCGCGCCGAGCCCGAACCACCAGGTGATGATGTCGTCGCGGCCGCGCAGCCACAGGTCGTACGGCGGCATCGACTGAATCGCGTCCTCGTGCAGCAGTGAGGTGAGCGCGTCCATGTCGTAGGCCTCGAACGCCTCGACGTAGCGGGCCAACAGCGCTTTCTGCTCGTCGTCCATCGGAGCGATGGGATCGGCCGGCGTCAGCTCGCGCTCGGAGAGTGCCGTGCGGGCGCGCTGGAGCGCGCTGTTGACCGAGACGACGCTCGTATCAAGCAGTTCGGCGACCTCCGACGCCTTCCAGCGCAGCACGTCGCGCAGGATCAAGACCGCGCGCTGGCGTGCCGGCAGGTGCTGGAGCGCTGCCACGAACGCCAGCCGGATCGTCTCTTTGGATGCTGCCAGCTCAGCCGGGTCGCCGTCGGTGGGCAGCACCCGGCCGTCGGGAATCGGCTGCAGCCAGCGCACCTCGGGAGGGGCGGGCGGCAGCGGGCCGTGGGGATTTCCGGACTCGCCGAAATCCATCGGCATCGCCCGGCGCTTGCGGTTGTCCAGCATGTCCAGGCACACGTTGGTGGCGATCCGGTAGAGCCACGAGCGCAGCGCCGAACGGCCCTCGAACCGGTCGTAGCTCCGCCAGGCACGGATCATCGTCTCCTGCACCGCGTCCTCGGCTTCGAAGGCCGATCCCAGCATCCGGTAACAGAAGCCGGTGAGCTCCACGCGGTGTTGCTCGAGCAGGTTTTCGTCCAACGCACTTGCCGTTTTGAGTTCGGTCACTCGGGTCTCCTCTCGCCGCTACCGTGCACCCCACATACCCACGACATCCTAGGTGCCCACATCGATCCGCGCCGCTTTTTGTGATGTGCGATGAGTTTTCGAAGCGGCCGGGGTCTTATGGGCAATGAGTACCCGAAGGAGGAGAGAGCGATGACGACGACCGACGCCCGAACACGCTGGATGGCGCTGATCGTCCTGTGCCTGGGCACGCTGATGATCGTGCTGGACTCGACGATCGTGAACGTGGCACTGCCATCGATCCGTGAGGATCTCGGCTTCTCTTCGACCTCGCTGGCGTGGGTGGTCAACGCCTACATGCTGACGTTCGGCGGCTTCCTGCTGCTGGGTGGCCGATTGGGCGACCTGTACGGAAACCGCCGCCTGTTTCTGTGTGGCATCACCCTGTTCACCATCTCGTCGCTGTGCTGCGGCCTGGCCACGACCCAGGGGATGCTGATCACCGCGCGCGCCGTGCAGGGGCTGGGTGGCGCGGTGGCCTCGGCCGTCGCCCTGTCGCTGATGATGACGCTCTTCACCGAGCCGGCCGAGCGGGCCAAGGCGATGGGCATCTTCGGCTTTGTCGCCGCCGGCGGCGGCAGCATCGGCGTGGTGCTCGGCGGGGTGCTGACCGACGTGCTCAACTGGCACTGGATCTTTCTCGTCAACATCCCGATCGGCGCCGTCGTGGTCGCGCTGTCGCTTCGGCTCCTGCCCGCGGCGCGGGGTAGTGCCGGCGGCCGTCTCGACGTCGCCGGAGCGATCACCGTGACGGCCTCGTTGATGATCGCGGTGTATGCGATCGTGAACGGAAACCAGGCGGGGTGGGGGTCGGTGCAGACGCTCGGCCTGCTCGGGCTGGCCGTGGCACTGATGGGGATCTTCATCTTCCTCGAGTCGCGTGTCTCTTCGCCGCTGGTGCCGCTGGGGCTGTTCCGGCTGCGAAACGTGGCAACCGCCAACATCGTGGGTGTGCTGTGGGCGGCGGCCATGTTCGCGTGGTTCTTCATGTCGGCGCTCTACCTGCAGCTCGTGCTGGGCTACAAGCCGCTCGACGTCGGACTTGCGTTTCTTCCGGCCAACCTGATCATGGGTGGCTTCTCGATCGGGCTCTCGGCCAAGGTCGTGATGCGCTTCGGCGTTCGCCGGCCGCTGGCCTTCGGGCTCACGCTGGCCGCGCTCGGCCTCGTGATCCTCTCGCGGGCTCCCGTCGACGGCAGCTTCGTGCGCGATGTGCTGCCGAGCATGGTGTTGCTCGGAATCGGCGCCGGCCTTGCGTTCAACCCGATGCTTTTGGCGGCGATGAGCGACGTGAAGCCCGAGGAGTCCGGGCTTGCATCCGGAGTGGTCAACACGGCGTTCATGATGGGCGGCGCGCTCGGACTGGCCGTGCTGGCGAGCCTTGCCTCATCGCGCACCGAGTCACTGCTGGCCTCCGGCCATAGCCAACTCGAGTCGCTCAACGGCGGCTACGACGCCGCGCTCCTTGTCGGCGGGATCTTCGCGGCCATCGCGGCCACGATTGCGGCGGTGTTCCTCCGTGATCACGTCGCGCCTCCGCCGGGTCATCCCGAACCGGAGCTGGAGCCGGACGAGGTCGATCAGACGCTGCAGGAGGTTCACTGATGGGAAGAATCGTTGTCTCCGAGTTCGTGTCGCTGGACGGGATCATGGAGGATCCCGGCGGCGCGGAGAGCTATGACCGCGGCGGTTGGGCGTTCAAGTTCGAGCGCGGCGCCGAGGGCGACAAGTTCAAGCTCGACGAGGTGATGGACAGCGAGGCCATGCTGCTGGGCCGCGTCACCTATCAGGGCTTTGCCCAGGCCTGGCCGGGACGCACCGACGAGGTCGGATTCGCCGACAAGATGAACACCATGCCGAAGTTCGTGATCTCCAATACCCTGGACTCGGCCGACTGGACGAACTCAACCGTGGTGTCGGGCGACGTGGTCGATGAGCTGCGAAAGCTCCGCGACGACACCAGCGGCGACCTGCTGGTCGCCGGCAGCGCCCGGCTCGTCCACACGCTGACCGAGCACGACCTGGTGGACGAGTACCGGCTGATGGTGTTTCCGATCCTGCTCGGCAGCGGCAAGCGCCTGTTCGAGGAGCGCGACACCGCCCAGAGCCTGAAGCTGGTCGAGAGCCGGCCCACCGCCGACGTCGTGCTCGTCCGGCTCCAGCCGGATCGCGAGTGAGTATTTTTCACTTGCGGTATTAACATCGAGTTACAAGATTTGACGATACTACTTTAAACTCGTACTCTCATGAGACTCTGTCTATATGGGAATCGAGGTCGAGCAGTGTCAGTCAGGAATCGAATGGGGGTTGCGGCCCTACTAGCCGCGATCCTGGTCAGCGTTTTGGGGTTGTCGGTGGGGTCGGCGGCGGTGGTGGCGGCGCCGAAGGTGACGTCGTTTAGCCCGGCGAGTGGGCCGGTCGGCACGAAGGTCGTGGTCACAGGCACGGCCTTCACAGCTGCGACCAGCGTCCAGTTTGCCGGTAAAGAAGCCGTCTACACGGTCAACTCGGCGACCCAGATCACGGCGACGGTCCCGGCCGGGGCGACGACCGGCAAGGTGCGGGTGGCGACCACGGCCGGTGCGGCCCAGTCATCCACCTCGTTTACGGTGACCAAAACGGTGGCGCCGACGACGACCGGGTTTTCGCCGACCAGTGGCCTGGTTGGCACGAAGGTCGTGATCACTGGTACCGGTTTCGCCGGAGTTTCGAGTGTCCAGTTTGGTGGCGTGGAGGCGACCTATACGGTTGATTCGGCGACGCAGATCACGGCGACCGTCCCCGCGGGTGCGCTGTCCGGGAAGATCCGGATCGCGAACTCCGCTGGTGCGGTGCAGTCGTCTTCGATGTTCACGGTGACCAAGGCGGCGGCGCCGACCATCACCGGCTTTTCGCCTGCGACTGGCCTGGTGGGTGCGACGGTTGTGATCAAGGGCAGCGGGTTTACGGGTGCAAACAGCGTTCGGTTCGGCGGGGCTGAGTCCGTGTTCGCCGTGAACTCGGCGACGCAGATCACCGCCACTGTGCCAGTGGGAGCGGCTTCGGGCTATGTGCGGGTGGCGACTGGGGCGGGTGCGGTGCAGTCTGGGTCGATGTTTACGGTGATTCAGCCGGCGCCGACCACGACCGGGTTTGCTCCGATCAGTGGCCCGGTTGGCACCAAGGTCGTGATCTCGGGCACCGGGTTCACCGCTGCGACCAGTGTTCAGTTTGGCGGTGTCGCTTCGACCTATACGGTCGACTCCGATTCGCAGATCACCGCGACCGTGCCGGCTGGCGCGGTTTCGGGTGTCATCCGCGTTACGACTCCGGCGGGGGTGGCGACGACCTCGTCGAGCTACACCGTGACCGTGCCGGGGCCGACCGTGACCGGGCTCAGTCCCGCCACAGGCGTTCCCGGCACCAAGGTTGTCATCACCGGTACCGGCTTTGCAGCCATCGGTGTGATGGGCGTGAACGGGGTCCAGTTTGGGGGCGTGCAGGCGACATTCACGGTCGACTCGGCGACCCAGATCACCGCGACCGTGCCCAACGGGGCAACCAGCGGCCCCGTCACGATCACCACACCCAGTGGCAGCACCGTCTCCCCGAGCTTCATGGTGGCGGCCCCGCCCTCGTGGTTTTCGGGGATCTCAGCCACGTCGGGCGCGCCTGGCGATCTGATCCTGGTGCATACGTGGTTGCCGCTGATCACGCCGGTGCGGTCGGCCACCCTCAACGGTGTTGGGGTGGGCGTTATCCCCCTGTTTGGGTCAGTCGGCTTCGGCTTCGTTGTTCCTCAGGGGGCGACGTCGGGGCCGATCACCTTCACGCTCTATGACGGGACCACCTACACCCTCCCCGTCGCGTTCGCGGTCGGCCCACCCCCATTCATCTTGGGGATCTCTCAGGCGTTTGTCTCCGGCTACCGCACGATCCAGGGTTCCGGCCTGTCCTCCGTGACACGGGTCACCATCGGCGGGGTTCCGGTCTCGTTCACCATCGCATCGGACTCGCTGATCTACCTGCCGTTGGCTGGCCCCTCGGGCATCGTGGTCGTCAACTCGCCGGCAGGCAGTGCGTCCGGGTTCAAGTTCTAGGCACTCCGCGGGTGAATAACGGTGCCAGGCACCGTTATTCACCCGCTCAGGCGCGGGCCAGCCAACCGATCAGGTTGTCCCAAAAGTCGGTGTAGCCCTCCCAGGCCATGAACTCCGGGCTGCCCCAATGGGGAGCGCAGTCGGAGGTGAACGCGGCCGATCGGCCCGAGCCGCGCTCAGCCACGACCAGCAGCGGATCCTCGTCGAAGGTGAGCACGACCTCGCCATCGCGGGCAGCGACGCGGTTGTAGCCAAGAAAGTGCGGCCACGCTGACGGGATGCCGGCCAGGATCGGATGATCCGGAGCCGAAGCGGTCGGCGTGACCCCCTCGGGCGCCTCGGCCCGATCGTCGAAGCCGAGCATCGTCACCGGCAGCGTGCGCTCGATCGGCGTTCGCTGGTAGCGGGCCTTGCCGTCGATGCCCGAGAACGACATGTAGCCGCCGACCATCAGCAGGGCGCCGCCGCCGTTGACCCAACGCTCGAGCGCCAGCAGCCGGTCGGGGCGGCGAATCCCCGCCATCGTCTCGGGGTGCAGCAGCAGCGTGTCGACGCCGATGTCCGAAAGGATCACGACGGCGTAGTCATCGAGATCCTCGGTCGTCAGCGGAAACCGCTCGGTGGCGGTGTGGTTCGAGATGTGGTCGACCGCCCAGCCTCGGCTCTCGAGAGCCGAGATCAGCTCGATTCCACCCTCCTCGTACACACCGGTGCCATAGGTCGAAAACCCCTTCTGGGCGACCGTGAGGTTGAACCAGGTCTCGCCGGCCAGCAGCACTCGCCCCCGATCGGTGCTCACGCGTCCTCCGTCGTGTGGTCGAGCTTGTGCCACGCGAGCTCAGCGTCTGCCAGGTGTAAGCGCATCTCTTCTCGCGCCCCCTTCACATCGTGTTTTTCGATCCGCTTGAGGATCCGGCGGTGGGCGACCAGCCCGGCCTCGAGCCGCCCGGGAATGCGAAGCGTCGTTCGGCGGATGTCGAGCATCACATCGCCGATCGAGTCGAGCACGATCAGAAACAGCGGGTTGTGGCTGGTCTGGGCAATCGCTCGATGAAACTCCACGTCCGACCGCGAAGCCGCCTCGACGTCATCGAGCTGGGTCGTGAGCAGCTCACATACCTCCGACATGCGGGCCACATCCTCGGCGGTGGCCATCTCGGCGGCGAGGCCGGCGACGTGCACCTCGACCACCACCCTCACCTCGTGGATGTCCTCGTAGCCGTTCAGGTTTCGCCCCATCAAAAACAGGTTCATCTGCTCTGACACCGCCGACGCCTCGACGGTGGCGACGTGCAGGCCGCTGCCGCTGCGCGCGTCTATGACCCCCTTGGCCACGAGCACCCGCACCGCCTCACGAATGACGGTGCGCGAGACTCCCAGCTGGAGGCCAAGATCCCGCTCGGACGGCAGCTTCTCGCCGGGCGTCAGCTCGCCGCTCGTGATCCGCTCGAGCAGCAGGGTCGCAACCTTGTCCGAGAGCTTCGGCTCTCGCTTGACGCGTTGAAAAGACGACATCTCACCCATCACCGGTAGGATGGCATACGCTGTGCCGTCTCGACTGTACCCCAACCATGCCTCCGTCGTCACGTTGGGCGAGGCGATGTTGCGGCTGTCCACACCGTCGACGGCCCGGCTCGGGCTCGCGCGCACGCTCGACGTCCAGATCGGCGGGGCCGAATCAAACGTCGCGGTGGCCCTTGCAAACCTCGGCGTGGCGACCGCGTGGGTGAGTGCGTTGCCCGACAACGCGCTCGGCCGAAAGATTCGTGACGACCTCACGGCGGTGGGTGTCGACACGAGTGGCGTGGCCCTGACCGAAACTGGCCGCGTCGGGCTCTACTTCGTGGAGTTCGGATCGTCCCCCCGTCCGACGACGGTTGTCTACGACCGTTCGGGCAGTGCATTCAGCCTGCACGCGAGCTTTGAGCCCCAGGTCTTGGAGCACGCCCGATTCGCCGTGGTATCGGGCATCACACCGGCCCTCTCCAGGCACTGTGCGTCGGTGGCGCTCGAGTTCGCGCGGGCCGCGACGGCGGCAGGCGCCGCGGTTGTGATCGACGTCAACCACCGCGCCCGGCTGTGGAGTGCGCAGGCCGCCCGCACCGCGATGACCGAACTGCTCGAGCACGCCACGGTCGCGGTTGTGAGCAGCGCCGACCTGCCGGTGGTGTTCGACATCCCAACCGACGACATTCACGCCGCGCTCACCGAGTTCGCGGCGGCTTACGCGAGTGGGGCAAAGCTGGTGGTGGTCACCCGCGGCGCGGCCGGCGCGATCGCGCGCACCGCGTCGGGAGACGTGATCGAAGCAGCGGCGTTCCCGTCGGTTGTCGTCGACCGCATCGGCGCCGGAGATGCCTTCCTGGCCGGACTCGTCTACGGACTGCTCGAGGACATGGGCGACGCCGACGCGCTGCGGTTCGGGTGTGCCCTTGCCGCCCTCAAGACCACGGTGTTTGGTGACCACTCTCCGTTCACCGCCAGCGAGGTTCATGCCGTGATCACCAACCAGAGGGAGCTCGACCGATGATCGACCGCGCCACCGCACTGTCCGTTATCGAGTCGGAACGGCTGGTTGCGATCATCCGCGGCGAGTCGCGAGAAGCCGCGGTGCGCACCATCGACGGGCTGATCGCGGCCAACGTGCGCGTGATCGAGGTCAGCTTCACGACGCCCTCGGCGGTCGAACTGATCCGCTCGTACGCCAGGAATCTGCCCGAGGGTGTGCTGCTCGGCGCGGGCACCGTGACCGCACCCGACCTGGCGGCGCAGGCGCTCGAGGCGGGCGCGTCATTCCTGGTCGCACCGACGTTCTCGGCCCGGGTGCTGGCGGTGGCAACCGGCGCCGACCGGCTGTACATCCCCGGCGCCTTCTCGCCCACCGAGATCGTGACCGCGGTCGAGCAGGGAGCCGACCTGGTCAAGGTCTTCCCCGCGGGGGCGCTGGGGCCGCGCTACCTGCGCGACCTGCTCGCGCCCTACCCGCATCTGCGAATGGTGCCGACCGGGGGGATCGCGGTCGAGACCGCCGCCGAATACCTCAAGAACGGCGCCGTCGCGGTTGGCCTGGGTGGTGCACTGGCGGGCGACGACCCCGACGCGGTGCGCCGCGTCGCCGAGCAACTGGAACAGCTGCTCGCCCCGTACCGCGGTGAATAACGGTGCCTGGCACCGTTATTCACCGGAGGTGAATAGAGGGTGCCTGGCTCCCTCGTGTTCGGCGATCGAGGCCCGTCTCTGGTGGGCTGGCGAGCGTAAAGTGCCAGGCACCAATTATTCACTGCGTGAAGTAATTGGAGCCAGGCACAGATTATTCACCTGCGGTGAATAATCTGGGGAGCGCTATTCACCCCCGAGTGCGGTGTAGACGAGGGTGTAGGCCGCCACCGCGTCCTTGCGCTGCTGGGCTTCGGCCAGGGCGGCCTCGTCGATCCGGGCCGCGATCTTTTCGATGAATCGCCACTGGATCACCGACCGCCGCACCGCATCGACCTGGTTCTCGGTGTACGGATAGAGGTCGAAGCCGAGCCGCTCACCGTGATCGCCATACCCGGCTCGGCGCAGCTCCACAGCCAGCTCGATCGTCTCCATGAACGCCGTCGTGCCGACCATGTTGTCGTCGTCGAACGTGCCCCAGCCCGAGTTGGCATGCTGGTGGCCGAGCAGCCCTTCGGCGTCGAGCAGCGCCGCGTACTCGGCCAGGTTCTCGCCGTTCATCAACAGGTGCTGCCAGTCCATGTTCACCTGCACGTTGGTGACGCCCCGCGCGCGCAGCGTGTGGATCACATGCAGCGTCATCCCGATGTTCTGCATGTGGATCTTCATCGCCGGCTCGGAGTTCTTGTGCTCGAGAAAGAGCTTGATCCCGCGCTCGTCGCAGCGGCGTGCGATCACCTCGACGCCGTCGATGAAGCGCTTCCAGGCCTCGCGATACGGAGTCTGGAAGGGATAGTTGTAGCCCTCGATGCCCGGCCACAGGATCAGCTGGGCGCCCAGCTCGGCAGCCAGGTCGGCACCCTCCAGCGCCTCGGCGATAGCCGCGTCGCGGATGCTGTCGTCGGGTGACGACAGCGCACCCTTGCCGTTACGCGGATTGAGATGCGTGCCCAACGCGACGGCGTAGATGCCGTGCCCGGCCAGCGCCTCCTGCACCTCGGCGAGGTTTTCGCGATTGAGCTCCTGCGGGTAGTGAAACTCGTAGTCGTCGATCAGGTCACCGAGGCCGGCGACCGCCCGCGCCACGTGTCCGGCCGTGGTCTCGGCGGCGTACTCGGGCTGATAGCCACCGGGTACAAAGCGGGTCACCATCGGTCCGAACGCCCAGATTCCCAGGCTCGTCTTCATTGTGCAACTCCTCCTGCAGCGTGTGTCTGCGAATCAGATATGGTCACTTCGAAGCCCATGGCATCACCCGTCCACATCCCCTGCGAACTCGTGCTCGACGCTCGCGCGTCGCTCGGCGAAGGGCCGATCTGGGATGCCGAGCACCAGGGCCTCCTGTGGGTCGACATCGACACCAACGAGATCCACCGGTTCGACCCCCGCACCGGTACCGATATCGCCGTCACCGTCGACGGGGGCGTGACCGCCGTCGCCGTCAGGGAGCAGGGTGGGCTGGTGGCGGCCACCCTCAACGGGTTCGCGTTCGTCTCGATGGCGGGGGGAGTCGCCGAGGTCGAAACCATCGCCGAGCCCGAAGGCGGGAGCGACGCGAACCGCATGAACGACGGCAAGTGCGACCCCACCGGGCGGTTCTGGGCCGGCAGCATGGCCTACTCGGAGACCGACCCGAGCGGATCGCTGTACGTCCTGGACAACGACCTGTCGGTGCGCTCGGTACTGTCGGGAATCACCATCTCCAACGGCCTTGGCTGGTCGCCGCCGGGGACAGCGATGTATTACATCGACACGGTCGACTGCAAAGTCAGCGTGATGGACTTCGACCCGATCACGGGAGAGGCATCGCGCCGCCGTGACCTGTTCGACGCCGGAACGCCGGACGACGCGCCCGACGGCATGACGGTCGATTCCGACGGCTGTCTGTGGGTGGCGTTTTGGGGTGGAAGCGCGGTACGCCGCTACTCGCCGAGCGGCGATCTTCTGGCAGTGATCGACGTCCCGGCCGCCCAGGTGACGAGCTGCTCGTTTGGCGGCCCCGGGCTGGCCGATCTCTACATCACCACCGCCTCGATTGGAGTCGATCCGGCGGAGGCCGCGGCCACTCAGGCCGGCGGCCTGTTCAAAGCCTCCACCGGCGCGCGCGGTCTCCAGGCCTCCCGGTTCGCGGGCTGACCTACCAGGGAATTTCGCGGCGCTCAAAGTAGTACCGGCCGTTGGGCCCCGCCTCGGGGAAGCTCGCCAGCCAGGCGACGTTCTCACCGGCCTCGCGCGGCGTGATCACGGCGCTACCGCCGCCCATGTCGGTCTTGACCCAGCCGGGGTGAACGGCGTTGACCGTGATGCCGTCAGCCGAGAGCTCGGCGGCGGCATTGGACACAAACGCGTGTACCGCCGTCTTCGAGACCCGGTAGGACAGCGAGCCGCCGGGCATCCCCCGCGCGAGCTGGCCCTCGGTCGAGGAGACCACGACGATCCGGGCGCGGGCACGGCGAAGCGGCTCGAGCAGCGCCTGGGTCAGGAAGATCGGCGCCTTGACGTTGACGGCAAACGAGCTGTCGAGGTGCTCGTCGGTGACGTCGGCCAGCGTATCGACCTCGAGGGTCGCGGCGCTGTGGACGAGTGCGTGCAGCTCGTCGACCTGGTCGAGCACCTGGCGCGCGATCGCCCGCACCGAATCGACCGTGTCGAGCTCGCCCCACACCGCCGAGCCGCCGATCCGATCGGCCGTTGTTCGAGCCGATTGCTCGGTGCGGCCGTGGCAGATCACGTGCGCGCCCTGCTCGGCCAGCACCTCGGCGACCGCGGCGCCGACCCCGCGTGACGAGCCGGTCACCAGTGCGTTTTTGCCCTGCATGATCATGAGTGTCCGATCCTCGCATACTCGGCGCCGATATCGCGGCTCTCGACCCCGTCACCGACCAGGAAGTCGAAGTCACAGCCCTCGTCGGCCTGGGTTACGTGCTCGAGGAACAACCGTCCGTAGCCACGGCTGTAGATCTGTTTTGGCGGCTCCCACTCGTCGAGCCGGCGAGCGATCTCCTCGGCGGGCACCAGCAGATCGAGTGTCCGTGAGGCCACGTCCAGCCGGATCTCGTCCCCGGTGCGAACGGCTGCCAGCGGGCCGCCGACCGCCGATTCCGGCGCGACGTGCAACACGACCGTGCCATACGAGGTGCCGCTCATGCGCGCATCCGAGATCCGCACCATGTCGGTTATCCCGGCGGCCAAGAGCTTTGCTGGAATCGGCAGCTGGCCCCACTCGGGCATGCCGGGGGCACCCCGCGGGCCGGCGTTTTGGAGCACCAACACCGTGTCGGCGTCGACATCGAGGTCGGGATCGTCGATGTGGTCGAGCAGCTCGGTGCGATCAGAGAAGACAAGCGCGCGGCCGGTGTGGCTGAGCAGGTGCTCCGATGCGGCGGTCGTCTTCAACACCGCGCCGCGCGGGGCAAGGTTCCCGCGCAGAACGACGGTGCCGCCCTCGGCCCGAAGCGGGTCATCGACCGGTCGGATCACGTCGCGGTTATGGACAGTGGCCGACGCGACGTTCTCGGCGACGGTCTTTCCGGTCACCGTCGGTGCGGAGGTCTCGAGCAGCTCGCCCAGCTCCCGCATCACCGCCGGCACCCCTCCCGCGTAATAGAAGTCTTCCATCAGATACTCGCCCGACGGCTTGACGTTGACCAGGTACGGCGTCGTTCGGGCGATCTCGTCGAACTGCTCCAGCTCGAACTTGACCCCCAGCCGGTTGGCCAGCGCGACCAGATGGATCACCGCATTGGTCGAGCCGCCGATGGCGGCGTTCACCCGCATCGCATTGTGGAACGCGGCCTCGGTCATGATCGAGGATGGGCGCACGCCCTCGAGTGCCAGCTCCACGGCGCGGCGGCCACTGCGATGGGCGAGCTCGTAGCGGCGCGAGTCGGGGGCGGGGATCGCGGCCGAGCCGGTGAGCGTCATGCCCAGCGCCTCGGCGATGCTGGTCATGGTGCTGGCGGTACCCATCACCATGCAGTGACCGGCGCTGCGCGACAGGCAGCCCTCGATCTCGGTCATCTCCTCGTCGGTGATCTTTCCCTGGCGTTTGAGGTCGAGCAGCCGAAACGCGTCGGTTCCCGACCCGATCTCCTCGTCGCGCCAGCGGCCCTTCAGCATCGGGCCGCCGGTGACCATGATCGCGGGGATGTCAGCGCTGGCCGCACCCATCAGCTGGGCCGGGGTGGTTTTGTCACACCCACACAGGAGCACGACGCCATCGACGGGATTTGCCCGCAGGCTCTCCTCGACATCCATCGCCATCAGGTTTCGGTACATCATCGTGGTCGGCTTCATGAACGGCTCGCCCAGCGAGATCGTCGGGAACTCGAGCGGCAGGCCGCCCGCCTCCCACACCCCGCGCTTGACGGCCTCGGCCACCAGCCGCAGGTGGGCGTTGCAGTTGGTGAGCTCGCTCCACGAGTTACAGATGCCGATCACGGGCTTGCCGTCGAAGACGTCGGCGGCGAAGCCCTGCGACTTCATCCACGAGCGGTGGATGAACGAGTAGTGCTCGTCTCCACCAAACCAGTTGGCGCTTCGCAGACCGCTCACCGGACGGCCATGGCCAGGTTCGAGCTGAGCCAAAACGGCTGGAGATGAAGTGCGGTGGTCGAGATCGGCAGCACGTCCTCGCTGAGCTCGACACCGAGGGTGGCGATGTATGCCCGGGTGCCCTGCACCCGCGCCCACAGCTCCGGGTGGCGCTCGGCCAGCTCACCGCGCAGGTTGGCGTCGGCGATGACGACGGTGTCCTCGCAGTTGGTCGTCCAGCCGGGCCGGATTCCGGTTGGGATGATGTCGGATTGGATCACCATGCCGCTTGCGATCAGATCCTCCGACCCGTCGCGGATCGGCGAGTTCATCCACTCCTCGTAGGAGATCAGGTGGCCGGGGTTGAGCGCGGGCTCAAACTCGGCGTCGGCCAGGCTCGAGTGCACGGCGGCGTACACGTCGCCACCCGGCACTCCGACGGCCAGCTGCTCGTACCAGGCGACCATCGACAGCCAGTAGGGCGCCACCAGCCGCTCGATATAGCCGTCGCTGCGGGACGGAAGGTCGTCCGACGATGCCGCCAGTAGGCCGCCGCGGGCGCAGTTGGCGCCCCACAGGCCGATGCACAGAACGCTGGCATCTCCGAGTTCCATCCGCCGAGCCGACGAGCTGCGAAGCCCCCACTGGACCGTGTCGCCGGAGGGGACACACGCGTGGAACGGCATTGGCTCGCCACCCCAGGGCATCGCTTCGAACAGTTCGCGTTCGCGGACTCCCGGCGCGGCGGCGTCGATCCCGGTCATCACCCACGAAGAGGCGCGAGTTGTGCCCCACTCGAAGAATGCGATCTGGTCGGCCGAGTTGATGGCGCGGTGACCGTGCGCGGGGTTGGTCATGATGTCGGTGATGTCCACCACCCGGTCGGTACCGCCGGCGATCTCTCGCAGGGTGTCGACGATGAACGACGGGGCGTAGATCGCGGGGAAGCGGCCGCTCCACTCAGACGCGGCGACCGACTTCCAGCCGACCACGCCCACGCGGCTCCCGGGCTTGACTCCGGCATCGACGAGCGCCTGTGACACGGTTGGAAATCCGCTGCGATCGATGCCCATCAGGCTGAGGCCGGCGGCGCACACGACGTCGAGATCGAGTGGCGATACCGGTGCGTAGCCGACGCCTTCCTTGCCGACGATCAGCGTCCGGCGGCCGTTGGCGAGCACCAGCAGCGCCTCTTCGAAGCGGACGTCGAAGTTGCACAGGTAGATCATGCTCGCGATGTGTTCGCGGTCGGCGTAGACGACCACGGCATCCACGTCGGAGGCGGCCGCCTCGAGAGCCGCGATGCGGGCTTCGTACTCCGCCTTGGAGATGGCCGGTCGCTCACCGTCGGGCACCGGCAGTGGGGGACGGCCGACGTCAGCCAATTGTGCTCTGCGGGTCTCGCGTGCTGCGCTCATCCGTCCTCCGTCACTGGTGGTCGGGGCCCCGGCAGAGCCCTTGACAAAGCATGGTCGCCTGGTTTACGTTGGCGCCTGTATGCCATCGTACCAGATTGATTTTTCCCGTAGAACGAGAGCCACTCGTGGCCTCCGAACTGGCTTTGGGAGGGGCTTTGGGATGGGTTCGTAATCCCAGTGGCGATACCGCCGGTTCGAGCGTTTGAACCGAGATCTTTCGACGTCTTAACGAGAATCAAGGAGGGTTGTCATGTCCGATTCGGACCCCGGTGGAAGCGAAGCCGAGATCTCACCACGTGAAGGTGAGGTCGTGGTCGCCGACACCGAGCTCCAAGCCGGAGCGCTCGGTTTGATGGGAGTGATGATCCAGGCAGTGACCCATATTGCTCCCGGGTTGAACATACTTCTTGGATTGGCATTTATCGTGAGCTTCGCCGGGCTCACAGCTCCGATCGCGTATCTGATCGGCGGAGTGATCTGTCTCGGCGTGGCGATTGTCCTCACCCAGCTGGCAAAGCACATCACCAGCGCGGGCGGCTACTTCACCTATGTCAGCCGCACCGTCGGCGCTCGCGCCGGCTGGCTGACAACCTGGATCTACTTCCTGTACGACCCAGTGGCGGTCGGCGCGGTATGTGCATTCACCGCCGCGCTTCTGCGTGACACGCTCAACTCGCAGTACGGCTGGTCGATCAACTGGTACCTGATCTTCATCGTGCTCGTCGTGATCGTGACGGCGTTCACCATGTTCGGAGTCGCCCTGTCAGCCAAGGCGATGCTGTTCCTGGGTGGTCTCGAGGTCGTCGTCTTCCTCGCGCTTGCCATCTCGGGCCTGCTCTCACCGGGCGACGGTGGCGTCAACTTCTCGTCGTTCAACCCGGGCAATATTCCGAGCGCCAACGGCCTCTACCTGGGCGTTGTGTTCACGATCCTGGCGTTGTCAGGCTTCGAATCGGTGGCTCCGATGGCTGAGGAGACCGAGAATCCACGCCGAAACGTGCCCATCGGCATCATCGGCTCGGTGGTCTTCATCTCGATCTTCTACGTGATCGTCAACTGGGGCGTGCTGGTCGGGTTCGGCACCGACGGTGTCACGGCCGGCAAGTTCACCTCCGCCGACCAGATCTTCGACCTCGCCCGCCGTCTGTGGGGCTGGGGCTGGCTGCTGGTGCTGTTCGCAGTGGTGAACTCCTCCCTGGCGGTATCGATCGCGATCCAAAACGCGACCACCCGTGTGCTCTTCAGCATGGGCCGGGCGGGCGCCTTGCCATCGGTACTCGCAAAGGTGCACCCCAAGTACAAGACGCCGTGGAATGCGATCTGGCTGATGACCGCGGTCACCCTCGGCATCGGGCTGGGAGTCGGTTCGTGGTTCGGCCCGATCGGAGCCTTCGGCTTCATCGGTGTCTGTCAGACGCTGGGTCTGGTGCTGGTGTACTCGATGGGTAACCTCGGGGCGTTCCTGTTCTATTACAAGGAACGGCGCCAGGACTTCAACGTGTTCATGCACTTCCTCCTGCCGTTGGCAACCACCCTCGCGTTGCTGTGGGTGGCGTTCAAGAACATCGAGGGTGCGCACCTCCTGCATCCCCAGACGTTCAATGACTACCCGTTCTGGGTCGTGCTCGGCTGGATCGTCATCGGCCTGGTCGTGATGATCTACGCGAGCCGCACCGGCAACGAGGGTTGGCTCAAGAAGGCCGGCCAGTCCGCCCACGAGCGGCTCGAGTCCCCCGACGAGCTGACTCACCGAGCGGCGATCTAACCAACCGGCGACACACGGTGGCCCCGCGAGCGCAGATGGCTCGCGGGGCCATCGGATCACCCACCGACTGATGGGGTATGGCATGAACACTGGAGCTCGGCGGGACCTGGAAGGACTCGCGATCGCCGTGACCGGTGGGGCCGGTGACATCGGCAGTGCGATGGGTGAGGAACTCGCTCGCCGCGGAGCGGCGGTCACACTCATCGATCGGCTCAGCCCGATCGACGCGGCCGACAGCCTCGAGCGGGTCGCCGCCGGCGGCATCGCCAGTTACCGGCAGGCTGACGTCACCGATCGGGAGCAGATCGACGCGGTGCTGGCGGCGATCGATCCACTCGACATCGCCATCGGTAACGCCGGCATCGTCGACTCGGCACCGTTTCTGGAGGTCACCTCCGGGCAATGGGAGGCGCATCTGGACATCAATCTGACCGGGTGCTTCAACGTCGGGCAATCGGCCGCGCGGCTGATGGTCGAGCGCAAGCGGCCGGGGCGGATCATCTTCACCGGGTCGTGGGTGGGCGAGGTGCCCTGGCCCGACATCTCGGCCTACTCGGTGTCGAAGGCGGGCGTGCGTATGCTCGCCCGCACAATGGCGCGTGAACTCGCGCCGGAGGGTATCCGCGTGAACGTGGTCGCACCGGGAATCGTGCGCGCCGGGCTGGCCAAGCGCCAGCTCGAGACCGACCCGGCCTATGCCCGCCGCGTGGGTGTCGTGATTCCGCTCGGCGAGCTTGGCACCGCGCTTCAGATTGCCCAGGCAACCGCGTTTCTGTGCTCGGCCGAGTCGAGCTACATGACCGGCTCGGTGCTGCTGGTCGACGGTGGCTGCTCGCTGTTTCAGTTCGAGGAGCCGCCGGAGTGAAGATCACCGCGATCGACACCGTGCAGGTGGCCGAGTTTCCGAGCCTGGTGTTCGTGCGGGTGCATACCGACGATGGTCTGATCGGGCTGGGCGAGACCTTCTTTCACGCCGATCCGGTGGTCGCGCATATCCACGGCGGGATCGCGCCCTACCTGCTGGGCAAGGATCCCCACCACCGCGAGCGTCACTCGAGCGAGCTTCGCACCTACGTCGGCAGTGGCTCCAGCGGAGCCGAGGTGCGGGCCGCCTCGGCGATCGACATCGCGCTTTGGGACGTGTGCGGCCAGGCCGCCGGCCAGCCGTTGCACCAGCTGCTGGGCGGAGCGTCGCGGGACGCGATCCGGATCTACAACACCTGTGCGGGATATCGCTACGTGCGGGCCGGCTACGACCAGTCGGTCGATAACTGGGGCCTGCCAGACGGCACGTCCGAGGGGCCCTACGAAGATCTCGAGGGGTTTCTCAACCACGCCGACGACCTCGCCCGCGATCTGCTCTCCGAAGGCATCTCGGCCATGAAGATCTGGCCGTTCGATCCCTACGCCGAGGCCAGCGGCGGACACCAGATATCGGGTGCAGAACTCGACCTGGCGCTCGAGCCGATCCGAAAGATCCGCTCGGCCGTGGGCATGCAGATGGACGTCATGATCGAGCTGCACGGGCTGTGGGACGTGCCGGCGGCGTGTCGCATCGCGCACGCGCTCGAGCCGTTCGAGCCGTACTGGATCGAGGACCCCGTGCGGGTCGCAAACGCGGCCGCCCTGGCCGAGGTGCAGGCCACCACCGCGACACCGCTGGCCGTGGGCGAGACGCTCGCGGGCTTGCCCGCGTTTCGCGACCTGATCGCCGAGGGCGGCGCGCGCGTGGCGATCGTCGATCTCGCCTGGGTCGGCGGGATCACCCAGGCCCGAAAGGTTGCCGCACTGGCCGAGGCCTTCGAGCGGCCGGTCGCTCCCCACGACTGCACCGGCCCGGTCGTCTATACCGCCGGGACGCACCTGTCGTTGCACGCTCCCAATGCGATTTTGCAAGAGCACGTGCGGGCGTTTGCGACCGGGTGGTACACCGAGCTTGTGACCGAGCTGCCGGTGATCGAGGCAGGCATGATCACGCCGCCGACCGGCCCCGGCCTGGGCACGGCGTTGCGGCCCGAGGTACTGGAACGATCCGACGTTCAGATCCGCACAACAGAGGAGCACCGATGAGACAGTTCGAACCAGGCACGCGCGTTCGCGTGATGCAAGAGGACTGGGGAGTTTTTCAGAACCTGCCTGCGACCTGCGAGCGGTTCCGCGAGCTGACCGGTGTCGAGGTGGAGCTCACCTTCACCAAGATCCCGGAGATGTGGGAGCTGATGGAACGAAGCTTCACCGGCGAGGATCCGCCGTTCGATCTGGTGGGGGTCGACGATCTGCTCCTGATCCAGGCCGCCCGCTCGGGTCATGTGGCAGCGCTCGACGAGATGATTGCCGCCGACGACTACTCGCTGGACGACTTCACGCCCCAGGCGGTCGCGGCGCTGAGCGACCGCGGGAGCATGTATGGCCTGCCCTACTGCGACGTCTCGAACGTCCTCTACTACCGCGCCGACCTGTTCGAGAAGCACGGGGTGGCGGTACCCGAGACGCTGGACGAGCTGACCGAGGCCGCCGTGGCGATCCAGGCGGCGGTGCGCGCCGAAGGCATTGAGGACTTCTCGGGGATCACCCTGCGTGGGGCGCCCAACTGCGGGCTCAACTTCTGGATCATCGGATCGACCTGGGGTCCGTCGTGGGGCGTGCGGTGGTATGACGACGACGGCAACCCGACGCTCAACACACCCGAGCTGCGCGGCGCGGTCGAGCACTACTGCGACCTGCTGTGGCGGGCCGGCCCGGTGCAGTCGCCGGAGATGACGTTCATCGACTGCACCGAGTGGTACGCCGCCGGTCATGCCGGGATGATCGTCGAGCCCGCCAACGAGGCGTCGATCCTGTACGACTCCGGCGGCCCCATCGCCGAGGGCACCCGGACGGCGTTGATGCCGGTCGGGCCGCTCGGCACCCGTCACGTCGGCCTGTACTGCCCGCCGTATGCGATTCCCTCGGGTGCGACCTCCAAGCCGGCGGCGTGGGAGCTTGCCAAGTTCCTGTGCGCGCCCGAGCAGGTGCTCGACGATGCGCTCAAGAGCGGGTTCGTGGAGGTCTCGCGCAGCTCGGTGATGGCCGACACGCGGTTCGCGGAGCGGTTCCGGCCCGAGTTGCTCGAACACGTTCGGCAATCGCGCCAGTGGGCGCGCGGCGAGCGCCCCGTGACCCAGTTCGGGATGGAGGTCGGCAACAGGATCGCCGACCAGATCGTGCGCGCCCTGCGCCGCGAGGTGAGCGTGACCGAGGCGCTTGCGCAGGCCGAACTGGACGTCGCCGCGCTCGGAAATCCGGAGGGACCGTGAACTCTTCGCTCGAAGGTCGCACCGCGATCGTCACCGGTGGCGCGCAGGGCATCGGCCGCGCGTCGGTCAGCCGGTTTCTCAGTGAGGGCGCAAACGTCGCCTTCTTCGACATCGACGAGACCGAGGGGCAGCGCGCGGCCACCGCGGCCGACGCCGGGGACCGGGTGCTGTTCGTCCACTGCGACCTGCGCTCGGAGGCGGCGGTCGCGGCTGCGGTGAGCCGTGTCACCGAGCGGTTCGGCGGGATCGACGTGCTTGTCAATAACGCCGGCGTGAACGCCTACTTCGACGCGGTCGAGATGACCTCCGACGATTGGGACACGGTGTTTGCGATCGACCTCAAGGCGGCCTGGATGTGTGCCAAGTACACGTTGCCGGCGCTCGTCGAGAGCGGTCATGGATCGATCGTCAACATCGCCTCGATCCACGCTCTGATGACCATCGCCGGCATGTTTCCCTACGCCGCGGCCAAATCCGGCCTGCTGGGGCTCAGCCGCAGCCTCGCGCTCGAATACGCGCACAAGAACGTCCGAGTCAACGCGATCTGCCCCGGCTATGTCGACACCCGGCTGGTGCAGGAGTGGGTCGACCAGCAAAACGACCCTGACACGATCTCGCGGGTTATGGCATCGCTGCCACTGGGACGGTTTGCCCAACCCGAGGAAATCGCGAGCCTGATCGCCTATCTCGCATCCGATGACGCCAGCTACATCACCGGGGCGACTCTCTCAATTGACGGAGGTTTGAGTGCCAGATACGCCAGCTAATGACCTGCTGACGCGACTCGCGCGGCTTCATCCCGCGGTTGTGTCCGACTGCCTGGACGCGGTCGGCGTGCGCAACAACGTGATTGCTCCGACCATTCGCCCGGTCTACCCGGAGGCAAAGCTGGTTGGGGTCGCGGCGCCGGTGCAGGCGGTGGAGGTCGATGCCGTGCCCGAGGATTCGAGCGACCACTATCGCGGCGTGCTCGACGCCGTCGACGCGCTCGAGCCGGGCGACGTGATGGTCGTCTCGACGGTGGTGGGATCGGTGTGGGGCGAGCTGCTCTCGACGGCGGCGACGTTTCGGGGTGCGCGCGGCATCCTGATCGACGGATACACCCGCGACGTGCCGGCGATCATCAAGATGCGTTTCCCCGTGTTCGCGACGGGCATCAGCCCAAGCGACTCACTCGGCCGGATCGAGGTGGTCGCATCGGGTGTCCCGGTCGAGTGCGGTGGCGTCACCGTCAACCCCGGCGATCTGGTGCTGGGCGACTACGACGGGGTGGCGATCATCCCGCGGGGAGTCGCCGACACCGTTATCCAGGCTGCCGAGCAGAAGATCTCGGGAGAAAACCTGGTGCGCTCGAAACTGGCCGAAGGCATGCCGGTATCGGTGGCGTTTCGTGAGTACGGCGTGATCTGACATGGCCTCGGTGCGGGACGTGCTTACGGGGATGGGGGTTCCGCCGGGCGATCTGCATGGATTGCCGGACTCGGGCAAGACCTTCCCCGACGGGGCGGCGTTTCGGATCGAGATCCCCAGCACGGAGGGCCCGGGATATCTGCGGGCGGTGCTCGACGAGGCCGCCTTGCTCGATGTGCCCGTGCATCGCGTCTCCCAGGGTGGCGGCATTTTCATGCTCACCGATCGGGAGCTCGACGAGATGGTGCAGATCGCGGTGGACGCGCCGTGCGAGGTGAGCCTGTATGCCCGCGCGAACGCGGGGTGGGATATCTCCGCCGGCGCTGTCGCGCCCGGCGGCGGCGCATTGGCGGCCAGCGCCCGCGGCCAGGATCAGGTGCTGCACGCCGTCGCCGACATCCGCCGGGCGGCGGAGCACGGTGTGCGCAGCGTGCTGATCGCCGACCTCGGTGTGCTGGCACTGTTCGGTCAGCTGCGCTCGCAGGGCGTGCTGCCTTCAGACATGCAGGCCAAGGTGTCGGTCAACCTGCCGATCTCAAATCCGCTCACGGCCCGCGTGCTGGTCGACCTCGGTGCCGATACCCTCAACCTCTCGACCGACCTCACCCTCGCCCAGATCGCCGGGATCCGCCAGGCGGTCGACGTCCCGCTCGACATCTACATCGAGGCCGCCGACGTGATGGGTGGGTTTGTCCGCACCCACGACCTGCCCGAGATCATCCGTGTCGCAGCGCCGGTGTACGTGAAGCTGGGTGTGCGAAACGCGCCCGACATCTACCCGGTGGGGCGCCATCTCGAAGCCACGGCGCTCGCGCTCAGCCGCGAGCGCGTGCGGCGAGCCCGGCTTGCGCTCGAGACGCTGGCACGATCGGGCACCAACCCCAGGATTTCGGAGTTGGGCGCAGAGGGACTGGCGCTGCCGCAGCCGGGCTGACCCCGCTGCGCTACTCGACCTCTTCGGGCTCCTCGTACCAGCGCTTCTTGTCACCGACGCGGTTTCGCAGCTTCCACGACCGGCCCTTGGGCTCGTCCTCGATCCGCTGCCACAACCGCTCGAGTCGCTCCGAGACGAGCGCTTTGCCGGCGTCGTCGAGTCCCGACTGCGGAATCGCCTCCCGCAGTCGCTCCACGTTCATCCTGGTCGTCCGCCAAAGACCCCAGTCGGCGGCGCACAGCTCCGCCACGCGACTGCCATTGATCGTGCCCTGGTCGGAGTCGGTGACGTCGTGGTGGTAGAGCATCGTCAGGATGTCGGTCAGGTCTTTGGCGTTGAGCTGCACGATCTGGAGCTTGGTCAGCAGGAGCTCGGCCAGCGGGATGCCGTTTTCGGCCAGCAGGATCCGCTCGGTGATCGGGATCTCGTGGCACATCTCGAAGGAGCCGACGAACACGTCCACCTGTCGCTGATTGGGCATGTCGTAGAACAACAGGCGGCGGTGGCCGTTGGTCGCGTTGAACGGCCGGTCGGCCTCATACCCCATCGACAGCATCAGCTCGGTGACCTGCTTCGATTTGCCCTTGATGGTGGCGAGATCGATGTCTTTGTATTCGCGGGTGAAGACCGGCTCGGTGTCCACGCCAATGTGGAGCCGTACCGCCAGGCCCCCGATCAACCGCACTGGGACATCGTTTGCCCGCGCTGCTTCCAGCAGCCGCGCCGCCTCGGCAACGATGTCGGTTTCGGGCGCAACAGTGCTCATTCAGCGAGCGTAGCAGCCTCCGCCGCCGACATACAAGGGTCCGGTCACACCAGATCCTCGGCGTGCTGGACTGCCACGGCCGATCCGGCCGCCCGCGACTGCTCCGAGGCCACCGCGACCAGCATTGTGTTCAGCGCGTCGCGGGGGGTGCAGGGGTTCTCCAACCGCCCCTGGGCGTAGCCCAGGAAGTGGTCGATCTCGGCCGTGAATGCGGCGGCGAAGCGGTCGAACGCGCCGGCGTAGGGCTCCATCCCGGGCTCCACGCCGACCGGGTCGAGCAGTCGCAGGGGTGTGCGCGCGTTGAACCCGGCAGCGACGCTGTCGCGCGAGCCGATCACCTCGATCCGCACGTCCTCGCCGCGACCGTCCTCGCGGGTACCGGCCATCAGCACGAACTCGCCGCCGGAGAGCCGCAGCACCAGCGCGCAGGTATCCACGTCACCGTACTTCTCGGCAAAGTCGATCGTGCGCACCGCACCGGTGGCGTACACCGACTCCACCTCCGAATCCGTCACCCACCGCACCATGTCGAAGTCGTGGATGAGCTGGTCGCGGAACATGCCACCGGAGTTGGCGACGTACTCCTCGGGCGGCGGCTCATGATCGTGTGAGGCCACGTGGATGGTGTGAACCCGCCCCACCTCACCCCCGCCGATCAGGGCGCGCAGCTCGCCCAGCGCCGGATCGAACCGGCGCATGAAGCCGACCTGGACACGGGCCGAGGCGGCCTCGACCTCGCGTACGAGGGCGACCGACTCATCCAGCTCTCCGGCCAGCGGCTTCTCGCAAAAGCAGGGGATGCGGCGCTCGATGCAGGTGCGCACCAGGCCGGCGTGCGCCGGTGTGGGCACGCCGATCACGACCGCGTCGGGCGCCGCCGAGAATGCTTGATCCAGATCGGTGGCGCGCGCGCCGAACCGCTCGGCAAGGACGGCGGCCCGGTCGGCGTCGAGGTCGGCGACGATCAGTTCCGAGACGACCGCCGCACGGCTCAGCGACGCTGCGTGCACTGCTCCAATCTGACCGGCCCCGCACAGGACAACCCGCATACGATCGCTCCCCTCTCTGGAACGCTCCAGGAAATTTCTCGCAATGCTAGTACACGGGCACATCTCTGGTATCTTCATCGCTTGGAGCGTTCCAGGAACCTATGCCACACGACCTAAGACTTGCGATTGTGGGTGCGGGCCGGATGGGCTGCACCCATCTGCGCGCGCTGGTGGGCGCGACGTCGCTGCGGGTGGTCGCGGTGATCGATCCAGTCGCCGCGGCGCGGGCGCGAGCAGAGTCGATCGATCCCGGCGTGGCCACCTTCGCAGACCTCGATCAAGCCGCGGGCGCCGGTGGGATCGACGCGGTGCTGATCGCTGCTCCCTCGATTCTTCATCGCGAGCTGGTGGCCGATTGTGCGCAACGAGGGCTGCCGATCCTGTGCGAGAAGCCCTGTGGCACCACCACGTCGGAGATCGCCGCGGCCGCCGAGGCCGCCACTGCGGCCGGGGTGCCGTTGCAGGTGGGGTACTGGCGCCGGTTCGTGCCCCAGCTGGCCGGCCTTCGCCGTCGCATCCTCGACGGGGCGCTGGGAGAGATCGCGCTGGTGTCGTGCTGGCAGTGGGACTCCGATCCCGCCAGCCCCGAGTTCCGGCGTGCAAGCGGTGGGATCATGGTCGACATGGGCGTGCACGAGTTCGACCAGATCCGGTGGCTGACCGGGCAGGAGCTCGAGGGCCTCGATCCGGTGGCCTCGCCGGTGACCTCCGTCGAGCCGGTGCCGGGCGACGTCGAAAGTGTGGCGATGCTCGGCCGTCTGGCCGACGGCGGCACGGCATTGGTGTCGCTCGGCAGGCACTTCGCGCCCGGCGATGCGGTCTGGGTCGAGGTGATGGGGACGCGCGGTTACGAGCGGGTGCAGGTGCTCTGGGGCGACCAGGGCGACGCGGTCTTCCTGGCCGCGCTCCGCGCGCAGGCCGAGGCCTTCGCGCGGTCGATCAGCGACGGCGGTGATGCCGGCGGGGCGACCACCGATGACGCGTTCAAGGCGCTCGCGATCGCCGAGCGCGCCCAGGCTCACATCGCGGCTTCAGCCGGCGGCTGACCGTCTCTGAGTGCGTGGGGCGGCCGTCGAGTTTCGCACCATCAGCTCAACCGGCACCGTCAGATGGTGGGGCTTTTGGGAGTCCTGGCCACCGATTCGCTCGAGCAGGATCGTGACCGCCTTCTCGGCCTGAAAGTCGAGCGGCTGGGCCACGGTGGTCAGCGAGATGCGGCGAAGTCCGGCGATCGCGATGTCGTCGAAGCCGACCACCGACAGGTCGTCGGGCACGGTGATCCCCTCGGTCTCACAGGCCTCGATCAGTTCGATCGCGCCGTAGTCGTTCCACACGAACACCGCGGTCGGGGCCTTGCGGCCGGTCAGGGCCTTCACCAACGGGGTCGATTCCCGGCCGACCCGGATGTCGTTGGTGTCCGGCTGCCACAGCATCACCGGCGGCGGCTCGATGCCGGCCCGTCGCATCGCCTCCAGGTAGCCGGCGTGCCGGGCCCGGTCGCCGCTGGCCTCGGTCATGGCCGTACGCATGTACCCGATACGGCGGTGGCCAAGATCGATCAGATGCTGGGTTGCCAGCCGCCCGCCCTCGCGGTCACGGGGGCCGACCGAATCGCTCCACTCCTGTCGCAGGCCGATGGCCACGATCGGGATGTCGGTGTTTCGCAGTGACTTGGCGAGTTCGGGTGTGCGTTCGACCAGCGCAAGGAACACGAACCCGGCGACGCGCTGTTCGATCAGCGCTTCGACCCCGGCGATCGCGAGTTCCTCGTCGCCTTCGATGTTGCAGAAAAGGGTGGTGTGCCCGCAGCGAAAGAGCGCGCGCTCGACGACCTGGGCCAGGCGGGCGTGGTAGGGGTTTCGCAGGTCACCGACCAACACCCCGATCATGGTCGTGCGGCGCTTGACGAACTGCCGGGCGATGCCGTTGGGCCGGTAGTTGAGATCGTCGATCACCGCCAGCACCCGCTCGCGGGTGGTGGGTGATACCTCGCCCGCGCCACGCACGACGTTTGAGACGGTGGACTTGGACACCCCGGCGGCAGCGGCGACATCGAAGATGGTCGCGGCTCGGTTGGATCGTTGTGGTGGCATCGGTCGGCCGACAGTCTAGTCTCGCCTGCAAGTTTGAGGATTCTCGGCCGCAGAGCCGCGGAGTTTGGTAGCGTCTGGAACGTTCCACGTCCTGGAGGAGAAACACTGTGACCGACTCGCGACCGCTACGCCTGGGAATTGCCGGTACCGGCTTCATTTCTGCTGTCCACGCCGGCTGTGCGCTTCGCAGTGCCAACGTGAAGCTGGTCGCGATCGCCTCGGCTCGCGGACGCGCCAGTCGCGAGCGGGTGGGCCCGCTCGACGAGGCGGTGCGTCTGACGACCATGGACGAGATGCTGGGCAGCGACGACGTGGATGCGGTGATGGTGTGCACGCGCACCGCCGATCACCCTGAGCACGCCGTGGCTGTGCTCGAGGCCGGCAAGCACCTGCTGCTGGAAAAGCCCGGCGCCATCACTGTCGAAGGACAGAAGCAGATCCTCGACGCCGGCGCGGCGCGGCCGAAGCTCGTCTCGCGGGTCGCCTACCACCGACGGCATGACACCCGCTTCCGCGAACTCGCCCGCCTCATCGAAGCGGGCGCGATCGGCGCCCCGTTCGCCGTTCAGATGGAGAGCCGTGAGGATTTCCCACCGAGCGACGACGATATTCCCGCAGGCGGTTTCATCCTGGATGTCGGCGCCCACGACTACGACACCGCCCGCTGGCTGCTGGGCCGTGACCCGGACACCGTGTATGCGGCGGCGCAGAATCCGATCTTTCGCGACGCCGATCTCGACAACGCCTACATCACCTTTGGCATGGGCGATGCGATCGCGGTCACGCACCTGGCGCGCACCAACAAGGTGGGCATGGACATTCGCTGCGAGGTGCTGGGGGAGACCGGATCGATCGTGTTTGACCGCACCCCCCGCGGCGGTGACGTGACCGTGCTCTCGCATGGCGGGGATGTCGCGTTTGCGGCCGATTGCCGCGAGTTCTTCGCCGATGCCTATGCACAGCAGCTGGAGGACTTCGCAGCCGCCTGCCGCGGTGAGCAGACGCTCAACGCGACGCTGGAGGACGATCGCTGGGCGGTGGCGATGGGCGTTGCCGCCCGAGCCAGCGCGGTGCGGGGAGAGCGGCTGGCCGTCGGGCCGAGCTGGGACTGGCAGTAACCGGACGGTACCCAAAAATGGGGTTGCAACCACCCCGCGCGCTTGGTAAGTTGACCAAATCCTGGAACGTTCCATGCGATTGGAGGCGATCAGATGAGTGAACCGGCAGCAACGTCACAACCATCGTCGTCGGCTGGGCTCTTCACGCGCCAGTCGTCGGGGCTGGTTCGTGAACTCGGCATTCCCGCCGCGACAGCTATCGCGCTGGCGTCGGTCGCGGTCGTAAATACATTCATTAACTTCAGCGCCGGGCTGACCAGCTTCAATAAGCCAGACATGATTCTGCCGCTGATTCTTGCTGCGGCGATTTGGTTCGTGGGCATGTTTGCCTACAAGTACCTCCTGCAAGCAATCCCGCGAGCAGGTGGCGAATACGTTTACGTCACGCGTGTGATATCGCCGGTGCTGGGAGCCATGGTGGGCATCGGGATCGCCGTGGCGTTCACATACATCCTGGCGGCCAACGCACAGTTCACCGCGGCGTTCATGCCGTTTGCCCTGACCGGTCTGGGAGACGCGTTCTCCAGTTCGTGGATCGCCGCCGGTGCCAATCACGTTACGAGCAAGGGGGCGATCGCCGCGATCTGTGTGGGCATGCTCCTGATCGTCGGCCTTTTGTCGCTGATGCCGCTGCGCCGAATCGCCCAGGTGATTCTCGCGCTGGTGGTCATTCAGCTGCTCGCGTTCGTCGCCCTGGGTGTGCTGCTCCTGGCGCACTCACACAGCGACTTCATCAACTCGTTCGGTGATTTCAGCAAGAACTCGAACGCGTACAACGCTGTGCTCCATTCGGCGAAGGCAAACGGCGTCACAACAGGCATCAGCCTCACAGCGTCGCTTCTGGTCATACCGTTCATGGTGCTGAACTACAACGGCGTGTTGTACTCCTATTACGTCGGTGGTGAGCTCAAACGCCCCGGTCGGACGTACATGTACGCGTCGTGCATCAGCATCGCCGTACTTGTGGTCGTCTGGGTCGGGATCTGGATGCTTCTGCGCTGGCGCATCGGGCTTGATTTCATGCAGGCCCAGGCCAACCTGAACGCGGTCAACGGGGATGCCTACTCCAACATCACGAGTCTCTCTGCCCAGGCCGGCGGCCTCGGCTACGGGCTGGTGTTGTCGGGCGACCCGATCACAAAGATCCTGTTCTCGATCGCGGTGCCGTGCGCCGAGCTCGCGGTCGACCTGGCGTTCGTTGCGGTCATCACCCGCGTGCTGTTTGCACTGGCGTTTGACCGCATGCTTCCGGTGAGTGTTGCCTCGGTGAACGAGAGCACCCACAGCCCCATCAACGCGACCATCATCGCCCTGATCGGTGGTATCGGGTTCTCACTGCTCGCCACCTACGTGGATATCGCGAACATCGTGGCCAACCTGGCGCTGTTCGTGGCGCTGATCCTGTTGGCGGGCGCCGTGTCGGCGCTGATGCTGCCGTGGCGTCGCCCGGAGCTGATCCAAAAGCCGGGCACCAATGACGTCGACCGGCTGATGGGTATGCCCAAGGCCGCGATCGCGGGCGGGCTGACGACGATCCTGGCATTGATCGTGATCGGGCTGATCGTCACCCACTCGAGCGTGTTCGGGAAGTTCAGTGTGACCAGCCTCGCGAGCCTCGCGATCGTGCTCCTGGCCGGCCCGGTGATCTACCTGATCGCCCGTTCGGTTCGGAGTGGCTCGTCGATCGACCTCGACCTCGCGATGCGGGAGCTTCCGCCCGAATGAGCCCCTTTGGACGAGGCAAGAAGCGCCAGCGCGCACTTCGGATCTTCTTTGCGACCGACGTGCACGGTTCCGACCGCTGTTTTCGGAAGTTCATCAACGGCGCGGATGCCTATGACGCAGACGTGCTCCTTCTCGGCGGCGATGTCGCCGGGAAGGGGCTCGTCCCCGTGCGGCGTGAAAACGGCTCGCTGACCGCGGAGGTTCGCGGTGAGCGGGTGACCGTGCCGGCCGAAGACAAGGACCGGCTGTGGTCTGAGATCAACATGGTCGGCTTCTATCCGGTCGAGATGGACGCGGCGGAGGTCGACCGGATTGCCGAGGACAAGCCGTACCTCGAGGCGCTGTTCCGGCGGGAGATCAATCTCCAGCTCGAGGGCTGGTGCAAGCTCGCGGCCGAGCGGCTCGATCCCAAGGTCGCGTGCATCATCACTCCGGGCAACGATGACCCGGTCGAGATCGACGCGGTGCTCGAGCAGGCCGATCGGATCGAGTGCCCAGAGCGGCGGCTGCACGACCTCGGCCCGGTGCTCCTGGCCAGCCTCGGCGATGTCACGCCCACCCCCTGGGACACCGAGCGGGAGTACCCCGAGGACGAGCTGGGAGAGCGGATCGCCGCGATGCTCGACCAGGTGCCCGAGGATCGTCACGTGATCGTGAACTTCCACAACCCGCCGTACGGTTCGGGGCTGGACACCGCGCCCGAACTCGACGAGAACCTCAAGCCGGTGCTGCGCGGCGGACGGCCGAGCTTTGTGCCGGTGGGAAGCACCGCGGTGCGCGACGCCATCAAGAAGTACAAGCCGTCAGTGGGCCTGCACGGACACATTCATGAGTCGCGGGCGGCGCAGAAGATCGGCGAATCGCTGTGCCTCAACCCGGGGAGTGACTACTCGGCCGATCTGCTGCGAGGCGCGATCGTCGACATCGCAGACGACGGCACCTACCTCGACTTCCTCTTCACCGCCGGCTGAATAACGGTGCCAGGCACCGTTATTCACGCCTGGCCGATGTCGGGCAGCGACTGCTGCTTCTCGGCCGCGTCGGCGAACAGATCGCCACGGGTGGCGATCCGCTTGAGCACGTCCTCGCTCGTGAACCGCAGGTCGTCGGGTGACTCCGAACGCTCACAGGCGATCACCTCGCGCCAGGTCACCGGCGTCGACACGGTCGCCAGGTCACGGGCGCGCAGCGAGTAGGCGCACACCGTCGTCTTGACCTGATTGTTCTGCGACCAGTCGATCAGCACCTTGCCACCGCGGATCGATTTGGTCATCTTCGACACCACCAGCTCGGGCGCCTCGCGCTCCCACATCTCGGCGACCGTTTTTGCGAACTCGCGCGTGCGGGCGTACGAGGCCTCCGGCGAGTTCAGCGGGATGTACAGCTGGAGCCCCTTTGAGCCGCTGGTCTTTGCCAGCGTCTCGAGCCCCAGTCGTTTGAACATGTCGCGCAGAAGCAGTGCGACCCGGCAACACTCGACCACCGACGTCTCGGGGCCGGGATCCAGGTCGAACACCACGTATTGCGGGCACTCGGGGTGGGCGGCCGATCCGAGGTTTGTGTGAAGCTCGAGCGCAGCCAGGTTCGCCAGCCACACGAGCGTCGGCGTGTCGGAGCACACGCAGTACTCGACCGGTTTGTCCTTGGCCGGGATCACGACCGTCTCGACCCAGTCCGGCCGGTGCTTGGGGACGTTCTTCTCGAAGAAGAACGACTCGTCGACGCCGTTGGGATAGCGCTTGCGCGTCACCGGGCGATCGGCCAGGTGCGTGAGCATGGTGGGCGCCACCTGGAGGTAATAGTCGATCACGTCGCCCTTGGTGAAGCCCACCTTGGGGTAGAGCACCTTGTCGAGGTTCGAGAGCACCAGCTCGCGACCGTCGATTTGCACCGCCAGCCGATCCTTGCCCCGCGGTTCGCCTGCCTCGGTGAGCTGCTCCAACCGGGTCATGCCGACACCCGTTCGCGGACGACGTCGGCCGCGGGCTTGTCCTCGCGCAGACCGACGAAGCTGGGCTGACGCAGCAGGCCCTGGCGCGTCCACTCGGCGAACGAGCACTCGCACACCAGCTCGGGTTTCACGAAGGTCGCGTTCTTCGGCGGCGTCCCCGCCCCGAACGCCGAGCGTTTGCGGATCAGCGGCTTCAGCCGCGTGGTCAGCATCGCCAGGGTCGCGTCGGAGTAGCCGGTGCCGACCTTGCCCGCATAGTGCAGCTCACCGTCGGCGTTGTAGCCGACCAGCAGCGCGCCGATCGAGTTCGCACGGCGCCCACTGCCCTCGGTGAAGCCGCCGATCACGAACTCCTGGCGCAGCACATTCTTGATCTTGAGCCATTCCCGGCCACGATACCCCGGCTTGTAGGGCGAGTCGGTGCGCTTGGCGATGATGCCCTCGAGGCCCGCATCGCGACTGGCGGCGAGCACGTCGGCGCCCACGCCGTCGAGCGTCGGTGGCACCCGCCAGGCGTCGCCTTCGAGCTTGAGTTTCTCGAGTTGCCGGCGTCGGCTGCGGTAGTCGGAGTCGAGCAGTGATTCGCCGTCGAGGTAGAGCAGGTCGAAGATCATGTAGATCACCGGTTGGTCGCGCGCGGCCCGTGCCACCTCCGAGCTCGATTCGAGATGCATTCGCCCCTGGAGCCGCTGGAAGCTCGGCCGGCCCTCGCCGTCGAGCGCGACGATCTCGCCGTCCAGCACCGCCCGCCGGGCGCCGAGCTGTCGTTGCAGCCGGTTCAGCTCGGGAAAACCGCGCGTGATCTCGCGCAGCGAGCGCGTCTCCAGCCGCAGATGCCCGGGCTCGGAGTAGGCGATCGCGCGCATCCCGTCCCACTTCACCTCAAACGCGTAGTCGTCCTCGTTCACCGGCAGATCCGAGAGCGTGGCCATCATCGGCACCACGTGCTCGAGCGGCTCATCGCCGGCCGCCTCGGGCTCGTCCATGCGATGGATCATCCAGTCCTTCTCGGTAGCGCCGGCCTGGAACAGCGCATAGGTGCCGCGCACCCGCTTGCCGGTGAGGGTGAGCACGATCTTCTTGGGCTCCCATTTCTCGGCGTCGTAGGTGCCGCGGTCATACACCGACATCGTGCCCGCGCCGTAGCTGCCTTCCGGGATCGTGCCCTCCCAGGTGAGGTACTCGAGGGGGTGATCCTCGGTGTGTACGGCCTTGAGGTTGGACTTCGGATCTTCAGGCAGACCGCGCGGAAGCGCGAAGCTGACCAGCACCCCGTCGCGTTCCAGCCGCAGGTCGAAGTGCCAGCGAGTCGCCGAGTGCTCCTGGATCGAGAACCGAGGGCGGTTCGAAGCGCGCCTGGCGGGAGCCTTGCCGGACGGCTCGGCGGTCTGGTCGAATCGTCGCTTGTCGCGATACTCCGAGAGGGAGTCGGCTGATTTCTGCTTCGCCACCGGTTACCTGGACTTCGGGTTTGTGATCCGGTACGCCAGAGGCACGGCGTACCACAGCGCGATCAGTACCCCGGCCGCGAGCCCTCCTACCACCACCGCGGCGGCGGTTCCGAACACGATGCTGGTCACCAGCACGACCGATCCGGTGATCGCCGAGGCAAGGAACGCTGTGCCGATGATCGCAAACATGCTCGAGACGTTCACCAATCGCTGTTTGAGGTGGCGCTGCCACACGATCCGGTGAAAGCTCGTGGGCGCGATGAAACACGCCGAAGCCAGCGCCGCCGAGAGGAATGTCGCGTAGTACACGTTGCGTTGTCCCGAGGTGATCGTCCCGAACCGCTGGGAGAACGGCACGGCCAGCAGGAACCCGAACAGCATCTGCACCCCGGGGAGCGCCACCCGAAGCTCGTTCAGGAGCTCCAGCAGCTGTCGATTTCGCCGTTCGTCGTCGGATTCGTGGTCGCCGTGTGGCTCGTGCTCGTCCATGTCGGCAAAGGTATCGTGTTTGAATCGGCGACGCCTGAAGGGGGCCACATCGTGTCGGATCAGATCGAATCGAAGTTTCACTTCACGCGCGAGATGATCGACGGATCGGTCTATCGCAAGTACGAAAAGGCGATGCGAAACCCGTGGAATCCGAAGGATTTCGACTACTCCTCTGACGCGGCGGACTGGCAGCGGATCTCCGAGGAGCAGCGGCGGGGGCTTCTGGGAGTGACGGTGCGCTTCCTCGCCGGTGAGCAGGCGGTGACCGACGAACTGGTGCCGATGCTGGCCGCCTCCCACGCGCTTGGCCGTTACGACTGGACGATGTTTCTTGCGACGTTTTTGGTCGAGGAGGCAAAGCATTCGCAGTTCTTCATGCTGTGGCACGACCATGTGCTGGGCGCGCTCGAGCCGGCCGAGGTGGCCGCCCACTTCCTGGCTCGGACCGACACCATCGATCCGACGGGAAGGTTCGTGGTCAAGGACGTCTTGCATGAGGCGCTGCCGCGCTACGGCGGCATGCTGATGGATGCGGTCGCGGGCGGCGAGACGGCCGACATCGAGGCGGCGTTCGTGCGCTTCTCAGCCGCCTACAACGGCTTTGTCGAGGGCGTGTTGACGATGCCCTCGTACGAGATTGTGATCGATACGACCCACATGTGGGATGCGTTTGCGACGCTGCGCCAGGGTTTTCGCCGGATCCTGGCCGACGAGGGCCGGCACATAACATTCGGCACCGCTGCGTGCCGGATCCTGATCGAGAAGGATCCGAGCTACGAGGCCCTGGTGCACGAGGTGTTCGACGAGTACCGCGGAAACGTGGTCGGGCTGGTGGAGTATCAGAAGGCGGTGCCCGGGCTCGACCTCGAGAAGTATCAGACGATGAAGGTGCGCCACTACCGCAACCGCTGCCGCGAGATGGGGATCACCGCCGACGAGACGTTGGTCGATCAGATCCTCGATCCCGAGATCGACTTTGTCGTCGGCGTGGAGGCGGGCTGATCGTGGCCCGCGCCTGGCGATGCCTCGAGGTCGGGTGCGGCGCGGTGATCTCCGCGCCCGACGACGAGCAGCTGGTGGCGGCGGTGAACCAGCACGTCGGCGACGAGCATCACAGCTTCGAGCTCGAGGAGGTCATCCTCGACGCCGCCGAGGACGTCGAGGTCTAGCCGAACCGCATCATCTCGAGGAATGCGGGCCGAAAGCCGCGCCGCTCATACAGGCGGATCGGCTCGCGGTTGGGTGCGATCGCCGCGAGCAGCTGGTCGGTGATGCCACGGGCGGCGAGCGCGTCGTCGTAGGCATCCATCAGCGCCGAGCCCATGCCTCCACCGCGAGCCCCATCGGCCACGACCAGCACGTCGGGTTCGGCCACTCGACCGGACGTGTGCCAGGTGTCTTCCCAGATCGCGCTGTCGCGATCGGACGAGCCGGTCATCATCGCCACCGGCTCGTCGGCTGGCCCGATCCGAAACGCGAGCCCGTCCTCGGCGTCGTGAACCAGGATGTCGCGCATCGCCGCCCATGACGCGTCGTCGTCGAGAAACGGCGCCATGTGTGGCGCGATCAGCTGATGGTGGTGGTGGAGCTCCAGCCACAAGGGTCGCAGTGATTCGACCTCCGCCGGCGCCACCGGCTCGATCTCATGAGTGATCGGCGGGTGCGAGAACCGGCGGCCAAATCGCGTCATCGTGAGCCACGCCGGGACGAACCCCCGGCGCTCGTAGAATGCGACCGCGCGGTGGTTTTGAGGCAGCACTCCGACCAGCGCGGCCGGATTGCCCGACGCTTCCAGCTCGGCGTCGAAGGCGTCCAGGAGCGCGGAGCCGATCCCCTGGCCGCGGGCCCCGGGAATGACGAGCATGGTTGCCAGCTCGGTCACCCGGGTGGGCGAATCGAGCGTCGCCGTCCACGGCATCGCGGTCTCGGCGGCGGCCAGATAGCCGACGACGGCGCCCTGGGAGCGGGCGAGGATCACGAAGCCGTCCTCTCGCAGCAGGTACTCGTACAGCCTCCGGCGCGCGTGCCATGAATCGGCGTCGTTCACGTATGGCTCCAGCTCGGGTGCGACGGCGCGATGGTGGTGGTGCAGCTCGAGCCACAGCGGTTCGAGTCGATCGAGGTCGCCGGATGCCAGTCGCTCCAGCGTGGTCACCGCGGCAGGATGCCCCCGTCGATTGAGATCACCTGGTTGGTGATGTAGCCGTTGCGAAGCACGGCCAGCGCGAGATCCGCCACCTCCTCGGGTGTGCCGAGCCGGCCGACGGGCACCCGCGATCGCAACTCGGCGGGAGAGCCGGGGAGCATGCCGGTGTCGGTGATCAGCGCCGGGGCGAGGGCGTTGACGGTGACGCCGCTGTCGGCCACCCGGCCGGCCAGGAAGTGGGTCAGGCCGTGCAGTCCCGACTTGGATGCGGCGTAGTGGGGGCCGATGATCCCACCGCTGAGGGCCGCGACCGACGACATCATCAGCACCCGGCCGTAGCCGCGGGCCTGCATCCCCGGCACCGTTCGCTGGGCGAGCAGAAACGGTGCGCGCAGGTTGATCGCGACCATCGCATCGAAATCCTCGACGGTGACGTCGGCGAGGGTCTGCTGGCGGCCACGGCCGGCGTTACAGACCAGCAGGTCGATCGCCCCGAGCGCTGATTCAGTCCGATCGACGAGCTCGCCGGGGGCTTCGGGACGGGCGAGGTCGGCCTGGAGCGCCACCGCTCTGCCTCCGCCCTCCACGATCTCGGCTGCCAGTGCGATTGCCGGTTCGGGGGTGGCGCTGTAGCCCAGAGCGACGGCGGCGCCCGCGATCGCGAGCTGTCGCGCGAGCGCCTGCCCGATGCCTCCGCTGGCGCCGGTGACCAGCGCGGTTCGTCCCTCGAAGCTCAGCGCGTGCATTGCCGAATCATGCCTGGCCGCGATCTGCGATTGTTGCATCCATGACCGAAACCCGACCGACAATCGATACGTGGCTGACCTCGCCCGCCAATCACTGGAGCTTTCGCCACGTGCGCGAGCTGCTCCCCACCGCCCGTGTGCGCCATGGAGCGCCGCGTGAGCTGCCTTCGGCTCCGGTAGCCGGGCTGCTCGATGCCGAGATCGTCCCCGACGGCGATGGCCACGTCTCTCTGGAGCGGTATCTCGATGACTCCGCTGCCGACTCTCTGGTGGTGCTCGCCGACGGCAAGATCGCCCTCGAGTGGTATGCCCCGGACGTCTCGCCCGACGAGCCGCACCTGCTGATGAGTGTGACCAAGTCGATCACGGCGCTCCTGGCCGGTGCGCTGGCGGGTGCCGGACGACTCGAGATCGACGGTCAGGTCGTCCGCTACGTCCCCGAGGCCGCCGGCTCGGCCTACGAGGATGCGACGGTGCGTCACCTGCTCGATATGACGGCGGGTACTGCGTTCGTGGAGGACTACTCGCCCGGCGAGGACGTTCGGGCATACCGCCAGAGCACGGGGTGGTATCCCCGCGAGGGCGCCGGTCCCGGCCTGCATGAGTACCTGTGCAGCATCGGGCACGCGGGGCGGCACGGGGAAGAGTTCCGGTACGTCTCGATCAATACCGACATGCTTGGCTGGGTGTGTGAGCGCGCCGGGGGCCAGCCGTACGCGCAACTGGTGTCGCACCACCTGTGGGGGCCGATGGGAGCCGAGGCCGACGCCGATGTCACGCTCGACCGTCATGGCGCAGCGCGGGCCGCCGGTGGGCTGTGTGTGGTACCCCGTGATCTCGCCCGGGTCGGGCAGCTCGTCCTGGAGGACGGCGCCGGTGCCGTTCCGGCGGAGTTCGTGCGCGATCTGCGCGAGGGCGGTCGGGCGAACCCGGGCGCCGACCTGGCCGAGTTCGACGGCTGGGCGTACCGCAGCTCGTGGTACCAGCCGCGATGGGAGCCGGGGCTGGCGTGCGCGATCGGGATCTACGGCCAGTTTCTGTACGTCGATCCGAGCCGCCGCGTGGTGGTCGCCCAGCAATCCTCCTGGCCGATCCCAGCCGACGACGCCGGCGATCTCCTGGCGGCCCGCGCCGCCCAGGCGATCGCCCACACGATCGCCTGACCTGTCACAAAACCGCCACGCAACTGTGCCGTGAATAAATGGTGCCTGGCACCATTTATTCAGGCGGGAGGGTGCGGCCGGCGCGGGTGGTGGTAGCGACGCCATCGATGACAGCGCGCCTGCCGTTGACCAGCACGTGGCGGATGCCCACGGGGTGGCGACACGGGTCGGCGAAGGTCGCCACCTCGTCCAGCGCTTCCATGTCGAGCACGGTCACGTCCGCCGCAAAGCCGGCAGCCAGCCGGCCGCGGTCGGCGATCCCCAACCGCATCGCCGGCTGGCGCGTCAGCTTGCGCACGGCCTGACCCAGCTCCAGCACCCGCTCGGTGCGCACGTACTGGGTCAAGAACCTGACCGCCGCGGCGAAGTCGCGTGGGTGCGAATACGACTGCGCGTCGGTACTCATCGTCCACCCGTCGGAGCCGAAGCTCGACAGCGGGTGGCCGATCACCCGCGCGACGTCGGCCGGCGCCATGCCGTGGGACACCATCAGCGGGGAGACGCCGTCGGCCATCAGGATGTCGAGCAGCACGTCGGCCGCGGGCGCACCGTCGTCGGCGGCGACGTCAACCAATCGCCGGCCCGCCACCCCGGGGCGGGACGGCGTATCGCCCAGCACGATCGAATCGAGCGAGCGCTTGCCCATCTCGGCCAGCCGGCCCAGGCGAGCACGCTCGGCGGGATCGGCCAGCCGGCGCTGGAGCTCGGCTTCGCCCCCGGCCAGCTCGGTGGCTGGGAGCGTGGAGGCAAGCGTGGTGCATCCGGCCGTATACGGATAGACGTCCACGCCGACGTCATGGCCGTCAGCGTTCGCGTGCTCCAGGCGCTCGAGCGTGCGGTTGACCTTGCCCCAGTTGGCCTTGCCGAACGCCTTGTGGTGTGAGATCTGGAGCCGGCATGACGACCCAGCCGCGGTTGCCAACGCCTCCTCCACGGCCTCGTCGAGCCGCTCGCCCTCATCGCGCATGTGCGTGGCGTACAGCCGTCCGCGGGCCGCCACGGGACGTGTCAAGGCGACCAGCTCGGCCTCGCGGGCGAAGCCGCCGGGGGCGTACACCAGTCCGGAGGAGGCGCCGAACGCGCCCTGATCGAGCGCCTCGGCGACCACCTCGCCCATCCGTTCGAGCTCAGCCGGCGTCGGTGGGCGGTCATCGGGCCCCATCACGGCCAGCCGCACGGTGCCGAGGCCAACCAGCGGTGCGACGTTGATGCCCGTGCCGACGTCTGCGAGCGCACTCCGGTACCCGTCGAGGCTCTCCCACCGCTCATGCAGCTCGTGTTCGAGAAACGCCCCGTGCAGCTCCCCGCCGAGTTCGCGGTCGTAGGGAAACGGTGAGAAGCCGCAGTTACCGGTGCAGTCGGTGGTGACCCCCTGGAGCAGCTTCGCGTGGGCGCTCGGTCGCAGCGGCAGGGTGAAGTCGCTGTGGGTGTGAAGGTCGACAAACCCTGGGCATACCAGCAGGCCGCGGGCGGCGATCGTCTCGCGGGCGGCGCCGAATCCCTCACCAACGCCCGAGATCCGGTCACCGTCGATCGCGACGTCCGCGCGATACGGCTCACCACCGTCTCCGTCGGCGACCGTCCCCCCGGCGATCACGAGGTCGTGCACGCGCACAACCCTACACGCGGGCTCCATCGGGTCCGGTGCCTACGCTCCGGGTGTGAAACTGAAAATCTGGATCGTCGCGATGCTCGTACTGGCGGCGGTTTCGTGGGCGGCGATCCGCTCCAGCGACCGCGACACCGACGCCACAGAGATCGCGGCGACCGCGGCCGCGGCGATCATCCCGCCGGCTGCCACGGCGGCGACCCAGGCACCCACCACGACCACACCCCCGACGCAGCCGGCCGTCCCTTCCACTCGTCTGCGGCTGCATCTGATCAAGACGATCACCGGCCACATCACGCCCAAGTCGGTGGACTCCGACCAGACCGGCCTGATCTTTGCCCAAAACATGGTGTACACCCACACGGTGACGGTCTACGACAGCCACAGCATGAAGCTGGTAAAGACGATCCCCGACCGCGTGACCCCCTCGAAGTTCGGGATCAAGGGCTATCCCGGAAGCGATCAGGGCGGTCCGGTGGAGGCGGCGTTCTCGCCGGACAAGAAGTTCGTCTACGTCTCCAACTACCAGATGTACGGCAGCGGCTTCCAGAACCCCGGGTTCGATGAATGCCCCGGCACCAGCTATGACCCCAGCTTCGTCTACAAGATCTCGGTCGCGACCCTCAAGATCGTCGACATCATCAAGGTCGGTTCGGTGCCCAAGTACCTCGCCGTCAGTCCCGACGGCAAGTACCTGATCGTGTCGAACTGGTGCTCGGCCGCGGTCAGCGTGGTGTCGCTCGCGAAGGATCGCGAGGTCCACCGGATTCCTGTCGGGCCGTACCCGCGCGGGATCGCGATCAACAAGGACTCGAGCATCGCCTACATCGCGGTGATGGGCTCGGATGTCGTGGCGGCGCTCAACCTCCACACCTTCGCGATCCATGACATCGTCGTCGGCTCGAACCCGCGCCACCTGGTGCTGTCACCCAACGGGGAGTTCCTGTACATCACGTTGAACGCATCCGGCGAGGTGGCAAAGCTCAATCTCCGCACCGGACATGAGATCACCGCGCAGACGGGCTCGTACACACGCAGCCTCACCATCTCCGGCGACGGGAAGTCGCTGTACGTCGTCAACTATGAGTCCTCGACGATCGCGAAGCTGCGCGCGCGCGACCTGAAGGTGTTGCAGACGCTGCCCACCGACGGCTATCCGATCGGGATCACCTACGACGATCCCACCCACCGCCTGTGGGTGTCGTGCTACTCCGGTGCGATTATGGTGTTCGCCGACCGATGAGTGCCAGCGACCGACGCCAGCGGTTCCGCGACCTCCACGAACGGGAGGGCATCTTCGTGATGCCAAACGCCTTCGACGCGGGCTCTGCCCGGTTGCTGACCTCGATCGGATTCGAGGCGCTCGCGACCACCAGCGCCGGCTTCGCCTGGAGCCTTGGCCGTGGCGACCAGCAGATCACGCGCGACCAGCTGGTCGAGCACGTGGCGGCGCTTGCGGCTTCGACTGAGCTGCCTCTCTCGGTCGATGGCGAGCGTGGCTTTGGTGATACGCCCGGCGAGGTGGCAGAGACGGTGCGGCTGCTCGCCAGCTGCGGGTGCGGCGGGGTGCTCGATCGAGGACTACGACCCCGAGACCGACGCGATCGACGGGGTGGAGCGTGCGACCGAGCGCGTCGCCGCCGCAGCGGACGCCGCCCGCCGCGAGGGCGTGGTGCTGACCGCCCGGGCCGAGAACCTGCTGCACGGCGTCGAAGACCTCGAGGACACGATCGCACGGCTGCAGTCGTATCGAGCGGCCGGCGCCGACGTCGTGTACGCCCCGGGGCTCGAGTCGATGGCCGAGATCTCGGCGGTGGTGTCGCAGGTGGACGCCCCCGTCAACGTGCTGATGCTTCCGGGGACTCCGCGGGTCGACGAGCTTGCCAAGCTGGGCGTGCGGCGGGTGTCGACCGGGTCGCTTCTGACCAGCGTCGCCTATGGCGCGATGCTGCGTGCCGCGCATGAACTGCTCGACCTCGGCACGCCGGGATACTCTCGCGGTGGATTGAGCGGCGACGAGAAGCGCGCATTTGGGAGCAAATCACCGTAGGATGTGCCGCGTGAACCGCCGAACCGGCCTGGCTGCGACCCTCGCGCTGCTCCTGATTGTCGTCGCACTCGTCGGCGAGGCCGGCGCGGCGACCCCCAAGGCGCGGCCGCTGCTTCCCGCACGGGTGTACGCGCCGTACTTCCAGACGTGGCGGCCGGCGGGGATCAAGCTGATCGCCCAGCAATCCGGCGTGCGCTACTTCACGCTCGCCTTCGTCGAGGCGACCTCGCGCACGTCGTGCGTGCCGGCCTGGAACGCAGACCCGTCGCAGACGGTCGCGGGCGGCCGGTACCTGTCGGGGATCGCGGCGCTGCGGTCGATGGGCGGCGACGTGGTGCCGTCGTTTGGCGGATACAGCGCCGATCACAACGGCAACGAGGTCGGCGACTCGTGCCACTCGCTCCCCGATCTGGTCGCGGCCTACAAGTCGGTGATCACCACCCTCAACGTGACCCGGCTCGATATGGACGTCGAGGATCTCTCACTGGGCCGCACGGTCGCGATCGACCGTCGCAACAAGGCGCTGCGGCAGGTCGAGAACTGGGCCCACAACACGGGTCGAAAGCTGCAGATCCAATACACCCTGCCGACCACGCCCCACGGGCTCGAGGCCGATGCGCTGGGTGTGCTCAAGAACGCCAAGGCCAACGGCACCCGCGTGGACGTCGTGAACATCATGACCTTCGACTACTACGACGGCAAGACCACCAGGATGGGGCAGGCCGCGATCACCGCCGCCAGAGGCCTGCACGCCCAGCTGCACGCGCTCTACCCCCACCGCACCAGCAGGGCCCTGTGGGCGATGGAGGGCAACACGATGCTGCCGGGGATCGACGACTACCCGGCCAAGACCGAGGTCACCCATCTCCCGGACGTGAAGGCCGTGCGGGCCTTCGCCAAGACGAAGGGGATCAGCACGCTCTCCACGTGGGCGGTGCAGCGCGACAACGGTGGGTGCCCCGGTGTGATCGATTCCGATCACTGCTCGGGGCTGCGGCAGAAGCAGTGGGCGTTCAGCAAGGCGCTGATCCCGTTCACGCGGGGCTGACGCCCGGGCGATGCTGCGCCATCCCGTCTACACGCGCACCCGCATCGCCCAGGTCGGCGAGCGGATCGAGGCGCTGATCTATGCCGACTCTCGCGACCCTGACCGGCTGGTGGTGTCGGGGCCGGTCGACCGCATCCCGATCGATCAGGCCGAGTCGCTGGCCTACCGCGACGCACGGCTGGGCGAGCAGTTCGGGCCGCTGTGGGCAACCTTCTGGTTTCAGGTGGAGGCCACCGTGCCGGCGGAGTGGGCGGGAGAGCGCGTCGACCTGCTGTGGGTCACCCACAGCGAGGCCACGTTGTGGATCGACGGCCGGGCGATCCAGGGTCTCAACACCAGCCACGAGGGGCCGAGGCCCGACGCGCTTCTGATTGAGCATGCCGCCGGCGGCGAGCATCTCGACCTGCGGATCGAGCTCGCATGCAACGGCAAGTTCGGGCAGATGGACCGGCGCTACAACACCGTCGAGCCGGTGGTGCTCGACCGCTGTCAGATTGCGCGCTTCGACGAGCAGGCCTGGCAGCTTCACCACGACTTCGACGTGCTGCGCCGGCTGGAGGCCGATGCCGTCAACGGGCTGGATCCGACCTGGGCGGGCGAGCTGCTGTCCGAGCTCAACCGCTTCTGCAACGTCTGGGTCGAAACCGATCGCGGTACCTGGGACGAGGCCGCCGACATCCTCCAGCGGCTGCTGCTGCGGCGAAACGGCTCGGTTGTACACGAGCTGTCGGCGATCGGCCATGCCCATATCGACACCGCGTGGCTCTGGCCGCTCGAGGAGACGCATCGAAAGCTGGTGCGAAGCTTCAGCTCGCAGACCGCCTACATGGCCCGGTACCCGGAGTTTCGGTTCTGCTGCTCGCAGGCCTATCAGTACGACTGGGTGCGGCGGCACAACCCCGACCTGTATGACCGCATCCGGCATCGGGCGGCTGCGGGCCAGTGGGTGCCGGTCGGCGGCACCTGGGTCGAGCCCGATTGCAATCTGCCCTCGGGGGAGTCGCTCGTGCGCCAGTTCCTGTATGGCCAGCGGTTCTTCGAGCGCGAGTTCGGCCGCCGGCACCGCGAGTTCTGGAACCCCGACGTGTTCGGGTATAACGGCCAGCTGCCACAGATCATGCGCGGCGCCGGGATCGACCGGTTCCTGACCCAGAAGCTCTCGTGGAATCGATTCAACTCCCCGGCTCACCACACGTTCACGTGGCAGGGCATCGACGGCTCCGAGGTGCTGGCGCACTTTCCCCCGGCCGACACCTACAACGCCACCGCGGAGGTCGAAGAGCTGCGCCGCAACGCCCGCAACTACAAGGATCACGACTTCTCCCATCGCAGCCTGTTGGTGTTCGGGTTCGGCGACGGGGGTGGGGGGCCGACGCCGGCCATGCTGGAAACGCTCCGCCGCGCCCGTGACCTCCAGGGCGTTCCCCGCACCACCATCGCCACGCCCGAGGAGTTCTTCACCGCGCTCGAGGCCGATGCCGTCGATCGGCCGACCATCGTCGGGGAGCTCTACTTCGAGTATCACCGCGGCACCTACACCAGCCAGGCGGCGGTCAAGCGCGGCAACCGGGCGGGTGAGCGGGCGCTGCACGACGCCGAGTTGCTGTCGGCGGTGGCCTCCCGGCTGCACGGCTTGGAGTATCCGGCAGAGGCCATCGACCAGGCCTGGCAGCTACTGCTGCTCAATCAGTTCCACGACATCCTGCCCGGCTCGTCGATCGCCCTCGTGTACGAGCGGGCGGCCGCCGAGCACGCCGAGGTTCTGGCCGCCGCCGAAGCCGCCACCCACCAGGCCCTGGCCGCGCTGAAGGGCGACGGCCAGGGGGCGACCCCGGTCAACGTGCTCTCCAGCGCCCGATCCGGCGTGGCGGAACATCCCGACGGCGAGCTGGTGTGGGTGGACGCGCCCGCATACGGCTTTGGAACAGTCGGAACGTCTCCGGGTGAGGTCAAGGTGAGCGAGGCCGGCGGGACGATCGTGCTCGAAAACGCGCTGCTTCGCGCCGAGATCGGAAACGACGGCCGGGTGCGGTCGCTGATCGAGCTGAGCACCGGCCGCGAGGCGCTGGCCGAACCGGGGAACCGCCTGCAGCTGTACGAGGATCGGCCGACCGCGTTTGACGCCTGGGACATCGACCCGTTCCACCTCGAGACGGTCACCGACACCCCGCCGGCCGAGTCGGTCACGATCGTGACCCACCACGCGATGCGCGCGGAGGTGGCGATCCAGTGGCGCTTCGGCGCGGCCAGCAGCATGCGCCAGACCGTACGCCTGGATGCCGGATCGGCCCGCCTCGAGTTTCACTGCGATGCCGACTGGCACGAGCAGCACACGCTCCTGAAGGTGCTCTTTCCGGTCGCGGTGCGCAGCCCCAATGCGACCTACCAGATGCAGTTCGGGCACACGCAGCGACCCACCCACTACTCGACCAGCCACGACCTGGCCCGGTACGAGGTGCCGGGCCATCGCTTCGCCGATCTGTCGGAATATGGATTTGGCGTCGCACTTCTGACAGACTGCAAGTACGGCTACTCGACGTTCCAAAACCAGATGCGGATCAGCCTGCTGCGCTCCCCGACCGCGCCCGACCCCGACGCGGATATCGGCCGGCACCAGTTCGCCTACGCCGTCATGCCGCACACCGGCGGGTGGCGCGAGGCAGGGGTGGTGGCCGAGTCGGCACGCTTCGAGACGCCGCTCCGATGGGTCGCCGGCGCCGTTGCACCGCACTCCTGGTTTGCGGTCGACGATCCCAACCTTGTGCTCGACACGGTCAAGCGGGCCGAAGACTCCGATGCGTTGGTGCTGAGGCTGTACGAGGCCCACGGTGCGCGTGGCACCGCACACATCCGAGTGGGGGTGCCGTTCACCGCGGCCGAGAGCTGCAACCTGCTCGAAGATGCGGCCGCGACGCTTGCCGTAAACGACGGCGTGATCGAGCTCGCCTACGCGCCCCACCAGATCCTGACCGTGCTGCTGTCGTGAATAAATGGTGCCAGGCACCATTTATTCACTAGCGGATTGCTGCGCCGGACTCGGCGTCGAAGAAGTACAGCCGGTCGAGATTGACGGAGAGCGTCACCGGCTCACCGTCGGTGATCGGCGCGCTGCGTTCGAGCCGGGCGGTGGCATGTTGTGACCCGCTCGTACCCACGTCGAGATAGACCACCAGCTCTGATCCCAGCGACTCGACCCGGGTGGGAGTGACCGTCACCACCCCGTCGCGCTCGGGCCGCGAAGCATCGGCGTCGCCGAAGTCCTCGGGCCTGACACCAAGGGTCAGTGGTCGCCCGGCATAGCCTGCCAGCGACGGCCGGCGTTCCAGCACGGCGGGCAGGAGCTTGAGCCGGGTCTCGCCGAACACCACCTCGTGGCCCTCGGCTGTTTGCTCGAGTCGGGCTTCGAGCAGGTTCATCGCCGGTGAGCCGATGAACCCCGCGACGAACGCGTTCACCGGGTCGTCATACATCTCGTCGGGCGTGCCCAGCTGCTGCAGCACGCCGTCGCGCAGGATGGCGACCCGATCACCCATCGTCATGGCCTCGGTCTGATCGTGGGTCACATACAGCGTGGGGGCGGCGATCCGGCGCTGTACCCGGATGATCTCGCCGCGCATCTCGACTCGCAGCTTGGCGTCGAGGTTGGAGAGCGGCTCGTCCATGAGAAACGCGGCGGGCTCCCGCACGATCGCCCGGCCCATGGCGACCCGCTGGCGCTGGCCGCCCGAGAGCTGCTTGGGCTTTCGGTCGAGCAGGTCGCCGAGTCCCAGCATCCCCGCCGCCTCATCGACCCGGCGGCGGATCTCGTCCTTGGGCGTGTGCGTCATCTTCAGCCCAAAGCTCATGTTGTTTCGCACCGTCATATGCGCATACAGGGCGTAGTTTTGGAACACCATGGCGATGTCGCGATCGCGCGGCGGCAGCTTGGTCACGAGCTTGTCGTTGATCCGGATCTCGCCACCGGTGACCGGTTCGAGACCCGCGACCATGCGCAGGGCGGTGGTCTTGCCACAGCCAGACGGGCCGACCAGCACCAGGAACTCACCGGGCTCCACGTCCAGGCTCAGCTCGTTGACGGCGATCACACCGCCGGGGAAGACCTTGGTCACGCCTTCCAGCGAGATCGTGCCGACGCTTCGGTCGCTCATGATGACCCCGCCATCACGCCCTGGATCCGGCGATTGAGGAACAGCGCGATCAGCGCGGGCGGCAGTAGCGCGAGCACGCCGGCGGCGGCCAGGAGTGGGTAGTTGGTCGTGTACTTGCCCACGTACTGCGTGATCAGCACCGTCACGGGGATGGAGTTCGAGGTCGAGGTGAGCAAGAGCGGGATCAGGAACTCACCCCACACCGACAGCACCAGGATCGCCGCCACGGCGGCGATCGCCGAGCTCATCTGTGGCACCACCACCCGCACGAACGCCTGCCATCGGCGACAGCCATCGATCAGCGCGGCCTCCTCGGGTTCGGTTTCCATCTCGCGCACATGGTTGTACAAAAGCCAGGTTGCAAGCGGCGACAAGGTTGCCACGAACACCATCACCAGGCCACGCTTGGTGTCGATCAGGTGCAGTCGCGCCATCACCTGGAAGAGCGCCACCACCACCACGAAGATCGGCACGATCATGGTCGTCAGGGTTGCGTAGAAGAGTGCACGGCCGAACACGAACCGCAGCCGGCCGAAGGCGTAGGCGGCCATCGTCGAGACGATCAGCGTGACGAAGGTGGTGGCCAGCGCCACCTCGGCGCTGGTCTCCATCGCTTTGGAAAAGACTCCGGCCTCGGTCACGGTGCCGCCCGAGTGCTGGCTGCTCGTCCCTTCCAGCAGCTGCCGGTATCCCGCCAGGGTGATGGTGTGCGGCACCCAGCGGGTGGGCACCGCGCGCACATCGACCTGGCTCGAGATGCTGGTCATCACCCCCAAAACGATCGGGCCGAGTGACCACACGATGATCCCCAGGATCGCGATCCAGCGCAGCGTGCGGATGCCGAGCGTCTCGTTCATACCGTCGACTTCCGAAGCCCGATGACATAGACACATCCGAACAGCGCCGTCACACCGGCAAGCAGGAATGCAAGCGCGGTACCGTGCGCGAAGTCGGCCTCGACGAAGGTGGTGTTGTACACCTGGATCAGGATCGAGCGGGTATTGAGCGCGGTGCCGTTGAGCACGAACACCTCGTCGAAGATCGCGATCGCAAGCAGGGTGCCGATGGTCAGGGCAACGGCGATCGAGGGCCGCAGCAGCGGGAAGGTGATGTAGCGAAACTGCCGCCACGGGGTTGCCCCATCGACGGCCGAGGCGTTGTAGACCTCCTCGGGGATGCTCTGGAGGCCGGCGATCATGATCAAGCTCACCAATGGCAGCACGCCCCACACGTGCACGAGCGTGATGAATGCGATCGCCCACCGACCGCTGGCAAGCCACACGTGGGGTTGGCTGATGAGGTGGAGGTGAAGCAGCGCGCTATTCAGAAATCCGTTGTCGGGATCGAACACGCGCTGCCACAACACACCGCTCACGACCGACGGCAATGCCCAGGGCAGCACCAGGATCGCCAACACGATGCCGCGCCCACGAAACATCCGGTGGAGGGTCACGGCGATGATGATCCCGAGCACGAGCTCCATCGAGACCGCCAGGACGACGTACTCGAACGTGTGCTTGATTGCATTGATCGACTCGGGGTCGTGAATGTCCTGGCGATAGTTGCGAAGGCCGACGTAGGTCTTCGGCTGGCCGTACAGCCCCGATGTCTGGATGCTCTGCTGAAACCCCCGGATGAGGGGGTAGATGATGAGGCCGCCGACCGCGAGCACGGCCGGCGCCACCATCAGCAGTCCCAGGGTTGACGACTCGTGGTCGCGCAGCCAGGCCCGCACGTCACTCAACCATCAATTGATTCCATCGTCAGTTCTGCGCGTCCTCTTTGGCCTTCGACGCGAGCTGGCTCAGCGCATCCTGCACAGTCATCTGGCCTTTGACCGCCGCGTTCAGCAGGCCCTGGGCGTCCGAGCTGAACGCCGAGTACCAGATCGGGGCGCCCTGCGGGAAGAGCGGCTTGACGTGTGAGACCTCCTGCGTGATCACGTTGCCGCCCTGGAGCTGGCCCGAATCGGCGAGCTGCTTGAGCACCGAGGCGCCGCAGGGAAGGTTGCCTTCCTTCTTGTAGATCTCGATCGAGTTATCCGCCTTCTGCCACCACTTGATGAACGCCGCGGCCGCTTCGGGGTGCTGGGCGGTGGTGGGGATCGAGAGGCCCTCGGGCAGGCCGAACGAGGCACCCGGGCCGTTCACGCCGGGAACCAGCGCCGGAGCGGCGTCGCCTGCGATCTGCGACTGCGACGGATCGTTGGCGGTGGCCAGGTTGCCGGGGCCGGTTGCGAGCACGATGGCGTTCTCGCCCGCCAGGAACTTGTTGAAGGCGGTGGAGTCGTCGAGCGACACCGAGCCGGGCGAGACCCAGCCCTTCTTGACCGCGTCGGCCTCCCACTGGAGCGCCTTCTCGCCGGCCGATCCGGGCTTGTCGAACTCGGCGTTGAAGTTGTTGTCGAACAGCTGCCCGCCGTTTGCGAGGGTCAGCAGGTACCACGGCGTGACGCCGCCCTCGGTGGCCGCCATCGGGATCGCGAGCGGATACTGCACGCCCGACGCCTTCAGCTTCTGAACGTCCGTGCCGAGCTCGGCAAACGTCTTGGGGAACGACGCGATGCCCGCGTGGGCGAACATCTTCTTGTTGTACATCGAGATCCGGAAGTCATTCGAAAAGCACGCGGCGTAGGTCTGGCCGCCCGACTTGAACGCGGCGTCGATCGCCGAAAGATCCTTGAGCAGCGGTGCCGGCAGCTTGTCGTCGAGTGGCTGCACCCACTTGGCCCCGGCGAACTGACCGGTGAACGACCAGTCGAACTCGGCCACATCCGCGATGTAGGTGTGGGCGGTGTTTGCCACCACGAGCTTGGAGTGGGTCGCGTCCCAGCCGGTGACGGTGTAGTTGACTTTGACGCCGGTCGCTTTCGTGAACGAGTCGATCACGTCCTGCGGAATCTTGTACGGCACCAGCACGTTGATCGTCTGGCCGCGGATCGATCCGGTGTCACTCGAGCCCGAGCTGCTCGAGCTGCTGCTGCCTCCACAGGCGGCCGCGGTCACGGCGAGACACAGCGCCGCGACGACCACTGCGACCAATCGTTTGCTTCCGTTCAACACGAGTTACCTTCCGTTGGGCGCTCGACCCCACCGTCGGCGGCTGATTGCTGGAGCGGTCACCAAATCGCCACATCGGCGATTTCGCGATACTAGGGAATCGATGGGACGAACACAACCTCCAGACCACCCACTTGATCCACTATCCGCTGCTGAGATCGCCGCCACCACGGACGTGGTCCGGGCTCACACGGGGTTTGCGACGCTGAGTGCCGATACCCGCTTCATCACCATGGAGCTGGCCGAACCCGACAAGGCTGCGGTGCTGGCGTGGGGTGCCGGCGGGGCCAGGCCCGAGCGGATCGCCGACGTGGTCATGCTCGACCGTGGGTCGGAGGCGTCGGTGGAGGCTTCCGTCTCGCTCGACTCGGAGTCGGTGATCAGCTGGCGGGTTCGCACCGACATTCAGCCGATGGCGGTGGTCGGTGAGCTGATGGAGGCCGAGGATCTCGTCCGCGACGACCCGCGGTTTCGTGATGCGATGGCCAGGCGCGGGATCACCGACTTCTCGACGGTACAGGTGGACGCATGGCCGGCCGGGCACTTTGGCGGAGAGGGCGAGGATGGCATCCGGTTGGGCCGCGCGGTCGCGTTTGTCCGGCCGAACCCGGGCGATAGCGAGTGGGCCCATCCGGTCGACGGCGTGATCGCGCTGATTGACCTGAACAAGCTCGAGGTGCTGCGCGTCGACGACCACGGGGTCGTGCCGATCCCGCCGGAGAGTGGCAACTTCGACGCCGCGGCGGGGGCGCCGCTTCGCCACGACATCGCTCCGCTCGAGATCACCCAGCCCGACGGGCCGGGATTCAGCGTCGACGGGCGGGTGGTGCGGTGGCAGCGGTGGCAGGTGCATGTTGGCTTCACTCCCCGCGAGGGCCTTGTGTTGAACCAGGTTGGATACGAGGACGGCGGCCGGCTGCGCTCGATTCTGCATCGCGCGTCACTCTCGGAGATGGTGGTGCCCTACGGCGACCCCAGCCCAACCCACTACTTCAAGAACGCCTTTGACGCCGGCGAGAACGGGGTGGGGCTGGCCGCCTCGCCGCTGACCCGTGGCTGCGACTGTCTTGGCGAGATCGTGTATCTCGACGCCGACGTGTCCGACTCCGACGGCGCGCCGGTGCACATCCCCAACGCCATCTGCCTGCACGAGGAGGACGTGGGCGTGCTGTGGCGTCACATCGAGTGGCGCGACGGCCGGGGAGAGGTGCGCCGCTCGCGGCGGCTGGTGATCTCGTCGTTCTCGGCGATCGGAAACTATGACTACGGCTTCTTCTGGTACCTGTATCAGGACGGCACGATCGAGTATGAGGTGAAGCTGACCGGCGTGCTGTCGACGGGGGCGGTGGCTCCGGGAGTGCGCCCCGAGCATGGCGTGCTGGTCGCTCCGGGCCTCAACGCCATGGTGCATCAGCACTTCTTCAACATGCGGCTCGACCTGGACGTCGACGGCCTCGACAATGCGATCGACGAGGTGTGGACGGAGTCGCTCCCGCCTGGCGACGGCAATCCCTACGGCAACGCTTTTCGGGCGTGCCGGCGCCGGCTCGAGACCGAGCTGGCCGCCCGCCGTCGCACCGACAGCGCATCGGCTCGCTGGTGGGAGGTCGTCAACCCCGCCGTCAAACACCGGCTGGGTGAGCCGGTCGCCTACCGGCTGGTGCCTGGCGACAACACGGTGCCGTTTGCCCAGCCGGATGCCCCGGTGAGCAAGCGAGCGGGCTTTCTCCACCAGCATCTCTGGGTCACGCCGTACGAGCCGGCCGAGCGCTACGCCGCGGGCGACTATCCGAACATGCATCCCGGCGGCGCGGGGTTGCCGGAGTGGACGAACGCGGATCGGGACATCGATAACCGCGACATCGTGGTCTGGTATACGTTTGGCCATCACCACGTGCCGCGTCCGGAGGACTGGCCGGTGATGCCTGTGGTCACGATCGGGTTCAAGTTGAAGCCCGTCGGCTTCTTCGAACGAAACCCTGCGCTGGATGTCCCGCCGCCACACCCGGATTCCGACCACTGCAACTGATGAGAGGGAGATCGTGAGCACACTCGAAGGTCGTGTAGCCCTGGTGACCGGGGCGAGCAGCGGCATCGGCGCCGCTACCAGCAAGCATCTCGCCGCAGCGGGCGCGAAGGTTGCGATGGCGTCGCGGCGCGGCAGCCACATGGGCATCGAGGGCGCGCTCGCACAGCCGTGCGACGTGCGTGACGAGTCGCAGCTCGAGGCGCTGGTGGCCGCGACCGTCGAGCGCTTCGGCGGCCTCGATATCGTTGTCGCCAACGCCGGCGTTGGCGCCTACGGCGACTTCCTCGATCTCGACGCGGCCCATGTCGAGGAGATGATCGACGTGAACGTCAAGGGGCTGCTCTACACGGTGCGTGCCAGCCTGCCGCAGCTCCTGCGAAGCCAATCCGCCGATCTGGTGGTGGTGGCGTCGATCGCGGGCCAGCGAGCCCCCGAGGGCGAGTCGGTGTACGCCGCGTCCAAATTTGCCCAGGTCGGATTCATGCGCTCGATCGACCATGAGCTGTTCTCCAAGGGCGTGCGCTGCTCGACGATCGCACCCGGGGGAGTCGAGACCGATTTCGCGATGGGAGAGAACCGCGGTCGCACCCCCGAGGATCCCGATCTGCCGGGGATGCTGCGCGCCGAAGAGGTTGCCGACGCGGTGGTACACGCCGTCACGCGGCCGCGCACCCACCGCGTGCTGGAACAGACGATCCTGCCGATGACCGACGACTCGATGAACTGAGGGAGAGCCACATGGGAAAGAAGATCACGATCGTTGGCGGAGGCAGTTCGAGCTTCGTGCCGCTGCTCTTACGGCGCCTGATCGAGTCCGAGTCGCTTGGGGACTCTCAGGTGATGCTGATGGACGTCGACGAGCAGCGCGTCAAGGTGATGGAGTCGCTCGGGCAGAAGCTGATCACGAGCGAGGGCAGCAAGCTCTCGGTACGCAGCTCGCTCGACCAGCGTGAGGCGCTCACCGGCGCGGATTTCGTGATCGCGGCGATCTCGGTCGGCGGAATGGACGCGTGGGCCGACGACCTCGAGATTCCCGGCCGCTATGGGATCGTGATGCACGTCGGCGATTCGATTGGGCCGGGCGGGATCTTGCGGGCGTTCCGTAACGCCCCGGTGCTCGCCGATGTTGCTCGAAACGTCGCCGAGGTCGCCCCCGACGCGTGGGTGTTCAACTACACCAATCCCGCGCCGATCGAGGCCCTGGCGATGCGCGCCGCCGCGCCGCAGGTGAAGTCGTATGCGCTGTGCTCGTGTACCGCGCACCCGGGGAGCACCGCGTGGCTCGCTGACCAGGCTGGGGTCTCGCCCGACCAGATCGCGATGCCCCCGGTCGTTGCGGGCATCAATCACTGTGCGTCGGTGCAGGAGCTGCGGCTCAAGGACGGCACGGATGCGATGCCCCTGGTCAAGGCCCGCGCGACCAATCCGGTTGTGAAGTGGGTGCTCGAGGCCTACGGCGTGCTGCCGTACTGCTGGACGCACTGGACCGAGTTCTATCCCCAGATGCAGCGGCTCGAAGCGCCCTACGCGGGAACCGCCCAGGGCGTCGCCATGCGCTACGGGATCGAGACCCATGACATGGCCTACGAGAAGGCGCGGGTGGCGGGGTTGGAGGAGCTCGCGGCCACGTGGACGGCCGACGACACGCCGGTCACGCTCGCCGACCTGCCCAAGGGTGATGAGGACGAGGGCATCGAGGTGATCGACATGATCGAGGACATCGTCGAGAACCGAAATGCGATTCGGGTGGTGAACGCGCTCAACAACGGCGCGATCCCCAACCTGCCTGACGATGCGATCGTCGAGGTCAACTCCCACATCGGTGGGTATGGCATCCGGCCGATCTCGGCAGGAGCCTTGCATCCGGCTCTGGCGGCCCATCTCAATCACTACTTCAACTTCCAAAAGCAGGTCGTGAAGGCGGCGCTCAGCGGTGATCGCAAGGAGGCGCTGCACGCCTTCGTGCTCGATCCGACCACCGCCGCGAACCTCGACCTCGATCAGACCCAGGCACTGCTCGATGAGATGCTCGAGGCAAACACGCGCTTCCTGCCGCTGTTTGAATAACAGTGCCAGGCACCGTTATTCACGCTGAGGGCCCTGTTTTTAGGTGATCGTCAGGATGCGCGCGGTCCACGAACTGCGCGGCGCTTCGATCGTGACCGTGTCGCCTTCGCCGGCGCCGTAGAGGGCGCGACCCATCGGCGACTCCGGCGACACGGCGTTCTCGCCGCCGGCGCTTGAGATCACGACTTCCATGTGGTCGCCGTACTCGTCCTGGATCTGCACCTTGGAGCCCACCGAAATCCGCCCATCGGCCGGCTTCGCGCTGGGATCGATCACGACGGCGCTCTCGATCTTGGCGCGCAGGATCGTGATCTGGCGCTCCAGCAGGCCCTGCTCGTTCTTGGCGGCGTGGTACTCGAAGTTCTCGGACAGGTCGCCATGGCCCCGAGCGACGGCGATCGCGTCGACGATCTCGGCGCGCTTCGGCCCCTCCAGCTCGGTGAGCTGCGTCCGGAGCCGTGTCATCTCGTCAGGCGTCAGTTCGATTCTGTCCACGGCGGGCAATCTACCGGATCGCAACCCGGCGAAGCCGATTCAACCCTCCGCAGCAGCCGCGGCGTCACGGTAGGCCTGCTGCTCGCGCCGGATCAGGTCGGGGTTCGTGCCGGTCGCATGTGCCAGCTCGAGCGTCAGGAGCTGGAGGCCGACGGCGGCCGAGATCAGTGCCTCGCCGGGTGACTCGGACGGAGCCAACCCGAGTGGTGCTCCGATCACGACGGTCGGGATCCCGACCGCGGCGAGGGCGGCGTCGACCTCGGTCTGCCGGTTCGCATGCAGGTCGCCCCCACGACTGTCGGTCGCGATTCGAACGGCCGCCGTCGTGTCGGCGTCGCAGCCCGCCAGGTGACCGTGGAGCAGCGTCTCGAGCTGGTGAGCGGTGGTGGGAATGCGGGCGCCTTCCTCGATCTTCAACGCCAGCTCGCGGGCTCCGATCTCGTCGGTGCCGAGCCCCGTGGTGAGGATCCGGCGGCCGCTTGCGATCCCGCCGGCGGCCTCGGCGAATCGCTGCCGCAGTCCGAGGGTATGGTCGATCGCCTCGGTCAGCCGGTCGCTCGACGCAGGCGTCCGGGCGATCGCGATGCCTGCCAGGATCGCACTCGTATATGCGACGGTGTGGCACCACGAGCGGTCAACCAGTGGGGTGACGATCACCTGGTCGGACGCCTTGGCCACGGCCGACTCCGAGTTCGCGGTGATCGCGGCGACCGAGGCTCCAGCGGCGCGCGCGGCCTCGAGCGCGAGCAGCGTGGCCTGCGTCCCACCCTCGTGCGAGACACCGATGCAGACACCACCGGCGCGTGGCGCCAACGCCGCGTCGAGTGCCTGGCGTGACTCGACCCAGGCGTCGGGAAGCGCGTCGGCGATCAGCGCCGCCACCGCCATCGAGCCGTGCTCGGACGTGCCGCAGCCGGTGACGACGATCGGCTCGCCGCGGTCGGCCGCTGCTCGGATCGCCCGGTTCACGCCGGTCGCCTCACTCCCGCCGCGGTCGAGGATCGCGGCCGGAAGCTCGCGCTGGGCCTCGATCATCTCCTGCATCACCCAGGGCGGGCCGTCCCGCAGCTCGGGGTATTCCTCGGTCAGCCAGCTTCGGTCATCACTCATCGAGCCTCCAGAGTACGGGGGTTTAGACCACGGCGGTCGAGCGCCCGGCCTTTGCCTGATGTGAGTCGGCGTAGGCGGCGAGCGTGTCGACGATCACCTGACAGGCCGCCATCGCCGACTGGCCATCGTCATAGGCGGGTGCAATCTCGCACACATCCATCGCGACGATGTCGGCGCGTCCGATGATCTTCATCATCGTGAGCGCTTCCCGGGCGGTCAGCCCACCCATCGTCGGCACGCAGGTGCCGGGCGCCACAGAGCTGTCCAGGACGTCGATGTCGAAGCTCACGTAGACGCCGTCGGTGCCCTCCGAGGCTCGCGCCACGGCGTCTTCGGCGATTGAGGCTGCGCCCTTGCGCTCGACGTCTGAGATGTGGTGGACAGTGATGCCCTGTTCCCGGGCGTATGCGTATTCGGCCTTGGGGTTGAGGGCGCCGTGGGGGCCGATGATCACACACCGGGTCGGGTCGAACGCCTCGAGCTCCATCGCCCGGGTGATCGGGCAGCAGTGGTTGATGCGCTCACCGCCGACGTCGGCGGCCGTGTCGAGATGGGTGTCGAGCAAGATCAGCCCGTAGCGGCCCTTGGGTGCGAAGCGCTCGACCGCGAGCGATCCGGCGATCGTGGTGGTGTGCTCCCCGCCGCACAGCACCGGCAAGCCACCGGTCTTCAGCACCTCGCCCATCGCCTCGGCCACCCGGTCGACGGTCTTGGCGGCGTTGCCGGGGACGACCTCCGCATCGCCGATATCGACCAGGCCGAGGGCCTCGAACAGATCGAGGTCGTACTCGCCGTGATAGCTCAGCATGTGGCTCGACCAGTTACGGACGGCGCGCGGGCCAAGCTGCGCCCCGGGTCGCGCGATGGTCGTCGAGTCGAACGGCATTCCCACAAACGCCGCCCGTGCTCCCGCTTCGCGCAGCAGATCGGCATCGGGGGCGACCACGGGTGCACCCAGGAAGCTGGCGATCCCGCCGCCCAGGATGCTGTGCCATCCCTGACGGGTATGTTGCGAAGCGATCGACGACATCGTGCCTCCTCTGGTGGCCCGGAAAGGTCTCCCGGGTTGAACTTCAGTCCGCGCCGTCCTCGTCCCGCTTGTGGAGGTAACGCTCGATCTCACGCGCCAGTTGATCGCCGGTCGGGAGCTGCTCGTCCTCGAGGTCACCGGCCGCCGCTTCGAGCCGTTTGACCGTCTCGCGCAGCATCGCATCGCCGGCCACGGCCTCGTCGTAGCGGGCGTGCTGCTCGCGTTCGACCTCGAGCAGGCTGTCCAGGTCGATGGTCACACCGAGGTGCCGGGCCAGACGCTCGAGCAAGGCGATTGTCGCCGCCGCGTACCCGATGCTGGCGTAGGGCGGCACCTGCGCGAAGAATCCAACCGACGGGGTGCCACCGCCGGTCACCGCCATCTCGAACGTCGAAAGCGCCGCGGCGGGAACGCGCAGCAGCCCATCGGGGCCGCGCACCTCGCCCGGCTCCAGTACTCCTTCACGCGATGCGGTGGTCATCAGCGGCACGGTGCGGGTGTGGGCCACGGCGCCCGGCACGGCCCCGAGGCTGATCCATTGAGTCACACCCCACTGATCGACGAGATCTGCGACCGCCCGTCCCAGCTCCTGCCAGCGCAGGTCGGGTTCGGCGCCCGAGAACACCAGCACGTCGCGGTTTCCGATGTGGACGTGGCGGATTGCGAGCTCGGGCCAGCGCAGCTCTGTCAGGCGGCCATCCTCGACGTCCAGCACCGGCCGGCGAGACCGGTAGTCGAAGATTGCGTCGCCGTCGAAGGTTGCGATCAGCTCGCCACCCTCGGCGATGTGGGCGACCGCGTCGGAGGCGGCTTCGGCCGCATCGACCCAGCCGTCGAACGATGCAACCATGACGGCGCCGCGCAGGTTGGGCAAATCGCTGGAGAGATGTACGAGGGGCATGGGCAGAGGATACGGAAATCCACGGCCGATGGTGTGATTGGCCGCCGGTGCCCTCTGAGATACTTGGCAGCGTGAGCAAGATTGACTGGGAGGCCCTGGCACGACCGTCGGTCCGTGGCCTGGATCGCTACAGCCCTGGGCCGAGCCGCGCCGAGCTGCGCGACCAGCTGGGTCTGGACGAGCTGGTGCCGCTTCACTGGAACGAGGATCTGTTCGGGCCGCCGGCCTGGGTGCTCGAAGCCGCGGCGGCCGAGCTCGAGCACGCCTCCCTCTACCCCGAGAGCGCGTTTGCCCGCTTCCGCGACGCGCTGTCGGAGTGGGTGGGAGTGCCGACCGACTCGATCGTGCCCGCCCACGGTGCCCAGTCGTTGATCAACGTGGTTGCCTCGGTGTTTCTCGATCCCGGCACAGCCGTCGTCGTTCCCGACCTCACCTACGGCCTGTACGCGCAGGTTTCGGCCGCCGCCGGCGCCCGCGTGACCACTGTGCCACATCGCGATCTCGCCCTCGACCTGGGGGCGCTCGCGGCCGCGGCCCACGAGGTGCAGGCGCGGCTGGTGTGGATCTGTGATCCCAACAATCCCACCGGCCTTCTGATTGGACGCGACGAGTGGCGTGACTTCCTCGACCGGCTACCCGGCGGTTGTGTGGTGATCGCGGATGAGGCCTACATGGATTACGTCGATCCCGAGGTGCGTGTCCGTCGTGAGCACGATGTTTTGGAGGGGCGGCCGGTGATCGTGATCCGGTCGTTCTCCAAGCTGTTCGGACTCGCCGGCCTGCGGCTCGGATACGCCGTTGCCGACCCTCACGTGGCCCACCTGCTCGACGTTGTCCAGGAGCCGTTCAACGTCAACCGGATCGCGCTGGCGGCGGGGCGCGGAGCGCTGTCGCGGCCCGAGTTTGTCGCCGATCGGCGGGCAGAGGTCGCGACCGCCCGCGACGGGTTGGTCAAGACCCTGGTCGCGGCTGGATTTCGGGTGGTTCCGCCGCACGCGAACTTTGTGCTCGTCGATCTCGGAGTCGATGACAGCGCGGTGTGTGACGCGATGATGCGCCGTGGCTTCATGGTCAGGGGCGGGACGGGATTCGGTCTTCCCGGCTATGTCCGGGTCACGGTCGGCCCGATCGCGGTGATGGAGCGGGCGGCGCAGGCGTTGATCGAGGTGGTGCGGGCGTGACCGAGCAGCCGCTCGGGCGGCCGTTGCCGGAGTGGACGCCGCGACCGCTCCCGCCGGTCGCGCCGATCGACGGGCGCTGGTGTCGGCTCGAGCCGCTCGACCTCGAACATGCCGCCGAGCTGTTCGCCGCCAACTCACGCGATACGGAGGGGCGAATGTGGACGTACCTCCCGGTCGGCCCGTTCGCCGATCTCACCGAGTTTCAAGGCTGGGTCGAGTCGGCGGCGGTCAGCCGAGACCCGCAGTTCTTCGCGATCGTCGACCGTGAAGACGGACGGCCCAAGGGAGTGGCCAGCCTGCTTCGGATCGACCCGCCAAACGGTGTGATCGAGGTCGGCCACATCGCCTACAGCCCGTTGCTGCAGCGCACCCGAGCGGCGACTGACGCGATGTATGTGTTGATGCGTCTGGTGTTCGAGCACCTCGGGTATCGCCGATACGAGTGGAAGTGCAACGACCTCAACGCTCCCTCGCGGGCCGCTGCCGAACGGCTGGGCTTTCGCTACGAGGGCACGTTTCGCCAGGCCAGGGTGGATAGGGGCCGAAACCGCGACACCGCCTGGTTCTCGATCCTCGACAGTGAGTGGCCGGCCAGGCGGGAGGCGTTCGAGCGCTGGCTCGATCCCGCCAATTTCGATTCCCGCGGGCGCCAGTTGGCGCCGCTTCGGCGCCTAGACTCTCCCAGATGATCACGTGCGCCCAGTGTGGCCGCGCCAATCCGAACGAGGCGCGATTCTGCAACTCGTGCGGCGCTCCGCTGACCGCCGAGCCCGACGTGGCTCGCGAGGTGCGAAAAACGGTGACGGTGCTGTTCTGCGACGTGGTGGGCTCGACCGAGCTGGGCGAGCGTCTGGATCCCGAGGTCGTGCGCGGGGTGATGGCGCGGTTCTACGCTGCGATTCGTGCCCCGGTCGAGCGCCACGGTGGCACCGTCGAGAAGGTGATCGGCGATGCCCTGGTGGCGGTTTTCGGGATCCCGGTGGTGCACGAGGACGATGCGCTTCGGGCGGCTCGGGCGGCGCTCGAGATGCGCGATGCGGTGCGCGCGCTTGGCGAGATCGAGGCTCGGATCGGGGTCAACACCGGAGATGTGCTCGCCCGCGACGCGACGCCTGGTGAGTCGCTGATGGTCGGTGACGCGGTCAACGTGGCCGCTCGTCTGGAATCCGCGGCAGGCCCGGGTGAGGTGCTCGTCGGGGAGGCGACGTGGGCGTTGATCGAGCATGCAGCGCGCGGCGAGCGGGTGGCTCCGATCGTCGCCAAGGGCAAGCGTGACCCGCTCGTGGCGTGGCGGCTGTCCGCGATCGACCCGGCCGCCGGGGGCCATCTCCGCCGGCTCGATCTTCCGATGGTCGGGCGCCGTTTCGAACTCGACCTGTTGCGGTTGGCGGTCACCCGCACCGCGGCGGTGCAGCGCCCGCATCTGGTCACGGTGCTGGGACCCCCAGGGATCGGGAAGTCGCGGCTGGTCTCCGAGGTGGGGCGGCTCCAAAGCCCGCTGACGGTGCTCACCGGTCATTGCCGAGCCGCGAGTGGCGTGTCGGCGCTCGCGCCGCTCCTCGAGGTCGCTCGAAATGCCGCCAGTAACGGGGGCAGTCTGGTGGAGGCGGTCGCGGCGCGGATGCCTGGCGACCCCGACGCCGCGGCTGTTGCCGCGTGCATTGACCCCAGGGCCGACCCGGCGGCGCCCGACGTCGCCTGGGCGGTCTCGCGTCTGATCGGCACGATGGCGGGCGCCGGTCCGGTGGCGATCGTGTTCGAGGACGTGCACTGGGCCGATGATCTCTTGCTGGATACCGTCGAGCAGATGCTCGACGGAGTCCGGCGCCAGTCGCTTCTGATCGTGTGCACCGCGCGGCCGGAGTTCGCCGAGCGCCGATCCGGCTGGCACGGAGCCACAAATGCGTTCACCGTGGTTCTGGAGCGGCTCGACGATGCGGAGACCCGCAACCTTCTGTCAAACGCCAGCCCGGGGCTTTCGCCCGAGCGGCGTGACGAGGTGATCTCGGCTGCTGAGGGCAACCCGTTGTTCGCGGAGCACCTTGCCGCTCTGGTGGGGGAAAGCGCCGCGCCGGGAGGGCTTCTGCCACGCTCGATCCAGGTGCTGCTGACCGCTCGGTTGGAGGCCCTGCCGGCGTCCGAACGCGAGGTCGTAACCGGCGCCGCGGTCGTGGGTCGCGAGTTCCCCGTCGAGGTGGTCGAGGCGTTGGTGGGACGGCCGATCGACGCCGACCTCGCGCTTCTCGGCCAGCTCCAGCTGTTCGAGCCGACCTCGCCGGGGCGTCAACAGTTTTCGCACGCGCTGCTCCAGGAGGCGGCCTATGGCCTGATCTCGAAACGTGAGCGCAGCGAGCTTCATCTGCGTCTGGCCACGAAACTCGACGCCATCGGTGCGAGCGACGCACTGGTTGCCACCAACCTCGATCGCGCCTACACCCTGCGCTCAGAGCTTGGCCTGGACGACCTCGAAACCGCCGAGCTGCGCGAGCAGGCGGGGGTGCGGCTCGCCCGCGCCGGCCGCCGGGCCGACGCGATGGGCGATCCCAAGACCGCGCGGGTGCTGCTCGAGCGGGCGCTCGAGCTGCTGCCCGACAGGAGTCCGATGCAGGCGGCGGCGATGGTCGAACTTGCCGCGGCGGGTTGGAACCTGCTGCCGAAGTCCGAGAGCGTTCGGCTGCTGACCGCCGGCACCGACCTCGCTGCGGCGCTCGGCCTGCGCGCGCTCGAGCTGCGTGCTCGGGTGCTGTTGCTGGGGGTGGAGGATGCCAGCATCGTCCAACAGCTGAACGCCGCGGGCGCGCTGGAGCAGACGAACGCCGTGCTGGAGGAGCTCGAGTCGCTTGACGACCCGCGGGCACTCGCGGCCGCGCTGTGCACGCGCGCGGAGTGCGAGTGGACGCTGGGCCGCGCCGGTGATGGAGTCAGCTCAGCGCTGCGGGCCCTCGACGTGGCCCGCACGGCCAACGAGGACACCGTGTGGGCGCTCTCCGTGCTTGGGGGCAGCATCGTCGAGTCCCCCATGCCGGCCTCCGAGGCGGACGGCTTGCTGAACGCGCTGATGGGCGACCTGGGGGTGCGCCCGACGGCCAGAAGCGAACTGATCCTGGGTCAGGCCGAGGTGGCGCTCCTTGGAGGTCAGGAGAGCCGCGCCTGGCAGTTGTTAGAAACCGCGGAGCAGCTCGAGGCGGACATCGGCAGGCGCGCCGCGTGGCGGTTGAACCGGGTGCGCACGATCATGCTGATGGCCGCCGAGCGATTCGAGGAGGCGGTCGACCTGCTGCCCCAGGTCGTCGCCCAGCAGAAGCAGCGTGGCGACGACTCGGCCATCTCGATCGCGCGCTCGCGGCTCGGCCTGGCTCGGATCCGTTGTGGCGACCTGGAGGGTGTTGTCGAAGATGCGGAGGCGCTGGCGGCGACGCCCGACCATTACGACCAGTACGAGGCGCCGGTGCGGGCGCGCGTGTTCCTGGCAGAGGCGCGGCTTGCAGTTGGCGACCCCGCCGACGCGCTCGGCGCCGCCCGTGAGGCCGCCCACATCGCAGCGACCGGCGACTGGGCGCTCCTCAACGGCGAGACCCGGCTACTGCTCGCACGCACGTTGTCGGCCTGCGGAGAGCGTGAACACGCCGAGGTGGAGGCTCGGGTCAGCCTCGCGGTCTATCGGTCCAAGGAGTTCGCAGGCGGCATCGCCCGCGCCCAATCCTTCCTCGATTCGCTCGCCGAACGACAGCGCTAAACGTGTCCGTCGCGAGCGCTTTGCCCGAGGCTGGCAATCTCCCGCCACCAGTGGCAGGCGGCGAGGCCGACGTCGGTCGCGGAGAGGACAGGGTCGTCGGTGGTGCAGAGCGAGTCATGCACCTCAGGGCAGCGGGTGTGGAACCGACAGCCCGACGGAGGGTTGTGCGGGCTCGGAATCTCGCCTTTCAGCACCGAACCGCCGCTTCGGCGTGTGGGGTCGGGTAGAGGAATCGCCCCGAGCAGCGCGCGGGTGTACGGGTGGCGTGGCATCTCGAACAGCGCATCCGCGGCCGAGAGTTCTACCAGCTCCCCCAGATACATCACTCCGATCCGGTCGGCGACGGCGCCTACGACGTTGAGGTCGTGCGTGATCAGAAGCATCGTCAGCTTACGGCTCTCTCGGAGGTCGGAGATCAGGTTGAGTACTCCCGCCGCAGTCGATACGTCCAGCCCGGCGGTCGGCTCATCCGCGACAAGCACCGTCGGCTCGAGTGCGAGCGCGCGGGCAATGCCGACGCGGCGGGCCTGACCGCCCGAGAGCTCATGGGGATACTTGTCGGCAATCTCGGCTGCGAGGCCGACCGCGTCAAGCAATTCTGCGGCGGGCTTTCGGTCGCCTTTCGGCACGCGGTGGATGGTGTAGGGCTCGCACACCAGAAATCCGACGCGCAGGCGGGGGCTGAGGCTGGCGTGGGGATCCTGGAAGATGACCTGCACCCGTCGCCGCAGTCGGCGCAGATCGCCGCCGCGGAGCTCGCCCACCGCGTGGCCCTCGACGCGCACTTCGCCGCCGGCCGTCGGCTGGAGACCGGCGATCGCCCGGGCCAGCGTGGTCTTTCCCGACCCTGATTCACCCACCAGGCCGAGGATCTCGCCCTCCGCCACCTCGAGCGACACTCCGTTGACGGCTTGCAGCGCGGCGTCTCCCTCGCCAAACTGTACGCGCACATCGCGGGCGTCGATGACCGCGGCGTCGCTCATGCTGCTCCTGCCGATGGCCGCCAGACGCCCTCGGAATCCCGGGCGTGGCAGCGAACGATCGACGCGCCATCGACGACCGGCGGTGGGTCGACCGTGCGGCAGACCGGCGCCACCAGTGGGCAGCGGTCGGCAAACGCGCAGCCAGTGGGCAGGGACGCGAGACTGGGCACCCGGCCAGGAATGGTGGCTAACCGCCGGTTTCGGCGCTCGTGGGTCGGAACGGCCTCCAGCAGCGCCTGTGCATAGGGGTGGCGGGCGTTGGCAAAGAACGCCTCCACGCTGGCGGATTCGACCACGCGGCCGGCATACATCACGACCACGCGGTCGACCAGCTGGGCGACCACGCCGACGTTGTGGCTCACGAACATGATGGCTGTGCCACGCTCGTCACGCAGTCCGCGCAGGAGCTCGACGATCTGCGCCTCGAGCGTCACGTCGAGCGCCGAGGTGGGCTCGTCTGCGACAAGCATCGGCGGTCCCAGAAGTAGCGCCGTGGCGATCAGGATCCGCTGGCGCATTCCGCCGGAGAACTCGTGCGGGTAGCGTCCCAAACGGTCGGCCGCGTCGGGGATCCCCACACGTTCGAGCATGGTCGCCATACGCTGCTGGAGCTCCCGTTTATCCCGCCCGCGGCGGTCCGCGTGAGCGAGCACAGCGTCCGCCATCTGACGTCCGACGGTGAGGGTTGGGTTGAGACTCTGCAGGGGATCTTGGGGAATCAACGCGACCCGGCGGCCCCGGATCTGGCGCAGCCCCTCGTCGTCGAGATCCACGAGGTCGGTGCCTTCCAGGAGCACGCTTCCGGCGCGAACCTCGGCGTTTCCGGGGAGCAGCCCGAGCGCGGCGTTGGCGAGCGTCGACTTGCCACAACCAGACTCGCCGATGATTCCGACGATCTCGCCCGGAGCGACCGAAACCGTGACATCGCGGAGCGCGTGCAGCTCGAGGGGCGGCGCGTGGTAGACGACGTCGAGGCCGTTCACTTGGAGTACCGGCGCAGCGATCAGCGTTTCTTCCCGCGACGGCCGATCGGAAGCTGTGTCCGGGATATGCGCGGATCGAAGACATCGCGCAGCGTCTCACCGAGGAAGGTGAACCCGAGGGTCACGAGCACCAGCGCGGCGCACGGGACGATCAGCGGCCACGCGGAGTCGTACACGTTCAGGAAGCCCTCGTTCAGCATCACGCCCCAGTCCGCGGTCGGCGGTTGCACGCCCAGTCCGAGGAACGAGAGCCCTGCGGCCACCGCGATCGCGCCGGGGATATCCATCGCGACCAGGACGAACAGGGGCGGCAGGATGTTTGGCAGCACGTGTACGCCCAGGATCCGGGTGGTGCGCGCCCCCAGGGCCCGCTCGGCATCCACGTACACATCGCTGCGTGCCGCGAGCACCAGGGCGCGGGTGACGCGGAAGTAGTTCGGGACGAATGCGAGGCCGACCAGGATGATCGTGTTGCGGGTGGATGGGCCGTACAGCGCGATCACGGCGAGTGCGAGCACGACCGCCGGAAACGCCAGAAGGGCGTCGGTGACGATGATCAGCGTCGAGTCGAGCAGCCGGCCGAACCACCCGGCGATCACGCCGAGGATCAGCCCCAGGACGAGTGCGATTCCCACGGCCGGCAGCGCGATCGAGAATGCCACCCGGCAGCCGTAGATCAGGCGCGAGAAGAGGTCGCGGCCGAGGTCATCGGTGCCAAGCAGGTGCGAACTCGAAGGGCCAGCAAACCGCTGGGCGATATCCTGGGCGTTGGGTGAGTACGGCGTGATCAGCGGCGCGAACAGGACGGCGACGATGACGAGCAGCGTGACACTGAGGCCGAATATGCCTGCCGGCCTGCGCGCGACCTCGCGTGCTCGCCGTCCCCGCTTGCTGGGGACAGTCGCAATCGGAGCCTGGCCGATTGCCACGCTCATTTCGACCCCGACCCGGTGAGATCGATGCGGGGATCCAGGAACCGATAGGCCAGGTCGGCGAGCAGGTTCGAGAGGATGAAGAGCAGCGCGATCACGAACGCGCCTCCTCGCACGACGATGTAGTCGCGCTGGTCGATGGCCTCGAGCATCAATCGCCCGAGGCCCGGCCGGTTGAAGATGAACTCGACGATCACCGCGCCGCCGAAGAGGGTGCCGAGCGCGATGCCGAGCACGGCTACCACGGGGATCAGGGCATTCCGCAACGCGTAGCGATACAGGATGAGCCGATCCCGCAGACCGAATGCCCGGGCGGTACGGACATAGGGCGCCGCAAGTTCCTCGAGCATGCTGGCGCGAACGAGCCGCGCCAGATATCCGACCCACCCGGCTGCCAGCGCGATCGCCGGCATCACCAGGTGCTCGAGGTAACTCGCTGGGTCACCGGCGCTGCCGTCGCCGCTCGCCGGTAGCCAGCCGAGCCGGACCGAGAACAGAAGGACGAAGAGCAGCGCGATCACGAACGGTGGCACGGACACCAGTGACACCGAGAAAAAGCCCAGCACCCGGTCGAGCAGGCTGCCCGGCCGGGCTGCCGCCAACACGCCCAGCGGAACTCCCAGTGCGATCGCGAGGGCGAGACTGGTGAGCGCCAGCACCACGGTGCTGAGCAGTGAGTCACGCACGAGATCCCAGACCGGGATGCCGTTGATGTAATCGGTGCCGAGGTTACCCGTGGCCGCATCGCGCATGAAGATCCACACCTGCTCCGGAACCGAGTCGTTCAGGTGCATCGCGACGCGCACCTGTGCAATCAGCTGTGGGGTGGCGCGCGGGCCCAGCATGGCCCGCGCCGGCTCGCCCGGGGTGGACGCGCTCAGCAGTGCGAGCGCCGCCATCACGACGAGAATCGTCAGAAATGCGACCACTAACCGGCGGAGCAGGTAGCGGCCCACAGCGTCAGCCGGGCAGCGAGTCGATGATCTCGCGGATGGTGGCGTTGGCCTCGTCCGCTCGCATCGGTGACCAGAGCGAGCAGTGCCCGTGGCCTTCGAGCAGATGGAACACACCGGTCGGCGCTACGTCTGCCACCCGCTTGCCGTACTGCGGTGGCGCCTGCACGTCCTCGGCGAACCCGACCACGTGCAACGGCACGGTGCATCCGGGCAGGCGGTCGATGACGTCAAACGTATCGCAGGCATCCCACTGGCCGATCAGCGACTTCTCATTGTCACCTTCGAAATTTGAGTACGACGCCTTCAGTACCTCCCACGTCTCGTCGTCGCCCAGCTCGTCGGCGGGATGCAGCATCGCCGCATAGTGGCACACGCCCATGAGGCCCGTGAGTGAGCCACCTTGCTTGCGATAGTCGATCTCGGCTCGCATGTAGTCATGCACCCAGCCGGTGCTCTTCCCGAGCGTGCCCATGGGGATCGCGAGCCGCACCAGGTCGGGCCGGTCAAGCGCGAGCTGGGTCGCGGTCAAGGCGCCCATCGACTTGCCGACCACGATCACCGGGGGATCGCAGACCTGTTCGATCAGGCTGGCCGCGTCTCGCGCAAAGTCCTCCATCGTCCACGGCAGATCCTGCGAGCACTCTGTCTGGCCCACGCCGCGGTTGTGGTAGACCGTGTTGCGGAAATCGCCGAAGGACGGGAGCTGGTACTGAATCCAGGTGCGCTCGGGCACGCCGCCCCCGCCGCAGATCCACACGATGTCGGGCCCCTCACCCGACTGGGCGTAGTGGGTGACAGTGTCGTCGGTTGTGATGGTGGGCATGTGGGTTCTCCTCGGGTTACCAGAACAGCTGGGGGGTTGTGGTCAAGAGTTCGTTTCCGCCTTCGCGGACGATGAAGATGTCTTCGAAGCCGGCCGTGCCGACGCCGGGTTCGCTGATGAACGTCTCGGACGTGAAAATCTGACCCTCACGAAACGGCTCGTCGGAGTCGAACAAGGTGTCACCCGGTTCCGGCTCGAACGGCTTCGCCGGGATCAGCGGACCGAGCCAGAACGTCGAGAGGCCGTGGCCGTAGATGCCGAGGTCGCTACGGTCGGTTGTGGCATCGATCATCGCTCCCACCTCGCGCGGGGTACGGCCGGGCCGGACTTCATCGGTGATGCGGTTGACGGTCGTGACCGCTTCGTCGATCAAAGCGCGTTGTGCCGAGGTGGGATCGAGCCCACACACCGAGGTGCGACCGGGGTCGACCCAGTAGCCCTCGAGTATCGGGCCGACCACCCACGCCCGGACGACCTCCCCGGGTTTCGCGGCTTCGCGTGAGTAGCCGTACAGCGGGTAGTCCCAAGCCGCGTGGTCGCCGCGTGGTCCCGTGTGACATCCGAGCCGCTGAATACCGCCGCCGGCCGCGAGCACGATCTTGCCGGCCTCGGCGGCGGCGTCACACTGCCGGTCGCCGCGTACCAAACCGTTCATGAACGCTGTGAGCGCCCGAGAGGAGACGTCGCCGATCTCGCGGTAGAGCTCCTGTTCGCGCGGTGACGCGTGGCTCTGAAGGCGATACATCAGATCCTCCTCCGGCACCCACTCGATACCCGGGGATCCGGCCAGAAGCGGCCGGTACATCTGGGCTGGCAGGAAGTCGTCTCCGACGTAGGCGACCCGGCCCTCGATTCCGCGCCGGGTGAGATCGGCGGCCAACCCAACGGCCAGGTTGTCGGGGTGGCTCACGATTTTCTCTATCGCAAGGTGGCGCCGCTCGATCGACTCGAACTCCGAGTAGTCGGCCCGTAGCACGTGCAGTTCGGGCTCGTTGCCGGCGTGGAGAACAAGCGCGGCAAACGCCTGGCCCACCCCAAACTCCGACTGCTCCTGACCGATGTTGTGCGAGGCGTAGTTGGCGAGATACCAGACGTTGCCGGCGCGGTCGTAGCCGCCGCCCGTGCGCTGCCAGATCACGGCGGTGGCATAGCCACGACGCTGCATCTCCGCGTACACGCTGGCCCATCGGGCCTCGTACTCATCCTGCGGGAAGTACACGCGTTGCTCCCATCGTTGGCAATTCAGGTGCCGGTGGAGTATGACATAATGCAAATCTCTTTGCACGATGCGAACCAGAGAGGTGTGAGATGGAGCGAAGCGATGTTGATCGCGCGTCTGTCCCGAACCCCGCGGGGATCGATCGACGCCAGTTCGTCCTGCGCGGCGCCGCCCTCGGCGCCCTGCTCACCGGCTCTTCCAGCCTGCTCGCGGCATGCGGGGGCAACACCTCGCTGACCTCCAGCGGGTCGGCCGGTGGCGGCGCGATCACGATCGGCGCCGACACGCCCACGAGCTTCGATCCCGCCTTCGCCCAGTACTACACCGATCTGATGGTCGATGGCGCCGTGTACGAAGGCTTGATCACGTACAAGCCCGGCACCTACACCGTCGTCAAGCAGCTGGCCGAGACGTTCGAGCCATCGGCGGACGGCAAGAGCTTTCACTTCGTGCTCAAAAAGGGCGTGCAGTTTCAGGGCGGCTACGGCGAGCTCACCACGGATGACGTCAAGTTCTCGTTCGAGCGCATCGCCGGGATGACCAAGCCGGTGCTCGAGAGCTCGTACGTGGCCGACTGGGCGCCGCAACTCAAGGAAGTGCAGATCGCAGGCAAGTACGAAGGCACGATCGTGCTGAACAACGCCTTTGCCCCACTCATGCACACCACGCTTCCCACCCTGTCGGGGCTGATCGTCTCCAAGAAGGCGGTGCTCCACCTTGGCAAGCAGTTCGGCGCCCACCCAATCGGGTCGGGCCCGTATCAGGTGCAGTCGTTTACGCCCAACCGCCAGGTGGTGCTGACCAAGTTCGCAAACTGGAGCGGTGCCTCCAAAGGCTTCGTCCAGGCCGACTACGACAAGATCACGATCACGGCCAACGGCGATCCGACCTTCGTCGATGCGGGACTGAGCAGCGGTGATCTGAATGCCGCGCTGATCGAGGGCTCACAGCTGAAACGACTGAGCGCGGATGACTCGCTGAATGTCGCCAAGTTCACGTCGCTCAGTTATGACTGGATCGGGATGAATGTGACCGACCCGTCGCTCTCCGACATCGACGTGCGTAAGGCCATCAGGCTTGCCATCGACGTTCCGGCGATCATCGAGGTGGCCTACGACAGCGCCTCGCCTCGGGCAACGGCTGTTCTGCCGCCGACGATGGGCATCGGCTACTGGAAGGACGCCCCGGTGTACAAACGCGACGTCGGCGCGGCGAAGGCGCTGATGCAGGGAGCGGGCGTTTCGGGCCTCGATCTGTCACTGGTCGTATCCAACTCGCCGAGCTACTTCAAAACCATCGCTGAGCTGGTGCAGGCGAACCTTGCCGATATCGGCATCAAGGTATCGATCGATGTCCAGGACGCCGCGACGTTCTACGCACCGAACGCCGAGGCCCTCAAGAAGCTCCAGCTGTTTGGCCTCGACTTCGCGTCATTCCCCGACCCGTTCTGGTCGATGCAATGGTTCACCACGGCCCAGATCGGCCCCGGTGGCTACAACTGGATGAGCTGGAGTAACCACCAGTTCGACGCCCTCAACGAACAGGCGGCGGCCGAACTCGACGATGACAAGCGCACCGAGCTCTACATTGAAATGCAGAAGATCTGGGACGAGAACGCGAACTCCGTGTGGCTCGCCTGGCCCTCCATCATCTGGGCCGCGGACAAGTCGGTCACGATGACCGTCCGTCCAGACGGGCTCCCTGTCGTCCAGGCATTCGGGAGCGCGTAGCCGGTGGCCCCGTCGTCCACAAGTGTGCCCCCGCCGATCCAGGCATTGGACCGGGGAATCCGTTTGCTCGAGGTGATCGCGCGAAGCCCCCAGCCGCTGACCGGGGTGGAGGTGGCCGATCGGGCCGAGATCAACCGCAGCACCGCCTGGCGCTTGCTGGCCACGCTCGAACAGTGCCGACTCCTGGAGCGCGACGAAACCAACCGCTATCAGGTTGGCATCGGCCTGTTCGGCATGGCGGCGGCGACTCGCTGGGGTTCGATCGCCCGTCGCGCGCGTCCGATCCTCGAACGCCTCTGCTCGCAGGTCGACGCGACCGCCGCGGTAGCCGTGGTGGACGGCGGGGGGTACGAGATCATCGACCAGGTCGACGGCTCGTACTCGCTTTCGGTGCGCTGGATCGGCGCTCGGCTGCCGCTCAGTTGCACGTCGGTCGGGAAGCTGATCCTGGCGTCGCTCGACGACCACGAGCTCGGGTTGTTCCTGCGCCACCCCATTGCCGCCCGCACGACGCTGACATTGACCGATCCGGGGGATGTGCGCGCGGAGATTGACGAGGTGCGCCGGACGGGGGTCGCCACGTCGATCGGCGACTACGAGATCGGCGTCAATGGGATCTCGGCCGCTGCCCACGACTCCCACGGGCGGCCGGTGGCCTTCATCGCAATCACCGGTCCCGACGTGCGTCTGACCACTGCCAGTCTTCCCGATGTCGCACCAATCGTCCTCGACGCCGCAGCCGAGCTCGAGGCGGCCCTGGAGCTGAACCGATGAATGCAATCGCAAGGGGGTCAAAGATGCTGATCGACTGTGACGTCCACGTTGGGTACGACAGTCTGCTCGACCTGCTTCCGTACCTCGACGGGCCCACCCGGGAGCTCGTCCAGCACTCAGGCACGAACGGCCTCGGCATGCCGAGCTACCCGTGGTATCACCCCTCTGGCTGGCTGCGCAAGGACGCCTACAACCCTGACCAGGTCACCCAGGGCAAGCAGATTCCAGGACAGACACTCGGCACCGTCCAGCGTTTGCTGCTCGATCCGTATGACGTCACCTATGGAATCCTCACCGCCGACGAGGCCGCCGCCTTCTCGATCATCCCCAACGGCATTCTCGGCGCCAAGCTGGCCACCGCCTACAACGACTGGTTGCTGGAGAGGTGGCTGCAGGAGGACGCCCGGCTGCGCGGGCTGATCGTCGTCGCCGCTCAGCATCCGGAGGCCGCGGCGGCTGAGATTCGCCGCCACGCCGGTGATGACCGTTGGGTGGGCGTGTTTCTGCCTGGCGGCGCGCGGGTTCCGTACGGCAACGTGATCTACGACCCGATCTGGAAGGCAGCCGCCGAGTGTGGGTTTCCGGTCGCCGTCCACACCCACTTCGACGGCGTGGGCATCAGTCCACCACTCACGTCGGCCGGCCACCCTGACACCTACGCGGAGTACCACGTGCTGTGCGGCTCGGGCATGTACGGGCATTTCACCTCGGCGCTGCTGTCGGGGGTGTTTGAACGGTTTCCGGGCTCAAAGATGGTCATGATCGAGGGTGGCGTAGTGCCGTTCGTCGGGTATCTGTGGCGGCTCGATGCCGACTGGAAAGCCTGTCGGACAGAGGTGCCGTATTGCCGCAAGCTGCCGTCGGAGTACGTGTGGGAGTCGGTGCGATTCACCACCCAGCCACTCGAGACGCCCGCTGACGACGAGGCGCTGTGGCCCGTGATCAAGAACCTGCGACCCGCCGAGACGATGATGTTCGCAAGTGACTACCCCCACTGGGACTTCGACGAGCCGACCCACACGCTTCGGGTCCTCCCCGAGGACGTCCGTGACGCGGTGGCATACGAGAACGCCGCCAAGCTCTTTCGGCTCTCGTCCCCGGTGGCCGCATGAGTGACAACGGGCTTCGCGAGTTGCACGTCGCCGCGAGCGACGTGCCGGCGCCGGGGCAGATCCTGCTGGTCGAGATTCGCCATCACCGTATCGGGCTGATCCGTGTCGGGGACGAGGTCCACGCGCTGGCCGACCGGTGCCCCCATCGCGGCGCACCGTTGTGCTCGGCCGGCGAGATCGTCACCGACATTCAGCTGACAGCCGACGGAACGCTCGAACTGGGGGAGGAGGGTGCGCTGATCCGCTGCCCGTGGCACAAGTGGGATTTCGACATTGCCTCCGGCAAGTGCCCGGTGGATGGGCAGATGCGGGTTCGCCGCTACGCGGTGCGGCGAGATGGAGACGACCTGGTTGTGTCGCTGGATTCACCGAAGACCCTGGAGGATGCCGGATGACCGCTCTTCCGGAGCCACGTGAGGACACGCGCATCGAGGTTGCCGACGGTCGCACGGTCGCCGTCGCCCGTTTCGGGCCGACGGGCGGTGCGCCGGTGATCGCCCATCATGGCACTCCGATGTGCCGCCTCGACCTCCCTGGATCGGTCGCGATGCTGGAGGAGATCGGCGTTGACCTGATCATGTTCGATCGCGCCGGGTACGGGCGATCCACGCCCCTACCAGGCCGCGACATCGCGGCGGCCGCGGCCGACACGGCTGCCGTCGCGGACGCACTCGGTGTCGACCGATTTGGGGTCTACGGCGTGTCGGGCGGCGGTCCACATTCGCTCGCCTGCGCGGCACTCCTGGGTGACCGGGTCACGCGCACGGCGTGCGTCGTCGGGATCGGCCCGTATGACGCCCCCGGCCTCGACTTCTACGACGGCCTCCACGAACTCAGTGTCGTCGAGTTCGATGTCGCCCTCCGCGGCCGTGACGCCATGCAAGCGTATGTGGACGAGTTCGTTGCCGAAACCCGGTCCGCCGGCATGGCTGTGATGGATGAGTGGGCTGACGGTCTCCCGGCGCCTGATCGGGAGGCGTACTACGGAACTCCCGAAGCTCGCGGGATACTCGCGCGGGCGCTCACCGAGGCGCTTGCTGTCTCGGGTGACGGATGGGTCGACGATGGCCTCGCGTTCGTGGCACCCTGGGGCTTCGAACTCGGCGCGATCACCACGCCCGTCTCCGTCTGGGCGGGTGCGATGGACGTGCTTGTGCCGGCTGAACACGCGCGGTACATGGCCGCGCACATCGACGCGTCCGAGCTCCACGTCGTGCCTGATCGCGGGCACGCGCTCGACGATGGGCCGATCTTCAGGTGGTTAGCCGGACGGTGAGCCCTGCCCGGTCGCGCACTACTGCTGGTAGTGCTCGACGACTCCCTCGCTGCGCTCGGTCGCTGAGTCCGGATCGAGGCCAAACTCTTCCCGGGCGCGCCGTTGGCGCAGGAGATCCCACGCGCGGTCGAGCTGCACCTTGACCTCCTCGAGCCGCTTCTTGTCGTCTTCGGTTGGGCTGCCGTGGCTCTCGTGCTCCCACAACAGGTTTTCCTCGTTCACCAGCTCGTTGATTCTCGCGAGAATTTCGGTGTCGTCCATTCCGGTCACCTCCGACCGTTCGGCGTTCATACCTGAGTGCCCAACCCCACAGTAGTCAAAACAGTGGCGGTAGGCTTTTGGCATGGACAATCAGCCGCGGCCGGCCATACGCGCCACGGATGCCGACCGTGAGCACACCGTCGGGCGGTTGAGCGATGCCTCGGTGAACGGGTGTCTGACGCTCGAAGAGCTGGCCGAGCGGGCGGAACTGGCGCACCGGGCGCGGACCCGGGAGGAGCTGGCGGTGCTGATCCGCGATCTTCCCAGCGCCGACGCAAACGCCCTGTATGTCGCCGATCGGCGCGAATGGGCCGTGTGCTCTCACCTGACCCGGGGCGGCCGCTGGCTGCCGGCTGAACGCAATCGCTACGTCAGTGTGTGTGGCACGATCGACATCGACCTGCGCGAGGCGGTGCTGCACGGCCCGGTGATCGACCTCGAGGTCACGAGCTGGTTCGGCACCACCACGGTGCTGGTTCCCGAGGGCGCGGTGGTCGAGCTCGACGCCGGAGGCTTCTCCGCCACCCATGAGCTGCGCGTGGACGGCGTAACGGCCCCGGGAGCACCGATCGTGCGGCTCCGCACTCGCGGCGGGTTTGGCACCGTGCGCGTGCGCACCCAGCCGCGCCGCCGCGACGCGCTCAAGGCCGCTGTGCTCGGGTTTCTCCGTCGCTGAACACGACCCGGTGACGCGAGGCCTCGGGGTCGGTTCGCGCCAGCAGCTGCGTTGACTCCTCCTCAACCGCAGATCGGTCGGCGGCGCGAAGCCGCGTGAACGGCTCGATGGTGATCGTGGCCGTGTCGCCCTCGCGAGTGAGCCTCCACCGCGCGGCCGCAAACCCGTCGACGAGCACGGTCGGGTAGACCCCATTGCCCGAGAAGATCAGTGGTCGGTGCTCGGCGGCGATCACGCGAGAGCGGTCGGCGTGTGACAGCAGCAGGTTGTCGTAGTCGGGCAAGAGTCGCACCGGCGCCGCACGATCGGGATCGCCCAGGGGCGCGTCGGGGACGTCCAAAAGCTCGACGCCGTGCTCGTCGGTGAATGACCGCAGGCTGGGTCGCAGACGGTCGATCACCGCTCGTAGGCGGGTCAGTCCCGACCACACCTGAATGTCCTTGAGCGACGCCGGCCCAAACGCGCGGAGGTATCGGAGCACCAGATCGTCTTCTGCGGTTTCCGTGGCGAGTGGGCGCCCGAGCCACGCTTCGGCGGAGGTGTGTCTGGCCGCACCCGACTTGCCCCAAACCCCCCGCGGCGGCACCTGGACCAATGCCACCGAGGCCCGCACCCCCATCGCAAGCGCCCGGGGGTCGTGACCCGGCCAGGACTCCGCGAGCAGCGATCCGAGCTCGGCGAAGGTGCGCGGCTGCGAGTCCACAAATGCGCGGCCGGCCGCCTCCAGCTGCCGGGGATCGACGCCTTCCAGCCCGCGCCGGAAGTTGGCGCTCAGCGATCGCTCGATCACGCGCTGCAGCACCGGTCGCAGTGCGAGGCAGTCGGCACTCGAGACCAGGTGGATGGTCGAGCGTTGCAGCGCGATCCGCACCGCCTGCCGGCTCTCGATCAGCTCGCCGAGCTGCTGCGGCCGAAAGTCAGCGAGGCGTGCCCACAGGGCGATGTACGGCGACACCGGAGTTTGTGACTGCATCCCGACGAGGTGCTCGATGACCTCGGGTACGGAGCGCGACGACCGCTGCAAGAGCAACTGTCGCTCGAGCAGTGTGCGGTTGAGATCACGGCGGCTGAGCGGCATCGCCATGGCAAGCTAGCCCACGTTTACAGGTGACCATGTAGTCACCTATGACGCAGGGGTGGAAACCACCGGGACCGCCAACACCACCCAGGTCTCCCAGATCTTCATCAAGGCGCCGCGGCTACGAGGTGGGGTGCGGCGAGGTGTAGTAGCACTTGCAGTACGACCACAACTGCGGGTAGAAGCCGGTCCACGCCTCGTCATGGGCGGTGATCAGGTTCGTGTTGACCAGCTGGATGTACGGCCGCATCTGATCGGCGAGGTAGGCCTCCATCTTCCACACCAGCTTCTGGCGCGCCTTCGGATCGACCGTCACCTGCTCCTGCTTGTACCAGGCGTCGTACTTGGGGTCGTCCATCCCGGTGTCGCTGTTGTTGCCCCACTGGGCCTTGGTGACCACCGAGAGGTTGAAGTTGGGGTCGATGTAGGGATGCCAGTACCAGGTGAACATGTCGGCCTTGGTGTACTTGTAGCCGGCGTTGGTGATCAGGGTGTATGCGGCGCTGACGTCACCGCCCGGGATCTCGTTGATCTTGACCCCGATCTTGCCAAACGCCGTCTCCAGGATCTGGAACTGGCGATCGCCGGAGAAGTCGAGATCGTCGGGGACGATCACGTTGTAGTTCATCTCGTGGGCGGCCTGGGCGTACTGACCGGTGGTGGCCGGGACTTCCCGGATGCCGTTCGACTGCTTCTTGTACCCGAGCGCGTCGAGTATCTGGTTGGCCTTCGCCACGTCGTAGGGCAGCGGCTTGACGGCGGGGTTGAGGAAGCCGGAAGGCCCCGACCATGCCGACATCAGGTTTGCCCATGGCACGGCCTCGCCACCGAACACCACATTGATCAACTGCTGACGTGGAATCGCGTATTCGAACGCCTTCTTGAGCGTGGTGTTCAAGAGCTCGCGGTTTTGTGGCTTCTTCGGGTTCGAGTTGAATCCGAGGTTGGTGACCTCGCTGCCGGGCTCGCTCACCACAGACGCACCCTTGGTGTTCTTGAGCGTGTTGGCGACGGTGTAGGGCACCTGGTCGATGAAGTCGAGGTTGCCGCGCTGGAAGTCGGCGATCATCGAGGTCGGGTTCGTGTAGTAGGTCATCGCCACCGCGGCGGCGTGCGACTTGGGTCCGTAGAAGTACGGGTTGGGCTTGAACACGGTGGTGCCGGTCTTGTCGAACTGGGTGATCTGATACGCGCCGCCCGAGACGGTTGGGAGATGCTGCTCGGGGAAGTACGACTTCAGATCGTGGCCGTTGTTGCCCGTGTACTTGCCCCACACGTGCTCGGGCAGGAAGTACACCTGCTCGAGGTTGGCGAGCACCCCTGCAATCGGCTTGCTGTAGGTGATCACGAGCGTGTTGGGGTCGGGGGCTTCGGCCTTGGAGATCCCGAGCAGGGTGCCGGCCAGGAATGAGGCGGCGCCGTCCTTGTACTTGAGCTCGGTCTCGATCGTCCACACCGCATCACTTGCGGTCAGCGGCTTGCCATCTGACCACTTGCCTCCCGGGATCAGGTGGAATGTCCACACCAACCCGTTGGAGCTCTGTGTCCAGCTCTTGGCCCAGTCGCCTTCGAGTTTCAGGCCCGGTCCGTACTGCACCAGCTGGGGATACTCCATCGTGAATGCGTTGTAGGCCTGGGCGTCGTAGGCCACAAACGGGTTGAGCGAGTCGATGTTGTAGGTGCTTCCGACCTTGAGAATGCCGTCCGAACCGCCGGCCGACGCCGCGCCGCCGCCACCGCAGCCGGCCGCGAGTACGGCGACGATCACGCAGATCAGGGCGGCGATCGCACGTCGGCTCGCCGCAGCATTGGAGCCATCCAGCATTGCGGGAGACTCTAACCGATCCTTTCGTGAACTCGTGGTGAGCATCGCGAGGGGGGCGATTCGTAAGGGAGATGCTACGCTGATCAAGTAGTTCTCACGCATCCGGGGAGTGGCAATGTCTGATCCGATCACAACCGTCCTGCACACCGATCCAGCGTGCCCATGGGCGTACTCCGAAATTCCCGCGCTGACGGTGATCCAGTGGCGCTACGGTGCCCAACTCGATTGGCGGCTGGTCACGATCGGGCTCACCGAGAGCGCTCAGCAGTACATCGATCGCGGCTACACCACGGCCCGCCAGGCCCGGGGCTACCTCGGCTTCCGGCGGTTCGGGATGCCGTTTGCTCCCCAGCCGAAGCTGCGCATCTCGGCGACGGCGCGGGCATGTCGCGCCATCGTCGCGTCTCGTCTGCTGGAGCCGGGCGCCGAGTGGGCCGCTTTGCGGGCGTTGCAGTTGATGCAGTTCAACTCGCCGCTGGTACTCGACGACGACGACCACCTGGTGCGGGTGGTGTCGGCCGCGACCGGCCATGAGGCCGCGACGCTCGCCTCCATGCTCGACGCCCCCGAGGTGACCGCCGCGTACGACCGTGATCGCGCCGAGGCCCGAAGCGCCGCCGGATCGGCGGCCGAAAAGCAGGGTAAGACCGCCCAGACCGATGGCCAGGTGCGCTACACCGCTCCGTCGGTGCTCTTTACCGGCGACGGAGTCACGCTCACGGCCGGTGGATTTCAGAAGGTCGAGGCCTACGACGTGCTGGTCACCAACCTCGATCCCGCCATCCAGCGCCGTGAGGTGCCCGAGGATCCGGCCGAGCTACTCGCGGCGTTCCCGCTGGGACTGACCACCCAGGAGGTGACCGCGCTTCTGACCAGGAGCAACGACGCTCCCGATCCGGTCGCCGCCGAGGTTGCGATGCTCGAACTCGTGTCCGAAGGGCGGGCCGAGCGAGTCGCGCTTGGCGACAGTGCGGTGTGGGCGGCATCGGGGCAACTCGATTGGATGCGAGGCGTGCTCGAGGCCGCGGCCGACACCCGCCGGCTGGAGCCTGCCGCATGAGCGCGCAGGCGCCCGCGCGACTCCAGGTCGAGGTCTGGTCCGACCTCGTGTGTCCCTGGTGCTATATCGGCAAGCGCCAGCTCGATCTGGCGCTCGAGCAGTTCGAGCACCGCGACTCGGTGGATGTGACCTGGCGAAGCTTTGAGCTCTCTCCCGAGGCGAAGTCCGAACCCCACTCCCTGGACGACTACCTCGCCACGGAGCGGGGCATGGATGCGGCCGAGATCGCTCAGCGGCACGAGCGGGTGACCACGATCGCAGCGGACGTCGGTCTCGACTACCGGCTCGATCGTGCTCAGGTCGGCAACACGTTTGACGGGCATCGCCTGATCCACCTCGCGGCCGACCAGGGCCTGCAAGAGGCCGCCAACGAGCGATTGCTGCGGGCATACATGACCGAGGGCCGGCCGATCTCTGACCGTGACACGCTGGCGGAGCTGGCCGCCGAGATCGGCATCGATCGAGCGCAGGCGCGCGAGGCGCTCGACACCGACCTGCACGCCGAGGATGTTCGAAACGACGAGCAGCTCGCCCGCGAACTCGGCATTTCGGCGGTGCCGTTCTTCGTGTTCGACCGCACCTATGGCGCGTCGGGCGCCCAGCCGGCCGAGTACCTGCTGGCTGCGCTCGTCCAGAGCTGGGCCGAGCACACCACGGCCGCCATCGCAGACTAGGACGGGCGGTAGCGCTGCACGCCCGCGGCCGAGGCGAGCGCCGCGACGGCCACGACACCGGAGAAGATCAGCCCAGCGGTGACGAGTCCGGTGCTGGTCTCGACCAGGCCGAACCCGACGACGGGGATCACCAGTCCGATGTAGGCGGCCAGAAAGTAGGCCGAGGCAACCTGCCCTCGTCGCTCGGGGGGCGCGGCGCTGGTCAGAAGCCCGAGGCCGGCCCCGATGATGACGCCCATCGCCAATCCGCTGATCAAGGCCGCCAGAATCAGCGCGATCAGGATCTCGGCTTCGAGCGCGATCGCCAGCAGCCCGACCCCCAAGACCAGGCCAAAGCAGCCCTGGATCAATCCCCGAGACGGCGGTACCCGACGGGCCAGGAACTGGCCGGCCACACCTGAGGTGAACGACGCCCACAGCAACACCCCGACCGCGAGCGGGTCGCCGATCCCAAACACCTCGCGCAGCATCGCCGGCGCCGTCGAGCCGAGTACGCCCGAACAGCCGAAGGCGGCGATCGCCGCGGTCGCGGCGGGTATGAACACCGAGAGCACGTCACGCGGTGGGAGCAGCGCACCGAAATCGAGTTGGAACGGGCCGCGCTCCACCGTCTCGGGTAACCATCGATGGGCGATCAGCCCGAGCGTTAGCAGCACCAGCTCGACCACGTACACCGTTCGCAGCGGCCGCGGTGCCCACTGCGCGAGGGCGCCGGCCAGCAACGGTCCGAATCCGAGCCCGCCGAGGTTCGCCGCGATCGCAAGCTTGGTGGCTCGCACCCGGTTGACATCGAGGTCGACCAGCCACGCCGTGGCCGTGCCGGTGTAGACGCCTGCGGTGAGCCCGATCAGCACCCGTCCGACCAGTAACAGGCCGAGGCCCTGGGCGACCACGAACACCGCCATCGCGAGGATGCCCACCGCCAGCGCAACCGCCAGAGGCGGTTTGCGGCCGTAGTGATCGGACACTCTCCCGAACGTTGCGAGTCCGCACATGACCGCCGCGCCGTAGGCCGCAAACACGATCGTGATGTCGAGGGGCGAGAGCCCGAAGGCGGCGACGTACCCGGGATACAGCGGGCTCGAGACGGTGGTGGCGGCCATCGTCACGGCAAATGTGACCGCGACGATGATCGAGGAGACCTTCAAACCGCCTGGAGAGTATCCCGATGTTTGCGAATCGGTAACCGTTTCTGCACCCCACCGGGGAGTGTGCGGGGGGAAACTCCGAGCATGAACCTTCTCTGCGAACTTCACGCCCACACCACCTGGAGCGACGGCGAGCTGTCGATGGCCGAGGTGGTGGACATCTACGGAAGCGCCGGTTACGACGTGCTGTGCATCACCGATCACGTCGTCCGCAATCACACGATGATCACCGAAGAGGTGTTCGCGCCGTACCTGCGCGCGATCCAACTCGAGAACGTGCGCGCGCAGGCGGCGTACGGTATGTCCGTGATCCCCGGTCTGGAACTGACCTGGGACGACGCCGACCCCGCCTGGGCGGCCCATGCGGTCGTGATTGGCACCCACTGCTATGTCGGCCTCGAGGACGGCCTGGAAGCCGCACTGGAGCGGGCCCGAAGTCAGGGAGCCGCGGTGATCGCTGTGCATCCGCACGCACTCGAGAGCGACCCGACCCCCGGCCGCACGACTCGCCGGTGGTGGCTCGACCGAGACCTGCGTTCGCTGGCGCATCGATTCGAGCTGATCAACCGAAACCATGTGTTCTCGTGGGTGGCCGAGACAGATCTGCCGGCGGTTGCCGGAGGCGATTTCCACATCCCGGCGCACATGGCGACGTGGAAGACCATGATCCCCGTGGCGCGTACACCCTCGGCGGTCATCAACTTCCTGCGTTCGTCCGAGCCGGCGATGCTCGTGCGACCCGGCGATCCGTCCCGGCCCGGAAAGCTCGACCTGGCGGAGCTGGCGCTCACCGCGTGAATAACGGTGCCAGGCACCGGTATTCACGGCTAGCGTGCGGGGGTGTTACCCGACCCGATCGTCACCATCAAGCGCGACCAGGCCGGCCACCGGCTGGATGCGCGGATGGTGCTTCCACGGCCGATCGACGAGGTGTTCGCGTTCTTTTCGGACGCCGCCAACCTCGAGCGGCTCACACCTGATTGGCTGCAATTCGTGATCGTCACGCCCACGCCGATCGAGCTCGGCGAAGGGGCGGTGATCGACTACCGGCTCCGGCTGCACCGGGTTCCACTGCGGTGGCGGACGCTGATCTCGGCGTGGGAACCTCCGCACCGGTTCGTCGATCGTCAGACGTCGGGGCCGTATGCGCGCTGGGTGCATGAGCATCGCTTTGCCGACCTCGACGGGGCAACGCTGTGCGCCGACTCGGTCTCGTACCGCATGCACGGAGGCCGGGCGGCCCACGAGCTCCAAAACGCGACCGTGGCGGCGCGTGATCTGCGCCGGATCTTTTCGTATCGACAGCAACAAATGGCCTTGATCCTCGGTTGAGCCGGGCATACACTTCGTCGCGTCATGAGCCGTCGCTGGATCGGCATTGCAGCTGTGGTGATCGCACTCGCGGTGCCCGTGCTCGCGTTCGGTGCGGTGGTCAGAGACCACAACTTCCGGCTCGCCAACGGCTTTACCCACCGCACGTTTCTGGTGCACATGACCAAGACCGGTCGCCTGAAGGTGGTGTTCCACTGGTCGGACGTGCGAAACCCGCACGCCCACTTCGTCGTGAGCCTCAAGAAGGCGGGCTGGAAAGAGGACGTGCTCCTGATCGACACCGGCAGCCTCTCCGGATGTAACGGTGCGCTGGGGACGATCTACTGCAGCGTGAATCGCACGCAGACGACCAAGGGCTGGTACAACGTGGTGGTGGGCAAGAGCACCAAGCCCGGTGCGACCGTCGGCCTCACGATCACCCGACCCTCGTAGTCAGCCGGTATTGCGAAGCGCGGCGGCGATCCCGGCGATCGAGCGCGCGAGCGGACGCTCGAGTTCGAGCCGTGCGGCATCCGAGAGATCCGGGTCGCGCCAGCGCTGCAACAGCTCCACCTGGAGTGCATTGATCGGATCGACATCGGGATTTCGCAGGTGGATGGCACGCTGCACGGCGGGGTGACGATCGAGCAGCTCCCGCGTCTGTCCGATCTCGAGCACCGCCGCGCGTGCCAGATCGCACTCCTGCTCGAGCCGTTCGAAGATCCGCCCACCCTCGGGATGGTGCACCAGCGTGCGGTAGAGCCCCGCGACCCGCAGCGACGACTTGGCGAGCGCCATCTCGACGTTGTTGAGCAGGCTCCGGAAGAAGGGCGATCCGGCGTACAGATCACGCAGCTCTCGACGCGTGCCGAGATCGTGCAGCGCCGGAGCCAGGGCGGTACCAACGCCGTACCAGGCGGGTACCAGCATCCGCGTCTGCGTCCACGAGAACACCCACGGGATGGCACGCAGCGCCCGCAGGTCGGGGTCCTGTGACCGTCGGGCCGGCCGCGAGCCGATACGCACCAGGCTGAGCTCTTCCAGGGGCGTGAACTCGCGGACGAACGAGGGCAGGGCGGGGTCGTCGAGCAATTCGCGGTAGGCGCCGCTGGCGCTCACCGACAGTCGCTCGAGGAGCGCGCGCTGCTGGGGTGAATGGCGGGCGTCGGCACGTGGGTGCGCCGCCTCGAGCGTGGCTGCGACCACCGACTCGAGGTTTCGCGCGGCCAGCGCTTCCAGCCCGTAGGTGAATGAGATCGTCTCGCCCTGCTCGGTCAGCTCGATCTGGCCGGGCGGATAGGCGGGTGGTTGGGCGAGGATGGCGGCGTGGGTTGGGCCGCCACCGCGGCCAACCGATCCGCCGCGGCCGTGAAAGAACCGGATGGGGGTTTCGAGCCTGCGGCCCAGATCGGCGAGACGCTCCTGGGCCTTTGAGATCTCCCACTGGGCGGTGAGGATGCCGCCGTCCTTCCCCGAGTCGGAGTAGCCCACCATCACGGTAACGGCACCCAGTATCCGAATCGCGCGATCACCGAACTCGGGGTCGGCGAGCGCCTCTTCGAGAATCGCGGGAGCGGCCTGCAACGCGTCGATCGATTCGAACAGCGGCACGATGGCCAGCTCATAACCGGCCGTGGCCGTGGTGGCCGCGGCGATATCGGCCGCTGATTCGACCCCGGAGATGATCATCCGGCGGACCGCCTCGCTCCCGAAACGGGCCTGGGCGGCGGCGATCGCCTCGAGCGTCGCGGCCAGCTCGGGGCCGGCCAGGTCGCGAGCGTGGACGCGCACGTCGAGTTGCCCCAGATGGAGCCCGAAGATCTGCGCTTGTCGCCTCATCCGGGCGAGTTTGGTATCGGCGATCCGCGTGCCGCGGTGGCCGCGCAGGCTGGCGTCGATCAGGTCGAGATCGAGGCGAAACTCCTGCTCGTCGGCGTACCCGGGCTCGTCGCGCCCGACCAGCTCGTTGTCGAGCCGGCGGTGGATGGCGGTGAGCTTTCGGCGATAGGGCTCGGAGCGATTGCGCTCGCCGACCTCGCGTGCGACCCAGGGAAGCTCCCGCTCGTCGCGCTCGATCGATTCGCTCAGCTCCGGTGAGGCCCCTGCCAGCGCCGAGGACATACCAAGCGCGCGAGTGAGATTGCGGGCCTGCTCGCGAAACGACTTGAGCGCCAGCTGACGGGCGCGGCCAAGGGCCACTGCGAGGTGTTCGTCCTTGACGTAGGGGTTGCCGTCGCGGTCGCCGCCCACCCAGCTTCCGAACCGAAGCGGCAGGGGCACTCCCGGGAACTCGCGCTCCCACGCCTCGGCCACATCGGCCGAAGCTTCGAGCAGGCTCGTCTCGAAGAACCACAGCGTGTGCCGGATCTCATCGTCGACCGACGGCCGGGTCGAACGCACCTCGTCGGTCTGCCACAGCAGCTCGATGTCGCCCGCGATCGAGTCGCGCGCGCTCTCCCGATCGGCGTCGCTGAGCCAGGGAGCGTCGAGTCGCTCGAGCTGGTCGGCGAGCCGCACCTGGGCGGCCAGGACGGTGCGGCGGGCGGCTTCGGTGGGGTGCGCGGTCAGCACCAGCCGCACCGAAATCTGTTCGGCGAGGCCGCGCAGCTGGTCGGCGTCGAGGCCCCGCGCACGGAGGTCGGCGACCGCCTGGGACAGCGTCTCGCGCGGCCGGCTGGTGCGACGCCGGCGGCGCAGCCGATGGTGCTGCTCGGCCAGGTTCATGAGCTGGAAGTGGAGGGTGAACGCGCGCAGGGCAAGATCGCGTCCGTGCGGGTCGAGCGCGGCAACCGCGGCGCGCAACTCGACATCGTCTTGAAGCCAACCGTGTTCACGCCCGCTGCGCGACAGCTCGCGCAGGCGATCGAGCACCGCCACTGCCGACTGGCCTTCCTGCTCGAGCAACACGCGCGCGAGCAGATCGTCGAAGAGGGTCAGATCCCTGGCGAGATCGGGGTCGACGGCGGCGGTGAAGCCGCGGGAGGTGTCGGGTTGCGCCACCCAGACAAGGCTAGACGATCAGGGGGTGGCCGCCCTCCATCGCTTGCAAATATGATCTTTACAGAGTACTAAACTTGCCCATACTGCTTTAAAATACTACGCTTCCCGGAATCTGCTCACGAAACACGGGGGTCGTAGGGATGTCGAGGAACGTTTGGAGGCTATCGCTCGCGGTGGTCGCAGCGGTGGGGCTTGCGGTGGTGAGTTCGGCGGGAGGGATCGCCGCTGTACCCGGTTTGAAGATTTCGTCGTTCTCTCCCGCCGGGGGTATCACCGGCACGAAGGTGGTCATCACCGGCACGGGATTCACGGGGGCGACGAGCGTGTCGATCGGGGGGAAGGCGGCGGCGTTCACCGTCGACTCCGCAACCCAGATCTCGGCCACGTTGCCGACGGCGCCGTTGACCGGCCACATCCGGGTTCAGACGCCGGCCGGGGCGGTACAGAGCGCGGCGCTCTTCACCGTGGTCAAGACCCCACCGAGCCTGCCGACATTCACCCCAAAAAGCGGGGTTGTCGGATCGAAGGTCGTGATCACAGGCGTGAACTTCGCCGGCGCCTCAAGCGTCCAGTTCGGCGGCGTTGAGGCCACCTTCACGATCAACTCGTCCACGCAGATCACCGCGATCGTCCCGCCGGGCGCGATGACCGGGAAGATCCGGGTCGCGAACGCGCTTGGCGGGGTTCAGACCGCGGATGTCTACACCGTGCTGCCGACCCCTCTGCCGTCAGTCACCTCCTTCAACCCCACCAGCGGCGCAGTGGGCACGACCGTCGTGATCAAGGGGACAGGCTTCACCGCCATCACCAGCGTTCAGTTCGGTGGATCCGAGGCAACGTTCACGGTCAACTCCCCCACGCAAATCACCGCGAAGGTACCGGCTTCGGCAGTTACCGGGAAGATCAAGGTCACAAACTACGTCGGCTCAGCACAGTCGAGCGCCGTCTTCACCGTGATTCACGGCAAGATCATCATCAACAGCTTCCGACCGGACTCGAGCGGCGGGCCGTACACCTGGGATCTCACCGGGGTGAACTTCACGGGCGTGACCAGCGTTACCGCCGGTGGCCTTTCGGTGGCATTCCGCATCGTGTCGGACTCGTTGATCGAGGTCGACGGCGCCGCCGGGAACTCGAGCGGTCTGATCAGCGTCGCCTCACCCACCGACAGTGCCCAGTGGTGCTGCGGGTTCTCGCAGACGCCCGCTGTTGGCAAGGGGATAGACGGCGGCGGCAGCCCTCGCCATCATCTAGAATACGGCCGTGCCAGCCGCCCTGATTGCACTCATCCTGGTAATCCTGTTCCTCGCCTTTGGGATCGGAATCCTTGGCTTCACCGCGCATATCGTGTGGTTGCTGCTGTGGTACGGGGTGATGGGACTGATCGTGGGTGGGCTGGCGCGGCTGTTCGTTCCCGGACGACAAGACCTCGGGCTCGGCGCCACCGCGCTGTTTGGCATCGCCGGCTCACTGCTCGGCGGCATCGTCGGGCGGCAATGGCTGGGTGGTAGCTGGCTCGTCGAGTTCCTCGCGTCGATCGCGGTAGCCGCGATCCTCGTGCTCGCGAGCGCTCGCACGCTCCAGGACTAGGGCGCTCGATGGATCCCGCCTCCAGGCTGCTCGACCGGGTCGGCCGGGGGACTGGTGCCGGTATTGCGGCAAGCGTGCTGGCAATCGGCGCGATCACCCTCGCCGTAGCCGTGATCGACGACGCCGTGCCGGTACTCGGCCTGGCCGTGCTGTACCTGTTTGCAGTACTCCCGATCTCGATTGTCTGGGGCACGAAGTTTGGGGTCGCGGTCGCGGCGGCCTCGATGCTTTCGTTCAACTTCTTCTTCCTCGACCCGGTGTACACGTTCCGCGTCTCGGACTCACGAAACTGGGTTGCTCTGGTGGTGTTCGTGTTCACTGCGGTGGTGGTCAGCGAGCTGGCGGCGCGATCGCGGCGCCGGGCCACCGAATCGGCGCTGCTCGCGAGCATGGCCACCTCGTTGCTCCAGCGCTCCGAGACCAGCGCGGAGCTCGACCGGATCTCGGCCGAAGTCGCGCGCGTACTTCGGGTCGACCGGGTCACGATCGATCCGGGCACCGCCTCGGTGCTGGATCGTCCCGGACTCGAGCCATGTCGGTTGGTGGTCGGCGAGCGCGTTGTGGGAGTGATGTACCTCGAGGATCCTGATCCCGAGGGTGCGGCGATCCGCCGTCGCCTGCTGCCCGCGGTGGCGTCGTTGGTCGCGGTCGCGATCGACCGTGAACGGCTCGCCCGAGAGGCGCTCGAGGCCGAGGCCCTGCGCCGCAGCGATGCGCTCAAGACCGCGCTGCTGCGGGCGGTAAGCCACGACCTGCGATCCCCGCTGATGGCCATCCTGACGTCGTCGTCGGCGCTGGCCCTGCACGACCTCGAGCTCTCGAGCGCCGATCGTCAGGAGCTTTTGGCGACGATTACGAGCGAGGCCGGCCGGCTCGATCGGCTGGTCGCCAACCTGCTTGATCTCTCCCGGTTGCAGGCGGGCGCCGCCCAGCCGCGCACCGAGCTGTGGCCGCTCGACGATCTGGTTGGGCAGGCTCTTGACGAGATCGGGGAGTCCGCGGCGCGGGTCGACGTGTCGTTCCCCGACCGGCCGGTCGCGGTGCGCGTCGATCCCGGCCAGGTGGAGCGGGTACTGGCGAACCTGATCGAGAATGCGCTCAAGTACTCACCGCCCACCGACCCGGTGCGCGTCGCGGTGACCACCACCCGGGGTGAAGCCATCGTGCGAGTGATCGATCACGGCGGCGGGATCCCTGCCTCCGAGCTCGAGCGGATCTTCGCCCCGTTTCAGCGGGGCTCGGCGACCGCCGACGCGCGCGGGGCGGGTTTGGGGCTTGCGATCGCGCGCGGATTCGCGGAGGCCAATGGAGGGCGGGTATGGGCGGAGTCCCATGCCGGCCAAGGCGCGACGTTCGTGCTGTCGTTGCCCGCCGAGACGCCGGTCGAGGTGCGCGTGTGAGCGGCAAACAGCGGGTGCTGGTGGTCGATGACGAGCCTCAGATCCTGCGAGCACTGCGCACCAGCCTCCGTGCGGCCGGCTACGAGGTGGAGACCGCCGAGACGGCAGAAACCGCGTTGGCCGAGGCGGCCATGCGTCCGCCCGACGCGGTGATTCTCGACCTCGTACTTCCCGACGGGAGCGGGACCGATGTGTGCCGCGAGCTACGCACCTGGACGTCGGCTCCGGTGATCTTGCTCTCGGCGGTCGGTGACGAGGCCGAGAAGGTTGCGGCGCTCGACGCCGGTGCCGACGACTACGTCACCAAACCGGTGGGCATCGACGAGCTGCTCGCCCGGCTGCGGGCCGGTCTGCGCCGGGTCACGCCATCGGGCGACCCGGTGTTGACCATCGGCGAGTTGGTGGTCGACCTCGACAAGCGCCTGGTGACGATGGCCGGCACCGAGGTGCATCTGACGCCGCACCAGTTCGAGATCCTGCGGGTGCTTGCCAAGAACGAGGGCAAGCTGATCACCCACCGTGCGATTCTGCGCGAAGTGTGGGGCCCTGGCTACGGGAGCGAATCCAACCTTCTCCACGTGTACGTGTCGCAGCTACGGCGCAAGCTCGAGCCCGACCCCGCCCGGCCGCGGTACATCCTCACGGCCGCCGGCGCGGGCTATCGGCTCGTGGCGCCGGAGTGAGCATTTACTCAATTTAGACACAGTTTCCCAGCGAATCTTCGTCTATGCTCGTATCCGTCCCGGCCGGTGCAGTCCCGTACTTCGTCCCCTTGTGCCGGCCGGGACGCTGACTCAGGCGACGACGGCGACGCTGTAGTCCACGCCGCCGGCCACCCGCGAGCCGTTGGTGATCGCTCCCACCCGAACAGGCGCATGACGATCCTGGGTCGACCCGTCTCCGAGCTGGCCGAACGAGTTCGCACCCCATGCCCAGATCGTCCCATTCGTCTTGACGACAAGCGTGTGAAGCCGCCCGGTGCCGATCGACGCAACTCCTCCGACCACCCGGGTGGGACGCTTGCGCTCGACCGATGTGCCGTCGCCGATCTGGCCGTAACTGTTCTGACCGAACGCCCACACAGAGCCATCGGCTCGGCGCACGACGCTGTGGTTGGCCCCCGCGGTGATCTGCGCGGCCACCCCCGTCAGCGCCGCCACATGCTTGGGCAGGTGGCGGTTCACGGTGGTGCCGTCACCGATCTGGCCGTACGCGTTCCAGCCCCAGGCGTACACCGCGCCGCCCTTCTTGATCGCGAGGCTGTGGTCTCGGCCGCCGGCGATCGCGATGATCTGGGTCAAGCCCTTGACCTGCACCGGGAGATGGTGACTCTGGGTGGTGCCGGTGCCAAGGTTTCCGTACTGGTTGAGACCCCACGCCCACACCGTGCCGTTCTTGAGGATGGCCAGCGAATGGTCTCGGGCGCCCGCGATCGCGATCGCGGGTCCAAGTCCCTTGACGCGCACCGGCAGCGTGCGCTTCTGGGTGGTGCCGTCGCCAAGCTGGCCGTACTTGTTGAGTCCCCACGTCCACACGCTGCCGTCTGTGCGCAGCGCCATCGAGTGGTAGTGACCGGTACGCACCTGCTTGACGCCGGCCAGGTTGTGCACCTTGGTGGGGACGTTGCGGTTGGCGGTCGAGCCGTTGCCGAGCTGGCCATCGAGGCCGTGGCCCCAGGCCCAGACGGTGCCGTCGGCGCGCAGCACGATCACGTGCTGGCGTCCGCCGTGCATGCCGGTGATACCGGAAAGGCTGGGGACAGCGTGCGGGGAGAGATGGGCGTTGAAGCTTCCGTCTCCGAGTTGGCCGACGGCGTTTGCGCCCCACGTGATGGCGGTTGCGGGCGTTGCTGCCATCGCTGACAGCGTGTCGAACGCGAGTCCCGATCCAAGTGTGGCCGCGCCGAGCGCGGCGCTGTCAGTGAGAAACCTTCGACGACTGGTGCGTTGCATCATGAGTGACCCCCGGGAGCCTGCGAGGAAGTCTCGGAGACTACCTGCCAACAATTGGGATCGCGTCAGCCGCCGGTGGACCGAGCCGCCTCGAGCTGTGCTGCGAACTCGGAAACGGTGGTCGAACCGTTGATCCGGATCCGGTCGAGCGTGAAACGGCCCTGTGAGGGGTCGGCGGCGCCCTCGTTGGTGGTCGTGGCAGCCGAGTATCCCGCCGCCGCGACGGCCTGGACGACCTCGTCGTCATAGGCCCCCGCGGGATAGCAGAAGAACGCCACGGGCACTCCGAACTCATGCTGTAGCTGACGCCGCGAACCGCTGACCTCGGCGGTCAGTGCCGCACCGTGGACGGTGGTCAGGTCGGGGTGGGTGAGGGTGTGCGAATCGAGTTCCCAACCCCAGGCGATCATGCGCTTCACGTCGTGTTCGCCCAGTCCGAAGGTGCCCTCGTGCAGGTGAGCGACGATCAGGTTCAGCACCCCGGGCCAGCCGTAGCGATGCAGCGTGCGCGCCGCCGCCTCGAACTGGCTGCGGTAGCCGTCGTCGAACGACAACACGATCGGATGAACCGGCAGCGTTGCCCCATTCGTCCAGTACCTCCACACCTGAGCCAGCGTGACCGGGTGAAAGCCGTGGTCTTTGAGGTAGCGCATCTGTTGATCGAACTGGTCGGCGGGCAGAAACAGCTCCGGCAGCGACGTGCCCGCGGGCGGACTGGTGATCACGTGGTACATGAGGATCGGGACAGGCTCGCCCGCGGGTGCGGAGGCGGTCGCTCCCCCGGTGTCGGCGGGCGGTTGGGAGGTCGCCGTCGTCGGCGGGTTGCCGCCCGACGTTACCGAGTTTTTGGCGCTCGTCGGTGGCGCCGACGAGGCGGGCGCGGTCCAGCGGGCATAACCCCAACCGACGGCAATGGCCACGGCTGCCACCAGCACAGCCCAAAGCGCGATCCGGCGACGTCGCCGGCGTGGCCGGGGTGCCCAGATATCCTTGCGTCGATGCCGCCGTCCCACGATCCGCACCCTATCGGTCATCCGGGCGCCTCGGCCCCGGAGACGATCTGGGAGTTGTGTGAGGCGCGGGTCGAAGCCGATCCGACGCAGACGTGGCTGGTGTATGAGGACAGCGTGTTCACGTGGGCGGAGACGCGCGAGTGCATCGGCCGGGCCGCTGCGGCGCTCGAGGATCTCGGGCTGGTGCGCGGAGACGTCGTGTTGGCGACCATGCCCAGCACCCCCGAGCACGTGTTCCTGTGGCTTGCCTCGGCCTATGCCGGCACGATCCTGGTGACGGTCAATCCGAAGGCCACCGAGTCCGAGCTCGCCGGCCTGATCGATCAGACCCAGCCGAGCGTCATCGTCGCGCGTGGGCACGTCGAGATCGCCGCGCTGTACGAACGCGCCGGGGATGTTGCAGCCGATCGACGACCTCGTGCGGACGACCCGGTCGTGTTGATCCCGACGTCGGGCACCACCGGTCGCTCGAAGCTCGTCACCCAGACCCAGCGCGCCTACACCATGGCGGGGGAAGGGTTTCCCTGGTGGATGGAGCTTGGGCCGGATGATCGCTTGATGACCTCGCTGCCGCTCTTTCACATCAACGCGCCGGCCTACTCGATGCTCGGCTCGGTGGCGGCGGGCGCGAGCTTTGCCTTGTTGCCGCGGTTCTCGGCGAGCGGATTCATCGATTCGGCGCGTCGCCACGGTGCGACCGAGTTCAATGCCATCGGCGCGATGCTCGAGATCCTGATGCGCCAACCGTCGCGACCCGACGACGCCGATAACCCTCTGCGGCTGTGCTACACGGGCCCGGCGCCGACACGTGAGCGACAACTCGAGATCGAGACCCGGTTTGGACTTCGGATCGTCGCGGGATATGCCATGTCCGAGACGCCGTACGGCACGATCTGGGCTCGCGGCACGCGCCCGTACGGCACCCTTGGGAGCATCCGCCAGCACCCCCGTCTGGGCGTGGTCAACGAGGGTCGCGTGGTTGATGGAGAACTTCAGCTGCGCAACCCGGCCGTGATGTTGGGGTATTGGGGCATGCCGGACGAGACGTCGGAGGTGCTGGCCGCCGACGGCTGGCTTCGCACCGGCGACCTGGTCGAGCCGAACGCCGACGGCACCTACACCTTCCTCGGCCGGCGCAAGGAGGTGATCCGGCGCCGCGGCGAGAACGTTGCGCCCGGTGAGATCGAGGACGCGCTGCTGACACACCCCGATGTGTTGGAGGCCGCCGTGATCGGCGTTCCGTCCGACCTCTCCGAGGAGGACATCAAGGCGTTCGTGCTTGTGGGCGATCCGGCCGCGGCCGACCTCGGCGAGATCCGCGCCTGCGCAGCCGCGGTCCTCACGCCGTTCAAGCTGCCGCGCTACCTTGAGGCCGTGACCGACCTTCCCCGTACCCCCACCGGTCGTGTGGCGAAGCATCGGCTCGACCGTGACCGCACCGCCCAGGAGGCTGATTTCGCATGAGCGACGACGACTGGCTGCGCACCGGTATCGGTGCCACGACCGCCGATACGATCACCATCCGCGGTCACAACCTGGCCGACGACCTGATGGGCCGGATGACGTTTACCGAGGTCGTCTACCTGCTCGTGCGCGGCGAGCGACCCACCGCCGGGCAGGCGCGGATGCTCGACGCGGTGCTGGTGTCGCTGGCCGATCATGGGCTGACGCCGACCGTGCTCGCGGCCCGGCTCACGCACACCGGGGCGCCGGAGTCGCTCCAGGGTGCTGTTGCCGCGGGCCTTCTGGGTGCCGGCAGCGTGTTCCTGGGCGTGGTCGAAGACACCGCGCTGTTCCTCGAGGGGATCGAGGATCGAGCCGGCGCTGAGGCCGCGGTGCGCGCGCGGATCGCGGCCGGCCGGCGGGTGCCGGGGCTCGGTCATCCAGTGCACAAGCTGGAGGACCCGCGCACCCCGCGCATGTATGCGATCGCCGAGGAGAGTGGGCAGCTTGGCCAGAACTTGCGAGCGCTCCGGCTGGTGGCCGCCGCCCACGCCGATCAGACCGGGCGCGCGCTTCCGATCAACGGCGCCGGAGTGGGTGGGGCGGCGCTCGCCGACCTCGGCTTCACTCCGTCCATCGTGCGTGGGTTCGCGCTGATCGCGCGCACGGCGGGCATCGTTGCCCACCTGGCCGAGGAGATCGAACACCCAATCGGGATGGAGCTGTTCCGCGAGGTCGATCGCCGGGCGCATTACACGTCCTGAGACTCGTGCGCGTCGGCTGAGATCAGCCAGTGTTCGGCGTCCTCGTAGGCCTCGAGCGTCGACTCGCCGAGTCGCGGCGTGGCAGCGTACACCTCCACCTTGCCGGCGGCCTCGACCCGCCGTGAACGGGCCATCTGCTCGATCAGCGTCGGGTCGACGCCGCTGAGATACAGGCGTCCGCCGACGGCGCGTAGCCGCTCGGCGTAGGAGCCCAGCACGAGAAACGCGGTGGCGCCGAGCGTGCTTCGTCCGCGCAACCGCAATACCACCACCGGCTCCTCGGCGCCGGCCGGGTCGGGGAGGTGCGCTTGGAGCGTGCGCGCTCCGGCGTAGAACAGGCTGCCGTAGACGTGAAGCACGGTGACCTGATGGCTGGGCAACCGGTCGGGCGCGGGCCGCTCCTCGAACGTGTCGCCGGCGGGCACCAGCTCGACGATGGTGAGGTCGAGTGCGTCGCGATTGAGCTGGAGCAGGAGTGAGAGCGCCACCCCGATCCCGACCGCGGCGGCGATCGGCAGGAAGAGCGTCGAGAGATACGTGGTCACTATCGCGACCTGTGAGGTCGAGCCGGTACGCAGGATCGCCTGGATCTCGGGGATCCGGATCGAACGCACGGCGGCGTAGATCAGGATGCCGGCCAGAGTCGGAATCGCGACTTTGCCCACGATCCCCGAAAAGACGACGAGAACCGCGAGCATCCAGAAGCCGGCGAAGATCGCCGCCCAGCGCGAACGCGCCCCCGCAGCGAGGTTGAGCGCCGTCTGTCCGACAGAGCCGCCCACGGGCAGGCCACGAAAGATCGCCGAGGCGAGGTTGGCGGCACCCGCGGCCAGGAAGTCGCGGTCGATTCGGGACGGTTTTCCACTCGGGTTGGGTGCCGACTCGGCGACTCCGGCGCCCTGCACCAGCACGAGCACGGCGATTGCCGCGGCTCCGGCGAGCAGGTCGGGACTGAACACCGACAGGTCGGGCAGGTGGGGGAGCGGCACGCCGGTCGGGATCTTGCCGTCGTCCTGGACGCGAGCGATGCTGTCCACTCCGAGTGTGGCGATCGTGGGTATCACCAGCCCAAACACCGCCGCATAGGGTCGTAGTCGCGTGCGCGCTGTGAATGCCACGATCGCGAGCGCGGCCAGCCCGACCGCCGTCGAGGCCAGCTCGATCTGGCCAGGATGGGTGATCAGATTCCAGGCCTTGGCCACCGCGGTCGAGCCGGTGACACTCGCGCCCGTGAGGTTCGGGAGCTGGCCGAGGATGATGTTGGTGGCAACCCCGGTGAGAAACCCGATCATGACCGAGATCGAGACGAACCGGGTATAGCGCCCGAGCTTGAGCACTCCCGCTGCGACCATCATCACTCCGGCCATCAGCGTCAGCAGCACCAGCACCTCGGGACGGTCGGCGGCGGTGACGTCGTTCAGCGTCGAGCCCGCGGTCAGGGCGGCGGCGCTGGTGGTGGTGATCACCATCAGCTGAGTGCTCGACCCAAGGCCGCCCGCGATCGGGCCGACGAAGCTCGCATACAGCCCATACACCGGGTTCACGCCGGCGAGCACCGCGGCGGCCATGCCGTCGGGGACACCGCCGACCGCAACCGGGAGCCCGGCGAGTGCATCTTCCTTGACGGTGCCGCGATCCGGCGCGACCGATCGCACTCGCTCGCGCAGCCGCAGGCTCACGCTCGGTATCCTCGCGGGCACCGGTGCGGACTCAACGGGCAATCACTGTGGTGGGCTGTCATGCGGGCGGCGAGATTGGGAACGTCGTCACCGGCGGTGTGCCGGCGCCCGAAGGTGACACCGTATTCGATCGGATGACCACGCTGGCCCGCGATGGTGACGGGCTGCGGCGGCTGCTCCTGCACGAACCACGCGGCAGCGTGGCGGTGCACGCCAATCTGATCGTCCCGTCCCGGGTGCCCGGCTGCGCCGCGGGATTCATCATCATGGAGCCGACCGAGTATCCCGCGATGTCGGGATCAAACGCGATCTGTACCGCCACGGTGCTGCTCGAGACCGGCATGGTCGAGATGCAGGAGCCCGAGACGGTGCTTCGGCTGGAGGCGCCCGGAGGCGTGATCGAGGCCCGGGCGAGCTGTGAGGACGGCCGCTGTAGCTCGGTCGAAATCACCAACGTCGCGAGCTTTGCCCACAGTCTCGACACTCCGATCGAGGTGACCGGTCTTGGCACCGTGGTGGTCGATGTCGCCTACGGGGGGATGTGGTATGCGATCGCCGATGCCGCAGCGCTGGGCTTTGGCATCGAGCCCTCCGAGGCGCGCGACCTGGTCGATGTGGGCGAGCGGATTCGCATCGCTGCTCGCGCGCAGCTTGAGTGTGCCCATCCCGACAACCCGGCGATCGCGGGTGTGAGCATCGTTCAGATCGCGGCGCCGTGGAACGGGGTGGGAGCCACGACCAGAAACGCGGTGGTGATCTCACCGGGTCGGCTCGACCGGTCGGCCACCGGCACGGGCCTGAGCGCGCGGATTGCGACCCTGCACGCACGGGGGCTGATGTCGGTGGGTGACACGATGACGCACGCTTCGCCGCTGGGAACGACCTTCGACGGGCGGATCGTCGCCGAGACGCGGGTGGGTGAGAGGGTCGCGGTTTTCCCCGCCATCCGCGGTAGCGCGTGGATCACCGGGATCCATCAGGTATTCGTCGACCCCGATGATCCGTTTCCGGAGGGCTACACGATGTCGGATACGTGGCCTGAATAACAGTGCCAGGCACCGGTATTCACCATGGACCGTTCTTCACGCGGTTGGCGCTTGGTGGCGATGCCGAGCGCTTTCGGGCGTGAATAAGAGTGCCAGGCACCGGTATTCACGCTGCGCGTGCATAGCGGTGCCTGGCACTGTTCGGCCAGCCGCGAGGTTATTCATCTGGCGCTGAATAACCTCCGCGAATCTGATGCTGAATCAAAAGTTTCAGTAACAGAATAGATACAATCCAAACGGTTTGAGCCGTGGTAGGCTGGGTGGATGCACCCGCACGGGAGAACGACTCCACCCCTCTGGGATCCGCGATTTGAGCACGCATCGTGCGGCCTCGGCGCGCTCATCCGGCTGGACGGTCGCCAGACGCACGAGCTGCTTCAGCGCGCCACCCGGGCATTGCGGGGCCTCGAGCATCGCGGCGCCACCGGCGCCGATCCCGAGACCGGCGACGGCGCCGGAATCATGGTGCAGCTGCCCGACCGGTTTCTGCGGCTGGAGACCGAGTCGTTGTTCGGCAGGCTGCCCGAGCCCGGCGGATACGGTGCGGGGCTGGTGTTTCTGCCGCGCGACTCGGCGCTGCGACTGCGCTGCGAAGAGTTGTGTGTGCGCGTGTGCGCCGAGGAGGGGCATCGCGCCCTCGGCTTCCGCGACGTACCGGTCGATTCGCGCGCCATCGGCGAGCTGGCCCGATCATGCGAGCCGGTGGTGCGCCAGCTGTTCGTCGAGCGTCGCTCCGGAGGCGAGGATGAGTTCGAACGCAAGCTGTATGTGATCAGGCGCCGGATCGAGCGCCTGGCGCAGGCCGCCGGAGTGCCCGAGGCCGACTTCATGATCGTCAGCCTGTCGTCCCGGCGGCTCGTGTACAAGGGCCTGCTCAAGGCCACCCAGCTCGAGCACTACTACCCCGATCTCGTCGATCCCCGGTTCGAGACCGCGCTCGCGGTTGTGCACAGCCGGTTTTCGACCAACACGCTCGGCACCTGGGATCTCGCCCACCCGTTCAACCTGCTTGCACACAATGGCGAGATCAACACCGTGCGGGGCAACGCGAGCTGGCTCGCCGCGCGTCAGCCACAGCTGCGATCAGAGGCACTCGGGGCCGACCTCCAGAAGCTCTATCCGATCGCCGAGGAGCGCTGGTCGGACTCGGCCAAGCTCGACGCTGCGCTCGAGCTGCTGGTCATGAGTGGCCGCTCGCTCGAGCACGCCGTGACGATGCTGGTGCCACCCGCCTGGAACGACCCGTCGACCGACCTCGCCGACGATGTCCGGCGCATGTGCGAATACCACGCGTCGGTGATGGAGCCGTGGGACGGGCCGGCGGCGATCGTCGCCAGCGACGGCGTGAAGGTGGTCGCTGCACTTGACCGAAATGGCCTGAGGCCGTCGCGCTACGTACGCACCCGCGACGGCGTGGTCGCGGTGGCATCCGAGATCGGCGTGCTGGACGCTGATCCGGCCGAGATCGTGGAGTGCGATCGGGTCGAGCCCGGCCGGCTGCTGGTCGCCGACACCGTGTCGGGACGCTTGATCGGATCGCATGAGGCCCGCCGCGCGCTCGCCCGCAGCCGGCCCTACGGCGCGTGGCTCGCCCGCCACCAGATGCACATCGACGATCTGCCGATGCGAGAGGTCAGCGCGATCCCACTCGAGGAGCGGACACGGCTGCTGCACACGTTCGGATACACCGCCGAGCAGATCGAGCTGGTGATCGAGCCGCTGGCCGACGGCGCCGAGCCGGTCGGCTCGATGGGTGACGACACCCCGGTGACCGCGCTTGCGGAGGGCTCGCGCATGCTCTCCGATCACTTCCGCCAGCAGTTTGCCCAGGTCACCAACCCGCCGATCGACCCCCGCCGCGAGGCGCTGGTGATGAGTCTCCAGACGTCGATCGGCGCGATCGGAAACCTCCTGGACGAGCGGCCCGAATACTGCCGGCGGGTGGTGCTGCCAACCCCGGTGCTGACTCGAGACGCATTGGAGCGGCTGCGGGCCATCGAGCGGTCGGGCTTCAGCGCGATCACGCTTCCGGCGACCTATCCGATCGCCGAGGGCGCCGACGGGCTCGCTCGCGCCGTCGATTCGCTGTGTCGCACGGCCTCCCGGGCCGCATGGGACGGATACGCCATCGTGGTGTTGTCTGACCGCGAGATCGATGCCGATCATGCCCCGATCCCGGCACTGCTGGCCACCGCCGCGGTGCACTCGCACCTCGTGCGCGAGGGCGCCCGCACCATGTGCGGGCTGGTGGTTGAGTCCGGTGAGCCGCGCGAGACGATGCACGTCGCGCTGCTGCTGGGCTACGGGGCAGCGGCGGTGTGCCCCTATCTCGCCCTCGAGACACTCGAGCCCGCGCGTCAGCAGGGATTCGTCAAGGCGGTCGGGGACGGTCTTTTGAAGATCTGCTCGAAGATGGGCATCTCGACCATTCAGAGCTATCGCGGGGCCCAGATCTTCGAGGCGGTGGGACTCGGGCCGAGGCTGATCGATCGATACTTCCCCGGCACGGTGTCACGCATCGGCGGGATCGAGATCGTCGACGTCCACGAGGCTCAGCTGCGCCGTCACGACCGCGCCTACGGTCCGCCGACTCGGCTCGACGGTGGCGGCGAGTACCGATTCCGCGTCGGTGGTGTGCACCACCGCTGGAATCCCGACACGATCGTCGCATTGCAGCGGGCGGTGCGTGATCGCGACCCCGCGGCCTTCGAGCGGTTCTCGCAGCTGTCGGACACCGACGGATCGACCCTTCGAAGCCGGCTCGAGCCGGGCGGGTTGCGCCCTCCGGTGCCGCTCGACGAGGTCGAGCCCGAGACCGCGTTGGTGAAGCGCTTTGCCACCGGAGCGATGAGCCTTGGCTCGCTCTCGAGCGAGGCGCACGAGACGCTCGCGATCGCGATGAATCGCATGGGTGGGCGCTCGAATACGGGCGAGGGCGGGGAGGATCCGGCGCGGTCGACGCCCGACGCGAACGGCGATCTGCGGCGCTCGGCGATCAAGCAGGTGGCCTCTGCGCGGTTCGGAGTGACCGCCGCCTACCTGGTCGACGCCGATCAGCTCCAGATCAAGGTCGCCCAGGGGGCGAAGCCGGGCGAGGGCGGTCAGCTCCCCGGCCACAAGGTGGACGCCACCATCGCTCGGCTCCGTCACTCGACTCCCGGCGTCGCCCTGATCTCCCCGCCACCACACCATGACATCTACTCGATCGAGGATCTCGCTCAGCTGATCTACGACCTGCGGATGGTCAACCCCAGCGCCTCGGTCTCGGTCAAGCTCGTATCCGGCGCCGGAGTCGGTACGATCGCAGCCGGTGTGGCCAAGGCCGGCGCCGATCACATCGTGATCGCCGGCCACGACGGCGGCACCGGCGCCTCGCCGCTGTCATCGCTCAAGCACGCCGGGGTTCCGTGGGAGCTGGGGATCGCCGAGACCCAACAGGTGCTGGCCGCAAACGACCTTCGCGATCGCGTGCGGCTACAGGTGGACGGTGGCCTGCGCACCGCCCGCGACATCGTGATCGCCGCATTGCTGGGCGCGGAGGAGTTCGCGTTCTCGACCGCCCCGCTGGTCGCCGCGGGCTGCGTGATGATGCGCGTCTGCCACCTCAACACCTGTCCGGTGGGGATCGCGACCCAGGATCCGGAGCTGCGTCGGCGCTTTACCGGCACCCCGGATCACGTCGTCACCTACTTCATGCAGCTGGCATCGGGCGTCCGTCAGCAGCTGGCCGAGCTCGGCGCCCGCAGCCTGGATGAGATCGTTGGCCGGGCCGACCTGCTCCAGGAGCTCGAAAGCTCGCTCGACCTGTCGGCCCTGATCCACCCGGCGCCCGGTCGGAGTGCCACGGTCGCTGCGGTGGTGATCGAGTCGCTCGACGCGGGGCTCCTGCCCGAACTCGAGCCCGCGATGGCCGGTGGCCCGCCGATCGTGCTCGAACGCCCGGTTTCGAACACCGACCGCAGCGTCGGGGCGTTCCTCGCCGGCGAGATCGCCCGCCGAGGTGTCGGGCTTCCGGCCGATCAGATCACGCTTCGGCTCGTCGGCCACGCCGGACAGAGCCTCGCCGCCTGGGCGCCGACCGGTCTGCGTATCGATCTGGAGGGCGCGTGCAACGACTACGCCGGCAAGGGCATGTGCGGTGGCACGCTCACCGTGCGGCCGTTCGAACGGGCCGGGTATGCGGCCGAGCGAAGCGTGCTGGTCGGAAACACCGTGCTGTACGGCGCGACCGGCGGTCACGCCTACCTGCGGGGCTGCGCCGGCGAGCGCTTCGCGGTGCGGAACTCCGGCGCGACCGCGGTGGTCGAGGGCGTCGGCGATCACGGTTGCGAGTACATGACCGGTGGGGTGGTGTTGATCCTCGGCCGGGTGGGTCGGAACTTCGCCGCCGGCATGACCGGTGGTGTCGCCTACGTGTTCGACCCCGGTGGAGAGCTGCCCGGGCGACTGAACCCCGAGAGTGTCGATCTCGAGCCGCTCGACGCGCACGATCTGGAGACGGTCATCGATCTCCTTCATCGGCACTTCGAAGCGACCGCGAGTCCCGTGGCGACCAGGATCCTGGCCGGCTGGGCGGCCGGTGCCGACAGTTCGTTCTTCAAGGCCATGCCCCGCGACGTGCAGGCTGTTCGTGCTCGTGTGGAGAGCTCCACGACGGAGGTGGTCGGTGCCTGATCCTCGGGGGTTTCTCGAGATCTCACGCCGGACATCGGAGTACCGATCGGTGGCCGACCGGCTGTCAGACCAGCACCACCAGGCCATCGCTCCGTCCGACGAGCGGGTGCGTGAGCAGGCCGCCCGCTGCATGGGCTGCGGAGTGCCGTTCTGCCATACCGGCTGTCCGCTCACCAACACGATCCCCGACTGGAACGACCTCGCCCGTCGCGGTCTGTGGTCAGAGGCATCCGATGAGCTGCACTCCACCAACAATTTTCCCGAGCTGACCGGGCGGCTGTGTCCCGCGCCCTGTGAAGAGGCATGCGTGCTCACCCTCAACGACGATCCGGTGACCATCCGCGAGATCGAGCTCGCCATCGCCGATCGATCCGTTGGCGATGGGTGGATACCGGTGCTGCCACGGTTCAGCTCGGGGCGTTCGGTCGCCGTTGTTGGCAGCGGTCCGGCCGGCCTCGCCGCGGCCCAGCAGCTGACCCGGGCTGGGCATGCCGTCACGGTGTTCGAGCGCGATCCCGCGCCGGGCGGCCTGCTGCGCTTCGGGATTCCCGACTACAAGCTCGAGAAGCCGGTGGTCGATCGCCGGATCGAGCAGATGCGGGCCGAGGGTACGGAGTTCGAGTGCGGCGTGGATGTCGGAGCCGGGGTGAGTGCAACCGACCTGCGCGACCGCTTCGACGCGGTCGTACTGGCAACCGGGGCACAGCGGCCGCGTGAGGTCGACCTGCCCGGGCGCGAGCTTGCGGGTGTTGAGTTCGCGATGCCCTATCTGACCGGGCGAAACCGCGCGCTTGGCGGCTTCGATCCGGTCGGCGCCGCGACGTCGGCTGCGGGACTGAGGGTCGTCATCCTCGGTGGCGGGGATACGAGCGCTGACTGCCTCGGCAGCGCGCTGCGCGAGCAGGCCGCGTCGGTGATCGAGATCGCCCACGGGCCGACCCCGCCCACCACTCGCAGCCCCCTGAGGGTGTGGCCGGACTGGCCGTTTGTGCTGCGCTCCTACGCCGCGCACTCAGAGGGCGGGGAACGCGAGTTCCAGCTCGAGCCGATTGAGTTCATTGGCACGGATGGTCAGCTCACCGGAATCCGGGTGGAGCGGGTGGAGTTCCCCGGCTTCGATGGCGTCGGCCGCCGCCCCAGGCCACGGCCGACCGGCGATCAACTGGTGATCGATGCCGACCTCGCGCTGATCGCGGTGGGCTTCACCGGAGCCGAGCCGCTGCCTCTGTTCGACGAGCTGGAGATCGAGCTCGGACCGCGGCTCACAGTGCCCGTGGACGGGGCGTTCCAGACCGTGGCCCACGGCGTGTTCGCAGCCGGTGACTGCGTCCGCGGGGCTGACCTGATCGTGACTGCGATCGCCGACGGGCGCGCCGCGGCCGCAGCGGCCAACGCCCACCTTCGGACCCGAAGCGTCGTAGGCTGACGACCCTGAGAGTGCCAGGCACCGTTAGTTCACGCGTAGCGTGAATAACGGTGCCTGGCACTGTTATTCACCCGCGGCGGGGGCGTCGGGTTCCGGCTCGGTCAGGCTGGTGCCCTCGATATCGACCTTGGGCACGATCTTGCCAAGCAGGCTGGGCATCCACCATGCCCACTTGCCCATGACCGTCAGCACTGCGGGGGCGAGCATCAGCACCATCGTTGCCGCCAGCGCGACCGCGCTTGCGAGGCCCACACCGAACTGCTTGACCACCGGGTCACCGTTCAGAACGAAGCTCGAGAACACCGACATCATGATCAACGCGGCGGCCGCGATCACCCGCGCGCTGGCTTTCAGTCCGAGCCGCACCGATCGGTGATCGCTCTCGCCGTGGGCACGGAAGTGATCCACCGACGACAGCAGAAACACCTGATAGTCCATGCTGAGCCCGAACAGCACCGCAAACATCATGAGCGGTACGAAGCTCGCGATCGGGACGGTCGAGGCGGTGGTGTCGATCCCGACCAGGCTGATGCCCCAGCCCCACTGGAACACCGCGGTCACGATGCCGAACGCCGCCATCGCGGTGAGGAAGTTCGTGACCGCCGCCTGGAGCGGAATCAGCAGTGACCTGAACGCCACCAGCAGCACCAGCATGCTGAGCAGGAGGATCGTGATGATCACCAACGGCAAACGGCTGGCGATCGCGCTTGCCAGGTCGACGTTGCCGGCGGTCGATCCCCCCACGAACGCCGTTACGCCCTTTTCGGAGTGGTTGGGGATCACCTTGTCGCGCAGGAGCCGTACGAGGTCGGCCGTCTGCGTGGCGGAGGGTGCGGTCGTTGCGATCACGGTGTAGACCACGTCGTCGCCGTGCTTGGAGATCTGTGGGGGCGCGACCAGCTCGTCACCCTTGGTGTTGATCAGCGCGTCTTGCAGGTCGACCAGACGCGGGTCGGTGCCGCGGTCGTCACCGCCGGCCTTGGTCAGCGTCTTTGTCAGCTCGTTCTGGAGCTGGGTTGCCTGCTTCTGCTGCTTGGCCGCCTTGGCCTGGAGCGCGTCGAGGTCGTCCTTCTGCTGCTGGAGCGCGTCGGCCTGGGCCTGGAGCGAGTCGCCCTGCTTCTGGAGGGCATCGCCCTGTTGCTGGAGCACTGCGGCCTGGGACTGGAGCGCCGCTGCCTGAGACTGGAGCTGGGCGCCCTGGGCCTCGAGCTGGACTTTCTGGGCCTCGAGCGCTGCGGCCTGTCGCTTCAGCTTGCGCGCCTGGGCCTCGAGCACCTTGGCTTCCTTCTCGCTCTTCTTGAGGTCGGCGATGGTCGCCGCGGCGTCGGCCTGGAGCTTTGCCAGCCGGGCCTGGAGGTGGGCGAGCCGAACCGGATCGGTGGTTGTCGTGATCGCGTGCTCGACGCGCCGGATCGCGGCCTCGACTCCGATCAGATGTCGGGCGTCGGCCTTTGCCCGCGCGGCCAGGGCTTTGGCCTCGGCCTCGAGCTGGGTCTTCTGGTTTTGGAGCTGGGTCGCCTGCGACTCCAGCGAGGACTGCTGGGCTTCGAGTGAGGCCTGCTGGGATTCGAGCGCGTCTTGCTGGCGCTGCAAATCGGCGGCCTGCTGGTTGAGCGCGGCCTGCTGGCGCTCGAGCGTGGCCTGTTGCTGCTCGAGGGAGGCCTGCCCGGATTTGAGGTCGGCTTCCATCTGATTGCCCTGCTTCTGCTCCTGCTTGAGCTCCTTCTGAAGCTGGTTGGCCTGGTTCTCCTGCGCGGTCACCTTGGGGTCGGCCTTGGCTGATGGGACCAACGCCACCGCGACCGTCAGCGGCCCGTTGTACCCCGGCCCGAAGCCCTGGGACATGAGGTCATAGGCCTTGCGCTCCATCGTCGAGGGGTCGGTCTGGCCGATGTTCTCCTGCCCCAGATGGAGGCTCAACACCGGGATCATCAGTGGTACCAGGATGGCCGCGGCGATCGCCATCGACACCCACGGGCGACCGGTGATGAAGTTCGACCAGTGACCCCACAGGCCGACCTTCTCGGGGTCTTCGGAGGGGTGCAGGCGGGCCGGTAACGCGATCGAGTTGATGAACCGCCCCGCCAGCGACATCAATGCCGGCAAGAGCGTGATCGCGGCGAGCACCGCGGTCGCGACTGCCACCGCGGCCGTGTATCCCAGCGCGGACACCAGAGGAATGCCGGCGACCACCAGGGACACCAGCGCGACCACGACGGTGCAGCCCGCGAACACGACCGCGGTTCCGGCGGTGCCCACCGCCCGGGCGATCGACTCGTGCATCTCGACGCCCTCACGCAGCTGCGTACGATGGCGGGTCACCAGGAACAGCGCGTAGTCGATGCCGACCGCCAGACCGATCATCGTGGCGACGGTGTGGGCGATGTCCGGCACGGCGATCAGATGGCCGAGCAGCCCGATCACCCCCAGCGCTGTGGTCAGCCCGAGCACCGCGGTGCCGATCGGCAGGCCCATCGCCACCACGGTGCCGAACGTGAACGTGAGGATGATCATCGCCGCCAGGATCCCGATGATGTCGCTGATCGAGGTGTCGTTGGGCGAGAGCACGCTGCCGACCGATCCGCCGCCCTGGACGTCCATCCCGGCCTTCTTGCCGGGGTCGGCGGCATCCATCACACGTTGCGCCTGGGCTTCGGTGAGTTCGCTCGATCCGACCTTGAGCAGCGCCGAGATGAACGCCGTCTTCTTGTCCTTCGAGATCTGCGCCGAGCCGCCCTGATCAAACGGGCTGACCACGCTGTACACAAACGGGATCTTCTTGATCGCCTTGGCGGAGTCGGTGATCGCGGTCTTGTTGGCCGAGTCCGTCACCTTGCCCTTGGCGACGTGGAAGATGATCGGGTTCGCGCCGTTCTGCTGTGGCGGGAAGCCCTTGGTCAGCAGGTCGGTCGCGGCCTGACTACCGGTGCCGGGAAGCGTGACGTTGTTGTTCGTCTCCGCGCCCACGGCCTTTACGAGCAGCGTGACACCAGCCGCGCCGATGATCCACAAGACGAGCACGATCACCGGATGCGCGGCGACCAGCTTCCCCAACCGGTAGAGCATCCGGGCCATCGCCGGGACAAGTGTACGTGGTTTCCCCCTGGAAACGCAGTACGATCGGCCTCATGGATGACGCTCGCTACGAACGGCTGCACTTCGATGTGTCGGAGTACCGTGACCGGGAGCGGCGCGTCCGCGACGAGATGGTGCGCCGCGGGATCGATGTGCTGTACGTGATGAGCCCGGCGAACCTCAACTACCTCACCGGCTTCGAGTCGATCTGGTACCCGCCGCGAGCGCCGCTCGGTGCGGTTGTGCGTGCCGCCGAGCCGGGCATCGTCTTCATCGACTACGAGCGCCACCAAAACCACGCCCTCAACGCCGCCCACTGGGACGAGACCGTGTTCGTCGACTATGCCGGGGCGCTCGAAACCGTGTTCGGCGTGTTTCGCGAGCGCGGCTGGACAGCCGGCACCGTCGGTATCGAATGGCACACCGTGGCGCCCGCCGGGCCGCTGGTGACCGCGGTGGCGGAGGGTCTGGCCGCCCGCGGCGCGGCTATCGTCGACGGCGACTGGGTGGTCGATCGCGTCCGGCTGGTGAAGTCACCAGCCGAGCTCGAGTGCGTCCGGCGGGCCTCCGAGATCGTGGACGGCGCCTTCGAGCAGCTGCCCGAGATCGTCTCGCCGGGGATGACCGAGATCGAGATCGCCGCTCGCCTCGACCTCGCGATGGCCGAGCAGGGCGGCGAGCACGCCGGCGTTCGCACGATGGTCTCGGCCGGCCCGCTGGTGTGGTGCCAGACACACTTCGCACCGACCCGGCGGCCGGTCGAGGTTGGTGACGTGATGTATATCGACGCCTGCGGTGTGTTCAACCGCTACCACGTCGACGTTTGCCGCACATACGCGATCGGTGAGGACAATCCACAGGCTCGTGAGATCCTCGAGTACACGGCGCAGAGCGTCGAGAAGGTCAGGGCCGCGGTGCGACCCGGCGATCCCCTCGAGGTCGCCCAGAAGATCGCGGAGGAGCATGTGTTCTCGCGGTTTTCGCGCGATCAGGTGTGGTGGGTCGGAGGCTACGCCCTGGGGGTGGCGTTCCCGCCGTCGTGGGTCGGACACACCTATATCGCCAACGATGCGTATGAGCGTTTCACGTGGGAGCCGGGTTACGTCACCAACTACGAAAACATCGTGTTCGACAAAGACGCTGGGATCACGGCCTCATATATGGAGACGCTGCTGATGACCGACGACGGGATCGAGATCCTGTCGCGGGTGCCGCGCACTCTGACGCTACTCTGAGAGAGCTTTGGAGTTCGAACCGACGCCTGTTTCGCCACCGGTGCGGTCGCCGGAGAGCCGCCGCCGGCTGCGGCTGATGATCGGCAGCGTGCTGATCGTCGTGGCCGTGCTGATGGTGCCGTGGACGCTGTATCTCGCATTCACGCTTCCGACCAGGCATCACGCGGCGCACTGGGATGCCGTGTGGGTCGGGTTCGACATCGCATTGGCGGTCGGGATCGCCTCGACCGCGATCGGCGCCTTTCGCCGCTCCGGGTGGCTGGCGATCGCAGCGACCGCGACCGGCACGCTGCTGCTCTGCGACGCCTGGTTTGACGTGCTCACCTCCAACGGCGGTGGCGAGGCGACAGAGGCGCTGTTCCAGGCGCTGGTCGGGGAGCTACCGCTGGCGGCTCTGTGCTTTTGGATCGCCTGGAACGTCGAACGGGCCCGCGAGTGGTCCGAGGTGTTCAGGGACCGGGGCTGACCCGAACGCGCGGGGTGGGCTGTGGGCGAAGCGCGGGTTTCGGCGCCTGGCCCTCGGCCCACAGCACCGCAAGCGCACATCGTGGAAGCGCCGCGACGGACGGATAGACGAGATAGCGAGGCTGCCACCGAGGTCCGAACTTGGCGTTGAAGCGCTGGAGCCGCTGGATCTGGAACCACCTGTCCGCGAACCGCAGCTGCGCACCGAGGAATGCCTGGAAACGGTTGGCCGGGGCGCGCAGGAACTGGCCGAAGGCGGCGAAGTTGAGTGACAGCTCGGCGACATCGCGCTCGCGCAGTGTGGTGATCGTGCGCACCACGAGAAACTCCATCAGCCCGTTGGGCTCGTCTGGGAGTCGCCGCATACGCTCCAGCGACATTGCCGCCGGCCCGAACGACGGGACGAGGTGGATGAACCCCGCGACATGCCCATCGGGGGCTCGCGCGATCACCAGCAGCGTGTCGGGCATGCCATGGCCGCGGATGGAATCAAGCGCCATCGAGAACCCGCGCTCGGGCGCGCCCTTGCGCCACCGGGTCGAGACAATGTCGAGCTCGTCCATCAACTCCGGCGTGGCGTCGGCCGAGCAGATCGCCTCGGTCTCATAGCCCGCGTGCTCGAGCCTGTGGACCGATTGCCGCACTTTCCGGATCCCGCGGCCTTCGAGTCCGAAGGCCTGGGTGTCGACGATCGCCTCATCGCCGATGTAGAGCGTCTTCATGCCGACCTCGGCGCACGCGTCGCGCATCTGCTGGCTGGCACCGACCACAGCCAGTCGCAGGTCTCGGCGGCGGGCGTGATCGACGGTTTCTGCCAGCAAGGTGTGGACCGAGTCGCGGGGGCCGACCGGGTCGCCCGAGATCAGCATGACGCGGCTCTCGATCCGATATCCGATGAACGCTCGCCGGTCGCTACTCCAGAGGTAGTGCTTATCCGAGCGCAGCTTGAAGAACGCCAGCGTGTCGTGGCCGTGGCGCCGGATCACGTCAGCGGCACGGGCGCGTTCGGCCAGGTCGGGCAGCGGCACCAGCGAGGGCAGGGGGCGAAACAGCGCCCGTGCGGCGAGCAGTACTCCAAGCAGTGACACCACCCCGAGCGCCTGCGGCACGAATCGCAGGTTGTCGGCCACCCGCATCGGAGGGTCCTGCCACAGGAACATGTCGCCGGTGGCACGGGCAACCAGGCCCAGCTCGGGCCGGCCTTCGGCGGCCGACCACGCGGCCACGAATGTGACGCCCACCGTCACCGCCAGCGCCGCGGCGGCGGTGGCGACCGACGCACCGACCTTGACGGGGCCGGGGTCGGCGGTGAAGGCGCAGCGCCCCCACCACAGGGTGCCGGCGCCAATCCACGCCAGCAGCGCCTCCTCGACGTCGAGGCCCTTGAGCACGTTGAAAAAGCCGATCGCTATCAGCAGCACCAGCGCCACCGTGAACGCGCGGCGCCGCCGGCGCCACAGGTAATACGAGGTCAGAAGCAGCGCGGTTGCCATTGGCACCACGGCGGCGTGAAACACCGCGGCGACCTGGACCAGGCCCATGTCTTTGACCACGTGTCCGCGCCACGCCATGTCGGGCGTGAGCGCTGAGATCAGCGATGCCAGCGCGGTGGCAGCGGCAATCAGGGCCGAGGCCGGAGCCACCCACGCGCGCACGGCGGTGTCGGCCGGCGTAGCCGGATTGGCCTTCACTGAATGTCGAGAACCGGATTTCATCAAACGTGCCCGAACTGCAGTCTAGGAAGGTCTTCGGCCACGACGGGTCGTTTCCATAGCCCGACCAGGCGATCTCCGTCCCGTCTATGTGCAATCCTTGGCGACACGATGGAACCCTGGATGTTCAAACACGGCATGCGATTCGCCCGCAAACACCCGAAACTCGTGGTCAAGACGAGCTACCGGCTGGCCCGTCGGCCCGGCACCGTGATCACCGGGGTAAAGACGGCTCGGGTGGCAGGCGGCGCCGTCCGTGACCCGGAGATCCGCGAACAGACATTGATCGCGGCACTCGCGCTCGCCGGGGCTGGAAGGCGATTGCGGGAGCTATCGGCTCCGCCCCCGCCGCCCCGCCGCCGGATCCGCACGGCCGCCTTCACCGGCACGATGCTTGCCGGCAGTGCGCTTTTGGGCAACATCGCCGCGCGCAAGCTCGACACCTAGCCGCTACCTTGAGCGGGTGACGCTCTCACGCTCCCGGATGGCGACCCTCCTGGCCATGCTTGCGGAGGCACCAGACCGCAGGCGGGTCGTGATCACCTCGGCCGCCGGCATCGGAGTCGAAGCGACGGTGGTCGCAGTGATCTCGGCCACGGGAAGCATTCACCACCTCGCCGGGGTGCCGAGCTCGATCGGGATCACTGCGGCGATCGTGTGCGGTCTGTTCGGTGGGCGGGTGTCGGGTGGTGTGGTCGGAGTCGTGAACGCGGCGGTGTTTCTCACGCTGGCGGCCTCCAGCGGCAACAATGTGGCGTTGGGTGGAGTCCCCACGGTGGTCTTGTGGTTTGCGATCGGGTTCGGAACCGGCGCATCGGCTGACTACCTGCGCGAGCGACTGGATCGAGCGTTCTCGGAGCTGAGGCGGGCCAACGAATCGGCCGAGTTCGTTGCATCGTCGCTCCAGCAAAGCCTCCTGCCCGAGCGGCTGCCCGAGATCCCGGGAGTCGAGATTGGCACGTGGTTTCGCCCTGCCGGTGACGGCCGCATCGTCGGGGGTGACTTCTTCGACGTGTGGCGGGTCAACCCCGAGCGGTTCGGCGCCGTGATCGGCGACGTGTGCGGCAAGGGCCCCACCGCGGCCGCGGTGACGGCACTCGCGCGTCACACCATCCGCACCGCCTCAATGCTCGACCAATCGCCCGCCGACACACTGCGGGTGGTGAACGACGCAGTCAGGCGACGAACCGGTTCCGGCCAGTTCTGCACGGCGCTCGCGGTGATGGGGGAGCCGCACCCCGAGGGGTTCGAGATCACCGTTGCCTGCGGCGGCCATTCACCGCCGATCGTGGTTCGTGCCACCGGAGCCCACGAAACCGTTGGGCGGCCGGGCACGTTACTCGGGATATGGGACGAGATCGATGTCGATGAGTGTCGGGCGGTGCTGCGCCCCGGCGACTCGCTGGTGCTGTGGACAGATGGGATCACCGACCGCAGAGGAGTCGCCGAGCGGTTCGGTCAGCAACGGCTCGAGCAGCTCATCGACGAGCACGCCCGTGATCGCGCCGGCCAGCTTGCCACCACGCTGGGCCGGGCCGCACAGGACTTCGCCGACGAGGTTCCGCAGGACGACGCCGCAGTGTTGATCCTCGGCGTGCATAACGGAGATCACGCGGCATGATCGCCGCCAGGTGGCGGGCGCGATATGCGATCCCGATCGTGCTTTTCGTGGTGGCAGCGACCGCCGCGGCCTGTAGCAACAGCTCCGCTGAGAACGCCCCCACCGTCACCACCCACAAAAGCCACGCACCGACGTGGAAGTTCGCAGCGCCGATGCCGCAGCGGCGAAGCTACATGGCGGCGGCGAAGATCCAGAACCATCTGTACGTGGCCGGCGGCATGTTCGGGCCGACCGGGGTCGCGTTGGAGCAGTTCACGCGCTACGACCCGGTGCACGATCGCTGGGACACCCTCCCGAACCTGCCCGTCCCGGTGCGGGCTGCCAAGGGCGGAGCGATCGGCGACACCATGTACGTCACCGGCGGGCTCGACAGTCACGGCACCTCGGATCGAGTGCTGGCCTACAACATTCACCAGGGCCGGTGGGTGCCTCGGGCGCCGCTGCCCGAGCCCCGCTATGACGAGGCGGTCGCGACCCTCGACGGACGGCTGTACGTGATCGGGGGGTCGTCCAACGGCACCGGCCACCGCGACGTGTTCGCCTACACGCCTTCGGTGAATCGCTGGAGCCGGGTCGCCCCACTGCCGCGCGCGAACCACACCATGGCCGCGGTCGCCTTCCACGGTGAGATCTGGGTCGTGGGCGGCCGCTGGCAGAACCACCCGATCAGCGACGTGTGGATCTACAACCCGCACTCGAACCGCTGGCGGCGCGGCCCATCGATGCCAAAGCCGGAGGAACTCGACGGTGTTGCCGCCGACGGCGACCAGATCCACGCGATCTGGCAGGACGTGTACCAGACGTACGACGCCCACACCGGGCGCTGGACTCAGGGCCCGTCCCCAATCATCCCGCGCCACGCGCAGTCCGCGTTTGTCGTCGGTGGAGAGCTGTACAGCCTGGGTGGCTGCACGATCGATCTCGAGGACAGCCCCGACGTGGAGCGCCTCTCGCTGCGCTGAGCGACGTAGTAGGATCGTGCCTCTTCGGCGGCGCACCATCAACGCTCCCCGCCGAGTAGGCCAAGCGGGCCGCCACTCCGGCTAGGGCGCGACGACCCGCTCGACAACGGAGGTATCGGCATGGTGTCGACGATGCCCAAGGTTCTGGGTGAGCGAATTGCGGAGGGCCGCGCCTTGCGCGGGCTCACGGTGGAGGAACTGGCCCGCCGCGCGGATCTCGATCCCGCGCAGATCGTCGGCTACGAGGCGGGGGAAGAGCCCGCCTACCCAGCGTTTCGGCGGGTGGCCGCCGTGCTCGACCTGCCCTACGAGTGGTTCTTGCCGGGCTGAACGCTCGGCGGGAGCTCGCGGTTTCGGGGCGGGTGCGTCCGCTCGCGGTCGAGCTGGTACATCCACTTCAGAAGACCGGTCGCCTGCTCGGTTGGCAGGTAGATCGCGCCCCGACCCGGATCGCCGGCGAGGATCACCTGGCGCGAAGGAACGCGCAGCAGCCGTTCGAGCTCGGGGAGTGACAGCGTGGTCGTCGTCCACAGGGTCGCAAGCTGCACACTGAGCGCGTTTGGAGTGCGCGGATCACAGCTTGCGAGCACCTTGCTGACGTCGCTCGACCCGTCTCGTCGGGCTTCCAGCAGCGCTGGATAGTGATTGACGTGGTCGATGCTGAGAACTCCCATTACGACCGCGCACGATACAGGGAGGAGTTCCTCGGCGTAGCGCGAACTGTCGAATATGCGTCCGCTCCGTGACGACCTACGCGTTCCGCCGTTGCATGTGTCACACTGCCACAAGTCGGTTGTGGACAGGCAGGTGTCTGGAGACCGTATGCACGAACTGCACGATGAGGTGTCACGTCTGCGGCGTCAGGTCATCACCGAGCTGACCGAGCTGCCGCTCGCGCCTTGGCGGCCTCGTGTGAGCCGCCGTCAGCGGTATCTGCGTGCCGCGCGCCAGTCGATCGGCGACGCGGTGCGGTTCGCTCGCGCCAAGGTGTAGCCGCCGGCGACTGGGTAGGCTGCTCGTGTGAGCGATCAGCCGTCTCTGCGTCTCGATGCGCCGCGCGAGCAGGTGCTCGCCCACGCCGTGGGGCTGATCGCGGAAGCGTGGCGGGGGTTCGACCACGCCCGCCCCGAGCAGCCGGAGGTCGATGCCACCGTGCGCTCGCTGCTTTTGGCATCGCTGCCCGCCGACGCCACGCCGGCCACCAGCGTTCTGGAGGACGCCGCCCGGATCCTGGACGAGAGCATCGCTCAGCCGCGCCCACGGTACTTCGCGTTCGTCGGCTCCTCCGGGCTCGAGATCGGCGTGATCGGTGACGCGCTGGCATCGTGCTTCGATCCCAATCTCGCGGTGTACGCCGGCGCGGCCTCGGACATCGAGGAGCAGGCGGTGCGATGGGTCGGCGAGCTGGTGGGCTACCCGGCGGCGGCGGGCGCGTTTACCAGCGGCGGCACGATCTCCAACCTGACCGGACTTGCGGCCGCGCGTGAGCGCGCCCTGCCCGGCGTCCGGCGGGATGGGCTCGGTGGCCGGCGGGCGGCGGTCTACTGCTCGGCCGAGGCTCACTACTCGATCGAGCGCGCGGTCGAGGTGTTGGGGATCGGGACGCAGGGCGTGCGGGTGGTGGCGATCGACGATCACCGCCGGATGCGCCCCGAAGCCCTGGCGGCGGCGATCGATGCCGATCGTGCCGACGGCGTCACACCGGTGGCGGTGGTCGCCACCGCCGGCACCACGCTCACCGGGGCGATCGATCCGATCGCGGCGATCGCCGATGTCTGCTCCGATCGCGGCGTGTGGCTGCACATCGATGGCGCCTACGGGCTGGCGGCGGCCGCGGTGCCGTCGCGGCGAGCCAGCTTCGCCGGCCTCGAGCGCGCGGATTCGGCCACCCTTGACGCCCACAAGTGGCTGTACCTGCCGAAGGCGTGTGGTGTCGTCATGGTGCGCGACGCCACGGTGCTCGAGACCACCTTCGGACACGAGGAGGATTATCTGCCCCACCAGCAGCAGCGCCGCCACGCCGTCGATGCAACGCTCGAGTACTCGCGGCCGTTTCGCGCGCTCAAGCTGTGGCTCGCCTTCCGCGCACACGGCGCCGACGCGTTTCGCGAGGCGATCGCGCGCAACCTCGACCAGGCCCGGCTGCTGGTCGAGGAGGTCTCCCGGCATCCGGATCTGGAGCTGCTCACGAGCTCACCGGCGCTCTCGATCGTCCCCTTCCGGCATGTGCCCGGCGGGGTCTCGGATCTCAACGCTCACAACGCCCAGCTGACCACCGCCCTGCAACTCGATGGGCGGGTGTATGTGGCGCCGGCGGCGATCGACGGACACGTGTACCTGCGACCGTGTTTCGTCAACTACCGCACCTCGAACGACGATGTGCGCGCGTTGGTGGAGGTTGCGCGTGAGGTGGGCCAGGCGTTGTCCGCCCGGTGAGCGATCAGAACGCGGCGACGCCCTGGCGCAGTGCCGCCAGCCGCTGCGAGATCACCAGATCGGCCTCCTCGACGCTCTGAGTGTGGCCGGTGACCGCCGCCAGGAACTGGTCGCGATCCAGCGTGAGGAGTTCCATCTCGGTCTCGGCGGTGACGGTCGCGGTGCGGGCGGTGTCGCGCAGCAGCGCGATCTCTCCAAAGAAGTCTCCAGCGTCGAGCGTCGCTCGCCGCTCGCCGTCGGCGCTGACCCCGGCGGTGCCGTTCGCGATCAGATAGAACAGGTCGCCAGAGTCGCCCTGGTTGATCAAGACGGTGCCGGCCGGGGCCTTCATCGGCTCCAGCCGGCGGGCGACCTGTTCGAGCGTTGCCTGAGGCAGCGGCGCGAAGATCGAGGTCGCGCGCATCAGATCAACCAGCGGGATCAGTTCCTCACCAACGGCGTCGAGGCCGACGATCCGGCGGCCCAGCAGCGCCACCGACAGCGGCAGCAACAACCCGGTGACCACGATCGCCGGCCGGGCTCCCAGCCACGCGATCATCACCGGCGCGAGGATCGAGCCGAGCCCCAGGCCCGCCAGCAGGATGCTTTCGATCACGCCGAACACGCGGGCCAGCACCGCGGCCGGCGCCGAGCGCTGGATCAGGGTGATGGCTGCGACATCCACGACGGTGTTTCCCGCGCCGACTCCGGCAAGCACGACGAACACGATCAGGGCCGTGGGCGACAGTCCGACCAGCGAGATGCCCACGCCCCACACCATCGCGCCGAGCGCGAACCAGGCACCGAGCCGGCGGCTGCCAGAGAGCCCCGCCGCGAGGATTCCGCCGATGATTCCGCCCACCCCGAAGGCCGAGTCCAGATAGCCGACGCCGGCGTTTCCGAGGTCGAATACCTCGAGTGCGAGCACGACGTTGAACACTCCCAGCGCCCCCGCCAGGATCGTCTGCACCGCGTACACGCCCACCACCGCCAGCAGTGCCCGCTCCGAGGCAAGAGTGCGGATGCCGGCCGTGGCCTCGTGAAACCGGCTCTCGGGGGGGAGGTCGGGATCCGGCTCGGATTCGGCTTCGGGGCGGGTTTCGTGCACCAGGGTCACCAGCGCCGCCGACCACAGAAGGCCGGCGGCGGCAAACACGAACACCGATGTGGCGCCGCTGACCCCGAGCAGAATGCCGCCGATACCCGGCCCGAAGAAGATCGCGACTCCCTCGACGGTGGTGGACACGGCGTTTGCAGCCGTCAGCTGCTCTGGGGTGTTCGCGAGCGTCGGCAGCAGTGCGGCCTGGGCGGGCCGAAACACGCTGGTTGCGATGGCGGCGACCGAGGCCAGCACACACAGGCCGACCAGGCCGATTCCTGACGAGACCGCCGCTGCAATCACGAGGATCAGGGCAGCCGAGATCAGGTTCGAGATGACCATCACCCGCTTGCGGGCGAAGCGATCGGCGAACGCCGACGTGAACGGCGTCGTGATCGCGGCCGCGGCCATCCGCGTCAGCATCAGGATGCCGACACCCCCGGTGCCGCTGGTGTCGTAGGCGACCACCGCCAGCACCACCAGGTAGGAGAACGCCGCCAGCTCGGAGCCCACGGCCGCCAGTTCGACGCGGCGTAGATCCCGATTGGCGAAAACGCCGCGAAACGCGCTGACGATCTGGTTCATCGAGCCTGCGATGCTACAGGCGCGACCGGATCAGCGGTTGTCGGGCTGCGGCAGTCGCTTGAGCATGTGCGCGACCACATCGCTCGAGAGGGCGTACCCCTCTTGCTCGAGCGCCGTTTCGGCGTCGGCGCGAAGCGCTGATTCGAACTCGGCGTCGCCGGCGGCGCGGGCGAGGATCTCGGCGATCTCGTCCTGGACGAACGGCAGCTCCTTGGCCGCCTGCACCCACCGCACGGGCGGCGGCGGCAGCAGCCGCATCAGCCGCTGCAGTTCGATGTCGTCGATCTCGTCCATACCTCTCAAGACGCGGGTGGGTCGGGGTTTCTTCCCTCGATGTCAGTTTTCAACCTGGCGAGACAGCGGCTGATGCGGCTCGCGATCGTGCCTTCCGCGATCCCGGTGTGGGTGGCGATGGTGCGGTAGGACTCGTCCCGGCAGAAGAACCGGTCGAGGATCTCGGCACAGCGTTCGGGCAGGCGCGACATTGCCTGACGCACGAACAGGGCGTCGGTGAGGTCTGACAGTTCGCGCTCCCCGTCAGATTCGAGCGTCTCGGGAAGCTCTGCGAACTCGCGGGCCTTGCGCAGATGGTCGATGCAGAGATTGCGGGCGACCTGCGCGATCCAGGCTCGCAGCGCCTCGTCGTCGCGCAGCATCTCGAGCCGCTCGAATACCCGGGTAAAGACGTCCTGGAAGATATCCTCGGCGTCGTCTGGCGGGATCCGAAACGCGCGCACGACGATCGCGTGGACGTAGGCGGAGTACTCGTCGACGAGATCGCGCCAGGCGTCCGCATCACCTCTCCGACAGCGATCGACAAGCGTTGGCGTGACCTGGCTCACACTCCTAGCCTACGACGTTTCCACGATTGTCGCGTTTCGGAAGATCGTGCGGAGCAGAACCGCCGGGGGCCCCTGTACGTACCATGAGGTAGTGGAACTCACCCTGATCGCTGTTGCGCTGGTCGCGGGCGTTGCGACCTTCCTGTCGCCCTGCGTGCTTCCGGTGCTGCCGGTGGTGGCGGCGGCGTCGGCGACCGGCGGGCGGCGCAGGCCGCTCGGCGTCGCTGTGGGACTGGCGGTCGCGTTTGTGGTGTTCACGCTGACGGCGTCGCGGGTGCTGTCGGCGCTCGGACTGCCGCAGGACTTACTCCAAAACGCGGCGATCGTGATGCTGGCGGTGGTGGGGATCGCATTGCTGGTGCCCGACGTCGGTGAATGGCTGGGACGGCTGTTCGTGCCGCTGTCGGCGCATGTCGGCGGCCGCCTGACCAAGGGCGATGGGTTCTGGTCGGGGGTGGCGCTGGGCGCGGGGCTGTCGCTTGTGTGGACGCCGTGCGCCGGTCCGATCCTGGCCGCGGTCACCGTGCTGAGCGCCCAGCAGAAGCTGTCGCTCGATCTCGTGCTGATCACGATCGCCTATGCCGCGGGCGCCACCCTGCCACTGTTTGGAATCGCACTCGCGGGCAATCGGGCGGCATCCCGGGTTGCCAGTGTCCGGCGCGGCGGCATGCGTCTGCGGCGGGTGGCCGGCGTGGTGCTGATCGCGTCGGCCTGGTTGTTCACGACCAGCATCCCAACCCAGCTGGCCGCCAGTGCACCGTCGTATCTGACCGGGCTCCAGAAGCCCGAGCGCTCGGCCACCATCCGCGACGACCTGCAGTCGCTCAACTCGTCGTCGCACAGTGCCGCCTCGGCGGTGGCGGCCGGCGACAACGCCGGGGCGCTTCGAAACTACGGCAAGGCGCCGAACTTCGCGGATGTCACCAGCTGGCTGAACACCCCCGGCGGTAAGCCGCTGTCGCTCGCGAGTCTGCACGGCAAGGTCGTGCTCGTCGACTTCTGGACGTACTCCTGCGTCAACTGCATCCGGACGCTGCCCTATCTCAAGGCCTGGAACGCGCGCTACCACGACAAGGGCCTTGTGATCGTCGGCGTTCACACGCCCGAGTTCGCGTTCGAGCACGTGGTCTCAAACGTGCGCCGGGCGGTTGCCGAGCACGGCATCACCTACCCGGTCGCCGTCGATGATGCCTACGGCACCTGGAACGCGTACGGCAACCAGTACTGGCCGGCGGACTACCTGATCGACCGAAACGGCGACGTTCGAGATGCGCACTTCGGAGAGGGGGCATACCCGCAGACCGAGGCCGACATCCGCGAGTTGCTGGGCGAGCATGCCGCCAAGCCGGTCGCCCCCAAGGGGGTCGTGACCGCCTCGCGCACGGTGGCGACACCCGAGACGTATCTCGGCACCGAGCGCGGTGTGGCCTACGAGCAGCAGCTGACGCAGGGCAAGGACGCGCGATACTCCGCGCCGCCGGTGATCAACCCGAGCCACGTTGCCCTCACCGGGCATTGGACGGTCACCGCGCACGAGATCGTCGCAGGCGCCGGAGCGCACCTGCTGTTTCGCTACATCGCGCCCCGGATCTATCTGGTGGCCGCGCCTCCGCCCAGCGGATCGGCCACGCTTGGGGTCACGGTCGACGGTCACGCAAAGGCCGCGGTCAAGGTCTCGTCCGACGATCTGTACCAGCTCGCGCACATGCCGACCGCAGGCCCCCACCTGCTCGACCTGACCGTGCCGGCGGGCACCGTGCTCTATTCGTTCACGTTTGGCTGACCTCAGGCGACGTTGATGTCGCGGGTGAAGCTGCGGCTGGGCCCGTGTCCGCTGGCGGGGTGCAGCTCGAACATGAGGTGACAGCGGCCTGCGGGAGCGCCATTGGGGATGCGAAGGCCCTTGCGGCTGATGCCGCTGGGGGCGCGCAGCCGCCGGTGAGCGATCGCACGGCCGGTCGGCGATGCAATTTTGACCTCGATCCGCGCGGCCTGTGTGAGCTTGAGGTCGATCGCGATCAGGCGCCCCTGTACACGCGCCCGCAGGACGCGCACGTGCAGGGGTGGGTGGTGTTCGGGGCCGGGCGGCGGGGGCGTCGAGTCGAGTACCTCGGCGACCCACGGGGTGCGGTCATCGACACTTCCGCGGGCGATGGATCCCGGTATGCCGAAGAGCGCGACCCACTCCGCGTAGGGCAGGTCTCGACCCTGGATCACGCGGCACTTGCAGTAGGGATGCGCGCGATCGAGATCGGCGTCGGCGGCGCTGGCAAAGTACTTGTGCTCCGCATGAGCCGTGCAGGCGTTACAGCTGGCACAGCCGGCGTTGTGGGCACCGCCGAGGTTGTCGAGCCGGTAGACGGGTAGCTCTGCCGGCGCGGCCTGGGCCCGATCGACTCCGTTGAGCACGGTCGCGCCGCCCATCAGGGTGGCGGCTTGGGCGAGCAGGTGTTTGCGCGAGACGGTTTCCATAGCTGCGTTGCGTTCGTCCCGGGGAGCCGTACTCCGCGGCTACCGCCGGCTGATATCTGGTGGCGCCACCGATGACGAGCACTGCAGCCAGGCTCTGTCCGGGTTAAACCATCCTCACGGACGGCCGCTCCCGGCACGCACCCAACCACGTTGGCTCGCGGGCGACGACCCAACATACCGACGACCACTTGTGGCGTACGGCTTCCCTGAACGAACGAGGCTCCATCGGCAGAAAGCGACCGGAAGGTTAATAACGACGCGCCATATGCAACACTTCGGGTATGTCCATGACCCGGGGTGAGATGCGGCTGGTGTCGGTGCTCATGGCCGACATCGAGGGCTCGACGGCCATCGCCGAGCGGCTCGGCCCTGAGCGCTCAAAGCTGCTGTTTGACGAGGTCACCAGCCTGATCGCCGCTCAGGTACGCCGCTTCGGGGGAACCGTGGCCCAACTCTCCGGGGATGGCGTGCTCGCCGTGTTCGGAGCGCCCGAGGCCCACGATGACGATGCCGAGCGCGCGGTGCTGGCCGGGATCGAGCTTCAGCGCGAACTCGATCGCTTCGGCGAGCAGGTGCGCACCGACTACGACCTGACGTTGGCCGGGCGGGTCGCGATCGAGGCCGGCCGAGTGGTGGTCGACTGGGAGGCGGGCAACGACGGCGAGCGGTTCAACGCGTTGGGTGACCCCGTCAATCTGGCCGCCCGCCTGCAGCAGCATGCCGAACCCGGCACGGTGCTGGTTGGGCCCGAGCTGGCCAGGGCGATCGACGCTCGGTTCGAGCTGGACGACCTGGGTGAGGTGGATCTGCGCGGGATCAGCCACCCGGTGCGGCTCCTGCGCGTGGATAGCGCGGGGCTTGCCTGCGATTCGCGTCCGGAGCCTGCGCTCGTGGGCCGCGACTTCGAGCGCACTGTTTTGGAGCGGGCCGTCGCCGAGCTGTGCGACGGCCTGGGTGTGGTGATGGTGGTGACCGGCGAGGCCGGGATCGGCAAGACTCGGCTGATCCGGGATGTGGTCGCCGCCTCCGAGAACCCGCCGCTCTTGCTCGAGGGGCGCAGCTCGTCGTATGCGACGGGCTTTCCACTGTGGCCGGTGCGCGACCTGCTGCGCGGCTGGATGGACCTGCCGGTGGCAGCCAGCGAATCGCGGATGCGGCTCGAGCTGAAGGCGCGCCTGACGGAACTCTTCGGCGAACTGGGGGAGCGCTACGTCTTTTTGTCGGCGGCGCTCGGGCTCGCTCCAGAAGGCGCCGAGTCGGCTCAGGTAATGAACGAGCTGTCTCGCGAAAACGTCCGCGATCGGGCCGGCGAGGCGGTTGCCGAGGTGCTCTGCACGCTTGCCGAGCAGCGTCCCGTATTGGTGGTGATGGACGATCTGCACTGGGCTGACGAGGCGACCATCGCGGTCTGCGATGGTCTGCTCGACCTGACCGAGCAGGCGTCGATCGGGTTTGCGCTCGTCTATCGCAGCGAGCGCGAGTCGAGTGCCTGGAAGCTCGGTCAGCGCGCCCGTGAGCGGCTGCCGCACCGCTATCGCGAGGTGGAGTTGCGCGCGCTTGCCCCTGATGCCAGCACCCGTCTGGCCGAGTCGGTGGCCGGTGCATCGCTGCCACCGGAGGTGTCAGAGCTGGTCGCCGAGCGGGCGGGCGGCAACCCGTTCTTCATCGAGGAAGCCATCCGCGATCTGGTCGAGCGCGACGTGCTCGCAATGGGCAAGGACGGCCTCGAGCTGTGCGTCGAGTGGGACGACGTGTCGGTGCCGGTCGCCGTTCAGACCGCCCTTCAGGCGCGGTTGGGACGCCTCACCCCGGCGGCCCGCGAGGTGGCCACGCTGAGCGCCGCCGTCGGTCGCGCGTTTGGGATGGAGCTTTTGGAGAAGCTGGTCGGCCCCGAGCAGGCCCACGCCGCGGTGCTCGAGCTCCAGCGGCTCGACCTGATCACCGAGGAGCGGCGCCGGCCCTCGCCGGAGTACCGGTTCCGCCACGGCCTGGTGCAGGAGGTCGCGTATTCGAGCATGCTGGAGCACGACCGTCGCGATGCCCACGGCCGTATCGCCGAAGCGCTCCAGGAGCTGGCGACCGAGGCCGGGACGACCCCGCCGGCGCCGGTGCTTGCCCGGCACCTGGCCGAAGCCGACATGCCGAGCGAGGCGGCCGACGCGTTGATCGTCGCCGGCGACGACGCGCGGGCGTTGTGGGCGACCGCCGAGGCTGTCGACGACTATCGCCGCGCACGCACGTTCCTCGCGCGGCTCAACGACGAGCGGCGCTCGCGCGAGACGCTGTTCAAGATCGCGCTCGTCCATCACGTCGACTTCGACTTTCGCGGCGCCGAGCGCGCCTACGACGAGGCGTTCGCGTGCAAAGCCCCACAGCCGGTGGTGGTGGCCCGCGACCAGAAGCTGCGCACCATGCTCACGCTGCCGCCCGAGGTCGTGCCCGGCTACACCTATGTGATGGAGGCCGCGGTCATCACGGATCTGCTGTTCCGTGGTCTCTTGGCGCTCGACCGCGACCAGAACGTGGTGCCGTCGCTGGCCGAGAACATGCGCGTCTCCAGCGACGGCCTCAGTTACCTGTTCCAGCTGCACGACGGGCTTCGCTGGAGCGATGGCGAGCCGCTGACGACGCACGACTTTGCCTACACGTGGGAGCAGATCCGCGCCCTCGAGTTGCCGACCGCGTTTCTGCTGGACGACGTGACCGAGGTGGTGGCCCACGACGACCGAACGCTTGAAATCATCCTGGCCGAGCCGCGAAACGCCTTCCTCTACCTGCTGGCACACTCGGCGCTGCGGCCGTGGCCGCGTCACGTGGTGCAACGGGTCGGCCCCAGCTGGCGCACCGAGGAGGTCGTCACCAACGGCCCCTTCAAGGTGGCCGAGATGGACGCCGATCACCTGCTCGCCGTCGCCGATCCGCTGTGGCAGGGACCGGCCGGAAACCTCGGCGAGATCGAGTTCACGTTCGTGCCGATGAAGCCTCACGCCCGGGGCACGGCCCAGTGGGCCGACGGCGAGTTCGATGTGCTGGCCGGCGGCGGCCGCCAGCTCGTGACCGACGACCTGACCGACGCGCGCACGATCGCGGGGATCGCGACGCTGATGCTGTGGTTCCAGACCACGCGCCCGGCGGTCGCGAATCCGGTGATCCGCAAGGCGATCTCCGCCGCCCTGGACACGGTCGCGCTGGTGGAGCTGATGGAGAATCCGTTTGGCCCGGCCCGCGGCTCGGGACTGCTGCCTCCGGCGCTGCCGGGGCATTCACACCGGCACGGAGTGATGCAGGACCTCGAGCGCGCCGCGATGTTGCTGAGCGACGCGGGCTATCCCGAGGGCCGCGGCGCGCCCGAGCTGGTGCTCGCGGCCCACGATTGGCTGCGCCCGCTGGCCGAGCTTTTATGTGTCCAGCTCGAGGCGATCGGGTTGAAGACGCGCATTATCGTGCCGGAGGGCGAGTTCAGCTGCCCTGGGCACTCGGATGAGACAGCCGACATGTTCCTCACCAGCTGGGGCGCCGACTATCCCGATCCGGAAGGGTTCTTCCGCGGACTCGTGCACGGCGCGCAGGGGATCTACAGCGACGACACCACCGATCGATTGATGGTCGAGGGCCGTGCGCAACGCGATCATGATCGCCGGCTCGCGATCTACCAGGAGCTCGACCGCCACCTGGTCCAGCAGGCGGCGGTGCTGGTGCCGATCGGGTACCCGCGCTCCACGCTTTGGGTGCGTCCATGGGTCAGCGACGTGTGGGCGACGCCGGCCACGGGGGTACGGCTGGGAGACGCCAACGTCGATCCTCTGCGGTATCCTGCCGAGCCATGACGCTGATGCCGTCACCACGTTCGGGAGCGGCCGGAGCGATGGCCGTGGTTGCCGCCATCTGTTACGTGGCCGCAGTCGTGATCGCGCTCCCGCTGGGCGTCTCCGGGGTGATCAAAGAGGAGTACTGCGCGATCCCGCTGGCCGCGGCCAACATCCTGCTGGCGATCGCCATGCTCAGCACCCGCAAAGCCTGAATAAATGGTGCCAGGCACCATTTATTCACGCGCGAGGTTCCAGGTGCGGAAGGCGTGGAGCAGGGTGTCGCGGGCTTCCGGGGTGATGCTTTCCTGGCTGAGCCGGCCGGTGAGCACGATCGTCGTGCGGATCTGATCGAGATAGCCGGTGCAGCCGTCGCAGGCGGTGAGATGGGCCTCGAACCGCGCCGTATCGGCCGGTGAGAGTGCGCCCTCGAAGTAGTCGGTGACCAACTCGACCAGCTCGTTGCAGGCCAGATCGCTCATGCCGCGTCCCCCCCGAAGTAGGGCTCGAGCAGCGCTCGCACGCGCGACCGGGCGCGGTGCAACAGCACCCGCTGATTCACATCGGTGAGGTCGAGCAGTTCGTCCACCTCACCGGCCGACAGGCCCTCGACGTCGCGCAAGGTGATCACCCGCCGCTGAGAGTCGGGTAGGCGCTCGATCGCCTCCAGCAGCTTCGCTCGGGTCTCCGCCGCGAGCAGCACGTCTTGGGGCAGGTCGCTCCACGGCTGCGGCCGACTGCGCCAGTGTCCCGGATAGTTGGGATCGTCGGCCGGCCGGAAGCGATCGGGATCGACCGCCGGGCCGTCGTCGCCGGCCAGCGACGAAAACGGTGTCGACCGCCGCTCCCGCTTGGCGCGGGTGATCGCGCGGTTTGTGAGGATCCGATACATCCATGTCTTGAGCGAGGAGCGCCCCTCGAACCGGTCGAGGCCCTGGAGGATCGCAACCCACGTCTCCTGGGCGACCTCCTCGGCCACTGCCTGATCGCGCACATACGACTGGGCGACGCGCACGAATGACGCCTGATACCGATCGATCAACGCGCGAAACGCCTGCTCATCGCCGGCGCGGAGCGCTGCCACCAAACGCGTGTCGTCATACTCAACAGTCATCGGGAACCGCTCAAACGTTACGGCTCCTCGGTCTCGCGCGGCCGGTTGAACTCCGCGGTGGTGTTCACATGGGGGAACGGCTCGTCGGGCTCGGCCACGCCCAGGGCATGGCACAGCGGGCCCCAGCCGTCACCGGGAGACCACTCGATCAACCGCTCGGGTTCCACTCCTGCGCGCACCGACGCATTGTGTCGCTCGTAGCCGGCGATCGCGGAGGCTGCCTCCCACCAGCCGGGACCGAGGTCGCGCTCGACCACGCCGCGCACCATCACCCGGCGCGCGCTCCATTCGGGATTTCCCGCCGGCACCGGAGTTTGCAACCGGGGGGCGATGGTGGCGTCGAAGCTCTGCCACCAACGCTCACCGCTCGAGCGGGTCGAAAGCAGCACCAAGGCGTCGGGGAACGCGGCGGTGAGCCCTCGCCAAAAGGTGCAGCCGGGCCAGTCGACGGTTGCGCTCCACCCCTTCAGGAATGCCGTCCAATCCACCGGGTCGCCATCGAGTGCCGCCTGCCACACCGCGGTGTCGGCGGGCCGTTCGTTGGCCTCGGACATGTGGTAGGTGGGACCGCCGGTGAGGCGGTTCAGCGCCAGTTTGAGCGAATTCGTGCCGGTGCGACCAAGGCCCGCGCCAACGATGCGTACGGTCACGATGCCACCTCCATGAGCGGTATCCGGGGTTCGACCAGGCGATCGGGATGCAGCAGGAATCCCAGCTGGACGATGCCATAGGCAACACGGGGAACCGGCAGGCTGTAGTACCCGCCGTCGACCGCGACCACCCGGCAGCCGAGATCCGGCGGCGTCGCCGGGGTGGGAGACGCGATCACCACCAGATCGGGAGCGGCCGTGCGTACCTCCACCCATGAGGTCGCCACGTCGGCTGCGCCCGCCTCGGCGATGAGCGCGCGGCCGCCAGCGATCGCGATCATCTCTGGCACCCACCGGCCGGCCGCGACCGGCGGGTCGATTCCCGTTGCCACAACGACCGCGGGGCGTGGCCTGTCGATCACTGCGGCCAGTACCGATTCGATCGGCTTTTGGATCGACTCGATCACCTCGGGAGCCCGCGCCGACGCCCCGATCATCGCGGCCAGCTCGACGATGGTGGCCTCGATCTCGGCGACGCGCGTCGGCGCGATCGTGAACACCTGCGCGCCGGGCGCGGCCGTGATCTCGGAGTGCTCGTCGACGATCACCAGGTGGGGCCGGTCGTTGCTGCCGACCAGCCGCTCGGCCGCTCCCAGCGCGGTAACGATTTCGACGCCAGCGGCGCTCGGCGACCAGATCCGGGTGCTCATATGGCTCCGACCCACCCGACGTCGTGGAAGCCGAGTAGCGTCAGCTGTATTGCGACCGCGCACAGCAGGATGCCCAGGATGATCTCGATCACCGTGATCACCCCCTCGGGTGCCTCCTTGAACCGGGCGATCACGAGGAAGCAGACCACGTTGATCACCGCCACCACAGCGATCATCAGCTCGGTCTGGGCTTCCTGCGTCCACGAGAAGTTGGACGAGTAGGTGATCAGGGCGACGACGCCCACCGGGTTGAGTGTGAGCGGTACGGCCAGCGGCGTGATCGACACCTTGTCGGGATCGTTGACCGACATCTCGTGATCGAGATCGCGACGGCCCAGCGCCATGTCGAGGCCGAGCAGGAACATGACGATGCCGCCGGCGATCGCAAGTGACGCGTGGCTGAAGTGAAAGACGTGCTGTGCGAGATCCCCGAACAGCAACAGCAAGGCCGCAATCAGTGCTGCCACCACCGACGTCTTGACGGCCACCCGCCGTTTCTGCCTGATCGTCATCCCGCGAGTCAGATCCGCATAGGCGATCACCGATTTGAGCGGACCGACACCGATCAGGATGATCAGAAAGACGTCGGCGGTGTTGTATCCGTCGGGACTCACCGGCCGGCCCCGGCAACGTCGATGACGCCGATCGTGGTGTCTTCACGCCGCTGCGGGGTGACTGTCGTACCCAGGTCGGCCGAGAGCGCGGCAACCCGCTCGATGATCGCATCGGCCCCGGCGCCGGTGGCCGGGACGGGAACGCCGCTGGTGGTCAGCGGCAGGCCATATCCGAGGTCGAGCGGCTGGAGCTCGACGGCGGCCAGCGCCCCACGCTGCCACCGGCAGCGCGCAATCACACCCTGGAAGGTCTCGGCATTTGCGAACCACTGGCCGTTGATCACGTTTGTGAGATCGGCGTCGGTCACGTGGCCGGCGTCGGGAAACGCTTCGGCCAGGTGGTCGCGAGCGTACACATACAGCTCGTGGGGAAGCGGCTCGACGATGTCCGAGAAGACGAAGTTGCCCAACCCGTGGAAGATCGGGCAGCCGTGGTAGATCTCGACCCCCGCCAGGTGGTGGATCCCGGTGGTGAGAACGACATCGGCGCCGGCATCGACGGCAGCCCGGCCGAACTCGCCCACATACTCGCCCGGCGGCTGGGGAAACTCGTCGTGCAGGGGCTCGTGGGAGTGCAGCGCGACCACCAACAGGTCGGAGTGTTGCTTTCCCAGCCGCACCGCGCGCATCGTCGCCGCCAGATCCTCGGGATCGATCGCGTAGGCATAGCTCGCGGTGTCGTCGGGGCTCGGCTCGAACCGGTGCCCCAGCAGCGACCCGGCGGCGTCGACATCACCCGCAAGCCGCGAGCCGAGCGCGGTTTGGAGCTGCTCGGCCAAACGCAGCTGTTCGGCGGGCAGGCGCAGCGTGCGGGTCAGCTTGAGGCCGGCCAGACCCGGCCGGGCGGGCGCCGCACCGCGGGCTGGTGAGGCTTCGCTGGTCTCGCGGTAGGTGGTCGTGCACGACACCAGCCCGACGCGGCCGGCGGTCGTCTCGAGATAGGCGGGCGCGCGAGCCTGACCGGCGCTCTCGCCAACTCCGGCGTGCACGATTCCAGCTTCGTCGAGCCACCTGCTCGACTCCCGCATTGCCTCGAGACCCCAGTCGAGCGCGTGGTTGTTGGCGCGGCTGACCAGGTCGAAGCCGACCGTCGCCAGGTCGGCCGCCACGGCCGGAGGCGATGCCAGCGGCCAGTCGCTGGCAAACGGGTAGGCGGAGCCGGCGAACGACCGCCCGTCGAAGATGACCGTCTCGAGGTTTCCGTACAGCGCGTGGCATCCACCGACGGCTGCGAGCGTCTCGGCAAACCGTGGCTGTCGCGCCAGCGGGCGGGTCACGATGCAATCGCCGACCGCGCCCAGCTCGAAGTCGGTCACCGACGCCTCGAGCTCGCGCTCGATTGGGCGATTGGGGTCAGACACGGTTTCGCAACTCGGTCTTGAGCACTTTGCCCATCGCGTTTCGAGGCAGCGAGTCGACCATCCACACACTGCGGGGGCGCTTGTGTGGCGAGAGCGTGGCCGCCACGTGATTGGTCAGCTCGGGGGCGGTCACCGCGGCGTCGGGACGCAGCACCACCCATGCACAGACTCGCTCGCCCAGGTCAGCGTCGGGAACTCCAGCCACGGCCGCCTCGGCCACCGCGGGATGGTCGAGCAGCGCCGACTCGATCTCGCCGGCGCCGATCTTGAATCCACCGCTCTTGATCAGATCGGTGGCTCGGCGTCCCACCAGCGTGATGTAGCCGTCCGCGCTTCGCACCGCGAGATCCCCGGTGCGGAAGAAGCCGTCTGCGGTGAAGGCCGCCGCGGTCGCCTCGGGACGGTTGAGGTAGCCGAGCATCACGTTCTGGCCTCGCACGTGCACCTCACCGATCGCGTCGTCGCCCGGTTCGAGCTCCGCGCCGAGGTCGTCGCGGACGCTGACCTCGACTCCGTCGAGCGGCTCGCCGACAGAGCCCGCACGACGCTCGCCGGTGACGGTGGTGGATGCGATCATCAACGTCTCGGACATGCCGTAGCGCTCGATCACCCGCTGACCTGTGAGCCGGGTGAGGCGTTGGTGCTCGGCCGCCGGTAGCGGCGCCGACCCCGACACCAGAAGCCGCGCGCCACCCAGGCCCGCGGCGATCGCGGGGTCGGTCTCGGCGGCGTCGGCCAGGCGGTGATACATGGTGGGCACCGCGAACAGCATCGTCGCCTCATCGGCCAGCGCCCCTGCGACTGCCTCGGCTGAGAAGCCGCCCAGGTGCCACGAGGTGCCGCCACGCCGGATCGGGCCCAGGGTGCCGAGCACCAGGCCGTGCACGTGAAACAGCGGCAGCGCGTGGCACACGACGTCGGAGCCACTCCATCCCCAGGCCGTCGCGAGAGCGTCGAGGTTCGAGGCGATCGCGCGGCGCGGAAGCACCGCGCCTTTGGGCGGGCCGGTGGTGCCCGAGGTGTAGACGATCAGTGCCGCGGCCTCCGCGGGCGGTTCCGGCGGGAGGTCGGCCGCATCGCCGCCGTCCCCGGTCACCGCGATCCGGCGCAGGCCGTCAAATCCCGCCGGCAGCTTCGAGTCGTCGCCACACAACACCGCCGCCGGCCGGCAGTCGCCGAGGATGTGCTCGAGCTCGCGGCTGCCCGACTTGGGATTCACGGGGATCGCAGGCACGCCCGCGATCAGTGCCGCCACCGTCGCCACCCCGGTGGCGATCGAGTTTTCGGCCCACACCGCGACCCGGTCGCAACCGGCGAGCTCGGTCGCCAGACGGGCGGCTGAACCCGCCAGCCGGGTGTGGCTCACCTCGTCATCGCCGACGCGCAGGGCGGGTCGGTCAGACGGTTGCCGGAGTTCGGGAAACAGCATCGCTCGGCGGTACTTTCGCCGATCCGGGCGTTGGCTGTCGAGCCGGCCGTCCGCGCCTGAGATAGGCGGCCAGGATCACGGCGGTCAGCGGCGCCACCGCGATCTTCACACCGATCGGGAGGCCCGACGGAGTGATGAAGCCTTCGATCGTGCCTGCGACGATCAGAAGCGGCATCGTGCCCAGCCCGATCATGACCGCGCGCGTCCCTGTTTTGCGGATTGCACGGCTGCGCGGAAGCGGCCCCGCGCGGACGATTGCGTCGGCGATGGTGAGACCGGCGCCACCACAGATCGTAAATGCGGTCAGCTCGATCACCGCGTGGGGCAGGATCAGCGACCAGTACTCGGAGTTGAGCGACGACTCGTTGGTCAGTCCCGACAACACCCCGAGCAGCATCGAGTTGAGATACACGCTGTAGAACGTCATCAGCCCGGCGGTGAGTCCGCCGGCGAGATCGACGAACGACACCAGGATGTTGTGAGTGAAGATCGAGCTTGCCCCGACGCTCATCAGCCCCGCCGGGATCGCATGGTGGGGGAAGTGCGCGGCGTCGCGGAGGTCGGCGGGCAGGAAGGTCGCGGCGTTGACCGGGTCATGCAGCGCCCAGATCAACCCGGCCAGGGTGAAGACGATCTCGAGCGCGGCGATCACATAGATGTAGCGGCGGATTTCCCAGACGAGCCGCGGATACCCTCGTGAAACGAAATCCAACACGCTTCTCAACGACAGCCTGGTGCGCCGGTAGTAGACGGCGGCGTGGCCGCGGGCGACCACGTCGTTCAGGCGCGGGATCAATGCCGAATCAGGATGTTGGGTGCGGAGCAGGGCGAGATCGGCAGCCGTCTGCTGGTAGCGCAGAACCAGCAGGTCGACCCGCTCGGCGCTCATGCGGTGCTTGTGTCGTGCCGATTCGTCGAGCAGGTCTGAGAGTTCGTCCCAGAGCGGGGCACGGCGTATCGACCATTCGTGTTCGTCTGAGGCGTGGACCATGGTTCCAGTCAACTCATCGGTGAGGCAGTGGTGTTCATTGAACGTATTTCACTGACGACTCCTGAGCGTGTGGTCGTCGAGCACGATATTGCCGCAGTCGGATCGCGGGCTGTCGCCCAGCTGATTGACGTGATTGCGATGGTCGGAATTCTCTCCACGGTATTCGGGGTGGGTGTCAACGGTCTGGCGCTTCTGCCGCAATGGCTCTCACTGCCGGTTCTGATCATTGCGGCTGCCGTTGGGCCGTTCGCCTATTTCATCCTGTTCGAGTGGCTGGAGGGCGCGACCCCGGGCAAGCTTGCGCTCAAGATCAAGGTCGTCACCGACCAGGGCACGCCGATCGGTCTGCGCGAGTCGGCGGTGCGTAACGTGCTGCGCGTCGTCGACATCCTGCCGTTCTTCTACGTCCTGGGAGGGACGGTTGCGATGTGCTCGACCCGCAGCCAGCGGCTCGGCGACATGGCTGCAGGCACCGTCGCGGTGCGTGCCGAGCCGCGGCCACGTGGGCGCACCCAGGCGCAGCGAGGAAGCGGGAGTTTCGTCGAGCAGGTGCAGCGCACCGCACCTGCAGCGGTGGCGCCACCCGCGGCCGCGGCGGTTGTGAGCCAGTTTCTGGAGCGCCGCCGGCAGCTCGGGTCCCAGACCCGGGTCGAGCTGGCCGGCCTGCTGGCCGCGCGGCTCGAGGCCGACGTCCCGCGCCCCGCCGATGTGTCGGACGAGCAGTACATCGAAGCGGCAGGAAAGCGTTTCGCACGTGCTTGACGTTCAACTCCGAACCGAGGCCCGGGTTGAGAGGCCGATGGACATGGCCTCGATCTACGACGCCGCAGTCAATGTCTACAGCCGCAACTTCTCGCTGGTGGTCGCGGCGATCGCGCTGATCACCGTGCCCGCGAATCTCGTCGGCGGGCTGATCGAGGAGCAGGGCGGGGTGGCCGGCCAGGTCGTGGGTGTGGTGATCGACGGCGTCGCGGTGTTCCTCGCAACCGCCATGGCTGCGATCATCGTCGATGAGCTGATCGCCGGCCGCACGTTGACCGTGGGTCGCGTGTGGCGGCGGATGGGTCGCCTGCTATGGCCGCTGGTCGCGACGTTTGTGTTGTACGCGCTGGCCGTCGTCGGCGGGTTTGCCTTGTTCGTCGCCCCGGGGTTTCTGATCGCCACCTGGTTTGCGATGGCCGCTCCGGTGGTCGCGATCGAGCACCTGCGCTACGGCGCGGCGCTGGGACGCAGCCGCGAGCTGGTCAAACGCTCCTGGTGGCGCACCTTCGGCATTCTGATCCTGGCGGGGTTCATGGTGCTCCTGGCCCAGGGCGCCTGCGCGGCCGCAGCCCACGCGCTGATCGGATCAAACGCCTATGCCGGCGTGATCGCCGGCGCCGCGATCGCAATCCTGACCCAACCGCTGGTGGCCTTGATCACCGTGATGTTGTACGTCGATCTGAAGCTGCGACACGAGGGTGACGACCTGCGCGCGGCGATCGAGGCGCTGTGATCGCCCCCGCCGTCGAGCATCTGCTGCGAGTCCACGCAGCGTCGCAGACGACCGTCGCCAAGCTTCCGGAGGCCCGCCGGGCAGCGGCCGCGGCCACCGGGGTGCCGAGGCACGGGTCAAACGTGTTCTCGCGCGCCTACGACAAGGTCACGGGATGGATCGGCGAGTTCTTCCGGTGGCTGATCCACCTGGTCGACCTGCCGTCGATCGGGTTGGGCGGGGGCGGCTCGGTGCTCGCGGTGATCTTTCGCCTGCTCACCTACGCGGCCATCATCGCGGCGGTGGTCGCGGTGGTGTTTCTGCTGGCGCGAGCACTGTTCGGGTGGAAGCCGCGGCCGCGGCGGTCAAAGACCCAGGAGCCACTGGGCCCACCGCCGACGCCGTTCGAAGAGGCCCGGGCGCAGGCGCTGGGGCTCGCTCGAAGCGATCCCCGCGAAGGTCTGCGGCTGCTGTACACAGCGCTCCTCCAGGAGCTTGGTCAACGCCGCGGATGGCGTCCGCTACCGGGACGCAGCAACTGGACGTTCGTCCGGCGGCTCGACCCGCGGTCAGATCCCGGCGCGGCGCTGGCCGAGTGCACACGACTGTTCGAAGGCCGGGTGTACGGATCCCAGCCGGCGGCCGAACCGGACGTGCGGCGGGTGTCCGAGCTGGCCGACACGGTGCTGGCATGAACGCCAGCCGCAACTGGATCATCATCGTCGGGTTGCTCGCGGTACTCGCGGCCGGCCTTTGGATCCTGCGGCCGGCCTCGACCGAGCTGGGGCCGCCGTACCAGACGTCGGGTCGTGGCCCCTTCGGCCTTTCCGGTCTCGATGCGGGACTGCAATCCGCCGGCGTTCGTACTCACGACAGCGACGCTCCGACGCTCGCCTCGAGGGGAGTCACGATCGCGGTCGCGCCGGTGGATGTCACCCACGACGAGGCCGCTTCCTGGCGGCGTTCTCTGCGAGCGGGCGCGACGCTGATCTATGCCGTCGATCGGCCCGACCCGTTCACCGACATGCTGGGAGTGCGGTTCGTCCCCGGAGGGCGGGTGAGCGCGGCCCGCTGGGCATCGGCGTTTGAGCTGGCCACGCCTCCTGGATCGACCTTCCGGGCCGCGACGGTGCCACACGGGGCGCGCGCCGTCTACTACTCGGGGCACAGGGCCGCGTTCGAGGTGATCCCGGTCGGCAAGGGGGCGGTGTGGCTCTTCACCGACCCGCAGTGGCTGACCAACCACCAGGTGCAGTACGTCGGATTGCCGATGGTGCTGCCGATCGCGTGGTCAACCGGTCGCTCCGCCGGGTTCGACGTCTACCACCGCCGCCCGGGCGGCACTCTGAACGTGCTCACCTATCTCCCCCAGGTTTGGACGCTGCTCGCGATCGAGGGCGCGCTGGCTCTGCTGCTCTTGATCTCGGCACTGCTGCGCCGGCGGGGCCCGGTGTGGCCCCAGCGGGTCGCCGACCCCGCCGACGATCTCTCACTCGCTCCCAGCCTGGCGGCGCTCTACGCCAAGAACAAGCACGCCGGCGCGATGGCATCAGCGCTTGCAAGCGCCGATCAACGCCGGCTCGGCGCCAGGTCCGCGGCGGTACAACCCCAACTCGAACGTCTGCGCTCGGCGCAGGATTCCGACCAGGCCGTCAAGGCCTGGCACGAACTGCAAGAGGCAGAGAGGAGATGACGTGACGATCCAGGAGCTGTTCCAGAGCGGCCGCGAGGCGCTCTCTCGAGTGGTGGTCGGGCATGAGGAGGCCGTCGATGCGGTGCTGGCCGCGCTGGTGCTCGAATCCCACGTGCTGATCGAGGGGCCGCCGGGCACCGCCAAAACCCTGATGGTGCGGGCGCTGGCCAGGGCCACCGGGCTCGACTACGTGCGGATCCAGTTCACGCCCGACCTGATGCCGTCGGATCTCACCGGCACCATGGTGTTCCTCCAGAACGAGGGTCGGTTCGAGCTGCGCAAGGGCCCGGTGTTTGCATCGATGGTGCTCGCCGACGAGATCAACCGTACGCCGCCCAAGACGCAGGCGGCGCTGCTCGAGGCGATGGAGGAGGGGCAGGTCACGATCGAGGGCGAGACGCTCGCGCTGCCGCGGCCGTTCATCGTGTGCGCAACCGAGAACCCGATCGAGTTCGAGGGCACCTACCCGTTGCCCGAGGCGCAGCTCGACCGGTTCCTGTTCAAGCTCACCGTCGGGTATCCAGATCTGGATGCCGAGCGCGAGATCATCAGCCGTCACAAGACCGGATTTCGGTCGCGCGACCTCGACGCGATCGAGGTACCGCGGATGCTCGACCCCGAAACCCTGCCCGCGCTGCGCGAGGAGGCCCAGGCCGTCGGCGTCACAGACGATGTCGTCACCTACATCGCGCAGATCTCTCAGTGGCTTCGGGCGAGTGACGACGTGGTGTTCGGGCCGAGCCCGCGCGGCTCGATCGGGCTCCTGCTCGCCGCCCGCGTGATGGCCGCCGCGCGGGGCGCCGACTTCGTCACCCCCGACGACGTGCAGTCGCTCGCCCCGGCGGTGCTTCGCCACCGGATCGTGCTGGCGGCCGACGCCGAGCTCAGCGGACGCTCGGCCGACGACGTGGTCGCCGCCGCCCTCGGGGCGGTGATCGTGCCGCGATGATCACCGCGCGCGGCCTGCTTCCGTTCCTGATCTCGGCGGTGGCGACCCTGGTCGCCGCACCGTTGGGATTCGGCGGGCAGGTGTTTGTGATCGGTACCGTGCTCGCGCTGGCCGTGGTCGGCCAGGATTGGTGGATCGCGCGGCACACGCCGCTGGAGGTCGAGCGGCCCACCGCCGGGCCGTTCTCGATCGGCCGCCCGAACCTGGTACAGCTTGTGGTGCACTCGCCGGCGGAGCGGGCGGTGAGGGTCGAGATCGCCGACGCTCCCACAGCCACAGCCTCACTCGGGCCGGTCGAGCATCGCCTGGTGCTCGCACCCCACGAGCAGCGGGTACTCGACCTGGAGCTGGTTCCGCGACGGCGAGGAGATTTCGAGTTTGGCCGCGTGGGCGCACGGGTGCAGGGGCCGCGCGGCCTGACGTTCAGCCAGCGACGGTTCGATCAGACCGCCTGGACCGGCCTGACCTGGCCCGACGTCCTCCAGCTGCGTGACGAGCGGCTGCTGCCGGCGGGCCGGCGCGCCGGCGGCCTGCGGGTCGGCCGCAGTGGCGATCGCGGCCGTGAGTTCGAAAGCCTGCGCGCCTACGTGCCGGGCGACGAGTACCGGCGCATCTCCTGGAAGGCGACCGCACGCCGTGGGAGTCCGGTGGTCGCCAACATGCAACCCGAACGGCGCCAGTCGCTGGTGCTGGCGGTCGAAGCCGGGCGGTTGATGGCCGGCGCCGGCGGTGACGGGCTGGCCAAGCTCGATCGGGCGGTGAACACCTGCGTGATGCTGTCTGCCGTGGCGCGGGAGTACGACGACGCGGTCGGCCTGATGACCTTCTCCGAGCGGCCACGGGCGGCGCTGGGACCGGCCGCGCGTTCCGGGCAGCTGCGCCGCGTGATCGAGACGCTCGCCCCGCTGGAAGCCGATCTTTTGGAGCCCGATTGGCGCTCCGCTCTGGTGGCGCTGTCGCGGCTTGCGGGTACGCGCTCGCTGATCCTGTTCTTCTCCGACCTGCACTATGTCGAGGCCGATCCCCTGCTGGCAGCCCGACTCGGTGCCCTGACGCGAAAGCACCGGGTCGTGTTCGCGTCGGTGATCGACCAGTCGATCGCCGCCGACGCCGCCGCGCCCGTGACCGACGAGCAGTCGCTCTTCCGGCGAGGGGCTGCGGTCGGTCTTTTGCAACGCCGGCGGCTGGCTGCCGCCGAGTTGGCTGCCCGGGGCGTGCACTCGCTCGATGTCGCTCCGGCCGATCTGACGGCGGCGGTGGTGGCGGAGTTTCGAAATCTCCGCCGGGAGGATCGGATCTGATGCCCGCGAACACATCTGCAACCGGAGGCACAAATGGCATGGGAGGACGACTGTGATTGTCGCCGTTGTGTTGTTGGTGCAACTCGCGGTGGTCGTCGTCGAAGTGGCGGCGTTCTGGCGCATATTCACCAAGGCAGGTGAGCGTGGATGGGCTGCGATCGTCCCGGTCTACAACCTGATCGTGTTGCAGCGAATCGTTCAGCGACCGACCTGGTGGGTGTTTCTGTGGTTCGTTCCCGGAGCCTCGGCGGTGGTGGCGGTGATCGTGCTCGTGGAGCTGGCTGAGAGGTTCGGCCGCTCGGGCTGGTTCAGCGTCGGGCTGATCGCCCTGGCCCCGATTTTTGCCCCGATTCTGGGGCTTGGTTCGTCACGCTACAACGTTCAATCGACCTAAGGAGGCTGTATATGCCAGTGCTTGCAAGCGGCGGCGGCGGGATACTCTTTCTCATCTACCTGGCGGTCTGGATCGTCAACATCGTTGGGTACTGGATCGTGTTTCGGAAGGCCGATCAGCCGGGCTGGGCGGCAATCATCCCGATCTATTCAACGATTGTGCTGTTGCGGGTAGTGGGCCGCCCGTGGTGGTGGCTGCTGCTTCTGTGGTTGCCGCCGCTCTACGTGATCGTGTATCTCGACCTGGCCAAGAGCTTCCGTCGCAGTCTGTGGTTCGGAATCTGGATGGCAATGTTCCTCAGCATCATCCTGGTTCCGGTGATTGCTTTCGGCGCCTCTCGCTACCACGGCGCCGCCGGCGAGGAGCCGTGGCCGACCGAGACCGACGGCGACATGGGTATGGTGACGGCATGATGCCTCTCCTTTCAGCGGGCGGTCCCATCGTCGGACTCATCGTTCTGGCGCTGATCGTCCTCACCTACGTGGCCGACTGGATCATCTTCACCAAGGCCGATCGGCCCGGCTGGGCCAGCCTGATCCCGTTCTACAACCTGTACGTGATCCTCAAGATCGTCGGACGTCCAGGTTGGTGGCTGATCCTGTTCTTCATCCCGTTCGTGAACATCGTGTTCGGGATCATCGTCATCATCGATCTGTCCAAGAGCTTCGGCCATGGCGGCGGTTTCGCCCTCGGGCTGATCTTCCTCGGCCCGATCTTCCACTGGATCCTCGCCTTCGGCGACTCGCAGTACCAGGGACCAGCCGCCCTGGGGCCGACCGCCTAGCGGAGCCGCTTGGGAGTGGTGAATAACGGTGCCAGGCACCGTTATTCACCACTGGTTCACGCGCGTGAATAAATGGTGCCTGGCACCATTTATTCACCGCACGATCAGGCGGAAGCCGATGTGCCGGGTCGAGGTGTCGATCGCCTCGCCCTGGCGGGCGGCCGGCCGGTAGCGCAGGCAGTAGTTGGGCGCGCACAGGTGTGACCCGCCCTTGATCACACGCCGCGGGATATGCCCGTCGGTCGCGGCGGGGTCGCCGGGCTCGGCCTCGGTCACTCGCGGGTTGGACGGCACACAGCACGGATTGAGCGATTCGCCGGGGGGCAGCGTAAAAAAGTCGGACGTCCACTCCCATACGTTGCCGGCCATGTCGAACAGGCCGTAGCCGTTGGGCGGGAAGCTCTTCACCGGCGAGGTGCCTTCGTACCGGTCGGTCAGCAGGTTTTGCCAGGGAAACTCGCCCTGCCAGGTGTTGGCCATCATCCGGCCCTTCGGAGAGAACTCCTCACCCCAGGTGTAGGTCGCGCCGTCGAGGCCGCCGCGGGCCGCACGTTCCCACTCCGCCTCTGTCGGAAGGTCGCCGCCGGCCCACGCGGCGAACGCTTCGACATCCTCGTACGCCACATGGGTGACCGGATGGCGCTCGCGGCCGCCGACATTGGAGCCGGGACCGTCGGGGTGTCGCCAGCACGCGCCCGGCGTCCACGCCCACCAGTTCGCCCACACCCGCAGATCGACCGGACCCGTGGTCTTCTGGAACGTGAGCGATCCAGGCACCAACAACTCGGGGTCGGCATCGGGATACTGATCGGAATCGGGCGCCCGCTCGGCCATCGTGACGTAGCCGGTGTCGTTGACGAACCGGCGAAACTCGGCGACGGTGACCGGGTGCTCGTCCATCCAAAAGCCGTCCACGTGGACGCGCCGCACCGGCTGCTCCTCCGGATAGAAGTCCGCGCTGCCCATCTCGAACTCCCCTCCCGGGACGTACAACATGTGCTTGCGGGCGGGCGTCACGGTCATTGCGCCAACGTAGCACGCAGCGGGCGAAACGTCGCTTCGGAAGGAGAATCCGGTGGGTCGGCGAACCCCCACCAGTATCCGCATTTTTGGATGTCTGCGGTATTCTTCAACGGTTCCAAGGTTCTCTTTCTTCTCCGAAAGGATTGCTAGATGGTGCTCCTGAGTTTGGGTGAATTCCTCTGGAGTTTGCTCGTTATTTTCTTCATGGTCATCTATTTCATGATGCTGTTCTACGTGATCGTCGACGTCTTTCGGCGACACGATGCATCAGGTGGCAAGAAGGCACTGTGGCTGATCTTTCTCCTGATCGCGCCATTGCTGGGCCTGCTTGCTTACATGATTACGAACTCCGAGGGGATGGCCCACCGAAACGTCGAGCACGCCAAGCAGTCGCAGCAACAGTTCGACTCGTACGTGCGTGACGTTTCCAGTGGTGGCTCAGCCGCCGAGATCGAGAAGGCCAAGGGCCTGCTCGACTCCGGTGCCATCAACCAGGAGGAGTACAACGCTCTCAAGGCCAAGGCGCTTTCGGCCTGAGCAGCGGGTTTGGAGTCGGCCCCCGGCGTTTGCGCCGGGGGCCGACGCGTTTTCGCAGTCCGTTCGCGCTGATACGCTGAAATCCCGGCTATGACGCTCATTCGCCAACTCTTCGTCGCGTGGCTCATCAACTTCTTCGCCCTGTGGGTGGCGATCAAGGTGGTTGGCAGCGCCTCGGCTGACGGCACCGGAGCCCTTGTCATCGCAGCCGCAGTGTTCGGGTTGCTGAACATCTTCGTCAAGCCCATCCTGATGTTGATCGGTCTGCCGTTTCGAATCATCACCTTCGGCCTGGTCACGTTCTTGATCAACATGGCCATGGTTGCGATCACCGCCGGCCTGGTTTCGGGCATCACCGTTGGGGGCTTCGTGTCGGTGGCGGAGGTCACGGTGGTGGTCTGGATCGCCAACATGCTGATGGCGATGGCGCTGGGCGTCGGCCGGGTCGCACGCCGTGCCTGAGCCACGCCGGCGCCCTGCTCGGCGGTGACAGAGCCCGAGGCCCAGCAGCAACCCGACGTGTGGAAGAAACGGCTGCGAAAGTCGGTTGGGCCGGTATTTGGGCTGCTGGTGGTGGCGGCGATCTTCATCGCCATCCTGCCCCAGATCACGAGCTACCAGGCGGTGTGGGACGCCGCCGTTGGGCTCGGTCTCACCGATTGGGGCGTGATCCTGCTGTCGGTGATTGCCAACGTCGCGACCTCCGGTCCGCCCTGGATGGCAGCCGTGCCAGGGCTCTCGTACAAACGGGCGATGTTGATGACCCAGACGACGACGCTCTTCACCACGGTATTGCCGCTCGGCGAGGCCGTCGGTATCGCGACCCAGGTGAAGATGCTCTCGGGCTGGAAGTTCCGGGGGCCGACGATCACCGCGGGACTCGTGTTGGTCACGCTCTGGAACCAGACGCTGAACGTGATCATTCCGATCGCCGCCGTGGCGGCGCTGGGCCCGTCGCACGACAGCGGCTATCTGCTCGTGGTCAGTGCGATCGCGATGGTGGCGCTGGTGGTGATCATCGGCGCACTCGTGTTTGCAATGCGCGCCGACTTCGCCGCAGAACGCGTCGGCGAGTTCGCCGGGCGGGTGGTCACCGCGCTCTTGAAGCTCGTCCGCCGCGGTCCGGCGCAGGACTGGGGGGCTCGCCTGGTCAGGCTCAGACACGAGACGATCGATGTTGTCTCCTCTCGCTGGCACGTGCTCACGATCGCGAGCCTGGTCAACCAGCTGACGCTGTTCGGTGTGCTCCTGGTCGTGCTGGAAAGCGTCGGGGTCAACAACATCTCAACCCTGGAGGCGCTCGCTGCGTGGTCGTTTACCCGGCTGCTTGCTTCGGTGCCGATCACCCCAGGCGGACTTGGGGTGACCGAGCTGGGGATGACCGCGGCCCTGGTCGGGTTCGGCGGCGGACGCACCGGCGTGGTCACCGCGGTGCTGCTCTATCGCGTTCTGACCTTCATCCCGACGATCCTGGTGGGGTCGGTGTGCGCGCTGATCTGGCGGCACGAGGACAAGAGTCTTCACCTCAGCGCGCTAAAAGACTGAGCTACCGCCCGGGTCGATCAGGACGCACCGGACATCGGGCGCGAGCTCTGCGACGGCCTCGGCGAACTCGTGTGCCGGAGCGGAGCTGGGGGGCTTCGACCCGATCGGGGCGAGCGTGCCCCAGTGGATCGGGATCGCGACCTTCGGTCGCAAGAGCTTGAGCGAGGCTGCCGCTTGCCGTGGATCCATGTGCCCCGGCCCGAGCGTCGGTCCCCACCCGGCCACCGGCACCAGGGCCACGTCGATCGCCTGGCTCGCGACCTCTTCCATGCCGTCGTGCAGGCCGGTATCGCCGGCGAAATAGACCGATTGGGAGCCCCGGACCAGGTAACCGAGCGCGGGCGCCCGGGTGGTCGCAACAGGGGTGCGCCGACCGTCGTGGTCGGCCCTGTAGGCGGTGATTTCGAGCGGGCCGACGGTCGCGTGCCCGCCCACGTCGATCTCCTCGACGCGAGTGATCCCCCGGCGCGTGAGCAGCTTGCCCACCCCCAGCGGGGCGATCACGCGCGGCTCTCCGGCGACCCGCCGGATCGACGCGGGATCGAGATGATCGCCGTGTGCATGCGACAGCAGCACCGCATCGACAGGCTCCAGGGCGGCATCGGCCAGACTCCCATGGCGGCGTAGGTGGGCGACGCGCGGGCGCAGGATCGGGTCGGTGATGATCCGCACGCCGTCCAGGTCGATCACCAGCGTGGCGTGGCCGAGGTAGGTGATGTTCACCAGCAGAGCCTAATCCCAACCGGCCGTGCGACCTCACTCACCCACCCGTAACCGTAGGCTATGGCCGATGCCCGCCCTTATCGCTCCCTGGTGGAGACGCTTTGCAGTTCGGTTCGTGATTGCGGCGATTGCGCTGATCGCTGCGGCCATGGTCACGCGCGTGCTGGCAGACATCGTGTCTCACCCGCTCGAGATCACGCTCGCGGGTGCGATTGCCATACTCGTCCCGGGCTGGGCGATCGCGGGGGCGCTCGCGCTTGGCGACGACCGCGGGCCGGTGACGGCGTGGGGGCTGGTGCCGATCCTGGGCGTCGGGGCGTGGGTGGTGCCGGGGCTGATCGGACTGATCGTGGGACTCCCGCTGGTGGTGGTGGGCGCGGCGGTGCTGATCGAAGCCGCACTGTGCCTCGCCGCGCGGCCACCGCTGCCCCCGCCGCCGGTGCCCGACTCGCTTGCGATCGTCTTGTTGGGCGCGTTCGCAGCGGTGCTCGGCTGGCAGTGGCAGTCGGTGCTGATCGGCGACGCGTTGTTCCACGCGGGCGTGATTCGCAAGCTGATCGCTCTCCCGCGGCCAAGCGAGCGCACCATCTGGCCATTCCTCGACGGCCATCCCCACGCCGGGTATGCATTTCCGCTGTTGCACCTCCCCGAGGCGGGGGCGATCCGGCTGTCGGGCCTCGACGTTGCGATCGGCTACGTCGATCTGGTACCGCTGTTCGGCCTGATGCTGGCCCTCGTCGCCTACGCGGTGGGCGTTCGGGTGGCGGGCCGGCTGGCCGGCGTGATCACGGTGCTGCTCGCGCTGTGGCTGTCGGTGACGGGCGTGCAGGCTCTCAGCAACGCACAGCAGCCGCGATACTTCGTCACCTTGGTGGCGTTTCCCGCGCTGCTTCTGCTGCTGCTCGAACAACAGCGCTGGCGATCGAGAGTGATCGAGGTGCTTGTCGTTGCAACCGTGCTGGTGATCACGGTCTGCCACCTCACCTACGTGCCGCCTCTGCTGATCGCTTTGGTGGTGGTCGCGGCATTCAACCCCGAACTCTGGCGGGCAACGATCGTCTCGACCATCGCCAGTCTGGCCACGGTCGCCATCATCTACCTGACGGCGGTGCACGGCTCGGGGCACAGCCCGGCGGTGCCGGTTCCCGACGGAGCCGTCGTCAGTGCCGGCGGCCACCGGATCATGCTCTCGGGCTACCAGGTGTTGAACCACCGGGGTGAGGCGGTGCTCGGTCTGATCGCGGTGATCTGGGCGGTGCGGCGGCCCCGCACCCCGCTGGGACTCCTGGCGCTCCTCACCGCCGTGATCTACCTGATGTGCACCATTCCGGGGGTGACCACCGTGTTCTCAGGCCTGGTGGGGCCGGGTCAGGCGATTCGCTACTGGGAGATGTTGCCGTGGCCATACGTGCTTGGCCCGGCGATCGTGCTGGTCGCCCGCTCGCGAAACGCTGTGCTCGCAGTCGGCGTGGCCGCGATCGCCTCGCTCGTCCTGGAGCGAGCCTCGCTGCTGTCGGGGACAGCGGCCACGGTGATCTCGAGTCTGGGGGCGTTGGTGCTGATCGCATCGGCAGTCCAGGCGATCGCACGCTCGCGGCGTCGCCGCCGGCCCTCGCACAGCTACAACGAAGGGCGGGGCACGGCTGCGAGCGTCGCGCTCGCGCTCGCCCTGGCGGTGGCGGTTCTGATCGGCTCGATCTCCGAGCATGCCCACGCGGTCGCGACGGCCGCGGTCTACGGACGGGGCCAGCCGTATACCGTCGATCAGCCAACCCCGGGAGTGCTGCACTATCTGCGATCGCGCTCGGGGCCTTTGCCGGTGGTGCTCGCCCCGTTTGGCGCGCGGGCGTCGAACTGGTACTCGGGACTCGCCTACGAGCTGGTCGGCGGCGCCCCGGTGTACGCGGCGGCAATCTCGGGGTTCCACACGGAGTCCGAGCGGCTCGACCAGCCGGCCCGCCGACGCCGCGATGTCGCGCGGTTTCTCCGGCCCGGTACGTCGCGCGCCGAGCGACAGGCGATCATGGCCCGCTGGCATGTTTCCGACGTCGCCGTCGACCTCACACCCGGGTCGCGGCGGTTGGTGCGAGAGCTGGACAGAGACCCGGCGCTGCGGCGGGTTTACACCGACCCGCCGCAATCCAACCGCCAGTTTGCTCGGCTCGCCGTGTGGCGAGCCGCGTAGCCGCTACGCCGCGACCGTCTTGAACTTGAGCACGAGTTCCTCGAGCTTGCCGGCCGTGACCGCAAGGTCTTCGGCGGCACGGGACAGCTGCTCCGAACCCACCGAGGTCTGCTGCGTCGAGGCGTAGATCTCCTCGGTGGAGGCGCTGGCCTGTTCAGCCACCGTCGCCACCTCGGAGGTGACGTGCGCGATCTCCTTGATCTGGAGGTCGAAGTTCTGGACGGCGCCGTCGATCGCGGTAAACGCTTGGCGGGTTCGCTCGACCACCTCGGTGCCTCGCTCGGTGCGCTCGGCCGCCTCCTCGACGACGCTCACCACCTGCTCGGTGTCGGTCTGGATCTCGGTGATCAGCCCAGCGATCGTGGTCGAGGCCTCCTGCGACTGCTCGGCCAGCTTGCGCACCTCCTCGGCGACCACCGCGAATCCGCGGCCCTGCTCGCCGGCCCGCGCGGCCTCGATGGCGGCGTTCAGGGCAAGCAGGTTGGTTTGATCGGCCAGCCCGGTGATCGTGCCGACGATCCCCCCGATCTGCTCGGATTTGGCTGCCAGCGCCTGGATCGCGTGGCTGACGCGGGCGGCCGACTCGTTGACCGAAACCATGGCCTCGGCGGCTTCGAACGCGGCATTTGCTCCCTGCTCGGCCACGCCACGGGCCTCCTGAGCCGAGGTGCGGGTGGCATCGGTGTTCGTGCGCGCCTCCTCGACCATCCGGGCTTGGCGCTCGGCTCCGGCTGCGACCTCGCCAATCGCCTCGGCAATCTCGTTGACAGTGCGGCCGGTCTCCTCGGAATTCGAGGCCATCTCCTCGGACGCGGCGCTGATGGTTGACGCCTGGCTGGACACATCGGTGACGACTCGCGAGAGCTCGATGCAGCCCTGGTTATAGGCCTCCACCGATGCGACCGTCGCGTCGCGGATTGCGTTGACCTCTGCGGCGATACGCCCAATCTCGTCGCGGCTGGGGTTGGGAATCAGTGGTGTGACCGGGGTGATCCGTACCGTCAGGTCGCCGTGGGAGAGCGCCTCCAGCCCGACCCGCAGGTCGGCGGCGCAGTGCTCGCGCAGCATCTTCAAGCGATCGAGCACCGGCCGAACGCCACGAGTAATCGAGCGGGTCAGGAGGGCTGCAATCGCGATCGCTGCGATCAACGCGGTCAGCATCGATGCGATCACCAGCGTGGTGGTGATCGATGCCGCATCGCTCGACTTGGCGCCCGCCAGCGCCGACGCGGTGTCGATCCCGTGGCGGATCGACCCGACACTCGCGGCCAGGTGGTTGTAGATCGTGATCTCCTGGTCGAGTACGAGCGCGGTGGCCGCGGCATTTGAGCGCCGGGTGTTGCGGTTGTAGAGCGCCACGATGCGTCCATCGACGGTCGTGAACCTCTCGACATCGCGGCCCGCCTGGGCCAGAGCCGGGCGAACGCCCGCCGGCGCGATGGTGGCGAGCATCGAGAGGTCGTGACGAACGTGGCCCGCGGCCGCCAGAAACGCCTTGCGTGAGGCGAGATCGGCGATCGAGACGCGGTGGCCGTTCGCCCGGTTTCGCTGGATGTCAAACGCGTAGGCCGTCTGCCATCCGTTCATGTCAGCGATGTCGTAGCGTGCCTGGCCCATCTCGGTGGTGATCTGGTTGAGCTTGATCACCTCGGTGGCGGCCCGATGCTGGCTCGAGGAACCCCACAACGCGACCCCGCCGGTGATGCCCAGTAGCAGGATGATGATGCCGAAGCCGACATACAGCTTCGAGCCAATGGACAGGTCTCGGACGCGCGACATGTAACCCCCAGGACGACGGAAGGACGTGCGCCTCCCGTGGCGGGCTGCGCGCCTCAGGTAATCGTCGTGGGAGCCTCGCGGTTTATGAGGCGAGCAGCTCGTCGATCAACGCTACGTCGATCCTCGGCACGATCCGCCGGGCCGCTCCCAGCCGCTCATGCGGGTGCGTACCGGCGATCGCGATGCACACCAACCCCGCGGCCACCGCCGACGCGACTCCGGCCTCGGTGTCTTCGAATGCGACGAACCGGGAGGGGTCGACCGGCCCAGACCCGCCGAGGAGAGTCAGCGCCTGGAGGTAGCCCTCCGGATCGGGCTTGCCGGCGGCGACGTGATCCGAGGCGATCACCGCGGCAAACGCGTCGGTCAGGCCGGCGGCGGCAAGCACCGGCAGGATCTCGGCCTCCGACGCGCCCGACACCACCGCGAGCGGAACGTGTGCGGCCGCCCGGTGTACGGCCGCGCGCACCCATGGTGGGACGGTCGAGCCGTCCGCGACGCGGGCGCGGTACCCGGCGACCCGGCGTGCGACCAGCGCAGGGAGGTCGTCGCGCTCGCCCATCCAGGTCTCGATGATGGCCTCGTCGCTCAGTCCCGCCAGCTCGTGTCGGTAGTCCGGCTCCGACAGCGGCTTCCCGAGCTCGCCGAACAGCTCGGCAAACACCTCGTACATGATCGGCTCATCGTCGGAGAGCGTGCCGTTGAAGTCGAACGTGAACCCCAGCAGCCCAGAGGTCATGCGCCGCTCGGTGAGCCGATCCGGCGACCGGCGCGCGCGGGGGGCGGCAAGGTGGCGTGAGCCGTGGCGATCCGGTCGATCCGGGCGAGTACCGCGGGAGCGGCGGGGCAGACCTGCCCGGTCTGGCTGCCGACGTGCAGATACATGTGCTCGGCGGTGGCGACCTCGGTGCCACGGGCCACGTCGTGCATGCGGTGGTAGATGTGGAGCCGCTTCTGGTCATGGCCGAGCACCTGGGTCGAAACCTCGACGGTGTCACCCGCAGCGAGCGGTGAGAGGTGGCTGAGATGGGTCTCGGCGGTGTGGTAGCTGCCGGTGGACGCGCGGTAGTCGGCGTCGATGCCGATGTAGGCCAAAAGCGCGTCGCTGGCATCGCCGAACATCTGGAGGTAGCGACTCTCGTGGACGTGCCCGTTGTAGTCGACCCACTCCGGCGGGATGCGCGCGGTGTGGAGGCCCAGCGGCTGGGACAGGTCGTCGCTTGCGGTGATGAGCGGGTGGGCGCGATCGATCCGACCCTGCTCACTGGCTGCGACCACTTCACCTGCGCCGACGGCGTGGGTGCGAAGCGCGAGCAGCACGTCGACCAGACAGTCGTCGCGGATGCGTTCGAGCTCGGTGGTGGAGGCGTCGGGCGAGACCGACTCGGACTGGCTGACGATCTTCTCGAGCAGCTCGTCGGTCAGCTCGGGGACGTCCATCAGCTTCGTCCACGGCCATTTCAGCGACGGCCCGAACTGCGCCATGAAGTGGCGCATGCCCTGCTCGCCACCGGCGATCCGATAGGTCATGAACGGCCCCATGAATGCCCACCGAAGCCCGGGGCCGAGACGCACGGCGTCGTCGATCTCGGTGGCGGTGGCGACGTCGTCATGAATTAGCCAAAGCGCCTCGCGCCACATCGCCTCCATCAGCCGGTCGGCGATGAATCCGTCGATCTCGGAGCGCACGTGCAGCGGCGACATCCCCACCGACGAATACAGCTCGGCGGCGCGAGTGATCGTGTCGGGCGTGGTGTGAGGCGAGCCGCACAGTTCGACCAGTGGCATCAGGTACACGGGGTTGAACGGGTGGCCCACCACGAACCGTTCGGGGCGTTGCATGTCCGCCGAGATCCGCGAGGGCAAAAGGCCCGAGGTCGACGAGGCGATGACGGCGTTGCTCGGGGCGGCCCGGTCAACCTCTGCCAGCAGCTCGCGCTTCAACGGCTCGCGTTCGGGGGCGCTTTCCTGCACCAGGTCGGCGGCCTCGACCGCCTGTTCGAGCGAGGTCGCGATCGTGAGTTTGCCCTCGGCCGGTGGCGGGGCGAGCGACAGCCGGCGGTTGGCCCGGCGCGCGTTTGTGAGCATCGCCTCGACTCCGGCAATGGCCTGGGGGTTGGGGTCAAACACCGCGACATCGTGCCCGGCGAGCAGGAACCGCGCGGCCCAGCCGCCTCCGATCACACCGCCTCCCAGCAGCGCGACCCTAGTCACGACGAACGAGCCCGAGCTTTGCCCGCACCGCGTCGGGGCCGAGCACACCCACGTTCATACCGGCGAGGATCGCGACCGCCCGCTCGACCAACTCTCCGTTGGTCGCAAGCACCCCGCGCGACAACATCAGATTGTCCTCGAGCCCGACCCGCACGTTTCCGCCGGCGAGCACCGCCATCGCCACGAACGGCAGCTGCATCCGTCCGATCGAAAACGCCGAGAACACCGCATCGGCCGGCAGCCGGTGGACCATCGCCATCAGGGTTGTGGGGTCGTCCGGGGCTCCATAACGGATGCCGGTACACAGCTGAATCAGCGTCGGGGTGTCGAGCACTCCGGCGGCGATCATGTCGTGCACCATCACCAGGTGGCCGGTGTCGAACACCTCGAGTTCGGGTTTCACACCCAGTTCCTGCACGATCCGCGCCATCTCCATGAGCATCTCGGGCGTGTTCATCATCACGTAGTCGCCGCCCGCGGCGAAGTTCATGCTGCCGCAGTCGAGCGTACAGATCTCGGGTCGCAGGGCGGTGACATGCAGCAGCCGCTCGGCCGCGCCGGCCAGGTCGGTGCCCTCGTCCAGCGGCGGCAGTGGGTGCTCGATCCCACCCAGCACGAGATCTCCGCCCATGCCCGCGGTCAGATTGATGATCACGTCGGTGTTGGAGGCGCGGATCCGCTCCATCACCTGCCGGTAGAGCTCAACGTCGCGGGAGCCCTTCCCGGTCTCCGGGTCGCGCACGTGGATGTGGACGATCGCCGCGCCGGCGGCCGCCGCCTCGAGCGCCGAGTCGGCGATTTGCACCGGGGTGACCGGCACCTTGTCCGAGCGGTCGGTGGTCGCACCGGCCCCGGTGATCGCGCAGGTGATGAAGGCGTCAAAGTTCATCGCAGCTCAGGGCCGATATCGTACGCGGTGATCAGGGCGACCTGCCCCAGGTCGGCGAGCCGCTCAGGTGTCACCCGCTGGCTGGGGCCCCAGATGTTGACGATCACCATCGGCCGGCCGTGGCCGTCGAGCACCGCCGCCGCGGCGCCATTTTCGCGCTGCTCGTACTCGCCGACGCAGGTGCTGTAGCCAACTCGCCGGATCTCCTCGAACTGGGCGTCGAGCCGCTTTCGATCGGTGATCGTTGCGCGGGTGTAGGCCGGTAACCGCCGCGGCAGCACCGTGTTTCGCTCCTCCTCGGAGAGCCAGGCCAGGAACACCTTGCCCGACGACGTGGCGTGCAGCGGCAGTGGCCGTCCCATCCAGTCGGGGCTGGGTGCGCCCGATGGATTGACCTGGTCGATGTAGGCCAGCGTGAACCGGCGGGCGGCGGCGAGCGTCACGCTGGCGCCGACGGTCTCGGCCACCTCGGTGAGCACCGGCCGGACGCGTCGCACCACACCGTCGTAGTCGGCCGAGGCGGCGAGATGCAGGGCGGCGTGGCCAACGTGATAGCGGGCGGTGGCGGGATCGCGCTCCACCATCCCATGCTGTTCGAGGGTGGTCAGGATCCGCCACGCGGTGCTGCGGTTGAGGCCGCTGTGCTGCGCGAGTTCCCACACGCTGGGCGGGTGGGGGCTGTCGGCCACGCCCTTCACGAGCATCATCGCACGATCCACCGATTGCACGCCTTTGCGACGGGGCTCTCGGGTTTGGGATTGTGGCCTGCTCGTTGTGGTCATTACCAAGCATGGTGACTCTACACGGACCAGCTATGCGAGCGCCGTTTTTGCTCTACTCGAGCGAGGCGGCCGCTCCGACGTCTCGGTGCGGCCGCCTCGCTGTCAGGCGGGGGTCACCCTGCGAAGGAGTGGAATCCGCCCAGCTGGTTCGGCAGATGGGGGCTGAAGGGGTGGAACTTGAACGCCCTGTGCGTGTCAAATCCAGCCTTGCCCGCAGCTGTCTTGTCGATGAACGGCATCAGCGCCGCCACCGCGTCGTCGATCTTCTTGAGCCCGAGCGTGCGCTCGTAGCCGTTGTTGTTGGGAGGATCGACGCTCTCGGCGACGCCCTGGATCCCGGTGACCTTCTCGATCGGCCCGCCGTCGCGCTTGGCGACGCCAGGAGCCACCACGCGCGCGAGCGTGCGGTGATCGGACTCGATGCCCATGATCCTGGCGGCGGTGACGCGCAGATCGGCGGTCGAGAACTGGCGCACGCCGATCAGATATGCGGCGATGAACGCGTCCTCGAGGCTGACCAGCGTGTTGAGGGTCACGTGGGCATTGTTGAACATGTGCTTCGGGTAGAAGAAGGTGGTGTACGGCGACGGCTTGTTGCCGAGCGCGCCCTTCTCGAGCAGGTAATGCGACATCTCTTCCTGGCGAGCGGCCCGCAGATACCCCTGATCGTCGCTCGCCAGGCGCTTGAAGAATGGCGCGTTGTTGATGATGTTGGTGTAGGTGGTGACCGCCAGCGCCTCGGCGATCTCGGCGGCGCCCAGAATGGCGACGTCGTTGGCGGTTGCCCCCGCCGCAAACGCGTTGGTCGGCAGCACGGCCGCGACTCCCGCGACTCCCGCGCCGGCGATGGCGGCCTTCTGCAGGAACGCGCGCCTGCTGTTACCGCTTTCGACTTGCTCGAGCATCTCGTCCTCCCCTGATAGACGAACCGTGCGGCACCTGGATAGCACCGCGATGTCGGCACCCATTCGGCGGGTACCGAAGATCGGTTCACTACGAGGGTGCGGGGCCTCTTCCCACCGAGGGATTGGTGGAGGCGCGGACGTTCAGGCTCGCGTGTACGACCCGGGGATGCATGACCTCGTGACCTTCGATCCGCGCGATCAGGAGCTCCACGGCGGCTGTCGCGACGTCGGCCGGATGCAGGTCAAGGGCGGTCACGGGTGGATCGCCGGCGTAGGCGCGATCGCCGTCGGAGCCGGCCGCGACCCGCAGATCCTCGGGTACGCGCACCCCCATCGTTCTGGCCACTCGCACCGCGGCGATGGCAAACCATTCCGGCGCCGCCAGGATGGCGTCGGGTGGGGTGGAAGCCGAGAGCAGCTCGCGAATCTGCTCCCCTGCCTCCACGTCGGTGTGGGAGACCAGGACGTCGGCCTTGATCGGCTCTTGACCACGCTCGCGGCACCAGCGCTCGTAGGCCTGGTCGGTGGCGGTCGTCCAGGTGTGCGAGCTGCGTCCCACCAGGGCGATTCGGCGACTCCCCGCTGCCGCCAGGTGATCGAGCACGGTGCGGGTGTTCTCCAGGGTGTCGGCTCCCGCCCACCACGGGTCATCTGGATCGCTGGGGTCGGACTCGACGGTCACGACCGGCACGCCGGCCGACCGGAAGGCGATCAGACCGACGTCGCCGGCCAGCGGGTCGGCGACGATCACCCCGTCCAGCGGAAGCCTCCGAACCTCCTGCTCGGGGTCGATCGACGGCACCAATGTCAGCGCGTACCCGCGGGCGAACGCGGCCTGGGCGGCGGACCCGGTGAAGCGGGAGTAGTAGTAGATGGCGGCGGCATATCCCGGTTCGGAGATGGTCGGAAGCACCAACCCCAACGCGCCGGTGCGGCCGCTTCTCAGACGGCTGGCCGCCGGGTTGGCGCGATATCCGAGCTCACCGGCGATGCGCTTGATCCGGCTGGCGGTCTCGGGGCCGACGCCGGCGCGATCGTTGAGCGCGTTCGAGACCGTGCTGGGGGATACCCCGGCGGCTGCGGCCACGTCGAGGATTGTCGCGCGGGGAGTGGAGTTGGAGCCCTTCCCGGCCATCCTTTCCCACCCTACCAAAACGTTTTCGTGTTGACAGCAGAATCGTTAAAGGGATACAGTCGCGCCTTCGAATCGAACGTCGGCTGCCCCGGCGACTGGAGGCGTACCAGTATGACCAGAATTACGACCCGGCAACTCGCGGCCACGCTCGCTGTTGTCACAGCGCTCGTACTCGCCGCCGGCTGTGGCAAGTCAGCGAGCACCACGTCGTCGGGCGGTGCGGGTACCCCGTCGCCCACCGCCGGTCTGGTCACCACCTCGCCCGCAGCCACCGGTCCGTATACCAAGCCGATCGTGTGGGCGCTGTATCGCGAGACCAGCACACTCGATCCGATCTTCGTCTTCGACTATCCCGACAACACGCCGACCGCGGCGATGTGCGACACGCTGCTGCGCCAGTCGCAGACCGGTCAGGTCGGCGCAGGGCTTGCGGCGCTCTCGTACCCGGATCCGACCACGATGGTGTTCAACATCAAGAGTGGCATCAAGTTCTGGGACGGCACCCCGCTGACCTCGGCCGACGTGCTCTACAGCCTGCAGCGCCAGACCGACGCCAAGCTCGGCGGCTACTACGGTCAGGTGTTCTCGAACGTCAAGTCGATGACCGCCACCGGCCCGCTTCAGGTCACGATCAAGCTGACCAAGCCGGACTACTGGCTGGCCGGGGAGCTGAGTTCCTCACCGGGCTTCATCATCGAGAAGAAGTTCGCCGAGGCGGCCGGCGACAAGTACGGCACTCCCGCCGGCGGCGTGATGTGCACCGGTCCCTTCATGTACAAGAAGTGGGCCGTCGGCGACAAGCTATCGGTGGTCGCCAACCCTCACTACTGGGACAAGGCGCTCGCGCCCAAGGCCTCCGAGATCGATTTCGAGGGTGTTCCCTCCGACTCCGCGTTCACGACCGGCATCGAATCGGGCGAGATCACCGCGGGCTACCCGCTCTCGATCGCCACGCTCGACCAGCTGAAGACCAACTCCAACGTGCACGTCTATCTGGGCACGTCGTATGAGTCGGACGCGATGATCATCTCGAACTCGAAGGGGCCGCTGGCCAACCCGAAGGTGCGCACCGCACTCTCGATGGCGATCGACCGCCAGGGACTGATCGACGCCAACTACAAGGGCGCGGCACTTCTGCCGCACGCTGTGGCGAATCCCGGCACCTGGGGCTACGCCAAGTCGGTGTTCCAGAAGGCCTGGAACGACCTGCCCGCACCCAAGCTCAACGTCAACGCCGCCAAGGCCATGATCCAGGCGGCCGGCGCCACCGGCGACACGATCACGCTGGGGATGTCCAGTGAGCTACCGAACAACAACACCGAAGCGATCGCGGTGCAGTCCGCCGGCGAGAGCATCGGCCTCAAGGTGAACCTGCACTCGGTCTCGGCGGCGAACTACATCAACTTCTTCATCGATCCAAACGCGCGCAAGGGTATTGATGCGTTCTTCACGGTCAACTATCCCGACTACGCCGACCCGGCCGGGCTGTACTCCACCTACGGGCTGCCCGGCGGCTCGCAGAACTACAACGACTACAACAACCCGAAGGTGACGCACCTGCTGGAGACGGCTCGCAGCACGGCGAATCCGACCAAGCGGGCACAGCTGGTGGTGGCCGCCCAGGCGATCCTGCAGAAGGATCTGCCCTGGATCCCGATCACCTCGCCCGACACGATCCTGATCATGAACAAGGCGATCACGGGTCCGCCGGTCACCTTCTCGTACATGTTCTCGCCCTGGTACGCGACTCAGGTGGGGGCGAACGGCTAGGCATGCTGCGGTTTCTGCTGCGCCGCTTTTTGATGTTGATCGTGGCGCTGCTGGTTTCGAGCTTCGTGATCTTCAGTGCGCTGTACGTCGCCCCGGGCAACCCGATCGCCGCGTTGTCCGGGGGGCGTACTCTGCCGCCGTCGGCGGTCAAGATCCTGGAGCACCGCTACCACCTCGACCAGCCGTTCTTCACCCGCTACTTCGAGTACCTGAAGGGCCTGCTGCATGGCGACCTGGGATATTCCATCCTGCATCGCGAGGACGTCTCGACCCTGGTGGCGGCGCGCATCGGCACCACGCTCGAGCTGGTGCTCTACGCCGCAGTCCTGATCATCATCATCGGCGTCGGATTGGGACTGCTCGGCGGTCTGCGGGCGGGCGCGACCGACACCGGTGTGGTGGTCACATCCACGATCGCCGCTGCGATCCCCTCGTTCGTGGCCGCGATCGTCCTGATCAGCGTGTTCGCCGTCGACCTGGGGTGGTTCCCGACCCAGGGAAACGGGGTGGGGGCCGTCGACCAGTTCAAGCATCTGACGCTGCCGGCGTTTGCGCTTGCGATCTCGTCGATGGCGCTGGTTGCCAGGGTCACGCGCACCTCGGTGCGTGAGGAGATGCAGAAGGAGCATGTTCAAACCGCGGTCAGCCGCGGGATCCGCTATCCGACGATCGTGCGCCGCCACGTCCTGCGAAACGCCGCGATCCCGATCGCGACCGTGGCCGGGCTGACGATCGCCTCGCTGATCGCGCTGGACGCGGTGGTCGAGCTGGCATTCACGCTCAACGGCCTGGGTTACTACCTGGTGCAGGCCGCCCAGTCCAAGGATTTCGCGGTGGTGCAGGGCATCTCGTTCGTACTGGTGGCGGCCTTCGTGATCGTCAATACCATCGTTGACCTGCTCTACGCCTTGCTCGATCCCCGGGTCAAGCTGGGGGCCAAGGCCGAATGAGCGCCGTCGCACCACCCACCGCCTCGAGCGAGGTCGCCAGCCCACCGCGCTCCCGCTTCCGCGGCCTCTCGGGACTCGGATTCCTCGGCTACCTGTCGTTTGCGATCATCGTGATAGCGGTGATCGTGGCCATCTTCGGCCCGATGCTCGCGCCCCACCCGCCGAACGAGCAGTTCGGGCTTTCCAACCAGTTCCTGGGGCCGAGCGGATCACACCCGCTGGGACTCGATGTCAACGCCAAAGACATCTTGTCGCGCACATTGGTCGGCGCCCGGACGTCGCTGATCGGGCCGCTGGTCGTGGTGATCATCGCGATCGCACTCGGAGTCATCGTGGCCATCGCATCGGCCTGGAAGGGTGGTCGCTTTGACACCGTCTCGTCCACCGGGCTCGACATTCTGTTCGCCTTCCCGGGCATTCTGCTGGCGGTGCTCGCAGCCGCGGTGTTCGGCGCCGGACTCACCGCCGCCGCGCTCGCCCTGTCGGTGGCCTACATGCCCTACATCGCCCGCGTGATCCGAAGCGGGGCGTTGCGCGAGCGAAACCAGCCGTACATCGCCGCGCTCGAGGTGCAGGGCTTCTCGGGATTCTTCATCTGCCTGCGGCATCTGGTGCCCAACGTGATGACGTTGATCGTCGCCCAGGGCACGATCCTGTTCGGCTACGCCATGGTCGATCTGGCGGCGATCTCGTTCATCGGACTCGGTGTGCAACCGCCTCAGCCTGACTGGGGCGTGATGGTGCAGGAGGGCCAAAACGGTGTGATCCAGGGCTATCCCGCCGAGTCGCTGGCGGCCGGCGCCTGCATCGTGGTCGTGGTCGTGGCGTTCAACATTCTCGGCGAACGCCTGGTGGAACGGTCTCAAAGGAGCGATAGATGAGTGAGCTGTATTACCTCTCGGCAACCCGCGCGCGGGAGATGTTCGTCGCCCGCGAGCTGTCACCGGTCGAACTGATGGATGCGGTGATCCAGCGAGCCGAGCAGGTTGAGCCCACCGTCAACGCGTTCTGCCACCGCTACTACGACCGCGCCCGTGACCAGGCCAGGCAGGCCGAGGCCCGCTACGCCGGTAACGGGGAGCCGCCACGGCCGCTGGAGGGTTTGCCGGTCGCCCTCAAGGACGAGGAGTCGATCGTCGGCGAGCCGCTGTCGCTGGGGTCGCTGATGCACAAGGACGACGTCGGTCAGACCACGACCGCCGTGGCCGAGCGGATCATGGAGGCGGGCGGAATCATCCACGCGCGCACCGCCACTCCCGAGTTCTCGTGCGCGGGATTCACCCACTCGCGGCTGTGGGGTGTGACCCGAAACCCGTGGAACCCCGAGTTCGGCGTGGGTGGATCGTCAGGCGGTTCCGGCGCCTCGCTGGCCGCGGGCACCTCGCTGCTGGCGAGTGGGTCGGACATCGGCGGATCGATTCGGATCCCCGCGTCGTTCAACGGCGTCGTTGGCTTCAAGCCGCCCTTTGGCCGGGTGCCGGTGGCGCCGCCATTCAATCTCGACCAGTTCTGTCACTGCGGCCCGTTGGCCCGCACGGTGGCCGATGCGGCGCTGTTCGAAAACGTGCTGGCCGGGCCGCACCCTTCCGACATCGTGTCGCTTCGTCCCAAGATCGAGATCCCCGCCGAGCTCGAGGGCGTTACGGGGCTGCGGGTCGGGATCTGCCTGCATCAGGGCGACTACTCGCTGGACCCCGAGGTCGAGCGCAACACGCTGGACGCCGGGGCGGCGCTGGCCGACGCCGGCGCCCACGTCGAGCAGTTCGAGCTCGGCATCACCGAGCACATGATCAATGTGGTCACGGCGGTGCATTTCGACGCGATCTTCGGCGACTGGATCGGTCACGAGGCCGACTCTGCGCCCGACCTCGTGACCGCATACGCCGCCGAGTTCGCGCGCTGGAACAAGCGGCAGGCCGGGGACACCCCGATGATCGAAGGCATGGCCATGGAAGCCGCGGTGTGGGCCGAGCTGGCCACGGCCTTCCAGCGGTTTGACGTGATCCTCACTCCAACGGTCGGCACCCGCGGACTGGTGGCCGGCGACGACTACGTCGGGCACGGCCTCGAGGTTGGCGGCAAACAGCTCGACTTCTACTTCCAATCGATGATGACGCCGCTCTTCAACATCGCGAGTCGCTGCCCGGTGTTGAACGTGCCGTCGGGATTCGGTCAAAACGGTGTGCCGACGGGTCTCCAGATCGCCGGGCGGACGTATGACGACGTCACCCCGTTTCGGGTGGGCGCCGCGCTCGAGCGCGCGCGGCCGTGGTTCGACGCGGCGGAGCGGCGACCCAGCCTATGACCGATCTGCTCACCGTCGACGGCCTCTCGGTGCGGCTCCCGGTATCGGGAGAGATGCGCACCGTGCTCGACGGTGTCAGCTTTTCGATCGCGCCCGGGGAGGCGCTGGGCCTCGTGGGGGAGTCGGGCTCCGGCAAGTCGATGACCGTCCGGTCGATCGCGCGTCTGCTCCCACCGGGCGCGGAGGTCGATGGCACGATCACGTTCGACGAACGCGACGTCTACAGCCTCCGCGGGGGACAGCTACGAGGCTTCCACCACGAGGTGTCTGTGGTCTTCCAGGATCCCCGGGCCCATACCAACCCGGTGCGCCGGATCGGCGACTTCATGACCGAGACGCTGCGTGAGTCGATACCTCGGTCGCAGGCCGACGCGCAGGCGGTCGCGATGTTGGAACAGGTGGGGATCGACGATGGCCGGCGGCGGCTGCGGCAGTACCCACACGAGCTCTCGGGTGGCATGCTGCAGCGCGTGATGATCGCAACCGCGCTTCTGACCAGGCCGCGTTTGATCCTCGCCGACGAGCCGACCACCGCGCTGGACGTCACGATTCAGGCCGAAGTGATGGCGATCATCGACGATCTGCGTCGGGAGTTCGGAGTCTCGATGCTCTTCATCACCCACGATCTCGACCTCGCCTCAGCGGTGTGCGACCGTACGGCGGTGATGTATGCCGGGCAGCTGGTCGAGCTGCAACGGGCCGACTCACTGCACGACGATCCGTACCACCCCTACACCGCGGCGCTGTCGGCCGCCCGCCCCAGCGTCAGTAACACCGAATCGCGGCTCGCGGCGATTCCCGGCCGGCCGGTCTCGGCCTACGAAGCGCCCGCCGGGTGCGCGTTTGCGCCGCGCTGTAGTCACGCCCAGGACCGATGCCTGGCCGCTCGGCCCGAGCTTCGAACGTTCGCCGAAGGCAGCGTCCGCTGCGTCCGCGCGGAGGAGCTGCGGGGATCGCTGAAGGTGGTGTCGCATGGCTGAGGCGGTGCTGACAGTCGAGGGCCTGACCAAGAAGTTTGGCGAGTTCGTGGCCGTGGACAACGTCTCGTTTCAGATCGAGCAGGGCCAGTCGCTGGCGGTGGTTGGAGAGTCAGGGTCGGGCAAGACCACCGTGGCCCGCATGATCGTGGGCCTGGAGACGCCGACTGCGGGCACCATCACGGTGGCCGGAAACGACCGCTCGGGGCCGGCTCGAAAGGTCAAGCAGCGGCGCGATCGAGGCCGCGAGGCCCAGATCGTGTTCCAGGATCCGTACTCCAGTCTCGACCCGCGCCAGTCGGCGGCCTCGGCGATCGCCGAAGTGCTGAAGCTCCATCGCGGCGGGAGCGAGGCCGACCGCAGCAGTCGCATCGCCGAGCTGGGCGATGTGGTCGGCCTCGACGATCGGCAGATGCACGCTCTGCCGCGCGCCCTCTCTGGCGGCCAGCGCCAGCGGGTTGCGATCGCGCGCGCGCTCGCGGCCGAGCCCCGGGTTTTGATCCTCGACGAGTCGGTGGCCGCGCTCGACGTCTCGATCCAGGCCCAGGTACTGAATCTGCTCGCCGACATCCGCGACCAGACCGGCATCTCGTATGTGTTGATCAGCCATGACCTGGCGGTCGTCCGGCAGCTCACCAGCCAGATCGTGGTGATGCGGAGCGGGCGGATCGTGGAGCGTGGCGTGACGTCCGAGGTGCTCGACCACCCCCAGCAGCGCTACACGCAGGTCTTGCGGGCGAGCGTTCCCGGCCCCGGCTGGAAACCCAGGCGCGGACTGCGGGCGGGCATGGGCGACGCGGCGGAGCCGCAGGTATGAGCCTCTCTGGCGAGGAGTTTGCGCGGCTCGACGCGATCGCTCAGGCCGAGCTGGTGCGGGCGGGCGAGGTCACACCGCTCGAGCTCGTGACCGCAGCTCTCGAGCGGGTCGAGACGCTCAACCCAACGCTGGGTTGCGTTGTCACCACGATGGCCGACTCCGCACTGGAAGCGGCCACCGGACCGCTTCCCGATGGGCCTCTGCTCGGTGTGCCGGTGATGCTCAAGGACCTGGGCCAAAGGATCGCAGGCGTGCGTCAGACCGACGGCTCGCGTGCGTTGATCGATCAGGTCGCCGGCTACGACAGCGAGATGACGCGCCGCTACCGAGCGGCTGGGGTGGTGTTCGTCGGCAAGACCAGCTCCCCCGAGTTCGGCAACCACTCGACGTCCGAACCGGAGGCCCACGGGCCGTGTCGCAATCCGTGGGACATCACCCGCACGGCCGGTGGATCGAGCGGCGGCTCGGCCGCTGCGGTGGCCGCCGGGATGGTCGCCGCCGCCGGTGCCAGCGACGGCGCCGGCTCCATCAGGATTCCGGCCTCGTGCTGTGGTCTTTACGGGCTCAAGCCGACGAGGTCGCGGATCTCGGCAGCGCCGTCCGGCGGTGATCCGCTGTTCGGGCTGGCGGTCACCCACGCGGTCACGCGGTCGGTGCGCGACAGTGCTCTGCTGCTCGACATCGCTGCCGGCTACGCCTGCGGCGACCCCTACGTCGCCCCGGTCCCGCGCCGGCCCTATCTCGATGAGGTCGGCGCCGACCCTGGGCGCTTGCGTATCGGTTGGTCAACGACCGCCCCCAATGGAGCGCCGGTCGATGCCGAGGTCGCGGCGGCCACCGAGGCGACCGCCCGCGCGCTCGCCGATCTCGGCCACGAAGTCGAGCCGGCCGCGCCGACGGTCGACCCGGCCGTACTGCTCGACGACCTGGTCACGCTGTGGGCGGTCGGAAACGCCCAGGGGCACGCGGCGCTGGTGCGCGAGCACGGGCGAGAACTCGATCGCGACCAACTCGAGCTGACCACCTGGGAGCTGGTCGAGTACGGCCAGACGAAGTCCGCGGTGGAACTCGCCGACGCAATCGACTCCACCCACGCGGAAGCCCGGCGAATCTCGGCCTTCTATGAGCGCTACGACCTGTGGCTCACCCCGACCCTCGCCCAGCCCCCGCTTCCGCTTGGTGAGCTGAACCGGTCGATGGGAAGCGGCCCGGGCTGGTGGAAGATGGACCTCGAGTTCAACCCCTTCAACCCGATCGCGAACCTCACCGGTCAGCCGGCCGCCTCGCTCCCGCTGCATCTGAGCTCGGACGGGTTGCCGATCGGGACGATGCTGACAGCGCGGTTCGGCCGCGAGGATGTGCTGATCCAGGTATCCGCGCAGCTGGAGCAGGCGCTGCCGTGGGCGAGCCGGCTGCCGCCCCAGGGACGCCATTGATTCACCAATCCGAGCGCCGTACACTCGGCTGATGTGGGCCACGCTCCCGGCGGCGAATGTCGCTGCCACATCCGCTCCCAAGGTGATTCGGGTCGCCTGTTCGCCTCACCATCTGCGTGAGCGCTGCGGGTTCGTGTCGGTGCCACTCGACCGCCGTCACCCCAACGGCCGCCGGATCAAGATCTACTTCGAGCACTACCTGCGGCGCCAGACGTCGAAGCCGGCGACGTCGACGGTCGTCTCGATCGAGGGCGGCCCCGGCTACTCGACCACCGCCGATCGCGGCTTTCGGCTGCAGGTGTGGCGCCCCGTAAACGCCCGCCGCGGGCTGGTGCTGATCGATCTTCGCGGTACCGGCAAGTCACACGCGATCATGTGCCCGGCCTTCAAGCTCCACAGCACGGGCTACCCCGCGCGCGGCGGTCGCTGCGCGAAACAGCTCGGCCCGGATCGCGACTTCTACGACACGTCCCAGTCGGTGCAGGACATGCAGGCCGTGCTGCTGGCACTGCATGCGGGAAAGATCGACCTGTACGGCGATTCGTACGGGTCGTATGCGGCCCAGGCCTTTGCGCTGCGCTACCCGCACCGTCTGCGCTCGCTGGTGCTGGACGGCACGTATCCGTTGGCCGGCACCGATCCATTGCTGTCCGACCTTTCCATTCGCAGCCGAAAGGCAATTCAGACCTCATGCGCCCGGGGACCCAACTGCCCGGTGTCACCGGCGCAGGCCTCGCCGCTGCTTCAGCGATTCATCGCCCGGGTGCGAGCCCACCCAATTGTCGGCACGAGCTACGACCCGTATGGCGATCGGGTCAAGACCCGTGTCAACGAAGACACCATGGCGCAAACCGTGATGGCCGCGGAGGGCGACACGACCGTGTATCGGGATCTGCTCGCGGCGGTGATCTCGGCCAACCACGGCGATCCAGCGCCGATCCTGCGGCTGGTGGCCGAGAACATCATCTACGACGGGCCGAACGGCTCGCCGCGCTACTTCTCCGAGGCGCTCTACCTCGACGTGTACTGCCACGACTATCCGCAACCATGGTCGACGTCGACCCCCATGGCCAACCGGCGGGCGGTGGCGCTGGCCGATCTCAACTCGCGACCGGCTTCGGATTTCGCGCCGTTCTCGGGCAGCGGGTGGACGGGGACGGACTACGAGGGAGCGTTCTCGTGTCTGCACTGGCCGTCGCCCGCGTTCGCTGACCCGCCGGTCCCGCCGCATACGGCCTATCCCAACGTGCCCACGCTCATCATGGCGGGCGACCTCGACAACATCACGCCGATCCAGGACGGTCGGATCGTGGCCGGACAGTTCCCCCAAAGCACGCTGGTGGACGTCCACAACCAGGTACATGTCACGGTGCTCGAAGACGAATTCGGCTGCGCGGCGAAGATCTACGAGCGGTTCGTGCGCTCGCTCAAGCCTGGTGACACCTCGTGCGCCGCCCACACCCCGCCGCTGCGGGTGGTTGGGCGGTTTCCGTTGCACCTGCGAGACGTGACGGCCGCCCACTCGACCACGGGCGATCGGTCGACCCTGCGCGACCGGCGGATGGCCGCCGCGGGGGCCGAGACCGTCGCCGACTCGCTCGCCCACTGGTGGACCGACTACGGCGGCCCGGGCCTTCGGGGCGGCTCGTGGTCGTATACGGGCGTGAACACCACGAGGTTCACGTTCAAAAAGACGCAGTTCGTCCCGGGCGTGGCGGTCACGGGCAACGTGACCTGGAGGTATTACAGCGGCCTGGTTTCGGGTGCCGTGACCGTGGTCGCGGGCGCCACGACTGAACACGTGCATCTGCGCTGGTCGCTCAACCAGGCGGGCTCGCAGGCGACGATCACCGGCACCTCCGCCGGCCGGCCGGTGCATCTGCGTATGCTGGCCCCATGATCACGCTCTACCGCGCGCCGCTTTCGACCAACGTCGAACGCGTCGCGCTGGCCCTGGCGTTCAAGCACGTCGTGGGCGTCGAGTCGGTGGTGGTCAGCTACGACGATCGCAGCCCGGTGGAGCAGGTCAGCGGCCAACCGCTGGTGCCGGTGCTGGTCGATGACGGCGTCGTGATTCCCGACTCGATGCGGATCATCCGCCACCTCGAGCAGCGTTTTCCCGACCCACCGCTGTTTCCCGGTGACCCGGGTCGCCTGGCCGAGATGCTGGTGTTCATCGACTGGTTCAACCGCGTCTGGAAAGTCGCGCCCAACGCGATCGAGGCCGAGCTGGGGCGCGCACAGCCGGACTCCGCGGTGATCGCGCGGCTGTCGGGCGAGATGGCCGACGCGCTCGACCTGTTCGAGGGGCTGCTTGCCGACCGCCCGTTCCTGTTCGGCGACGGCTTCTCGGCTGCCGATTGCGCCGCATTCCCGTTCCTCAAGTTCGCCTGGGGTCTTCCGGATGGCGACGACCTGCTGTTTCACCGGGTGCTGGCCGAGCACCAGCCGCTCGGCTCGACCCACCACCGGCTCGCCGAATGGATCGCCCGGGTCGACAGCTATCCCCGGGTTTGACCGTGTGCGTATGATGCTCGGGTGAGCACCGGTTGGGTCTGGGACGAACGGTATATGTGGCATCAGAGCGGCTCGTTTGCCGACTGGATGCCGCTGGAAGCGTTGTATCAGCCGGAGCCGTCGCTCGAGAGCCCCGACACCAAGCGCCGGTTCAAGAACCTGGTGGACGTGAGCGGCATGAACGCCCACCTGACCGAGATCCCTGCGCGGCCGGCGAGCACTGAGGAGCTGGAGCGAATCCACACCTCGGAGTACATCGAGTCGATCCGCGAACGGTCGGCACAGATGGGCGGAGAGGCGGGGGAGGGCACGCCGTTTGGCCGGGGCAGCTTCGAGATTGCGAGCCTCGCCGCCGGCGGCTGCATCGCGGCGGTCGACGCTGTGCTCGACGGCGTGGTGGACAACGTGTACGCGCTGGTGCGCCCGCCCGGCCACCACGCCGAGCCGGCGCGCGGCCGCGGGTACTGCATCTTCGCCAACGCGGCCATCGCCGTCCGCCATGCCCAGGCGATCCGCGGCCTCGCCCGGGTCGCGATCGTCGATTGGGACGTTCACCACGGAAACGGCAGCGAAACCGCGTTCTACGACGATCCCTCGGTACTGACGATCTCACTCCACCAGGAGGAGCACTACCCCGCCGGTCGCGGACGGGTCACGGACGCCGGTGAGGGCGCGGGGGTGGGCAAAAACCTCAACATCCCGCTACCGGCAGGCACCGGCCGCGGTGGATATGAGTACGCCTTCGAGCGGGTCGTGCTGCCGGCGCTGGACGCCTTCGAACCTGAGCTGATTGTGGTGGCGTCGGGTCTCGATGCGAGCTGGACGGATCCAGGCGGGCGCATGAACCTCACACCCGAGTGCTACGCCCGGCTCACGCGCATGCTGCTGGCGGCCGCCGACCGGCTGTGTGGGGGACGGCTGGTGTTACTCCACGAGGGTGGCTACTCGACGCTGGCGGTGCCGTACTGTGGGCTTGCGATCCTGGAGCAGCTGACGGGTCACTCGACCGGCGTGCCGTTCAACGAGGCGACCGACGGCGACCCCGCCTCGCGGCCGCTCCAGCAGCACGAGCGCGACGCGGTCGCAGCCGCCGCCACCAACCTCTGAATAAATGGTGCCAGGCACCATTTATTCACGACGCGGGCTAGCGCTCGTAGCCGGGGTTCTCGCGATCGAGGCGGCGCTTGACCGAGGCAAACAGCTTGCCGGCGGCGTTGTCGGTGCCAAGCGACCCGGCGGCAACCGCGGCCACGACGTCCTCAGGGACGGCGATCAGCGGTTGCCCCGTGGACTGCGCCAGAATCTGGAGCGTGCAGGCACGCTCGAGGAAGTAGAGGCGCCGCCAGGCGTCGGCGACATCGTGGCCGATCACCAGCACGCCGTGGTTTTCGAGCATCACGACGGTGGTGTTGTCCCCAATCGCCGCGCCGATCCTGTTGCCTTCGTCGGCCGCATCGGCCAGCCCGCCGTAGGCCAGCGTGGCAACTCCTCCGTGGAAATCCATCGCGCTTTGGCTGAGAGTCGTATCGAATCCGCCGGCGGTGCACGAGACCGCGGTCGCGTAGGGCATGTGGGTGTGAAACACGCAGCGCGCGGATGGCCGGGCGCGGTGGGCGCCGCGGTGGATCATGAACGCGGTGGCCTCCCACTCGCCGTTGCCGTCGACGACGTTGCCCTCGCTGTCGACGGTCAGGATGTCTGACGCGGTCAGCTCAGACCAGTCGGGTCCGAACGGGTTCAGGAGGAACAGGTCGTTACTGCCCGGTACGGCGAAGCTGAAGTGGTTGTCGATACCTTCGTTGTAGCCGTGAAGGGCAGCGGCCCGGAGTGCGGCCGCCAGATCGGTTTTGGCTCTACGAACGACGTCGGGCGAGATTTCCTGTGCAATGGTCATGCACGGAGTCTACGCCACTGCCACTTGCGGGGCTGCGTGTTCGACCAGCGCCTCGAGCACCTCTCGCAGCGCCTCGATCTGCTCGGGGTCGCTCGGCAGGCCGTCGGCTCCGAATGCAGTCGCTGCCTGCGGGATGCCGGTCTCGGGCTCGATCACCCGCGCGCCGATTCGGCCCAGCACGCGCTTGGCATCGGCTCGCGCCCACATCGCGGCGTAGTCGTTGGTGCTTGCACCGATCACCGCGACCGGCTTGTTGCGAAGCGAGTTGGTCGCCAGTGGCCGCGACGCCCAGTCGAGGGCGTTCTTGAGAACGCCCGGGATCGACGAGTTGTATTCGGGGGTTGCGATCAGTACCGCGTCGGCATCGGCGATCGCCGTACGCAGGTTGTGCACCGCGAGATGCGACTCCCCTTCGGCGTCCTGATCGTAGTGCGGAAGGTCGCGGAGCTGGTCAAACTGCACCAGCTCCACGCCCTCCGGGATCAGGCGGCCGGCCGCGGTCAGCAACTGCGAGTTATGCGAGTCGCGACGGAGGCTTCCAGAGATCCCCAGTACCTTCATGTCAAGCGGCCTTCGTGAACGAGAAGCTGGCAGTCAGCTTGACCTTGTTGTCGACCAGGAATCCGCCACCGGGGAGCGGGGCGTTCCAGTTGACATTGAAGTCGGTGCGATCGATGACGGCTGAGATGTCGACGCCGACCCGCTCGTTACCCCAGGGATCGGTGCCTGCGCCGGTGATCTCGACGTTGACGTCGACCGGCTTGGTGACGCCCTTCAGCGTCAGCTCACCGATGACCGAGCCCTCGGCCAGGTGATCGACGGTGAACTCGGCGCGCTTGTAGGTCTCGACGTCGAAGAAATCGGGGCCCTTGAGGTGCGCGTCGCGTGCCTCGTCGTGCGTGTTGATGCTGGCCAGCTCGAGCGAGCCGGACAGGCTCGGCGAGTCTCCGCCTGCCAAGGTGGCCTCGAACTCCGTAAACTGTCCTTGTACGGTTGCGATACCCATGTGCTTCACCGCGGCGTCGATCCGCGAATGGGCCTTGTCGGCCTGCCATGTGCCGGCGGGAATCTTGGTGAGTTCGATTGTGCTCATTGCGTCATTTCCTTTCGAGGGATATACTTGAACTGTCAAGAATCATATCGGAGAAAGATTGTCTAGTCAAGTATTGAGTGATCAAGTGATGGCGGCGTGGGTGTCCTACGTCCAGGGGCACGCCGCGCTCGTACGCCAGCTGAACGCCGAAATGCTCGAGGAGCACGGCATGGGCATCAACGACTACGAGGTGTTGCTCAGGCTGTGGTTTGCCCCCGACCACCAGATGCGCCGCATCGATCTGGCCGAGAGCGTGCTGCTCACGGCATCGGGGATCACCCGGCTGCTCGACCGGCTACAGGCCGCGGGCTACGTCGACAAGGCGTTCTGCCCGACCGACGCCCGGGTCACCTATGCGGTGCTGACGGACGCGGGGATCGAGAAGTTCAACGAAGCCCGAACGACTCACCTCGACGGCGTCCAACGGGCCTTCGGGAACCACTTCACCGAGGAAGAAGCAGCGACCCTCGCCGCGCTTCTGGGACGCATCCGGCTCCAGGCGGCCGCAGGCGACGATCCTCCCGCGTGCGGCTGAACCGCGCCGAAACCCGCTAGCCGCAGCTGCTGCCGGCCTTGGGCGAGTACGGACCCTCGACCTCGGGCTTGGCCTGGAACGAGGAGTTGCAGCCGCAGGTCGAGGCAACGTTGGGATTCTCGAACCGGAATCCGGCGCCCATCAGGCCGTCGATGAAATCGATCGTCGATCCCTGAAGGTAGGGGAGGCTAATCGGGTCGATCACCACGCGGACGCCGTCCTGCTCCAACTCGAGATCGCCTTCCTCGGCGGCCGAATCGAAGCCGATCGCGTACTGGAAGCCCGAGCATCCGCCGCCCTCGACTGCGACGCGCAGCACCTGGGCGTCGGGATCTTCGGCGGCCAGCGTGCGAACCTTGTCAGCCGCGGTGGGTGTCAGCGTCACCATGCTCTAATCGTAGCAACACCAGCTCGTCACGAATAGCCGCGCGGCGGACTTTGCCGGTTGTGGTGCGCGGCAGCACCGATACGAACCGCAGTGATCGGGGAGCTTTGTAGGGCGCGGTGCTGGCGCGAGCGTGCAGGCGCAGCTCCTGCTCGAGCTCGTCCCCCGCCGCGAACGCCGGCCGCAGCACCACGTCTGCGTGCACGATCTGACCGCGGTCGGGGTCGGGCAGCCCGACCGCCGCCGCCTCCAGCACCGCGGGGTGTGAGCGGAGCGCGGCTTCGACCTCGCCGGGCCCGATGCGATAGCCCGCCGACGAGATCACGTCGTCGCTTCGCCCGACGTACCAGAGCACGCCGTCGTCGTCCTCGGTGGCCTGATCGCCGGTGTGCCACCAGCCGTCGCGGAGGCGCTCGGCAGTTGCCTTCGGGTCGTTCAGGTACCCGGCGAAGAGCGTTGGAAGCGTGCCTGCGCGAACACACAGCTCGCCGTCGATGATCGCGATCTCCACCCCGGGCAGCGGCCGACCCATCGACCCGGCCGGAGCCTGCTGGCCGGCAGCACACGCCCGCCACCGCCCCGGTCTCGGTCTGGCCATAGCCGTCGCGCACGTACACGCCGTGGGCCGAACGCCACGCCTCGACCGTCGCCGAGTCCAGCGCCTCGCCTGCCGCCACGGCCTCTCGGATCCCGCCCAGCCGCCACCGCTCGAAATCCGCCGAGCGTGCACACATGCGGTACTCGGTGGGCGACATGCAGAGCACATCCGGCTTGAGCGTCGCGATCATCGCGAGCCGCTCGGCGGCGTCGAACCGGCCCTCGTGGATCACGGTCTCGGCGTCGCACAGCTCGGCTGCGAGCCACACGTTGCGAAGCGACTTCGACCAGCCGGCGGCGGCGGTGCACCACACCCGATCGCCTGCCCGAACCCCCATCCACCGCTCGGACTGGAGCCGGTTGGCGGCGACATAGCTTCGGGAGTGAAGCGCTCCTTTGGGCGGCCCCTCAGTGCCCGAGGTGTAGAGCAAAAACGCGGGATCGGTGGGGGCCGCCGGGGCGAGCGGAGCCGGGCCTTCAGCGGTGGGGACGTCGGAGTCTTCGAGCAGCATCGCAACGGCCTGCGAGCGCGCCGCGCGGTCGGCGACGTCTCCCTCGGTCAGCATGTGCGGGCAGGGCAGGCTGACCGCGGCGATGCGATGCAGCGCCCGCATCGCCGCCAACCACCGAAGTCCCTTGGGCAGTCGCACGAGCACGACATCGCCCGCGCCGATGCCACGCTGCGAGCAGGCCCGCCGCCGTGCGTTCGGTGAGGTGCTCGATCTCGGCCTGGGAGATCGAGCTGCCGGCACCCGAGGCCGAGATCTGCAGTGCCCTCACCGGCGGGTGTTCACAAACTCGAGCCAGTCGGCGTACTCGTGTTCCCGCCATCGCTCGGATTCGGAGCTCGGTTCGAGGGTGGTGCCCTGTGATGCGAGCGATGCGAGGTCGGCGAGCTCGACCGACCCGTCTCCGATGCCCGCAAACGCGGCCGCGCCGAGCGCCGTGGCCTCGGCGGTCGGCGAGATCCGCACGGGGATCCCCAGCACGTCGGCCTGGCGTTGCATCAGCCACCGGTTTTGGGTCATCCCGCCATCGACGCGGATCAGCTCGGGACGGGTACCCGCCCTGGCGAGTGCCTCGACGATGTCTCGTACCCGCAGCGTGAGCGATTCGAGCACCGCTCGCACGAGGTGTGCGCGGGTTGTGTGGGCGGTCATACCGTGCCAGGTCGCGCGCGCATCCGACTGCCACCACGGTGCGGCCAGGCCGGTGAGCGCCGGCAGGAACCTGACCCCGGAGGTGTCGGGCACCGATCGCGCCAGTGCTTCGGTCTCCTCGGCGCTCGCGATCAACCCCAACGAGTCACGCAGCCAGGTGATGGCCGCACCGGCCGAAAACACTCCGCCGTCGAGGGCATAGGCGGTCGCCTCGGGGGTGCTCCAGGCAACGGTGGGAAGCAGCCCGGCGGGATCGGAGGGAATCTCTGAGCCGGCGTGGGCGAGCAGAAACACGCCGGTGCCATACGTCGCCTTGGTGTCGCCCGCTGCCACGCAGCCATGGCCGGCCAGCGCGGCTGTCTGGTCGACGAGCATTGCGGTCAGTTCCAGTCCTGCGATCGACCCGAGCTGACCGACCGATGGGCCGATCGGCGGCAGGGTGTCCATGTCGACGCCGAAGATCGCGCACAGCTCGGGGTCCCACGTGCCCGGCGCGGCGAGTGCCTGGAGCTGAGTGCGGGCAGCGGTCGAAGGTTCGGTGCGGGCGCCATCGCCCAGGCGGGCAAGCACGTAGGCATCGAGCGTCCCGAACCTGGCGCGACCCGCCCGTGCGGCGGCCTGGACGTCGGCGTCGTTCTCGAGTAGCCAGGTGATCTTGGTCGAGGTGAAGTACGCGTTGAGCGAGGTGCCGGCCAGCTCGCGCACGCGCTCCTCGGCGCCCTCAGCCCGAAGACGCTCGACAATCGGCTCGCTGCGCCGGCACGACCACACGATCGCGGGAGCCAGCGGCCGCAGCGTGTCGACGTCCCATGCGACCACGGTTTCACCCTCGTTGTCGAGACCTGTGGCCGAGATCGCCTGCGCCCCGACACTGGTCACCAGCTCGGCCACCGCCTCCTGCACCGAGGTCACGACCGCGTCGGCGTCTTTCTCGACCCATCCGGGGTGAGGATGGTGGGAGGGCACCGGTCGGTAGGCATCGGCGACGACGCTCAGCGTCTCGTCGAAGGCCACCACCCGGGTGCCGGTGGTGCCCTGGTCGATCCCGATCCGCACCGGGCTCATCGCCGCCGCACGGCGATCAGCACCAGGCCCGCCGCGGCAGCCACGAACATCGGCTTTTTGAGCGCGCGTGCGAGCATGGGGATGTCGCTGGCCGCGACGTTGATCTGCGATCGCCAGGCCCCCAGCTCACCGTCGATCACGAGCTGGCGCTGTTCCACCCGGATCGCCGTGACGGCAAACGGGAGGTCGCCGATCGGAGATCGCACCCTCATCGGATCAGCTCCAGCGCCTCGGAGGCGGCACGGCGGCCGGCCGAGACCGCGTTGGCGATCGTGGCCGGATCCTCGCCCGGTTGTGCGAACACCGTGCGCGGCCCATCCCATACCGCTCCGTCGACGTTTCGAAGTGGCGCGAGCCGGTGGGCGAGCACAACCGCGTCGCAGGCGATCCGCTCGCCGCCGTCGATGCGAACGGCACTGACCCGGTGAACCCCCTCCACCGCCACCGGGCGGGTGTTGGCTCGAGCGGTGATCTGCGGCGATTCGGGCAGGGGCCGCAGGACGCCGTCGGGGGCGATCACCTCGACGGTGTCGGCGCCTGCGTGCAACAGCCGCTCGAGCGTTCGGGCAGCCCAGTCGCCGCCTCCGATCACCGCCGGACGGCGACCGATCAAGAGCCCGGTCTCAGACAGATGGCATGCCACGGTGGCGGGGAGGATACCGGCCGGTCGAGGCCCTGTGAGGCCGAGTTCGGCGCGGCCCAGCGGACGGGAACCGGCTGCGATCACCAGTGCCGATGCCTCGATCCGGCGCACCCCGTCGGGGCCGATCGCCATCAGCGTGGACCCATCCCAGCGGATGGCGGTCTCACCCAGGTGTAATCGCACGCCGGCCGCGGTCGCATCGGCGGCCACCGCACGGCTGGCGGGGTGTTCCCATCCAAGCACTCCGCCAATCACCGGGATCCGATCAACCACCTCCGCCCGCGCGTGCGGGGCGACCGCGCAGGCACACGCCAATCCGGTGATCCCGGCCCCGACGATTGCCACGATCGGCTCAGACACGGGCGGCTCCCACCCCGAGCGTCGCACGGGGATCACCCGTGGCCACCTGCCACGGCGCGAGGTCGGCGTGCAGCGAGCACAGGAACGAGACCCCGGCGAGACACACCGCCCCCTGGCAGCGCCCGCCGGTCGCCCGGGTGCGCTTGCGCAGGGCATCGATCGAGCGCGGCGGTACCGCCATCTCAAACGCCTGGGCGATCTCGGCGGCGGTCACCTGCTCGCACGCGCACACGACCTGTCCGTATCGCGGGTCGCGGGCGATCAGCTCCTGCGGCCGGGGGTGGTGAAGCAGCCGCGGAATCGGCTCGAGCGCCGTGATGACCTCCGGCCGCTCGTGCTCGACGGGCGCGCCGGCGGCGGCGAGCAGGTCGTGGACATGCTCCGCCAGGGCAGGGGATGAGGACACTCCGGTCGAGCGGATGCCCGCCGCGTGGATCAGATTCGAGCGGTTGCGATCGGGCTCGACCCGATAGGTGGTGTCGGACGCAGGGCGGTTGGCGGCGAACGTCTTGATCGCGTACTCGCGGCGGATCGCCGGCACCAGCGACTGGGCCGCCTCGAAGACGTGGTCGAGCGTTTCGCGATCGACCGCCCGGTCGTTTCGGTCCTCGCGGTCATCGGCGGTGGGCCCCAGGAGCAACGAGCGGTTGGTCGTGGGAACGCAGTAGATGCCTCGGGTCACAGGCGTCGGCACACCGCCCACGACTTTCGCGAACCGGCCTCCGAACTCACGATCCAGCAGCCAGTACTGGCCCTGCCGCGGCCAGCAGCGAAACTGCTCGCCGCCGGCGAGCTGGGAGATGTGGTCGGCTTCGACCCCCGCCGCGTTGACAACGAACCGGGCAGAGAACACGCCGTCGGGGGTGCGCACGCCGGTGATCTCCTCACCACGGATGTCGAATCCGGTCACGGGGCACGAGCGGTACACGTCGACGCCGTTTCGCGCGGCCAGCTCCGCGTACCCGACGGTCAGCCGCAGCGAGTCGATGATCCCGTCCTCGGGGATGTGCAGGGCCGCGACCGCACCGTCGCTGATCAGCGGCTCGAGCGAGCGGGCTTCGGCTCCGCTCACGATCTCGGCCTCGGCGTCGTTTGCCCTCGCCTCCTGGAGCAGGGGCTCGAGGCGCGTGTGGTCGTCTGCGGTGAGCGCCACGCACAGCGTGCCGAGCCGTTCGAATGGCGTGTCGAGCGAGGCGCACAGCGCCTCCCAGCCCGGGGCGGAGCGGCGCACGAGCTTGGCTTCGAGCGTGCCGGGGGTGCAGTCAGCGCCACAGGTCGTAATCCCCGTGTTGCCCTTCGAAGCGCCCTCGCCCACGTCATGAGCCGCCTCGAGCAGTGCCACCGATGCAGTGGTGAACGACAGCCTGCGCGCGATCGCACAGCCCACCACGCCACCGCCCACGATCACCACGTCGTAGTTACGACCACTCGGCATTCCCGAGGTATAGCCGGTTGCGGGGAGTGTCATCTCAACTCCGTGGGCGAGATGACGACTACGGGGCGGATGGAGCGAGGTCTGTACATCGCCGCGGCCGGAATGATCGCCGAGCAAATCCGGCAGGACGCCATCTCGGACGATCTGGCAAACGCGTCGACCAACGGCTACAAGCCCGACATCGCGTTGCAGTCGAGTTTCCGCGACATGCTGCTGCATAACGATTCGAACGGCCGGCAGGTGGGGGCGCTCAGCCTCGGTCCGCGGATCACGAGCCTGGTCACAGATTTCTCGCAGGGGCCACTTCGAAACACCGGCAACCCGCTCGACCTCGCCCTCGCCGGCGAAGGTTTCTTCGAGGTCAGCACTCCCGCCGGGGTCCGATACACCCGAAACGGCCAGCTCTTGACCGACGCCCGCGGGCGCCTGATGACCTCAACCGGGCTCGACGTGCTCGGCGTCAATGGCACGCCGATCTCGGTGGGTGTGACTCCGCCGGCGATGATCGCGATCGATGCCGAAGGCAACGTGCGTGCCTCTGGCACGCTGGTCGGGACGATCGCGGTCGTCTCGCTCACCGGTGCAGCGAAACAGGGAGACACGCTGTACACGGGGCGCGCCGGCGGTTGGCCCGCCGGTACCAGCGTGCAGCAGGGCTACCTCGAGGGCTCGGGTGTCGACGCCGCCCGGGCGATGGTCGACATGATCGCCTCGTTGCGCGCGTATGAGGCGACCCAGCGCGTCATCCATGCGCTCGACGACGCGCTGGCAAAGGCCACGACGTCTGTCGGGAGCGCCGCAGGGTGACCCTCAAATTCAGCGCGTCGCGGTCGATCACCGGCTGCGACGACCGGGACCATGTGGCTGGACTGCCGAGTGCGGAGGCCCGCGGGGGAAGCAACGAGAGCTCCTCCGCTCCCGGGTTTGACCACACCAGGGAAGGAACGAGCCGATGGTGAACGGGCTCTACTCAGCAGCCGCGGGCATGTACGCGCAGCAGACGTGGATCGATGCGCTTTCGAGCGACATCGCGAGGTTGAGCGTGATCGGTTCGCACGGGTCGCGCTCGAGCGCGTCGAGCAGCATCCGCAGCGCCTCGGCAAACATCGGCACCCACACCCGGGCTTCGGTCGCCCCGTGGGCGAGCACCAGCTCGGTGATCAGGCAGCGGGCCTGGTGGGCACGGTTGCGATCATCCCAGCCGGGCAGTGCCGCATAGGCGGCGGTAAGTCCAATCACGTCGCCGCCGCGTAGGGCTTCTCGAGCCTGTTCGACGGCGGCGGCCATCTGGTTGCTTACGGATTCCATCGCCGGGTATTCGGACGGGTGGCAATCGAATTCAGGGGGTGTACGCCGTGATCGATGCATCTACTACAGTAAGTGGCGTCGTGTATGTGCTCATGAACGACGCCGGATCAGCCGATGACGCGCACGTGAAGCGCCTGTGAGCTCGACCGCTCGCCACATCTCATCCCCTTCAGATCCACAAGCCTCCGAAGTTGAGGTTTCGGATCAGCGCGCCCTCGAGCTGTTCTACTGGATGGCGCTGACACGAGCCGTGGAAGAGCGCGCGTTGAACCTCTACCGGCAGGGCAAGCTGCCCGGGAGCTATTACACCGGCCGCGGCCAGGAGGCGATCGCGGTCGGGATGGCCGCTCCGCTTCGCACCGGCGAGGATGGAGACTGGCTGTCGCCCTGGATCCGCGATCTTGGGTCATACCTCGTGCACGGCGTCCCGATCTGGCGCATCTACGCCCAGTTCATGGGCAAAGAGGGCTCCACAACCCGTGGTCGCGACGGCAATCTTCACATCGGCGGGCGCGAATGGAACATCCCGTGCCAGGTCTCGCACATGGCCGACATGATCCCGCTGACCGTCGGGGCAGCGCTCGCCTACCAGCAGCGCGGAGAAGACCGCGTTGCGGTTACCAGCTTTGGTGATGCGGCGACCTCGCGGGGTGACTTCCACGAGGGCCTGAACATCGCCGCGGTACTCGAGGTGCCGGCGATCTTCGTCGCCGAGAACAACGGCTGGGGGTACTCCACACCGATCTCGAAGCAGACCAAGGTCACCGAGCTTTACAAGAAGGCCGCCGGCTACGGCGTGCCGGCCGTCGCGGTCGACGGCAACGACATCTTCGCCGTCTACGGCGCCATGACCAGGGCCGTCGAGGCCGCCCGCAAAGGCGGCGGCCCTCAGTTCATCGAGTGCCGCACCTACCGCATGGGCGGACACGCGGCGCACGACCGGTACGAGGCATACATGCCCATGGAGACGCTCGCCGAGTGGTCGGACAAGGATCCGCTGAAGCGGCTCGAGGCCAACCTCACCGGCCAGCGCGGGATGTCGGCAGCGCGCCTCGATGAGGTGCGTGGCCGGGTCAAGGACGAGGTCGCCGAGGCCGTCGCAAAGGCCGACGCCGATTCGCCTCCGGATCCGGGCCAGGTGCTCGAGGGCGTGTTCGCGCCGGATGGGTGGAAGTGATGGCGGAACTCACCTACCTCGAAGCGATCAATGCGGCCCTGCACGACGAGATGGAACTCGACGACCGGGTGTTCTGCATGGGCGAGGACGTGGGCAAGCAGGGCGGCGCGTTCGGCGCGACCAAGGGCATCCAGCAGCGGTTCGGCGTGCCCCGCGCGATCGATACTCCGGTGGCCGAGGCCGGGATCGCCGGTGTCGCGATCGGAGCCGCGATGGCCGGCCAGCGACCCGTGGCCGAGATGCAGTTCGGCGACTTCGTGTCGATCGCCTTCGACCAGCTGGTGACCTGTGCCGCCAAGATGCACTACCGCATCGGGTGGGCTGTTCCCATGGTCATGCGCTGCCCGAACGGCGGCGGGGTGGGCGGCGGGCCATACCACTCCGAGAACGTCGAGGCCTGGTTCCATCACCACGCAGGACTCAAGATTGTCTGCCCAGCGACTGCCGAAGACGCCTATGGGCTGCTTCGCTCCGCGATCCGCGACCCCAACCCGGTCGTGTTCTGCGAGCACAAGTTTCTCTACCGGCGCGAGAAGGCCGAGGTCGCCACCGGCGCCCACGGCACGCTGGTGCCCCTGGGTAAGGCCGCGGTGCGTCGCACCGGCGAAGACCTCACAATCGTGGCGTACGCATCGACGGTGCGGTCGTCCATGACCGTCGCCGAGCAGCTCGCCTCGCAGGGCATCTCGGCCGAGGTGATCGACCTGCGGACGCTGATCCCGTTTGATTCCGAGACCGTGCTCGACTCGGTACGGAAGACCGGGAAGGTGCTGGTCGTTCACGAGGACAATCTCACCGGCGGGTTCGGGGCGGAGGTTGCGGCCATCGTCGCCGAGCACGCGTTCGAGTACCTCGATGCTCCCGTTCGCCGGCTCGCCGCTCTGGATACACCGATCCCGTTCGCTCCCGTGCTCGAGCAGGAGTACCTGCCGACCGAGGAAGATCTGCTGGCCGCCGCGCTCGACCTCGCTTCCTACTGAGGCCGAGAACCCGCACGGCTCCACGGAGTCGCGTACGCTATTCGTACTTGACGAGTTCTCAGTGACTTGTCGAGCGCGGCTGCGCGATGGGTATCTCGGTGGTTGAGCGGGCTCCGCATTTTTGCCAATTTTTACCTATACTCGTTTACACTTGGGGATCGTCCCCAATTCCCTAGATGCGGTTTCGGCATAAGCTGACAATCATGCTGGTGGTGCTGGCGCTGGTGCCGCTGGTGGCATCCGGTCTGCTCGCCACGTCGCTTTTGCGTCGCAACCAGATCGCCCACGTCGACGGCCGCCTGGGGGGCGCCGTTTCGAGCGGAGTGGTCGCGTATGGCGACGCGCTTCGCGGAGTGCAGGCGCGTGCGGTGGTGCTGGCGCATCAGAAGGCGGTGCAGGACGCGCTCACCGGTAAGGGCGATCCGCAGGCCGTCGTCGCTGCGCCACCTCCCGGGCTGGTGTTGCAGCTCGTCTCTGACGGACAGGTGATCGCCGGCAGCCCGCCACCTGGGCCGGCCTGGAAGGCCGAGATCGCGGTCGGCCCCGCCAGCGCGGGCGACAGCGTGATCGTGTGGCAGCCGCTGGATCGCGGCTTCCTCGAGCGGGTGCAGCGAAGCATCCCGAACGCCCCCGGGGTGGATCTGGGACTGGTCGCTCGCACGCGCGTCGCGGCCTCGACCGACGCCGCCCGCGGACGCGTGTCTCCGATCGTGACCGGGACGCCGTACGACGCGACCTTCGGGGGCACGGGAGTCCGCGCGGCAGCGGTTCCGGTACCCGCGTCCAGGGGCGGGCCGGTGAAGTTGTTTGCGACCTATCCGAGTTCGCAGCTGGCCGACTCGGTGCGCTCCGCCCAGCTCAAGGTCTTGATCCCACTTGGTGCCGTGTGCCTGCTGGTGGCGCTTCTGGCGGTATTTGCCGCTGGTCGTATCTCCCAGGCGCTGACCGAGCTCTCGGTGCGAGCGCGGGGGTTGATGCGGCCGGGTTCGGTGCCCGAGAATGCCGACGAGCTGTCGGAGCTGAGCGCGGTGATCGATCACATGTCGACCGAGCTCTCCAGCCGAGTCGACGAGCTCGAGGCCGAACGCGTGCGCGTCAAACAGACGCTTCGCCGCTACGGCGACACGCTGGCGGCGACCCACGACCTGGATGCACTGGTCGGCGCGGTGCTCGATACCGCGGTGCAGGCAACCCGAGCCGGGGGAGGCCGGCTGATGCTGTACGACCCCGACAAGGGCTCGGCGACCGAGCACGCCCGGATCGGAACCGCCCTTGGGTCGCGCACCGATCTGCCGGTCGAGGTGACGGCGGGTGCCGGGCTCGAGGGCTTGGCCCTGGCGGAGATGGCACCGCGGCGGGTGATTCTCCCCCGAGCGATCCTGACCGCGCCGATCGTGCGCGAGGAGGAGCTTTTGGGCCTGGTGACGGTGGTCGATCCGGCCGACGGCTACTTCGGAAGCGACGATGTCGAGACGCTTTCAGGTCTGGCCGTGCAGGCCGGGGTGGCGATTGAGAACGCCCGGCTGCACCGGGTCGTCGAGCAGCAGGCGGTGACCGACGCGCTCACCGGACTGGCCAACCGGCGCCAGTTCTTCGACACGTTGGGCCGAGAGCTCGAGCGCGCCCAGCGCTTCGAGCAGGAGACGGCGCTGATTCTGTTTGACCTCGACGATTTCAAGGCCGTCAACGACACCCTTGGCCATCTCGCCGGCGATGCGGTGCTGCACGCGGTCGCGCGCACCGTGCAGGGGCTGATCCGCGAGATCGACGTGGCCGCCCGATATGGTGGGGAGGAGTTCGCGGTGCTCCTGCCGCAGACCGATCGCGAAGGTGCCGCCAACCTCGCCGAGCGCCTGCGGATCGCGATCGCCGAGGTGCGGGTCGAGTTCGCCGGCAAGACGATCGAAGGCATTACCGCGAGCTTCGGGGTCGCCGCCGGCCCCGACGCCGGCACCACCCAGCTCGACCTGATCGCGATCGCCGATGCGGCGCTCTACGCCGCCAAGCACCGCGGCAAGAACACGGTCGCCTGATGGGACATTGGTGCAACATTTGTCGCATGCCCTGGTGTCGAAATTACGTGCGGCGCGCTTGATATACTCTTGCGGCTAGTCGCCAGCCTGAATCCCGGGAGGGAAGATGTCGATCGGAACATCCTCGTTTGCCTCTGTGATTGAAGAGCACCTTGAATTGAAGCGTCGCAATCAGACGCTTGACGCCGACCTTCCCCTGGATGAGTTCGTCGGAGACGATCCATTCCGCAACCATCCTCTGTTCAAGACTGAGGCCGAGGCGCAGCGCGAGGAGGAGGAGACTGGCGAGCATCCCGCAGTGCGCCTCGAGATGCCCGAGGACACGGTCGCGATGGAGACCGTCGAAGCCCCGGCGAGCGAGGCCAAGGGCTGGATGGAGACGACCACCGCCGGTGAGTTCACCTGGGAGTAAAGGGGCCCCGGTGATCGTGGCCCGCGGTACGCTGTACCGGTGAGCGCCCCCGCCACCGCTGCCCGCCAGACAGAACCGCTGGATACACGGTTCCTGAACCGTGAGTTGAGTTGGCTGGCATTCAATGCGCGGGTGCTCGAGCAGGCGAGTGACCGTGAGCTTCCGGTGCTCGAGCGAGTCCGGTTCTGCTCGATCGTGTCGTCCAACATGGACGAGTTCTTCATGGTGCGGGTCGCCGGCATCGAGCGTCAGGTTGCGGCAGGACTCGTGACCCGTTCGCCGGATGGAAGGGTGCCAGGTGCGGTCCTCGCCGAGATCCGCCAGCTGGTGACCGACATCACCACCCGCCAGGCGACACTGTGGGCCGATGACCTCGTGCCCGCACTCGCCGCCGAGGGAATCCCGGTGATCCCGGTGTCCGAATGCACCGAGGCGGAGCTGGAGCAGCTGGAAGCACTCTTCGACAGCACGATCTTCCCGGTGCTGACCCCGCTAGCGGTTGGCCCCGGTCAGCCGTTTCCCTACATCTCGGGTCTCTCGCAGAGCCTCGCGGTGCGGGTGCGCGACTCCGAGAACGGTGAGGAGCGCTCGGCGCGGGTGAAGGTGCCCGAGGGGCTCACCCGGTTTGTCGCCGTCGGGTCGGAGCCTCGCCTGATCCCTCAGGAACAGGTGATCGCCCACTTCTTGCCGTGGCTCTTCCCCGGGATGGAGGTGCTCGAGCACGCGTACTTCCGGGTGACCCGCGACGCGGACTTCGAGCTGAGTGACGAGGCCGACGATCTGCTCGAAGCGGTCGAGACCGAGCTCCGCCGCCGGCGGTTCGGCGACGTGGTGCGGCTCGAGGTGTCGTCGGGTGCGAGCAACACCATGCTCACCTGGCTCAAGCAGGGCCTGGCCGTGACCGACCTCCAGGTGTATCCGACCTCGGGCTTGGTGGACATGGCGGACGTCTCGCAGCTGGCCGATATCAACCGGCCCGACCTGAAGTTCGAGCCCTGGATTCCGCTGACGCGGGCACGGCTCTCGTCGTCCCCGGGCGAGCGAGTCGATCTGTTTTCCCAGATTCACAGCGGCGACGTTCTGGTGCAGTTGCCCTACGACTCGTTTACCTCGAGTGTCGAGGCGTTTGTCCGGGCCGGCGCCAAGGACGCCAACGTGGTTGCGATCAAGACGACGGTGTATCGCACCTCCGACGACTCGGCCCTGATGCCGGCGCTGATCGACGCCGCCGAGCGAGCGAAGCAGACGGTCTGTCTGGTCGAGCTCAAGGCGCGGTTCGATGAGCGGCGAAACATCGAGTGGGCCCGCCAGATGGAGCAGGCGGGCGTGCATGTCGTCCACGGGTTTGCAAACCTCAAGATCCACGCCAAGACGACGCTGGTCGTGCGCCGCGAGGGCGGAGTGCTTCGCCGCTACGCGCATATCGGCACCGGCAATTACAACGCCGTGACCGCTCGCCTGTACGAGGACTTCGGGGTGTTCACCGACGACGAGGCCATCACCTCCGATGTCGCCGACCTGTTCAATCACCTCACCGGCTTCGGGCGCCCGCAGCGGTTCCGAAAGATTCTGGTGGCGCCGTTCAATCTTCGCAGCGGATTGATCGAGCAGATCCGCCGGGTGGCCGACGCCGCCGAGGACGGCCGCGAGGCCCGGATCCGGATCAAGGTCAACTCGCTGACCGACGTGGCCATGATCGAGGCGCTCTACAAGGCGTCACAGGCGGGTGCCAAGATCGAGATCGTGGCCCGCTCGATCTGCACGCTCAGACCGGGAGTGCCCGGAATGTCGGACAACATCCAGGTGCGCAGCATCGTCGGCCGCTTCCTCGAGCACAGCCGCGTGTACGTGTTCGAAGCCGGGCCCGACACCCGCGTGTTCCTCGGCTCGGCCGACATGATGCCGCGCAACCTCGACCATCGCATCGAGGTCGTGGCCCCGGTCGAGGAGCGGCGGTTGAAGGACGAGATTCAGTCGGTGTTCGACGTGCTGATGGCCGACAACTCGCAGGCCTGGGCGCTCAGTCCCGATGGCGACTGGGAGCGCATGACACAGGGCGACGATCGCCCTCGGCCGACCCACGATGTGCTGATGCGGCGCGCCCGGGTGCGTGCGCGCCGCTCCGGCCGGCCCAGCTAATCGCTCGGCGTTCCCGCCGCTAGCGGGCGAGCAGCGCGGCGCCGATCGCTCCGCCCAGGTCGCCGAGCGCCGCCACCCGTACCGCCGGCGGACGGTTGTCCTTGAACAGGTGCGGCATCATCGCGTCGAGGATCTTTGCGGCGTACTCGTCGCCCAGGCGCGTGCCCATGCCCCCGCCGATGATCACGCACTCGAGATCGAGCAGGTTGATCGCCGAGGCGACTCCCGCGCCAAGGGCTCCGACGGCGCGCTCGATCAGCTTCTCGGCCAGATGATCCTTGTCTTCGAGCGCCTTGGCCCACACACCGCTCGAGAGCCGGTCGCGGCCCTTGTGCTTCATGATCTTGAACAGCTCGGTGTCGTGGCCGTCGTCGTGCCGGCGGCGGGCTTCGAGCTCCATCGAGCCGCGTCCCGCGTAGGCCTCCATGCAACCGCGCCGGCCGCAGCCGCACAACGCCCCGTCGATCTTCACGACCATGTGGCCGATCTCTCCTCCGGCGCCGCGACCCTCCCACATCTTCCCGTCGAGGATCACTCCGCCGCCCACACCGGTACCCCAGAACACGCCGAGCATCGATTGGAACTCGCGCCCCGCACCGAGCTCGAACTCGGCCTCGGTGGCGACGTTCACATCGTTTCCGACCCGCACCTTGGTGCCGAGGGTTTTCGAGAGTTCGGCGGCGACGGGGACCGAGCCCTTCCACTCGGCGACGACGTTGATCGCCTGCTCCACCGCGCCTGTCGCCGGGTCGACCGACCCAGGCGAGCCGACACCAACCCCTTCCAGCGCTGCCGGCTCCACGCCCGCGGCCTGAGCGGCCTCCTTGAGGGCGTCGGCCATGGCGGTGACCACACCCTCAGGCCCGGAGTCCTTCGGTGTCGGGTGACGTGCCTGGCCGATCACAGCGTTGCTGTCATCGACCACCACCGTCTGGATCTTGGTTCCACCAAGGTCTATCCCGCCACGGGTGCTCACGCCGCAAGGTTACAACTTCCAACTGTTCACCGTTCGTTCCCCAAATCGCACCCATTGCCGACCGATGCTGCGTGCACACTTACAGAGCATGAAGGTAGGCATCATCGATGTGGGCTCAAACACGGTGCGTTTGCTGGTTGCCAGGCAGGGCGACGACGGCGAACTCGAGACGGTTCTCGCGGAGCGTGCGCAGCTCGGCCTGGGGGCGGCGATCGAGCGATCGGGAATCGTGTCGCGGCCCAAGCGGACAGCCACCGCCCGGCGGGTGGCGCGCTACGCCGCGGCCGCGCGCGACGAGGGCTGCGACCTGATCGATCTGGTGATCACCGCCCCGGGACGGCAGAGCGAGAATGCCTATCAGCTCGTCACCGAGCTGGAGTTTGCCGCGGGGCTGCCCGCGCGGGTGCTGTCGGTGGAGGAGGAGGGACGGCTGGCATACGCCGGAGCCCTTCGCGGCGTGCCGATCCCGTCTGACGGTGGGGTTGCGGTGTGCGACGTCGGCGGCGGCTCCACCGAGCTCGCGGTGGGCTACGGCGGGGTTTTGCCGGCCTGGCTGCGCTCCTACGACGTCGGATCGCTACGCCTCACCTGCCGCCATCTCGACGGAGATCCGCCCAGCCGCCGGGAGGTGCGCCGAGCGCGGGACTACGTACGCGCAGTGCTGGCCGGCGACAATCCGCCCGAGGTTGCGCTTGGCCTCGCCACGGGCGGCGCCGCACGGGCGCTGCGGCGCCTGGTCGGCCGCACGCTCGGTGCCGACGAGCTTGCCGAGGCGCTCGAGCTGACAACGCGCATGTCGGCCGCAAAGCTCGCCAAGCGGGGCGGTATCGACCCCGACCGAGCCAAGACTGTGGCCGCGGGTGCGGTGATCCTCGCCGAAGTCCAAGCGCTCGTCGGGGTGCCGATGGAAGTCGCCCGCGGCGGTCTGCGGGAGGGGCTTGCCGACGAGTTGCTCTCCCAGACGCTTACTCGCGTGGCTTGATGTAGCGCCTGGGTTCGGGGCTCTCGCCGTCCCACTCGAGCACCCACACAGCGCCCTTCTTGCAGTCTCGGCGATGGCCAATCAGACGGCTGATCACATCGCCATGGGTGCAGAGCACCGCACAGCTCCCCCGCAGTTCGGAAAGAAGATCCTCGAGGATCGGGCGTGGCGATCCCTCGGCGAGCGCGTCGGTCACTCCGACCTCGAGGCCGAGCGCCGCGGACAGAGGTGCGACTGTCTCGGTGCATCGGACGAACGGACTGGTGAGGATGCGGTCGATCGTGAATTCCGAGAGCGTCTCGACCAGCCCCACCGCCTGTCGCCGGCCGCGCGCGTCGAGCGGTCGCTGATCGTCAGGGCCGGACCACGCCTCACGTCGGCCGGCGCTCGCGTGGCGGACGAGCAGAATGGGAGCGGCTACGGAAATGCTTTCCGTCCAGCTTCGGCGAGTGCTTCCCATGCCCCCGGCAGCTCGCGCCGGATTGTGCGCCGCCGGATCCGCTCACGCTCGATCAGGCGCCCGGCGGCGAGGTGCGTATCGGCTGGAAGTGCGGTGGCAAGCAGGGTACGGATGCGTTCTTCGGCCACGTGGGCGTCCTGGTGGTCACCGAGAAGATCCTGGACGGTACGCGTCTCGGTCACCACCTGCTCGAGTTCGGGGCCGCCGAAGGGGGCGGCCAGCTCAGCGGTGTAGCGCAGACGCTTGACCTTGATCCGGGCGGCATGCACCGCCTCATCGGTGGGGAGCGGGCCGAGCGCTTTCATTGCGCGTCTCAGCTTTCGAAACTCCTTACGGGCGAGCTTTTGGAGCGAGACGTCGGGATCCGTGATTGGCACCGCCGCCGCCGCCGCCTCGAGCAGCTCGAGCAGCCGGAGGTAGCGATCCGACCGCAGCGCCTCGAGCATCGCCGCCCGCGCCCGCTCGTGCTCGCGTTCCAGCGCATCGATCAGGGGGGCCGATCCCAGGGACTCGGGATCGTCCGGGCCAAAAGCTGTGGGTAGGGTCGCGATCTCGGCGCGCAGGTGGTCGATCAACACGTCGAGATCACGCACGGGACCCAACGCATTTCCGGCCCAGCGCAGCTCGTCGCGGGTGGACTTCGTCCACGTGGGGTCGAGCATCGGGGCGGCGGCTCGCAGCACGGATCGCAGTCGCCGAACCGCGACCCGGTGCTGGTGGAGGTGCTCGGCGTCGGTGCCCAGCCGGGTGCCCGGGTCGTTTGCGAGGATGGCGCGATATTGCACGGCAACCACGGCCTGGAGGCGCTCCGCTGGGGTTGGGTCGTCGGAGATCTCAGCGGCCTGGAGCGGTGTGAGATCAAGTGCGCGCTGGAGCTTCGAGCGGTGGTCGGCGTCGCGGGCGCCCGCCTCACGCAGCTGTTCCTCGATCGCGCGCAGCGCGTGCTCGTCGCCATCGACCAGCTCGATCTCGATGTCGCTGGAGCTCGCGACAACGATGTCACCGTCGAGCACGTCGACGACATCCGAGACGACGTCGGCGATTCGCCGGTCGCCATCGTGGACGGCAATACCGCCCCGGGTGGTGCGCAGGGCCACGACCGGTGCGATGGGGGCGCCGCGCGCGTACGCGAACAGCAGCTCGGTGATCGTGATCGGCACGACATCGCGATCGCCGGGCAGGTCGAGCTCGATCCGGCGGCGGCCGCGGGGGAACTTCAGCTGCCAGGCGACCGAGTCGTGCTCGGCCCGACGACGCAAGATAATCCCGGCCCTCGCCAGGCGCATGTCGGGGGTGTCGTGGTAGGTGGAGATGAACGTGCGCGCGGCCAGCGGCTGGCCGGGAAACTCGGGCAACGTAAAGTCGGCATCTGCTCCAAGTTTCAATTCGCGTTCCGCGGTCGCGCTCATGGCTTCCAGTCTACTTTCGACGGTATATGCTGCGACCCTCCGCTTCCCCCCTTAAACCCCCGGGTGATCCACATCAAGAAGCCTCTCCTCATAGTCGTGACGCTCGTCCTCGCGGTCATCACCGCGGCGTGCGGAAGCAGCACCAGCAGCTCGTCATCCACCGCCACGTCGGGTACGACGACGGCCTGCGCGAAGGGCAAGCTCGCCACGATCACGCCGGGCACGCTGACGGTCGGTACCGACAACCCCGCCTACGACCCGTACTTCCTGGGACCGGCCGGGCATGTGTGGAAGGGCCAGTACAACCACGACCCCTACAACGACCAGGGCTTCGAGAGCGCGACGGCCTACGCCGTCGCCCAGCAGCTCGGGTATCCCAAGAGCAAGGTTGTGTGGTCGGTGACGCCATTTCTGAAGTCGTTTGCCCCCGGGCCGAAGAACTTCGACTTCTATCTCGCGCAGGTGTCGTACTCGCCGCACCGTGCTCAGGCGTCTGACCTCAGCTCCTCGTACTACGACGTGAGCCAGGCGGTGGTGGCACTCGCGGGCAAGCCGATCGACAGCGCCAAGTCGATCGCCGACCTCAAGCAGTACAAGCTCGGCGCCCAGATTGGCACGACCGGCTACGACTACATCACCAACACGATCCAGCCCAGCAATCCGCCGCAGGTGTACACGACCACCAACGACGCACTGGCCGGGCTGAAGGCGGGGCAGGTCGATGGGATCGTGGTCGACTACCCGACCGCGTACTACATGGCCAACGTCCAGCTCTCAAACGGCCACCTCGTCGGACAGTTCGCGCCACCGGCGGGGAACGGTGAGCACTTCAGCCTCGTGCTCGACAAGGGCAGCCCGCTGACCCAGTGTGTCAACGCCGCGCTCGCGACCCTGCGCGACAACGGCACTCTGGCGAAGATCCAGGAGCAGTGGCTGTCCAAGGACGCGGGCGCCCCAGTGCTCAAGTAGCCGATGGCTGACGTCGGCGGCCGCAGGAGGCGCTCCAAGCTGTTCGGGAGCGGCTCGAGCGGGCTCGGATACGTGCTGATCGCGCTCACCAGCACGGTGGTGCTGTTCGTGGTCGTCGGCGTGGCGGTGGTCAACTCCACGGGCTGGCCGGCGGTGAAACAGTCGTTCTTCAACGGCTACTACTTCCGCACCAGCTTCACCGAGGTGCTCGACGCCTTCTGGCTGAACGTCAAGATCTTCTCGGTGGCGGAGGTGGCGATCCTGATCGTCGCGCTCGGGATCGCGGTGCTGCGGGGGCTGCCGGGGCCGGTGTTCTTCCCGTTGCGGCTGCTGGCCGTGGTCTACACCGACCTGTTTCGCGGGATCCCGACCATCCTTGTGATTTACATCCTCGGGTTTGGAGTGCCGGCGCTCCAGCTCTCCGGGGTGCCGAACAGCGCCGGTGTTCTGGGGCACGGTCGCCCTCGTGCTGGTGTACTCCGCCTACGTGGCCGAGGTGTACCGCGCCGGCATCGAATCGGTGCATCCCAGCCAGGAGGCCGCGGCCCGGTCGCTCGGCCTGAGCCGCGGTCAGTCGCTTCGCTACGTGATCCTGCCCCAGGCGGTGCGGCGGGTGCTGCCACCGCTTTTGAACGACTTCATCGGCTTGCAGAAGGACACCGCGCTGGTGGGCCTCCTGGGACCGGTGGAGGCGTTCGAAGCGTCGAACATCGCCGTCCAGTCGTCGTTCAACTACACCCCGTACTTCGTCGCCGCGCTGCTCTTCATCGCATTGACGATTCCGCTCGCGCGCTTCACCGACTGGTTGGTGGCCCGCCAGCGGCGCCGCCAGCAGATGGGCCGGGCGGCGTGAGCACGCTCGTCCTGGAACAGGTGCACAAGAGCTTCGGTGAGAACGAGGTGCTGAAGGGCATCGACCTGAACGTTGCCGATCACGAGGTGGTGTGCCTGATCGGAGCGTCCGGCTCGGGCAAGTCGACGCTGCTTCGGTGTGTCAACCTGATCGAGCGGATCGACTCGGGGCGGATCATGGTCGGCGATCAGGAGGTGACCGCACCCGGCGTTGACCTCAACCGGCTGCGGCGTGAGATCGGGATCGTCTACCAGTCCTACAACCTGTTTCCGCACATGACGGTGATCGAGAACGTCTCGCTGGCGCCACGCAAGGCGCTCAAGGTCTCGCGCGGCGACGCCAAGGCCGCCGGGCTCGAGCTGCTCGAGCGGTTCGGGCTGGCCGACAAGGCCGCCGCCTACCCTGACCATCTGTCCGGCGGCCAGCAGCAGCGGGTCGCGATCGTGCGTGCACTCGCGATGAAACCCGGGCTGATGCTGCTCGACGAGATCACCAGCGCACTCGACCCCGAGCTTGTCGCCGAAGTGCTCCAGGTGGTACGTGAGCTCGCGGCCGAGGGCATGACGATGGTGATCGCAACCCACGAGATGGGCTTTGCCCGCGACGTTGCCAACCGCGTGTGCTTTCTCGATGCCGGGGTGATTCTCGAGCAGGGCCCGCCCGATGCCATCTTTCGCGATCCCCAGGAGCCACGTACGCAGCAGTTCCTGCAGCGCATCATCGACGCCGGCCGGATGCAGGCGACGTGAGCAAGAACCGGCTCGAAGCGTTCTCCGACGGCGTCTTTGCAATCGCGATCACGCTGCTCGTGCTCGACCTGCACGTCCCCGATGTGGGCACCGGTTCGCTCTCCAACGCGCTCCACCACGAGTGGCCGGCGATGGTGGCGTTCGTGGTCAGCTTCCTGACGATCGGCGTGCTGTGGGTCAACCACCACGTGCTGATGCGTCACTTCGATCGCGTCGATCGAGCATTTCTCTTTCTCACGCTCGTCTTTCTGATGGTGGTGGCCTTCGTGCCGTTCCCCACCGGCGTGGTCGCCGCCGCCCTGAAGGAGCCGCGCACCGACGCGAACCTCACCACGGCGGCGCTGTTCTACGGCTGCACGGGCGTCGCGCTGGCGGTGATGTACAACGTCATCTGGCACTACGGCCGGCGAAACTGCATGACCGAGGTGGTGGACGAGGCCGAGGCGGCGGGGATCACGCGCTCGTACGCGATCGGCCCGCTGATCTACGGCGCCGCCACGCTGGTTGCGTTCATCGATCCGTGGGTGTCGCTGGCAGGATTCGCTGCCATCGCCGCCTTCTACGTGCTCTCGAGTTCGCTGTTTGCCGGCGGTCGGGCAGCTACGTGAGGGCGAGTCCGCCGGTGCGCGCATACCAGCTCGAATACCCGCCCTCGTAGGCGCGCGTCTGACCGTCACGCACCTCGAGCGTGCGGTCGGCGATTCGATCGAGAAAGTAGCGGTCGTGGGATGAGAACACGACGGTGCCGTCGTAGCGCTCGATCGCGCCCTCGAGCATCTCCACCGAGTCGATGTCGAGGTGGTTGGTGGGCTCGTCGAGCACCAGGAAGTTCGCGCCGCTTTGCATCAGAAGCAGGAGCTCGAGCCGTGTGCGTTCGCCGCCCGACAGCGACGAGATCGGTTGTCGCACCTGCTCGTAGGTGAACAGGAATCGCATCAGGGCGGTGACCGCCTGCTCCTCCGGGCACGGTCGCTGGCGGCGGATCACGTCGACCGGGGTGTCGTTGGCCGGCGCCGGGGCGTGCTCCTGGGCGAGCGCGCCGATCTTGATCGACGGCCCGACCCAGCGCTCACCGGCGAACGGCTCGAGCGCGCCGGTGATCAGGCTCAGCAGCACGCTCTTCCCGGCACCGTTGGGTCCGATCACGGCCAGTCGTTCGCCGCGGAAGATCGTGAGATCGACGTCCATCAGCACGGGATCTCCGTCAAATGCCGCGGTCACGCCTCGCAGGTCGACGACGCGCTTGCCGCCGCGCTCGGCGCTTCGTAGCTGGAGCCCGATCTTGCGGCGCTCGAGCACCGGCCGCTCGACGGTGTCGAGCCGCTCGATCCGCCGCTCCGCGTTCTTGATCCGGGTGGTGTGGCGCGGGTCGTCCGATACGACCCGCCACTGCTTGTAGCGGCGGATCGCGTCGTTCAGCCGCTCGATCTCCTTCTGACGCGCCCGCCACTCGTCCTGCTGCTGGAGCAGCGCCAGCTCGCGGGCGGCGACGTAGCTCGAATAGTTGCCCGGCCACATGCGCACGGCGCCCGACTCGAGTTCGGCGATGGCCGAGACGGTCTCGTCCAGCATGTAGCGGTCGTGGGAGACCATCACCACGGCTCCCTGGTAGCCGCGGATGACCTTCTCGAGCGCGCTTCGCCTGACGGCGTCGAGGTGGGTTTCGGGCTCGTCGAGGAGCAGCAGGTCGGGGTCGGCGACCAGGCATGCGGCCAACGCGGTCAGCTTGCGCTTACCGCCCGAGAGTTCGGCGGTCGGGCGGGTGAGTTCGTCCTCGGTGATCCCGAGCGCTTCGAGCTGTGACCGCACGCGCCCGTCGAAGGCGTGCCCGTCGAGCCGCTCGAACTCGGCCAGCAGCCGTTCCTGGCGTCGCAGCACCCGCGTCATTCGATCCATGTCGGCGTGGACTTCGGGGTCGGCGAGTTCGGTCGCACAGCGATCGAGGTCGGTTTCGATCTGGGCGAGTTGAGGCCGGGCTGCGGTCACGATCGCCAGTGGCGTGCGAGCATCGGCGCCCACGAGCTGGGGCAGGTAGGAGGTGGTCATGTCGCGCCGGCGCACCGGAGGGTCTGAGTCGGCCTGCTCGAGTCCGGCCAGGATTCGTAGCAGCGTCGACTTGCCCGAGCCGTTGGCCCCGACAATTCCGATCCGGGCGGTGTCTGCGACCTCGAGATCGAGGTCGTTGAGCACCCTCCGCGCCCCGAACGACTTGACTCCACCCTTGAGTGCGATCAGCGTCACGCCCCGAGTCTAGTGACCAACCCCTGAATAAATGGTGCCAGGCACCATTTATTCACTGCACGGTTTTGGCACGGATTCGTTACATGCTACGGTCTGGCGGTGGGACATTCGCACGCGCACCACGGTCATGCCCACGCCGCCGGGAGTCGGCGGGCACTTCGAATCGCGTTGATCTTCACGGTCGCGTTCGGCCTGGTCGAAGCGGTGTGTGGCTATCTGTTCGGCAGCCTCGCGCTGATCTCCGACGCGGTGCACAACGTCTCCGACGGGTTTGCGATTGCGCTGGCACTCGCGGCCGCGTGGGCGTCGGGACTCCCGGCCCGCGGAGCACGCACCTTCGGCTGGCGCCGGGCCGAGGTGCTCGCTGCGCTCGTCAACGGCGTGACGTTGATCGTGCTCAGCATCGTGATCGTGTGGCAGGCGCTCGAGCGGCTTGTGGGCACCCAGCCGGCCGTCACCGGTTGGGCGGTCGTGATCGTCGGCGGCATCGGACTGCTCGCCAACGGCATTCCCGTGTGGGTGCTTCTGCGCGATGGCGATCGCGAGAATCTCAACCTGCGCGGCGCCCTGATCCACGCCGGGGCCGACCTGCTCGGCTCCGCCGGCGCGGTGGTTGCCGGGCTGCTGGTGCTGGCCGGGTATCCATCGGCCGACCCGGTGATCGCCGCCGCCATCGGTGTGCTGGTGGCGGCCACCTCGTTCACCCTGATCCGCGACTCGGTGCGAGTGCTGATGGAGGTGGCACCGGCCGGCGTCGACGTCGAGGAGATCGGGATGGGCCTCGCCCGGCTGCCCGGGGTCAAGCAGGTGCATGACCTGCACGTGTGGACGATTACGAGCGGCATGGTGGCGGTCGCGGTTCATATCGTCGCCCTCGACGGCGCCGATCACGATCACCTGCTGCACGCGGCCCAAGATCTTTTGGCCGAACACGAGATCACCCACGCCACGATCCAGATCGACCGCGATCACGAACGGTTGCTTCAGATCCACCGGCCCGACTGCAGTGAATCGCCGACGGCCCGCCGTGCATAGAGCGTCGGTGGTGGTGATCGGCGGTGGCGTGATGGGTACCAGCATCGCCTTCCACCTGGCCGAGGCCGGCGTCAGTGACGTGCTACTGCTCGAGCGCGGACAGCTCGCTGAGGGCTCCACCAGCCGCGCCGCGGGAGGGGTGAGGGCACAGTTCTCCGATCCGCTCAACGTCAAGATCGGGGCGCGCAGCCTCGAGGCCTTCGCGCGTTTTGGGGAGCGACCGGGTTGGGAGATCGATCTGCGCCGGGTGGGCTACCTGTTCCTGCTCACCCGCACGGAAGACGTCGAGTCGTTCACCGAAGGCGTGGCCATGCAAAACCGGCTGGGAGTACCGAGCCGGATCATCACCCCGGATGAGGCGCGCGAGCTCTCGCCGCTGATCAACGTCGACGATGTGCTCGCGGCGGCATACTCGCCTGACGACGGCCACGCGACACCCGAGGCCGTTGTCCATGGCTATGCCGCGGGCGCTCGCGCAGCCGGCGCTTCAATCGAAACCGGCTGTGAGGTGCAATCGATCGACCTACGCGGCGACCGGATCGCCGGGGTGGTCACCAGCCGCGGAGTGGTTGAGACCGGCGCGGTGGTGTGCGCCGCGGGGGCGTGGTCGGCAGCAATCGGTGAGATGGTGGGCGTGCCCCTGCCGGTGACTCCGGTGCGGCGTCAGATTCTCCACACCGAGCCGATCGCCAACCTCCCTGAGCACTGTCCGATGACGATCGACTTCACCACCGGCTTCTACTTTCATCGTGAGGGCAGCGGCCTGCTGATGGGCATGGCCGATCCCAACCAGGCGCCGGGGTTCAACCTCGAAACCAGCGACGACTGGATTCCGGCCCTGCTCGAAGTCGCCGAGCGGCGGGCACCGGCGATCACCGAGGCCGGCATCGCCGGTGGATGGGCGGGGCTGTACGAGGTCTCGCCCGACCACAACGCGATCGTCGGGGAAGCGTCGGCGCCGGCACGGTTTCTGTATGCGACGGGGTTCTCCGGCCACGGGTTTCTGCAAGGCCCCGCCATCGGCGAGATCGTGCGCGATCTCTACCTCGAGCGCGAGCCGTTCGTCGATGTCACGCCCCTCTCCGCGGCCCGGTTTGACGGTCGGATGGCGCGCCCCGAGCGAAACGTCGTGTGACGATGTGGATCGACGCCGAGGAGCTGCGACGCCGGCTGCCCATGCGATCGGCGATCGACGCGCTCGAGGCCGGGTTGCGAAGCGCACCCCCGAGTGCCGTACCACTGCGCGCGACGGTCGCCGCAGGTGACGGCGTGCTGGTGCTGATGCCCGCAACCGATGCGTCGGGATCCGCGGGCGTGAAGCTGGTGACGATCCAGCCGTCCAACCCCTCGCGCGGATTGCCGCTGGTGCACGGTATGTACGTGCTGTTTTCGCCCGGCACGCTCGAACCGATCGCGGTGATCGACGGAACCGAGTTGACGGCCATCCGTACCGGCGCGCTCTCGGGCCTCGCCACCCGGTATCTCGCGGCCGAGGATGCGAACTCCCTCATTGTGTTCGGGGCAGGTGTTCAGGCGCGCTCGCACATCGAGGCGATGCGGGCGGTGCGTCCGATCTCGCGCGTGACGGTGGTCGGCCGGCGGCCGGAGCGGGTGGAGGCGCTTCTGGCCGAGGTTCGGGCCGCGGGGCTCGACGCCCGGGCGGGAACGCCAGAGGATGTGGTCGACGCCGACATCGTCTGTTGTTGCACCACCGCCGCCGAGCCGCTGTTTGACGGCGAGCTGCTGGGGCGGGGCACCCACGTGAACGCCATCGGGTCATACCAGCCGCACACCCGCGAGATCGATACGGTCACCGTCACCCGCGGGCGGCTCTACGTTGACGACCGAGAGGCAGTGCTCGAGGAGGCCGGCGACCTTCAGATCCCGATCGCGGAAGGCGCGTTCAGGGCCGACCAGATCGTGGGCGACCTGCACGAACTCGTGAACGCACCGCCGCCGAAGGCTTCTGGGATCACCGTGTTCAAAGCGGTGGGAGTCGCCTGGGAGGATCTGATCGTGGCCGCAGCGGTCGCTGCGCCGGCAGGCTAGCTGCCGGTCGCCACCAACGGACGGGCGGCTCCGATCACACCGTCGCTTCGCAGCTTGGCGATCGTCTCGACGTCGTATCCGAGCTCGGCGAGCACCTGGTCGGTACACGCGCCCGCCGCCAATCCACTGTGGCGAAGCTCGCCCGGGGTGCGCGACAGCCTCGGCGCCGGCTGGAGCTGCAGCACCGGCCCGTCGCCGTCGGGGCTTTCGAGCTCGACGAATGACTCGCGCGCCTGCACGTGCTCGTCGTTCACGAGGTCGCAGACGTCATACACAGGCCCGCACGCGGCTCCCGCCGAGCTGAACGTGTCCACGCATTCGGCGACGGTGCGCGTGCGTGTCCACGACTCGATGATCTCGTCGAGCACATCCACATGCTTGACCCGCATGGGGCAGGTCATGAACCGCTCGTCCTGTCTCAACTCCGAGCGGCCAATTGCGTCAAAGATCCGAAGCGCCGCCTCGTTGGCCGAGCCGGACAGCACGATGTGGCCGTCACTCGCGGCGTAGATGTTACGCGGCGCCGAGAACACCAGCCGGGATCCGTACCGACCGTCGACATGGCCGGTGCGATGGTGGATTCCCGGTCCCGGGCCGAGCACGTCGACCAGCGACTCGAGCAGGCTCAGGTCGATTACCTGACCTTCGCCGGTGGCGTCGCGATGTCGCAGCGCCGTGAGTACCGCAAACGCACCCTGCAGGCCGGTGACCTCATCGGCCAGGGCGACCGGCGGAAGCGTCGGTGGGCCGTCGGGCTCGCCGGTGGTGTGGGCCAGGGTCGACATCGCTTCGGCCATCGTCCCAAACCCCGCCCGGTTGGCGTACGGCCCGTCCTGCCCGTAGCCGGTCACCCGCAGCACGACCAGCCCGGGGTTTTCGACCAGCAGCACCTCCTCGGGCCCAAGTCCCAGCCGCTCGAGTGTGCCCGGGCGAAAGTTCTCGACCAAGACGTCGGCCGCGCGCACCAGGTCGAGCAGCACCTCGCGGCCGGTGGGGGCCTTCAGGTCGAGTTCGATCGGGCGTTTGTTGCGGCCGGTGATGCGCCAGTAGAAGGAGTCATCGCCATCGGTCTCGCCGAGATGACGGGCGCCGTCGGGTGTTCCCGGCCGCTCGACCTTGATCACGTCGGCACCGAAGTCGGCGAGGTGGCGACACGCGCTTGGCCCCGCGAAGATCGTCGCGAGATCGAGCACGGTGATGCCCGCCAGCGGCCCTTGTGTGCGGGCGGTCACGCCGGTGCCCCCATCTGCTCCATCTTCTGCACAAGATTCTCGGCCATCTTGATCGACGCGGCATCGATCAAGCGCCCGTCGAGCGAGACTGCGCCCTTGCCCTCGGTCGCGGCCTGCTCCATCGCGGCGAGGATCCGGCGGGCGTGCGCGCCCTCCTCGTCGGTGGGCGTGAAGACGCCGTTTGCCAGCGCGATCTGGGACGGATGGATCGCCCACTTGCCCTCGCAGCCGAGCTGCGCGCCACGGCGGGCGGCGGACACGTAGCCGTCGGGATCGGAGTAGTCGCCGAACGGCCCGTCGATTGGCCGCAGGCCATACGCGCGGCATGCGACCACCATCCGCGACAGGGCGAAGTGCCACTGGTCGCCCCAATGGCGGTCGCGCTGCCCGTCGGTGCCAGGGTCGGTCAGCACCGAGTATTCGGGGTTGGCGCCGCCGATATTGGTCGTTCGGGCCTGGGTCGACGCGGCGTAGTCGGCCACGCCGAACACCATTGCTTCGAGCCGATCGGGGCAGGCCTGGGCGATCGCCTCCACGTTTGCCATCCCAAGCGCCGTCTCGATCAGGATGTGCAGGTTGATCGGCGCGAGCCCGTGAGCGGCCTCGATCTGGGACATGAGCGTGGCGACGAACTCCACATCCGAGGGAGTGCCGACCTTGGGGATCAGGATGGTGTCCAACTTGTCACCGGCCCGCTCGACCACCTCGACGATGTCGCGGTAGCAGTAGTGCGTGTCCAGGCCGTTGATACGCACTGATACCGAGCACTCCGACCAGTCCTGCTCGTTGAGCGCGGCGATCACGTTCTCGCGCGCCTGTTCCTTGTCGTCGGGGGCGACGGCGTCTTCGAGATCGAGGAAGACGACGTCGGCGCCGGCGTTCGGCGCCTTCTCGAGCATGCGGGTGCTGGAGCCGGGCACCGCGAGCTCGCTGCGGTGAAGTCGGGTGCGAACGGCCATCATCTACCTCCGGTTGAAAGCGCAGTGGGACGGGACTCGACGACGGAATCGAACGCGGCCAGCAGCCGATCGGCGGTCTCGACGTTGGCGTTGGTGCCCATCAGCCCGACCCTCCAGATCGGGGGGGCGGTGGGTCCGAGCCCACCGCCCACCTCAATCCCCTGCTCCTCCAACAGTCGCGCCTGGATCGCTTTGCCGTCGATGCCGTCGGGTACGCATACCGCCGTCAGCTGCGGTAGCTGGTAGACGGGATCTGCCAGCAGGTCGAAGCCACGTGCCCGAAGCCCCGTCTGCAGATGCGCGCCGGCGGCGGCGTGTCGCTGCCAGCGCTTCTCGAGTCCCTCCTCCAACGTCAGCCGCAGCGCCTCGTAAAGGGCGTAGTACTGCAGGATCGGCACCGTGTGGTGGTAAACCGCCGGGCGGTCGATCCAGTATTTGCGCAGCAGATCGAAGTCGAAGCTGTACGGCACCGGTGTCGACCGCCGCGCGATTCGCTCGAGCGCGCGTTCCGACAGCGACACCGGCGAGAGGCCCGGAGGCGCACCCAGGCACTTCTGGCTGCACGAGTAGCAGTAGTCGAGGCCCCAGCCGCCGGCGTCGAGTTCGATCCCACCGAGTGAGGTGACGCAGTCGGCCATCAGCAGCGCCGTGGATCCGCGCATCGCCTCTGCCAGCTCGGCCACCGGGTGCCGCACACCGGTTGAGGTCTCGGCATGCACCACCGCGACCAGGCCGGTCTCGGGGTGGCGCTCGAGCGCCTCGAGAATCATCTCGTTGGGCACCGCCTGTCCCAGCTCGACGGCGACCTCCACCACATGTGCTCCATGGCGCCGCGCGATCTCGACGATGCGGGCGCCGAAGAAGCCGGCGACGGCGACGATCACGGTGTCACCCGGCTCGGTGAGGGAGGCCAATCCGGCCTCCATACCGGACGTACCGGTGGCCGAGAGCGCCAGCGTGAGACCGTCCTGGCGTTGGTAGGCGAGTTTCAGCAGTTCGACCAGCTGGTCGAGCGTTTCGTGGAAGTTGGGGTCGAGGTGGCCGAGCATCGGCGCTTGCATGGCCTCGAGCACCTTGGGATGGACGTTGGACGGCCCCGGGCCGCAGAGCAGCCGAGTGGGCGGATTGAGTGGCGCGATCTGATCAGGCATCCAGAGGTTGTATCCCAAAAGCACTGCGTAATGCCAATGAATCAGCGATATACTCATAGAGATTCATCTATGTCAGTGACCATGACTCAGCTCCGCGCCCTCGTCGCTGTGGCCGAAGGCGGCACCGTCCAGCGGGCTGCCGAGCGCCTGAATGTGTCGCAGCCATCCGTCTCTGCCGCCGTCGCGGGGCTCGGGCGCGAGCTCGGGGTCGCGCTGCTCGAGCGCGACGGACGGCGCAGCCGGCTGACCGCGGCCGGACGCGCGTACCTTCCACATGCCGAGGCGGTGCTCGGGTTGCTGGAGCAGGGTGGGGAGGCGGCGCGCGAGGCGGTGGATGAGGGTGGCGCCCGGATCCATGTGATCGCGGTCAATACCGCCGGGGAGTATCTGCTGCCGAGCGCTATTCAGGCCTACCGCGACGCCGCGCCCTCGGTCCAGGTGTTGCTCGAGGTGGGAAACCGACGCGACGTGATCGACCGGCTGCGCTCGCATACCGCCGACCTGGGAGTCGCCGGTCGTCCACCCGCGGGCGACATCGTGGGACGGGCGTTTGCCCACAACGAGCTGATCGTGGTGGGGTGCGATCCCGACGGTGAGCTGTCCGCGGCGCCGTGGCTGATGCGCGAATCTGGCTCGGGTACCAGGGCGAGTCTCGAGGGCTATCTGGCCGCTGAGCGGATCGAGCCTTCGGAGCGGCTGACCCTGGGCTCCAACGGGGCGTTGAAGCAGGCATTGCTGATGGGCATGGGGATCACCCTGATCTCTCGCCACGCCGTTGCTCGCGAACTCGACGAGGGAGCGTTGTTCGCGCTGCCGGCGCCCGGCACTCCGCTGCATCGGCCGTTCCACGTGTTGATGGCCCGCACGCCGACGCCGCGCCCGGCCGTGCGCCGGTTCGCGGCCTTTCTGCACTCGCACGCGGCTCGCACGGCCACCGAATAGGGCGTCGCCGCAGGGTTCTGGGAATTTGACAGATTGACTATCGCGATATATCGTGATGGATTATGAAAGCTCAGATGAAAGGACGAGCATGAATGCATATGTCATTCAAGAAGCCCGCTGTCACCGCATGACGGGGCATGGGCACGGACGACGTGGACGCGGCCGACACGGCCGTGGACAGGGAATGTCGGGATTCTTCGGAGGTCGCGGCCCGCGGGCCGGCCGAGGAGATATCCGGGCCGCGATTCTGGCACTCCTGACGGAGCAGCCGATGCACGGCTACCAGATCATGAACGAGCTGTCCGAGCGCACCGGTGGCGTGTGGCGGCCCAGCCCGGGATCGATCTATCCCTCGCTGCAGATGCTGCAGGACGAGGGCCTGGTCAAGAGCGTCGACCAGGACGGCCGGCGAGTGTTCGAGCTCACCGAGGCCGGCACGGAGGCTGCCGCTCAGGCGGCCACCGAGCCAAAGCCGTGGGAGGCAGTCGCGGGTGAAGGCGACGCCGAGGCGGTCGAGCTGCGCGACCTGGTCACGCAGGTGATCGGCGCCGCCCGCTCGGTGGTACACGCAGGGGAGCCTGCCCAGATCGAGCAGGCAAAGGATGTCTTGCGAGACGCCCGCAAGCGGCTCTACCGCATCCTGGCCGACGACTCGGCCGAGTAACCAGCCCAACGGTGAATAACGGTGCCAGGCACCGTTATTCACCGACGGTCGCGCGTTACCCCTAAGGCATTTTCGGGTTGCATCCGATGAATGTGTTGACAACGTGATGCACGTTGTCTTCCAATGGGGGGAAGAGCTTGCGGGGTCGGGTTGCGCTTGGGGTTGCGTTCGTGCTGATTGCTGCCGTGCTTTTGCCGGCGGCGGCCGGCGCGTCGATCACGCCCGACACCATCGATTTCGGGGCGGTGACCACCAACCACTCGACCGTCGTTACGGTGACCAACGACTCCACCCACGACTGGGTGATGGGCACGCCGTCGTTCGAGGATGGCAGCGCCTACTCGGTGACCCACACCGACTGCATCTACGTCTTCACCTTCTGGCCCGTGAACCAGTGCGAGGTCACGATCCAGTTCAACGGATTGGCACTGGCGCCGGGCCAGTACTCGGATACGCTCGACGTGCCCTACACGAATGCCGACGATTCGGCGCCGGGGATGGAGACGGTTTCGGTCACGGGGAGCGTGAACGACCACGACGCGACGCCACCGTCCATCCCGCAGAACCTGCACGTCACCGCACTCACGCCGACCGGGGTCACATTGGCGTGGACGGCGGCCACCGACGACCACGGGGTTGCCGGCTACCACGTACTCGAGTTCGACGGCAGCGCGTGGTCGACGCTGACAGTCACGCCGGGGACATCGTTCTCGATCGCCGGGCTTGACCCCGGCTCGAGCCATCGATACGCCGTCGCCGCGTATGACTCGGCCGGCAACGTGTCGGCCATGAGTCAGCCGGTGGATGTGACCACGCCGGTGCCGCCGCCCTCACCTCAGAATGTCACGGCGGTGGCGGCGCTCAGCACCGTCGCGTTTACGTGGGACGCTCCGGGCGTGGGCGACTCGACCTTCGATTACCGCGTCGAGCGGCTCAACGGCGGGGTGTGGAAGTCCGAGGCGACCGTCGAGGCGCCGGCCACCGGCGCAGTCGTGTCGGGCCTCAGCCCGCACACGGCATACAGCTTCCGCGTGCTGGCCGAGGACGAGAACGGCCTTACCTCCGATCCGGTGCTGCTCGCCGTGACCACGCTCTCGGACACCACCGCGCCGACGATGCCGGTGCTCTCGGCGCACGGCACCACCAGCGCGGGCACCCATCTGCAGTGGACGCCGGCAACCGACGACGTCGGTGTCTCCAGCTACCGGCTTTCGACGTTCGAGGACGGCACCTGGGTGCCGCTGGGCACGCCGTTGACGACCAGTTCGTATGCGGTTAGCGGCCTTGATCCGAGCACGACCTACACCTTTGGGGTGGTCGCGGTCGACGCCGCCGGGAACGTCTCGGCCCGGTCGTCGGTCGCCGTCACCACCGATCACGCGCCGCGGTTCACGCAGTTGCCCCGAGTCGCCTTCGTGAACGGCAGCACCGTCACCAAGTCGCTCGTGCCCACGCGGATCAGCTGGGCCACCGATGCCGCAAGCCGGTGCAAGACCGAGGTGGGGCGCGAATCGGGGTCGGCCTGGACGGGATCGACGCTTTCCAATCCGCAAGCGACGAGCTTCGATTGGCGAACGAGCTACAAGGTCGCGCACGCTGCCCGCGTAGCGGTGGTCGACTGTGCCGGCACCTCGAGTGGCTGGTCGCAGACCCCGACGTTCTCGCCCGCGATCGTCGGTGGGGCCGCGATCACGTTCAGCAAAGGTTGGTCGACTGTCCACGGCGCCGCGTATCTCGGCGGCGGCGAGCAGTACGGCGCTCGATCGGGGTTGTCCGTCACCGCTCGAATCACGAGCTCACGCGCGGTCGCGTTTGTGGGCTCGTGCGGCTCGAGCCGTGGCACCGCCCGCATCTACCTCGACGGAAACCTGTCGGCGACGCTCAACGAGCACTGCTCGGGTGGCGTGGGACGCGTGCTCTACACCCACACGTGGGCTGCTTCGGGGTCGCATACGCTGAAGATCGTCACCGCCGGAGCCAAGCGCTTCGACGTCGACGGTTTCATCGGCATGTAATCGGCGACCGTTAGAATCACCCAGATGCAGCGCTGGATCTGCCTTTGCGTGGGGTTCGCTGCCTTCGCTCTGTGCTCCAGCACCGGCGTCGGCACTGCGCTCGCGCGCGGGCATCTGGTGGTGAGGCCGTGCAGTGGCAGTAACGGTCACGTGCTGTGCGGATCGATCCAGGTTCCGTTGTACCGCAAGGCCCCGTCCCTCGGCAGACCGCTTACCGTCGTCTTTCGGGTGTACAAGCATTCCAACCGATCACGACCCGCACTCGAGCCGCTGGTGGCGGATGAGGGCGGGCCGGGCATCAGCTCGACCGGTTCGGCCTCGACCTATCTGTACATGATGGGTGCCTTGCATCGGCGGCATGACCTGATCGTCATGGACAACCGTGGCACCGGCCTCTCTGGCGCCATCGACTGCCCCCGGCTGCAACAGCAGATCGGCGACTTCACCGCGGCAACCGGCGCCTGCGCCCGGCGCCTGGGCGTGGCTGCCAATGCCTACGGGACGGGGGCGGCCGCCGACGATTTGAAGGCGATCCTGGACGCCCTGCACATCTCGAAGGTGGACGTGTACGGAGATTCCTACGGCACGTACTTCGCCCAGGCGTTTGCGGTCCGGCACCCCGTGAAGACCCGCGCGATCGTGCTGGACGGGGCGTTCTCGCTGGGGGGCTTCGATCCGTGGGAACGCAACGAGCTCCCGGATCTGCGAGCCGCGTGGCAGGCGGTGTGCGCCCGGTGGGGCAGCTGCTCGGGCATTCTGGCCGAACTTCACCGGCTGGCCTTGGCGCTCGATGCGAAACCGCTGGTTGGGGTCGCACGCGACGCCGACGGTGCGCCCCACCACGTTCGGGTAAATGGCGCCGCGCTGGCCCAGATGACCGTAGATGCCAGCTCGAGCTATGCCATCTACCGCGATCTGGCCGCGGCCGGCCGCTCGTATTTTGCCGGACGCCCGGCGCCGCTTCTGCGGCTGGCCGGCGAGGATCTCGGGGAACTCGATAACGGGGCGGCGCGCTGGTACTCGGTGGGCGCCCTGCAGGCCGTCACGTGCCACGACTATCCCACGATCTGGAACCGGTCAGCCAGGATTCCGGCCCGCCGCGCCCAGATCGCGAGCGCCCGGTCAAAGCTCGCGCCCAACGTGTTTGCACCGTTCACGAAGAGCGATTGGCTGCAATCCGCCTATCAGCATCAGCTGGTCTACGGATGCCTGCTGTGGCCGCGCCCGCCGGTCGCTGATCCGGCCTTGCCGAAGTCCGCGCGCATCCCGCATGTGCCAGTGCTGGTGATCAACGGCGACCTCGACACGCTCACGCCGAGCTCCGACGCCGCACGAGCGGCGAATCTCTTCCCGAACTCGACCTATGTGCATGTTCGAAACAGCGGCCACGTGCTCGCCCTGGCCGACTTCAACGGCTGCGTCTCGGGCATCGTGCACCGGTTCTTGAACACGCTCAGCGCTGGCGACACCTCGTGTGCGTCGCGCGTACAGGAGATCCATACCGTGCCTGCGTTCCCGGTGCGGCTCGCGGGGGTGGCAAAGCCCACCGTGAAGGCCAAGGCCGCGTGGGTCGCCGGTGAGGTGACTGCCGACGCGTTCGCACGCTGGTGGCTGATGTACGGATACAACGGCCACGGCCTGCGCGGCGGGACATTTACCTCTGCCGGCCCGTATCTCTCGCAGAGGCCGGTGACGATCTCGATGCGGGGCCTGAAGTTCGTGTCCGACCTGGCCGTCAGCGGCACCGCCGTGTGGAACCGGGTGGCGCTCACGATCACCGGGCGAGTGACGCTCAAGGGCGCAGCTTCCGGTCGTCTCACCGTGCGGTGGCCGACCAACGTGGCCAACGCGAAGGCTCACATCACCGGTGTCGTCGACGGGCAGTCAGTCGACCTGATGACCGCCGCGCCCTAATCGTCGCCCCCGCCCCGGCCGCCACCACTTCCTCCGCGACCGCTGGAGCCGCTCGATCCACCCGATCCCTTTCCGGAGTCGCCGGATCCCTTGCTTGAACCTCCGGAACCGCCGTGCTGATCGGGCCCTCCACGACCACCTCTGCCCGATGACCCGCCGTGACCGTCGCTGCCGCGCCCGGCGGTGTCGTCGCCAGCTCCTCGGCCCCGCCCGTGATCGTCCGTGCCACCAGTCCCGCTGTGGTCGTCAACGCCGGACCCGCCGTGATGTTCGGGCTGCTCGATGCCCGCGGCCTGGAGCGCGCGGGAATCGAGATGGCGCTCGTGGCCGACTGCGACCACGCCGGTCGCAGCGACGATCGCGACCGCGCCCTTGAGCGCGAGCGCGAGCTTGCCGGCCCCGATTCCGGTGGCGGCCACCGTACCGATCCCGGCGGCGTTTCCCCCGAACCCGGGGATCAGTTCGCCGAGACTGTCAGAAACCGATTGGGCGGGGATGAACACCATGCCGGTGAGGGCGTCGGCGGCGCGCGCGAGCCGACGATCGGAGCGAAGCGCGCTGCGGGCGCGGCTCAGAAGCGCCTGCACCGACGGCTCGCTGGTGTCCATCACCTCGGCGATCTCGCGCGCCGACAGTCCGCTCCAATGACGCAGAACGAACGCGTTTCGCTGCGATTCGGGGAGGTCGTGCAGCGCGGTTCGGACCGCCGCGATCTGCTCGTTCATGGCCGCACTCGACGCGACATCGGTCGTGGCGGCCTCCGTCGATACCTCGTCGGAGGCGATGTCGTGACGATCGCGCGCCAGGTTCAGCGCGCGCCGACGCATGGTGGTCACAAGCCACGCCCGCGGGTGGTCGAACCGGTCTCCGCGTTCAAGCACGCGGAAGGCCTGCAGAAATGTGACCTGCACCAGATCCTCGGCGTCCGGCACGCTTTGGGTCAAGAATCGCGCGTAGCCGTACAGCGCAGCGGCGTGCTGGTCGTACAGCTCGGTCAGCTGCTCGCCGGCAGTTGGGAATCGGAGCTCGGAGCGTGAGACGGCCACGTGAATCCGCTACGCGGCGTCGCCACGATCGGTTTGTGAAACTCGACCGCACAGTTTTGGGAAGCCGGGTGTCTCTTCCCTATCAACGACCTACGGAGGAACACAGGATGAAGGCACCAGTGATTGCAACCATCGCCACCGTGGCGCTGGCGGGTCTGGCCGGAACGGCGTTTGCCGCCACCGGCTCGGATACCGCCGCGGCCCCCACGGCCTCGACCGCCCACGTCGCGAAGCCGGCACAACACGGCCGGCGGCACGTCGAACCCGGTGATGACCGGGGCCGGGGCAAGAATCACGCCGAGCCGGGCGACGATCGCGGTCGCGGCGGCCACCATCGCCACCACGGCGAGCGCGGCGACGGCTAGCCGATTCAGGTGCCGAGGGCGGCGCTTGCCGACACGGTCGAGATCGTGCGCAGCTTGTTCGTGGCGTCAAGCGCCGCCACCTTGTAGCTCTCCGCCAGCGTGGGGTAGTTGAACACGGTTTCGACCAGATGGTCGACCGTCCCGTTGAATGCCATCAGCGTCTGACCGATGTGCACCAGTTCGGTTGCCGTGGTGCCGAATACATGGACTCCCAGGAGCCGCCGATCATCGACCGAGACGAGCAGTTTCAGCAGGCCGTGGGCGTCGCCGAGGATCGCTCCCCTGGCCAGCTCGCGGTATCGGGAGATCCCGACCTCATACGGGATCTGCTCGTCGGTCAGGGCCTCCTCGGTCTTTCCCACAAAGCTGATCTCGGGGATCGTGTAGATCCCGATCGGCAGAAGCTTGGAGATGTGGCCGGTCTCGATCCCGCAGGCGTGTGCGGCCGCCAACCGGCCCTGTTCCATCGCCGTGGCCGCGAGGCTGGGGAAGCCGATCACGTCGCCCACCGCGTAGATGTGGTCGGCAGACGTGCGGTAGTGATCGTCCACCGCGATCAATCCGCGCCCGCTGGCCTCGATGCCCGCGGCGTCGAGATTGAGCGTGTCAGTGGCCCCCTGGCGCCCGGCGGAGTACATGACCGCGTTTGACGCTATCCGCTTGCCGCTGTTCAGATGCGTGATCGTGCCGCCGTCGTGGGCCTCGACTCCCACCACGGCGTCACCGAAGCGGAACGTCACCCCCAGGTCACGCAGGTGATATTGGAGTGCCTCGGTCACCTGCCGGTCGCAAAACTCGAGCAGATGTTCCCGCTGTTCGACCACCGTCACCTTGGTGCCGAGCGCTGCGAACATCGACGCGTACTCGATCCCGATCACTCCCGCTCCGACCACCACCAGCGCATCGGGAATCGCGGGCAGATTGAGGATCCCGTCGGAGTCGAGCACCGAGCGCTCGTCGAACCGCACCGATTCGGGCCGGGCCGGACGCGTGCCAACCGCGATCACGACTTGCCCGGCAGTGACCCGGCGTTCGTCGTTGCCAAGCGACACCACCACCGTATGCGGGTCGTCGAAGTGGGCCTCGCCGTTGAGCATGTGCACGTGGTTTCGCGCCAGCTGATTACGCACGGTGTCGACTTCGCGACCGATCACCGTCTGTGTCCGCCACATCAGATCGTCGATCTTGAGGTCGTCCTTGACCCGGTAACTCTCGCCGTACATCGATCGTTGGGCCATGCCGGTGAGGTAGACGACCGCTTCACGAAGCGTCTTGGACGGAATCGTGCCGGAGTTCGTGCAAACGCCGCCGACGACCTGGAGGCATTCCACCACCGCCACCCGGCGGCCGAGCTTTGCCGCCTGGATCGCGGCTTTCTGGCCCGCGGGGCCAGATCCGATCACGAGCATGTCGTAGTCGTATTCCACGCCGCCGAGACTACCGCCTCGCCACCGGCATGGTGGTGACCAAATGGAGATCTCGCGGAGACGATCGCGGGTGGTAGACTCGTCCGGCCATGGCTCGCACCGTCCCCATCGGATCCAAAAGCCGCTCCGACACCGGCAAGATGTCGTCAGAGTGGTCTCCGGTGCTGCGCGGGCTCCCGCTGTTCGCCGGGCTCAACAACCGCCATCTCAAGCGCATCGAGGGGATCGCGCGCACCAAGCGGTTTCCCCGCTCCTCGACAGTGGTCAAGCGGGGCGACGCGGGCGACGCGTTCTACATTGTGCTGGAGGGGTCGGTCGCGGTTCGCACGGGCTCGTACAAGTCGGTTATGGCCGTGGGAGACTTCTTCGGTGAGATGTCGCTGCTGGACGGCGCTCCCCGCTCGGCGTCGGTGGTTGCGGAATCCGAGGTGCTGTTGATGGTGATTCCGCGCACCGCGTTTCTGAAGCTGCTCGAATCAGAGCCGAAGATCACGATCGCGATTCTCGGGACGCTGTCCCAGCGAATCCGCGCACTTCAGTCCGCCGGCAGCCTGTAGCAAAAAGCGGGCGACCCCGGTGACGAGGCCGCCCGCCATTTCGCGTGGGCTTAGTTGTAGCGGTAGACCGAGACGCGGTCGACCTGCAGCGCAACCCGCGCAGGTGTCGAGGCGTTCGGCATCATGCCGCTGAAGCCGTTGCTGCCGACGTTGGTCTGCATCACCAGATGCATCGGCACGCTCGGGATGTGACTGGAATAGTGGGCCCAGGTCTTCCCGTCGAGACGCACCGTGATCCGATTGGGCATCCAGCGCAGCACCATGGTGTGCCACTTGGTGAAGTTGGCGTGCACCTTGGCGTGGACGCGAGTGTTGCCGTAGTGGAGCGTCGCTGTCTCGGTGTCGCGCTTGGTGGAGTACTTCGACGACTCTTCGATCCAGTCGACGACGGTGCCACTGCCCTTGGGCCGCAGCGCCACGTCCATGCCGACGCCGGTGCCGCGAGGCATCCGGAAGCGAACGACCCAGCGGCCGTACGTCTGATTGACCATGCGGGCCATCGAGACGCCGCCGGAGATCCACTTGTTACCTCGGGCCGGATCGCGGTAGGTGCGAATCCGAAGTGCGCCGTTCTCGGCGACGACGTGGCTCTTGGCCCAGCCGGAGTCGGGGCAGCAGGTGGGCTGTCCGTTGTAGAGCGTCCAGCTGTGTGCCTTGAGCGGCCCGTTGAAGTTATCGATGAACGTCCTGTGTGCGAACACGTGCGCTTTCGCGGAGTTGCCAGAGGCGGTGACCGCGGCGGATGCCTGAGCGGCGACCACTCCGACGGCGAGAACGCAGAGTGCAAGGACTGTGAGGAGGTGGTTCTTGTGTGGGAGCATTTGCTCATGATCGGCTCCACAGCGCGATTTTCAACCCCTCAGGGCCGAATCTCACAAAACCCGTATGAGGCCCTTACATTACGCTTTCCGGTCGTACGAAAACGGGTTCAAAGCCGCATTTTGCGGGGTTGTGTGCAACCGGTGAACGGCCCGCAAGCCCATTCTGACAAACAAAAAGCACGGGCCTTACAGGTTATCCGAAGCGACATCGTCGATCACTGATCTACACTCGGGCTGCATTCACCGCGGGGCGGTAGCTCAGATGGGAGAGCACCTGGTTTGCAACCAGGAGGTCGCCGGTTCGATCCCGGTCCGCTCCATCACTCTCGGACTGTCCCAACTCCACCCCAATGGTTGAGGACGACAGTCTGGGGATGCAGCGAGGTACACCCCGCCGACTGCTCTGGCTGATGGCCGCAGTCGCGGTTGGGGTGTGCGGGGTGGTGGCCGTCGTGGCCAGGGATTCGTCGGAAGGCGCCGAGCGCGCCGCGGCGGTGTCTGAGGCCGGCATTCACAAGATCAAGCACGTGATCGTTGTGATGCAGGAGAACCGGTCGTTCGACGCCTATTTCGGCACCTACCCGGGGGCGGACGGAATACCGATGCGCGACGGCCACCCCGCGGCGTGCATCCCCGATCCGCAGTTGGGTCACTGCGTGCGCCCGTTCCATGATCCACGTCAGGTGTCAGGTCACGGCGGGCTGAGAAACTCCGAGGAGGCCGCCAAGAAGGACATCGATGGTGGCAGGATGGACGGCTTTCTGCGCTATCCAAAACGCTGCCACGGCTGCGTCCCCGCCCGTCCGTTTGCGATGGGCTACAAGAACGCCTCCGACATCCCGCTGTACTGGAGGCTGGCCCACCGCTACGTGCTCCAGGACCACATGTTCGAATCATCGCTCGCATGGAGCCTGCCGTCTCACCTGTACATGGTCTCGGCGTGGAGCGCCGAATGTCACACCGCGAATCCGTTCAGCTGCCGCGCATATCAGAAGTATCCGGCCCAGCATGGGCCGTTCGCATGGACGGACATCACCTATCTGCTCGCCCGCCACCACGTCAGCTGGGGGTACTACATCACGCCGGGGTGGTCGCCCGACTGCCCGGTTCAGAACCACTGCAAGCTGGTGCGGATGTCGCCGCACCACGGGACGATCTGGAATCCGCTGCCCCGGTTCAGCACGGTCAGAGCCGACCACCAGCTCGGCGATATTCGCACCACCGCGAAGTTCTTCAGGGCCGCCGCCGCGGGAACTCTCCCGTCAGTCTCGTGGGTGATTCCCAACTCGGTGACGTCAGAGCACCCTCCGGCGACCACCGTCGCGGGGCAGCGGTGGGTGGCGCGGGTGATCGACGCCGTCATGCACAGCCCCGACTGGAAGAGCACGGCGATCTTCATCTCGTGGGACGACTGGGGCGGGTTCTACGACCACGTCGTTCCGCCCAAGGTCGACGGCCAGGGATACGGCCTGCGCGTGCCCGGACTCGTCGTCAGCCCCTACGCCCGCACCGGCTACGTCGACCACCAGGTGCTGAGCTTCGACGCGTACCTCAAGTTCATCGAGGATGACTTTCTGGGCAAGCGCCGGCTCAACCCTCGCACCGACGGCCGCCCGGATCCCCGCCCGACCGTTCGGGAGAGCGTTCCCCTCCTCGGGAATCTGGTCAAGGACTTCAACTTCAACCAACGCCCCCGGCCGGCCCGGTGGTCGGGGGCTACGTGCCCCGCTGAACCGGCACTCAGATTAGGATCATCCCCAGGCTCTGGAAGAGGCGGTGTCGTTGAGTACAGAAGTTCAGGGGTTGGCGGTGACGCGCGGCATGCCGGTCGAGGACATTCCCACTCCGGCGCTGGTCGTCGACGCGGCGCGGATGGAGCGAAATCTTGTGGCGTGGCAAGACGCGATCGACGCGAGTGGTACCAGGCTGCGACCACATATCAAGACCCACAAGTCGCCGGCGATCGCGGCCCGGCAGCTTGCCCTGGGTGCGTGCGGAATCGCGTCGGCCAAGCCGAGCGAAGCCGAGGTCTTCTACGACGCCGGCTGCCGCGACATCGTGCTCGCCTATCCGACCGTGGGGGCCGACAAGTGGGCACGGCTGGCGCGGATGGCCACCGACGCTCACGTGGCCGTCAACGTCGATAGCGACCTTCAGGCGCGAGGTTTGAGCGCGGCCGCGGTTGCTGCGGGGACGACCTTGTGGCTGCACATCGAGATCGACTCGGGGCTTCACCGGGTCGGCCTCGACCCCGGCGACCACGGTCAGATCGCCGACTTTGCCCGCCTGATCCGATCGCTTCCTGGGGTCGAGCTCGAGGGCGTCACCACCCATCGCGGCAAGGCGGGGGAGTGGCTGAGCGCGATGACGAACGAGGAGGCTGGGCGCGACGAGGGGCAGACGCTGGTCGATGTCGCCGAGCGGCTCCGCGCAGATGGAGTGCCGGTCGCGCATGTGACCGCCGGCGGCACGATCACCGGGCGGGGAGTGGCCATGGTCGACGGGATCACCGAGGTGCGCGCGGGAACATACGTGTTCTACGACGGGATGCAGGTCGGCCTTGGGGTGGCGAGCCCGGATGAGGTTGCGGCCTCGGTGCTCACGACCGTGGTCAGCACCAGGCGCCCCGGTTGGGTCACGATCGATGCTGGGTCAAAGACATTCAGCAGCGATCGGGGAGCCGGGGCCGAGATCGCTGGCGGCGTCGACGCAGAAATGGCCTTGATGCGGATGACCGAGGAGCACGGGATGGTGCAGCTCGGCGAAGGCGTCGTCGTCGAGGTCGGTCAAAAGCTTCGGTTCACGCCGTTTCACATCTGCCCGGCCGTGAACCTCGCCGATGAGCTGGTCGCTGTCTCCGACGGCGTGGTCACCGATGTCTGGCCGGTGGCTGCCCGCGGACACCGGATCTGAGTGGCGGCGGGTTTGGAGATGCCCACCTCGGGTAGTCCCTCCTCGGAACCACCACCAAGGGAGCGACATGCCAGAGAGCGCCAAAGACGTCAAGGGGAAGATCAAGGAAGAGGTCGGCGAGCACACCGACGATCCCAAGACCAAGCACGAGGGCCAGGTCGAACAGGCCGGTGAGTCGGTCAAGAGCGAGATCGACAAGGGTGTCAAGAAGGTCAAAGACCTGTTGTAGAGAGTCGTCGCCCATCCCCGCCGCGCAACGTTCGGCGGCGGGGATGGGCGGACTCACCTAAGGTGCCTCCAGTGTCCATCGACTCGATCGCGAGCACCGCCCCCCAACGACCCCGACGGGTATCGTCCCGCGGCGTGTTCAGAGTTCGATTCCCTGTGCACCGTGAGGCTCTTCCGCTGGCCGCAGCCGGGGTTGCAGCGGCGGTCGCGGCAGCGGTCTACTGGTTTGGGCCGCCCGGTGTCGACACTCCGGCGCACCTGTTCGGAACGTGGCTCTATCGCCATCAGGGATTCGTGTTGTGGAACAACGACTGGTACTCGGGCCGGTACGTGTTCGTCGCCTACAGCGTGCTGTTCTATCCGCTGGCGGCCAAGATCGGGATTGGCCTTTTGTCGGTGATCGCAGCCGCGGTGATGTCGGCCGCGACCGCATGGGTGATGGTCGCGCGGTATGGGTTCAAGGCCGCGCTGGCTCCGGCGCTGCTCCTGGCCGTGGTCGCGCCGTACAACATGATGGTCAGCGGCGCATATCCGTTTTTGTGTGGTGCCGCCGCGATGGCGGTGGCACTGGCGTGTGTGCAGCGTGGCTGGCGCGCCGGGTTTGCGTTGGCGGCACTGGTCACGCTCGGCTTCTCGCCGCTGGCGCTCGCGCTTCTGGCCGTGGTCATGGCGGGGGTCGTCTGGGGTGGCGGTCTGACCTCGATGCTCGCCCGTCACCGGGTCGAGCTGGCCGCGTTCGTGTTTGTGCTGGCACTGGCGGTCACGGTGCAGCACATGTTCTCGGGGGACACTTCCTACCCCTACGGTGGGGCGGACCTGCTCATGATCGGAGCGTTCTGCATCGCTGGAATCCTGGTTGCGGGCACGGGCAGGGAGGCGCGCTCGCTGCGCGCGATGTTCGTGATCTACCTCGCGGTCAACGCCGCGGCGTTCATGATCAGCGCCCCTGTCGGGGCAAACGCGGGACGGTTGTTCGTCGAGGCGGGCACACCGCTTCTGCTCCTGACTCGAAACGTCGCCGGCCGCCGATCGCCGTTGATCCTGATCGTGGCCGCGGTTGCGCTGGTGCTTCAGGTGGGACCGTATGTGCGCGACATGAGCACCGCGTGGAGCAACCCGGGCTCCACCAAGAGCTTCTGGCAGCCGGCTTTGGACTATCTGCACGAGCACCCCTCGGCTCACCAGTACCGCGTCGAGGTTGTCGCCAACTGGGGCCATTGGGAGGCGCTGTATGTGCCTGAAGCGGGCTTCTACATCGCCCGCGGCTGGTACCGCCAGGACGACCTACCGGTGAACGGGGCACTGTACAAATCCAAGCTCACCACCACCGCCTACGACCACTGGCTGCGGTCGGTCGGCGTGCGCTACGTGCTGCTTCCCCGCGGCCCGCTCGATCCGAGCGCACGGGCCGAGGCCAGGCTGATCCGAAGCGGCAAATCCGGCTTGGTGCAGATGGCCAACGTCGGAAACATCGACATCTACAAGCTGCCGCACGCCACGCCGATCGTCACCGGGCCGGGGAAGGCCCGGGTCACGAGCATGAAAGCCGGCCACGTGACCATGCGCGTTTCAGAGGCCGGCACCTACCTGCTGCGCGTTCGCTACACCCAGTGGTGGTCACCCACCAACGACGCCTCAGCGCATGCGGCGCCCGACGGGATGACGCTCGTGACGGCGTACAGTCCGGGGCCGGTGCGGCTCAACGTCGACCTGCCGTGAGCGTGGCAAACCTGACGTGTTCGCCGCTGAGCAGGCATTTCCTGCGATGGTTGGTTAGACTCTCTGGTCCCCTCGGAGGACGGAATGGCAAGTACAACCGAAGACACCGCCAGCTGCGCGCTTTGTCGGCGACACCTACTCGTCGGCGAACCTGCGCGCTTGTACCAGGATCCCCAGTCGAAGCGGTTCGCGAAAGTCTGCCCGCTCTGTTACGAGCGTGCTGATCGCCGCGGGTGGCGCGCCGACGGACGGCCGATCGTCGCGGTGCACGCCAACCCTCCGCCCGACCAGGCGCTGCGCGAGCGCGAATCGCTGATCGATCGTCTACGGGGCCAGCTGCAATCGGTGGAGCTCGATCTCGACCAGGTGCGAAACGCCCTGGCCAAGGCCGAGCAGCAGTCCGGGGAGCTCCGAAACGTCAAGCGCGAGCTCAAAGACGTCACCAACGAGATGCGCAAACGCGAGCGCGAGCTCAAGGCCCTCCAGACCGAGAAGCGGCGCGCCGACGAGCGCGCGGCGCAGTCTGAGGCGGGGCACAAGGCCGAGATCGCCCGCCACCACGCGGTTGCCGCCCAGCTCGACGAGCAGGCGGCCGAGGTTGGCAGAGCCGCCGCCCGCACCTCGGCGCTCGAGCAAGAGCTGGCCGCCGAGCGCGAGCGCTACAACGAGCTGGCCGACGCCCGCCGGCGGGAGTCAGACCCTCGCCACGTTCGCCTGCACGCCCTCGAAGCGTTCAACCGCTCACAGCACGTCGACCGGGTGGTCGCGATCTCGCGCAGCCTCGGCGATCCGATCGTGAACGTGGTGGTAGGCGGCGTCGAGCTGCCGCGGCCGGTGTTGATCACCGTCTCGTGGGACATCTCGTGGTACGAGTACGTGGTGCGTCTCGACCTGCTGGAGCGCACCGTCACGGTCGAGGAGGCTCGCCGCGGTGATGAGCCTCGTGACCTTCCGAACTCCCGCCTGCAGCCCAACGCGGTGCTTCGCAGCGACCGGATCGTGCTCACGATGCAGGCCTACGGCGTCGGCTCTTCGGCCTCGGCCTGACGTTCGCTGATCCGCCGTTCGGCGAGCTGCTCGGCCGCGCGGTGAGGATTCACTCGCTCGGCGCGGGCCTGTGCGAACACCGCCTCCAGCGTCTGCTCGATGCGACCGACAGCGATCAATGCGCGCTCGGCGTCGTATGACCGTCCGAGCTCCTCGCCGATATTGATCACTCCACCAGCGTTCACGGCAAAGTCGGGCGCATACACGATCCCGCGCTCGGCCAGCGCGTCGCCCATGGCGCTGTCCAGGAGCTGGTTGTTGGCAGCGCCGGCGATCACCTTGCAACGGAAGCCGTCGATCGTCTCTGGGCGCACCACGGCTCCCAGCGCGCACGGAGAGAACACGTCGCATTCCAGCGTATGCACGGTCACGGGATCCGCCGCGCCTGCACCCGCGGCCACCAGCGGCTCGACCCGGTCGGCGTGGATGTCCGAGACGGTGACCGTGGCGCCAGCGTCGAGCAGATGCCGTGCGAGTGCCGCGCCGACGTGACCGGCGCCCTGCACCACCACTGAGACACCCTCGAAGCTGGGGTCGAGTCCGGCCTCGCGCAGTGCCGCGCGCATGCCCACAAACACGCCCCAGGCGGTCATGGGCGAGGGGTCGCCCGAGCCGCCCGCCGCTTGCGGGAGGCCGGTGATGAACCGCGTTTCGCGGGCGACTTCGGTCGCGTCGTCGGTGGTGGTGCCGACGTCCTCGGCCGCCAGGTAAAGACCGTCGAGCGAGTCGATCGCGCGTCCCAGCGCGCGAAACATCTCGGGCGTCTTGTCGGTGCGAGAATCGCCGATCACGACCGTCTTTCCACCTCCCAGCGGCAGACCCGCCAGCGAGTTCTTGTAGGTCATCCCGCGGGACAGCCGCTGCACGTCGACGAGCGCCTCCTCATCCGAGCCAAACGGCCACATGCGGATGCCGCCGAGACCGGGACCGAGCACGGTGTTGTGCACAGCGATGATGGCCCGAAGCCCCGCGGTCTGCTCGTGGCAGACCAGGATTCGCTCGTGTTCGAACAGCTGCACCGCTGTCACTTTAGTCCCCGGCGACGGCGCGACTAGCCGAGCCCGAGCGCCGAGCCCAAACTCGCCGCAGACTCCTGACCGCCGGTCTTGACGCGGCTGCGACGCAGCAAGAGCGCGGTGGCCACGATGGCGATCAGCGTGATCGTCAGCATCAGAGTTGCAAGTGCGTTCACCGCCGGCGTGATTCCAAACCGTACGGCCGAGTACAGGACGATCGGCCAGGTGTTGGTGGTGCCGTTCGTGAACGCCGGGATGATGTAGTCGTCGAACGAGAACGTGAACGACAGGAGGCCTGCGGCGATCACAGCCGGCAACAGTCGCGGCAGGGTCACCTGGCGGAAGGTGGAGAGCGGACCCGAGCCGAGGTCATAGGCCGCCTCCTCGAGCTTGTCGCCCATGCCCACAAACCGGGCGCGGATGATCAGCATGCACAACGACGCGTTGAACACCACCTGGCCGATCAGGATCGTCCAAAAGCCCAGCGATGGGAAGGCGCTGAAATAGGTCTTGGCCTGCACGAAGAAGATCAGCGAGGCAACGGCGATCACGATCTCGGGCACCACCAGCGTGAGGTAGACGAGCACGTCGAATGGGATTCGGATGACCGGCTTCATGCGCGCCAGGGCAAGCGCTGCGCACAGTCCCAGAACGGTGGCGATGATCGCGGCCAGGGCGGCGATCTTCAGGCTGGTCTCGATCGCGGGCAGATAGGTGGTGTCATGCAGTCCGGCCGAGAACCAGCACGTCTGGAAGCCGTTCCAGACGGCGACGTTTCCGAGCTGCTCCGGCGGCAGCGAGCACGACTGGGAGACGTGGGCGGCCTGCAACGAACTCGCCGAGGGCTTGTTGAACGCAAACACCACCACCACGATGATCGGCAGGTAGAGGAACGCGAAGGTCAGCATCGCCCAGGCCGTGAATCCCCGTTTCGCGGTGAACACTCTACGCACCGAACTGCTCCTCTTTGGTCGCGAACAGGATGTAGATCAAGACGAACACCGACAGTGCCACCATCAACCCGATCGAGAGTGCGGAGCCGAACGGCTTGTTCTGCGCGGAGGCAAACTGGTCGCCGATTGCGTTGCCGACGAACTCGTAGGTGCCGCCGCCGAGGATGTTGGGGATGATGTATTCGCCTGACATCGGGATGAACACCAGGAGCGCGCCGGTGACCACGCCGGGCAGCGTCAGCCGCAGGGTGTGGTCGCGAAACGCGCGGAACGGTCGCGCACCCAGGTCGGTCGCGGCTTCGATCAGCGTCCAGTCCATCCGCTCGAGCGATGCGAACACCGGCAGGATGAACAGCGGCAGGTAGTTGTAGACCAGCCCGATACCGACCGCGTACTTGGTGTTGAGGATGTTGATGCCAAGATCCTGGGCGACGTAGCCTTTGGGGTCGAGCACGATCTTGAGGGCGTATGTCCGAATCAGAAACGACGTCCAAAACGGTACGACCATGATCAGGAGCGCGAGCAGCTTGTAGGTGCTCAGATACCGCGCCATCCAGTAGGCGACCGGATAGCCGACGAGGCATGTGAGCAGCGAGCCCAGCCCCGCCATCACCATCGTGCGCTCGAAGATGCTCAGGTAGAACGAGTTCGTGATCTGGTGGTACTGAGCGGTATTGAACCCATACGTGAGCGAGGTGAAGCCGGTCTGGGTGGCGAGCGAGAACGCGACCAGAATCGCCATCGGGCCGAGGAAGAACACCAGGTAATAGACCAGCGATGGGGCTGCCAGCCACGCCGGATACCGGGGCGCGAACGACCGCCTCCGGCGTGGCTTACTGCGTGCCGCGGGCTGCGGCGTGTCGGTCACGCGGCCTTGAACTCCGAGTAGATCTGCGTGCGCTGCTGAACCACGCTGGGACTCACGTTGAGGATGTAGTGGTAGCCGTCGGTGTACTTGCGCGGCACGTTGAACAGCGGATCTTTTTTGGTCGACTCCGGTACCTGGGCGATCGCGTCGGGAATCGGGATCGGATAGCTGTGATAGTTCATCTCATTGACCGCGACGCTGGGAGTCATAAGCCAGTTGAGCCAGGCGTGGGCGGCCACGGGATGCGGGGCCTCGGCGGGAATACACCAGTTGTCGGCCCAGATCTCGGATGCCCCGGTGGGGAGCACGGCCGTGATGTCGCCCTCCTTCTTGCGGGCCTGGATGATCCGGCGGACGTCGCCGCTCCAGCCCTGGCCCAGGATGATCTTGCCGGCCATGGAGTCGTTGATGTAGTTCGACGAATCGATGGTCGAGACGCCATTGCGGATCGAGAGCAGGAAGCTCTTGACCTTGGCAAAGTCCGAGGCGCTGTCGGTGTTGGGGTCGAGCCCGATCGCCATCAGCGCGAGCGGAACGACCTCTTCAGCGCCGTCGAGAATATTCGTGCGTCCCTTCGAGACGTACCTCGGCAGCGCCTCGTAGAAGTCGTGCATGGTCTTGAGGTCATCGTGGACGACCGTGTTGTCGTAAAAGAACAGGGTGACGCCGTAGTCCTTGATGATGTGGTACTTGCCCGATGTATCGAACGAGGCCTTACGAAACGCCGGATCGAGATACTTCAGGTTGGGAAGCAGCGAGTCGTCGAGCGCGAGCAGCTTGCCTTCTTCGATCAGCTGGGCGACGGCATTCTGGCTGGGGACGATCACGTCGTAACCGGAGTTGCCCGCGTTCAGCTTGGCCAGCAGCTCGTCGTTCGACGAGTAGTAGGTCTCGTTGATCTTGAGTCCTGCGGCCTTCTCGGCCGGCTGGTTCATGAAGTCCTTGTAGGTCGAGGGGGCGTCGTACTGCGACCAGTTGTAGATCTGCAGCGACGAGCCCAGGGGCTGGCCCGCAAGGCCGCTGGACGATCCGGCGGCGGAGCCCGAGGTGGAGCTGCCGGTGGTCGTTCCACATGCGGCCGCCAGGAAGGCGAGCCCGGCGACACCGAGCGCCTCACGCCGGTTGATCCGCCGGCCGGCGGCGTGCTGAATCTCTCGGTGCAGGTAATCCAACTTCGACTTGGTCGAGACGGGAGCCAGGATGTCCAGCTCGTCGGGTCTATCGCTCATGCGATCTCCTGTGGTTCGGGGGCCGGGACGTCGGCTGGATGGCCGAGGATCAGCGGAGCGGCTTCGTCCCAGCGGATTGAGATGTGGTCACCGGGCTCGATCGAGTCGAGCGCGGGATCCGCGGTCGCGCGCTGCTCGCGCACGATCACGTGTGTTCCTGCCATGGCGGCGACGATCTGGACCTGATCGCCGAGGTACATCTTGGTCACGACCTCTGCGGCCGCGGAGTTGGCGGTGCCGTCGGACGGCCCTGGGCGCACCTGCATGCGCTCAGGCCTGATACCCACGCGGACATCGCTCCCGACGGTGGCCGGGCCGCGGCCACGCACGGCGACGTTGTCGCTCACCTTGACGGCGTAGCCGCTGTCGGCGGCTTCGACCACCTGGCCGTCGAGGAAGTTCATGTCGCCGATGAAGTCGGCAACGAACGGCGTCAGCGGGTTGTCGTAGATCACTCGCGGCTCGTCCAGCTGCTCGATCCGGCCGTTGGACATGACCGCCACCCGATCCGACATCGAGAGTGCTTCCTCCTGGTCGTGGGTCACGTACACGAACGTGATCCCGACCTGCTCCTGAATTCGCTTGAGCTCGATCTGCATCTCCTTGCGAAGCTTCAGGTCAAGCGCGCCGAGCGGCTCGTCCAGCAGCAGCACGCGAGGATTCATCACCAGCGCGCGGGCCAGTGCGACCCGCTGCTGCTGGCCGCCGGAGAGCATCCCGGGGCGGTGCTTGTCTCGACCGGTGAGCTGTACCAGCTCGAGCGCCTCGCGGGCTTTCGCGTGGCGCTCCGATTTCCCGACTCGACGTTGCTTCAGGCCGTAGGCGACGTTGTCGAGGATCGACATGTGCGGGAACAGCGCATAGGCCTGGAACACCGTGTTCACGTCGCGCTTGTATGGCGGCGTGCCCACGGCATCGATCCCGCCGATCAGGAGCTCGCCCTCGTCGGGCTGTTCGAAGCCCGCGATCATTCGCAGCGAGGTGGTCTTGCCACATCCGGAGGGCCCGAGCAGTGACAGGAACTCGCCGTGGTGCACCTTCAGCGTGACGGCGTTGACCGCGACGAGATCACCGAATCGCTTGGTGATCGCGCGAAACTCGACGTCATATTCTGTGGAGGGTGCGGGTTGGCTCATTCGTGGGGTCGGTGTGAGCGGCCGCGGCAAGCCACAAGCCCTCCGAGGGAGGGTATCTTGATCAAAACCTCGAAGTCAACATTTCGTATGAATCCTCACACCGAATACCAACAGCCGACAAACTCCTCAGCGGCCGTCAGCGTGATCGCCTGCCTGCTGGCCCTGGTGCTGGCGGTGGTCGGGCTGGCACTCTCGGGTTCGGCGCGGCAATTGTGTGAGCTGGTGGCGGCGGTGATCGCGGTGGTTGGCATCGGGATCGGGTTCTCGGGGTTCACGGTCGCGCGCCTGGGCGCACCAAAGATGGGACTGGCGCTTGCCGGAATGATCGGAAACGTGGTCGCGTTGGTGGTCGCCGGGGTGTCGTTCTTTCTCTAACTGGCGTCTAAAGGCGCGGCGGTGGGTGCCGATGTAGCCTGGGAGATGCCAGACCCCATGGGCGAGATGCCGGCATTGAGCGTCACCGCACCGATCGAGTCGGTGCGCCTGATCTCGGTGCCGACCGATGAACCCGCGCCGTCGCGAGCGCGGGCGTTGCCGCATTGGGCGGTCGCGGTGGGCTTCGCAGGCGTGGTCCTGGCCGCGGTCATCATGACCACCTCGCGGGTGTTTGCGCCCGACTCCTTCTTGACCCTCTACGCCGGCCGGTTCATCTCCCAGCACGGCATCCCGACCACCGACCCATTCACCGTCGCCGGCCACGGCCGCACCTGGATCGATCAGCAGTGGCTGGCCCATTGGCTCTTCTACGAGGCTTGGCGGGTCGCCGGCGACCCGGGAGTGGGCATGCTCTCCGGCCTCCTGATCGCCTCGGCGTTCGGCATGCTGGCGATGACGATCATGCGCCGCGGCGTCGATCCCGTGCGCGCCGTGATCTGGGCCATGGTCGCCTTCTTCGTGTGTGAGCCCAATACGTTCATTCGCAGTCAGAGCTTCGCCTACCCGCTGTTCGCCGGGCTTCTGTGGATTCTGGTCGAGGATGACCGGCGCGATCGGTTCCGGTGGCCGGTGCTGCTTGCGATCCCGGTGCTGATTCTCTGGGCCAATGTGCACGGATCGGCGCTGATGGGTGCCGGCATCGGGGTGGCGTGGGCGCTCTACCGGATGATCCTGATGCGACGCCGGGGCGATCATCACTCCTCAGATCGGTACATCGCTACCGCATTCGGATTTGCCGCCTCGGCGGTGGTGATCTCGACCTACTCACCGCACGCGCTCGGCGTCTACTACCGGTCGGTGATGGAGAACCCCAACCTGGCTCACTATGTCACCGAGTGGGGCCCGGCCACGTTCTCGGGCGAGAGTCTCGTGTTCATGGTGATGGTGGCTGCCGTGCTGGTGATCGTCGGATTCGCCGTCGGCCGCGGCGTGCGGCCGTCGATTCCACTTGCGGCCCTGACCGTGGTGACCGCGGTCGCGGGTATCCACGCGATTCGCTACCAGGTGTGGTTCGCGTTCCCCGCCGCGGTGCTGCTTGCCGATCTGATGGAGGCCGTCGCTCCGTCGGCTGACCAGCCGCCGCCGGCGGTTGGGAAGGCTCGGACGCGGGCGCGCATGCTCGGGATCGCGGCAGCGGTGATGATGCTGCTCGGAGCGGTCACCGCCTTCGGCTCGGGACAGTCGCTGCGCATCCAGATTCTGTGTCTTTTCGGAGGATTCATCGCCGGCCTGGTCGCGTTCTCGATCAGCGGTGGCGCCGCGTGGTTTCGGCGGCTCGGCATGGTGATCGTGGCGGCGCTGGTGATCGCCGTGGGTTGCAGCGCGGCGGTGCTCGCCACCACACCGAAGAGCCACTTCGACGCCCAGGTGCCCGCGGCCACTTTGCGGGCGGCCAATGCGTATGCGACGGCCCATCCGAACGTCAACATCCTCGCTGACGAGATCACGGGTCCCCAGCTCCTGTGGCGGTACCCCAATCTGAACGGGCGTGTCGCCTACGACATCCGCTACGAGATCTATCCATCCCGCGTGCTGATGCCGTTCCTGCACTTCATCTCGCTCGACTCCCCGAGCTGGTCGGCGGTCACCCGCGGCTACCAGGAGATCGTGATCTCAAAAACCGTGAACGGGGCTCTCGCGCGGCGGCTCCCGCACCTCCCCGGCTGGCGCGTGCTCCAGTCTGATGCCCACGGCATCACCCTCGTCCGCGAATAACCAGGCTGGTCCTCGCCGCCTCTGGCGGCGTCCCACGTGGTGGTGCGGTGCTCAACGTGCCTTTGGCACGCCTCCGCTCCGCTCACCACTCGATCCTTGCCAGAGCCGCCGAGGCCTTCGCCTGGGGCGTCGGTCGCACTCGGCGGTCGAGTGAATAAATGGTGCCAGGCACCATTTATTCACCCTCGAGGCGTTTGGCGAGGGCGTCAGCGCCGATCTCCCGCGCAAACGCCGCGCCGCGGGCTCGGTCCAGCTCGGCGTTGGCGGGTAGCGTGACGGGAGCGCCCACGTCCATCTGCGCGATCCGCTGAAACACCAGCACGTTCGGATGGCGGACGGCCTCGGCCTGGCGGGGCCGCAGTTCGTCCGCATGCGCGATCAGGTGCTCGAGCGTCCCGTACCGAAGCAGGAGATCGGCGGCGGTCTTCGTCCCGATTCCGACCGCTCCGGGGAGCTTGTCGGACGGGTCGCCGCGCAGAGCGATGAAGTCGACCACCTGCTCGGGTAACACCCGGTAGCGCTCCACCACCTCCGCCGGACCGATCCGAGCCGGCGGCTTACCGCCGGTCTGGGGTGCCAGCACGGTGACCGCGTGGGAGACCAGTTGGTAGGCATCGCGGTCCGAGGTGGCCACCAGGGCGGTGCCGCCGTCCATGCTCTCGGCCATCGCGGCTGAAGCCAGCAGATCGTCGGCCTCGTAGCCCGCATGCTTGGCGGTCGAGAATCCGAGCGCCTCGACGAGCTGGGGCAGCACCGCGAGCTGCTCGACGATCTCGGGGTCGAACTCGCGGCCGGTCTGGTAGTCCGGCCACAGCTCGTTGCGATACGTCGGGATACCGCCCGTGTCCCAGCATACGAGCACCGCACGGGGCCGCTCGGCCGTCCACAACGCCACCAGCAGGTTGGCCACCCCGACCAGTGCGTTGACGGGCCGGCCACCCGCGCCGGGGATCGGTGGCAGGGCGTGATAGGCGCGGTGGGCGTACGAGTCGCCGTCGACGACGAGCAGCGGACGCCGCGTGCTCATCCCATCAAGAGGGTGAGCAGCGCCTTTTGCACGTGCAGGCGGTTCTCAGCCTCGTCCCACGCCGCCGAATGCGGTCCGTGCAGGACGTCGTCGGTGATCTCCTCCCCAACGTGGGCCGGGAGGCAGTGCAGCACGATGTGGTCGGGCGCGGCTCCTTCGAGCAACTCGGCGTTGACCTGGTAGGCGCCCAGCTTGGCGACCCGATCCTCGCGCTCCTCCTCGTGCCCCATGCTGGCCCAGACATCGGTGACGACAGCATGCGCGCCCGCGACCGCGACCCGAGGGTCGGTGGTCAGCTCGACGGCGTCGCCGAGGCTTCGTACCAGCTCGGGGTCGGGCTGGAACTCGATCGGCGAGGCCACGGCCACCTGCATCCCGACGCGCGCTGCGGCGACCATCAGCGAGTGGCAGACATTGTTTCCGTCGCCGATCCATGCCACCCGGCGACCGGCGAGCGGCCCCAGACGCTCCCGCATGGTCTGAAGCTCGGCCAGGGCCTGACACGGGTGTTCGACGTCGGTGAGGGCGTTGATCACCGGCACCTCGGCGGCCGCTGCGAGCTCCTCGACTCGGGTGTGTGAGCCCGTGCGGATCACGATGCCATCGACATAGCGGGCGAGCACCAGACCGGTATCGGTGATCGACTCACCGCGCCCGATCTGGGTGTCGGCGGCGGTGAGTGGGACGGCGATGCCGCCGAGCTGCTGCATTCCGACCTCGAATGACACCCGCGTCCGCGTGGACGAGCGCTCGAAAATCATCGCCAGCGAGCGACCCGGGAGCAGCCGGTGCTCGACCCGGTCGTGAACGAGACGCTTGAGCCGATCGGCAAGGTCAAGCAGATGCACGATCTCCTCGCCGGTGAGGTCCTCACTGCGAAGGAAATCGCGTCCCTGGAGATGCTCGGCCGGCATCGCGTGACTGTAACCGGCTAGCGGGCGAGGCTGTCGCGGTCGTTGTGCTCAGCCGGCGGTTCGATCTCGGTGCGCCGGCGCACGCCACGAGCGCCGTAGCGAACGAACCGCACGCCCAGCACGCCCGCGCCCACCAGAGCGGTGGCGGTGCCGACGGCGAAGAAGGCGAATCCCAGCGCGACCGCCTCGGAACTGCTGACCTGATCGCGCAGGAAATACACGAACACCGCCTCGCGCACCCCGATCCCATTCAGAGAGACAGGAAGCACCAGCGCCGCGAACACGACCGGGCCGGTGACCAGCACCACCCCGACGTTGACGGGCAGGTCGAGCGCCTGCACCAACATCCAGATCACTCCGATGCGCGCGATCTGCACGATCATCGCCAGCCCGCACACCGCCACCAGGGTGCGGCGGTGGTCACGATAGGCGTGCAGGGCCTCGTAGAATCGCTGGCCGGCGGCGAGCCGGTGGCCGCCCGCGCGTGGCTCGAGCGTACGGGCCACCACACCGCGCAGCCGGCTCGAAAAGAGCAGCGCCAGGATGAGTGCCGCCGCGAGCCCGAACAGCCCCTCGACCGCGATCACCTCCGGCCGGTAGCCGGAGTGGTCGCCGATTGCGATCGCGACCAGCGCGAGCACGACCAGCGAGACGACTCCCACCAGCCGGTCGATCAGCACCGATGCGACCGCCTCGGGCCCATCGTCGGTGCGACGTCCAAGTTCGATCGCTCGCACCGCGTCGCCGCCGATCGCCGCCGGGAGAAACTGGCCGGCAAAGAGGGCGACGAAGTACGTTCGGGTGAGCCATCCCAGAGGCACAAGGATGTTCTTGGCGGCGAGCAAGAGCTGCCACCGCCACGCCATTACCACCACCGTCGCCATGTTCACCGCGACCGCTGGCAGGAACCAGGCGAGACTTGTGCGCGACAGCGTGTTCCACACCTGATCGACGCCCGCGTATTTCAGGAGCACGACCAGCAGGACGATCGAGATGGCGCCCTCGATCGCGACTCGGGTGCGCCGGTTCACGGCCGTATCAGCGCCGCGTGGACCTTGTGCAACGCGGCGATCACATCGTCGACGTCGGCGTCGCTGTGGGCCGCCGCGAGTGGGAGCGACATGACCTCCGAGCCGGCGCGCTGGGCGACCGGCAGCTCGACCTCCGGCAGGTGCTGGTGATACCAGGTGAGCGTGTGCACTGGCAGAAAGTGCAGGCCGGTTGAGATGTTCTCGGCCATCAACGCCTCGGCGTAGCGGTCGCGGTTCGCGCCGGCACGGGCGGCATCGACCCGCAGCACGTAGAGGTGGTGGGCATGCCGGCCAAAATCGGGCCGCCCGATCGGCGTGAGCCCTTCGAGATCGGCCAGCGCCGCGTCGTAGCGCTTCACGATCTCGAGCCGGCGTGCCCGGCGAGCACCGACCTGCGGGAGTCCCGGAAGCGCCGCGGCCGCGTGCAGATCCCCGAGGTTGGCCTTGTATCCGGGCTCTTCGACGTCGTAGTAGCCGAGCGTCTGAACCTCGCGGCGACGCCACGGATCACGGGAGATCCCCTGGGAGCGCAACAGCCGAAGCCGCTTTGCCGCCGGCTCGGAGGCGGTGGTGATCAACCCGCCCTCACCGCCGGCAAGGCTCTTGGTCGCATACAGCGAAAAGCAGGTGAAGTCGCCGATCGAGCCGATCTTTCGGCTGCCCACCGCCGCTTCCACCGCGTGGGCCGCGTCCTCGATCAGCTTCAGCCCGTGTGTCTTGGCGATTGCCTCGATCGCGTCCATGTCGCAGGGCGCACCGGCAAAATGCACCGGCATGATGGCACTCGTTCGGGGGGTGATCGCGCGCTCGATCGCCTCGGGGTCGATGTTGAGCGTCGCCCGATCGACATCTGCAAAGACCGGCTGTGCGCCCGCGTGCAGGATCGCGTTGACCGTGGCCGGCCACGTGAACGACGTCGTCACCACTTCGTCGCCGGCCCCGACATCTGCGGCAATCAGCGCGAGATGCAGCGCGGCCGTGCACGACGATGTCGCAATTGCGTAGGGCACCTCGGCGTAGGCGGCGAACCGCTGCTCGAGCTCGGCAACTCGCGGACCGCTCGTGAGCCACCCTGACCGCAGCGTCGCGACCACCGAATCGACCTCCTCATCGCCGATCAGTGGCGGCGAGAAGTCAAGCGGTGTGGCCCGCACCGGGGTTCCGCCGTCGATCGCGAGTTGCGGGTCGTGCTCGGCCGTCATATCACCTCGAAACTGATGTGCTCCACGGCAGTTTCGGCCCGGTCAATCGCTTCCCTGCGGTCGGCACCGGTCTCCAGCACATAGCCCGCGCGGCCCGCGGCGGCAATCAGGGGGCCGTAGGTGTGCCCACGGGGGTGGTAGAAGTGTGCCTCCGGTGGCCCATCGGTCGCCACCAGCTCACCTTCGGGTGCGCGCAGGAACTCGACCACCCCGGCGCCGTTGGGATGGGGCTGGAGGTCGGCCGAGGAGACCTCCCAGCCCAGCGCGGCGCGCACGGCGGCCGCAGCCAGGTCGACTCCAACGGTTCGGCGTAAGAGCTCGGAGTCGTGTCCGCCACCGAGCCGCGCCGCGACCTCGATCACGCACGGCCCATCAGGCCCGAGGATCAGCTGGACGTAGGTCGGTCCCGACTCAACCCCAAGCGCATTGAGGGCGCGGCTGGCCGCGTCGGCGGCCGCCTGCACCGAGTCGGGATAGGCCGACGGATACACATGTTGCTTGGCAATCCCCGGCGCGTCGTGGAAGTGCACGCGGTCAGTGACCGCCACCACGTGGTTTCGACCGTCCTTCAGAAAGCCGTCCACCGTCACCTCGGGGCCGGGCACGAACCGCTCGAACAGCACCTTGCCGCCACGCGCCGCCGCCCGGGCACGATCGGCTGCGGCAGGAAGCCTGGCCGGGTCGGTGACGATCGCCATCGCGCGCTGACCCTGCCGGTCAGGTGCCTTGACGACGCATGGGTAGGCCGGCGCGTCGTCGGCCGACCACTGGGGCTGGAGCACTCCGGCTGAGTCCAGTCGCGCCCGCTGCTCGAGCTTGTCGGTGCAGATCCTGGCGGTCTCCACCGAGATCGGGTGCGGTAGTCCCAGATCGTGGGCAACCTCGGCAGCAATCCGCACCGGCCAGTCAGTGCCCGGGGCGAGCACCCCGTCGGCCCGCCGGGCGATCTCACGCACGCCATCGATGTCCTCCGTCGAGACGCGCACGTCGCCGACCCGGGGGTCGCTATCGCACACGATCGTGCGCACGTCCATTGCGCGCGCGGCGTCGATCGCGTGCCGCTGGGCAGGTCCCCCGCCCAGCACCACCAGCGTGGGCGAGCGGCGGGCGCTCACGCCGGTTGGGCGGTTTGCTCTTGTGCCAGCACCGCCCGCCACCACTCCGGGTTGTCGCGGTACCAGGCGATCGTCTTTTCGAGTCCCGCCGAGAATGGGATGCTGGATCTCCATCCCAGGAGCTCCGCCGCCAGGTCGGTGGAACCGATGTGACGGTCGACCTGGCCGGGCCGGTCGGGGACGTAATTCTTGAGGCTCTCGGGCTTGCCCAGAAGGTCGAGCACCGCGTCGGCGATGAACTCAACCGACTCGTCCACCCCGGTGGCGACGTTGATGGTCTGGCCGATGACCTGCTCGAGTGGCACCTCGCACGCCGCCGTGATCGCCTCGGCGGTGTCGAACACATGCAGCCAGTCGCGGCTGGCCACGCCGTTTCCGTGGATCGTCAGCGGCTGATCGGTCAGCGCCTGGATGATGAACCGCGGGATGACCTTCTCGGGATGCTGATACGGCCCGTAGTTGTTGAACGGGCGGATGATCACGATCGGCAGGTCATACGTGCACCAGTACGAGTAGGCGAGGCGGTCGCCTCCAGCCTTGGTGCCGGCGTACGGCGAGCGCGGGTTGAGCGGATGATCCTCGGCCATCGGCTCGCTTTCGGCGGTGCCGTACACCTCCGAGGACGAGATCAAGATGAACCGCTCGATCGGCCGGTCGCGCATCGCGTCGAGCAGCACCTGGGTGCCCTCGACATTGGTCGTCACGAACTCGCCGCCACCGAACTCGATCGACTTGGAGACGTGTGACTCGGCCGCGGCGTTGACGATCACGTCGATGCCGTCGAGTGCCCGGGCGACGTCACCGACGTTTCGGATGTCGCCCTTGATGAACCGCAGCCGTTCGTGGTCGAACACGTCGGCCAGGTTCGCCATGTTGCCGGCGTAGGTGAGTGCATCCATCGTCACCACCTCGTGCTCGGTCTCCCCGAGCAGGTAGCGAATCATGTTGGATGAGATGAACCCCGCACCGCCGGTGACCAGAATTCGTTTCAAGAAGTCGCTCCGTTAACCGAGTTCGCGATCGATGTAGTACAGCGGCCGTCCGTCGACGTCGCGCTGGATTCGTTGCAGGTACTCCCCCACCGCGGCTAGCAGAAAGCACTGTAAGCCAAGGATGAACAGCACCACCGCTCCCAGGAACTTTGGCCCCGGGAAGTTGTCGTGAGCGATCCAGACGTCGATCCCCCAAATCGTCACAACAACCGACGCAAGAATACCGACGATTCCCACCACGGTGCCCACCCACTGGATCAGGCCCGGCCAAAACCCGGTGAGCACATGCAACGTCATCTTGGCCAACGCCGTCGCGCTGTAGCGGCTCTTGTCGGCCCGTGCCGCGTGCTGGACGTCCACCTCGACCACGCGGGAGGTGGTGGTCGAGACGAGCGCTTTGGTGAACTTCTGGCGGCCGATTCGCGGTAGTACCGGCATCAGCGCCGAGCGCCGGTAGGCGTTGAAGGCGCAACCGAAGTCGGTGATCGGTGCGCGTGTCAATCGGCGCAGCATCTTGTTGACCATCATCGAGGGGATCCGGCGCAGCACAAAGCCGTCCTCGCGGGTTTCTCGGCGGCCCGAGGCCAGGTCGGCGCCCGCGTCGATCGCGGCCATCAATCGCGGAATGTCCTCGGGATTGTTCTGGAGGTCACCGTCCATGGTCACGATGATGTCGCCGCGAGAGCGGGCCATCCCGGCATGCATCGCCGGATGCTGGCCGGCGTTCTGCTTGAACGAGACCACCCGGACGCGCGGGTCGGCGTCGTGCAGCAGTGCGAGCTTCGTGAACGTGTCGTCGCGCGACCCATCGTCCACGAAGATGATCTCGTGCGAGATGCCCGCCTGGTCGAGCGTCGAGGTGATGCCCTGATAGAGGCGTTCGACCGTCGCCTGCTCGTTCAACACCGGCACGACCACGCTCACCGCCGGGTTGGCGGCCGGATCGTGGATCGGTGGTGAGGCCGGTTCTGTAGCCATGGCAACAAGGTTACTCCGGTGCTCTGACGCTCCGTGGCGGATACTCCGCTCATGTGGGGGAAAACCCTCAGGTTTCTGACCAGGTGGTGGCCACCGATCGTGGCGGCTCTGGCGACCGTCGCCTATGCGATTGCAATTCTCGGCTTCGGGCTGGACTTCCGTCCGCTCCAAAACGACGAGGGCGTGACCCTGATGGTCGCCTCCAAGTTGTCGGTGAGCGACGTGCTGCACACGGCAATCGACGTCCGGCACGGGCCGCCGCTGCATTACCTGCTGGTGCATGCCTCGCTCGATTGGCGCGACAACATCCTCGGGCTGCGACTGCCGTCGGCCGTGCTGGGAATCCTCGCGGTGGCGATCAGCTACGGCACCGGTCGCGAGCTGCTTGGCCGGTCGGGTGGAGCGATCGTGTCGGTGGTCGTCGCGAGCTCCCCGATCACGATTCACCTCGGTCAGTTCGCCCGTGGCTACACGGCGATGATGGCAGCCGCGTTTGCGAGTCTGTGGCTGCTTTTGATCCTGGTCCGAACCCGTCATCTGCGCTGGGTCGTTCCCTACGTGCTGTGCGCGTTGATGCTGGTCGCGGCTCACCCGTTCGGCCTGTTTGCGCTCGCCTCGGAGATGGTGCTGCTGGTCGTGCTGGGCCTCGGGCCCAATCTCCGGCACCCGAAACGGTGGCGGCAGGAGTGGCGCTCGTATGCGGTCACGGGTGCCGCGGTTGTCTCCGGCGTCGTTGTCATGGTGTTGCTGCGGCAGGTGTATGCGCCGCTGCAAAACAAGTACGGGGTGGGGCAGGGCTCGTCGGTGATCCACCTGGGATCGAGTGAGTTTTGGAACCGGCTGGGTGATCACGCCTCCGGGTCTTCGCATGAAGCGGGTGCCGCGATCGCGCTGGGCGCGGCCGCCATCGCGGGGTTCATCGTGCTGTTGGCGTCCAACCGCCGAGCCGCGCTGGTGGTCGGGATCTGGATCGCCCTTCCCGTCGCGCTTCTGACGGTGTTCACGGCGAGTTCAAACGACTTCGCGCCCGAGCGTCACCTGAGCTTTCTGATGCCTGGCTACGCGACCGCGGTCGCGGCCTTCATTCTCGAGCTCGGCCGGCGGATGCCGCGCAAGCTGGTGCCCGTGGCGGTGGCGTTGACCGCCGTTCTGCTCTACACGGGACTGGCGGCGGACTACAAGAATCTCAGCAACTTCAACGATGGGCTGCGAAATGCGAGCCTCGAGCTCGGGCGCCGGTTCACGAACTCGGACTCGCTGCTGACAACCGCGGGCAAGGCGGTGGCCGCTGAGGATCCTCGCCTGTATGGCGCCTACGCTGCGCTCGATGCCGCTCGCAACTCGGCCCTCGGTCGATGGCGGCAGATTCAACGCCCGGCAAACTGCGCACTGGTACGCCAGATGCAGCAGCGGCCGGTGCCGAGGCGCGTGTGGATGCTGGTCAAGCCGGTCGACCCCGACGCGTTTGCGGCTTCGATGCTTACGACCTCTCCCGCGACCACCGCTCAGGTGTTCTCGCCGTACGTGCTGTTGTCAGCGCCGGTGGTGCGGCAAACGCCGCAGGGAGCGATCTTCGCGGGTACCAGGCTGTGGCGAGCGGCCGTGGAGGCCGATCCCGAGGTACACGACTTCCGGCACATGTCGCGGGTCTACCGCCACGCCCTCGTGCTCTCCCGCCTCGGCATCTGCTGAATAAATGGTGCCTGGCACCATTTATTCACGACCGCGCGGCATCGCCGTTGGGCTGAGGTCGTGAGCGTCTGCAATCCGATGGAGTAGCTGGGTCAGCTGTTGCCGCTCGTCCGCGTCGAGGCTCCCCAGCAGGTCATCGGCGTGCTCGTTTGCGATCTCCCGCGCCTGTGCCAGGACGCGGCGACCCTCAGCGGTCAGCGACACCATGTTGGCGCGGCGGTCGTCGCTGCTTCGCCGGCGCTCGACGAGACCTCGCTGTTCGAGCTCGTCGACCACGGCGACGATCTTGGACGGGTGCATGCCAACGGCTGCGGCCAGCTCTTGCTGCGATTGGCCGTCGACCGCCTCGATCGACCGCAGCAGTCCAAACTGGCGCGGTTCCAGGCCAATCGGCTCCAGCCGGGCGGCGAATCGCCGCGCGCCGAGGAAGCCGATCTGCACCAGCAGGAACGCGGCCCCGGGAGTGTCGGATGGGTTTCGATCAGGCATATGGTTTCTTGCTAGAATGATTTCCCATGGAAACGATAGTCGATGGAGTCCGGATCGGCGATCGTGAGCGCGAGCAAGCGGCCAAGGCGCTCGGCGATCACTACACGGCGGGACGGCTCGACAGCTCCGAGTTCGAGTCGCGGATCGAGCTCGTGCATCGAGCCAAGACCCAGCGTGATCTCGACCTGGTGATGCGCGACCTCCCTGGACGTCACCGGCGCCGTTCTCACCGCCCGTCGACCGGTGTGCTCGTCGTGGCCGCCGTCATCGTCGTGGTCGCTATCGGATTCTCGGTCGAGCGCGGTGGCCCGCCGTTTTTCCTGATCCCGCTTGTGTGGTTCTTCGGGGTCAGGCCGTGGCGTCGCCGCTGGAGCCCGGCACGATGACGATCCGGTCGTCGCCCGCCGGCTGAGACCATGCGGCCTCGACGGCTTCCAGGGCGACCGGCAGGGGGCTGACGGTGAGTGTGCCGCGGGTGAGTTCGGCGGCCAGCGCAGGCAGCTCGGCGAGGATGCCGGTCGTCGACACCGAGCCCTGTCCGCTTCCCATGATCTGGATGTTGGCGGCGCGCAGGAGCTCCGACGGCAGCTCGATCGCACGCCCTGCGACCGATCCGATCTGGATCCAGCTGAGCTGCCGTGCGCTCTCACGGCGGGCCTTGACCAGGGCGATCATGGTGTCCAGAGCCGGCTGTCCCCACAGGTAGTCGAGCACGACATCGGTCTCGCTGGCGGTGACCGCCAGCCGCTCGGCCACCACCGCGGGGTCGCCGTCCAGCGATACCACCTGGTCGGCACCGAGCGCGGCCAGGGCGGCGAGCCGCGCCTCGCCACGGCCGACGCCCACCACCCGGCCCGCACCGAGGTGCTTGGCGATCTGGACGGCCATCCGTCCGGCGTTCCCTGTCGCGCCCAACACCACGACGGTGTGACCGGCAGCGAAGTCGATGCGTCGGCGCAACGCCACCCACGACGACATCCCGGGATTCATCCCCGCCGCGAGCGCGTTGACGTCGACCGGCTGCTGCAACTCGAGGCTGCGGCGCGGGTCGATCACCGTGCGTTCGGCCATCGAACCCATGCGGGTGTCGGGCAGGACGAAGTAGCGCAGTGAGCCGTCGGGCATGCGGCCGACACCGTCGATTCCGGGAACCAGCGGCAGCTCCTCGGTGCTCGTGTAGTGCGAGCCGTTCGCCTGCGACCGAACCCGGGGATGGAGCCCGGCCGCGAGCACATCGATCAGCACCTCATCCGGCCCCTGCGACACCGGTTGTGGGAACTCCTGCGCAGTTGGCGGGGCATCGAAGCGGGTGACGACGGCGGCTCTCACGTTCGGCTGGCAGCTAGGCCAGCGCTTCGTGGGCCTCGGCGCTCAGTACGCCGAAGTCGATCCGTGATCCGGTGACCTGTTCGAGCAGGTCGTCGGCATTCTCGGACTGGCCGAGGTTCCACATCTCGCGGATCAGGCTGCCCGCGCCGGAGGAACGATGCCACTGGGTTCCAAACCGGTCGCGCAGATGGCTTCGAAGCTGTGTTTCGAACGCCCAGGCCCGCAGATAGCAGGTGCAGTAGAAGCCGCCGTCCACGTCCTCGAGGTAGTCGGATTCCGGATACGGCACGCCGACCGCGTCGGTCAGGATCTCGGAGTACCGGCCCGGCAGCGTGTCCAGTGCGGCTCCGGCATGCAGCTCGATCTCATATGCGAGCTTGGCCGCGTACCGGCGCACGAAGAACAGCTTGTTGATGGCGCTGAAGCGCGCGTACTCGTCGATTGGGCCGAAATCGAGGCGCGAGCTGAGCCACGACCGATCCGACAGCACATGCTCCATCAGAAATGCAAAGCCCTCGGTCACGCCGTTGTCCCCCAGAAGCCGAGCCTCGGCGGGCAGGTCGCGTGAGGTGTGGGCGAAGTGTTCGGTATGCCCCGCCTCGTGGAACAGGGCCTGGTAATCCTCCTGGCCGCCCTGCGGCAGCGTCACCAAGACGACCCGGTCGGGAACTCGCACCGGGGCGCAGAAGGCGCGGGGCTGCTTGTTGGGCCGGTCCTCGACATCGAGCTCGACGTTCGGTTGAGAATCGAGGTCGACTCCCAGCTCGGCCAGCGTCGCGCGCAGCGCCGGCAGCGCCCGCTCGGGTGGGAATCCGCGGTCAAACTCCGGCGCCCGCCATACCCGGGCGAGGTCGGCCGGTGATGCCTCATCGAGGCCCAAGCCGAGGGTGGTTCGCAGCCGCGCATCCATGTGGTGTCGGTACAGATCGGAGGTGCTGTCCAAAAACTCCGTGGTCGCGGCGTGCAGGCCGATCGGGTCGTACCCGAAGTGGGTGTAGAGAGCGAGCACGTTTATGGCGCCGACGTCACGCGTGAGGCCGCGTTCGGTCTCGGCGAGTTCCGACAGGATCGGGTTGATGTGCTCCTCGGTGGTGGCGCAGCGGCGTGCATACAGATCGTGGCGGCGGGCGGAGTCGGGCTCGTTCATGAGCCGGGGCCGCACGGCTCGATAGGGGATCCGCTCCTCGCCGATCTGCACCGTCAGCTCGGCCTCGGTATTCGCCGCCCGCTCGGTGAGGACCTTGACGCCGTTTCCGATGTATGCCTCCGCCGCGTACTGGCGCAACGCCCGCGGAGCCGCCTCCTCCTCCATCGCGTGCACCTGCTCCAGGGTCGAGAGCTCGGGGTAGCGGCCGTAGATCGCGGCGATCTCGAGCGTTGGCTTGAGGCCTGCGGAGTGCCGGTAGTACTCGTCGAGCGCGTCGGCATTCATCTCTTCGAGTTGTTCGCGGAAGGTGGAGACCGAAATCGGCACGGGCCGTACACTAAACCGAATGCGACCCAAACTCGCCCGTGACGAGGAAATTGAAGTGACCGTCGACAGCCTGGCCTATGGCGGCCGCGGCGTTGCCCGCTACGGGCCGCTGGTCGTGTTCGTCTCGCGTGCCCTTCCTGGCGACCGGGTGCGGGCACGGGTCACCAAGCTCAAACGGCGCCACGCCGAGGCCCGGATGGTCGAGCTGCTGGAGCCCGGCCCGGGCCGGATTCCGGCGCGCTGCCAGCATTTCGGCGTCTGCGGTGGGTGTGCCTGGCAGGACCTCGAGTACTCCGAGCAACTGCGCCACAAGCAGGCGCAGGTGGACGAGTCGCTGCGGCGGCTCGGCCATCTCGACGGCTACGAGCTCGAGCCGATCGTGCCCGCCGAGCACCAGTTCGGCTATCGCAACAAGCTCGAGTTCTCCTGGCTGACGACGCCCGATGGGCCTGCGCTGGGCTTTCACCGCCTCGGTCGGTGGGACGAGCTGCTGGCGATCGAGACCTGTCACATCGCCTCCGACGCGGCCAACGACGTGCGCCGGGCGTTCGAGCAGTGGGCGCGCGAAACCGACGCCGTTCCCTTCGACCGTCGCAGCCACGAGGGCTACCTCCGGCATCTGGTCGTGCGCGAGGGCGTGCGCACCTCTGAGCTGCTGGCGATGCTCGTCACCAGCAAGGGCGAGGTACCGCGCTCCGATCGGCTGGTCGAGTTACTCCCACCAAATGTCGTGGGCGTGCTGCACGCCCAGCAGGACAGTGTGGCCGAGACCACCGTCGGGCTCGTGCCCGAGGTGATCCACGGACGCGACTGGTTCGAGGAGCAGATTGGCGGCCTCAGCTTCCACGTGACCGCGGGCGCGTTCATGCAGACCAACACGGTGATGTGCGAGCGCCTGTACGGCATCGCGGTCGACTACGCGGCGATCACGGCCGACGACGTCGTGTGGGATCTCTACTGCGGCAGCGGAGCGATCGGCCTGCAGGCCGCCGCCGCGGGTGCGACCGCCGTCTATGGAATCGACATCTCGGCCGAGTCGATCGCACAGGCCAGCGGCAATGCCGAGCGAAATGGCCTGGCGACCGCGGAGTTCGTCGAGGGTGATGTTGCGCGCGAGGTTCGACCACTGCTCGAGCGGGTGCCAAAACCCACGCTGGTGTTCGTTGACCCGCCGCGCGCCGGCCTCACCGCTCGGGCCGTGCGTCGGGTGATCGAGCTGGAGCCCGAGCGGATCGTGTATGTGTCGTGCAATCCGACCACGCTTGCGCCCAACGCGCGGCAGCTGGTGGACGCCGGCTACACGCTGGAGCGGGTGCGGCCGGTGGACATGTTTCCCCACACGCCGCACATCGAGTGCGTCGCGCGGTTCGTCAGCGCAAAAGCCAGCTGAGCCAGCCGGCGTTCGGCGATCCCAGCCCGGTGACATCGTCCCAACCGCGGGCGGTCACAAGTGAGCTGTCGTGGTCGATCGACCGCAGCTGGGTAACCGAGCCGCCGTTGGCGGTCGGCGTGTTGCGCAGCACGGCCAGCGTGCCGTCGCTCGGCCTCACGTCGTGGAACGCAAACGTTCCAGCCAGCCGGTAGAGGCCGGGATTCGCGAAACCGTGAGGTCGATGGGAGCGCTCGTCCATCAGCGACATCAGCGCGGCGGTCATCGGCGCGGCCACGCTGGTACCACCGATCCAGGAGTCGATCTGGACGAGATGGCCGTTGGGCTGGGCGTAGCTCTGGGTGAAGATCACCGGTGTGTCGGGATCGGCGTCCATCGCGATGTCGGGCTCGGAGCGGCGCAGCTTCCCCTTCCACATGGCGACCGAGTCGGGCACGATTCCCTTCTGGTACCAGGGCTGTGCGAACACGTGGCTGACGCCGCCGCCGGAGCCGCCGAGGAAGTTGCCGGGCGCCTTGGGCTTCCACACCGAGCCGTTCCAGTTGCTGTTGGTCGTGCCCCAGCCTGACTCCCACAGGTATTGGCCGTGACGGCCGATCCCCAGCGAGGTGCCGCCGACCGATGTCACCCACGGGCTCGAATCCGGAAAGCCGACCGACTTCTCGCCGATCGCGTCCTGCAGGTCGCCGTTGTCGCCCGAGGCGAAGTAGACGCCGATGCCTTCGGCTGCGGCCTGCTCGAACATGTCGTTCAGCGAGTTGATCTCGCCCTGTGACGCCCACGCCTCGGGCATTCCCCAGCTGTTGGAGACAATGTTTGCCAGGTGCTCGTCGATCGTGGTGTTGATCGCGTGGTCGAGCCCTGCGGCGTCGTTGGCGGCACCGACGTAGACGATCTTCGCGCGCGGCGCGACCGCGTGGGCCCACTCGACGTCCAGGGCCTGCTCGATGTAGAAGCTCTGCGTCTCCTCGTCGTCGCGCGGGTACTTGGTCGTGCCGGGCGCCGTCACCGTGCTGTAGTTGTGGCCATCGAGCGGCGGGAGATGGAACTCGCGCGAGAACCGGTTGGCGTCGGCGAGCAGGGTGGGCGAGAAGAACGCTCCGGTGATCGCGATCGTCTGCCCGCGCCCGTCCAGCCCGCGACGGTGCAGGTGGTCGATGCCATAGGCGGACATGATCTGTTGGGGCTGGTAGCCACAGGGAATCCAGGGGAGGAGCGTCTCGGGGCTGTACGGATTGGGAAAGGCGTCCGTGGATTTCTCATCCCAGTACCGCGAGCATGGCCCGAGTGACATTCCCGCGGGTGGGGGTGGCGGCTGGTCGGCGAGCGTGTGGGACGGCGCGGTCAGGGCCAGCGCACCATCGAGCCCGGTGATCGCACGGACATCCGAGGACAGAGGCATCGGGATGGTTGGATCCTGGCTCGGTGCGCGCACCAGCTGGCCATTGAGGTGATACAGGTTGATATTCACGTTGAACGCATGCTCGACCTGCGCCGTTGTTCCCGATGCGGTCACGAACAGGCGATTGGCGGGCACGTCGACGACGCTGAATCCCTGGTTCTCCAGCCAGCTTCGGACAACGGCTACCTGAGCGGCGCCCGGCGAGAATCCGGCGTGGAACTGATCGGGTGAGAGCCACCGGTGATACGTGGGGCTGCTCGGGTCATACAGGCCCTGCAACGTCGACTGGAGCGTGGCCGAGTCCCGCCAGCCGAGCCACACCGAGAACACCATCCGGTTCGAGTTGGGGACCGCCGCGGCGCGGGTTGACGGTGACGCCCAATCGGGCGCGGTATTGCGGACCGTCCAGCGGCCGCTCGCCTGCGCGGTGGCAGGCAGAAGCAGCACCGCCAGCGTGCACAGTGCGAGCGTCCACCGCCTGCGTGGCGTGACCAGGGAGCCCATACAGGTGTATCGACCGGCTGGCCCTCCTGGCTCACTCCCCTTTGGGGGAATCTTGAGGCGCGGGTGAGCCGGATCGCAAACGGTCGGCATTCACTGCCAGGAAGCCCGCGGAGAGCAGTGGCAGCGCGGGCAGCGCAAGGTCGAACGCGTAGGCGAGGGCCAGGGTCAACCCGAAAGAGGCGGTCATCGCCGCCCACGTCCCAATCCGGCGCAGGCCGAGTGTGACGGCGGCAGCGGTGAAGAACGCGAAGAAGATCAGGTCGCTGCACCCGATCTGGGCGACCCCGTAGCTTCCGGCGGGATGCAGGTTGAGCGTCAGCGCGTCGAGCGTGTGTGGGTGGTGGGCGACGATCTCGTGGGTCGGCCCGACCGCGACGCTGGCGATGTCGACCACGGCGATCACCAGGGCCACGACGATCACCTCCGAGCGGGCTCGCAGATACGAGCCCAGCAGCAGCCCGATGCTGGCCGAGGCGATCAGCTTCGCGACCGTGGCCGGGGTTGTGGGATAGCCGGACTGGATCAGCCCCACCGCTGCGGCGATGCCCGAGACGGCGCCCGCGACCAGCCACCCGCGGGCCGGAGGTGGGTCGGCGACGAGCATGATCGCGACGGTCGCAAGCGGCACGGCCACCACTCCGATCCATGCGATCTGGGCCACTGTCCCCGGGTCGGGGAGGTGCGGCGCGGCGGTCTCGACAACCGCGAGCGCAACCAGCGCCGCGACCGCCCACAGCCGTTCGCGCGTCATCGCATGCTCAGTAGGGTGGGAGCTGCTCGTACCAGTCGCCGAGCGTCTTGAACGACGACCAGAACGCCTGCTTGGCCTCCGACTCGTTGAGCGACGCGTCGATGTCGGGCACCGCCAGCACCTCGATTGTGGGCGTCCACTGCTCGACGCTGCCAAGTGGCGCGGTTGCCTGCACCGAGAGTGGGAACCGGATCGAGTTGAGAAACTCACGAGCATCCTCGCCGAGGGTGACCACGATACGGGGCTGCACGATGTGCACCTCGCGGGTGAGCCACTCGCGCGACTGCGCCAGGTCGTCCTCGTCGGCGTCGATGGCAGCCTTGAGGCAATCCGTGCCGTAGATCAGGAGCGGATCGATGCGCATCCGTTGCAGGCTCTTGAGCACCGCCTGGCCGGCGCGGCCGAAGAAGGCGACGCCCTCCTGCACCTCGGCGGGTTGGGGAGCGTATTTGACCAGCATGATGTCTGCCAACGGGTGCCCCGTGCCCATCACGGGGGCCGCGTTGGGATGCCGGTCTGCCAAAGCCTCGGTGACCTCGTGTCCGAGGCGGTTGATCTCCGAGATCGCCTTGGCCTGATACCGCTCGTAGATCTGATCGTCGGCCACGCTCACCGGCACCATATTCGGCCTCGCGCGCCTGATGCCTTCAGCGCTCGCGGCGATCTGCCCAACTTGTAACCAAAGGTTTGTGGTTCGTCCATGTTAACTCAGATTTGAAGGGGTCGATGACTGGTTCGTTCCTGTGGATTCCCCGAAGGCTGGAAGGTTATGGGCAGAAATCGAATGGCGAGGCGATCGAGGATCGCCGTGGTTGTGGGTGTCTTGGCCGTTGGGGCCGCGGCGACGGGAGGGATCGCGCATGGGGCGCTGATCTCCGAGGGCGGCCGCGGCAAGGCGGTCAAGCATCCCAAGGTGTGGGTTGTTCCCGGCGGCCATGTGTGTCTTACCGCGAGCAACAAGCTTCATCAAAAGCCGATCCGCGGCTGTCGGATGGCCAAGCACGACCCGGCGGGTAAGGGCGTCTTCCGGATGGGTACCAAGGCTCACTACAGCGCCGGCGCGCTGGTCTTCAAACACCTGATCCCGGCTGTACGTGGCTTCAGGCTGACCTACACCCAGGCGCAGTGGGGCGGAAGCGGCGGAGACGGCATCCTGGTGTTTCTTCAAAACGGCGACGTCCCCATGAAGTTTGGGACAGCGTTCCACGCGCACAAAGCGTCCTATCTTGGCTATACGCCCCGCAACTGCTGTACCGCGTCAGGGCTTCCGCACGCATTGGCGGGCATCGCTCTCGATAATTACGGCGACTTCTCCAACAACATCTCCAACGGCCACGGCTGCCGCACGAACCTCAAGGAACGTCCGCACATCGTGGCGTTGCGCGGCCCCGGCAACGACACGACCGGCTACTGCTACATCCAGCGCGGCAAGTCGGTGGCGCACCTCCACGCCCGCACCCGCGCGGCGGCGACGCACAGGGTGTCGATCACGGTCTCGCCGCGAGGCGTGCCGCACGCCAACGTGACGGTGATCGTGGATGGAAAGCAGCGGCTCAAGGTCAGATTGTCCCAGCTGAGCCCGGCCAGGTATCACGGTGCGACGATCAAGACGGTCAAGCGCTACCGCATCGGGTTTGCGACCAACACCGGCCGTGTGACTGACAACCACGAGATCTGGAACATCCGGGCCACGTATGCCCCGACGCTCAAGGTCACGACTTCGACGACTCCACGGACGTTCACCCACGCCCACCAGTTGCTCCATTACCGATTCACGGTCACGAACATCGGCGGCGACGCGGTGTCTGGAATCCGGCTTCGTCATGGGGCGTTTCGGCTCAGGGGGCTGCACTGCCGCAAGACGTCGCTCGCGGTCAGCGCCCACACGATCTGCACTGCGAGTCACCGTGTCAGCACCGTGCAGGTCAACGCCAGGCGTGTGACCGACAAGGTGTGGGCCAGCGGCACCCGCGCGTCGGGCCGGCGTGACGCGTCTCCGCGGTCTGCCCACGTGGTCAAGAAGGCCTAGCGGCTGCCCATCTGATGCGCCCACTTGAGCCCCTGGAGATACAGCAGGCTCTTGGGGCGCCGCTCGATCTGGTTGTGACGCATCGCCATCAAGAACTCCTCAGAGCCGTTGAAGCCGGGGATGCGATTGATGGCGGTGCCGATCCCCGGCAGTACATGCGCGTCGGAGCCTGCGGCCTGGACGAGGTTGTACTTGCTCGCGAACCGCAGCGCGTCCTCGTTGAACGACTCGAACAAGAGCCGTGAGTTGTAGACCTCGAAGATGTCGATCTGGTCGAGGCTGCGCAAAAGCGTGGCCGGGTCGGGGATGGTGTGCATCCGGTCGAACGGGTGGGGCATGTACACCAGGCCATTCTGTTCCTGGATCGCGGCAATCGTGTCTGCCATGCTCATGCCGCGGTCGATTCGCTCGGTCAGAAACATGCCGATCACCTCGCCCTGGGAGGTTTTGACCTCCTCGCCCACGATGATCGTGATCGGCTTACCCTCGGCCTTCACGATCTCCGCCGCCTCGAGCGCGCCGGACACCTCGTTGTGGTCGGTGATCGCGATCGCGCCGAGTCCCTGCGCGATGCAGTGATCGATCAACTCGCCCACCTGGGTGGCGCAGTCGTGCGAGTGGTTGGTGTGCATGTGCAGGTCGGCCAGGATCTCGGTCGGAGGCGGCGCCTGCACCCGGGCCGGGCGGCGATGGGCGCGCAGTGCTCGGTAGCGGTCATCGAGTGTTGCCGCCACGCGGTCGAACCGGTGGGTGGCGGCCCGCTGCGATCCCCGCTCGGCCAGCGAGCTTCGGAGCTCGTCGTCCTCGAGCAGGCGAGCCACCGCCGCAGCGGCGAGCGGAGGCTGGTCGAGGCCGTAGCCGAGTGCGAGTTCTTCGATTCCTGCGTGCGCGGCGACGATGGCGCAGCCGCTCGCCAACGCCTCCCAGGTGAGCGGTTGGTGCGCGTCGGGGGCGGCCACGAACACGTCGGCCCCGGCGAGTACCGCGGCGCGGTCGTCAGCCCCCTCCGGGCCGGCGGTGTGCACCCGGCCGCGGGCGGCGGGGGGAATGTAGGGCCGGATCGGGCGTCGTGCCCGCCGCACCCACAAAAGCGTGAGCGTGACATTCGGGCTGGTTGCGACCATCCGGACGAGCGCTTTGACCACCGGACGGCTCTCGGGCGTCCACTCGGCGACCACGTGGGCCCCGGGCTTGATGCCCGGCTGGAACCGATCGAACACACCGGCCGGAATCAGGGTGTAGTCGCCGGGATAGAACTCCGATGCCAGCTCGGCCGCCTCGGGGCTGGTGGCAAGCAGTGCATCGATCCGTGCCAGGTACCGCTCTCGTGCGGCGGGCCGCACGGGGTAGGTCAGGGCGGGCTCGACCGTGGCGTGAAACGTGGCGGCGGTCAGCCCCGGCGAATGCTTGAGCGCGGCGGTCGCCACTCCCGGTCGCAGAGGGTCGTGGACGTGGACGACGTCGAACTGGCCCTCGCGCACCGCCAGCGCGACGTTTGCGCTGGCGGCGACCGGCAAGCCGGCTCCCCGCCGCCGCCCACGCTGCCGCAGGGGCACCGCGGGGGCAACGGCGACCACCAGCGGCTCGCCGTTGAGGGCGGTGACCGCATCGGTGTCGCCGTTGGCCAGAGCCCGCAAACGGCGGCGCCCAGCCCTCAGCGCGTGGCTGGAGGAGCTGGGCGCGAGCACCGTTACGAGCTCACCGTTGGCCGCCAGGCTGGTGGCCACTCCGCGTACGTGCTCGGCCACCGGGTGAGACCCGGTGAGCGTGTATGGGCACACGAGGCAGAGCTTGAGAGTCATGACGCAGCGGCCATCAGGCCTCGGCCGCCTCCTTCGAGGCTTTCTTCGGCTGCGGCGTATAGGTGCGAATGAACTCGTCCACCTGGTCGCGGCACTGATCGTCGGGGTGCTGCACCGGGGGCGACTTCATGAAGTACGCCGCGGGCCACTCGAGCGCTCCCGAGAGGCCGTTGTCGAGGCCGAGCTTTGCGCACCGCACGGCGTCGATCACGATGCCGGCGGAGTTGGGCGAGTCGACCACCTCGAGCTTCAGCTCGATGTTGAGGGGCACGTCGCCGAACGAGCGGCCCTCGAGTCGGATGTATGCCCACTTACGATCCTGCAGCCAGGCGACGTGGTCGGACGGGCCGATGTGCACGTTGTCGGCTCCGATGTCGTAGTCGAGCTGTGACGTGACCGCGTTGGTCTTGGAGATCTTCTTGGACTCCAACCGCTCGCGCTCGAGCATGTTCAGGAAGTCGGTGTTACCCCCGACGTTCAGCTGGTGGGTGCGCTCGAGCAGCACGCCGCGGTCCTGGAACAGGCGGGCGAGCTTGCGATGCACGATCGTGGCGCCGACCTGCGACTTGATGTCGTCGCCGATGATCGGCAGTCCGGCCGTCTCGAAGCGGCGACGCCAGTAGGCCTCGCGGGCGATGAACACCGGCACGCAGTTGACGAACGCGCACCCGGCGGCGAGCACCTGCTCGACGTACCACTTGGTGGCCTCCTCGGAGCCCACGGGCAGGTACGAGACGACCACGTCGGTCTTGGTGGCGCGCAGGATGTCGGCCACGTCGGCGGTCTCGCCGGGAGCCTTGGTGATGATCTTCGAGAGGTACTTGCCGAGCCCGTCGTGGGTCATGCCCCGCTGTACCTCGATGCCCAGATCGGGGACGTCCGAGAACTTGACGGTGTTGTTCTGGCCACTGAAGATCGCGCTGCCGAGGTCTTTGCCGACCTTGTCGGCGTCGACGTCGAAGGCGGCCGAGAACTCGATGTCGGAGACGTGGTAGCCGCCGAGATCGACGTGCATCAATCCCGGTACGGTCTCGGCGGGGTCGGCATCGCGGTAGTACTCGATGCCTTGCACCAGCGACGAGGCGCAGTTACCGACGCCGACGATGGCGACGCGGACCTTGCCGTTCGAGCGTTTATGTCCGTTTTGAGAGGCCGATTCGGCCATGGTCAAACCTCCGATGGGGGCTTTGCGAGGGATCTTCGAACAAAGTCGACCCGCTGCCACACGGTGAAGGCCGTGAGGGTTGCCAGCAGGTACATGGCGTAGGGAAGCGATCCTGCTCCGGCGAACGGCAATGCGACCGCCACCAGCACGATGCGCTCGGTGCGGGTCATGAGACCCACCTCACAGCGCAGGCCGATGGCCTCCGCTTTGGCACGGGTGTAGCTGACGAGAAACGAGCCGACGAGCGCCACGAAGACGCTCGCGAGCGCCCAGGTCTTGCCCTCGGCCGCGAGCACCAACGCGATCGAGCCCAGGATCAGGCCCTCGCTGATACGGTCGGTGGTGGAGTCGAGGAATCCGCCGAACGGTGTGAGCAAGCCGTGCGAGCGGGCCAGCGCTCCGTCGAGGATGTCGAACACCGAGCCGAGGATGAAGGCGACGAATGCCCACACGAAGTGTTCCTTGTAGATCAGGATCGCGGCGACACCGTTGAGCGAAAGCCCTGCAACGGTGAGTTGGTTGGGAGTCACCGGCAGTGAATCGAACCGGCCCATCAGCCGCATACCGAGCCCGCGGCCGCCTGTGGTGTACCCGTTCTTGAGACGGGCAAGCTTCACGCTCATCGCGCGCACTATACCACGGAAGCTATGAGGCGCTAGTTTTGCTGCGGGGTGGCAGGCGGCGAGGTGGCCACCGGTCGCAGGTGCATGCGCAGCCGAGCGCTGTCGGGCAGCGTCGGGTGGAAGCGCTCGATCACCCAGGCAGTGGTGAGCGCCACGGCCGCGGTGAGTGCCCCGAGCATGGCATCGACCCAGAAGTGGTTCGCGGTCGCCACGATCGAGAAGATGATCAGCGCCGGGTAGAACAGAAACGCGAACCGCACCGGCTTGCGCGTGACCAGGTAGAAGCAGGTGATGGCGGTGATCAGCGAGTAGCACGTGTGGATGCTCGGCACCGCGGCGTAGGGATTGGTCAGCTGCTTGAGCCCATCCGAGTAGGTGTTGATGTCGGCATACCGGTCGAGCGTGTCGGTGAAGCCGAGGTCGGTGAGAAACCGCGGCGGTGCGGCGGGAAACAGCGTGAAGCCGATCAACGCGATCCCGTCGGCCACGAAGATGGCGTTTCGGATGAAGTAGTAGTGGCGGTTGCGGCGCAGATAGAGCCAAAACAGGAACACCACGGTGATCGCAAAGTGCGCGTGGAAATAGGTGAAGTCGGCGATGTCGAGCGCCCAGGTGCGGTGCAGCGCCCAGCGTTGCACGTCGAGCTCGGTGAAGATCCCGACCGACCGCTCGAACGAGACCAGTTCGCGGGCGTGGATGAACGCGACCTGCACGCTGCCCAGCGAATGCCCGCGGGTCAGCTCATAGCCGATGTCCACCAGGGTGAACAAGACCAGCTGGCGGATGAAGTCACCCCAGCCTTTGGGAAGGAATTTCTCGACCCAGCGCAGCGGTGCCAAAAGCTGCGACAAGGCGCCTCGGCTATCCGCTGCGACGTCACCCATCGTGGTGAGATCGTATCAATCGGGCGAGATGCCGGATCCCGCCCAGAGCGCTATCCGCCGATGTGGGACATCTCCACTTTCGGTCTGCCGACCGTGTTGGCGCTGCGCAGCTCGGAGTAGCGATCGGCCCGCCGCGTCCAGATTCCGCCGACCTTCTCGGCCAGCTCGACGTCCGTTGCCTCCGAGCGCACCACGCTTCGCAGGTCGTGCCCCAGCGCTCCGAACAGGCATGTGTACAGCCGGCCCTCGGCCGAAAGCCGGGCGCGGGTGCAGCCGCCGCAGAACGGCTGGGTGACCGATGCGATCACGCCGATCTCGCCCTCCCCGTCGGCGTAGCGGTAGCGCTTGGCCACCTCGCCGGGGTAGAGCGCGTCCAGCGGTTCGAGCGGCCATCGTGACGAGATCCGGTCGATCATCTCGTGGGCGCCGACGACGTCGTCCAGCCGCCACCCGTTGGTGGTGCCGACGTCCATGAACTCGATCAGCCGCAGGATGTGGCCGGTGCCGCGGAAGTGGTCGGCAAGATCGAGCAGGCCGTCGTCGTTGAGGCCGCGCTTGACCACCGAGTTGACCTTGATCGGGCCGAGCCCGGCCGCGCTTGCGACCTCAATCGCCTCCAGCACCCGCTCGACCGGAAAGTCGACATCGTTCATCGACCGGAACACCTCGTCGTCGATCGAGTCGAGGCTGACGGTCACGCGGTCGAGACCTGCGTCGGCCAGCGACTGGGCTTTTCGGGCCAACAGCGACCCGTTGGTGGTGAGCGCGATGTCCTCGATGCCGTCGACCTCGCGCAGCATCGCGACCAGCCGTTCGACCTCGCGGCGCATCAGCGGCTCGCCGCCGGTCAGGCGCAGCTTGCGCACACCCAGCCCGGCGAACACCGTGGCCAGGCGGGTGATCTCCTCGAAGGTGAGCAGCTGCGATCGGCGCAGAAACTCGAAGTTGGGGCCGAACACCTGCTTGGGCATGCAGTACACGCATCGGAAGTCGCAGCGATCCGTCACCGAGATGCGCAGGTCGCGCAGCGGTCGGTTCATCGTGTCGCGAACGTCCGTCATGTCTGCAGAGTACCCGCTCAGCACATGATTCAAGCCATCTTGCCATCCCACCTCAATCTTGATATAACTCGACTAAGGTTTTCTACTGCAGAGCAACTCAAGGAGTGATGGATGAGCAAAGTGATCGGCATTGACCTTGGCACGACCAACTCGTGTATGGCGGTGATGGAGGGCGGAGAGCCCACCGTGATCCCCAATGCTGAAGGCGGTCGCACCACCCCGTCGGTGGTGGCGTTCGCGAAGGATGGCCAGCGGCTGGTGGGCACTCCCGCCAAGCGCCAGGCCGTCACCAACCCCAAGAACACGATCTTCTCGATCAAGCGTTTCATGGGCCGCAAGGCCAATGAGGTATCCGAGGAGCAGAAGATCGTCCCGTACGAGGTCGTGTCCGGCCCCAACGGCGACGCGCGCGTGCAGGCTGAGGACAAGACGTTCCCGCCCCCGGAGATCTCGGCGATGATCCTCCAGAAGCTCAAGACCGACGCCGAGTCATATCTGGGCGAGCCGGTCGCTGAGGCGGTCATCACCGTCCCGGCGTACTTCAACGACGCCCAGCGAAATGCCACCAAGGACGCCGGCAAGATCGCCGGGCTGAACGTGCTTCGCATCATCAACGAGCCGACCGCCGCGTCGCTGGCCTATGGCCTCGACAAGGAGGGCGATCAGACGATCCTGGTGTTCGACCTCGGCGGTGGCACCTTCGACGTGTCGATTCTCGAGCTGGGTGAGGGCGTATTCGAGGTCAAGGCGACCTCTGGCGACAACCATCTGGGCGGAGACAACTTCGACAAGGCGGTCGTCGACTGGCTGATCGCCGAGTTCAAGCGCGACCAGGGCATCGACCTGGGCATCGATCCGATGGCGCTGCAGCGGCTGTACGAGGCCGCGGAGAAGGCCAAGATCGAGCTCTCGACCACGCAGTCGACCAACATCAACCTGCCGTTCATCACGGCCGGGTCTGATGGCCCGAAGCATCTCGACACGACGCTCTCACGGGCGAAGCTGACCGAGCTGACGCACGACCTGGTCGAGCGTACGGTCGGCCCCACCAAGCAGGCGTTGTCCGACGCCGGCCTGGCGCCGTCAGAGATCGATCAGGTGATCCTGGTCGGCGGCATGACTCGCATGCCGGCGGTGCAGGAGAAGGTCAAGGAGCTGATCGGCAAGGATCCACACCGGGGTGTGAACCCCGACGAGGTCGTCGCCATCGGCGCCGCGATCCAGGCGGGTGTGCTCAAGGGTGAGGTCAAGGACGTGCTGCTGCTCGACGTGACCCCGCTGTCGCTGGGCATCGAGACCAAGGGCGGCGTGATGACCAAGCTGATCGAGCGCAACACGACGATTCCGACCCGCAAGTCGGAGAACTTCTCGACCGCCGAAGACGGACAGCCGTCCGTCGAGATCCACGTGCTCCAGGGTGAGCGCGAGATGGCCACCTACAACAAGACGCTCGGCAAGTTCCAGCTGGTGGGGATTCCGCCGGCTCCCCGCGGTGTGCCGATGATCGAGGTCACCTTCGACATCGACGCCAACGGGATCATGCACGTGTCTGCGAAGGACAGTGGCTCGGGCAACGAGCAGAAGATCCAGATCCAGGGTGGATCGGGTCTCTCCGATGCCGAGGTCGAGTCGATGGTGACCGACGCCGAGGCGCACGCCGAGGACGATCGCCGGATGCGCGATCTGGCCGAGGCCCGCAACTCGGCCGAGCAGGTCGTGTATGCGACCGAGAAGTCGCTCAGCGAGCATGAGGAGAAGCTCGACGACGACACCAAGTCCGACATCAAGGGAAAGATCGAGGCGGTTCGCACGTCGCTCGAGGGCGACGACGCCGCCGACATCCGGACCAAGCTCGAGGCGCTGCGAGAGGCCTCGTTCAAGCTCGGTGAGCTCGTCTATCAGCAGGCTCAGGCCGCCGGCGCCACCCAGTCGACGGCAGCCAACGGCGAGGCTGACGACTCGGAGGAGGAGATCGTCGACGCCGAGGTTGTGGACGAGTCCGAGACTGAGGCCGGGGATCGCGCGTGAACCGCGAGCCCAACGAGCAGGTCGAAATCGAGCCGGAGCTCGAAGCCGCGCAGGAGGCCGCCGGGGATGACCCGGCGGCCGCTGCCGAGCCCGAGCTGAGCGAGCTCGAGGAGGCCCGCCGGCAGGCCGACGAGTACCTGGCCAACCTGCGCCGGGTGGCTGCCGATTTCGACAACTTCCGAAAGCGGGTCGCGCGCGACGCCGAAGATCAGGCCCGGCGGGCGGTGGAGGGCATCGTGGGCGATCTGCTGCCCGTGCTCGACAACCTCGAGCGAGCGCTCGACGCCTCGGAGCACCATGAGCAGGCGAAGGTCGCCGAGGGCGTCCAGCTGGTCAGCAAGCAGCTGGCCGAGGTGTTGCATCGGCGCGGTTTGGAGACGATCCCGACCGAGCCCGGTGATGCCTTCGATCCGCATGTGCACGAGGCGCTTTCGCACCAGCCGTCGGAGCATCCCGAGGGCACCGTCGCAGCGGTCTGGCAGCCCGGCTACACGCTCGGCTCAAAGGTCGTGCGCGCGGTGCGTGTGGTCGTCTCCAGCGGCACCCCCGGAGAGGGCGGCTGAACCGGCGCATGGCGAGTTACTACGACACCCTGGGCGTCCCCAAGGGGGCGAGCCAGGACGAGATCAAAAAGGCGTACCGCAAGCTGGCGCGCCAATATCATCCCGATGCCAATCCCGGCGATTCGTCGGCCGAGGAGCGCTTCAAGCAGATCGGTGAGGCCCATGACGTGCTCTCCGATCCCGAGAAGCGCAAGCAATACGACTCCTTCGGCCAGACCTTCCGGCCAGGTTCGGGGCCGACTCCGGGCGGTGCTCAGGGGTTTGACTTCTCCGGCGCCGGTGCCAACTTCGACCTGGGTGATCTGTTCGGGGGCCTCTTCAATCGTGGCGGTGGTGCCACCCGAAACGGGCCCTCGCCCCAGCGTGGGAGTGACGTCGAGGTCCAGGTCGAGCTGCCGTTTGCCGACGCCCTCGTCGGTGCCACGGTGCGGGTGCCGGTCGACAAGGCCAACACCTGTCCCGACTGCCACGGATCGGGCGCGGCTCCGGGTACTTCCCCGACCATCTGTCCTGACTGCAAGGGCCGCGGCGTAATTGCCGAGAGCCAGGGCTTCTTTGCCCTCAGTCATCCCTGTCCGCGCTGCGGTGGGGGTGGAACGGTGATCGAGCATCCCTGCCCGAATTGCCGCGGGGCGGGCCGGGTGCGGTCGACCAAGACCTATCAGGTGCGGATCCCCGCGGGTGTACGAGACGGCACCCGGATCAAGGTGGCGGGCAAGGGCGAAGCCGCCCCGCGCGGCGGCCAGCCGGGCGACCTGTATGTCGTCACCAAGGTTGGTCCCAGCCCGCTCTACACCCGACGGGGCGACGATCTCGTGATCGAGGTGCCGGTGACGTTCTCGGAGGCCTCGATGGGATCGCAGGTCGAGCTGCCGACGCCCGACGGTAAGACCGTCAAGGTCAAGGTGCCGGCGGGATCGACCGACGGCAAGCTTCTGCGGGTCAAGGGTCGCGGCGCGCCCAAGCTGAAAGGCTCGGGCAACGGCGACCTGCTGGCACGTCTGAGGATCGCGGTGCCGTCCAAGCTCTCCAAACAGGAGCGTGAGGCGCTCGAGAAGCTGCAGGAGATCCAGCGCGCCAGCCATGGCGACCCTCGTGAGCAGCTGTTCGAGGAGCGCTCAGCATGAACAGGGAGCCTCGTTACTCGATCTCGGTGGCCGCCGAGATCACGGGGCTTCACCCGCAGACGCTGCGGATGTACGAGAGCCGCGGGTTGGTACGGCCCCGCCGCACCAGCGGTGGCACCCGCCGGTTCTCTGACTCCGACATCGAGCGGCTGCGCAAGATCATTGCGCTGACGTCGGAATGGGGAATGAACCTGGCCGGCGTGGCGCGGGTGCTCGAGCTCGAAGACACGGTCGAGTCACTCAACCGGCAGGTATCGAGACTCGAGAACCAGATGTTCGAAGCCGCCCAGCGGCTGCAGAACGAGCTCGCCCAGGTGCATCGCTCATACCGGCGCGACCTGGTGCCCTACCAACAACCACAACACCCGGAGCTATGGACTTTCAGAAGCTGACAATCAAATCGCAGGAGGCATTCGCCGCCGCACAGGGCCTCGCCCTGGAGCGCGGAAATCCCGAAATCACCCCCGACCATCTGCTGGTGGCGCTGCTCGATCAAGAGGCCAGCGTCGCCGGCCGCGTGCTCGAGAAGGCCGGCCACTCGCCGGCGGTCGTTCGCGCCGCCGCCGATGAGCGGGTCGCGCGGCTGCCGCGGATGGAGGGCGGCAACTCCACGCCGCCGGCGTCGCGCGCGTTGCGCGACACCCTCGAGGCGGCGTTCTCGGAGGCCGAGTCGCTCAAGGACGAGTACGTGGCCGTCGAGCACCTGCTGCTCGCACTGGCCAAGCGCGCCGATCTCGACCGGGCGGCGATCATGAAGGCCCTGGTCGAGGTGCGGGGTGGGCAGCGCGTGAGCTCGCCCGACGCCGAGGGTACCTACGAGGCGCTCAGCAAGTTCGGGCGTGATCTGACCGAGGCGGCGGAGCGCGGCAAGCTCGATCCGGTGATCGGCCGCGACCAGGAGGTGCGGCGTGTGATCCAGGTGCTGTCACGGCGCACGAAGAACAACCCCGTGCTGATCGGCGAGCCCGGCGTCGGCAAAACGGCGATCGTCGAGGGACTCGCCCAGCGAATCACCTCGGGCGACGTGCCGTCGAGCCTGGCCGGCAAGCGCGTGTGGGCGCTGGATGTGGGCGCGCTGGTCGCCGGTACCAAGTACCGCGGCGAGTTCGAGGAGCGGCTCAAGGCGGTGTTGGCCGAGATCGCCGCCGCCGAGGGCTCGGTGATCATCTTCATCGACGAGTTGCACACCATCGTCGGGGCGGGCAAGGCCGAGGGAGCCGTGGACGCCGCAAACTTGCTGAAGCCGATGCTGGCCCGGGGTGAGCTGCGCGCGATCGGGGCCACCACATTGGACGAGTACCGCCAGTACATCGAAAAGGACGCCGCGCTGGAGCGCCGCTTCCAGCCGGTGATGGTGGGCGAGCCGAGCGTCACCGACACGATCGCGATTCTCCGCGGCCTCAAGGAACGCTATGAGGTGCATCACGGCGTGCGGATCTCCGACGACGCCATCGTCGCCGCGGGCATGTTGTCGGATCGGTATATCGCCGACCGGTTTCTTCCCGACAAGGCGATCGACCTGATCGACGAGGCCGCGTCGCGGCTCAAGATCGAGATCGACTCGATGCCGCAGGAGATCGACGAGGTCCAGCGGCGCGTGATCCAGCTCGAGATCGAGCAGGCCGCCATGGAGAGTGAGACCGCCCAGGCCGCCGTGGAGCGGCGCGATGCGCTGGCCGAGGAGCTGGCGAATCTCCGTGAGCAGCTCGACGGGATGAAGGCCGAATGGGAGTCCGAGAAGGAGGCGATCCAGGCGGTCCAGTCCGCCAAGGCGCTGATCGAGGACACCCGGGCCGAGGCCGAGCGGGCCCAGCGCGACGCCGATCTACAGCGTGCCGCCGAGCTCACCTATGGCGATCTGCCGCGGCTCGAGGCCGAGCTGGAAGCGGCCAGCGCGAAGCTCCAGGAGCTCCAGGCTTCCTCGCCGCTTCTCAAAGAGGAGGTCGGCGCCGAGGACATCGCCGAGGTCGTGGCCGCCTGGACCGGGATCCCGGTCAGCCGGCTGCTGGAAGGAGAGATGCAGAAGCTCGTCCAGATGGAGAGCCGCCTGCATGAGCGAGTGATCGGACAGGAGGAGGCCGTATCCGCTGTCTCCAACGCGATTCGCCGTTCGCGAGCCGGCCTCGGCGATCCCGATCGCCCGATTGGGTCGTTCATCTTCCTGGGGCCGACCGGCGTCGGCAAGACCGAGCTGGCCAAGGCGCTTGCGGGGTTCCTGTTCGACACCGAGAAGGCGATGGTGCGGATCGACATGTCCGAGTACATGGAGAAGCATTCCGTCTCGCGGCTGGTTGGCGCTCCGCCTGGCTACGTCGGCTACGACGAGGGCGGCCAGCTGACCGAGGCTGTCCGCCGCAGGCCGTATTCGGTGTTGCTCCTGGACGAGATCGAGAAGGCCCATCCCGACGTCTTCAACGTGCTCTTGCAGCTGCTCGATGACGGTCGCCTGACCGATGGTCAGGGGCGTACGGTCGACTTCCGCAATACGATCGTGATCATGACGTCCAATGCGACCAACCTCGAGGCGGTGTTTCGGCCCGAGTTCCTCAACCGCATCGACGATATCGTGCGGTTCGCCTCGCTCGAGCGCGAGCAGCTCGGTGAGATCGTGCGGCTTCAGGTCGAGGGTCTGCGGGGGCGGCTGGCCGAGCGTGGAATCGGGATGGAGCTGAACGACGCCGCGATCGAGGTCCTGATCGAGAAGGGCTACGACCCGGCCTTTGGTGCCCGGCCGTTGAAGCGCACGATTCAGCGCGAGCTCGAGAATCCGCTTGCGTTGATGGTGCTCTCGGGCGAGATCGCCGATGGGGACTCAGTCGCGGTGGATGCCGACGGAGATGGGGTCGCGTTGAAGGTCGAGCACCCGGCTGCCGCGGTGGCGGTCGGGTGAGCGTGGGCACCGAGCCGGCGCGACTGTCGGATCTGTTCGCGTCGGCCGTGCACCGCTACGGCGCCGTGTGGCCCGACCTGCTGGTGGTGTCGGTGATCGGCACGATCCTGGCGGGTCTGCCCGCGGTCGTCCTGCATCACAACGGACGCCCGGCATCGACGGTGTATGTGGCCGCGGCGCTGGCATACGGCGTCGCCTACTACGCGTTTCTCGGGTTCGTGGTGCTGCGCGGCCTGCCGCAGCCGGCCCCTGTCGGCCGGCTCGTGGCGACCTACGGCTGCGGGGCGGCCATCGGGCTCGTGACCGGCGTCTTGCTGTTGTTCCTGGAGCCGTTCGTGGTGCTCGTGGTGCCGCTGTTCATGCTTGCGGTGCCGGCGGTCGCGGCCGGAGACGAGTCGGTGTGGGGGGCACCGTGGCGTGCGGTCGCGCTGTCGTTTGGGAACTTTCAGCGCACGTGGGCGGTGTGGCTGGTGACGATGGTGTTCTCGGCGCCGGTGATCATCTCGATGTTTCTGATCGTGTCGGCGTTCTCGTCGGGAATCGTTGCCCAGCTGCTGTCACTGGGCTGTTCGGTGCCGATCGTGTGGCCGTTTTCGGCGCTCTTCATCCGCGCGCTCTACGGTGATCTGACCGGACGCCGGGTGCTGGCCGCCGAAGACCGCTCGTAGGTGAATAACGGTGCCAGGCACCGTTATTCACCTCCCAGCCGTTCTCCAACCCCCTGCGACTAGGCTCCGCCACCATGGGACGACGACGTACCTGGGTGATCGCGGGGGCTTCAGTGCTCGTGGTGGGCATCGTGGCCGCAGCCGTGGGCTACCACTTCGCGACCCAGCGGGTGGGCGACGTGCGAAACGGCGATGCTGTCCCGTTCACCACCACCGCCGACCCGCCGCCACCACCACCGCCGACCACGACCGTCAAGAAGGGGCCGGACTTTGGGGAGCCGTGGCCGTTCTACGGCCGCACGCTGTCACGCACGCGCGACGCCACCGATCTGTCCACCATCCGTCCGCCATATAAGACCAGTTGGTCGAAGATCGGCGGTGGCCTGCTCGAGTACCCGCCCACCTACGCCGACGGCGTTCTCTACGAGCTCTCTGATGCGGGAACCGCCACCGCCTACAACGTGTTTACGGGGCGGGTGCTGTGGCGAAAGCACCTGCGCGCGGGATCGAGCCTCCCCGCGCTCGGCTCTCCGGCCATCGGCGGCAAGTTCGTCTACATGCCCGCCGGCTCGGGGCTCGACGCGCTCCGTCGCAGCGATGGCAGCCTCGCCTGGAAACTCCGGACCACGAGCGCACTCGAGGGCTCACCGGCGGTGTGGCACGGCGTCGTCTACATCGGCAAGCTCTCCGGCGCGATGGTCGCCGTGTCGGCGCAGACCGGTCACGTGCTGTGGACGTACGCGACGTCGGGCGCGGTCAAGCACGGCCCCGCCCTGGTGGATGGACGGCTCTATTTCGGTGACTACGCCGGGGTGATGTATTGCCTTGATGCGTCCTCGGGGCGGCTGATCTGGCGAAAACAGACCGCCGGGCTCTCGAGCGGGTATCGCTCGGGGGGCTTCTACTCGACTCCGGCGGTGGCCTACGGCCGGGTGTACGTCGGCAACACCGATGGCAAGGTCTATTCGTTTGACGCGAGCAACGGCGAGGAGGCGTGGTCGACGACGCTGCCGGGCTGGGCGTATGGATCGCCTGCCGTCGCCGACGGTCGCGTGTTCGCCACCTCGTCACTGGGCACGTTCGTCGCCCTCAACGCCCGCACCGGAGTCGAGCTGTGGCGGCATCAGCTGCCGTACAACACGTTGTCGTCGCCGGTTGTGATCGGGCCGTTGGTGTACGTCTCCGATCGCGGAGCCAGCGGCAGCGTGCCGGGCCACGCCTATGGGTACAACCCCGGCAGCGGTCAGCTCGTGTGGCAGTTTCACGACGGCAAGTACTCGACGGCGATCGCAGCTGCCGGCAGGCTGATCGTGGTGGGCTTCGGGCGTCTGTACTCGCTCAAGCCGCGCGGCTGACGCATCAGCGTGCGTAGTAGGCCTTGGCGATCGCGCCGGCGAGCTCGGAGTTGTCGCCCACCAGGCGGCGGTGTGCCGCGAGCGTGCGGCCGCCGGTCTCGAGATGAAGGCGCTGCAAGAGAAACGGTGTGAGGTCGATCCCGTCGACGCCCGCAGTGCCCGCGGCCGCCATTGCATCGTCGATCAGCGGCTCGAGCTCTTCGGCCGGCAGCGCGGCGTCTGCTGCGATGGCGTTTGCGACCACGACGGCCGAGGAGCGTGACAGCGCCCAGTGGGCCGCCGTGGCAGCCGCAAGGGTGGCGGGGTCGTCGGCGCGGTCGACCAGCGGCAGGCCACTCGAGCGCGCGTAGTACAGCGGGAAGTGGTCGATGCCGTACCCGATCACGGGCACCCCATAGGTTTCGAGCAGCTCGAGCGTGGCCGCCGTATCGAGGAACGACCGGGCACCCGAGCAGACCACGCATACGGGCGAGGTGCCGAGCTCCAGGATGTCGGCCGAGACGTCCCCGGAGGTGGCCCAGCCGCGGTGCGCGCCACCGATTCCGGCGGTGGCCATGAAGTGGATGCCCGCGACCCGGCACACCGCCATCGTCCCTGCGACGGTGGTCGCGCCGCACAGGTGCGAGATGGTGGCCGGTCCGAGGTCACGCGGTCCAACCTTGCGCACCTCGTCTTCGACCGCGAGCCGATCCATCTGATCACCGTCGATTCCAACCGTGATCTGACCGTCGATGACCGCGATCGTGGCCGGTATCGCGCCGCCGTCTCTCACCCGCTGCTCGCATTCGCGGGCGACATCCGGCCCGGCTGTGGGCGGGAGGCTGTGGGCGATCAGCGACGACTCGAGTCCCACCACCGGATCGGCTCGGGTCAGCGCCCGCTGCACCTCCGGTGAGATCACCAGCAGGCCGGAGGGTTGGCGGGTCACGGTCGTGGGGCTCGTGGATGCCGACAGGTCATTCGGCCAGGGAGAATACGGGAGCCGTACCGCGTGGGGAGTCCGGGCGAGCCGGTGTTACACTCGCGACAGGTGTCCCAGACCGCCACTCCCACGTATTGCGTCAACCATCCGAAGGTCGAAACGGCGGTGTCGTGTTCGAATTGCGGAAAGCCGATCTGCCCCGACTGCATGGTGATGGCACCCGTGGGCATCAAATGTCGCGACTGCGCCCGCCAGCCCCGCTCGGCGCGGGTCACGTTGCGGCCCGACAAGGCGGCCAAGGCGGCGGGCGCGGCCTTCCTGGCCGGCTCTGGTATCGGCGTGCTGCTCGCCTACGCCGGCTACCAGGGGCTCGGATTCTTCACGTTGATCGTCGCCTATATCGTGGGCTTGGCCGTGGGTCGCGTGACGCTTCGCTTCAGCGGGTACTACCGCGCCACCTCGACCGGCTGGATCGCCGCTTCGGGCGCGGCGTGGTCGTATATCTGCGCGGCGATCGTGATTGCCGCGCACATCGGCGGGAATCCACGGCTGTACGTCCAGGTATTGGGGCTGCTGCTGGCCGGCTTCATCGCCTATCGCGAGACCACATGAGCTCTCCGCAGAAGAAGCGTGGCGCAGCTGCTCGTACCTTCGCGTTCGGAACGCTCGTGGGCGGCATGATCGCGGTGGCGGCGCCGCGACTGCGACGCGGACGGCACCCGGACGCGCATGATGGTCGTGACGGCCTGAGCGCATTCGAGAAAGCGCCCTGCTGGGAGTATGACCGTGAACACGATGGAGGTGGTAAGTGAGCCAAGCGCTTGTTACCGGCGGCGCCGGATTCATTGGATCGACGTTGGTCAGGCTGCTGGCCGAGCGGGGATACTCGGTGCGGGTGTTCGACGACCTTTCCAGCGCGGGCTCCGGCCTGCTCGAGGGCACAGGGGCCGAGATCGTCCAGGGTGACGTGCGCGATCTGGACGCCTTGGTGGCGGCCGCTAAGGGTTGCGACGCAATGTTTCACCTCGCCGCAGGCGCTGGCGTGATCGAGTCGGTCGAGGATCCGCTGGCGAACTTTGACGTCAACGCACGGGGGACGGTCACCGCGCTGTGGGCGGCGCGCACCGCCGGCGTGCCGCGGTTCGTGTTCTCGTCGTCCAACGCTCCGCTGGGCGCGGGTGCCTACCCAGCCAGCGAGGAAAAGCCGACCGCGCCACTGTCGCCCTACGGAGCCTCAAAGGCGGTTGGTGAGGCCTACTGCTCGGCGTTTCACGGCGCCTACGGTCTCGACGCGGTGGCGGTGCGGTTCTCGAACGCGTTTGGTCCCCGCTCGGCCCATAAGGGCAACGTCATCCCGCTCTTCATCCGGCGGATCCTCGCCGACGAGGAGCTGGTGGTGTACGGCGACGGCACTCAGACCCGCGACTTCGTGTTCGTCACCGACCTTGCCGACGGCCTGGTACGTGCGGCGGAGACACCTGGCGTCGGCGGCGAGGTGTTCCAGTTGGCAAGCGGCGTCGAGACCAGTCTCAACGATCTGCTGGCGAAGCTGGGTGAGGTGTCCGGACGCGAGCCCAGGGTGCGGCGGGAGCCGCCGCGGGCGGGGGAGATCCAGCGCAACTACTCGCTGGTCGACAAGGCGTTCGATCGGCTCGGATACCGCCCCCAGGTGGAGCTTGGCGATGGCCTGCGCGCGACCTGGGAGTACTTCACCGGCTGACCGGCGGTCACTCCTCCTCGTCCCAGAAGCCGGCCGGTTCCATCCGGCCGACGATCCCGATACCACGCAGGCTGATCTTGCCCGATCGCGGGTAGTAACAGATGTCGCGCGTGTCATGGGTGCCGTAGATCAGGAGCTCGAGCCCGGCGTCGCCGCCGCGAAACGCATGGGCAACGCCCGTGCCCGCCGGCCGCGAGACGAGGCTTCCGGCCCGCACGGGGATCTCGTCGTCACCCAGGAGCACCGTGCCGTCACCGCCGAGCACGATGAACAGCTCCTCCTCGGCCGAGTGGCAGTGCGGCGGGGCGTTGAGCTTGCCCGGGGTCACTCGGCAGTGCGTCAACCCGGTGGTCACCGACCCAGCCTCCTGCGAGAGCCGCCGCAGCTTGCGACCGACGGTGATGCGCTGGTCGTCGCGCTCGGCGACGTCGTCGAGGTTCACGATCCGGCCCGGTCGCGCGCTCGGCTCGGGGAACTCGGGCGGACCGGCGGGAAAGGCGGCGCGCCACGGGCTCGGGCCTGCCGTGGAGACCCAGCGCGGGCCGAGCCAGCCGGTCTCAGCGGTGGGGAGGTTGCACAGCTCGACCGGCACCCGCTGGCCGAACATCAGCACATCGAGGCCGTCGTCGCCGGCCCGCAGCGTATGCGCCCTGGTGTTCGCGACGTGCACGACACAGTCCCCCGGGCGGATCTCGAAGGTCTCGCCGTTCTGCCACGACAGGCCCGACCCCGCCAGCACATAGCCGATCTCCTCCTCGGCGCCGTGGACGTGGGGAGGCGTCGGCATACCCCCGGGCTCCATCCGCAGCCGCTTCACGCCGACGGTCTGGCTCCCGCATGCTCGTCCCAGGTCGCTCCAGTGCGCCTCGAGGTAGCCGTCGTCCCTGAGCCGCGAGCGTGCGTCGTCCCAGTGGGCGACAGGGCCGCGAGCTACCTGAGCCACGCTCGCACCAGCGCGTTGGCGAAGCCCATCCCGTACCGGAAGTGCGCAGGCTTCTTCGACGTGCCGGAGAGCCGTCGGGCCACCGTCACCGGTACTTCGACCATGACCAGCTTCTTCTTGGACGCCTCGACGATGAACTCCGAGTTGTGGAACTGATCCTGCCGGAACTCGAGCTCTCGCAGCGCCTCGGTGCGCACCGCGCGATAGCCGCAGGCCGGATCGGTGATCCGGCTCCATGTCAAGAGCGACAACAGCTGTGCAAACAGCTTGATGCCCATCTCACGGGCTGCGTGTGAGGGGTCGGCATCGCCCAGCACGCGGGAGCCGTTGACGACGTCGGCCTCGCCCGCCACGATCGGCGCGACCAGACGCGACAGCTCGGAGGGCTGGTGCTGCCCGTCGGCGTCCATCGTCACCACGATCTCGGCCCCCGTGATCAAGGCCAACCGGTATCCGGTGCGAAGCGCCGCGCCCTGGCCCCGGTTCAATGGCAGCCGCACCGCCGCGGCGCCAGCCTGGCGCGCCCGGTCGGTGGTGTTGTCGGAGGAGCCGTCGTCGATCACGATCACGTGCAGCGCTTTGCCGCAGACCTCAGCGGGCAGGGCGCCGAGCACGTGCTCGATGTTGTCGGCCTCGTTGTAGGCCGGCACCACCACGGCCACGCCCTCGGCGAACAGCTCGGGGTGGCCGGTCCCGCGGAACTGCTCGAGCGCCAGGTTCTCGATCAGCCGGGTGAGGTCACGCCGCACCCGCTCGTTGCGTCCCGCAAGCGCGAACGTGAACAGGTAGAGCACGCCGACCGCGATCACGGTTGCGCCGATGATCTGGCGCCCACCGCCCTTCCGGAACGAGAGGTCGTCGAAGACCCAGCTGAGCGCACCCGGCACTGCCGAGAGCACCAGCAGCGGGAGCACGAACACGACCAGCCGCACCAGCAGGTCGCCGTTGCCGATCTTGCCCTGGCGGTATGACCGGATCGAGAGCACGGCGAAGACGATCGCCGCGATGAGGCCGAGCCATCGTAGTGGTGTCAGACCCACTGAGTTACCGCGCCGGCTGACCCGCCAGCGGTGCGCGCCACTGGGTGCTCGGATCGATCACACTGGAGACGACCCGCGACTTGTAGCGGTCGATCACGCCCAGGGTCGATTCGATCAGCGTCTCGCTCAGGAGCGTCGGCTTGAGTCCCAGCGAGGGCAGCCCGGTGTGGGTCGGGTTGTAGTAGTGATCCTCGGCCTCGAACCGCGGGTTGGTGAGATTCTGCACCTGTACCTCGATCCCCACCTCACCGCCGGCGTGTCGCACCTTCTCGGCCAGATCGGCCACGGTGAACACCTCGGTGAACTGGTTGAACACGCGGTACTCGCCCGCTCCGGCCGGATTGTCGGCGGTCAGCTCGACACACTGGAGGGTGTCGACGATGTTCAGGAATCCACGGGTCTGGCTGCCGTTGCCGTACACCGTCAGCGGGTGGCCGATGACGGCCTGGACACAGAACCGGTTGAGTGCCGTGCCGAACGACTCGTCGTAGTCGAACCGGGTCAGGAGTCGCTCGTCCAGCTTGGTCTCGGGAGTCTCGATCCCGTACACCACACCCTGGTTGAGGTCGGTGGCGCGCAGGCCCCAGACCCGGCAGCCGAAGTGCAGGTTGTGCGAGTCGTGCACCTTGGACAGGTGGTAGAGCGAGCCCGGAACCTTGGGGAACGGCAGTACGTCGCGGCGGCCGTTGTGCTCGATCTCGATGAAGCCTTCTTCGATGTCGATGTTCGGCGTGCCGTACTCGCCCATCGTGCCGAGCTTGATCAGATGCGCGTTGGGGGTGTACTCACGCATCGCCCACAGCAGCTTCAGCGAGCCGATCACGTTGCCCTGCTGCGTCTCGACGGCGTTGTCGATCGACTGCATCGACCACGGGGCGGACGGCTGCTCGCCGTAGTGGATGATCGTGTCGGGACCGTAGGCGCGCACGATGTCGGCCACGAAGGTGCCCTCGGCGATATCGCCAACGTGGACATCGATCGTCTTGCCTGACACTTCGCGCCAGGCCTCGGCGCGCTCGGTCAGCGATGCGATGGGCGTCAGCGAGTCGCTGCCCTGCCCTTCGACCCACCGCCGGCGGTTGAAGTTATCGACGACGGCGACGTCGTGGCCCTTGCCGGAAAATCGCATTGCGGTGGGCCAACCGAGGTAACCGTCGCCACCGAGGATCAGTACGCGCATGTTCTAGTGCTCCAGAGTTCGAGAAATGGTTGTGGCAGATACTACGGGGCGGGACGGCCGACGGCGCGCAGTCGCCGCCGGATCACCATGCGCTCGTTCGCTGGGAGCGCCGGCACGATCAGGAGTGCGTAGGCGATCATGCCAGACCCGCCGGTCGCCAGGAGCGTTACCCACCACTTGAGGTCAGCTGTCAGCCAGTGCACGAGTAGCGCGACTCCCAGGCAGGCCAGGGCGGGTACCAGCAACGGCAGCTGCGACCGGGCAAACGGCTGGATCTTGACGCTTCGCGACACCTGGGACACCCGCACCAGGTTGACGCCGGCGATCGCGATCGCAGAGGCGATCGCCGCCCCAGTCGGGCCGTAGTGGGACACCAGCAGCAGGGCCACGCCCACCAACACGATGTTGGCGACGATGTTGTCGACGAGGTCAAGACCGGTGCGTCCGACGATGATCAAGACCGCGGCCACGCTCCCGGTCGCCACGTTGACGGCCTGTCCCACCAGCATGATCCGAAGCGGCGTCGATCCCACCTGCAGCCCGGCTCCGAACACCCGCAGCACGTCGTCGGCGGCGACGAACAGGATGATCAGCACCGGCAGTGTCGCCGCGACCGCCCACCGGGTCGCATCCTTGAACAGCCGATCCAGGTGCGAGGTGTCACCGCGGGCATGGAGCTCGGCCGCGAACGGCGAGAAGATCAGGCTGGTGGAGGTCACAAACAGGAGCAGCACCTGCGACACCCGCCCGGCCGCGGCGTAGGCATCGAGCTTCTGTCCACGGATGTAGTGGCCCAGCACGAACAGATCGGCCCAAAACAGGGCCTGGGCAAAGAGCGCCGACGGAGCCCGTGGCAGGCCATAGCGAAGCGCCTCGCGCACCTGGTCGCGGGTCGCTCGCTCGTCGCCCATGCCGGCCGACAGTCGCATCCACCAGATGCGGGCAGCGATCGCTGCCACCAGCCACGAGAACGTGTAGGACGCGGCGGCCGCATTGACTCCGCCGCCCAGCAGAATCGCGACCCCGGCAGCCACGATCCACAGCACAGGCTGGCCGATCCAAAACACCCACAGCGTCGGCTTCATCAAGCGCAAACCGCGGCTGGCGCCGAGGTAGACGTTGGCCGCGGCGATCGCGGGAATCGCAGTGGCCGCGACCGCCACGGTGTGGTACTGGTCGCTGGCCAGGGCTGCGGCTGCAACCACGATTGCCAGTAACGTCGAGGCCACGACCGCGATCACGGTGGCCCGATCGATCAGGCTTCGCAGGTGAGTGCTGTCGTCGTTCGGCGAGTCGATGGCGACCCGGCGGATGGCGGTCATATCCATGCCGAACCGGCCACCGGCGGACGCCACGAAGGCGACCTGGACAGCGAGTGTGACCACACCGAGGCCGCCCGACGGCAGACCCCGGCCGAGCAGCGCCTGCACGCCGAATGCCGCCAGCACGCCCACCAACAGGCCGATCACGTTGGCGATCGTGCCCGTCAGGATCGTGCGATGGTCACCCCCGGAGCGGGGCGCGGTCACTCGAGGTAGCCGAGCTCGCGCAGCCGCTGCTCGACTTCCGCCTGCTCCTCGTCGCTGTACACCGGATCGCCCTGGGCGGCGGTCTCACCGGCTGGCTGGGACTCCAGTCCGACGACGGTCAGGATCATGCCGGCAAAGTCCTGAAGTGAGATCTCCTCTCCACGCGCGGTCGTGAGATCCGACGCGGTGGCCACGTACACACCCTCGGGACGGTGATCTCCCGAGAGCCAGTCGGCCGGCTCGACCAGCGAACGGGCGTGAGTCAGCGAGTACAGCGGAGCGGCCTCGAGCAGGAGGTCTGGGGCACGATCGAGGTATGCACCGCTGAGCACCTCTTCGCGCCGCCGCACCGATTTGATCGGGTGCAGCCCGGTGTCGGGGTCGGTGAATGCCAGCAGCGCCTCGGCGAGTTGATCGCGGACGCGCTCGTAGTCCTCCGGCGCGACGATTCCGTCGGGCTCGCGACCCTGGAGCGCGATTGAGACGCCCTCGCCGGTCGAGACGACGCTGGTGTAGGCGCGGGTGTGGGCCCAGTCGGGCGCGGGGGTGGGAACAGCCACCTTGCCATGCAGGCCCAGCTTGTCGTAGGCAACGCGGGCGATCGAGCGCAGCCGGCCCCACGCCAGCAGTCCCACCAGGCCCGATCCGCGGGCGAGCTTGAGGTATCCCAGCTCCTGCAAGACGCGGTTCATGTTGAGCGCCCGGGTCACGGGCTGATGCCCGTGGTCGGACATCAGCATGATCACGTCGTCGGGACCGCAGCGCTCGACCAGCGTGCCGAGCTCGCGGTCGAGCAGCCGGTAGACGCCGCGCACCCGGTCGGCTGTGGGGGTCTGCGATGCAGTCGGGAAGTCGGGGTGGCCAGGGTGGACGTACTCCATCAGGCAGTGCTGGATCCGGTCGGGGGAGACGAACACCATGCAGGCCACGTCCCACTCGTTGGAATCCATCAGCTTTCGCATCGCCTCGGCGCGGGCCTTGGTGACCCGCTCCACGTCGTCGACGAGCTCGACCGGCCGGCCGCGAAACGTCGTCCAGGAGCCGCCGTTGATCGGCCAGTTGAGCTCGGGGCCGACCTCCGGGGGGTGGCTGAACGGCGAGTTTCCGGGGATCACGCCACCCGCGATGCAGACGCCCGTGATCTCGGGCGCGGGATACGTCAGCGGGACGTTCACCAAAAGCGTGGTGCGGCCGGCCTCGGTCATGCGCTGAGGCCAGGTTGGCGCGAGGATCGAATGCGACGACACCGGCAGCCGGCGACTCGCCCCGGGTTTGTGCTCGAGGATGTCGAACACGCCGTGACCTGCGGGGTCGGCTCCGGTCAGAAACGTTGGCCACGCGGCCCATGAATGCGACGGGATGCACGACCGCGACACGCCTCGGTGTCCGCGGGCGATCAGCGCCGCAAGGTTGGGGAGCGCTCCGGCCTCGAGCATCGGGTCGAGGATCTCCCAGTCGGCGCCATCCCAGCCGACGATAAGTACGCGAGTTGACACGGCGAGGAGGATACCGGGCGGCAGGGCTGACGCGTCCGCTCACCCCCGGCCGATACCATCGCGCCCATGGACGTCCTGCCCGAATCAGCCGAGATCGTGGGAGGCAGGCTACGGATCGGTGGGGTCGACACGGCCGAGCTCGCCCGTGAGTTCGGTACGCCCCTCCAGGTTTATGACCGGCGCTCGCTGGTTCACCGCGCCCGCGCCTACGTCGAGGCGCTGGGCGCGTATCCCGGCACCGCGCGGGCGGTATTCGCGTGTAAGGCAAACGTCACGGTCGCCGTCCTGCGCGAGGTCTTCGGCGAGGGCCTCGGTGCCGATGTGGCGTCCGAGGGTGAGCTCGCCGCGGCGCTCGCAGCCGGGGCGAACCCCGAGACGGTGATCGTTCACGGCAACAACAAGTCCGACGCCGATCTGGGCGCGGCGGTCGAGGCGGGCTGCGGCCTGGTCGTGGTCGACCATCCTGGGGAGCTCGACCAGCTCGACGGGATCGCCGCTGAGTACGACGTGGTGCAGCGGGTGCTCGTGCGGGTCACGCCGGGGATTGAGGCCGACACCCACCGAAAAATCGTGACCGGCCACAGCGACTCGAAGTTCGGGTTCGCCCCGGCCGACGCGCTGGACGTGCTCGACTCGATTGAAACCTTCGCCAACCTGTCAGCCGCGGGCCTGCACGTGCATCTGGGTTCGCAGATTCGCGACCTGCGCACCTACGTCGACGCGATCGGGTGGCTCGCGAACCTGATCGACCAAAACGGGCTGGGCGAGCTGTCGGTGCTCGATCTTGGCGGCGGCTTCGCCGTGGCGCACACCGAATCCGACGAGGCACCCGAGATCACAACTGCGGTTGGGACGATCGTCTCGGCCGTTGCCGAGGCGATGGCCGCTCGCGGCCTGCCGCTGCCCGAACTCGTGCTCGAGCCGGGCCGCTCGATCGTCGGCCCCGCCGGTGTGACGCTGTACTCGGTGGGGGCGATCAAACAGGTGCAGACCGGCACGGTGTACGCGGCGGTCGACGGTGGCATGTCCGACAATCCCCGGCCGACGCTGTACTCGGCGGTGTACCAGGCGTTTGTGGCCGACCGCGCGGACGCGCCGGCGGCCATGAGCTACACCATCGCAGGCAAGCATTGTGAGACCGGGGATGTGCTGATCGAGCGGGCCGCGCTCCCGCAACTCGCCTCGGGCGATGTGCTCGCCGTGGCGGCGACGGGCGCCTACACAGCCAGCATGGCGTCCAACTACAACGCGATCCCGCGACCGGCGGCGGTGATGGTCGGGGGTGGCGAGGCCCGCCTGATCGTGCGTCGCGAGACGGTCACCGATCTGCTCGCACGCGAGGCCGGGCTCAGCTGAACTGGACGAGGCCGATGTCGGTGGCCGAGGCGATCGCCTTGGCGTCCTTGAACTGGTAGGCAAGGATCGACCCCGAGCCAAATCGCGCTGGGGTCCCGAACGCGAGCGTGCCGGTCACCGTCGCTCCGGCGTGCACCGCGCGCCCGACAAGGGGGCTTGCGACGCCCGCCTTGGGTGCGGCCAGAAACTCGTGGTGATTGGTATCCACGAGCCAGAACTGTGTCGGGGTGACCGTCCCGGTGGTGGTTCCGTTGTTGGTCACGCGCAGTCGCACGATGGCGTAGATGTGGGTGCCGGGGATCGCGACCGTGTCTTGCACGTGCTGGCGCCAATCGATGCTCACGATACTGACCGAGATGTCTCCGAGGTGCAGCTTGGTGCCCGGCTTGGCGATCGTGTACGTCGGCTTGGGCGGGCCGGTCGACGTCGCGGCGGTGGTCGACGATCCACCGCCCGAACCCGAACATCCTCCCGCCATGAGCGCGAGCGCTACAAGTCCTGCGACGATGCCGCGGATACCGGCTCTCCCTCGTCTTGCATCTCGGTTCGAAGCGCACCCACCGACAGTCCCTCCAGCGACAAGAACACGAATCCCACTCCGACTCCGAGCAGCGCTTCGATCAGCTGAAGTCCGATCGAAAACGTCACGGCAGTTTGCAACGGCACCGAATAGAGCCGCGAGAGCAACGTCGCGGTTGCCGCCTGAAACACTCCCAGATTACCGGGCGTGATGGGGAACAGCTGCACCAGATTGGACGCCAAAAAGACGACTCCGGCGGCGCCCACTCCGACCGGCACCGAATACGCCTTCAACGTCCAGTAGATCCCGAGTAGCTGTGCGGCCCACGAGAGGGTCGAGGCCACAAGCCCCCAGGCCAGCAGTCGCGGCCGGCGAAAGATCGCCTGGCCCTGGCGCACCGAGTCGAGCGTCGCGGTGAAGCTGATTCCGAGCAGGTGCCACCAGCGCTCGACGTAGTCGTCGGGCTCCTGGTGTGCCTCACGGTGGCGGACACGGGCCCAGATCTCGATGATCGCCGCGGCCAGGGCGATCGAGAGCACCACGGCGGTGAGCACCGCCAGCAGGTTGAGTGCCTGTCGCGGCACCGGCACGTAGGCGACCACGGCGATCAGCACCAGGACCAATGTGATGCCCGAGAGGATCTGCTCGGTCACGAGCGTGCCGACCGCGGTCGAAACGGGGAGGTGCGCGCCACGGGCGTGCAGCTTGCGGCGCAGCACCGATACCCGTGCGACCTCTCCCAGGCGGGCGAACAGAATCGTGTTCATCAGAAACCCGATGAAGATCGCCGGCACGATCTCGGTCAGCCGGGCGTTGACCGGCTCGTCGTGCTCATCGCGGTCGACCGCCGCCAGCGCCGCCTGCCACGTCAGAGCCTTGGCCCCGACCGAGGCGAAGTTCGCGATCAGGGCAAGCGCGACAAATCCGAACTTGGCCTCGGTGAAGACGTCAGCGACCACTCCGAAGCTGAACTTCTGCGAGACGGCCACCACCACGGCCACCAGCACCGCCGCGATCGCTGCCGACTTCAGCAGCATCCGGCGGTGAGGGTGCAGCTCGTGCGCGAGCTCGGTCACCGTCACGAACTCGAGCTCACGCTCGCGCGCGGCGGCAAAGATGCCGGGGAGTGCCGCAACCGTCTGCGACCGATCGTCGCCGGCTCCGCTGCCGTCACCGTCGTGCAGCAGCAGAATCGAGCCGGGGCCGAGGTGCTTGATGCAGCGCGCGACGATCACCTCGGTGCCGGGCTTGGCGGTATCGAACACACTGCCGGTCCAGCCGACCACCCGGTATCCAAGCTCGCGGGCGACCCGGACGACGAAGGGGCTGCGGAAGCCGTGGGGGGTGCGAAACAGGTGGACGCCGTTTGGTCCGATCGCGGTCTCGACCTCGGCCTCGGTCGAGCGCAGCTGGCGGGCGATCTCCTTCGGCCGAGCGAAGGTCATGATCGAGTGGTCATAGCCGTGGCTTGCCAGCTCGTGGCCTTCGTCGACGATCCGCCGTGCGAGCTCAGGATGGGCGTGGATGTTTCGGCCCAGGCAAAAGAAGGTCGCCCTGACCCCGGCGTCGCGCAGCGCGTCGAGCACGCCGGGAGTGAACTCGTCGGTCGGGCCATCGTCGAAGGTGATCGACATGACCTTGTGCTCGGTGTAACCGCGTCCGATCACCTTTCCGAACACGCGCGAGTTGGGGGTGAACGTGCCCCACGTCCAGAGCATCAGCGCGAGCACCACGATCGCGACCAGCGTCCTGCCGTGCGACTCTCGCAGCTGCTCGCCGACGATCGCCGCACCAACCAGTACGACCGTCGAGCAGGCGACGTAGATGGTCAGGACCTGGCGTTTGCCCATGTCGGCTGCCGACCGGCGATCAGGTCGGTGTAGTAGGTCTCGAGCTGGGCACCGATGCGTGGCCATGAGTAGCGCTCGAGCGCCTCGCGGCGTCCGGCAGCTCCCATCCGGATCCGGTCAGCCTCACTGTCGAGCAGTCGCCCGAGCGCGGCGGCGAACCGCTCGGCCGAGTCGGCCGGGTCGACCATGTACCCGTGGACACCGTCACGCATCACCAGCTGGAACCCCGAGATCCGGCTGGCCACCACGGGGCGGCCGCAGCTCATCGCCTCCAGCAGCACCATTCCAAATGATGCGCGGTTACACGGCGTGCAGAACACCTCGCCGCTCACCAGGTGATTGGGGCGACTGCGGTTCAGCCGTCCGGCAAAGTTCGCGTACTCGCGCAGGTCACCGAGCTGGCGCTCGTAGCGCTTGCGCAGGGGGCCGTCGCCGACGATGTCGAGCCGCACGCTTGGGCCCCGCTCGGCGAACAGCAATCGATAGGCGTCGATCATCGTGTCGAGCCCGTTGCGAGGATCGAAACGGCCGATGAAAACGATGTTCTGATGGTCACCCATCAGCTCGGGCACCGGTTCGGCATCCGGCGAGAACAGGTCGGCGTCGATGCCGTTGGGAATCACGTGGTAGGCGAATGGGAAGTACGGCGTGAGCGACCCGATGCAGGCTTCCGAGACGCAGATTCGCCCATCCAGCCGCTCGATCAGCGGCCGGGTCCAGGCGGCCAGGATGTCCATCCCGGTGGTCGGCGGAAACACGCTATGGAAGGTCGCGACCGAAAGCGCGTCGTAGGGCGTGTGCTCGATCGCCCAGGCCGGCATCGGCGGGTTGTAGGGCGCGTGCACGTGGACGACGTCGAACCCCCGCTCGCGAAAGAGCTTGCCCAGTCGCTGGCCCAGCCACGGCCCAATCACATGTTGGGTCTGGGCGTTGTTGCCCCAACCCGGCATGTACATGGGGATGATGGTGCCGATCCGAAGCAGCTCGAAGGTGGGCTCGGGAGGCGGTTGGTCATCGTCTCGGGCGGTCGGCTGGGCGACGTGGTTTCCGGTGATCACGGTCACGTCGTGGCCAAGCGCGGTCAGGGCCCGAGCCTGGCCGTCAACGTGCTCGGAAATCCCACCCAACGCGGGGTAGTAGAAGTCCGTGACGATGGCGATACGCATCGGCGGTGATGGTATCGGACGGGGTTTCGTGCTCTCCGAGCCTGTGCAACCCCCACCGGTATACTCTAGGTGCTATGCCTATTTACGAGTATCGCTGCACCAACGATCACCGATTCGAGGTGCTGCAACGGTTTTCGGACGATCCGATCGAGGTCTGCGAGGTGTGCGGAGCTCCCGCCGTGCGCGTGTTGCATCCGGTCGCGATTCACTTCAAAGGATCGGGTTTCTACAACACCGACTACGGCAAGGGCAAGAAGAAGGCGTCCGAGGGCCGGTCAGAGGGCGGCGGCGAGTCGAAATCGAGTTCGGACAGCTCGAACTCCTCTGGCGGCGACTCGAAGAAGTCGGACTCGAGCAGCGGAAGCTCGAGCTCGGGCGAAAAGAAGAAGGCTGCAGAGGGCTGAAGCCCGCCGGGCGGGTCAGTGCACCGAGCAGCCAGGCCCGTACAGCTCACCCTTGGCGGCCGGCTGTGGGGCCTGCTTTCCCAGGAACATGCCCAGCACGGCAGCGTTTTGGGGGCTCGACACGAGCACGTCTTGTCCGCCGATCACCTGCGGTGTACCGCCGAGGTGGCACTCCAGCGTGCGGCTTGCCCGGAACTTGACCCAACCGAGTTCGAGGAACTGGTTGGCGGTCAGGTCGGTTGCCAGCGGCTTGGCGATCGCGCGGCCGATGGACGGCAGGTTGAAGATGTTCCATGGGTTCACCAGCTGATGGCCGAGGGCCGTCATCACCCGTTGCTGGCGCTCGGTGCGGGTGATGTCGGAGTCGCGCGGGTTGGTCGTGTGCCGAATCCGGGAGTAGGCCAGGGCGTGGCGCCCGTCGAGCGTGATGTTGCCCTTCTCGAATCGCCACGAGTGCCCATCGAACGGCTGTGACGACACAACCTTGGTGGGGTTGTAGAGAGAGACCCCTCCCAGCGCGTCGATCAGCTCGCGAAAGCCGGTGAAATCGACCAGTACGACGTGGTTGATCTTCAGCCCCGTCAGGTGGTTGACGGTGCGGATCAGAAGCTTGGGGCCGCCGTAGGCAAACGCGGCGTTGACCTTGTTCACCCCATGGCCGGGGATCGGCACGTTGAGGTCGCGGGGAATCGACAGCATCGAGATCAGATGGTGGTCGGGGTCTGTCCGAAAGATGATGATCGAGTCGGCGCGCGCGCCGGCGACGGCGTTCGAGGTGCGGCTGTCCGACCCCATCACCAACGTGTTCTGGGAGTTGAAGAGCACGCTGCCGGTCGGGGTCAGAGCCGAGCGCGTGCGCTGTCCCAGCCGTGCGTTGGCCTTGGCCACCTCGTTTGAGAAGGCGCGGTAGCCAAGGAACACCCACACGCCCAGGATGAGCATGATCGCCGCGCCAACCAGCAAAATGCCGCGCTTCCAGCCGATCCGGCGAGGGCGCTGCGGCGGCTTGGGGCGACCCGGGGCGGCGACGATCGGCCGGTCGGGCGGGCCGCCAGGAGGCGCCATATCCGGTGCTGGCATGCCTTCCGGAGTTGGTCGCGGCGGCGCTGCCGTTGCAGCTCCCCGTGCGCTGAAATCGAAGCGGGCGGCATCCGGGTCATTGCCGGAGCGACCTCCGCGGTACGTGCGGAACCCTTTGCCCTGTTTCGAATCCGGCACGCCAGCTATGTTAGCCACCGCAGTGTTGAAATCCTCCAAGATTCCCGCGGTTGGCATCGATCTGGGCGGCACGACAATCAAGGCCGCACTGGTCTCCTCGACGCTCGAGATGCTCGCCCACGAGGAGGTTCCCACCGATCTTTCAAGCCAGGCTGCGCTGCTCGACTCGATCGCCCGGCTGGTGGTGACAGTGCGGGGCGCGGTCGATGTCCAGGGCGTGGGATTCGGTCTGCCCTCGCAGGTGAACCAGCTCACCGGCAGGGTGGCCGACTCGACCAACGTCCCGATCGCCGACGTGGCGTTCAAGGAAGAGATGGCGCGCCGGCTCGGCGTGCCGGTGGAGATCGACAACGATGCGAACGTCGCGGCGCTCGCCGAGGCTCGGGTCGGCGTCGCCCAGGGGTTGAGCCATGTGATCATGCTCACGCTTGGCACCGGGGTTGGCGGCGGGATCATCATCGACGGCCGCATCTATCGCGGTGCGACCGGCTATGGCGGCGAGCTCGGACACATGGTGGTGGACGAGAACGGCCCACCCTGTCAGGGCCACTGCCCGAATCACGGCTGTCTGGAGGTGCTGGCTTCGGCGGTCGGGGTCATGCATGCCGCCGCGGCGATCATCGAGACGCGTCCCACCGGCACGCTGGCCGAGGCGCGCGAGGCCGGGACACTCGACGTCCACCACGTGATCGACCGCGGCCTGGCCGGCGACGCCGAGTGTGTCGAGGCGCTCGCGGTCGTGGGCCGCCACCTGGGCGTGGGAATCGCGAGCTACATCAACATCTTCAACCCACAGGCCGTCGTCATCGGTGGCGGTATCGCGTCGGCCGGCGAGCTGATCCTCGGTCCCGCCCGAGACGAGGCCGAGAAACGGGCGCTGCGGGCGCCCCTGCGCGAGGTCACGATTGCGCCGGCCAAGCTCGGAAACGCCGCGGGTGTGCTCGGCGCGGCCGCCCTGATCCTGACGTGAGCGGCCGCCTGACGGTCTGCCCCACGCCGATCGGCAACCTGGGCGATATCACCATGCGGGTGCTGGAGGAGCTTCGCTCGGCCGACCTGATCGCGTGTGAGGACACACGTCGCACGCAGACGCTGTGCGTCGCCTACGAGATCACGACCCGGCTGCTGTCGCTGCACGAGCACAATGAGGATGCTCGCGCGGGTGAGCTGGTCGATCGGATTATCGGCGGTGAGCGGATCGCCCTGGTGTCGGACGCGGGGATGCCGTTGGTGTCGGATCCGGGCGCGCGGCTGGTGGCCGCGGTCGTCTCGGCCGGGCTCGAGGTCGACGTGCTCCCGGGGCCGTCGGCGGTGACCACGGCGATCGCCGCCTCGGGGCTCGCGGGCGGGGGGTTCGTGTTTGCCGGCTTTCTGCCACGGGCCGCAGGGGCGCGCGAGTCGGCCTTGCAGCGGCTGGATGCGGCGGGACTGCCGCTGGTGGTGTTCGAATCACCTCGACGTCTGCAGGCGACGCTTCAGGCGCTTGCGAAACGCGATCCCCAGCGGCGCGCCGCGGTCTGTCGCGAGCTGACCAAGCTGCATCAGCAGGTCGCCCGTGGGACGGTGGCCGAGCTCGCCGAGCAGTTTTCGGGCACAACTCGCGGGGAGGTGACGGTGGTGCTCGCTGCATCGGAAGCGGAGGCACCGCCGGTGCCGCTCGAGGCGTTGAGCGAACTGGCCGGGGCGATCGGGGTTCGGCGGGCTGCGGAGCTGGGCGCACGCCTTACCGGCGCGCCGCGCAACCAGCTCTATCGCTCGCTCACCGGGAGATGACGCCGCCGGCCAGTTCGATCCTGCAGGCCGCGCACACGTGCCGGCCGTGGTATTCGGTCAGCGCTGAGCGGGTGCCGCAAAAGACGCACACGTCGTGGGGAGTAGAAAGGGTGATCGTGTCACCCCGAACGCCGATCTCCAACGGGTCGTGAACCTCGATGCCGAGCCGCCGCCGGATCTCGACGGGGATCACAATTCGCCCCAGTTCATCGATTCGGCGCACCACGCCACCTGCGCTGCCCGCCGCCCTCGTCCTGGGCTGTCCCACCTGCCTGCCGCTGGCCATGGCCAACCCCTTCGCCCGTTAGGATGATCGCTCTGGGCGACCATACCGCTTGCAGCAGGAAATTGCTACGGAAGTTGACATAGCCATGTCTTACTCTGTCACCACCCCGATCTACTACGTGAACTCCGATCCCCATCTGGGTCACGCCTACACGACGGTTGCCACCGACGTCCTGTCGCGCTACAAGCGCGCTCGCGGCGAATCGGTGTTCTTTCTCACCGGGACCGACGAGCACGGCGGCAACGTTGCCCGCGCGGCCGAGGCAGCCGGGATGGATCCCAAGTCGTTCTGCGATCAAGTGTCGGCGCGCTTTCGCGCCCTGACCGTCGCGATGGACGCGACCCCCGACTTCTTCATTCGCACGACCGACCCCGAGCACGAGCGCCGGGTCCAGGATTTTGTCCAGCGGCTGCGCGATCTCGGCGAGCTGTACGAGGGCGTGTATGCCGGGTGGTACTGCTCGAGCTGCGAGATGTTCTATCCCGAGGAAGACCTCGTCCAGCCCGGCAACCTGTGCCCGATCCACAACCGCTCGATCGAGTGGCTGGAGGAGTCCAACTGGTTCTTCCCGTTGAAGAAGTGGGCGCCAAAGCTGCTCGAGCTGTACGACGCAAACCCCGAGTTCGTCCGCCCCCGCACTCGGTACAACGAGGCTCGCTCGCTGATCGAGGGTGGCCTGGAGGACGTCTCGTTTAGCCGTGCCACCGTCAGCTGGGGTGTGCCGCTGCCGTGGGACGCCTCACAGACGATCTATGTGTGGGTCGATGCCTTGCTCAACTATCGCACGGCGCTCGAATACGGCCTTGGCCGAGACGTCACAGCGGAGTTCTGGCCGACCTCGCTGCACGTCATGGCCAAGGACATTCTGCGCCTGCACGGGATCATCTGGCCGGCGATGCTGATGGCCGCTGGATATGAGGTGCCCCGGGGGCTGTTCGTCCACGGCTTCTTCACCTCGGAGGGCGAGAAGATGTCAAAGACGCTCGGCAACGTGATCGATCCGTTCGAGGTCGTGGACAAGCTCGGCGCCGACGCCCTGCGCTTTTACCTGATGCGCGAGGTGCAGTGGGGTGGGGATGGCGATGTCACCTGGGCGGGTCTTCACCGCCGCTACGAAGGCGAGTTGGCCAACGACCTCGGCAACCTGATCTCACGCGCGACCAACATGATCATCCGCTACCGCGGCGGACGGGTGCCCGCCGGCCGAAACGCGCTCGATCCAATCGACGCCGAGGTCGGTTTGCGGCTCGACGCGGTCGACCTCACGGGCGCTCTGGAGCAGATCTGGTTGCTGGTGCGTGCCGCCAACCGGTTCGTGGAGGAGCGCGCGCCCTGGGCGCTCGCCAAGTCAGCGGAGCCGGCCGACGTCGCCCGACTCGATGAGACGCTCTACACCCTGGCCGACACCGTGCGCTGCCTGGGAGTGCTGCTGACGCCATATATCCCCAAGGCCGCCGCGGCGATCCTCGAGACCGTCGGCGACCCCGGGGCAACGAGCTGGGATCGCGCGGGTCTCAACCTGCTCGAGGCGGGCACCGAGGTCACCCAGCCGGCGCCGCTCTTTCCGCGCGTCGCCTCGGAATGATCGACACCCACGCGCACCTGGATGCCTGCCGCGAGCCGGCCGAGCAACTGGTGTCCGAGGCGGCGGCGGCTGGGGTCGCGCGCATCCTGACGGTCGGCCGCGAGCAGGCGATCGATCTGGCCGAGCGGTTCGACGGCGTCTCGGCCATCGTCGGCTGGCACCCGCACGAAGCCGAGGTCGTCGGCGATCCCACCACGATCGAGCCGCTGCTCGAGCACCCCTCGGTGGTGGCCGTGGGGGAGTGCGGCCTCGACTACTACCGCGACTACGCTCCGCGAGACGATCAGCTGCGCGTTTTCCGAGCGCAGGTCGAGATCGCCAATCGCGTGGGGAAACCGCTCGTGATCCACACCCGTGAGGCGGACACCGACACCTTTGAGGTGTTGCAAGATGCGCGTGTCGGGGTCGTGCTGCACTGTTTCTCCTCGGTCGCACTCACAGACGAGGCGATCGAGCGGGGCTACCTGTTCTCGTTCGCGGGCAACGTCACCTATCCGTCCGCTGAGCTCCTGCGCGAGGCGGCCGCCCGCATCCCGGCAGACCGCATCCTGGCCGAGACCGACTGTCCGTATCTGGCGCCGGTGCCGTTCCGCGGGAAGCCGAATCGGCCCGCCAACGTGATGACCACGCTCGCGCGCCTGGCGGAGGTGCGGGGGGTAACGACAGCCGAGCTGGGCGGCCAGATCGAACGAAACGCCGAGCGGCTGTTCGGCCTGTGACCGCCCAGATCTCGCTTGCCCGCCTGCGCGAGTTCGGCATCACGCCAGACCGCGAACTCGGCCAGCACTTTCTGATCGACTCCAACGTGCTCAGCGTCGCCGGCCGGCTGATCGACCTCGACCCGCAGGATGTCGTGCTGGAGGTGGGCGCGGGGGTCGGTGTCTTGACCGACTGGTTGGCCCAAAGGGTGTCGGTCGTGCATGCGATCGAGATCGATCGCCGGCTGGAGCCGGCCCTGCGCGCGACGGTGGGGGAGCGCGAAAATGTGCGGTTGCTGTTCGTCGATGCGTTGGACGTCGACATCGCCACCCTCGATCCGGCGCCGACCGCGATGGTCGCGAACCTGCCCTATGCCGTGGCCACGCCGGTGGTGATGACCGCGCTTCCGCTGGTACCGCGGTTTTGCGTGATGGTGCAGCGCGAGCTCGCCGACAGGTTCTTCGCAGACCCCGGCACCAAGGCCTATGGAGCGTCTTCGGTGTTGATCCAGATTGCGTGTGAGCGGCGCGGCCTGCGCAAGGTTTCGCGCTCGGTGTTTCTCCCCGAACCAAACGTCGACTCGGCGCTGGTGGCGTTCTCGCGCCGCGACGGGTTCAGGTTCGGCCCGGACTGGCCCTGGATCGCTCGGGTCGTCCACGCCGGCTTTGCGTATCGCCGAAAGACACTTGCCAACGCGCTGGCGCTGGCCGAGCTGCCGCCGCCACCGGCTGAGGTGGCGGGCCTTCGCGCCGAGCAGCTCGCCCCCGAGCGGTTTCTCGCCCTGGCCGAGGAGTTACGGTGATCGTCCGCGCGCCCGCCAAGGTCAACCTGGTGTTGCGCGTCGGCCCGGTCCGCGAGGACGGCTATCACCGGCTGGCCACGCTGTTTCAGGCCATTGACCTGTACGACGAGCTCGAGCTCGAGCCGGCCGCCGAGACCAGCGTCGAGGGCTTCGACGACACGCTGATCACCGCCGCGCTGGCGGCGCTGGGCGAGACCCGGCGGGTGCGGCTGACCAAGCGGATTCCGGTTGCGGCCGGCCTGGGTGGCGGGTCGTCCGACGCAGCAGCGGTGTTGCGGGCGCTTCGTGGCGACCGAGACGTCAACGAGCTGTATGCGATCGCGCGCGATCTCGGTGCCGATGTGCCGTTCTTCCTGAGCGGATGCGAGACTGCCATCGGCGCCGGTCGGGGTGACCGGATCGAACCCGCCGTCGACTTCCCCCGCGGCCACTCCTTCGTGCTCCTGCCCTCGGCCACGGGTCTTTCGACCGCAGAGGTGTTCGCCCACTCCCGGCCGAACGAGATCTTTCCGGCTGTGCGTGGTGACCTCGTCCGCGCGGTTCACACCACCCGCACGCCCGCAGACGTTGGCCGGCTGCTGGCCAACGATCTCGAGCCGACCGTGCTCGAGCTTCGTCCGGAGCTGGCGGCCAGTCTCGAACGGGTGCGCGCGGCGGGTGCGCTCGGTGTTGCCGTCAGCGGCAGTGGGCCGACGGTGTTCGGCGTGTTCGAGGATCGGGGCGCCGCCGAGCGCGCCGCATTGGAGATCCCTGGGGCGATCGCCGCCTCCCCTCTATAATTCGCTCGATGGCGAAATGGAACATCTCATCCGACGCGCTCACCGTCGAACAGAGCCCGGGAAGATCGCCCACCCGCTGGCTTCGCCAAAACGGTTTGCGGATCGCTGTGGTCGTTGGCCTGATCGAGGCGGTACTCGCCTACGTCTCGGGGCACGCGCTCCTGATGACGGTGATCGGGATCGTGTCGGTGATCGTGTATCTCAACGTCCGCCACCGGCTTCCGATGACGGTTCGCCGGCCGCTCTGGATCGTGGTCATGGCCCAGGCGATCGCCGGGTTGCTGTTACCTGCGATCACGGTTGGGTTCTTCATCGCATCCATCCTGGCGGTCGGACTTCTGATCGTGCTGCTGCTTGTCATGCTGGGCGATCGGCGGCGCTGATCGCGGTCGATTCAAACTCGGCGCGAGGTGGACGATCAGGGCCTATACTCGTCCGGCGCCTCGTCGCGATGGGGCGTGGCCAAGTGGTAAGGCAACGGGTTTTGGTCCCGTGATCCCTGGTTCGAATCCAGGCGCCCCAGCTTCGATCACATCGTAGGCAAACCGATGACCATCGCACCGCTCGCATGCGTAGTACTTGCCGGGGGCAAAGGCACCCGGATGAAATCCTCTCTGCCCAAGCTGCTGCACGAGGCTTGCGGACGCACGCTCGTGGACTGGACGCTGGGTGCTGTCGCAGAGTTCGGCCCCGAGCGCGTGATCGTGGTCGTACCGCCCGATGACCCCCAGCTGGTCGAGGGTCTGCCGGAGTTCGCGACTCCCGCGGTGCAACCGGTCGCCCGCGGAACCGGCGATGCTGTGGCATCGGCTCGGGAAGCCCTCGCGGGTTTCGATGGCCGGTGGTGGTGCTGAACGCCGACCACCCCCTGACCGATCCCCAGTCGCTACGCGACCTTGTGGCCGCCCATCGGGAGGCGGGGGCGCAGGCGAGCGTGATCTCGCTCATCCGCACCGACGAGATCGGTGAGGCGTTTGGGCGCATCATCCGAACGCCCGATGGTGACTTCGAACGGATCGTCGAGGTGCGAGACGCCGACGGCGCGCAGCTGGCGATTACCGAGGTCAGCACCGGAATCTTCGCCTTCGACGCCGCAGCGCTGTGGCCGGCACTCGAGCGGCTCAACTCCGACAATGCTCAGGGTGAGCTGTACCTGACCGATGTGATCGAGATCCTGCGCGCCGACGGCGGAAACGTGATCGCCCACACTCACACCGATCCGACGATCGCGGTCGGCGTCAACCATCGCGCCGATCTGGCAGAGGCAGCCCGGCTGCTGCGCGCCCGCATCAACCATCGGCACATGCTGGCGGGCGTGACGATGATCGATCCGGCCTCCACGATGATCGACGATCAGGTGGAGATCGCTGCCGATGTGACGATCCATCCGTTCACCGTCCTGCGTGGCGCGACGACCGTCGCGACCGGAGCCGAGATCGGCCCCCACGTCGTGGCCGTCGATGCGACGATTGGCTGCGGCGCGCTGGTGGGGCCGTTTTGCTATCTGCGCCCAGGCGCCGTGCTGGCGGATCGGGCGAAGGCGGGTACCTACGTCGAGATCAAGAACTCCACCATCGGCGAGGACGCCAAAGTGCCGCACCTGTCCTACATCGGCGACGCCGAGATCGGGGCGGGAACGAACATCGGCGCCGGTGGCATCACGGCCAACTACGACGGTGAGACCAAGCAGCGAACGGTTATCGGTAAGGGCGTCCACACCAGCTGCGACAATGTCTTCGTCGCGCCGGTGACGATTGGAGACAACGCCTGGACTGCCGCCGGCTCGGTCATTACCGACGACGTTCCACCCGACGCCCTGGGGGTTGCGCGTGCCCGTCAAAAGAACATCGAGGGATATGGAAAGCGAAAGCGTCGTTAGTGTCGAGAGCACGATCCCACTGTTCGCCTCGAGTGGGATGGCGGCTCGAGCGGTGAATCAGGGTGCACCATCCACCTGGGTCGAGCGCACCCCCAACAAACGCCTGATGCTGTTCTCCGGGCGCTCCAACCTCGAGCTGGGCGAGCGGATCGCCGAGCAGTTGGGAGTGAGCCTCGCCGAGGTGACGCTCAAGACATTCACCAACGGCGAGGTGTACGCGCGCTACGAGGAGTCGATCCGCGGCGCGGATGTGTTCATCGTGCAATCGTGCTCGACGCCGAGCCCCAACGACTCGCTGATCGAGCTGCTGATCATGGTGCAGGCGGCGCGGCTGGCGTCGGCCAAGCGCGTGACCGCCGTGATGCCGTGGTATCCCTACGTGCGCCAGGACAAGAAGGGCATGCCGCGCGAGCCGATCACCGCAAAGCTGGTGGCCGACATACTCGAGGCCGCCGGTGTCGATCGGGTGCTGACCATGGATCTCCATGCCGGCCAGGTGCAGGGCTTCTTCACGACGCCGGTCGATCACATGACCGCGGTGCCGATGCTGGCCGACCACTTCAAGGATCTGATCACCGCCGACCCCGACGACATCGTCGTGGTGGCCGGTGACGCGGGGCGCACGAAGCTCGCCAAGAAGTTCTCGGAGATGCTCGGCGCCGGCCTCGCGATCATCTCCAAAGACCGGCCGGAGCAGCAGGTGGCGGTTGTGACCGACGTCATCGGGCGAGTCAAGGACAGGGTCTGCATCGTGATCGACGACATGATCGATACGGCCGGGACGCTGTGTGCCGGCGGCGAGTCGCTGGTCGAGCGCGGTGCCACCGAGGTGTACGCCTGTGCAACCCACGCGGTGTTCTCGGGACCGGCGAATGAGCGGCTCGAAGCGAGTGTGTTCAAGCAGGTCGTGGTCACCGACACGATCCCGGTTGACCCCATCCGCCGCCCGTCGAATGTGCGGGTGCTGTCGGTTGCACCGATCCTGGCTGATACCATCTCCAACGTTTTCAACGACGATTCCGTGTCCGAGCTGTTCCACGGTGGTAACCAGCTCTTCTAGGCGCGGATCTCTCTCTCAGGAGCCGAAACCATGGATCGCGTAAAACTCGAAGTGCGCTCACGCACGGAGCGGGGCAAAGATGTGCGGGCACTCCGGGCCGCCGGAGAGATTCCGGCTGTGATCTATGCCGCAGGCGCCGAATCGACGGCCGTGACGGTCAACGCGCGCGAGCTGCGCACCGCCGTTACCGGGCCGGGCGGTCTGTACGCCCTGCTCGACGTGACGGTCGACGGCAGCAAGGCTCGTCCGGCGATCATCAAGGACATGCAGCTCGACCCGGTGCGCGACAGCGTCATGCACGTCGACTTCCACGAGATCCCACTCGATCGCAAGATCCAGACGGTCGTGGCGGTGCACCTCGAAGGTACGCCGCACGGCGTCGAGATGGGTGGCGCGCTCTCTCAGCCCGCGCATGAACTCCGCGTGTCGGTGCTTCCGACCGCGATCCCGGAGTCGATCACCGTCGACATCAGCGAACTCGATATCGGCGGGTCGCTGCGTCTGGTGGACGTCCCTGCGCTCGAAGGAGTCGAGTTCCTCGACGACCTCGAGGGGACCGTACTTGCGACCGTCACCGCTCCCATCTCCGAAGCCGAGCTCGAGGGCGAGCCGGTCGAGGGCGAAGAGGGCGAGGAAGGCGTCGAGGGCGAAGAGGGCGAAGCTGCAGAAGGCGGCGAGGACGAAGCCTCCGAGGAAGCACCCGCAGAAGAGTGATGCGTTTGTTCGGGGGGCGCGGGTCGTCGCTCGATCGCCTGGTCGCCGGCCTCGGCAACCCGGGGCCCAAATACGAGGCGACTCGTCACAACATCGGATTCCGCGTGGCCGACCGGCTTGCGCGCGAACTCGGTGGCTCGTGGCGTTCGAAGTTCAACGGACGGCTGTGCGAGGTGCGCGACGGCGATGCCCGTTTGGCGCTGATCGAACCGGAGACGATGATGAACGACTCGGGCAAGTCGGTCGCCGCCGCGATGCGGTTCTACAAGCTGGAGGCCGCGGCGCTGGTGGTCATCCACGACGAGATCGATCTCGAGCTCGGCGACATTCGCATCAAGACCGGCGGCGGTCTGGCCGGGCACAATGGCCTGCGCTCGATCGTCCAGCACATCGGCACTCCTGACTTCACCCGAGTTCGAATCGGGGTGGGGCGGCCCGAGCGTGGCGATCCGCGGCCGGTGGTCGATTGGGTGCTCACCCCGTTTGCTCCCGAGGTGGATGTCGACGATCTGGTCGAGCAGGCGACTGCTCGAACGCTCGAGCTGCTCAGGCAATCAGCCTGATGCGCGGGCCTTTGCCGGACTGAACCGGCGCCTCCACGACATCGGGTGTGCGGTGGTCGAGCCGCTGCTCGAACGCCTTGCGTACGTCTTCGCCCTTGACCGTGGGGCCAGACGTCAGCTTCCAGCAGGCCATCATCGAGTCGATTCTGCGGACAGCCTCTGGCGGGTCGTACAGTCGAGTACGAACCTGGTGCTCACTCATCCCTCGGGGCCGCCGCTTCACGAAGGGCGAAGCCTAAACCCATCTGCGGCCGGACTCAACCACCAAGTGCAAGATAGATCTCTCGGGCCGACCCCAGAGCCCACGCCAGGCGGCGCAGCTCCATGCCTTCGTTGGGTGAGTGGATGTTGTCGTCGGCGGCTCCGAAACCGGTCAGGATCGTCGGGATGCCACGGGCGACGAGCGCTGCACCGATCGGGATCGACCCGCCGCTTCGCACCGCCAGCGGCCGCACATGGGTGGCCTTCTCGATCGCAGCGAAGGCGGCCTGGATCGCAGGCCCGGCCGGATCGACGTAGGCGGGAGCCGCCATCGGCCACGGCTCGAGCTCGAGCGTGGCGTGCTCGGGGCAGGCGGCCCGGAGCCGCTGCTCGAGCCGCTCCCACATCGGTTGCACCTGCTGGCCCGGTGCCAGCCGAAGCGACAGCGAGGCCCGCGCCTCCACCGAGATCGAGGTCTTGTGCAGCATCGGATCGCCGGCGCCGATCGAGTGCACCGTGAGCGAGGGGCGCGCCCAGATCCGGTCGTAGGCCTCGTGCTCGGCCTGCGAGTCGCGCGGCCGTGCGCCGGCCTCGGCGAGCAGCTCAGTGCCCGAGGGCAGCGCCGACCATCCGGCGCGCTCTTCGGCCGTCACCGGCGCGATGCCGTCGCTGAAGTCGTGCTCGTGGCCGATGACCGCCGCCAGGATGGCCTGGAGGTCGTCGACCGCACTGGCGGCCGCGCCGCCGTACAGCCCCGAGTGCAGCTCGCGGGCGCCGCTGACGACCCGCACCTGGCAACCGACCAGGCCACGCAGCCCCGTGGTGATCGCGGGTCGGAATGCGTCGACCATATGGCCGTCGAACACGATCGCCGCGGCGAACTCTCCCTCGATGGTTGCCAGGTGATCCACCACCGACCCCCCGCCGATCTCCTCCTCGCCGTCGCACAGCACCCGCACGTTCACCGGCAGGATGTCCGCCTCGGCCAGGTCGAGCGCCGCCCGCACCAGCGCAAAGAAGTTTCCCTTGTCGTCCGAGATCCCGCGGGCATACAGCCACCCGTCGCGGACGGTGGGTTCGAACGGTGGGCTCGTCCACAGCTCGGGCGGGCCGGGCGCCTGAACGTCGTAATGCCCGTAGGCGATCACCGTGGGGGCATCGGCCACCGAGGCGGGGATCAATCCATCGACGATCGGGTTGTGGTACTCGGTCAGGACACGCGCGTCGCCGATCAGGTGGGCGATCCAGTCGGCGGCTGCCCGCAGATCGTCGGGATGCGCGCCGTCGCTTGAGATCGACTCGATCCGAAGCAGCTCCTCGAGCTGTTCGAGATGACCGCTAGTGATCGGCGTGGCGTTGGGTGTGCTTGCCACGGGCGATGTCAATCAGCGTGAGAACCGTCAGCACCAGCGGAATCCCGAGGGCGACGAGAAAAATCGTGGTCAGTGTGCCGTCGTGGCCGGTCGGGGCCTCACCGGTATCGGCGGTACTCGCAGCTGCGAAGGCAGCCACCGGAAGGGCGAGCGAAAGAACAACGACATAGACAACTGCAAGAGCGCGGCGCACGGGCAAGACCTCCGTCGATGATGCGGCAGGGAGCCTACCATTCCTTGCAGGATGGACATCACCGCACGTACCCCCGCGCCGGTGGGCGCCGACCTGGCGATCGAGCTTCTGCTCGCGAGCCCCGAGGTCGAAGCCTTTGGGCGCCGCACCGCGTCAGAGGTCACCCGCGCTCGGGTGTCGGCGGCGCTGATGCCGGCGCTTGCGGCGACGCTGTGGAAGCTGCGCGACGGCGAGCCGGCCCGCGCTCTGGCGGTGCTGGTCTCCGACGACGACGCCGCCCGCGGCCTGGCCGAGGACGCAAGCCACTACCTCCCGGGTGTTCCGGTCGGCTACCTGCCGTCCCGCGGCGCGATCTATGGCAGCGGTCTGGAGCCCGCCGCCCACCTCGTGGGCGAGCGCCATCGCGCGCTGCACGTGCTCGATCGCGGGGGGTTGGTGGCGGTGTCGGCGGACGCGTTGATCGAGCGGGTGCCGCCGAGCGGGCAGCGACCCGCCCCGATCACCGTGACCGCGGGCGAGGAGATCGATTTTCAGGAGCTGGTGGCTTCGCTGGCAGCGGCGGGCTATGAGCGCACACACAACATCGAGGAGCGAGGCGAGTTCTCGGTCCGCGGTGGCCTGATCGACGTGTTTGCGTCGACCGGCCGCGAGCCGATCCGGATCGAGCTGTTTGGCGACCAGGTGGAGCGGCTGTCGGCCTTCTCGTTGTTCACTCAACGGTCGTTGCGAAGCCTCGAGCAGATCGCGGTCTATCCCGCGGCCGAGGAGCGAAACCGCGAGCCCGGCTGGGGCGACGACGACGATTCTGGCATTCCCGCCGGCATGGTCGCCCTCACCGAGGAGCTTGGATCCCGGGCCGGCGTGATCGCATGGAACCCCGACGCGTTGGTGGCGGAGGTGGGGGATGCCGAGCAGGAGGTGGCCGACCGGTTGCGCGAGCCGGAGGTGCGATCCCGGGGATACCTCGCCGCCGACCGGGTCGCGAAGATGATCGAAGCCTCCTCGGCACTCGAGGAGATGCCGCTCGGCCAGCCGGTGAGCTTCGACGCCCAGCCTCCGGCTCTGGCGTCGGTTGGGATTGCCGAGGCCGAGAACGAGCTGCGAGCGCTGGTGCGCGCGGGCTATCGCGTGATCGTGTGCTTCCCGCACCCGGGCGAGGCTGAGCGCACCCGACTGGCGCTGCGCCGGGTCGAGGCCGAACCGCCGGGGGAGGGTGGCGCGTTTACCGAGCCCGGCGTGCGATTCGCGCTCTCGGGCATCCGTCACGGCTTTGTCTCGGCTCCGCTGCAGCTCGCGGTGCTTCCCTCGGTGCAGCTGTTCCGGCGTCGCGGCGCGCGCGGCCCTGCTCGGATCGGACGGGCCCTGGCGACCGTCTCCGATCTGCGCGCGGGCGACTATGTCGTTCACGAGGATCATGGCGTGGGCCGTTTCGTCCGGTTCGACACCAAAGAGGTCGCCGGAGTGGTGCGCGACTACCTGTATCTCGAGTTCAAGGGCGAGGATCGGCTCTACGTCCCCCACGATCAGCTGGCCAAGGTCAGTCGCTACGTTGGCTCCGACGGCCGGGCCCCGGCCCTCAGCAAGCTCGGCGGCAAGGCCTGGCAGACGCTCAAGACCCGCGCCCGCGTCGCGGTGCGCGAGCTGGCCGGCGAGCTGCTTGCGCTGTATGCCCGCCGTCAGCACGTGACCAAGGCGCCGATCGAGTCGGAGTCGGAGTGGATGGCGCGGCTCGAGGAAGGCTTCCCGTTCGAGGAGACCGACGATCAGCGCACGGCGATCGACATCGTGTTCGAAGAGCTCGAGTCCGACCGGCCGATGGATCGGCTGGTCTGCGGCGACGTGGGATTCGGCAAGACCGAGGTCGCTCTGCGGGCGGCGTTCAAGGTGGCGACCGCCGGGCGGCAGGTGCTGATGTTGGTGCCAACGACGATCCTGGCTCAGCAGCACGCTGCCACCTTCCGCGACCGCTTCCGCGATTTCCCGGTGCGGGTCGAGATGGTGTCGCGGTTCCGCTCTGCGGGTGAGGTCAAGACCGTGCTCGCCGAGTATGCCGAGGGCAAGGTGGATGTGCTGGTCGGAACCCATCGGGTGCTCTCCCGCGACGTCGTCCCTCAAAACCTCGGACTGGTGGTCGTCGACGAGGAGCAGCGGTTCGGCGTCGCCCAGAAGGAGCTTTTGCGCCAGCTTCGGCTCGAGGTCGACGTGTTGGCGATGTCGGCCACACCGATCCCGCGCACGCTGCACATGAGCCTGTCGGGGCTGCGCGACATCACGGTGATCACCACACCGCCGCGGGGCCGTCACCCGATCAAGACCCATGTGGGCGAGTTCGATCCCGAGCTGATCGCGACCGCGCTGCGGCGCGAGCATGCCCGCGAGGGCCAGTCGTTCTATCTCCACAACCGGGTCGAGACGATCGATGAGGCCGCCGAGCGGGTTCGCAGCTGGGTGCCCGAGATGCGGGTCGGCGTCGCTCATGGCCAGATGGCCGAGCGGGCGCTCGAGGCCGAGATGATGAAGTTCCTGCGCGGCGACTACGACGTGCTGGTGTCGACGACGATTATCGAATCCGGGCTCGACATCCCGCAGGCCAACACCTTGATCGTGGAGCGCTCCGACATGCTCGGCCTCGCCCAGCTCTACCAGATCCGGGGCCGGGTGGGACGCTCCGATGCGGTCGCCCATGCGTATATGTTCTATCCCGACCAGCGCGAGCTCAGCGAGGAGGCCCGGCACCGCCTCTCGACGCTGGCCGACTACACCGAGCTGGGCTCTGGCTATCGGATCGCAATGCGCGACCTTGAGCTTCGCGGCGCGGGCAATCTGCTGGGCGACGAGCAGTCGGGCCACGTCGCTGCGATCGGGTTCGAGCTCTATTGCGAGTTGTTGGCCGAGGCGGTGGCCGAGCTGCAGGGCGAAGTGCTCGCCCGGACCCGTCCCGTACGGGTGGACGCTCACGTCGATGCCTACGTGCCGCCCGACTACGTCCCGCTCGAGGCGGTCAAGGTCGACCTCCACCGGCGAGTCGCGCTGGCGACCGACCGCTCCGCGCTGCGCGAGTTGACAGCCGAGCTGACCGATCGATTCGGTCCGGTGCCCGAGCCGGTGTCCAACCTGATCGCGATTCAGGAGGCGCGTCTGGTGGCGGCCGAGTTGGGCGCGGATTCCGTGTCACTTCGGGGTGGCAAGTTCACCGTCGGGCCGATCCGGTTGTCGTCTTCGGACGTGCGCGCCTTGCGCGCAGCACACCCCGACGTGCTGTACACGGTGGCCAAACATGAGGTGTCGTTGAAACTGATTCCAATCAAGTCCTCATCACAACTGCCGATGAAGGTAGCGCTGGAAATTCTCGATGCTATAGTGGAAATCCGCCGCGAGATCGCGGCGTAAATCGTTCTAATGACCCGCCTTCTCAAAACACTTCCCCTCGCCCTGCTGATCGTGGCCGCTGCCGCGTGTGGCTCGTCTTCGAGCTCATCGTCGCTTTCGAGTGATGATGTCGCCGTCGTCAACGGTCAGCACATCACCAAGACGCAACTCGACCAGCAGATCGCACTGCTCGTCGCGAGCGCCAAGGCTGGTGGGCAGACCGTCCCCAAGGCCGGATCGACCGAGTACAAGCAGAAAGTCATCCAGCCCTCGGTTCAGCAGCTGGTGCTGAATCAGGAAGTCCTTCAGATTGCGAAGGATAAGAACATCACGGCCAGCGACGCCGATGTTACGAAATCCATCAACGATATCGTGACCCAAAACTACTCCGGCGATAAGTCAAAGTTTCAAGCTGACCTCAAGAAGTATGGCTATACAGAAGCTCAGTTCGAAGAGGTCGTGCGCGTTCGCTTGCTTGAGACCAAGATTCAGGCCGCAGTGACCAAAGGTATCGGTCTCTCAGCCGCGGATGTGAAGGCGAAGTACAAGCAGAACCCTCAGACGTTTGGTGATGCCCGTGACGTGCATTACATGCTATGGGCGTCGAAGGCCAAGGCTGAGGCTGCGCTTCAGAAGCTCAACTCGGGTACCGCCGAGGCCAAGGCGGCCACGGGCTCGATCGATGCGGATACGACTCACGGGACGACCGGATTTACGGCCGCCTCGGGGCCGGGTCTGATGGATGCGAACTTCCAGAAGGCCGCCTTCTCACTGCCGACGGGTGCCTGGGGCCAGCCGGTCAAGGCCAACCCGCAGTATCAGAAGACATCCCTTGCCGGTCAGTGCAAGCCCGACTGCTACTTCTTGATCAATCCGATCGACGCCCCCGCGAAGGCGGGGAGCGATGCCGCGTACAACAAGCTCAAGTCGATGATCGAGAGCAAGTACAACCCGAGCCAGTCGGTGCAGCAGCAGGTGCAGGCCAAGATGCTGGCGCTGATCGACGCGTTCAAGACGAGCACACACTACGCCGCCGCGTATGCGCCGCCCGCCTCGGTGACGAGCCCGACGGCGACGTCGTCGAACCCGACCACGTAACATCGGGCGATGGCCACCCTGGTTGCTCTGGGGCCTGGCGATCCTGACCTGATCCCGCTCGCGTCCTGGCGGGTGATCGAAGCCGCCGGACCTGTCTCGACTCCGCCCGATGAGCCTCTGCGTGGGTGGCTGGGGGCCAGGGGCATCGCCCTGGGTGATGACTCGCCGGTTGTGGCGGCCTCCGGAGAGCGACTGCGCCGGCTGTGGGCCGACGGTGTGTGGGACGACACTGTCCCCGCCGGAGACGCGTTTGCAACGGTGCTTCTGTCCGACGCGTTGGTCGGGCTGCAGCGGCTGACGGTGCGGCTTCGAAGCGACTGCCCGTGGGATCGGGAGCAGACGGTGGCGACGATTGTGCCGCACACCATCGAGGAGGCCTATGAGACCGCCGACGCGGCAGCGTCGGGGCCCGGCCCCAAGCTGGTCGATGAGCTGGGCGACCTGTTGTTCCAGAGCTTTTTCCTCGCGCTTCTGTGCGCCGAGGCCGGTGCCGGCGACCTGGCCGAGGTGGCTGATGGAATCACAACCAAGCTGATCCGCCGCCATCCGCACGTGTTCGGTGAGCGCGAGGCCGAGACGGCTGGTGACGTGCGCCGAAACTGGGAGCAGATCAAGCGCGACGACGAGGGCCGCACCGGCATCTTCCACGACGTGCCGGGTGTGCTGCCGGCATTGCTGTTCGCCCGCAAGCTCCAGCGCCGGGCCTCGGCTGTCGGCTTCGACTGGGACGCGTGGGATGGGGCCTGGGTCGATCTCGACGACGAGTTCCGGGAGCTGCGTGAGGCGCTCGACACCGCCCCCGCTCCCCGGGCCGAGCGTGAGCCTGACGCACAGGTCGAGCACGAACTGGGTGACCTCCTGTTCGCCACCGTCAACGTCGCTCGCCACGCGAACGTGGATCCCGAGATCGCCCTGCGCGCGGCCGGCGTCCGCTTCCGAGATCGGGTTGAACGTGCCGCGGAGCTGGCCGATGATGCGGGCGACCGCTGGGTCGATCTCGATCTCGAGGCGCAAGACGGCTGGTACCGGCGAGCCAAGGCTCAGCTCAGCTAACCGACCTCGTAGATATCATCCGCTCGCGATGAGCACCATCACCTCCGTCAGCGGCCGCGAGATCCTGGATTCACGGGGCAATCCGACGGTCGAGGTCGAGGTCGCTCTGTCATCGGGTGCCCAGGCGCGCGCCGCCGTACCGAGTGGCGCCTCCACCGGCGCCTTTGAGGCTGTCGAGCTGCGCGATGGGGATCCCGCTCGCTACGGCGGGAAAGGCGTGCTCCAGGCTGTGTCGCACGTCAACTCGTCGATCGCCACGGTCGTGACCGGTATGGATCCCACCGATCAGCGCGGGGTCGACGAGGCGCTCGTCGAGCTCGATGGCACGCCCAACAAGGGCAACCTCGGAGCCAACGCGATTCTCGGCACATCGCTCGCTGTCGCCAAGGCCGCCGCGGCCGACGCGGGACAGTCGCTGTTCCGATTCCTCGGCGGCGAGACCGCCACCACGCTGCCGGTGCCGATGATGAACGTGATCAACGGCGGCGCCCACGCCGACAACACCATCGACCTCCAGGAGTTCATGGTCGTGCCGGTCGGCGCTGACAGCTTCTCGGAGGGCCTGCGTGTGGGAGTCGAGACCTTTCACGCGCTCAAGGCGTTGCTGCACGGGCGGGGGTTGTCCACCGCCGTGGGTGACGAGGGCGGGTTTGCACCCGACCTCGAATCGACCGAGCAGGCCATCGAGGCGATTCTCGAAGCCGCCGACAACGCGGGGCACCGCGACCGCATCGCGATCGCGCTGGACCCCGCATCGACCGAACTCTTTGCCGACGGCACGTACACGTTCGAGGGCCGTACCGTCACCAGCGACGGCATGGTCGAGTTCTACGCGGGGCTGGTCGATCGCTACCCGATTGTCTCGATCGAGGATGGGCTGGCGGAGGACGATTGGGACGGCTGGCGGCTCCTTACCGAGACGATTGGGGATCGCGTCCAGCTGGTCGGCGACGACCTGTTCGTGACCAACGTCGAGCGCCTCCAGCGTGGTATCGACGAGGGATCGGCCAACTCCATCCTGATCAAGGTCAACCAGATTGGCTCGCTGTCGGAGACGCTCGATGCGATCGCCCTCGCCCACGACGCCGGCTATAGCGCGGTCATGTCGCACCGCTCGGGCGAGACCGAGGACGTGACGATCGCCGATCTCGCGGTCGCGACCGGGTGCGGGCAGATCAAGACCGGGGCGCCGTCACGCAGTGACCGGGTCGCCAAATATAACCAGCTTCTTCGGATCGAGTCCGAGCTGGGGGAGGCCGCGCTCTATCCCGGCCGGGGGGCGTTCATCGCGGCCGTCGGCCCGTGAACCGGCCAACCGCCAGGCATACGAAGATCGTGTGTACGCTCGGCCCGTCCACCGATACCCCTGAGCTGATCGAACAGCTGGCATGGGCGGGGATGGACGCCGCCCGTCTCAACTTCTCACACGGCGATCACGAAACCCACATGCGGTCGATCCAGTCGGTGCGCCGAGCCCAGGATCTGATCGGGCGGCCGCTCGCGGTGATCGCCGACCTCCAGGGGCCCAAGATCCGGATCGGCCCGATGGAGGCACCGATCACCGTTCAGCCGGGTGACACGATGATGCTTGCGCCCGCTGGTGCCGGTCGTCTGGGCGACTTCGAGATCACGTTTCCAGAGCTGCCGGAGGTGGTCTCGCCAGGATCCGAGATCCTGATCAACGACGGTCTGGTGCGGATCCGCGTTGTCGATTCCGCCGCCGGCCGGGTCGAAACCCGGGTCGAGGTGGGTGGGGTGATCTCGAGTGGCAAGGGCGTGAATCTGCCCGGGACGCATCTTCCGATTCCCTCGCTCACCCCCAAGGATCTCGATGATCTGGCGTTCGCCCTCGAACATGGCGTTGACTATGTCGCGCTGTCGTTTGTGCGGAGGGCCGACGATGTGGCAGACCTGTGCGAGCGGGTGGCGGCGGCGGGGTCGACGGCGCGCGTGATCGCAAAGATCGAGAAGGCCGAGGCCATCGACGATCTCGAAGCGATCGTGGAGGTGTCCGACGCGGTCATGGTCGCTCGCGGCGACCTCGGTGTCGAGATCGGGGCTCCCGATGTGCCTCTGCTCCAGAAGCTGATCATCCGATCGGCGCGAGACCGTGGCTGTGCGGTGATCACCGCAACCCAGATGCTCGAATCCATGGTGCATCAGTCCGAACCGACCCGCGCAGAGGCTTCGGACGTCGCCAACGCGGTGCTCGACGGCACCTCGGCGGTGATGCTCTCGGGAGAGACCGCCGCGGGTCGCTACCCGCTCGAGGCGGTGGCGATGATGAACCGGATCGTGCGCGCGGTCGAGCCGTCACTCGCATACCACGAGGTCGGGCGGGAGCGGTCGAGTTCGATGGGGCCGATCCTGTCGCACGCTGCGTGCGACATCGCCGAGGATCTCGAGGCCTCGGCGATCGCCGTGCCCACCCAGTCGGGGTCGACGGCACGGCAGGTGTCGCGCTACCGCCCGCGCCGGCCGATTCTCGCCGCCTCGCCGGATCAGGGTGTGCTGCAACAGCTCGCGCTCGATTGGGCGGTGGTGCCGCTTGTGATCGAGCCGTCCGAGACGCTCGAGGACCTGTGGAAGCGCACGGTCGACGCTGCCGTGGCAAGCGGACTGGTTGGGCCGGGCGAGTCGGTGGTGCTGACCGGCGGCACGCACCTGAACACTCCCGGCGCGACCAACCACATCCTCGTGCACGTCGTTCGCGACTGACCGAGTACGCGCAGGGATCGGGCAGGTGAGCGAGAAGGTATCCGGGTGCCAGCCAGACGTACCCGCTCAACCGGCGGCCTCAGGGTCGGCCGGATCGCCGCCTTGGTGGTTGCTGTCGTGATGATTGGCCTCTACGTCGGCCCGGTACAGAAGTATCTGCGGGTGTCGCGTGAGCTCCAGGGCCAGCGCGCCCAGTTGACCCGCCTGGAACATCGCCACGACGTGCTGACCGCCCAAAAGGCGCTGCTGGAAACACGGCAGGGCGTGATCATGCTGGCCCGCCGGTGCGGATGGATCTTCAACGGCGAGCACCCGTTGGTGATCAGCGACATCCCCAGTCGCTGCACGTAATTGGCGTAGTGGTCAGGTGATTGCGAGTCGCAGCAAGATCTCGTTGTCGAACACACGGTCTCCCGTCTGCACAAACCCATACCGCTCGTAGAACCCGAGCGGACTGCCATCGCCCTCGCCGCAGCTCGTCCACATCACCTCTACCCCCGGGCGGCCTCGGAAGTACGCCACGACCAGATCAAGCGCAGCCGTCCCATACCCCCGCCCCTGGTAGCGCTGGTCGATCAGGAGCCTCCAGAGATACTGCGCGATGTAGTCGGGGCCATCGACCTCGTCGCTGATCATCACAAAACCGACCGGGATTTCCTCGGCATAGATCGCCCAGTAGATGGCGCGACCGCCCGGATCCTCGACCGCCTCGACCAGCGAATCCGCAACACCGGCGACGAACTGGTCCTGGATCGACGAGACCGTCAGCGCCTCGACCGCGCCTCGATTCGACTCGTCGATCGGACGGAGCGAAACCATGCCGCGACCCTACCTGAGTTCGGGTCACCCATCTTCAGCGTGTTCCACTACCCTGCCGGGATCGGCGACCGCGAGACAGTGCAGCAGCAGATCGGCCGACCCCCACGAGGGTTCGTGGAGGTTGCGGTGCGGTGTCCGTATGGTCGCCCGGCGGTGGTCGAGCAGGCGTCGTACCTGCCGACCGGCGAGCCGTTCCCGACGACCTACTACCTCACCTGTCCATCCGCTGTGCGGCAGGTCGGTCGCGTCGAAGCCGGCGGCGGCGTCGACCGCTACGAGGCGCTGGTCGAAGCCGATTCCGATGCCCGCGTGTCATGGTTTGCCGGGGAAGCGGAGCAGCGTGGATTGCGCCGATCGGCTCCAGAGATGAGCGACGGCGGTGCATCGCTCGAGTGTGGAATCGGCGGCACCACCCGGGTCGGCGCGGTCAAGTGCCTGCACGCTCACGTCGCGTTCGCACTCGCTCGGCCGGGATACGCGCTGGGCGACCGGATGATCGCCGAATCTCAGCCGCTCTATCCGAAGGACGGATGCTGTTGCGACTGACACCGGAATCCGAGGTCGCACTGATCGAGTGGGCGGAGAGTGCGCAGCGCGTCCGTGACCTCCAGATCACAACCGCCCGACGGGCCGTGATCGACGGGGTGATCGCCGAGATCATCGCCGAGATCCGGCGCCGCATCGGCGCCTCGTTCACCCTCAACGAGTTGGTCACGCTCTACCAGGACTCGAGCGCGTGGTGCCTCGAGGTGGCGATGCGCACCACCGAGCTACCGTGGGCCTACGACCTCTCGCTTGTGCAGGGCGCGGCGTTCGACCGCTACGCGCGCGGAGCCGTCGACTACCACCCCTAAACCGGGGCCGGGTTATGAATAACGGTGCCTGGCACCGTTATTCACCCCTCGCGGTCGTCGGGGCGGATCACGATCTGGTCGGCCTCGATACGAATGACGAGCGCGCGCCGTGATGCCCAGTGCTCGGCGAATACCGGGTCATCCTTGACCGCGGCGTCCATCCAGAAGCCATAACCCTCGTCCCCCGTGTCGAGCGTCGCCTCGAACGCCTGCTGAGCGCCACGTCGGCTGCGACCGCGACCACCGCGGCGGCGGCGTTTGGACGGCGCGGCCGTCTCGTCGACGGCGACCGCGGCAGCGGTAGGTGGGGGAAGCGGTGGGGGCACCGCCATGGCCGTGCCAGGGCCGGCGGCGGCTGCAGCCGCCGCCGAGAGCACCGTTGGCTCGAGCGTCTTCTTGGCCCTGGATCGACGGCGTGGCTTGACCTGGGTTTCCTCGGGCGGCGCGTCGGGCGGGGCGATCGGCGGTGGCACGTCGACGCCGAGCCGCTCGGATGCGATCTCGCGACGAAGGATGCCGTTCGCCGAGCGAAACGCCGAGATCGACGCGGGCGTCGAGTTGAGCGCATGCGCGATCCAGATGTCGGTGCGGCCCTGCGCGACCCACTGGCGGATCTCGTCGATGTACGGCTTGAGTGTCGCTTTCTGCACGGGCATACGGGCAGCCTAGAGTACACCGACCAGTGGACAGGATCGATCGCGCGGGAGTCGAGACGCTCTCCGGCCTTGACTGGCCGGTGTTCACACCCGCGATGAAATGGATCTCCGACCTCCACACCGTCGTGTTTCTGGTGTTGGCGGTTGCGGTTTCGATCAGCCTGCGGCGGCTCGCGCCAATCGTGATGGTGGCGCTCACCGCGATCATCGCCGGCCAGGTCGGCGGGCTGCTCAAAGACGCGTTCGACCGGCCACGGCCACCGATCGGCGATCATCACGTCCACGCCCTGATCGCACTTCCAGCGAGCTCTTCGATGCCCAGCGGCCACGCGCTGACCTCCTTCGCATGCGCCGTCGTGCTCGGTGGTTTTGTGCCGCGGATGCGTGTTCCGCTGCTGGTTTTCGCCTCGGTGGTTGCGTTTTCCCGCGTCTATCTGGGCGTGCACTACCCATCGGATGTGCTGGTGGGGGCGGCGGTCGGAGTCGCGCTCGGGCTGGGCATCAACTTCGCCATGTCGAGTGTTGAGTCGTTCGCAAATCGGACATCGGAAACAGGCTGAAATTCTTTTCAACTTGCGTACGCTGGATCGCTCGTGCGGCTACTCTTCGGAGTCCGGACGCATTCCCGTCCGGACGGGGAATCGAGGGTAAACATGGGGTCTGCTTTAAACCACGTAGACGACTCGGCGGGTGCCACGTGGGGCTCCGGAATGCGGGCAAAGGGCGAGTTTCGTTGCCTGCAATGCGGGTATGGGGTGACCGTCTATCGGTCTCTTCCCCCTTGCCCGATGTGTCACCACGCTGAGTGGGAACGGGTTCCGTGGCGGCCGTACAGTCGGTCGTTCACCGACACCAGCCCGGGGGCGTAGCTCCCCCGGGCCGCGGCAGCCGCAACGCCTGTTATGTGAGCCGGATTGGGCTGTTGGGGTCAACCCCTCGGCGGTGAACCCAAACCATCTACGATTCGATCGTGCCTCGGGGCGTGAGACTGATACTGCAGGTGTTGGCCGCGCTCGTTCTGATCGGCATGATCGCGCTTTTCGCGCGCGGCCTGATCCAAAACCAAACGACCGTCTATGCACAGATGCTGGATGGTAAATCGCCGCAAGCGCCCGACTTCACCGCGCCGCTGCTCAACGGCAGAGGGCAGACGACGCTGTCCAGCCTCAGGGGCAAGGTGGTGGTCGTGAACTTCTGGGCCTCGTGGTGCAGCGGCTGCCAGGACGAAGCCCCGATACTCAACCAGGCACTGCATCAGTACGGCCATCGCGGGGTGCGCATCATCGGCGTTGACACCAGCGACTTCACCGGGGCTGCGAGACAGTTCGCCAGGACCTATGACCAGCGCTACACACTCGTGCATGACAGTGGCTCCATCGCCCAGCGGTGGGGCTATGGCACCGGCCTGCCGGTCACCTACGTGATCGATCGAAACGGCGTGGTTCGCCACCTCTTCAACGGCGAGATCACCGGGCCGTCGCTCGACCACATCCTCAACCCGCTGGTCGGGCAGCAGGGATGAGAGTTCGAGCCCTGGCCGTGACGGTGTGTGTCGGCGTCTCGCTCCTGGGCTTCCCCGCCGCCGCCCTGGCCTGCAACGGCTGGAGCCAGACCAACATGCAGACCCAGCTGATGTGCGTGGTCTGTCACGAGCGGCTCGACCAGTCGAACTCCGAGTTCGCCAACCAGGTGCGCGCCCACCTCGACCAGTGGTGCACCGCCGGGTGGACCGGTGATCGCGTCCGTTCCACGCTCGTCGCCCAGTTCGGACCGGAGATTCTCGCGGCGCCGCCCAAGCACGGCTTTGACCTGCTCGCGTGGTTGGTGCCCGCCGCGGTGCTGGTCGCGGGCGCGGTGGTCGCGACCTGGCTCGCCGTGATGTGGTCGCGGTCGCGGCGAGGGCCGCCCGGGTCGGGCGGCGGGGGGCCGGTCGATCCAGCGCTCGAGAAACGCATCGACACCGATCTGGCCGCGTTCGAATGAGCCTCGCGCCGGCAGCCTTTCTCGCCGGGATGGTGTCGTTCGTGACTCCCTGCGTGCTGCCACTGGTACCTGCGTACCTCTCTGCGATCGGCGCGCGCGGCGCGGCTCCCCGAGCCGCTATCCGCGCGGGAATCCCGTTCGTGCTTGGCTTCTCGGCGGTGTTCATCGCCCTGGGAGTCGGTGCCGCGATCCTGGGGGGCCGGTTCGCGGACTATCGCACCAGCCTGATCCACCTCGGCGGCATCCTGATCGTGGCCATGGGGTTCGTGATGATGGGGCTCCTGCGGATTCCCGTGCTCGAACGCTCGCTGCAACCCGCGGTTGAGCCCGCCCGCGTCTCGGGATCGTCGCTGCTTTTGGGCGGCGCGTTCGGGCTGTGCTGGACGCCCTGCGTCGGGCCGGTACTCGCGTCGCTTCTGCTGCTGGCCGGGTCGAGCCGCACCGTCGGCTCGGGAGCGGTGCTGCTTGCGGCCTACTCCGCGGGCCTCGCGATCCCGTTTCTGCTGGCCGGAGTCGCGTTTGGAAAAGTGATGTCGGCCGCCCGTGCGGTTCGCGACCACTACACGGCCATTCGGGTCGTTTCCGGGACGCTGCTGGTGCTTGTGGGGCTGGCGATGTTTTTCGACCGGATGTGGGTCGCCAACGCGATGGTCAACAGCGTGGTGCACGCGGTATGACGGGGCGGTCATCTACAATCGCGATCTCAGAGCGTTCCACGGAGGATCTTCAGTGACATACATCATCGCCGAGCCCTGCATCGACGAGAAAGACAAGTCGTGCATCGACGTCTGCCCAGTCGATTGCATTCATGAATACGACCGGATGCTGGTGATCGATCCGGAGGAGTGCATCGACTGCGGCGCGTGCGAGCCCGAGTGCCCCGTCGAGGCGATCTATCCCGAAGACGCGCTTCCCGACAAGTGGGAGCCGTACGTGAAGATCAATTACGCCTTTCCCGACGCCGATGTCATCAACCGGCTCGTGAACGAGGCGAAACCCCCGGCGTGAGCCTTCGCGGCCCTCGGGCCGCCGTCATCGGGCTGGATGGGACGCCCGCTGGCTATCTGCGTTCGCGGATCGCCGCCGGCGGGCTGCCGAACATTGCTTCGCTGGCCGCCTCGGGCACGCTGATGGACGCGCGGGCGCCCCTGCCTCCGATCTCCTCGGTGTCGTGGGCGAGCGCCTCCACCGGAACGAATCCGGGCCGCCACGGCGTGTATGGCTTCGTCGAGCGAAAGCCCGACTCGTGGGAACTCGAGTTCACGAACGTCCACACCATCGCCGAGCCGGCTGTGTGGGAGCTCGCCGCCGCCGCCGGCATGCGGTCGGTGGTGGTGAACATCCCCGGCACGTATCCCGCCCAGCCCATCGACGGCGTCCTGATCTCGGGGTTCGTGTCGCCATCCCTCGCCCGGTCGGTGCAGCCGCCGGATCTCGCGCCGTGGCTGGAGCAGCGGGGTTATCTGATCGACGTCGACCTCGCGCTGGGCCGTACCGACCTCGAGGCGTTCTGGGCACAGCTGGTCGCCCACCACGCGGCTCGCGAGCGGGTGTTGCTCGACCTGCTCGAGCGCGAGCCGTGTGACCTCTTCTTCGCCGCCTTCACCGGTACCGACCGGCTCCATCACTTCATGTGGGAACAGATGGAACGCGGACAGGAGCCCTGGGCCAGCCGGTTTCACGCCTACTACGACCTCGTCGACCGGTCGGTTGGGGCGCTGGTCGACCGGCTACCCGACGACACCACGCTCGCGCTGCTCTCGGATCACGGCTTCTGCCGGCTCGATCAGGAGGTCTACGTCAACCGCTGGCTGGAGCGCGACGGGTGGCTCGAGCTGCGGGAACCGGCTCGGTCGATCGCCTCGATCGTGGCCTCCGGCACCCGGGCGTACTGCATGGACCCCGGTCGCCTGTACGTCAACCTGCAAGGTCGTGAGCCCGGCGGCGTGGTGGCTCCGGGCGACTATCGGGCGGTGCGCGACGAACTCCAAAGCTGGGCCGAGGGGCTGCCGTTCGTGGCCGAAGTCGTGCCGCGCGAGCGAGCCTTCGCCGGTCCGTTGGCCGATCGCGGACCCGACCTGGTGTTGGTCTCTCGCGACGGCTCCGACCTCAAGGGGGCAATGGCCAACCCGGCGCTCACCGGCAAGGGGCCGCTAACGGGGATGCACACGCGCGACAACGCGTTCGTGCTCGTGCGCGGTCGCCACCCGAAGGGCGTGGCCGATGTCCAGGATGTCGCGGCCACGGTGGTGGACGCCCTCGGGCTTGATGCACAAGGCCTGGACGGGCGCGTGCTTGACCCGACGATCTAGACTTACCCGATGCCGCTTGCCCTCGTTCTCGGGCCAGCGAACTGCGGAAAGATCGGGTTTCTCCAGGATCGGTTCCTGGCTTTCGTGGACGCTGGATCCGATCCGTTTCTGATCGTCCCCAACCGACCCGACGTCGAGGCCTTCGAGCACGACGTGCTGCGCCGTCGCGGCGCACTGCTCGGCGGGCGAGTGGGCACCTTCGACACGCTGTTCGACGATGTGCTCGAACGCTGTGGCGAGGTCACGACTGCGCTGACCGACGTGCAGCGCAGACTGATCTTCCAGCGCCTGGCTGCCACCGCCAATCTGGATGCGGTTGCTGTGTCGGCCCGCTTCTCGGGGTTCGCCGACGCGCTCGCCGGCATGGCCGACGAGTTCGCCGCCGGGATGGTCGATCCAGATCCGGGGGACGGCAGCGAGGGTGAGCTGTACGGGCTCGTGCGGGCCTACCGCGCCGAGTGCGATCGGCTCGGTCTTGGCCGCGACCGGCTCGGTACCCGGGCGCGAGCCGCGTGGCTGCTCGAACAGCGGCTCGAGGCCTGGGACGAGCGGCCGGTGCTTGCCTACGGCTTCGAAGACATGACCACGGCCCAGATCCGGGCCCTCCAGGCGCTGGCGGCGCGGGTCGATGTCACCGTGTCGCTTCCCTACGAGGTCGGGCGCCCCGCATACGCCGCGGTCTCGCCGCTCGTGGAGGCACTCAGCAAAGCAGCACCCGAGGTGATCGAGCTTCCGCCCGCCGCGCATTTCGATTCGCCGGTGCTCGCCCATCTCGAGCGCACCATCTTTACCGACGCACCTGCGCCGCCGCCGCCGGTCGAGGACGGATCGGTCGTCTACCTCGAGGGGGCCGGTCGTCGCCGCGTAGCCGAGCTGGTCGCGGCTGAGGTGCTCGACCTGGTTCGCGATGGAGTCTCGCCCGACGAGATCGGCGTGATCGTTCCGTCGGTCAGCGGCCACCGGCTGGCGCTCGAGAACGCGTTTGGGCCGCTTGGCATCCCATTCTCGGTCGACGCCCGCGTGCCCCTGGCACAGACCGGGTTTGGCGTGGCGTTGCTGGGGGCGTTGCGGTTCGGCTGGATGGGCGGCGAGCGCCCCGAGCTGTTCGCGTACCTGCGCAGCCCGTTCTCGGGCATCGCCCGGCGCCGGATCGACTTCGTGGAGGGGCGCCTGCGTGGCCGAGGGGTGATCGGCCACAACGAAACCCGCGCGGGAGTGGAGGAACTGGTGGGCGAAGGGTTCGCCCCGGCCATCGACCGATTGATCGACGAGCCTGATCCGCTCACCGGCGCGGTGGCGCTCGTGCGCCAGATGGTGCGTGCCGCCAACACCCTCCAGGCGCGGTTTGTTCCCAGCCACGGCCGGGTTGCGGTGCGCGGTTGCCGTGCTGTCCTGCGTGCCGCCGACGAGATCCGCGCGCTGGGTGTGGACGACCTCGACCGCGGGACACTGATCGACCTGCTGGCCCGGATCCAGGTGCGGGTCGGCGACGACGCCGAGCCCGGTCGAGTGGCCATCCTGGGGCTTCGCCGGGCCCGCACCCGCCGCTTCCAGGCGGTGTTCGTGCTCGGGCTCGAGGAGGGCAGCCTGCCCGGTTCGGGTATCGACCGCCGGCTGCTTGGGTCCGAGGCGGCCGGCGCCATCGGGTTGCGGCGCACCGACCCCGCCGAGCTCGATCGCCACCTGTTCGCCACCGCGTGCACCCGGCCGTGGAAGCGGCTCCATCTTGTGCGGCAGGCGTCGACCGAGGACGGCAAGCCGCTACAGCCGTCACCGTTCCTGGTCGAGGTGCAGCGGTTGCTCGACCCCGACACTCCCGTGCGGCGCCGAAACCTCTCCGACAGCACCTGGCCGCTCGAGCGTGCACCCGACGACCGAAATCGCCAACGTGCGCTTGCCCGCGACCTGCGAGACGCCCCGGAGTGGGCGATCGCCATGGCGGGAGGTATGGGCTGGGAGCGAAAGCTGCGTCGCGCCCAGGGAGCGTTTCGGCGCCCAACCACCCTTCGTACGGCGCCGGTGCTGGCGAGCCTGGCCGCCACCGAACGGTTCTCGGTGACCGATCTCGAGCGGTTCGGGGATTGTTCCTCGATCTGGTTCGTGGAGCGGATGCTGCGCCCGGGCGAGATCGACTTCGAGCTCGACGCCAAGCTCCGCGGCTCGGTCGCACACGCGACGCTCGCGCGCTTCTTCGCCCAACTCCCGGCTGAGGTCGGGGTCGAACGGCTGACTCCCGACACCGTCGAAGCCGCGTGGCCGGTCATGCTGCGCTGCCTGCACGACGCGCTGGGCGGACAGCGGGTGGGGGACACTGTCGGCGGTCGTGAGCTGGCACGCGGGCTGGAGCGCGATCTCGAGGGGTTCTTGCGTACCGAGGCCAGTCTCAACCTCGACTTCGTTCCCCGCCGGTTCGAGGTGCGGTTTGGTGGGGCGTCCTCGCCCCCCGGGTTGAAAGAGGGGCTCAAGCTCGGCGATTTTGCCGTCACCGGCACCATCGACCGGATCGACATGGATCCCGGTATGTCGCCTCGCGGAGTGCTGTGGGACTACAAGTCCGGCGCCAGCGTGACGTCGGCCGCACAGCTCGCGCGGCAGGGGAAGCTGCAGCTGCCGCTCTACATCATGGCACTGCGCGACCTCCTGGGGATCGAGCCGATCGGGGGTTTGTATCGCGCCCTGGCCGGAAAACGCGAGGCCCGCGGGATGGTGCTCGCAGACGAGATCGGCGACGCGGAACTCAACAAGAACGACCGGCTTGACGCCGAGAGCTTCTGGCGGCACGTCGAGGATGCATCTGACATGGCGATCGAGGTGGTCCGGCGGATTCGCGCCGGCGACGTGCGCCACGACCCACGCGGCGGGCGCTGCCCATCGTGGTGCACGTACTACACCGTGTGCCGGGTGCCGAAGCCATGAGTCGTGACTGGAACCCCGAGCAGTCCGAGGCGATCACCCGCGACGGCCACGTGTTCGTGTCGGCCGGAGCCGGCACGGGCAAGACCGCGGTGCTGGTCGAGCGCGTGCTGCGCCGGATCGACGCCGGAACCTCGCTCGACGCGATCCTGGTCATCACCTTCACCGACAGGGCCGCCTCCGAGCTGAAGGCCCGGGTGCGCACTGCGCTGGAACTGCGCGGCGACTTCGACCGCGCGCGCGCCGTCGACTCGGCGTGGATCTCGACGATTCACACGTTCTGTACGCGCATCCTGCGCGGGCACGCGATCGCGGCGGGGCTCGATCCTCAGTTCACGGTGGCCGACGACGTCGGCGCCAGGATCCTTCAGTCGGAGGCGTTTGACAACGCGCTCGAGCGATTTCTGTCGGTCGACGGGGCGATCGGATCGCGACGCCTCGACCTGCTGGCCGCCTACTCCCGCCGCCGGCTCCGCGAGCTTTTGCTGGAGGCCTACGAACGGCTGCGAAGCGCCGGCCGGCCGCTCGACCTGCGTCCCCACGCCGATGCCGGGGTGGACGCCGCCGCCGATGCCGTGCGGGCCGCCGCCGGTGCATGCGAAAAGGAGGAGGCCGCGGCGCTGGTGGGGTTGCTCGACGCTCGTCCCGACCCCGCCGAGCTCCTGGATCTGAAGCGCTTCGGGGTTCGCAAGGCCGGTGCTTGCGCCGACTACGAGCAGGCGCGGCGCGACCTCGAGCAGGCGGCCCGCGACGCGGCGGCGATCGCCGACCTGGCGCAGCTGGATGTGCTCCTGAAGGAGTTTGCGCGTGCCTACCAGGAGCTCAAGGACCGCCGCTCGCTGGTGGACTTCAACGATCTCGAGCTGCGGGCGGCCGAGCTGCTCGAACGCTCGCCAAAGTTGGCCACCGAGTATCGCGAGCGGTTCGCAGAGGTGATGGTCGACGAGTTCCAGGACACCAACCGGCTCCAGGTTGCGCTCATCGACCGGATTGCCGGGGATCGATTGTTCCTCGTCGGAGACGAGTTCCAAAGCATCTACCGCTTCCGCCACGCGGATGTTGCCGTCTACCGCGAGCGCCGGCGGCTGGCCGGGGACGATGTGGTCACGCTGGTTCGCAACTACCGCTCGTCCGATCATGTGCTGGGCGCCGTCAATGAGGTGTTCACGCGCGTTTTCGGTGATCGCTATGCCCCGCTCGACGCGGTCGCGGCGATCGAGGGTGACCCGCCCGCGGACGGGCGGGTGGAGCTGCTCCTGGCCGACAAGCGCAGCTTCGATGACGGCGAAGAGCACTGGCGAGCCGGCGAGGTGCGACTGGTGTCTGACCGGATCGCCGAGCTGATCAGCACCGGCGAATGCCTGCCCGGACAGGTTGTGCTGCTGTTCGAGGCGGGCACCGACGCCGTCCTCTACGAAGCCGCGCTGCGTCGCCACGGGATTCGCACGGTGCGTACCACCGGCGGTGGGTACTACGCCCAGCAACAGGTCGCCGACATCCTCTGCTACCTGCGGTTGCTGCGAAACCGCTACGACGATTTCGCCCTGCTCGGAGTGCTCGCATCGCCGCTGGTGGGTATCTCCAACGACGGCCTGCTCGCCCTTCGCCGGGGAGCCATCCGCCGTCCGATCTTCACCGCTTTGGAGCGCGACGACCTGCCCGAGGGGCTGACCGCCGATGAACAGCGGCTGGTGGCCGCATTCAAGCAGCGGCTCGCGCGGCTCTCCACCCGGCTGGGCGAGGTGGGTCTCGAGCGCCTGATCGATCTGATCGTGGCCGAGCACGACTACGACCTGGCCTGCCTGGCGCAACCCGACGGCGACCGCCGGCTCGCCAACGTGGTCAAGCTGGCGCGGATGGCGGGGAGCTACGAGGCCCTGCGAGGACCCGACCTCGAGGGATTCATCGGATTCTGCGACGAGCAGGCGGCGCTTGCAACCCGTGAGGGCGAGGCGGCGACCGCCGAGGAGGATGAGCAGGCGGTGGTACTGATGACCACCCACGCCGCCAAGGGGCTCGAGTTTGATGTGGTGGTGCTGGTCGACACGGGACGTGAACGGATGTCCCGGCAGGCGGGCGACATTCTGGTCGACGCCGGCGGGCGAGTGGCACTACGCGCGCCCCATCCGATCGACGGGTCGATGCAACGCGCACTTGGTTGGAGCGACGTGGCGGCCGCCGAGGATGCCGCCCGCACCGAGGAGGGGCGCCGGCTGCAGTACGTGGCCCTGACCCGGGCCCGGCGGCATCTGATCGTCTCCGGGGCACTCGACCCGGGCGAGGACACCACCATTGCGCAGATCTGCAACACCCTGGGCGTCGGCCTGGATGAGGACGGTGACCTCGACGTCGGCACCGCGCGCTTGCGGGTGCAGATCGGCCGGCCCCAAACGGGCGCCGAACTCTCGGCCGACATCGCCGCGGAACCGGAGATCGGCCGCCAGCTTGAGCTGTTCTCCGAGGGCGGACGCAGCGTCGTGACGCTGCCGCCACTTCCTGCGGTGCCGACGGCCGCGCCCGTGGCGCTCCCCCGGCTCTCCTACAGCGCGCTTGCGCTGTATCGCCGGTGTGGCTACCGCTACTTCGCCCAGCGGGTGCTGGGACTGCCCGAGCCGACGCGCGACCGCGGTGAGAACGGCGGCCTCGATGCGCTCGAGCTGGGCGATGCCGTCCACCTCGAGCTGGAGCGACCCGACGGGCGATGGCGCGTCCGTCATCCCACGGCCACCGACCAGAACACCGAGCTCATCACCCGCTTGGTGGCAAACTGGAGTGACTCGGCGTTGGGCCGCCGGATCGCGGAGATCGACGACACAACGCGTGAGCTGGCGTTCGTGTTCGACGTCGACGGGGTGCTGTTTCATGGGCGCATCGACATCTACGCCCGGCCGCGGCCCGACTCGGCGCTGGTCGTCGACTTCAAGACCAACCGGCTCGGTGAGCGCTCGGTCGAGGAGATGGTCGACGACTCCTACGGAGTCCAGGTGGCGACCTACGCCCTGGCGGCGCTTCGCGCCGGTGCCACGGAGGTCGAGATCGCCTATGCCTTCCTCGAGAACCTCGAGGTCACCCCGACCCGGGCATTCACCGCGGCCGATGCCCCCCGGCTGGAAGCCGAGCTGCGCGCCGACATCGACGCCATCCGTGCGGGCAAGTTCCCCGCCCGACCCGGCCCGCAATGCCGTGACTGCCCCGCGCTCGATCTGTTGTGTGCCGGCGAGCGTCTGGAGTGGGGCGAGTGAACGCCCGTCAGGTGCGGGCGGTCGAGATCCTCGATCGGCTCGCGGCCGAGCATCCCGACGCCGGGATCGCGCTTCGGTTTGACTCGCCGCTTGACCTGCTGGTCGCGACCATCCTGTCGGCCCAGTGCACCGACGAGCGCGTCAACCAGGTCACTGTCGAGCTGTTCCGGCGCTGCCGCACCCCCGAGGACTACCTCGCGCTGAGCGAGCAGGAGTTGGAGTCGCTGATCAGGCCGACCGGCTTCTTCCGCCAAAAGACGCGCTCGATCCGCGGCTGTTGCGCGGCGATTCTGGAACGGTTCGACGGCGAGGTGCCGCATTCGACCGCTGAGCTGGTGACGCTGCCCGGAGTCGGACGAAAGACGGCCGCGGTGGTGTCGGGAAACGCATTCGCGGTACGCGAGGGAATCGCCGTGGATACCCACGTTGGCAGGCTCTCGCGGCGGCTGAGGCTGACCCGGCTGCATGATCCCGTGAAGGTCGAACGGGTGTTGATGCGGCTCTACCCACGGGAACGGTGGTTGCAGGTCTCCGACGTGCTGATTTTCCACGGGCGCCGGGTGTGCCGCTCGCGCAACCCCAACTGCGATGGCTGTGTCGTCTCCGACCTGTGCCCGTCAGCGTTCACCTTCGGGACGATTCCGCGACGCAGCGGGCGTTGATCGGCCACAGGCCGGGGGGCGATGATGCCGCCATGAACCGCATCGAACTCGAGCTCTACGCCGACCGCGTATCGCGCCACGCCGAGCGGCTGCGTGACGAGATCGACGGCGCTCGCACCCGGATCGCATGGGCGCGGTTCGAGCACGACGCTCGAGCCGGGCTTGGACAGCACGACGGCGCGGTGCTCGAGGCACTCGGGGTGTTCGCCGGCGCTGACGAGTTGGCAGAGCGCAGGCTGCTCGACCGGCGCGTCCGCCAACTCGCCATCGTCGAGCGGTATCAGGCGCTGGTCGAGAGGACGTTGTCAGAGGCCAGCGACGCCATCAGGCCGCCGTCCTCGTCGTAGGCGGGGAACAGGTCGACCCGCACCGGCTTGGCGATCCCCGAGCGGTGCCGTAGCGTCATGTGCTGGTCGAGCTGGCGCACGCCCCACTCGAGCACGACCGAGATCGGGTCGCTGTCATCGGCCGACCCGCTGAGCCCAAACGCATCTCGCAGAGGTTTGCCCAGCACGTCGCCCTCCGAGTATCCCGTCAGCTCGAACACGCCGTTCCCGCACGACAGCACCCGGGCGTCGCGGTCGCACGTGACCAGCCCCGCGTCGCGAGGCGGGAAGTAGTCCTCGAGGATCTCGAACAGGTAGCCAAAGCCGCACTTGTCGCACCCGACAGGCTGATGGGTCAATCCAGCCCGCCCATCATCGTCAAGTGCCCTAGTGGAGCAGTTAGGACAGATGAAATACCGCATATTTCCCACTGTAGCGCGGTGAATAAATGGTGCCAGGCACCATTTATTCACCCTCAATAATTCAGGCGGCGGCGACGTTCTCGGTGGCGGCGTGGGCCTTGTGGGTGAGCCAGCGCTCGGCGTCGAGGGCGGCCATGCAGCCCATCCCGGCCGCGGTCACCGCCTGTCGGTAGACGTGGTCGACAACGTCACCGCCGGCGAATACGCCGTCGATGTTGGTGGCCGTCGAACCTTCCTTGACCAGCAGGTAGCCGTCCTCGTCCATGTCGAGGATCCCGCGGAACAGCGAGGTCGACGGGTCGTGGCCGATCGCAACGAACACTCCGTCGGTTTCGAGATCGCGCTTCTCGCCGGTCACCGTATCGGTGAGGCGTACGCCCGTGACCTTGCCCGTGTCACATCCGAGCACCTCGGACACGGTCGCGTTGGTGACGAACTCGATGTTGTCCTTGGCCCTGGCGTGATCGATCATGATCTTCGAGGCGCGGAACTCCTCGCGACGGTGCACCAGCGTGACCTTGGTCGCAAACTTCGACAGGAAGGTCGCTTCCTCGAAGGCCGAGTCGCCGCCACCGACCACGACGATGTTGCGCGCTCGGAAGAACGGGCCGTCACACGTCGCGCAGTAGCTGACGCCCTTGCCCTGCAGCTCGACCTCAGAACCCAGGCCCAGCTGACGGGCGGTCGCGCCGGTTGCGATCACGATCGACTCCGACCGGTATTCCTTGTCGCCGACATAGACCCTGAACGGACGCTCGGAGAAGTCGACGCGAGTGACGTCGTCAGACACCAGCTCGGCTCCGAATCGCTCCGCCTGGGCGCGCATCGTCCCCATCAGCACGGGGCCGAGGACGCCTTCCTCAAAGCCGGGGTAGTTCTCGACATCGGAGGTGATCATCAGCTGACCGCCAAACCGAAATCCCTCGAAAACCAGGGGTTGGAGGTTCCCGCGGGCGGCGTACAACGCTGCCGTATAACCGGCGGGGCCACCGCCGATGATGATCATCTCTCGAACTTCGTCAGTGCTCATCGTGCTCCAGTCGTCTACGAGGCCCGATCAAACGGCCTCATCATCTTTAACGCGAATCACCTGGAAACATTCCTGGCAGCGATCGCATACTCGCGCGCCGGTGATAGTCCGTGTACCGAAGAACGACCCGAGCGCCCCGCCGCAGTAGGGGCAAAATGTAACGGCCGGCTCGGATGCGGGCTGGATATTCATGGACGAGAACCATCTTCAGTGTAATCGGCCGCTCATCATTGCAGCCGGATTGGCCGATGACTCGACCACCCGAACCCCTCGCTACGATTGGCCCGGATGAGCAAGTCCAAGAAGCGGATAACCAACGAGAAGCGCCAGCGCCTCGGTACCGGCGCGGGAATTGCCCCGTCGACCCAGAAATCCGGCGGAATTCCGCTGTGGGGCTGGATCGTCTCGATCGTTGTGCTGCTGGTCGCCGTCGGCGGTGCCACCGCGTTTGTTCTCCACAAGGGCTCTTCCAGCGGACAGGACGCCTCGTGCGTCCAAAATCGCCTCTCCAAGGAGACGCTCGATCCGCTCTCGCAGCCGACCTGGCCAGCGAACTACGACGACCTGGAGTGTGCGCTGAACGCGCTGGGACTCAAGCCAAGTGCCGAAAACTCGGGCCTGACCCACTATCACGCGCATCTCACCCTCTATGTGGACGGAAAGCAGGTGCAGGTGCCCGACTACATCGGCCTGCCTGCCGCCGGCGGGATGACTTCGACCGCGACCTCGGAGATTCACACCCACGGCCGCGAAACCGACCCCAAGCCGGGTGTGATTCACATCGAGTCGGGGAGCGCAGATTTCCGGGCGAACCTGCAGCAGTTCTTCGATGTGTGGGGCGTGTATGCGACACCCGACCAGCTCGGCGGGTACAACAAGCCGATCAAGGTCTGGATCAACGGCAAACCGGTCAGCAACTGGCTCGAGATCAAACTCCAGGAGCACGACGCGGTCACGATGGTCGTCGGTGACCCGCCCCCGAATTTCACCCCGGACAAGTCCTTCCCCTTCCAAAACGGCGAGTAGGTCGTGGCCAAGAAACCCCGGCGTTCCCCAGTGATCGTCCACCCACCCCGCACCGACCACGTCGAACCGGGTGATCGCGTGCGAGTGATCCCAACCGGAGCGCGGGCAACGGTGGTGCGCACCCAGGGTCGAAGCGTGGTGCTGGAGATGGATGAGGCCTACGCCATTCCCGGCTCGAGCACCCGCACCTACTACAGCTACCCCGGTGAACTCGAGGTCATGCCGCGGGTCGGCACGATGGGCTCCGAGGTGCTGTATGCCGAGCGCGAGGGCGAACTTCCCGAGGGCTAAGCCCGGCTGCGCGGCCGCGATGGAACCCGCGGCTGTGTTCGGCCCGCGTAGGTGTGTGGCCCAAGGCGGGGATGTCTCGGCTGGTCGCGCCAGCGCCACCGCTGGCCGCCGTCTCCGTCAGAGCCGTCACCACGCAGACGGCCCAACAGTTCTCTCGCGCGCACAAACGCTGCGATAACGACGGCTGTCAGGACGAGATCGGCGACAAACAGAGCGACCGCGTGCATTAACCGAATGTAGCACGCGCGGGGCCCTCGTCCGAATCGAGTTTTGTGATCGACGGAGTCGCTCCGAGCTTGACGTAGATATCGCGGGCCTCGGCGATCTGCGAACTCCCGTCGAGACCCCGAGATTCGAGGCTGCGGCCGTATGCCTCCAGCATGTTTCCGAGCTCCCACGCCCTGCTGATGCGGCGGAAGATCGCGAGCGCAGTCTCGAACTCGGCGTCCACATCTCCCATGCCGAGGCGCGCGCGTGTCCCCGAGGCGATGGCCTGGAGCATCGGCGTTCGCAACCCAACGGTGAGCGATTCGATCCATTCCAGCATCGTGTTCGCGGCCTTGGTGTCGCCGAGCGCGAGCGCGTTTTCGACATACAGCTCGGCGCCGAGCGCCGAGGCGTGGTGAAGGATGCCGAGCGATTCGGTCAGGCTCCTGGCGAGCGTGGCGAGCCGCATGCCCTCGGTGAAGTTGCCGTCGGCCGCCTCGACCGCCGCGGCCGCCGCGGCCCAGATGCCGCGTACCTGCACGTCGGGGCTGGCCTCCGATGCGCCGCTGTCGAGCAGCGACTGCCTCGCCGCGGCGATGTCGCCACGGCGTGCCTGAACGCACGCGAGCGGGTGCGCGCGGGCCATGTCGACGAATGCGTCGTGACTCTGCGCAGACTCGAGCAGCTCGGTTGTGGCGGCGACCGCTCGATCCCAATCCCCGGCGTCGTGGTATCGGCCGATCACGTGGATCGCAAACGACCGCTCCCACTGCCGCTCGCCCAGCCGGCGCGCCAGTGCGATCCCGGCCGCGTCGTACTCGGCAAACGATCGGCCCCAGCCCTCGGCGATGTACGACAGGTTGAAGTAGGCGCGAAGGGCGGCGTGGGGGACGTCGTTGTCGAGCGCGATCCGAAGCGCTCCCTCGAGCAGGCTGCGTGCTTCCTGGGGGCGCATGTCCACGGTTGCAAGCGCCTTCGAGTTGAGCGCATCCGACAGCGGTGGCGCCAGATCGAGTGCCTCTGCGATCTCGATCGCCCGGTTGAGCGGCTCGAGCGCTCGCTCGCTGTGACCGACGAACAGGTACATCCGTCCGAGCTGGGCTGCGAGCATGGCCAGCTCGGCGTTTGGCTCACTGTCCCCCATCACGGTGTACGCGGCCTGCATCTCGGCCAGGGCCTCGTCCGTTCGCTGGAGCAGGTAGCTGGCTTCAGCGTGCACCACGTGCGCCGATGCCGCGCCCCGAGAGTCGCCGGCCGAGTCGAGCAACACGATGGCCTCCTTGGCGATGTCCTCAGCCATGTCGATGATGCCGGCCGAGAGCGCGAACTTCGCCCCGCGCAGCAGGAGCTGCGCGTGTTCGAGATCGGAGTCCGAAAGCTCGGCCGCCTGGAGCACCAACCTGCCGGCTTCGGCCGGCGCCGCCAGCGACGCGGCGCGCAGCGAGGCGCGGATCAGCGTGTCGCAGGCGGCCGCTCGGACATCATCCGACTCGTCGGGAACGGCTCGGTAGGCGTCGAGTTGGTGGGCTGCGATCACCTCGATCAGCTCGTCGGCCACCGGTGAGGCCTCGAGGTGTGCAGCGGTGGCGAGGTGGCGGGCTTTGCGATCGCGGCGGCTGAGCGTCTCGTAGGCGACGGTTCTCAGCAGCTCTTGCACGAAGCCGTACTGACCCTGATCCGGCGAGAACGGATCGGCCTGGAGCGTGAAGATCTCTTTGCGCGCCAGGCCGGTCAGGATCGGATTCAGAGTGTCACCCGTCTGCCCGCTGACCGCGATCAGCCCTTCGATCTGAAACGTCTTTCCGAGCACCGAGGCATCCTGGACGAGCCTGCGCTCACTCTCGCCGAGCGCGTCGAGGCGAGCCGCCGCCAGTGCGTGCAGGGTCGCGGGGATCTCGAGTGACTCGACCTCCGTCGTTGGCACCATCGTGCCGTCGCGGCGCTCGAGCAAGCCGCGGTCGAGCAGCATGCGCACGGTTTCGACCGCATACAGCGGGACGCCTTCGGCGCGCTCGACGATGCGACCCACCAGGCCGTCCGGTAGATCGGGGCCGATTCCCGAAACCAGCTCACGCATCGTCTCGGGTGAGAACGGATCGAGCGCAAGCGACGTGAACGCGCGTGACCCCACTCCCCACCCGGGGCGTCGATCGAACAGCTCGGGGCGCGCGAGCGTGACGACCAGCAGCGGATGGTCGCGCGACCACTCCATCAGGTACTCGATGAAGTCGAGCAGGCCCTGGTCGGCCCACTGGATGTCCTCGAAAACGAGCACGGTGGGCGCATCCGATGCCATTCGCTCGAAGAACAGCCGCCAGCCGGAGAACAGCCGCCCGCGGTCGCCGTCGCTCAGCTCCTCGAGTCCGAGCAGGTGCCGAAGCGAGGGTGTGATCCAGCCGGCCTCCTCGGCGTCGGGGACGAACCGCGCGACTGTTTCGCCGAGCTTCGCAGCTGTCGTCTCCGGCGAATCGTCCTCCTTGATCCGCGCGCGCACGCGCAGCATCTCGGCCAGCGCCCAGAACGCGACGCCGTCGCCATAGCTCAGACATCGCCCCTGATGCCACCAGAAGTCTTCGACCAACCCGTCGGTGTGCTTCTCGAACTCCCAGGCGAGCCGGCTCTTGCCGATGCCCGCGACGCCGACGATCGACACCAGTTGGGCGCGGCCGCCTTCGGCGGTCGCCAGCGCGGCCTCCTTCACCAGCCTGAATTCTCGATCTCGGCCGACGAATGGTGGTTCCAGCCCTCTCGAACGGCCCTCGCCGCCGCGGGCGGCAACGACCCGCAGCGCTGCCCACAGCTCGACCGGCTCGGTTTTGCCCTTGAGCGTGAACGCTCCCGCCGGTGCGCTTTGGATCGCGGCCTCGGTGGCGCGGCGCGTAGCCTCGTCGATCAGCACCGACCCGGAGTTGGCGGCGGATTGCATCCGAGCGGTGGTGTTGACCACGTCGCCGGCGACCATCCCCTGGCCGAGTGCGCCGATCGTGACCGCCGTCTCGCCGGTCGAGACCGCGGCGCGAAGTTCGAGTGAGCCAGAATGTTCGTCTCCGAGGTCAGCGACCGCGGCGACCAGATCGAGTGCGGCCCGCACCGCTCGCTCGGCATCGTCCTCGAGCGCGACCGGAGTCCCCCAGACCGCCACCACGGCGTCGCCGATGAACTTCTCGAGCGTTCCGCCGTAGCGGCCCACGATCGCAGTGGCGACGTCGAAGTAGCGGGCCAGCATTTCCCGCACCTCCTCCGGATCGCGCTCTTCCGAGAACGGGGTGAAGCCGACCAGGTCGGCAAAGAGGATCGAGATCACGCGACGCTCGGCGATCGGCGCTGCGGGAGCGGTCGAGCCGGCGACCAGGCCGTTGCCGCACTCGCCACAGAACCGCTCGCCCGGCTCGTTGGCGGCGCCACACGCCCCGCAGGTGACCGTCAGTGCCGCGCCACACTGTCCGCAGAATCGGCGGCCGTCACGATTCTCACTATTGCAACTGGAGCAGATCACCCGCCAAGCCTACCGGCACACCCTTTTGGGGGATGTCCCGCCACCCCGAATCCTCGGAAGCTGGAGGTGACTTGGACACGATGCAGACATACGATGACCTCGATACGCCGCCCTCCCTGATCCGGACGGCCGCGCTTCAGCTGGTCGCGGAGTCGGCATTGGACATGCGCAGTTCTGACGGTGGCGAGGTTGAGGTCTGGACGATCCGCGCCGAGGGCGACGCGGTGCGGGCAACAGCCCCGCGGCTCGCCGTTCGCGAAGGCATCGAACTGGCGGCTGAGCTGCTCGTCAATGGGCTGCCCTACACGGTCACCACCGTCGTCGAAGAGGCGGGCTATCGCTCGCCCACGCGCGCGGCGCTGCTGCTGCACGTCACCGACGTTTCGGCAACCGATACTCGCCGGTTCGAAGAGCGGGTGCCGGTCGCGACCCACGTCTCGCTGACCGCGAAGGATTGCGAACGACTGCTCGACGGCACCCAGATGGAGTCCGCGGCGGTTGACCTGTCACAGTCGGGCATCGGCATCTCGTGCCTCGACGTGCGGGTTCGCCAAGGCGACGTCTACGCACTGCACTGCCGGTTTCTGCATGGAGTGGTCGAGCAGGACATCGTGGTTTCCCGAACCACCTCGTTCGACAGCGGCCAGCGGATCGTCGGCTGCTCCTGGGTTCAGCCCACGGCCGCCACCCACGCGGTGATCGAGCGGGTGCTGAGCCGAGACGACGCCGTCGCCGGCTGATCGCACCCAGCCTCCACGTGTAGAAGTCTGTCCGGTCGGGAATGTGTGTGTCATGCCGATGACGTGGACACATGGTGAAGAGCGCAGGTATCGCCGGATTCTCGATCTGTCGGGCAAGGCCGCCCACAGCTACCGTGACGCCCGCCGGCGCGGCTCTGAGTCGCGGGTTTGCGCCAAGCGCGCGTAGGCCGCGCACCGTGACGGTTCCCGACGCGGTTGTGGCATGGTGTGCGCGATGGCGGAGCGGTCCAAGACTCGGGTGATCGGTGCAACTGTTGCGCCCGAGTTCGACGATGACCGGCTCGAGCCGTTCGGCGACGACTGGGTGCAGCCGGGGTTCGCGCTCGAGTACGTCGAGCTACGGCCCGAGACATCCTTCGAAGGGGCGATCGCCGGTTCGGGCACCTTCAGCCAGATGCGGATGGAAGGTAGCGATCTTTCGCGCACCACGTTTCGCGGAGTGAGCCTCCGCGACGTGCTCGCACGAAACATCAACGTCGCGAACGCCGACTGGACCGCTGCGCGCATGAATCGCGTGGAGATCGAGCGCGCGAGCCTCACGGGGATCCAGCTGCGTGAGGGCGAGATCACCGAGACGACCTTTCGCGAGTGCAAGTTCGACTACGTCAATTTCCGGATCGCGAAGCTCCGAAACGTGTCGTTCGACGGGTGTTCGTTCGCCGACGCCGACTTCGGCGGCGCACAGCTCGATCACGTGCGGTTCGCCGACTGTCGCCTGAGTCGGGTCGAGCTGTCGGGCGCCACCCTGACGCGAGTCGACATGCGTGGCTCCACGCTCGGCGTGAACGACGCGTTCGCGCTGCGGGGAGCGATCATCAGCCCGGTGCAGCTGATCGACCTGGCACCCGCGTTGGCCCAGGCGGCCGGGATCGCCGTCAGCGACGGCTGAGGTCGTCCTCGAGCTGCTCGAGCTGCATCGCGCGGCTAACAGCGGGGCGACCAGCTCACCGAGCGGTAATGCCGGCCGAGGTTGGGCTGATCCCACCAGCGCGGATCCATGTTTCGGCCCCACCGGGTGACCATGAAGAGGAAGAGGTCGGCGGTGCTGAAATCGTCCAGCAGGTGGTCGCGGCCCTCCAGCTCGGCCTCGAGGAACTCCCGCATCCCGGTGAGGTCGCGTTCGGCCTGGAGCTCGACCGCGTCGATGCCGGACGGTTCGGCGGTATATCGCTCGGGATAGATCCAGATCATGAACGACGCCTGGACGGTGTTTGTCAGGTACGCCATCCATCGATACCAGTCGGCCCGGGCGTCGCTCCCAAGCGCCGGTGCGAGCCGGGCGGTGGGGTGGGTATCGGCCAGATGCATCAACACCGCGGCGGCCTCGTACACGACGAGGTCGCCGTCGACCAGCGTTGGGACGCGGTGATGGGGGTTGAGCGCCGCGTATTCGGGCGGGGAGAGGTCATCCCCACGACCGGTTACGCGAATCAGCTGGTACTCCGCACCGACCTCCTCGAGCATCGCGTGGACGGCCAGCGACGCGGCACCCGGTCGGTAGTAGAGCTCCATCATCGCGCCAGCATAGCCCTCTGATCAGCTGAGAAGCGGGGTATTCTCGGTCGCTGTCACCGTCTGATCGCGACCGCCGTCCTTGGCCTGGTAGAGCGCAACGTCCGCCTGCCGCAGGAGCTCCTCAACGCTCACGGGAGCACGGGCGACGGCGACACCGGCGCTGGTGGTGATCGGCGGATCGATGACGGCGAGGTGCTTCCGCACTCGCTCGGCGAAGCCGTAGGCTCCGAGCAGATCGGCGTTGGAAAGCAGCACCACAAACTCTTCGCCACCCATGCGGGCGAGCAGATCGATGCCGCGCGCTTGTTCGCGGAGCACCTGTCCGAACTGGGTCAGAACCTGATCGCCGACATCGTGTCCGTGCTCGTCATTGATCTGCTTGAAGTGGTCGAGATCGAACGACGCGACCGCGATCATCGACTGTTCCCGGCGTGACCGGGCCAGCTCGATCGGAGCTCGCTCCTCAAAGCCACGACGATTGAGCAGACCGGTAAGGGCGTCCACCCGCGCCTCCTCGACCAGCGCGTCGACGAGCTTCTGATTCTGGGCGGCAACCAGTCGGACGACCGCCGCGACGATCGTGACCGTCATCATCACGTCCAACCAGCGGTCGAAGTAGCCGAGGCCCGGCGGCATCGAGTGCAGGACGAGCGCATGCGCAACGCCGACGGTGGCGACCGTGGCGGCGGTCACGCGCCACCCGTAAAACCACGCCGCCCACACCACCGGCCAGACATACAGCACGGCGCCGTCGCCGATCCCGCCGGTGCTCGCGACGGCGTCGGCGATCAGGACGACGCCGATCGGGGCGAGCAACGCCAGCCACGGCCGGGACACGCGGCGCGAGACCACGATCACCAGTGGCGAGACCACCAGCGCGATCAGCGGTGGAATCATCGAAAAGCCCGGACCGCCGGGAGTGGCCGCCTCGAGCACGCCCAGCAGGGCGGCGCCGGCGTACATGGCCGCGGCACTCCACGCCAGCAGGCGGTCACGGGCGACCTGCGCGTCACGTAAGGCGCTCATGCCATCCCCATCGGCATCTGGCCCGCTGGGCTTAGCCCTCAGTTGGCGGGGGATTGACGTGCTTTGCAGCGAGGCCGTCATGTGAAACCACGATTTGGCGGGTCGATAACAACGCTCAGAGCGTCGTCTGATCCGTCATCTGAGGAGTCCCACGTGAGTCATAGCGTCACGAAGTTCGCACGCCGATACGGCTTGGGCCTGAGCCTGGTCGTTTTGGCATGTACGGTCGTTTCGAGTGCCGCACTCGCGTCCACCACCGAGATCGTGACCGAGCCCGGCACCGAGGTGTCCGTTACGGACAGCGGCTGGATCACCGACGGGAACTCGGCCCCGTGTCTGACAGCCGGTCCCACGAGCGCCGGTAGCCCCATCCCGGGGTGCGCGTTCGCATCGCCGGATGATCCCGGTTCGGGGGTGATCGATCTCACGCCCAACCTCGGGGTGTCGAACGCGATCGGCGAGGTTGTGTACGACCGCCCGGTGTCGGCAGATCTTGGCCTGCATGTCTCCTTCGACGAGTCCCAGTTCGGTGGTAGCGGCGGGGACGGGCTCTCGTTCTTTCTCGTCGACGGCTCGCACTCGTTCACACCGGTGAGCGGGAGCTACGGCCTCTATGGGTATGGGCCACGGCTCCGCGCCGGTGGCGTAACCGGGGGGTTGATGGGAGTCACTCTGGATGTGAGCGGCACCGCCTCCGGCTTCGATGCCGACGGTGGGTCATGGCCGATCGGCGGCGGACTCCGACACGACTGTTCCACCACCACCCCTGCGCCCGGCAATATGCCCGACGCAGTCGTGCTTCGGGGTATGGGAGACACCTTCGATGGTGGCTACTGTTACGTCGCCGGAACCGCGGCCAACGCGTTGCTGCTCCACGGTGTCGATCGTCTGTCGGCCACCCACCATGTGGTGGTCGATGTGTCGCCCTCGACCGCTGCCGACCCGAGGGTGGTCGTCACCGTCGACGGAACGACGCTCATCGACGTCCCGACCTCGGCGGTTACGAAGTCCGATTATCCCGGCCCGATGCTCACGACGGTGTCCTCGTACCGATTTGGTTTCGGGGCATCCGGGTCGGGTGGGACGGATCACCACGACATCTGGAACATCCAGGCCAGCACCCAGGTTTCCAACCCGCCGTTGCTGTCGCTCGCCATCGGTGGCGGTCCGTTCAGCCCCGGTAGCACTGGCAACGTCACGCTGACCGCGTCGGCGGGTGCTCTGGGGGGCGCCGAGAATACGCCTCTGGTTGCGACCGCCGCGTTGCCCGCCGGCGTGACGGTCGAGTCGACCCCCACGGGTACCGGATGGGACTGTGCCGCCACCATCGTGGGATCGCGTTCGGTCAGCTGCACCTACGCCGCCGACTCGAGCAACGTTCTGGCCGCCGGGACATCGACACCGGCCGTGACCGTCCCCGTGGCGGTCTGGGCATCTGCGGATATCGGGCCGTCCCTGGTATCGGGAGCCCTGACCGACGGCAACAGCCCCAGCGTCACCGCGACCTCCGCGGGCGTCGACATCTGGGGCACCCAGCTGAAAGTGGTGCGGTCGGCAGATCGGCCGACGTACACCGCGGCGGGGCAACTGGTGACGCTGTCGTATCGGGTGACCAACCAGACGAGTGGCACGGTGACGTCGGTCGTGGTTGCCGACACGCTGTCGGGCGCGACGACTCCCAACTGCCCGCAGGCGAGCCTCGCCGCGGGGGCGTCGGAGACCTGCACGTCAACCTACTCGACGACGCAGAGTGACATCGATGCCGCACGCAGCCTGACGGGAACTGGCAGCGCGACCGCCCTCGATGGGCTGAGCCAGGTGGTGACATCCGCAAACTCGAGCGCGGGCACGGTCGTCGCCGCGCCGACGTCGCGGATCGCGGTTGCGATCACCTCGCAGTCGCGCAAGTTCAAGGCTGGCCAGACGATCACCTACCAGATCACGGTCACCAACACCGGAACGACCACGCTACACCGGGTCGGGATCGCCACCCAGAACCTGCAGCTCGTGGCCGCCTGCCCGGCAACGCCTCTGGTGCCCGGAGCCGCGACGATCTGCACGGCCACTCACGCCGTCACGCGAGCGTCGGTGAAGGCCGGAAAGACCGTTTGCCGTCTCACCATGATCGCTCGTGACCCATTGGGGGCGAGGCTCTTCTCGGTACCGGCTTCGCTGACGATCAAGCGGGGGTAGTGCCGCGTACGGCCCACGCAAGCGCCGACAGCGCAAACGGCCCGGCGGGATTGCCGAGGCGCTCGCGGGCATGCTCTCGGACGGCGACCCGGCGGTCGTCCGAGAGCGTCTCGTAGAGGGCGCCGAGCGGGCCGATGCCGAAGCTGAACGGCTCCCAGAAGTCGTCGAAGTCTGCGTAGTGCGACGAGACCCGAAGTGCCTCTGTCCTGACGTTCTCGAGGCCCGCCTCAGTCGCGAGCGTCGTGAGATCCGGCTCGTTTCGGTAGGCCAGAGGAGCGATCGACGACTCCACCTCAGCGTCGCGAGCGGCCAGCCAGAACACCGTCGTCATCTGCATCTGCTCGGCATCCCACATCGCGAAAGCCACGGTTCCACCGGGACGCACGATCCTCACCATGTCTGCGACGCCGGCGCGCGGATCGTCCATGAACGCCACCACGAGTTGCGCGATCGCGGCGTCGAACTCGGCGTCGCCCCAGGGCAACGCTTCGGCCTTTCCGAGTCGCACGTCGGCGCCCGGAATACGAGACCGGGTCGAATCCACGAAGCGTTGCATCGGGTCGATCGCAGCGAGGCTCTGCTCGCCGACGATCTCGGCCAGCGCAGTTGAAAGCACGCCGGTGCCGCAGCCGACGTCGACAACGCGCATGCCGGCGGCTATCCCGGCAAACCTCGCCATCTCAGGGGCGAGCAGCTGCGAGTAGCGACCCATGAAACGGTCGTAGCGGTCCTCGGAGACGTCGAACATCTCGCTACACCATCATGGGCGGCATCGCCAGTCAATCGTGGGTCACCGGCGCGTCGACCTCCTCGGAGTAGGTCAACACCGATACAAGCGCGCCAAACACGCCACCGGCGATCGCGATAAGGGTCGGTAACCCAAAGATGTACGTGAACGGGTCGTGGCGTTTGCCTGTGATCAGCGGCTCGTTGACGATCCACACCGCCGCGACTCCGATCGCGTACGCCGCGATGAAACCGACCGCGATACCCAGGTAGATGTGACGCGGACGTCGCGGGGGGCGACTCCGCGCCGCTTCCCGGCCTCGCGAGATGCGATGTTCCATGATGCCTCCTCTCGCAAACTCTTCCCCTGGGTGTTTCCCGCGGCCGAACGGTTCGAAACGACCGCGCTTAGTCCCAGGTGATCGAGGCACCCACCGCGGCGAGTGCATCGGCGCGGTGGATGTAGTCGTCCATGCGCACGATCTTGCCGTCACGAAGCGTGAACACGATGCAGGCCTCGCCCCGAAACTGGTCGGATGACCCCTCGGCGGGGATGCCGATCCCCTGCGCCTTTACTGACATCACCACGTGGTCGCCGGCCGCGATCAGCTCGATCGCCTCGACCGGTGGAGTGTTGCCGACGCGGGCGCGCACGCTGCGAAGCACCTCCTCGCGGTTTCGGCAGATCCAGTCGGGCTTCACTCCCTGGTGGACGGCGTCGGGCGCGAGCCGCTCCGCCATCGTCTGAAGATCGCCGCGACGCATCGCGTCCAACCAGTCCGCGAACACGATTTCGAGGTTGCTTTCGGGATCTCGCGCCATATCACCTTGCGGCCCTGATTCGACCGATGAGACCGATCGGTTCACATCAGGTCAGCACGATCTCGTTGCGCTCCTGGTCGAGCAGCTTGGTGTCCGCGGCGTCAAAACCGAAGCCTTCTGCGATCCCGTGGACGCAGAACATCGCCACCAGGGATGTTTTGGCGGCGAACTCCACCTCGAACTCATCACCCAGAATCAGGATGTAGCGCTTCGGCTCCTCGGTGAATTTGAACACAGATTCGAATCTACTCCGACGCCGGCAAGCATGCAACGAAGCTCACGAAATGCTTACCGGTTTGCGCTCTGCTCGCAGCCGTGTAGAACTGAACCCGGAGGCGAGTTGAGCAAAGCGCACGAGGGACATCGCAAATTGAGAAACACCGGCCGTGCGCTCGCGGTCGTGGGGGCTGGGATCGTGGCCGCACGGATCGCGTCCGCACGGCGGGCTCCGGTGGATGAGCAACCAGACGAGCCGCAGCCCGCTCCATGGGCCGAACTCGGGCCGGTTGCTCCCGCTTCGCCGGCGAAGACCGTCCAGCCCGTCGACACGCCCCGCGCCGACCGGTCATGGGAGAGCCTGCGGGCGCCGCTTCTGGTCTCGTTGGCGATCATCCTGGCGGCCACCGCCGTGTGGTTCGTCGAGTTCCACCAACGCGTCGATGCCGCCACGGTGCAAAACGCCGTGGCTCTGAAGAATCCGGGCACGACGGTTGGGTGTGTGGCCACGTCAGCGAACGGATCGCAGTGGGAGTGCGCCGTTGTACGCCGTGCCGACTCCAACTGTGTGTCGCTTTCGGCCTCGGTGCTCGGTCGGGTGTCGGCCGGCCGCACGACGCCGAGCCGGTGCACATCGCCCGCCCTCCAGCAGATGCTGCCTCGGCACGTGACCGGCGAGATGGTGGCTACCGATGTCGCCGCCATGGTCGGAGGCGCCCCATTTGTCTGCGCGCCATCCAACAATGGGTCGTCGCGATGGGGTTGCGCCCGCTCGACGGTGTCGCAGACGCAATGCGTGACGGTGAAGGTCGTGCCGTGGACGCCGATGCGTCCGAAGGACGGGCACAAGCTGTGCAGCACGATCCCGTATCTGCGGCAGGCCGTCATCGGGTGACCTGTGGCGGCTGTGGGATAGCAGTTGCGGTTGTCGGTTGATCTGGCTGTTAAGTAGTTCTTGTCACTTGCCGATATTTGTTAAGTAATTATTAGGACGGTCGACTCCACCCGTCCGCGACCTCATCTCCCGAGAGGAAGTGTTCTTTTGAAGCGATTGGCCATCGTCGTCGTTGCAATGCTCGCGCTCGCGGTGCCCGCCGCGTTCGCGGCCGGCAGCGTCACGATTCTCGGCAAAACCGGCGTCTACATTGCGAAGGGTACGAACTGCAAGGCGCTGTACTACACCTCCGGTGTGCACAAGAATCAGGACTTCGCGTCGTGCCCCGCCGGACACAGCGAACGTCTTCAGTGGAAGGCGCGCGGCCGTTTCGCGCACGTCGTCATCTCGTTCAACGGGCGCGATCGATGCGTATCACCGGTGAAGCTGTTCTACTCGGGCGGGTTCACCCGCTCGCAGTGGCGCATCGGCGACACGACCACAGGCTGCAGCGTCTGGATCAAGACGCTCACGTTCTCGAACTGATCGGCCAGGCGCGGGGAGGAGTCGGTTGACGAATTTGACCGGCTCCTCCGCGCGTTTCCGTTAGGGTCGGAGGATGGATGCCGCGCGAAGGGTGACGCGGGCCGATGTCGCCGCCGCTGCGTCGGTACTCGGTCTGGCGTTTGCCGATGAGCCGACGATGAGGCACATGCACCCTGCGGGCGATTCACGACTGATGAGTGCCCACATCGAGCTTTGGCTCGATGGGTTCTGGGACGTGAGTGAGATCTGGATGGTGGGTGATACGGCAGCTGCCTGGTGGATCACTCCGGCGATCGCAACCGCGCCGGGGGATCCCGGTCTGGCGATCCGCCAGGCTGAGCAAGAGCTGCTCGGAGCAGGGTGGCAGCGGTACCAAGATGCGCAGGAAGTGATGGATGCCAACCACCCCGGCCGTCGGCGTCACTGGTACCTGGTCATGATCGGAGCCCGTCCCGGCGTCCAGGGCACCGGATTGGGATCGGTGTTGATGGATCCCGTGCTTGCGCACTGCGAGAGGGAGAATCTTCCGATCTACGCCGAGACCGCCGATCCGCGAAATCACACCTTCTACGAGCGAAAAGGATTTATGCCCATCGGCACGTTCGAACTACCCGACGGCGGGCCGCAGATATCGCAGATCTGGCGGGAGCCGAAAAGCGCGTGAATGGCAGTGCCCGGGGCGAGATTCGAACTCGCGCTCCCCAACCGGGGAAGTCGATTTTAAGTCGACCGCGTCTACCAACTCCGCCACCCGGGCCTCGGTCGTAGTATCCCCGCCGCCTCGGCGGATGTCACTCAGCTGCGAGCAGCGCGGCGCCGTGGAGGATGTCGCGCTCCGACACGGTCACCGCCTCTGTGCCGGCTGCCGCAACGATTTCGGCCAGAATCGCCGCCCCGGCCACGATCGTGACGGCTCGCGCAGGCATCAGGCCGCGTACCTGCTTCAGCTCCTCGAGTGTGAGCGCACTCAGGTCCGAAAGCAGCCGCTCGACCGTGCCTGCGCTCAGAACGTGCCCGTCGATCACCTCGGGCAGTTCGGATTCGAGTCCCAGGTCGATCGTGGCGAGGGTGGTGATCGTGCCCGCGACGCCGATCAGCTCCGTCGCGGCGTCGGTGAGGTGTCGCGGGATCACGTCCGAGACGGTGGCACGAAGCTGAGCGACAGCGTCGGCCGGCGGAGGTGCATCGGAGAGGAAGCGCTCGGACAGGCGGACACAGCCGATGTCGAGGCTGACCTGATCGACCACATGCGCGCTATCGCCAAGCACGAACTCGGTCGAGCCCCCGCCGATGTCGCAGATCAGGGTGCCCGCGGTCGCCGGCCGGCGCGATGTGACCCCGCGAAACGTCGTGCGAGCCTCTTCCACGCCCGTGAGCAGTCGAGTCTCAAAGCCGTATCGCCGCTCGATCTCGGCGAGCAACTCGCGGCCGTTGGACGCGTCTCGAACGGCACTCGTCGCCACCGCCAGCACGCGTTTTGCGCCGAGTTCTGTCGCCCGTCGGGCATAGCCCGAGAGCGCCGCGTGTGCCCGGTCGAGCGCCGCCGCGTTGATCGTGCCGCTGGCATCGACGCCGTCTCCCAGTCGCGTGATCGTCAGCAGCCGGTCGATCTCCGAGATCTCGCCGTCGGCGACGTCGCACACGAGCAGCCGGATCGAGTTGGTGCCGATGTCGATCGCCCCCACACGGCGGGCGCCGTCCGGTGCGGGGTCGCTCACCCGCGGAGCATCCGCAGCGTTCGCAGCGCCAAGCGCAGCGGGGCGATCGCGGCCTTCCAGCGGTCGATCAGCATCCGGAGGTTGTCCAGCGACGTGTTGAGGCGGTTCATCACCGTGGTCAGCCGCTCGAGGTTCTGTTGCAACTCCAGCTGGCGGGAAGCCAGCGTGGCGAGACCGCCGGTCTGCATTGCGGCGATCTGGGTCTGAATCTCGGTCTGCAGTGCGTTGGCTCGGCGCATGGTTGAGATCGCCCGCACGCCAACGTAGACAGTCGGGATTCCGACCACCACCAGCCATATGACCACGAGCCACCAGATCATCCGAGGGATGCTATCAACCGAAAAGTGCTGTGGTAGAATCCGGTGTTCCGGCGCGGGGTGGAGCAGTCCGGTAGCTCGTCGGGCTCATAACCCGAAGGTCGCAGGTTCGAATCCTGCCCCCGCTATTTTTCACGGCCGTCACAGGAGTTCGGAGCTGCTGCCCCGCGCCTGGGATGCGGCTTCTCTCAGCCAGAGGTTCGCACTGGTTGGCTGCACCGTTCTGCCGACCACCGCGAGCAGTTCGTCGGAGAGCGCGTCGAGATCGATCTGCTCGCGCAGACGGCCGCTGAACTCCGACACGGCGTGGTGGGCGTCGTACGAACGCCGGTAGAAGCGTTGGTCGACGCGGCGCTGGATCTGGCGTCGAAGCGGTTGGAATGCGGCGGCCACCGCGAGCGTCGAGATCGTCACCGCCAGCGTCGACGATGCACCGGTCACGTGTCGCAAGGCCGCTCCCACCAGTGTCACACCGCCCAGGTAGACAACGGCCAGTGTCGCCACGAGGCAGGTGTAGGTCAGCGTGCGACGCACGATCACGTCGATCTCGTACAGCCGAAACCGCAGGATCGCAATCGCGATTGCGGCCGGCAGCAGCGCGTACACGAGGATGAACAGGTACTCAACGGCGTCGGTGAAGGTGCCGAGCACGGCCGCAGTCGCGAATCCAAGCACCGAGCCGATCGCGGCGAACATGACCCACCGGATCTGCAGCCGCTCGGTCGCTTCGGCGCGGCGATAGCGCACCACGAGTGATGCGACAGACACCACGACCAGCGCGAGCGTGAGTACCAGGAACACCCCTGCGATCGGTGCGACGCCCGCGCTGAGGCCGATGGCGGCTCCGGTGATCACCACCAGGTCGGCTCGCGCGACCCACAGCCATCGGCGTCCCGGAAGCAGTCGGCCGTCGGGAAAAAGCAGCGGGACAAGGAGTGCATACGAGGTCAGGCCGAGCGCCCATGCAAAGCCGAACCACGAGCCGACCGAGCTACCGGGACGTGACGACTCGGAGTAGACCCCGCTTGCCACGCTCAGCAAGATCAAGAGCGGTGTGGAGCAAAACAGCCAGCCGATCGGATGTCGGGGATGCTGGCGCACGATCAGCACCCCCAGCGTCGCCATGCCGAGCACGAGCAGGCCAAACTCCACTGCGAAGATCACGTCGGCGACGCCCGGACTGCTGTTCTCCGCAGCGAATACACCCGCGATCACGAGCAGCAGAGCGACCGAGCACCATGCGGTATAGCCAAGTTTCACCACAGCCGGAGTATCCCCCAAGCCCGTTCCGAACTCGTTACGAAGCGAGGGAGCTCTCCGGGCGGAGCAGTGATTTGAGGGCTGAGATGACGACGTCTGGCCGCAGCAGCTGGATGTCGTGGCCGGTGGGAACCACGATCAGGCGGCCGTGAGGTGCCGCGGCCAGATGCATCTGGGCGTGACGCCAGACCACCTCGATCCGCTGCTCGACGGCGGGGTCGGTGATCTCGTCCTGGTGGTGGTCGGTGGCCGCGAGCACGACCATCGGCACCGGCGGCATCGGCCCGGCCCGCTCGACCTCCGCGCTGCTTGCGACGTAGTCGAGACCCTCCGGATTGTTGCCTGGATCCCAGCCGTCGCGGAGCTCGCGGCACAGGGCCGGATTCACGATGGCGCACTCACCTTTGAGGAAGGTGGTGGGGGTGGGGTCGACCAGCAAAAGACCGCTGACGTCTGTTGGATGGTCGGCGGCAAACAGCCTCATGTTGAGCCCGCCGAATGAATGGCCGACCAGCAGGTACGGTGGCCGGATGTGAGCGGCCTTGAGGAGGTGCGTGAGGTCGGAGACGACGTCTGCGCTGGTGCGCGGCGTCGGCGCGTCGTCGCTGTGACCGAGGTTCGCACGGTCATAGGTGCATGTTCGAGTCAGCTTGCGCGCCGCGGGAGCGACCGACTGCCAGGTGTCGTGCGTGTTGCCCAGCCCCGCGTCCATCACCACCGTCGGGCTGCCGGTGCCGCCACACTCCAGGTAGAGCGATCGACCTCCGACGTCGAACGTCGTCTGGATGGCTCCCGGTCCCAGCGATGCGCCTCCACCGCACGCCGACAGCACCGCCGCCGCCGTCGCAGCCCCTACCGCGAACCGTCCTGGGAGACGCCAACCCATTCCGCCAGTTTGCCAACCCGACGTCCGGGAAACGTTACGGCCGCCCAGCCGGGATCGGGCATTTTGTCGCCAGATAGGCCTTGCGGTATATATCGGTGGGCGTTATATTGGGCGTATGCAGTCACCAGCTTCCACATCGGGCACGGGGCCGTTGAGCGAGTCGACCTACTTCGTGCTGGCCTCGCTGATCGACGGCCCACTCCACGGCTACGGCATCATCAAGCGCGCAACCGAGATCTCGGACGACCGCGTGCGGTTGACCGCGGGCACCCTGTACGGCGCCCTCGATCGCCTGGCCGGCCAGGGGATGGTGGCTGTCGACGGCGAGGAGGTCGTGGACGGACGGGCCCGCCGTTACTACCGGCTAACCGGTCGCGGCGGGGAGGCGGTTGCGGCCGAGGCCGAGCGGATGCAGAAGGCCGCGAAGGTCGTGCAGGTACGCGTCGCACGGCTGAAGGACGTGACGGCGTGAGCCTGGGCGATCGCCTCTACCGGCTGGCACTGCGTGCCTATCCCGCCGACTATCGGCGCGAACGTGGCGCCGAGATCCTGACCACGATCAGCGATGGCGGGGATGGCTTCCGGGCACGCGAGTTGTGGGCGCTGGTGGTGGGTGGCCTCGGCCAACGCGGTCGTTTCGCCCGCGCCGACAGTCGCGCCGGCACATGGGCCGGTGGGGCTCAACTGGGCGCGCTGGTGGTGCTGCTCGTCACCGCCGCCGCGAGCCTCTACCCGCTGGTCTGGGAAGTCTGGTACGTCCGCCTCGGCCTGCGCTGGCCGCTCGACCTGGTTGGGGTGACGATGCCGCCGGCGCCGAGTAACTATCTCGCTCTCCAGGCGATGCTGTTCGTGACGTCGTTGCTCGCCGCCGTCGCAGTCTGCCGGGGAAGGGTGCGGATTGCGATCGCGTTCTCGGTGACCATGGCGACGCTCTATCTGCTCGGTTTTCCCGACGTGAGCGTCAGTGGCGTTGGGTTTGGTTTTATCGAGGCGCGCAGCCTCGCCCAGTTCCGAGATTCGCTGGGCTTCGCCTGCCAAGCCGCGTTCTACGCGGTCCCGACGCTGCTCCTGTGGTCGGCGCGCGACCGCCAGTCGCGGCGCCACACGCTCGGCTGGCTGGTCCTGCCATTCGCCCTGGGGGCGCTCAGTCTTGCGTTCTACACGAGCACGATCACGTTTTGGACGATCGGCATCATTGCCATTGCCTGGCTGCTGTGCTCGCGCGCCAATCCACGGCTCGGGGTGGCGACGATTGCGGTATCGATCAGCGCAAGCCTGTATCTGATCCCGGTGGTCATCTTCCAGCCGGAGTACACGTACGCCGGGCTCGTTGCCATCGGGGGCGTGATGCTGAGTGCGGCCGCCTTGCTATCGGTGCTCCGCCCGCGCACGTCGGCGTAGGCCCGCGACTGCAACGCGGGGGTTCTGGGTACGTCAATGCCGTCGCGCGTCAGTCCGGCAACTGACCGCTGCGGCGCGGGAGAGGCCCGCTCGACTCGGGAGAAGTGGGCCTCTCCCACTACCCGTTAAAAGCCAATGGCCGCGACGAGGGGGCGCGGCCACTGCTTCGGGAGAGCGGGTTGTCTAGAGAATGCCGATGACGCTGGTGAGCTCGCCGGTGATGGCGGTGCTCAGAAGGCCGAGGGTAACCACCACGGCGATGGTGATCACTGCGAGGACGACGGCGTACTCGGCCATCGTCTGGCCGGACTCGTCGGCGTTGGAGAGGGTCTGCAGGATTCGCTCGATCATGTCGTGCTCCGGGGAGAGGGGGGTGACATCTCGAAAGTACGGGTAGTTGCAACCGTCGCCAACCACCCTCCGCGAAAATCCCTCGTTCGAGGGATCGGGTGAATACCGGTGCCTGGCACCGTTATTCATCGGCGATGATGCGGGTGACAACTCCGAAAGGCATGCTGTGAGCGACGCCCGCATAACGAATCTCGCAACCGACTCCCTGGTTCCCTACGAGCTGGACGGGCCAGGGTTCGACCTCATCTCCTGGCTTCCCATCACCTACGACGAGACCACCGAGACCGGCACGTATTTCTTCAAGATGCAGCCCGGCGCCGAGACGGCCGCGCACGTCCACCGAGGCTACGAGGAGTACTACGTGATCGAGGGCTCGGCGGTCGAGAGCGACGGTCGCGTGCTCAAGCGCGGCGACATGGTGAGCTATCCGCCCGGCTCTCGCCACAACACGCGCACCGACGATGGTTGCCTGCTGATCGTGACCGAATGGCAGCCGGTGGCCTAGGCGGCGTGGGGGATGACTTCGCGGATCCTCGCGGCAACTCCGTCGGGATCGTTGAGGCTCACGATCAGGCGTACAAAGTCTGCCCCCACGAGCTCGATCACAATTGCCCGACGGTGGCGATAGACGGCGGCGAACTGTTTGCCGCCGGCGCCGCCACGGCGAGTCCCAAGGGCGATCACGCCCGGCCAGCCGGTGCCGGGAGCACGCACACCTTTGAGTTCTTTCCACGGGTCGTCCACCACCCGCACCGTCCGCACCGCGCTGACGGGAACCTGCACATCGCCACGCATCGCGCCGGCCTTCTCGAGGTGCGACAGCTTGACGATGAGGTTCCCGCCGGAAATCCGGATCGCGGCCATCAGCTCTCGTTGATCGGGTCGATCACGTGCTCACGCACTCCCTGTCCCAGTCGTTCGGCGGCGGAGGCATCGTCGTTTCGGCTTGCGGGATCGAGGATCTCGATCGAGACGATCGCGTGGGGCGAGTACGACTTGCCTGTGCCCGGGAGCTGGAACCACAGCGAGTGGACGATCGTCTGGCGGATCTGCTCCAGGGTGTTCTCGGCCGTGTCGTGGTCGGGGATCGTCCATTCGTGGCGATAACCATCGGTGAATGTGACGCGCACCAGCTGGTTCTCGGTGCTCGCCATCAGTCTGTCCACCAGTCCTTGACCAACACGCCATCGCCCTCTTCCGGCTTGTGGCCGCCGATGGCGATGATCTCGATCCCCTCGGGGCCGCTCTCGATCGCGCGCACACCCTCGGGCGCGACCCGCACCACATCCCATGGCCCGATCTCGATGACGTCGTCGTCGACTCGAATCCTCCCCGAGCCCGACACCACGACGTAGGCCTCCTCCTGCACCTTGTGGTGATGTCCGTTGGGATTTCGAAAGCCGGGGCCGTAGCGGAAGTAGGTCACGCCGAGCTCCTGCGAGTCGAGATGCTTTCGTCCGAACCGGGCCTCCATGTCGAGGTCTCGCCCCGCCGCCGAGTCCTCGGCCTGCTTCAGATTCGTCTTGGCATAGTTACTCACGTTACATCCCCTCTGAGAGTGCTCTGAATAGTTTTCGGTGCTGGTGGGTACGGTACAGCCCGATGACTGATGACCTTGGCAGAATCGCCCGCAGCCACCGCTGGACGTTCTTTACCAATCACGCGGTGGTGATGCTCCTGATCTCGGAACAGCCCAACGCCACGACGGCGCGGATCGCGGAACTCGCAGGTATCAGCAGGCGGGCCGTCCAGATGATCGTGCGCGACCTCGAGGACGCCGGCTACATCACCCGCGAGCGGGTGGGTAGGCGAAACCGCTACGGCGTGCGCCGCGACTCGCAGCTACGGCACGCGGCGCTGCGAGATCGCGCGAGCATCGGGGACCTGCTCGACGCCGTCGGCGCGCCCGCGTACGACGGGATCGCCGAGCCCGTCCCCGCCAGCCGCTAAACGAGCACCCCTTTTCGTTCGATTGGAGCCCGATAAGGGACCGGTCGTTGGAGCAGGGCTTCGCTGGGTTGCCGCCGTATACTCATCCGAGGCCCCGTCGCGGCGGGCTTCAGCGCGCGATCAAGGAGTTCCCGAGTGGCCAGCCAAGTGCCGCCAAAACCGAACATGAAGGTCTATGGCGGCAGCCCTCCCAAGCCTCCCCGCGGGAAGCCCGGTGGCGGCGGTCGAGGGGGATGGTGGCGACGACGTCCGCGCTGGGTCAAGATCACGGTCGGGATCGTGAGTGCATTGCTGGTGGTGGTGATCGCGGTGGGCGCGGCGACGGCCTGGTACCTCAACGGCATCTACGACAAGATCACCGCCCTCAGCCCGGTCGACAAGAAGGCCAGTAAGGCGCTCGTACCGACGATCCCGACGTCGAACGCTCCCATCACCGTGCTGATCGTCGGCTCGGATCACCGTGGCAAGACCGTCACCGGCCAGTTCGGGCTGTCGGACACGCTGATGCTGCTGCGGATCGATCCCAAGCATCACGCGGCGGCGCTGTTCTCGATCCCCCGTGACCTGTGGGTGACGGTGCCCGGATACGGCACCGGCAAGATCAACGGCGCCTACTCGGCGGGCGGCAACGCGCTCGCCCTGAAAGCGGTCAAGCAGTACACCGGTGTCCACCCCAACTACCTGATCAACATCGATTTCTCGGGCTTTCGCGGGATCGTCGACTCGCTCGGCGGCGTGTACGTGAACGTCGACCAGTACTACTACAACCCCCCGGCCACGGCGCCCTACTCGGGCTGGTCTGAGATCGACATACAGCCGGGATATCAGCAGCTGAAGGGGCGAGACGCACTGGCCTTCTCGCGCTACCGGCATACCGATGACGACTTCCACCGCGAAGCCCGCCAGCAGCTGTTCCTGCGCGCCTTCGAGTCGCGCGCGGCCAACCGTTTCAACGGCGTCAGCGTGACCGACATCCCCGACATCACCAACCTCCTCAACACCGTCTCGAAGAGCTTTACGATCATCGCCCCCGGCGGCTCTCGCCCGAGCATCTCGACGCTGGTCAAGTTCGTCGCCACCGCCTACGGCGTGCGCTCGCAGATCGCCTCGGTGCACGCGCCGTTCGGGGTCGTGGATGAGCCGGGTGGCGCGAGCGCGGTGGACATCGACCCGGCGGCGCTCCAGAAGGCCATCGCCAAGTGGAAGCGGCCGTGGACGCTGACGCCGGGGGGCGGATCCCTGCCCTCGGCCCACCACAAGAAGCCGCACAAGCCGAAGTGGAGGCCGGCCGTCGCCCCCGCGGGTGTGGCGGTCACTGTGCTCAATGGAAACGGTGTCGATGGCGACGCCTCCAAGGCGGCCACCCAGCTGAGCGGATGGGGATATGGCGCGAGCTCCGGCGGAAACGCACCCAAGCTCACCTACCCCCAATCGATCGTCTACTACAAGCCGGGCCAGGCGGCGGCCGCCGCCGATGTCGCCCACATCCTGGGCAGCGCCACCACCGCGCCGCTTCCGACGACCATCACCGCGTCCACGCCGGTCACCGTGGTCGTGGGGCACTCGTATGCGGGCAAGCTGGCGGTGCAGCCGCCGTCAACCGCGAAGCCGGGCAACGGCACGCCCGACACGATCTCACCCTCCACCGAATATCGCGACTACTTCAAGCAGGCCCAGCACCATGTGCACTTCCGGGTGCTCTATCCCACCGTCGCCCAGGCAAACTCGGTGTTCTGTCCGTACTCGATCGCTCCGCCGGGAGCGGGCGAGTGCTCGGCGCTTGGAGCCGATCCGATCCGGACGTACAACATCCCCGCCGCCGGCAAGGGCGAGAACTCGATGTATGCGATGTTCAAGCTGCCGGCCCCCGGGGACTTCTGGGGCATCGAGGAGACGCGGTTCACCGACGCGCCGATCCTGCGCACCCCCAACGCGATCCGAAAGCTCGACGGTCGCACCTACCGCTTCTACTTCAACGGCTCGCACATCCAGACGATCGGATTCATTCACAACGGGCTGGCCTACTGGGTCCAGAACACGCTCACCGATGAGCTCACCAACGGTGAGATCACCGCCATCGCGCGGTCGCTCAAACCGGCCTAGCGCCCGACGATCAACCGGGGTGTGTCCCCGCTCTCCAGATCGGCCCGAAGCCAGGCCGGCCAGACGCTGCCGCTCGTGGTGATCTTCATGATGGCCATCATCGGCCTGGCCGGGATGGTGATCGACCTCGGAAACCTCGAGCGCTGCCGGGCGCAGATGCAGGCTGCCGCCGACGCGGCGGCCACGGCCGGGGCCAACCAGTTGATGCAGTCGTCGCCCACCGATGCCCACGCGGGTGAGGACACCGCCCGCGAGTACGGCATGTCCTCGGCCGGCAAGAACCAGGTCGCGGGCATCGATACGCAGACCGTGTCGGAGCAGATCACGACCGGATGCGACACGACCTACTCGCCGTGCTCGGTTACAGACACCGGCCCGAACACGGTGACCGTGCACGAGGATGCCGACGTGCCGACGTTCTTCCTCGGCATGTTCGGCTTTCGCAGCTTCAGGGTGAGTGTCGACGCCGAGGCCTGCGGGCCGTGTGGCGGCGCCTCCCCGCACGACATCATGCTGGTGCTCGACCATACGGGTTCGATGTCGGGCACCTCGGACTCATCGAACCACCACAGCAAAATCCAGAATCTGAAGGATGCCCTGCTGCTGGGCCTCCTGCCGGGGCTGAGCCCGACGCTCGACCGCGTCGGCATGGTGGCGTTCCCGCCGAACACGGCTCCGGCGCCCCTGTGTACACAGACCAACGCCAGCGGGTTCCTCTACGACGATCCGACCGCGAACTTCCTGATCGAGCCGCTGAGCTACGGGTTCATCGATAACACCGGAGCCCCCAACGACGGCTCGCCGGTGATTCAGACGATCAACTGCTTGCCCGCGGACGGCAGAACCGACTATTACGACCCGTTGAAAGTTGCAACGGAGGAGTTGAATGCCACCGCCAGGCCGGGTGTTCAGAAGGTGATCGTCATGATCTCCGACGGTGCCGCCAATCAAGTGGCCGACAGTCAGTGTGCCCAGGTGCACAGCGGCGATGCCCAGCCGATCTTTGGTTGCGCGAACCCGTGTAAAGCGGGGATCCAGCAGGCCGACACTGCTCGGAGCGACGGAATCAACGTGTACGCGATCGCCTATGGTGACCTGAGTTTGACGGATGACACGTACTGCCACTACGCGGACTACTACGGAGACGTCAATTCGCAGGCCGCGTATGACCTACGCGACCAACACCTATCGGGAGCTGCCAATCATGACCGGCTACCAAGCGATGCAGCAGATTGCGGACCCCGGCGACTACTACGCCGATCCCGATCCCGGGAGCCTGCGAAATCTGCTTCCTCAGATCGCCAGCGACATCGTCGGCGCCAAGATGCAGTCACGCCTGGTGAAGTAGCCCTCCCGGCCTACGCCCGCGGCTCACCGACGCGGGCGATCGCATCCATCTCGACCAGCATGCCCTCGAACAGGAAGCCCGCCACGACGGCGGTGGAGGCGGGGTAGGGCGGAGACAGCACCTCGGCCCGGACGCGCTTGAACACCTCGTAGTCGCCGGCGTCGGCCAGATACACGGTCATCTTCACGATCGTCTGGAGCGATGCGCCGTTGGCCTCGAGCAGCGCCTGCACGTTGGCGTAGGCCTGGCGCAGCTGAGCTTCGAAGCTGTTGGCATCAACCACGCTGCCGTCGGCGCCGAACCCTCCCTGGCCAGAGACGTACACCATCGGCCCGTCGGCGACGATCGTCTGGGAGTAGTCGTAGGAGCGGGTGAACTCGAGCGGGTTTTGTCCGGCGCGATTCATGCCAGCGAATCTACCAGGACGGCGTGTGCGCGAGCCGAACCAGGCGATCGCGCGAGAACCGCGGCCAGCCCTTGGTGCGCACCACGGCCAGCATCGCCTCGACGCAGGTGGGGTCGAACTGCGAGCCGGAGCAGCGCACGATCTCGCGCAGGGCCTCGTCGACCGGCACGGCCTTGCGGTAGACGCGATCCTCGGTCATCGCGTGGAAGGCGTCGCACACCGCGATCACGCGCGATCCCAGCGGGATCTGCTCGCCCTCCAGCCGGTCGGGATATCCGGTGCCGTCGTAGCGCTCGTGGCTCGAGGTCACCAATGGCACCAGCTCGGCGAAGTAGGGCACGGGTTCGAGGATTCGAGCGCCGATGCGCGGATGCTCCTGCATCACCGCCCACTCCTGATCGTCGAGCGGCCCGCGCTTGTGCAGGATGGCCTCGGGCACGCCGATCTTCCCGATGTCGTGCAGAAGTGCGGCCAGGCGGATCATGCGCATATCCGAGGCCGCGATGTGCAGCTGCTCGCAGACAGCGGCGGCCAGCTCGGCGATCTGGGCGGCGTGGTCGTTGGTGTAGGCGTCCTTGGCCTCGAGCGCCGCGGCCAGGGTTCCGAGGGTCGCGATGTAGGCGTCCTCGAGATGCTCCTGCATCCGCGCGCGCACGATCATCTTGCCGGCTTCGAGCGCGAGCGCCTCGCTCAGCCGGATCTCGGAGGCAGCGAACTCGCGGGGCGCGCGGTCATACACCTCGATCAGCGCAAACGGCTTTGACTCGACCGGCAGCGGCAGCATCAGGAGCGTTCGGTAGCCGTGCTCAACCAGCCACCGGGCTTCGTGGGAATCGGCTTCGGCGCCGAGGATGCAGGTGTAGGGCCGGCCGTCATTGATCGCCTCGGCAGTGCGGGGATAGTCGGCGATCCGATGCTCCGACGGGGTTTCCTGCCAGGCGTAGGGTGGCCGGGCATAGCCCGCCGTGTTTCGCAGCAACCCGCGGGCCGGGTCATAGGTCGAGACCATGCAGGCGTCGGCGTCGAGGATCTCGGTCAGGTTCCGGGCCAGCGAGGCGAGCATCTCGGGGACGTCCTCGAGCGCAGACAACGCCTGGACGACCTCGACCACGACCAGTGCGGATTCGAGGTGGTCGGGGCCCAACGGCGCGATGGGTCGGACCCCCGCCGGATCGGAGTTGGAGCTTCGTGGCATTGCCGCAAAGATTCGCCCCGCATGTCACGTATCCCTCTTTTGGGTGACACGTACAACCGGAGTTGAAGAATCTTCGGGTTTCTCCGGGTAAGGTTCACCCGTGGCATTTCGTGAAAACCTGACGATCCTGCGGGGTCTCCACAACCTCACCAATGCCAGGGCGGCGAGGCTTCTGGGATTCTCGCAACAGACTCTGAGTGAGTGGCAATCCGGCAAGCAGGAGCCCTCCTGGCGCGGCATCAAGGCCGTCGCCGAGTTCTTCGAAGTGCCGGTCGAGGTGCTGGTGGACGGCACGCCTCAGGAGGTGGGGATCGCCCATCTCGACGGTGATCGGTGGGCGTCGGTTCAGGCCAAGATCGCGGCGGCCTAGTGTGAGCCGAGCTTGTCGAGCAGGCTGATCACAGCCGGTCCCAGGACCACGATGAACACTGCCGGAAAGATCAGAAGCACGGTGGGGAAGAGCATCTTCACCGGCGCTTTCATCGCGTGCTCCTCGGCCTGGTTACGAAGCCGGATGCGCAGCTCATCGCCCTGCACGCGGAGCATCTCTGCCAGTGGGACGCCCAGCTTGTCGGCCTGATTGAGGGCCCGCACGAAGCTCGACACCTCGGGAGCATCGACCCTCGCAGCCAGGGCGATCATCGCCTCGTGCCGGCTGGTGCCGAGCTGGATCTCGCGCTGCATCAGGCCGAGCTCGTCGATCAGCGCGCCGTTCAGCCGCCGCACCAGGCGCTGGAGCGCCGCGTCGAAGCTCATCCCGGCCTCGACCGAGAGCGTCAGCAGATCGAGCACGGTGGGGAGCTGCGCGACGATCTTGTCGCGGCGGCCACGAACGCGCACGTCGATCGCGATCGGCAGCGACAGGTACGCGGCCAGCCCAAGCACGATGCCGCCGACAGCGCCCACGACGAGCGGAACGATGCTCAAGGCCGCGGCCACCAGCATCGTGAAATACGTGCCCAGCGCGAACACCACCTTGGCGCCGGCGATGTCTTCGGGTGTGTAGCGCTTCGACCAGCCGGCCGCGGCCAGCTTCATGCGCACGCCCTCGGCTCGCGCACCGCGTCCACCGGGCGAGACCTTGCCAACCTGCCGCAGCATCGAGCGCCAGTCGGTGCCGACCGGACCGGAGCGGTAGCCGTAGCCGGCCATGCGGCCGAGTACCGACTCCACCTGGAGGCGGCCACGAGTGAGGTGGCGAAGCGCGAAGAAGCACGATCCGCCGAACAGCACGATCGAGATCACAAACCAGGGCACGGGACGCTCCTCACGCGATCGTCCTTGGCTTCACCAGGCGGCGCAATACCAGCGACCCCAGGCCCATCATCACCAGCGCGACAGCGATCAGGATGTGCCCGACATAGGTGGTGAAGAGCGGCAGCATGTAGTCCGCGTTGATCAGCGTCAGGCCCGCGGCCATCGCAAACGGCAGGCCGATCAGCACGTAGGCCGAGAGTCGGCCCATCGACGTCAGTGCTCGCACGCGGGCGCCGAACTGCTGTCGCTTGCGCACGGTGTCGGCGACCCGGTCGAAGATCACAGCAACGTTTCCGCCGACGCGCCGCTGCACGTCGGTGGTGAGCACCACCAGCTCGAAGCTGTCAGAGCGCAGCCGCCGCGACATCTGGTCGAGCGCCACCTCGATCGGAACGCCCAGCCGCACCTGCTGCTGTGCCCGGCGAAACTCGCCGTGGGCGGGCTCGTCGGCCTCGTCGACCAGGGTGTCGAGGGCCTGGGCAAACGACCGGCCGGCGCGCAGCGCGCTCGCCCACACTGCCAGCAGTTCGGGCAGCTGGGCCTCGAAACGGGCCGATCGTCGGGTCGCCTTCCACCGCAGCACCCACACCGGGATCAGTGCGCCGACCACGAAGCCGAGCACTCCCACAAGCGATCCCAGAAGCAGATCGGAAACCAGGCCGACCAGCACTCCCAGAGCCACGATTCCCAGCAGTACCTGGGCGGTGGGATTGGCGATGCCGGCCTGCTGGCACAGCATGTCGAGGTGGCGCCACACCAGGCTTCCCTCGAACTGCTGCTCGATCCGCTCGTACAGCTCCGCCAGTCGCGTGCTGTGATGGTCGGCGTCGCGCTTGTCCGAGATCGCGGTGTAGTCGGCAAGCCGCTCGTCGAGCGTCGGCGGCCGGCCGCGCCCGAGCTGCATGATGCACATCGAGAGCGCCAGCACCGCGGCGAAACCGAGCACTGCGACGATCAGCTCACCGTGAGCGAGCCAGAAACCCTCGGACTGGCCCGAGACCCCGGGTGGTAGCTGGACGGTCGCTGCCGGGGCGTCGAGCACGCTCACATGCAGGTCGCGCGCTCCCGTCTGCGGCAGTGAGATCAACGCCGAGAAGCTCCCGGCCAGCTCGTGATCGCGAAGCTTGGTGACTGCCATCTGGAGCGAGTGCGAGGTGGCGTTGGCGTAGCTTCCCCCGGTCGCGTGGGCGATCGCGTGCAGCGGGCCCGACCGAAAGGCCGGTGACTGGTTCAACCCGAACGCGTCGACTCGCACGCCCGAGGCGGTCAGCGCCGGCAGGGTGGTGGCCGCGGCGCCGGTGGTGTCGGCGCCGTCGGAGACAAGGATCACGACCCGGCGTGTGTTTCGGTCGCTGCCAGCGGCCGAAACGGCCGTGGACACCCCGTGATCGAGGGCGGTACCCCGCTCGGTGCCGAGTCGCCTGAGAGCGAGCCGAACCGACGCCACGTCGGCTGTGAGTGGAACCACCACGCGTACGTGCTTGGCGAAGGTCACCAGGCCGACCCGATCGTCGCTTCCGACCGCGTCGAGTAGCCGGTCGGCGGCCGCGACGGCGGCCTCAAAGGCCGGCCCGCGCATGCTCCGCGAGGTATCGAGTGCGATCACGAGGTGCAGCGCAGGACGCTTGGCAACCGGGGTCACGCTCTCGACATAGGCCCAGTGTGCACCCAGCCGGGCCGAGACCATCGTGGTCGTGATCGTGTCCGGCCCGCGCACGATCACCCGCACAGCGTTGGGTCCGGCGGCGGTGACGGCGCCCAGGCTGGTGGAGGTTGCGGCGCCGGAGGCGACCCCCGCGAGCGAGAGCACGGCCACGAGCGCGGCTACACATGCGACCACCCGCCGGCCGATCATGCCGTCCTCCGCTGGCGTCCTCCCGACGCACGCGGGCCGCGGCGAAGCACGTCGACGTTGGCGCTGGTGTCGCCGAAGAACGACTTGGGAAGCGACACACCGTGGCGCTCGAGCTTCTCGATGAAGCTTGGGCGGATCCCGGTGTACACAAGCTTCGAAGTCGCATTGTCCGGCTCTTTGTCGTCGGCAAACGACGCGACGAACACATCCTGCAGCGTGATGATGTCGCCCTCCATGCCTCCCACCTCGGTGATGTGGGTGACGCGGCGGCGCCCGTCGATCAGGCGGTTGGTCTGGATCACAAGATCGAAGGCGCTCGAGATCTGGTCGCGGATCGCCTTCAACGGCATATCGAATCCGGCCGTCAACACCAGCGTCTCGGTACGGGCCAGGGCGTCGCGGGGGCTGTTGGCGTGGATCGTCGTCAGCGAGCCGTCATGGCCCGTGTTCATCGCCTGCAGCATGTCCACAGCCTCCGGTCCACGGCACTCGCCGACCACGATCCGGTCGGGCCGCATGCGCAACGCGTTTCGAACCAGGTCGCGGATCGAGATCGCGCCGCGACCCTCGGTGTTCGCGGGGCGGGCTTCGAGCGCGATCACGTGTCGCTGCGACAGCTTCAGCTCGGCCGCGTCCTCAATCGTGATGATCCGCTCGCGCTCGGGAATGAACGACGACAGCACGTTCAGCATCGTGGTCTTACCCGTGCCGGTACCGCCGGCCACCAGGACGTTCAGCTTGCCCTCGACGCAGGCCTCGAGAAACGCCGCGCCCTGGTGCGAGATGGTGCCGAATCCGACCAGGTCGTCCATCGTCAGCGGCTGCTTGGAGAACTTGCGAATCGTGAGCGACGGGCCGGTAATGGCAAGCGGCGGGATGATCGCGTTCACGCGCGAGCCGTCGGGCAGGCGTGCATCCACCATCGGGCTTGACTCGTCGATGCGACGACCGGTCTGAGCGACGATCCGATCGATCACCTGGAGGAGGTGGAGCTCGGAGCCGAACTGCACGTCGGTCTCCTCGATCATGCCCTTGCGCTCGACGTAGATGGTTGCGTGGTTGTTGACCATCACCTCGGTCACCGACTCGTCGGCCAGGAACGGCTCGATCGGGCCATAACCAAGGATGTTGTGCGAGATCTCGCGCACCAGGCGGGCGCGGTCGCGGGTCGACAGGGGGGTGCCGGCCTCGGCCAGCGCCGAGTCGATCGCCCGCTGCACCTGCTCGTGCAGCTCCTCCTCGGCCACCTCTCCCTCGTTCAGCGCCGTCCCCAGCTCGCGCACGGCTTCGGCCTGGGCGACGGCCTTGATATCGGCAAACGGATCGTGCGCATCGGGCTCGTGACCGGCCTCGCCGCCGGGCGTCGACGGCTCACTTCGGCGCATGCGACCGCCGAGCGTTCGCTCCCGGTCGGGCTTCACCGCCGGCTCCCGACCGCGGCCTCCAGAGATCGCGCGATCTCCTGGAGCGATCGGGCAACACGAGACCGGGGATTGTCGACGATCACGGGCTGGCCACGATTGACCGAGACCGGGACAGCCTTGTCCGACGGCAGCGTGTAGGTGATGTCGCGGCGCAGCGTGCGCTCGACGTCGCGGTCTTCGAGGCCCACCTTGGCGCCCGAGCGGTTCATCAGGATCCTGACGTCCAGCTGGTTGACCTCCAGCAGCTCGAGCGTTTCCAGCGCGATCTTCAGGCTCTTGATCGTCGGCACGTCGGAGGCACCCACCAGGATCAGGGTGTCGGTGTTGTCGATCGCAAGCAGGGTCGCCGGGGCAAACTGCGACGAGGTGTCGATCATGACCACGTCGTAGGAGCTGCGGGCCACCTCCAGCAGCGGTTCGAGCCGGTCGATGGCGACCAGCTCTTCCTCGTCGGGCCGCGTCGGCGCGGGCAACAGGTCGACGCCGGAGCTGTGGCGGGTAACGAATCCGGCGAGCTTCTCGGCGTCCAGGTCGCCGGGGGACTGCACCAGGTCGAGCACCGTCCATCGTGGTGAGAGGCCCAGCACCAGGGCGTCGTCGCCCGAATGGAGGTCGAAGTCGATCAGAAGCGTGCGCTTGCCGTCGCGGGCAAACGACACGGCGAGGTTTGTGGCGATCACCGTCTTGCCCGATCCGCCCTTGGTGGAGAACACCGTGAACACGTGCGCTTCACGTGCGCCGCGCGGCGCGCCGGAGGCAAAGCCGGCGCTGGACGCACGGCGGTGCCGCTGGGCGCGGGCGGCGGCCACGGCCATGCCGAGCTGCTCGGGAATCTGTGGCAGGCACACGACGCCGTCGATGCCGAAATCGAGCGCCTCGTCAAACCAGCGGCTGGGATGGGTGTCGGCGAGGCCGAGCACCGCGGGACCTTCGGGATCGCTCAGCACGTCTCGCAGCTCGGTGGGAAGCCCGTCGGCGTCCTGCGGGAGATGCCACACAAGTACCTCGGCGCCGGAGTCGACGATCTCGACCACACCCGACTGCTCCAGGAGGTCGCGCAGCTGCGCATCGTCGCCCTGGAGGGTCACTCGGATGAGGTCATTTCGCATTCAGCTTCCTTATCTCGACAGCGGGATGGTCGGGACGTGTTTCCACGTCGGGTGCTTCTTGCCGACCAGGACGACCCAGATGTTGTTGTCAGACTGGCCGGAGCTATCGGCCGAGAGCGCGGCCGCGACCCGGCCGGCGTCGGTGACGTCCATCGCAAGCAGGAGCGATCCCTGGCCCGAGGTCGAGGTCGCCGGGTCATCGGCCGCGGTAACCAGTGCTCCGCGGACGATCAGCTGCTCCGAAAACGCAGTCGCGTTGGCGTTGGCGACCTTGGCCCAGATGTCCACCCGGTCGTGGGGCTGGACGTCTTCGAGCATGCCCTGGGTGTTGTAGAGCGGGAGCCGGATCAGGCGCTGGTTGCCTTTGACCTGAAAACTCGGTGAGGTGCCGTTCGACGAGCCCACCCGGGTGGTGGTCACGGTGTCTCCGGTAAACAGCGGCTGGGACACGACCTGGCCACGGATCGAGTCGTAGTTGGTGACGGCAAAGTCGGGAACGTCGGCGGAGCGCATCGTCTTGATGCCAAGCGCTCCGGCGGTGATGGCGTCGTTCACGGTCGTCCCCGCGGGAACGTCCTTGAGCGCCACCACGACGGCCACGGTGCGCTCGTTGGTGACGGCGCGATTTTGGACTTCGCCGACGTACAGCACCAGTGCGACGGCAGCGGCCAGCGCGAGCGCAACCGAGATAATGATGTTCTTGCTCAGCGTGGGCATTTCGGGATGCCGCTCCTTCCCGGAGTTTCAGCCTGCCTGCCTGGACCGGGTCGCACCCAGGGGGGAATTGGGTAACCATGCGACCTATCGGCGTCCCAACCGTGAACCTTTAAGGTGCGCGGTCTCACATGCGGACGAACGGGGTGGCGCTGTCGGCCGTGGTTGCCGATAACCTGGGATGCGCCCGATGTCCCTGTTCTCCATCCCCAGCCCAGGCGACCCGTTTCTGTTCCGATTCCACGGCCTCCAGGCCCGCTGGTACGGACTGATCCTGGCTGTCGCGGTGCTGCTCGCGGGCTGGATCGCCCGCAAAGAGTTCCGCCGCCGCAGCATCGATCCCGAGCTGGTCTACACCATCGCGGTGTGGACGGTGCCGTTTGGCCTGGTGGGCGCCCGCCTCTACCACGTGATCACCGACTGGGGCGCCTTTTCACCCGGCCACTACAGTCAGATCCCGCAGATCTGGGAGGGCGGACTGGGCATCTGGGGAGCCGTCCTCGGCGGGATGGTCGGCACGCTCATCGGTGTGCGTCGCGCCAAGCTGCCGTTCTGGGTGGTCGCCGACTGTATCGCCCCCGGGTTGATCCTGGCTCAGGCTCTCGGGCGATGGGGGAACTACTTCAACCAGGAGCTGTACGGCGGACCCAGCACAAAGCCGTGGGCGGTCAAGATCGACAACCCGGTGTTCCCCTACAACATCACCGGTGGCCCGCATACGTTCGTGCCGACGTTTTTGTACGAGTCGCTGTGGGACCTGCTGGTGTTCTTCATCCTGTGGCGATTCATCAAGCGCTACTGGAACCGCGTGCCCGCCGGCACGATCTTTGCCCTGTACGTGGTGCTCTACTCGTTTGGGCGGATGTATATCGAGACGCTGCGAATCGACACCGCCGACATGTTCTTCGGCCAGCGCCTGAACGTGTGGGTCGCCCTGATCTGCGTGATCGCCGGCACGTTGGCATTTCTGCTGCTCTTCCGGAAACGGCTCGCCAAAGCCCCCGAGGCACCGCGCAAGGCCTCACCGATCGAGGCCACCGGCCACGTTCCCACTCCGCGTCCGGAGGCGGCCATCGCCGCCCGTCAACGCACCCAGCGCCGCAAGCGCGGCGGCTCGACCTAAGCCGCCGTCAGTCGCCGGTAACGGCGGCTTCGCCGATGCGATCGGCCAGCAGGCTTTCGAGTGCCCGGACGACCTCGGGATCATGCCCGTTGCCGTCGTTTGCACTCCAAAGCGACGCCAGCGCACGGCCCGCCCCGGCGGAGCCGGTGTGTCCGCCCGCTTCGACGAACGCCGCCGCCACCTCGACGATCCGAGACTCGATTGGCGCATCGGCTCCGCGCCGGGCCGCGAGCAGCCAACCTGCGGCTTCGGCGTCCAGGGCGTTGACCGCGACCTTGGCGGCCAGCCGCGCCCGCTCCGCCGGCTCGCCGCCGGGAGTGGTCGAGTCATACACGAAGGCCGCCAGCCGCAACCGATCGGCGCGGTCGGGCGTGAGGCCAAGCTCGGATGCCAGGAAGCCGGAGTACTCGCTCACCGCACGCGACGTGGCGGAGTGGCCGTGGGTCGCCTCGAGTGCCCGGATGGTGCGCTCGTAGGTATCGCGTTCCAGCTGATCGGCCCGTTCGCGGGCCGACAGCGCCTCGACCACCCGGGCGTCGTAGGAGACGATCCGGCCGCCGCCGCCGCGCTGGGCCCAGTAGAGGGCGCCGGTTGCAAGCCGCTGGAGCTCACCATGACTGGCTCCGTCGGTGGGGAAGCTGGCGACGCCGCCCGAGACGGTGACCGCGTCCGTCGAGGTCGCAAACGCCTGCGCGAGCCGCGACATCAGTGTGGCCGCCGGCCCAGACGCCATTCCGGGCAGCACCAGACCAAACTCATCCCGGCCCAGCCGGCACACGCTGTCGTAGGAGCGCACGCCGTCGCCGAAGCACCGTGCCGCCGTTCGCAGCAGGGCGTCGCCCCCGGCGTGGCCCTGGAGCTCGTTGAGCACGCTGAAACCGTCGATATCGACGATGCCGACCGACACCACCGATCCGGTGCGTTTCGCCCGCGAAAGCTCGCGGGCCGACCGTTCGCTGAAGCCACGGTGGTTCGGTAGGCCCGTGAGCAAGTCCACGGTTCCGCTGCCCGCCGCGCCCGACTCCCACATGCGCGCAGCCTCGACCGCCTGAGCGGCCACGCCCGCGATCACCCGCGCGGTTGCGATGTTGCCCGCGCGCGCCCCTTCGGAGACGAAGCAGCCGAGCACTCGGCGCGCGCTCACCATCGGCAGCCGTACCGTGGTCCCGTCGATCGCCGGCTCGGTGGTCTCGTCGGCCGGGAGCTGCTCAACGCCGCTTCCCGCCGCCAGGACGAAGGCCTCGCCGTCCTCTGACAGGGTGTAGGCCCCGACGGTCGCGGCGCAGAGTGCTGACCCCACGGCCGCCGACGCGGTGGTCAGGATGGCCTGCATGTCGAGCCCGGCCTCGCAGGCTGCGACCAACTGCTCGAGGCCCGCGGGGGTGGAGCGAGATCTACGCAGCATCGCTGGCCGCCGCCGGCATCGTGATCGTGACGGTGGTGCCCGCCCCTGGGGTGGAGTCGATCAGAAGCTGTCCGGCCAGGATCGACGCACGTTCCTTCATCGACGAGAGCCCGTGGTGCGGCAGGCCATCGTCCGGGCCATCCGTGAACCCCGATCCATCATCGGCGATCCGGACGGTGTAGCCGCTCTGAGGTGAGCCGGTGACCGCGACGTCGATCTGCGAGGGCCGGGCGTGCTTGACCGCGTTGGTGACCGCCTCGCGCACGATCTGGTAGAGACACACCTGATCGTCGGGGGAGAGGTTGTCGGCCGGATCGATGTCAAGTGCGATCGACAGCGAGTGGCCGTGCTGGAACTCGTCGGCGAGCGCCTCCATCGCGGTCACAAATCCCTGATCGCGAAGCACCCACGGCTCCAGTGCAAAGCACAGCTCGCGCAGGTTGCGGATCACCTGGCGCTGGCGGGCACGGGCGGTCTCGAGCACGCGCGCGGTCGGGTCGCTCTCGGGCAAGCCGTTGAGATCCTCGGCCACCGCGTCCAGCATCATCGCGACGCCCGAAAGCGTCTGCAGCGGTCCGTCGTGCAGGTGCAACGAAAGCTTCCGGCGCTCGTCCTGCTCGGCGTAGACAAGCCGGCGCGAGAGGTCGGCGCGCTCCGACTCGCGGATCTGGGCCTGGGCCAGTAGTGCTTCGACGCGCTCGAACAGCATCGCGTTTTCGGCCGCACGGGCGGCGAAGTCCGAGAACACCGCGACCCGGGTGACGTCGGCGGGCCCGAAGGGCGCACCCTCGCCGGTTCGTGCCAGTACGAGTACCGACTGCAACTCTCCCATCGCCACGAGTGGCGCGGCCACGATCGAGGTGGGCTGGAGGTGACGGCTGAGCGGATCGCTTTGCGGGTCGCCCGGCCCCGCGGCCAGCACGTGGCTTCGCGCGGCCTCCGCGACCAGAGATTCGGGCGCGTCCAGGTGGACGGCGAGATCGGACATCGGCCCCAACGCGACTCCGCGGGCGGCCGCGGGGCGCAGCCGCAGGCCGTCGGCGTCGAGCGTGAGTATCACCACGGCCTCGGTGTCGAACAGGGCCTGCGCCTGATCGGCGGTGCGCTCGAGTACGCGCGATGCGTGCAGGCTGGAGACGGCTCCCAGGCTCTCCACAAGTGCGTCCAGAAATGCCGCCTGCGACACCAGCTCACCGCGGAGCTTGCGGCCCCACTGCTCGGAGGCCCGAAGCCGCAGCGTGTCTCGCCGAACCGCCCGGATCGCGAGCACGCCGAGCACGCCGATCACGACCAAGCCGGCGAACAGTGGAGCGACGGTGGCACTCACAAACGCGCCGGCGACGAAGTAGAGAATCGTCGTGAGCGCGACGGTGAGCGCTGCCAGCGCAGCGACCACAGCGATCGACCTCAGCCCCGAAGGGGCATCAATCGATGATTGCCTGTCTGAGTGCGATGGCGACAGCATGCGTGCGGGTATCAGCCTCCAGCTTGGAGAGAATGTGCCGCACGTGGCTCTTGACGGTTTCCTGGCTGATGAACAGCTTGCCGGCGACGTCTGCGTTGGACATCCCGTCAGCAAGCAGCTGCAGGATCTCGCGCTCGCGGGCCGTCAGCATGTTCTCGCGATCCTTCGACAGGAACGCGGGCATCAGCGCCGGATCGACATAGCCGTCGCCGCCGGCCACCTTCTGGATGGCCCGCACCAGCGTCTGCTGGGGAGCTTCCTTCAGGATGTAACCCTTGGCACCGGCTTCCAGGCCACGAGTGAGGAGGCTGCGTTCACCGTAGGCGGTGAACATCAGGACTGCCGTTTCCGGCACCTCCGTGGTGATTTCGCGGGCTGCCTGCAATCCGTCCGCGCCGGGCATGCGCACGTCCAGAATGACCACGTTGGGCTTTCGCCGGCGGGCCAGAGCAACCGCGGCGTTTCCGTCCGCAGCTTCACCCACCACGCGAATGTTGTCCGCCCGGGAAAGCGCCAGGCGCAGACCCTCGCGAACCACTTCGTGGTCATCAACAATCAGACAGCTTATGGAATCGCCCACATGCACTCCACTCGTCGCAAGGCTTGCCACCGTCTGGTGGTATCGGCAGAACCTCGTGCGGTCGTTAGCCTCATCCAAAATTCGGGTGTGACCAACCTGGCCTCGGGATTCGGCACTTTCCCGATTTCCCCTTCGGACAGGGTCGGCATCGCGGGCCATCAACTTTAGGTCAACCATGCGAAACGCGGGCGGCCTCGGGTGTCATCTCCACGCCCATCTATACTGATTTGAGCTTGAGCGACGACGTTCCCAGTCCATGCTGATCGCCGCCGAGCTTCTGGCTGTGGTGGTGATCGTTGCGGCGAACGCGTTCTTCGTTGCCGCAGAATATGCCCTCGTGACGGTGCGCCGCACCCGCCTGCAGGAACTGGAGGCGCAAGGAGTTCGGCGCGCGCGGCGCGTGCTCAACCTCCTGGACAATCCATCGGGGTTCATCTCCGCGATTCAGCTCGGGGTCACGCTGTCCAGCCTGGCGCTTGGCGCGATTGGCGAGCCGGTCGTGTCCGAGCTATTGCAAAAGCCCCTCGACTGGCTGCCGCGCGACCTGCACACGGGCGTTGCCACCACGATTTCGATCATCCTTGCGTTCACGATCTTGACCTACTTCCACGTGGTCATGGGCGAGATCGTGCCCAAGTCGTTCACGCTTCAGCACAGCGAGCGGGTCGCGCTTGCGGTCGCCCGCCCGATCAGCGTGTTTCGAACGCTGTTTCGCCCCTTCATCTGGGTGCTGGTGGGCTCGAGCTCCGCGGTTTTGGGCTGGTTCAACCTGCCACCTCCGAGCGGCATCTCGCTCGTCCACTCGGAGGAGGAACTCAAGATGCTTGTCACCGCCAGCCGCCAGAAGGGCGTGCTGGAGGAGGAGGAGCAGGAGATGCTGCACAAGGTCTTCGAGTTCGCCGACAAGGACGCCGAGGATGTGATGGTGCCTCGCCCCGACGTGGTTGCGCTGCCGCTCGATACGCCCATTGCCGACCTCATGACGACCGTTCTGCGAAACCCCTACACGCGGTATCCGGTGTACGGCGAGGACATCGATGACATCGCCGGGGTGCTGCATGTGCGCGACCTGTTCAGCGCGATCAACGAGCGCGGCCTGGAGCGTACGGATATCCAGAGCATCCTGCGCCCGGCGATCCTGGTACCCGAGACCAAGCCACTGGACGAGCTGCTGGCGGAGTTTCGGCGCACCTCAAATCACATGGCCATCGTTGTTGACGAGTACGGCTCGGTCGTCGGCCTGGCCACCCTCGAAGATCTGCTGGAGGAGATTGTGGGTGAGATCGGCGACGAGTTCGATCTGCCCGACGTCGGGATCCTGCGGATCGGCCGCGGGCGGGTACGGATCGGTGGATCGTTCCCGATCGAGCAGTTCAACGCCCGGTTCGGTACCGACCTCTCTGATGAGGATTACCACACCGTGGGTGGATTCCTGTTCGGAGAACTGGGCCGCGCGCCGCTGGTCGGCGATGTCGTCAGTTTCGAGGGGATCAGATTCGAGGTGGCAGGCGTCGACGGCCCGCGCATCACCGAAGTCGACGTCGACCTGACTCGAGCCGACCGACCGCCGGCGCCCGCCGAGGATCCGAGTTAGGCCGTGGAGTTGAGTTCGTCGCTGCGATCGGCCATGGCGACGTCGTTGGTCGTGATCCCGCCTTCTGAGTGGCTGACCCACGCGACCTCGACCGCACCCCAGGTCACGAGCAGGTCGGGATGGTGGTCGGCCGCCTCAGCCGCCTCTCCAACTCGGTTGGCGTAGGCCAGCGCGGTGCCGAAGTCGGGGAACTCGTAGCGCTTACGAAGCGCTCCATCACGCACTTCCCAGCCATCCAGGGTGGCGAGGGCGGATTGGAGTTCGGCTGGGCTGAGCACGGCCATGGGCCGAACTGTAGTCGTGTCCTTGCGGCGGGGGTATGTTTAGGTGGTTGAAGGATCTCAACGACACCGACCTCGCCATCATCGCGGAGCTCCAGCGAGATGGGCGAGCGACCTTCGCCCACATCGCCCAACAGGTGGGGCTCTCGCCTGCCGCCGTGCACGAGCGGGTCAAGAAGCTCGAGGCTCGCGGCGTGATCACGGGCTATCGCGCAGTGGTGAACCCCGAGATGGTCGGATCCGGCGTGACCGCGTTCATCCTCGTCACTCAGACCGCCAGCCCGCGCGACTCACTCGAGGGTGAGTTCGAATCGATGCCCTGGGTCGAGGAGTGTCACCACATTGCGGGTGAGGAGAGCATCATGCTCAAGGTCCGCGGCGAGTCGATGCGCGCGCTCGAGCACTTCATCTGGGAGATCCGCGCACTCGAGTCGGTGGAGCGCACCAAGACCGTGATCGTGCTCGGCACCGAGTTCGAAGGCCGTCCCGTGACCCCAGTCACCCCCGACGTAGACGTACGCGAAGCCCAAGCCTGACCAGGCTCGGCGGTCCTCGCCGCTCTGGCGGCGTCCCACGTGGTGGTGCGGTGCTCAACGTGCCTTTGGCACGCCTCCGCTCCGCTCACCACTCGATCCTTGCCAGAGCCGCCGTGAATAAATGGTGCCAGGCACCATTTATTCACACGATGGTGAGGGGCTCTTCGGTCGGCACCATGTCGGCGATCAGGTAGCCCTTCATGTCGGCGTCGCCGCCGGCGAGCGACACGATCACGTACACCGCATCCGGCCAGAACGCCTGCTCGGCATCGGTGCGACTCGGATACGCGGGCGAGGATACATGGGAGTGGTAGATCCCGATCAGATCCATGCCGGCGTCGTCGATCTCGTTCATGATCCGGATCTGGTCGCGCGACTCGATCCGGTAGTAGTAGGGGCTCGGCTCATCCGACTCGGCCGGGAAAAACCGCTCGACGCGGCCGCCGTTACCGGCGAGAATCCCGCAGGCCTCGTTGGGGAGTCCGGCGCGGGCATGGGCGACGATCTCGTCGCGCACCGCCGCGGGGATCACCACCAGACGCGCTCTTCCATCTCGCGCTCGAGTTGCTCGGTCGGTGTGGTGTAGAGCCCGGCGCTCATGTACTTCGAGCCGCCGTCGGCGAACAGCACGACCACCGTTCCTTCGACCATCTCGGCTGCGATCTTGCGCGCCACCGCGAGCGCCGCTCCCGCCGAGACGCCGGCAAAGACGCCCTCGAGGTCGAGCAGCTTTCGCAGCGCCAACACGGCCTCGCCGTTGGAGACAAGCACCTTGCGATCGAGCTGGGTGATATCCAGGATTGGCGGGGTGTAGCCGTCCTCGAGGCTGCGAAGACCCATCACCGGATCGCCCTGGAGCGGCTCGGCCGCGACAATCTGCACCATCGGATTGGCCTCGCGCAGCCGCCGGCCACAACCCATCAGCGTGCCGCCCGTCCCGAGGCCGGCGACGAACGCATCGACGCGGCCGTCGGGAACCTGATCGAGGATCTCGACAGCGGTGCCGCAGTAGTGAGCGGCGGGGTTGGCCTCATTGGCGTACTGGAAGGGCATGAACAGGCTGGGATCGGCCTCGGCCATCGCCCGTGCCTTGGCCACTGCGCCGTTGGAGCCGAGGTTCCCGGGCGAGAAGATGATGTTGGCGCCGTACATGCGCAGCAGCTCCACGCGTTCGGGTGTTGCCGATTCGGGCATGACGACACTCACCGGGTAGCCCTTGACCTTGCCGATCATCGCCAGGGCGATGCCGGTATTCCCCGAGGTCGGCTCGAGAATCTGCTGTCCGGGTGCGAGTTCGCCGCTGTCCTCGGCTGCCTCGATCATCTGCAGCGCAACCCGGTCCTTGACCGAGCCGGTCGGGTTTTGCTCCTCGAGCTTGGCGAAGATCTTGACGCCCTCGTGCGGCGTCATGCGCGGCAGCTCGATCAGCGGGGTGTTGCCGACGGCCGACAGCGCAGCGGAGCGCTCGACCTTGAGGCAGGGCATCAGCGCCCCGCCCCGCCGGCCATCGCCGGCAAAACGATGACGGTGGAATCGGGCCCCACAGCGGTCTCGAGACCGTCGCCGAGACGGACGTCCTCGTTATTCACGTACACGTTCACGAACCGGTTGAGGTCGCCGCCGTCGTCCAGCAGGTGACCTTTGATGGCCGGATAGCGGGTCGTGAGGTCGCCGAGGAGTTCGCGCACGGTCGAGCCGGAGGCGTCGACCTCACGGGCTCCGCCGACCGCCTGGCGCAGAATTGGGGGCATCCGAACCGTGCTCAAGCTACCGCCTCCTTCGCGGGTTGGACCGCCCGGGAGGGCAGGGCGCAGAACTGCTCGTAGTCAATGAACTCGATCTCGGAAGGATCCTTGCTGCATACCGGGCAGTCCGGATCGCGCCGCATCTTCAGCTCGACGAACTCCATCTCGAGCGCGTCGTAGCGCAGCTGCCGGCCGATCAGCGGATTGCCGATCCCCAGTACCAGTTTCACGGCCTCGGTCGCCTGGAGCGAGCCGATCACGCCGGGAAGGATTCCGAGCACGCCGCCCTCGGCGCACGACGGCGCCAGCTCAGGCGGCGGGGGCTCCGGGTACTGACAGCGATAGCACGGACCCTCGAACGGCTTGTACACCGTGACCGATCCCTCGAACTGGTAGATCGAGCCGTGCACCACCGGAATGCCGGCGACCAGGCTCGCGTCGTTCAGGAGATATCGGGTCGGGAAGTTGTCGGTGCCGTCCACGATCACGTCATACCCGGAGATCACGTCGAGCACGTTCTCCGATGTCAGCCGCTCGACGTATTTCACGACGTTGACCTCGGGGTTGATGCTCTTGATCGCGATCTCGGCCGAGTCGACCTTGTTCATCCCCACCCGGTCGACCGTGTGCACGATCTGCCGCTGCAGGTTCGAGACGTCGACGACGTCGGCATCGATCACGCCGATGGTGCCGACTCCGGCCGCAGCCAGATACACGGCCGCGGGCGAGCCGAGCCCGCCGGCGCCGATCAGAAGCACCTTCGAATCGAGCAGCTTCAGCTGCCCCTCCTCGCCGACCTCGGGGATCAGCACGTGGCGGCTGTAGCGCTCGAACTGCTCGGGCGTCAGCGCTCGCGGGACTTTCCACTCGTGGCCGTTCTCCTTCCAGCCGGCAAAGCCGCCCTTCATCGAGACGACGTCGGTGTAACCGAGGTCATTCAGCGTCTTGGTCGCATACACCGATCGCTCACCGCTCGCGCAGTAGATCACGACCGGAGTCGACCGCTCGAGCACGTTTCGCTCGATCCTCGACTCGAGGAATCCTCGGGGAATGTGGATCGCGCCGGGAATGAATCCCTGCTCGTATTCGTGGCGTTCACGCACGTCGATCAACGCGGGAGGCGGCGTGTGCTCGAGCCGCTGTGCGGCCTCTTGCACCGTCTGCTCACGAATCTCACTCCGTGCCTTCGCCAGGTAATCGCGTGCTGAGATCACCTGTTTCACCTACCCTTCAGTTCCTCACTGCCCAAACGCGTTTGCGCGGGCGGAAATTAGCGTCATCTGGTTTCAGTATACCCAGCGAATGGATCCAAAACCCTCCGCCGTCAATGAGTTAAACGGGCCGCCCAGTGCGGGTATTCCCGGGCTTTCCAAGCGGCGTTTGGCACTGCTTGCAGGCGCCGCTGCGGTGATCGGAATCGCAGTCGCCGTCGTGGTGTGGCTGACCGCTGGATCGAGCTCCAAACCGGTTCCGAAGGCGGTCCCGCTGAGTGGATTGCCACCGGCGCTGGTGAAGCTTCCCGGGAAGGTAACCCCCGACCCGCAGGATCCCGTGGCAGTGGCCAAGGCCGCGCGCGAAGCGCTTCCCGCCGGCGACGTGCGGGTGCGAGTGGCCGAGCTGATGGCGGCCGACACCATGGCACGTCGCCAGCAGACGATCGCCGCCCTCCGGAAGCTGCCGCAGGACGCGTTGCCGGTCGGGCTGGCACTGGGGATCGCTCAGTTCTGGGCCGGAGACGTGAAGCCCGCGGTGACGACGCTCGAGCGGGTCAAGCACGCCGACATGTATGGCTTCTACGGCACCGAGGCCGACAATCTCCTGAACTACAAGGAGGCTCCCGGATACCCGAGCTACACGCTCGCGGGGACCTCGCCGAAGGGCTCGCTGGCGTCGCTTCGCGCGGCGGTCAAGCGGCACCCCACCGACTCCAATGCGTGGCTGAATCTGGCGTGGAAGCTCCAAACCGTCGACCGCTCGGCCGCGATCGTTGCCGCCCAGCGGGCGGAGAGCCTCGCGCCCGGCGCCGTGTCGCCGATCGTCGCGGCCAACGTGCTCGGATTCAACAAGGAGAACACCGCGACGTCCATGGGGAATCTGATGACCCTCGCGAACTCGCATCCGACCAACGATGAGATTCGCTTCCATGTGGGGCTCTTGTTCTTCTGGCTCCGCGATCGGCAGGACACCATCGCGCAGATGCGACAGGTGATCTCAAACCATCCCCACGGCCCCTACAGCGCGGTCGCCAGGGTCTTCATCACGTGCCTGGACAACCCCACCGGCGGGGCGTGCACGAAGCTCAAAGCGGGCGGCTGACGCTCACCACGGCGGGGCGTTGTGGACCCAGCGTCCGGCGAGCATCGTGGCTTCGACCCGAGCTTCGGCGATCCGCTCCGGGAAGGCGATGATGTCGGTGTCCAGTACCACCAGATCGGCCGCATAGCCCGGCAGCAGGAGCCCGCGCCGACGCTCCTCACCGACCGCGTAGGCACCCGCGGCCGTGAAGCCGAGCACCGCGTCGGCAACCGGGATCCGCTGGTCTGGATACCACGGGTCGCGGGTATCGGAGGTGCGGTGGACGGCCGCGTGGATGCCGGCCAGCGGTGCGATCGGCTCGACCGGAGCATCTGACCCGAACACGAGGTGCGCTCCGGCCTCGAGCAGGTCGCGGGTGCGATATGCGCGCGCCGCCCGCGCGCCCCACAGCCGATCGGCGACGTCGCGGTCGGAGGTGGCGTGGCTCGGCTGCACCGAGGCGATCACGTCGAGGTCGGCGAACCGGGGGAGGTCATCGTCGGCGAGGCACTGCACGTGCTCGATCCGCGGCCGCATGAGCGAGGCCTCCCATCGCTCTCGGGTCGCCTCGAAGGCATTCAGGGCCGCTCGATTGGCGCCATCACCGATCGCGTGGACGGCGACGTCGAGTCCCCCGGCAGCGGCTTCGATCACGATCTCGCAAAGCTCATTCTCTGAGGTCAGTATGTCGCCCGATCCATCGAGCATCCAGGCCGTCTCGGAGCCCAGCGTGCCGTCCATGAACACCTTGACCGGGCCGACGCGCAGCAGTTCGCTGCCGAATCCCGAACGCAGCTCGAGGGTGCGCACGGCGGCCAGTTCCTCGGCCGGCAGTCCCATGTCGACCCGCAACGTCAGCCGCCGGTCGCCGTCCAACCGCTGCCACAGGTCGCGTCCACCGTCGAACTCGAAGTCATGGACGGCGGTGACGCCCTTGGCGTTCGCGTCGGCCATGGCGGCGCGCACCGCCCGCGAGACCTCAAGCGGGGCGGGCTCGGGCAGCGGAAACGCCCAGGCCTCGCGCTCGTGCAGGATACCGGTGGGATGCTCCATCGAGGTCGCGCGCAACGCCGCGGAGTTGACCCACAGCGTGTGCCCGTCGTGCGCCGTGAGCGCCGCGGGCCGCTCGCCGGTGACGGCGTCCAGGGCGGCGGCCGTCGGTGGGCCGTCCGGCCAGCGCGCGTCCCGCCAGCCCCGGCCGCGGATCCAGCCGTCACCGTCCGACTGCGCGACGGCCGCCAGCGCCTCGGCGAGGGAGTCACAGCCGATCAGGTCGAGTTCGGTGCGGGCAAGCGCCCAGGACTTGAAATGGAGGTGGCTGTCGCTGAACCCCGGGAGCACGCAGCGCCCCTCCAGGTCGATGCGCTCGTGCCCGACCGTGTCCGCGTCGCCCTCGCGGACATCGACCCCGCCCACGACCAGCGGCCCGGCCACCGACAGCGCCCGCACCCGCGGCAGGCGAGGATCGAGCGTATAGATCGGGCCGTTCTCGAGGATCACGACCAGCCGTCGGCGGCGTACACCACGTCGCCTTCGGAGATCGTCACAAGCGTTTTGGCATTGGCGATGTCGTGATTCCCGGCGGCGAACAGGTCGCGGTCGAGCAGCACCAGATCGGCGAGCTTGCCGGCCTCGATGGTGCCGGTGCGGTCGTCGATGAAGCCCACGTAGGCGCCGTTGATCGTGTGGGCGGCGATGGCCGTATCGAGGTCGAGGCACTCCTCGGCGTACAACGGCTGGTCGTTGCTGCCGTGCGGATCGAAGCGGTTGACGGCCGTCGCGAGCTGCTCGAGCGGCTCGGGCGTCGAGACCGACCAGTCGCTTCCGAACGCCACCCGGCCACCCGCGGCGTGAATGCTTTGGAACGGATACATCGTGCGCGCGACCTCATCGGTGACGAATGGGAGCGTGAGCAGCGTGACGCTTTCCTCACGCCGGGCCCAGAGCGGCGTCACGTTGGCGGTCACGTTCAACCGCCGCAGCCGGGGAACATCGGTGGGATCGACGAACTGGAGATGGGCCAGGTGGTGACGTGCGTCTCGCCGGCCGTTGGTCTGCTCGACGTGCTCGAAGATGTCGAGGCACTCGCGCACCGCGCGGTCGCCAAGCGCGTGGATGTGAACCTGAAAGCCGGCAGCGTCGCAGGCCAGCACGGCCTGCATGAGCTCGTCGTAGTCGTACTGGTCGAGCCCATGGTTCGAGGTGGGGTTGCCGTCGGCGTCGAGGTAGGGCGACAGCATCGCCGCGGTGAAGTTCTCGAACACGCCGTCATGGAAGAACTTGACCTCCCCGCACACGAGCCGCCCGACGTCGCCGGCGATTCGGCGCTCGACCAGCTCGTCCAGCTGGCCGACGTGTCCCGTGGGGTCCCAGGCCAGCATCGCCCGCACCCGCATGGTGAGCTCGTCGTTTGCCACCAGCTCGGCATAGGCCCGCTGTGAGTCGGCGTCGACCAGGGCATCGCCAAGGGCGGTGATCCCGAGGCTGTGGTAGTAGGTCTGGGCCAGGCGGATGCCTTCGACCCGATCGGCGTGCGTGGGCGCCGGTGCGACCGCCGTTGCGAGATGCATCGCCTGCTCTTGCAGCACGCCGGTGGCGTGGCCGGCGGCGTCGCGCTCGATCCGGCCGGCGTCGGGGTCGGGCGTCGAGTCGGTGATGCCGATCGCCTCGAGCGCCTTGGAGTTGAGCCACATGCCGTGGTAGTCGCGGTTGGAGAGCACCACCGGCCGGTCCGAGACCACGGCGTCGAGTTCCTCGCGGGTCGGCAATCCTCCTGGGAAGTCGCCCATCGACCAGCCGCCGCCGAGAATCCAGTCACGATCGGGGTTCTGATTCGCGTAGGCCTCGATCGCCTTCCACGTGGCCTCGCGACCGGTGATCTCGTGGAGCGTGCACTGGGTCATGCCGTGACCCGCCGCGGCGGGGTGGCAGTGGGCGTCGTGAAAGCCGGGAAGCAGCATTCCGCCCTGCATGTCGATCACGCGCGTCGCCGGTCCACGCTGTTGGGCAACGTCGGCGGCATGCCCGACGGCGGTGATGCGGCCATCGGTGACCGCGACCGCCGATGCCACTCGGCGGGTTGCATCGACTGTGTGAACCACGCCATTTTCAAGGATGAGGTCTGCTGTCATGGCCGGGTATCGTAACTCCATGTCGCGAGTCGAGCAGATCGAACGGCGGCTCGCCTCGTTGCGTGCCGAACTGGTGACCGCGGGGCTCGACGGCGCTGTGATCGTGCAGAACACCGACCTGGCGTACTTCACCGGGACAAACCAGCAGGCACACCTGATCGTGCCGGCCGCCGGTGAGCCGCTGCTGCTGGTGCGCCGCACCCTGGAGCGGGCACGGGCCGAGTCTCCGCTCCGCCAGATCGAGCCGTTACGGTCGCTTTCGGGGCTGGCTCCAGCCCTCGCCGAGGCGGGTCTCACACCCGGGGCGCGGATCGGGTTCGAGCTCGACGTACTGCGTGCCAACACGTATCTTGGCTACGTCCGCCGGCTCGATGGCTATCGGGTGGAGGATGCCTCGCGGCCGATCGCCGCAGTGCGTGCATACAAGAGTGATGAGGACATCGCCGCGATGCGGCTGGCCGCCACCCAGGTCGATGCGGCCACCCGGGCGGTGCCGTCGATTCTTCGCGTCGGCATGACCGAGACTCAGGCTCAAGTAGAGGTTGAAGGATGCCTTCGCCGAGCCGGCCACCAGGGACTCATGCGGTATCGCGGATTCAACCAGGAGCTGCATTACGGGCAGGTGCTCACCGGGACGAGTGGTGCGGTCGGTGGGTACTCGGACTCGCCGCTGTGCGGGCCCGGCCCCAATCCCGTGATCGGCAAAGGCGCCGGCGGCCAGGTGGTTGCGGCCGGCGAGCCGGTGATCGTGGATCTGGTCGGGGCGCACGGCGGGTGGCTCGCCGACCAGACCCGGACGTTCTTCGTCGGAACCGCCCCCGCGGATCTTCGCGACGCCTACGCAACGACCGTGGCAATCCTGCGCGCCGTCGAGGCTGCGCTGCGCCCGGGCGCAATCCCGTCCGAGCTGTTTGCACTTGCCGAGCGGATGGCCGCCGCCGCCGGTCTCGCCGAGCACTTCATGGGAGCCGGGCCGAGCCGCGTTCGCTTTCTCGGCCACGGGCTGGGCATGGAGGTCGACGAGACGCCGGTGCTGGCTCCGGGATTCGACCAGCCGATGGTGGAGGGAAACGTGGTCGCGATCGAGCCGAAGTTCGTGTTCGCCGGCCGCGGGGCGGTCGGGATCGAGAACACCTACGCCGTGACAGCCACGGGGTTTGACACGCTGACGACCGCCCCCGAGGAGTTGATCGAGGTATGACCGCCGAGCATGACCTGCTGGTTGACGCCGTCCGCACGTTGGCGCGGGAACGGATCGCGCCTCGCGCGGCCGAGGTCGACCGCACGTCGGAGTTTCCGTGGGACGCGGTCGAGCTGTTGCGAGAGGCCGATGTGTTCGCGCTCGCATTTCCCGAGGAGTACGGCGGCACCGGCACCGGCACGCTCACCCATCTGCGCGCCGTCGAGGAGCTGTCGTGGGCGGACGCCACCGTCGGCCTGATCCTCGCCGTACAGGGGCTGGGCGGATTGCCGGTGCTGCTCGAGGGCTCCGACGCGCAGCGCGCCGCGTACCTCCCGCGGTTTGCCAGCGGCGAGTGGCTGGCCGCATACGCCCTGACCGAGCCGGCAGCCGGCTCCGATGCGCAGGCGATCACCACCACCGCCCGGCTCGAAGGCGACAACTGGGTGATCGACGGCGCCAAGCGGTTCATCACCAACGCGGGAGTGGCCCACGTCTACACCGTGTTCGCGCAGACCGGCGACGGCATCTCGGCGTTCCTGGTGCACGCGGACGACCCGGGATTCGCCGTCGGTCGGATCGAGCCGAAGATGGGGATCAAGGGGTCGACAACGGGCGAGCTGCACTTCGATTCGTGCCGCGTTCCGGCGGATCGCCTGGTGGGCGAGCCGGGCGCCGGTTTCCGCCTGGCCATGCGGGTGCTCGACCGCTCGCGGCCGGGGATCGCAGCCCAGGCCCTGGGGATCGCCCAGGCGGCGCTCGATTACGCCGCCGGGTACGCCACGGAGCGGGTCGCGTTTGGCAAGCCGATCGCTGCGCAGCAGGGCATCCAGTTCATGCTGGCCGACATGGCAACCGCCGTCGAGGGCGGCCGTGGCCTGCTCTACCGCGTCGGCGAGATGCTCGATCGCGGCGAGGACGGCCCCGAGCTGACCAAGCTGTCGGCGATGTGCAAGCTGGTGTGTTCGGACGCCGCCATGAGCGTCACCACCGATGCCGTGCAGATCCTCGGCGGATACGGCTATATGCAGGAGTTTCCTGTCGAACGGCTGATGCGCGACGCCAAGATCACCCAGATCTATGAAGGCACCAACCAGATCCAGCGGATCGTGATCGCTCGGGAGTTGCTGCGCGAGGCTCGGTGACCACCCGGGCCGGATGGGCCGCCGACGCGGCGGCGATTGGACTGATCACCGCCGCTGTGGTGGAGTCGATGCGCGAGATGGTGTTCAGCAATCGGATCGCGAACGCCGACCCGCTCGCGCTGTGGCTACCGGTGTGGACATACCTCGGCCGTGCACTCCGTGACGGGCACATCCCTCTGTGGCAGACGGGGATCATGGGAGGCGCCCCGTTCGCGGCCGACTCGCAATCCGGCTGGGGGTACATCGAGCCGTCGGTGCTGTTCGCGACCCTTTCGCCGGATCACGCGATCCGGGCGATGCTCGTACTGCAGCCGCTGACCGCCGGTATCGGGCTGTACGTGTTTCTGCGCCTCGAGCGGCTGCCCCGGTGGGCGGCCTGCTGCGGCGGGCTGGCGCTGGCGCTCGCGATCACCGGATCGACGCTCGTCGATGCGCTGCCGTTCTCGGCCTCGCTGGCCTGGACGACCGTGACGCTGGTCGCGTGTGCCCGGCTGCTCGCGGCCAGAACCTGGGCGCGGCGACTGGTATGGATGGTGCCGACCGCGATCGCGTGGGGCCAGATCGCCGCGGCCCACGCCGGTCTCGGGCTGTTGATGGGAACGATCACGATCGCTGCCTACGTGGTGTGGAAGCTCGCCGTCGACGTACGCGCCGGCACGATCTCGGCGGGGCTTGGCGTGGCGGTTGCCGCGGTGCTCGCCGTCTCAGCGGGCGCGGTCAACCTGGCCTTCTTCGCGCCCCGCCTGGCCTACGTCGACGAGACCAGCCTCGGGATCGGCTACTCCCGGTTGGAGGCCCTGGGGCGACTGCTCAACCACGTTTCTCCCGAGACCGCCGAGGGTGGCGCCGGGTGGGGCTGGCCGCTCAAGTTCTCGGCACCTCCGGGCGCCTATCTGGGGGGCGCGATCCTGATCGGAGTGATGCTCGCGTTCGCGGCTCGCTATCGCCGTCTGACCTGGACGTTCGTAACGGCCACGGTCGTGCTGTACGTCGCATCGCTCCAGGTGTTCGCAGACCTGGTGCCGGACGCGATCGCTCGCCTGCGGCCCGTCGACCTGTATTTGCATGCGCCGTTCTGGCTCGGCTATGAGCTGACCCTGACGCTGGCTGTGCTGGCCGCGATCGGGCTGACGGCGTGGCCCCGAGCCAGCGATCGCACACGATGGACGGCGGTTGGGGTAGCCGTCGTGGTGTGGCTGGTGCTGCCCGTGATCCTCGGCATCCATCCGCTCGCGCTGGGAGTTGCACTGGTGGGGATGGCGGTTACCGTCGGCGCGCTCGAGGCCGGCCGGCGTCGTCCTCCGCTGCTGTGGCTCGTGCCGTGTGTGCTCGCGTTGGAGCTGCTGGTGGCCGGGACATTCGCCCAGCCATACCCCCAGCACATCTCCGTCGGCCCGGAGCCGCCGCGACTGACGCCGGGGACAGTGCACTTCGCCCCGGTGATCCTGCACCGCTCGCCCTTCGAGGCGCAACTCACCGCCCCCGGCACCGGCAGGGTCGTGGTGATCAACTCGGAGGCCTCGATCCGTGCGGCGATGCCCGACGGCGTGATCAACGGTCGCACCGAGCCGGCGTGGCTTCTCAACTGGCCGCTTCTGACCGGGGCACAGGGCGCCGGCGGATACAACGCGGTGGAGCTCCGCCGCTACTGGGTGGCGATGCGCGCGCTGGGCGGAGCGCCGATCAACTACGAGCATGCGAACTTCTCGCGGGTGCCGCTCACGCTCGGGAACCTGCTGCGAGTGCAGTGGGTGCTGCGACCGACGGGCTCGCGACCGCAGCCGGCCGAGGTGGCCGTGAACCGGGCGGGGGCGTTCACGCTTTACCGCCGCCCGGCGCCGCCCGCCGCCTCGCTGTTGCCGTCGTGGGACGCGGTGGCCGGGCCGGTCTCGTCGCTCGCCGCCGTGCGGCGCCGGGGTTTCGATCCCAACCGGGAAGCGGTGATCGAAGCCGGCCCCGACTCCGGCGGCCATGGGCCGGCGGGCGCAGCGGCAGGCGCCGCCCGGTACCAGGCGGGCGAGCCGGGTCACGCCACCGTGTACGTGCACGCCCCGCGGCGGGAGCTCCTGCTCGTGCGCACGCCGTACGCATCGGGATGGCACGCGACCATCGACGGTGCGGCGGCGGCGGTCGTACCCACCGACTACCTCGACCAGGGTGTGATCGTGCCGGCAGGCCGGCATGTGGTGCGGCTGACGTTCACCGACCCCTGGGTGATGCGGGGGCTGGTCGGGTCGGCCGCTGCGATTCTGATCCTGCTCCTGGCGGCCGGTGGAGTCGCCTGGGCGCAACGCAAACCGGCCTCAATGTGAGCGTGGTCACACCGTCACATCCGGTCGCGGCCGGCCCTGGTACCCGGAGGTATGAAAACGCGCTGGATGTTGACAGCCGTGGTGGTTGGCGCGATGGCGGTGCTGGCGTTCTCGACCGTCGGAGCGGGGGCGGCGACGTCCGTCACGATCGGGCTCAAGAGCTTCTCGATAACCCGCAGCACCGCGACGGTGAAGCACGGGAAGGTCACGTTTCATGTGACCAACCATGCCACCATCGCCCACAACTTCCACATTCGCAAAGGGACGAAGGGCGCGGTGCTGCCCGCCCACACCAAGAACCTGGCGGGGGGAACGTCGCAGACCGTGACGGCGACGCTCGCGAAGGGCACCTACACGGTGTACTGCTCGATCCACCCGACCACGATGCATTTCGTCCTGAAGGTCACCTGAGCCGGAGCGGGTCGTGAGCGACGTCGCTCACGACCCGATGCGGCAACGAGAGGCCGGTGAGTACAACCGCCGGCGAAGGAGGGTGGGGACGGCGGGGAGCGTCGCGTCACTGGCGGCGCTCGTCGTCGTCACGCTGGCTGCGGGCGACCTGGGCGGCTGGGGAGTGGTTGTGGCTCTCGCTGTCGGCCTGCCGCTCGTATCACTGCCGTTCGGCCTGGTGGGGTATCGCATCTCCCGGCGATACGGGCTCTCCCGACAGACTCCCGGGGGCTGGTTTGCAGACTGGCTCAAGGGTGTGGCCGTGTCGGATCTGCTCGGCGGGCTGGCGGCACTCGCCGTGCTCGGATGTCAGCGGCTGTGGCCCCACGCCTGGCCGTTGCCGGCATGGGCGCTGGCGGTTGGGCTCGGGCTCGTACTCGCGGCCGCCTGGCCGGTGGTGCTGCTTCCGATCTTCGTGCGCAGCCGGCCGCTCGACCCAGGACCGCTTGCCGATGCGCTGACCCACACCGCCGAGCAGGCCGGCGTCGCGGTGCGGGAGCTGCGGCTCCTGCTGATGGGCGAAAAGACGTCGGCCGCCAACGCCATGGTCGCCGGGCTCGGCCCGACCGTTCGGATCTATGTCGGGGACACGCTCACCGAGGCCAATGACTACTCGACCGATTCTGAGGCGCTCGGGCACACCCGGGTGGTGCTCGCCCACGAGCTTGGCCATCGCGTCCACCACGATGTGTGGCGATTGATGGCACTGTCGATGGCAACCACGGCTGCCGGCATGCTCGGTGCATGGCTCGGGGTGGTGTGGCTGGCCCCCGACGGCGTTGGCCATCTGACCACGTTGCCGTCGTTCGTGCTCGGGTTTGCGCTTGCATCAGCGGTCGTGTCGCCGATCGGCGCGTGGTACTCGCGTCGTCGCGAGTGGGAGGCCGACCGCTACGCCATCGCACTCACCGGGGAAGGGGCCACCTACGCGCGTGCGTTCGAACGACTGACCGCTCAGAACCTGATGGAGCTCGATCCTCCACGGCTGCGACACCTGCTCACCGGCTCTCACCCCACGCCACGGGAGCGGATAGAGGCTGCCCGGGGATGGCAGGAATAGACTGTTTATGAGCGAACAACGGCACGATGTACACCGCTGCACGCGACATGTCGGGAATGCAACTCATCCCCGAGACGGAGTCAACGATCACTGAAGGAGCAGTTTTGGGTCAGGTCATCGCGTTCGCAAACCAGAAAGGTGGCGTTGCGAAAACGACAACCACGCTCAACTTGGGCGTGGCGTTGGCTGAGCGCGGACAGCGCGTGCTTGCGGTCGATCTGGATCCCCAGGGCAACCTGACGATGAGCCAGGGGCTCGATCCCGACGCGCTCGACCGCTCCATGTTCGACGTGCTCGTGCACAAGACCCCGATCGTCGAGGTCATCCATCACCAGGAGATCGATCTGGCCGTGTCGTCGATCGACCTGGCCGGCGCCGAACTGGCGCTGTCGTCGATGATCGGACGCGAGCGGGCGCTGCAAAAGGCGTTGCTGCCGGTGCGGTCGGACTACGACTTCATCCTGATCGACACGCCGCCTTCCCTGGGGCTTTTGACCATCAACGCGTTGACGGCTGCCGACGGAGTGATCGTCCCGGTTCAGTGCGAGTACCTGTCGCTGCGAGGACTGATCCAGCTCGAGAACACGCTCACGATGATTCGCGACAACCTCAATCCCGACGTGCGCATTCGCGGCATCCTGCCGACGATGTTCGACGGTCGCACGTTGCACGCGCGTGAGGCGGTCGAGATCCTCGAGGAGAATTTCGGCGACATCGTGTTCGAGACCCGAATTCGCAAAACCGTCCGCTACGCGGAGGCCCCAGTTAAAGGTACGTCGGTACTGAAGTACGATTCAAAAGGCAACGCCGCCAAGGCGTACCGTGATCTTGCGGGGGAGGTGCTGCGAGGTGGCAAAGCGCAATAGCATGCGAGACGGGCCGCTGGCCCAGCTGTTCAAGGCGACCGAGACCGTGTCCGAGATCGCGGCGGAGGCCGAGCGCACCGCCGCCGAGCCCACCGGCCGAGCCTCGTTGGTCGACGCCAACGACGGCCGCCTGGACGCGCCCAGCCGAAGCCCCGAGAGCCCCTACCTTGCCGTGATCCGCGTGGTTGGTGTTGGCGGTGGAGGCTGTAACGCCGTCGATCGGATGATCGAGGCGGGGGTTGGTGGGGTCGAGTTCATCGCCCTCAACACCGACATTCAGCAGCTCCAGATGTGCGAGGCCCCCACCAAGATCCAGATCGGACGCGAAGACACCAAGGGCCTCGGCTCCGGCGCCGATCCCGAGGTCGGCCGTCAGGCTGCCGAGGAGGCCCACGACCGCTTGAAGACGGTTTTACGGGGCTCGGACATGGTGTTCGTGACCGCCGGCGAGGGTGGAGGAACCGGCTCGGGTGCAGCGCCGGTGGTGGCGCGTGTGGCCCGCGAGGTCGGGGCGCTCACGGTTGCGATCGTCACGTCACCATTCACGTTCGAGGGCACCCGTCGATCGTCGCAGTCCGACGTGGGCGTGCAGGCGCTGCGCGATGCCGCCGACACCGTGATCGTGATCCCGAACGACCGATTGCTGGAGGTGCTCGAGAAGGGCACCCCGCTGGTCGAGGCGTTTCAGGTGGCCGACGACGTGCTGCGCCAGGGTGTGCAGGGAATCTGCGATTTGATCACCCTGCCGGGGTTGATCAACCTGGACTTCGCCGACGTGCGCACGATCATGGGCGACGCGGGCAACGCGATGATGGGAATCGGCATGGCCTCGGGTTCGACGCGGGCCGCCGAAGCAGCCACGCGCGCGATCTCCTCGCCCCTGATCGATCACGAGGTGCACGCGGCCAAAGGGATTTTGCTCGCGATCAGCGGCGGTTCTGACCTCTCGCTGCACGAGGTCAACGAGGCGGCCGAGATCGTGCGGGCGGCCGCGGACGACAACACCAACATCATCTTTGGCGCGACCGTGGATGAGCGGCTCGCCGGCCAGCTGTGGGTGACGGTGGTTGCCACCGGCTTCCCGCTGCCCGGAGACCGCGGTGTTGCTCCCCGCCGCACCGCGGCGGCGTTTGCACCGCCGCCGGTGCCCGAACCCGTCGACCTCGATCCGCCCGACTTTCTCAGCTCGTAACCAGTTCGATGCGAGGCGCGATCGCCGCGGGACACGAGCTCACAGCCCGGGCCGGGGCGGACGCCCTCGAACGCGGCGGCACTGCGGTCGATGCGCTGGTCGCGGCCGCGGCGATGTCGTGGGCGGCTGAGCCCGCGCTGACCGGGCCGTGCGGTGGCGGGTTCGCTCTGGTGCGCCCGGCGCGCGGGCGGCCGGCGCTGCTCGATGCCTTCACCTCGATCCCCGGCATCAACCTTCCGCCCCAGCGGCCACTCGGCGAGGTCGAGTCGGTCGACGTACCGTTCGACGCGCGCACCACCCAGGTGTTCCACATCGGGCCGGCAACCTGCGCAGTGCCGGGAGTCGTCCCCGGGTTACACGCCCTTCACGGCCGCTACGGCCGGCTGCCGTGGCGCGACCTGTTACTGCCGGCGGCGGAGGCCGCCGATCGCGGCGTGGTCGTCAACCGCGGGCAGCATGCGGTGCTTCAGGCGATCGAGGTGATCGTGTCGTCGACCGCCGAGGGCCGGGCGATCTTCGCTGCCGACGGCCGCCTGGTGGCGTGTGGCGAGACGATTCGCCAGGCCGATCTGGCCGGCTCGATCGAACTGCTGGCCGAGAACGGCCCCACGGTGTTTGCCGAAGGTGAGCTCGCCAAAGCCATGGTCGACCATCAAGCCGCGAGCGGCGGCAGTTTGACGCTCGATGACCTGGCTGCGCAACGGCCGGTGTGGCGGCGGCCGCTGACCGGGTCGTTCCGCGGCCACGACCTGCTCACCAACGCGCCCCCGTCCTCGGGTGGAGCGCTGATCTCCTACGTGCTCGCCGTACTCGACGGGTTCCCCAGCGATCGCGACGCTGAGTCGCGGCTGGTGCTGATGGTCGAGTCGATGCGCGCCGCAGCGCGTCTCCGCGACCGGCGGTTCGAGCGACTCTTGCACTCCAGCGGATTGCGGGGCCATCTGGCTGATCCGGGCACGGTGAGGCGCGGTCGGGCGGCGGTCGCCGCGGCCCTCGAGGGCAGCTCCGAGCCCGCTCCCGCACTTCGATCAGACCACGGCACCACCCACATCTCGGTGGTTGACGAGGAAGGTAATGCGGCGGCGTTCACGGCGTCCAACGGCTCGCACTCCGGCGTGATTGTGCCCGGCACCGGCCTGCACCTCAACAACATGATGGGTGAGGAGGATCTCGCACCCGGACGCGACCTGCGCCCCGGCACCCGGCTCACCAGCATGCAGGCGCCGACGATCGTCACGGCTGGCGGGGAGCTGCGGTTGGTGGTGGGATCGTCAGGGTCAAACCGATTGCGCTCGGCGATCACGCAGGTGATCGTCAACACGATCGATCGGGGCATGTCGGTCGCAGAGGCGGTGGCCGAGCCCCGGGTCCATGTCGAAGGCGATCGAATCGACTGCGAGGGCGGGATCGACCCCGGCGCGATCGCAGCGCTCGAACGCCGCGGCGAAGCGATCAACCGCTTCCAGGGGCTCAACCTCTACTTTGGTGGCGCCAACGCGGTCTGGAGCTCACACGACGGACGGCTGCTGGCGGCCGGCGATCCTCGCCGCGACTGCTTCGGGCTGGTGCTCTAGCCGGCGGCTCACCGATGGAGCGAGGACTTCCCGTTGGTTTGTGCGACCTGCTGGATGGCGGCGGCTTCGGCGATCCGCTCGAGGCCCCGCTGCAGGATGTCGGTGATCAGCTCCAGCCGGCCCAGCTCGGTGCGGTGCTCGAGCATCCGCTGCTTGTCCTCGGACGGGATCTCGACCCGCGCCGCGATCGCGTAGGAGGTTGGGCCGGAGGAGGCGGTGACCGCCGCGTCGGCTTCCACACCCGTCAGCTCTGCAATCTTTTGGTACAGCTCGACGGCCCTGAGGCCGGCGGCTTCTGCCCCCTGTTGATCGTCTTCGGCCGGGGTCACGCGCCCGCTCAGGTATGAGCGGTCACGGGTGAGCCCGACCACGCGCACGACCTGCTCGCCCTCGATCACGATGTTCAGGCGGCCGTCGTCGAATCGTTCCAGCACCTCGGTGATCACGGCGGTGCAGCCGATCTCGCGTGCACCGTCGTCGTCGGCGTAGAGCAGGACGAACGGATGCTCGTGTTCGAGGCAGTCCGCGATCAGATCCTTGTAGCGCGGCTCGAAGATGTGCAGCGGCATCAATTCCCCGGGGACGAGCACCGTTCCGAGGGGAAATAGTCCCAGCTCGTGGCCATCCATGCCTCCACTGTAGATGATCGCGCGCTGCGGCCCCGTGTCGGCCCCAACCGTTACGCTGGCCCGATGCGAGAGGGCTTGATGCCACAGGTGCGACCGGCACTGACCGGGTTACAGCCATACGAACCGGGCAAGCCGTCCTCCGAGGTACGGCGCGAGCTCGGGCTCGACCGGGTGGTCAAGCTCTCGTCCAACGAAGGCCCGCTGGGGCCGTTCCCAAGCGCGCTCGAGGCGATCGCACGGGCGAGCCCGGGGCTGAATCGCTATCCCGAGCTCGATTACGAGCTGATCGAGCGGTTGGCGGCGCTGCACGGGGTCGACCGATCGTGGGTGTCGCTCGGCCATGGGGCGGATTCGATCGTGTGGCACCTGTCGGTCGCCTACCTCGACCCGGGCGATGAGGCGGTCATGTGTTGGCCATCGTTTCCCTCGTATCACCTGGATGCCATCAAATGTGCAGCGACGCCGGTACATGTCGCACTGCGCGACGGGGCGTATGACCTCGAGGCGCTCGCCGAGCGGATCACCGAACGTACCCGGATCGCATACGTCTGCAACCCCAACAACCCGACCGGGGGCATCATCGATGCAGCGGCGCTGGAGCGGTTCCTGGACGCGGTGCCCGAACGGGTGGTCGTGGTGGTCGATGAGGCCTATCACGAGTACGTGGACGCTCCCGGCTATCCCGACACGATCGCCGCGCATGTACGTGGGCGTCCGAACGTGGTCGTGCTGAGGACATTCTCGAAGATCTACGGTCTGGCCGGGTTGCGCGTCGGATACGCAGTGGCGCCGGCCGAGATCAGCCGCGACCTCGCCCGCGTCCGACCGCCGTTCGAGGTCAACCAGCTGGCACTCGTGGCGGCGACGGCGAGCCTGGACGACGCCGCCGAGATCGATCGCCGGCGCGGTCTCAATGCGGAGGGGCGCGCGGCGATTACGGCCGGGTTTTCGCGGCTCGGGCGGACGCCGCTTCCCGCATACGCGAATTTCGTTTGCGCCCCTGTCGGCGACGGACGGGCGGTGGCCACAGCACTTTTGAACGAGGGCGTGGTCGTGCGCCCACTCGATCAGTTCGGCGACGCCGAGTCGATCAGGGTCACAGTGGGTACCGCTGAGGAGAACGAGATCTTCGCCGCGGCGCTCGAGCGCGTGCTCGGGAGCGGCTGATGGTGCGGCGGCCGGTGGTTGTGCGCGAACTGGTGGATGGGGTGCTGGCCGGCGACAGGCGCGCGGTTGCCCGCGCGATCAGCGTGGTCGAGGACGGCCGCCCGGAGGCGCGAGAACTGGTCGCAGAGCTCTACCCGCGTACCGGTAACGCGTCCGTGGCCGGCTTCACCGGGCCTCCAGGGGTGGGCAAGTCGAGCCTGATCTCGGCCCTGGTGAAGCTCTACCGCGCCCGCGATCAGACGGTTGGAGTGGTGTCGGTCGACCCCTCGAGCCCGTTCTCGCAGGGGGCGCTTCTGGGCGACCGGATCCGCCTCACCGAACACTTTCTCGATCCCGGGGTGTTCATCCGCTCGATGTCCACCCGCGGTCATCTCGGCGGAGTGGCCGAGGCGACCTTACGCGCCCTGGCCGTGCTGGACGCGGCGGGAACCGACGTACTTCTGCTCGAGACAGTGGGGGTGGGGCAGAGCGAGGTCGAGGTGGCATCGACCGCCGACACGGTGGTGCTGGTGCTGATGCCAGGGGCGGGCGACTCGATCCAGGCGCTGAAAGCCGGCGTGATGGAGATCCCCGACGTGATCGTGATCAACAAGAGTGATCACCCGGCGGCGCGATCGATGCGGATGGACATCCGCTCGATTCTCTCGCTGGTACCGGGTCGCAAGGTGCCGATCATCGACACCGAGGCTGTTCGCGGCGAGGGTGTCTCGGAGCTGGCCGACGCGATCGCCGAGCACCGCGAGCTGCTCGCCGTGAGTGACGCGGGCGAGCAGCGCCGACGCCGGAATATCGAGCAGGAGGTGGTGAGCGCCGCGACCTCCGCCACCCGTCGGCGATTGGCCGAGGCGGTGGCACACGACCCCGAGCTGCAGACGCTGCTGGATCAGGTGTACGAGCGCACGCTGGATCCGATCTCGGCGGCCCAGCAGATCGCCGAGCGGGTGCTCGGCGCGCCGCCCGGCTAGCTCTTCGCTGCCGTGAAGGAGGCGCGGCCCTCGTCGATCACCTGGTCGGCGTACGCGCGGCCCAGCCAGCCGCCGACGACGGTCGAGGCGCCGTGCTCGAGGTCTTTGTAGACGTCGAAGAAATGCCCGATCTCGTCGAGCAGTGAGTCGCGGATGTCCGAGATGTCGTGCATGTGGCTCCACTTTGGATCCTTGAACGGCACGCACAGCACCTTGTCGTCGGAGCCCTTCTCGTCGGTCATCTGGAAGACCCCGATTGGCTCGACCGGGATCACACAGCCCGGGAACGTCGGCTCGGCCACGAGTATCACTGCATCGACCGCATCGCCGTCGGGCGCGAGCGTGTCGATCAGGAACCCGTAGTCGGCGGGGTAGACGACGCTGGTCCAGAGCGTGCGATCGAGCACGACGTGTCCGATCTCCGGGTCGAACTCATACTTGTTACGGCTCCCCTTGGGGATCTCGACGTACGCGAGCAGCTGTTCAGGCATCGCCCAACGTTAGTCCAAGCGGCTAGGGTTCGCCCTCACTTCGATGGTTGAACTCGAACACATACAGGCCGCCGCCGCGGGGCTCGACGGGATCGTGCATCGCACGCCGCTGCTTCGCTCCGAGACGTTTTCGCGGCTGGCCGGGGGCGACGTGCTGCTCAAGCACGAGAACCAGCAGAAGACCGGTGCCTTCAAGGTGCGGGGCGCCTACACCAAGATTCAGTCGCTGACCGACTCCGAGCGGGCTGCGGGCGTCGTTGCCCCGTCGGCCGGCAACCACGCCCAGGCGGTGGCCTGGGCGGCGCACCGTGCAGGGGTTCCGGCGGCGGTGTTCATGCCCGAGGCGGCGTCGCTGGCGAAGGTCGGAGCGACCGAGAGCTACGGCGCCACGGTGCATCTGGTCGGCGTCAACGTCGACGACGCGGTCGATGCAGCCCGGGAGTACGCCGAGCGTACCGGCAGTACGCTGGTACACCCGTTCGACGACCCGGTGGTGATTGCCGGCCAGGGCACGATCGGGCTCGAGATCCTCGAGGACGCCCCGGATATCGACGCCGTCGTGGTGCCGCTCGGCGGCGGGGGTCTGCTGTCGGGCATCGCCAGTGCGATCAAGGCCGTACGCCCGGAGATCCGGGTGATCGGCGTGGAAGCCGCGGGCTGCGCGCCGTATGTCAGCTCGCTCAAAAACGGCGCGATCACCCCGGTGCCGCAGACCCAGACGATCGCCGACGGCATCGCCGTCAAGCGCCCCGGCGACGTCACCTTCGGACTGATTCGAGACCTGGTGGATGACGTGGTCACGGTCACCGACGCCGAGATCGGACGCGTGATCGTGCACCTGCTCGAGCGTGAGAAGACCGTCGTCGAGGGGGCGGGCGCAGTCGCCCTCGCAGCGCTTGTCAACGGCAAGGTCTCCGCCAAGCGGGCGGTTGCTGTGCTCTCGGGCGGCAACATCGATACGCCGCTTCTGATGCAGGTGATCCGGTTCGGCCTGACCGTGGCCGGCCGCTACCTCGTGATTCGCACCCGGCTGACCGACCGGCCCGGAGAGCTGATGCATCTGCTCCAGGTGGTGGCGCAGAATCACGTCAACATCCTGCTGATCTCACACCACCGCGAAAGTGTGGACGTGGCCGTGGCCGAGACCGGCATCGAGCTCACGCTCGAGACCCGCGACGAGGCCCACGCCGCCTCCATCGTCGAACTGGTCCGCGACGCCGGCTACCCAGTCACCCGCATGCACTGAATAAATGGTGCCAGGCACCATTTATTCACGCCGCCCGTCCACCATCGAATGCGACCGGCGCCCTGAGGCGCAGGACTCGCCGGCTCTGGCAAGGATCGAGTGGTGAGAGGAGCGGAGGCGTGCCAAAGGCACGTTGAGCACCGCATCACCACGTGGGACGCCGCCAGAGACGGCGAGGACCAGCCTCAGTGGCCTATGTCGCGGACTTTCGTTGCGAGGGCGCGTCGGAAGGCGGGACGGGCGGTCGTTTCGGCCACGCCGATGGCCAGCCCGATCAGGGCGGTGTCGAAACGATCCAGCGCGTATCCAACGATCACCACCATCGCCGCGGCCAGGGCGAGCACCAGCCGGCTGGTGGTCGTCAACGGTTGCGGTTCGATCTTCTCCACCTGCGAGACGACCTCGCCAAACGTCGCATCGCGGTCGAGGCCGAGCAGCCGTCGCACACCGTCGCGGTTGGCCCGCCGCAGCTGCCGCATCCGGATCAGGAAGTAGCCGCCGTAGGCCACCGCGATGATCGCAACGCCCGCGAGCAGTCGATGGTGGAGGTAGTAGCCGAAGACCGCCAGCGCGGGCGCGGCGCAGCCGAGCAGCAATGCACTGTCCTCGACGGTGCGGCGCGGCGTGCCCGCAGGCACCATGCGGTTGACGATCGTCCCCAGCGCGATGGCGATCGCCAGGGCGATTCCGCCCGCGATCGCCCAGTCGACATGGCTCACAGGCCGAGCCCGCGCGCGATCACGAGCCGTTGCACCTCGTTGGTGCCCTCGCCGATCTCCAGCACCTTCTGATCGCGATAAAACCGGCTCACGGCGTACTCATCCATGAATCCATATCCACCGTGGATCTGCACCGCCTCGTTGCACACCCGCCGCGAGAGCTCGCCGGTGTAGAGCTTGGCCATCGCCGCCGTGTGCGCGAACGGCCGGCCTTGATCCTTCAGCCAGGCCGCTTTGTAGACGAGGTTTCGGGCGGCTTCGATCTCGGTCGCCATGTCGGCCAGCTTGAACTGGATCGCCTGGAACCTCGCGATCGGCCGTCCGAACTGCTCTCGCGTGCGGGCGTATGCGACCGCGAGTTCGAACGCTCCCTGGGCGCATCCCAGCCCCAGCGCCGCGACCGAGATCCGGCCCCCGTCGAGGATCTCGAGAAACTGGTGGAAGCCCTGCCCACGCGGGCCGAGCAGCTGATTTTCCCCAACTCGGCAGTCCGAGAACACCAGCTCGCGTGTGTCGGAGGAGCGCCAGCCCATCTTGTGCAGCGGTTCTGACTGGGAGTACCCGGCGGCGCCATTTTCGATCACCAGGTTGGAGATCTCGTCGTCACCGGTGCGCGCGGTGATGGTGACCAGTCCGGAGATCTCGGTACCGGCATTGGTGATGAACATCTTCGACCCGTTCACCACCCACTCCCCCGACTCCAGGCGGGCGGTTGTCCGCGTGGCGCCCGCGTCCGAGCCGGCTCCGGACTCGGTCAGGCCGAAGGCGGCGAGCCGCTCGCCCGTGGCCAGCGGCGGCAACCACCGGTGGCGCTGCTCGTCGGTTCCGAACCTCAGGATCGGGGTTGTACCGAGTGAGGTGTGGGCGGCGACCGTGATCGCAAACGATTGATCGATCCGCGCCAGCTCCTCGATCGCGATGGCATACGCCAGCGTGTCGCTTCCCCCGCCGCCCCACTGGGCGGGGATCGGAATCCCCATCAGCCCGAGCTCGGCGGCGGCTGCAACCAGCTCCAGTGGGAATCGGCCGGTGCGATCGAGCTCCTCGGCCACCGGCGCGATCGCTCCCTCCGCGAACTCCCGCACCGTCGACTGGAACAGCCGGTGCTCGTCGGAGAGGTCGAAGCTCAGCACAACGACTCGGCGAGCTCCACGAGCAGCCGCACGCCGAATCCTGTGCCGCCCCGTGCGAACTCGTCGCCGCGCGGTCGGGCCAGATCGGCGGTGCCGGCGATGTCGAGGTGCGCCCACGGCCCTTCGCCTGCGAACTCCTGCAAAAACCGGCCGGCGTACGACGGGCCCGCCATCCCCAGCGCCGACGAGTTGCTCATGTCGGCGATGTCTGAGCGGATGAAACGCGCGAAGGTCTCGTGCAGTGGCAGCTGCCACAGGTGGTCGCCGGACCGCTCGCCAGCTTCGACCAGCTGGTCGATCCAGGCCTGGTCGCGCCCGATCACGCCCGCGTGCAGGTCGCCGAGGGCGACCACCACGGCGCCGGTGAGCGTGGCCAGGTCGACGAGATGGGTCGCCCCCAGCGTACGAGCGTGGTGAAGGCAGTCAGCGAGCACCAGCCGGCCCTCGGCGTCGGTGTTTGAGATCTCGATCGTCTTGCCGTTCTTGGCGGTGACCACGTCACCCACCTTGACCGAGTTGGAGTCGACCATGTTCTCGGTCGCTCCGGCCACCGTGATCACGCTCAAGGGCAGTCCCAGCTCGGCGATCGCGGCGGTGGCTTCGATCACCGCGGCGGCACCGGACATGTCGTACTTCATCCCCACCATGCTGCGCGCCGGCTTCATCGAAAGCCCGCCCGAATCGAAGGTTACGCCCTTCCCGACCAGGCCCAGGACGACCTCACGATGTCGGGGACGCGACGGCCTGTAGCGCATTGTGATCAGCCGGGCCGGCGCGCCATTTGCCTGGGCGACGGCGGCAAACGCGCCCATGCCGTTGGCCTCGATCCAGCGCTGGTCACGCACCTGTGTGGTGACGGCGGAATGCTCGCGGGCGATCGAACGGGCGCGATCGGCCAGCTCGGCCGGGCCCATGTCGCGCGCCGGTGTGTTCTGAAGGTCGCGGGCACGGCTGACCGCCTCGGTGACGATGGTCGCGCGTTTGATCGCGGCCCGGTCGCCGCCGACCATGGCGAGTGACTGGAGCGGCTTGGGCCGCTCATTGGCGCCCTTGGTGCGATACCGGTCGAAGCGATACGCAGCCGCCGAAACTCCTTCGATCACATAGCGGGTGGCGTCGGCGGCGTCGAACGGGAACGAGTCGACGGCGAAGGCGATCCGCCGCGCCCGCACTCCCAGCGCCGAGCGGGCGGCCGCACCGGCCGCCTGGCGGGCCTGGTCGGGTCCGGCATCGGCGGCAGGGCCGAGGCCTACCACGGCGATCCGCGCCGCCCGCACTGCGGAGCCCTCGGTGTGGAGAACGGTCACCTGACCGAGCCCTCCCCGGATCTCACCGGCCTTGACCAGCGCGGCGATCTGGCCGTCCAGCGCCTTGTCGAGGATTGCGAGCGGGCCGGAGAGCTCCACCGGCTTGGTCACGGCGACTGCGAGCATGTCGCCGGGGGTGGATTCCAGAGCGGTTCGGGTGGCTGTGATTCGCATGTCGCCTCGTTGTCGGGAACAATCAGCCGTGCATCCTAATGGCAGCCGGCCCGAAGCCTCTGATACAGGGAGACCCAACCATGCCTGACACCAAGATTTTTCTGCCCGAGAGCGAGATTCCCCGCAGCTGGTACAACGTGCTCGCCGACGCGCCCACCCAGCCCCAGCCGGTGCTGCATCCCGGCACCGGCCAGCCGATCGGCCCCGATGACCTGGCACCACTGTTTCCGATGGATCTGATCCTGCAGGAGGTCTCGACCGAGCGTGAGATCGCCATCCCGGAGGAGATCCTCGACGTGCTGCGGTTGTGGCGACCCACGCCACTGCATCGAGCCCACCGGCTGGAGCGCGCCATCGGCACGCGGTCGCGCATCTACTACAAGAACGAGAGCGTCTCTCCCGCTGGGTCGCACAAGCCCAACACCGCCGTTGCGCAGGCCTACTACAACGCCAAGGCGGGGCGGACGCGGATCGCGACCGAAACCGGCGCCGGCCAGTGGGGCAGCTCCATGGCGCTGGCATCGCAGCTGTTCGGGCTGGAGTGCAAGGTCTACATGGTGCGGGTCTCATACGACCAGAAGCCCTATCGGCGGATGATGATGGAGTCGTGGGGCGCGAGCGTGGTACCGAGCCCCTCGCCGGATACCAACGCCGGCCGTCAGATGCTCGAGGCCAGTCCCGATTCGCCGGGGAGTCTCGGCATCGCGATCTCGGAGGCCGTCGAGGATGCCGCCACCCGCGAGGACACGAGCTACTCGCTCGGCTCGGTGCTGAATCATGTGCTGCTGCATCAGACCGTGATCGGCCAGGAGGCGCACAAGCAGCTCGCGCTGGCGGGCGAGCAGGGCGTCGACGTCGTGATCGGCTGCGTGGGAGGCGGATCCAACTTCGGCGGTCTGGCGCTGCCCTTCATCGGCCAAAAGATCGCCGGCGCCGAGATCGAGATCATCGCCTGTGAGCCGTCGGCCTGCCCGACGCTGACTCGCGGCCCCTACAGCTACGACTTCGGCGACACCGCCCAGCTGACTCCCCTGGTCGCGATGCACACGCTCGGACACGATTTTGTGCCGCCGGGCATCCACGCCGGTGGACTGCGCTACCACGGCGTCGCGCCCCTCATCTCGCAGCTGATGCTCGACGGGCTGCTCCGAGCCGAGGCCTATGGCCAGCTCGACGTGTTCGAGGCCGCACTCACCTTCGCCCGGTCGGAGGCAATCATCCCGGCGCCGGAGACCTCGCACGCGATCAAGGGCGCGATCGACGCCGCCAAGCGGGCTGACGAGGCCGGCATCGAGCAGGTGATCCTGTTCAACCTGTCCGGTCACGGTCACTTCGACATGGCCGCCTACGACGCCTACCTGCACGGCCGGCTGGAGGACTTCGATCTGCCAGAGGCCGAGATCGAGCGCGCACTGGCGTCGATCGCAGCGCTGCCAAAGCCCGCCGGGGCGCCCGCTTGACCGCTACCCTGCGGCCAGCTTCGAACTCCACGAAAGGTCACCACTCGATGTCACAAACCACCGCTGAGATTCATACCCGCTTCGGCCAGATCGACCTGGAGCTGTTCCCCGAGGAAGCGCCCGAGACGGTTGCAAACTTCGTCAAGCTTGCGAACGAGGGCTACTACGACGGGCTCACCTTTCACCGCGTGATCCCCGGCTTCATGGTGCAGGCCGGTTGCCCTCGCGGCGACGGCACCGGCGGCCCGGGGTACACGTTCGGCGACGAGTTCAACCATCACAAGATCGTCAAGGGCTCGCTGGCCATGGCCAACGCCGGCCCGGGAACCAACGGCAGCCAGTTCTTCATCGTGACCGCCGACTCCACCCCGTGGCTTGACGGCAAGCACACGAACTTCGGTCAGGTCACGTCGGGGATGGACACCGTCTTTGCGATCGTGAACGTTGATCGCGACGGCCGTGACCGCCCCACCGAGCCGGTGCTGATGGACAAGGTCGTGATCACCGAGAGCGAGTGATCAGTCGTCCAACGCGACCAGCGTCTGATTGCGCGCGACCTGTGCGCCGACGGTGGCGCTGACTGTCTGCACGCGCCCATCCCGGGGTGCCGTCACGGCCAGCTCCATTTTCATCGCCTCGATCACGACCAGCTCCTGTCCGGCGCGCACCTGGTCGCCCACGGCGACCATCACGCGAAGCACGGTGCCGGGCATCGGCGCCTGAAGCGAGCCTGGGGCCGCGGACGCAGCGGTTGGCGCAGAGTCGTCGTCGAGCGGGTATTGCCAGCCGTCGTACTGAATGAAACCGCCGGCCGTCGTGACCGGCACCGTGGCCGGCGTACCGTAGTCGCGCCACGGGCCGGGGGAAGCGTCGCCACTTCGGCGGCGTGGGCGACGTCGGCGGGGAGTGGTGGCACCAGCTCGGGGCTCCAGGTGCGCTCGACGAAGCCGGTGTCGACGGTGCCGCCCAACCACTGCGGCTGGCTCAGAAGCCACTGCAAGAATCCGAGGTTCGTGGACACTCCGAGCACGACCGACTCGCGCAGCACCGCGGTCATCCGCTCGATGCAGGCGTCGCGGTCCTCGGCGTGGGCGATCACCTTCGCGAGCATCGGGTCGTGTTCGAGGCCGACGTCAGATCCCGCGGCGATGCCCGCATCGAGCCGCACCCCGGGCCACGCCGGGATCTCGAACCGCACGAGCGTTCCGGTCGCGGGGACGAACCCCGCCGCCGGGTCCTCGGCGTAGATCCGGCACTCGATCGCGTGGCCGGTCGGTGAGATGTCGGCCTGTGACCACTCGAGCCGATCGCCGTCGGCGATCGCCAGCTGCGCTCGTACCAGATCGATGCCCATCACCAGCTCGGTCACCGGGTGTTCGACCTGGAGCCGGGCGTTGAGTTCCAGGAAGTACCAGCTCCCGTCCTCCAGCAACAGGAACTCGGCGGTACCCGCGCTCTCATAGGCTGCGGCGTGAGCGATCGCCACCGCGGCGGCGCCCAGCTCGGCTCGCAGATCGGCGTCGACGGCCGGGGAGGGTGCCTCCTCGATGATCTTCTGGTGTCGGCGCTGTGCGGAACAGTCACGTTCGCCGAGGTGGATCACGTTGCCGTGGCGGTCGGCCAGGAGCTGCACCTCGACGTGGCGGGCGCTGCCAAGCTCGCATTCGAGATACACGCGGTCGTCGTCGAATGCCGCCGCCGCCTCGCGCCGCGAGGATGCGAGCGCCGTCTCGATGTCTGCGGCTGCGGCAACGCGTCGGATGCCACGCCCGCCGCCTCCGCCGGCGGCCTTGACCAGCAACGGGAATCCGAGTCGCATGGCCTCGGATGTCAGGGTCGCGTCGGTCAGATCGACACCGCCATACCCGGGAACCACCGGGACACCCGCCGCCTCGGCCAGCCTGCGCGCGGAGAGCTTGTCGCCGGCCGCGCGCATGGCGGCGGCCGGTGGGCCAACCCAGGTGACGCCGGAAGCGTCGACGCGCTCGGCGAAACCGCTGTTCTCGGCCAGGTAGCCGTACCCGGGGTGGATCGCGTCGGCCTCCATCGTGACGGCGGCTTCCAGGATCGCGTCGGCGTCCAGAAACGACGGGATGGTGGCCGCCACGTCGGCCAACCGCACGTGCTGTTCGCCCTGCTCGCCGGGGAGATGCAGGGCGGCGACCTCGATCCCCAGCTCACGGCACGCCCGGGTCACACGGACGGCGATCTCGCCGCGATTTGCGATCAGAAGTCGGTCGATCGCACGACCCATCCCGGTTGGGTTTTCTCGAGGAAGGCCGCGAGCCCCTCCTGAGCCTCGGGGGCGGCCCGGACAGACGCGAGTCGCACCGGCAGATCGGGCAGTGCCAGGGAGGTCGTGGCGTCGCGCAGCAGTCGTTTGGATTCGGCGATCGCAACGGGGCTACAGGCCAGCAGGTCGTCGGCCACCTCGGCCACCGCCGCGTCGAGATCGGCGCCGGCCACCACCCGGTGCACGAGGCCGATCCGGAGGGCCTCCTCGGCCCCGAACCGGCGGCCGGTGACAAACAGCGCGCGGGCGTGCCCGGGGCCGATCTTTCGCAGGACGTAGGGCGAGATCGTGGCCGGGATCAGCCCCAGCCGCGCCTCGGTGAACCCGAACCGGGCCGAGTCGACCGCGACCGCGACGTCGGCGCAGGCGACCAGGCCCGAACCGCCGCCCAGCGCGTGGCCGTTCACGCGCGCGATCACCGGCTTGGGGCAGGTGTCGATCATCTCCCACATCGTGCGGGCGGTCGCCGCGTCGGCGATGTTGTCCTCGTCGGTGAGCGTGCGGCTCTCCCGCATCCAGTCGATGTCGGCTCCGGAGCAGAACGCATCGCCATCGCCGGTGAGCACGATCACCCGTGACTCGTCGCGCGCGAGCGCCGAGAACAGCTGGGTCAGCTCGAGGATCATCGCTGGGCCCAGAGCATTTCGGGTGGTGGCACGGTTGAGGGTCAGGGTGGTCACCGGCCCGCGGGAGTCCATCGTCACGCTGCTCACATCCGAAACACCCCGAAGGTCGTCTCGGGAACCGGCGCGCAACGGGCCGCCTCGAGACCGAGGGCGAGCACCTTGCGAGTGTCGCGCGGGTCGATCACGCCGTCGTCCCAGAGCCGCGCGGTGGAGTAGTAGGGGTTGCCCTCATGCTCGTATCGTTCCACAATCGGGGCTTCGAATCGGTCCCGCTCGGCATCGCTCAGCTCGCCGTGGACGGTGGAAAGCACCCGCGCCGCCTGAGCGCCGCCCATCACCGAGATGCGCGCGTTGGGCCACATCCACAGCTGCCGCGGCGAGTAGGCCCGGCCGCACATCGCATAGTTCCCGGCGCCGAACGATCCGCCGATCACGATGGTGAACTTGGGCACCGCGGCGCACGCCACCGCGGTCACCAGCTTGGCGCCGTCCTTGGCGATCCCGCCGGCCTCGTACTCGCGCCCGACCATGAAGCCGGTGATGTTTTGCAGAAACACCAGTGGAATCCGGCGCTTACACGCCAGCTCGATGAAATGCGCTCCCTTGAGTGCCGACTCCGAGAACAGAATCCCGTTGTTCGCGACGATCGCGATCGGGTGGCCGTGCAGCCTCGCGAATCCGCACACCAGCGTCTCCCCGTAGAGCGGCTTGAACTCGTGCAGCCCCGAGCCGTCCACGATCCGGCCGATCACCTCGCGCACGTCACCGGGCCGGCGCGTGTCCACCGGAGCCACTCCCGGCAGCTCGGCTGGATCGAGCGCCGGCTCTCGGGGTGCGACCGTCGGCCACGAGGGATCGGCCGCGGGGCCGAGGTTCGCGACGATCTCGCGGGCGATCCGAAGTGCCGCGTGGTCGTCGTCGGCGAGGTGGTCGACGACGCCGCTTTGGCGCGCGTGCAGCTCGCCGCCTCCGAGCTCCTCGGCGGTCACGTCCTCACCCGTGGCCGCCTTCACCAGCGGGGGGCCGCCCAGAAAGATCGTGCCGGTGCCCTTGACGATCACGGTCTCGTCGCTCATCGCGGGTACGTATGCACCCCCGGCGGTGCACGAGCCCATCACGACCGCGATCTGGGGGATGCCGGCGGCCGACATGCGCGCCTGGTTATAGAAGATCCGGCCGAAGTGGTCGCGATCGGGAAAGACGTCGGCCTGAAACGGCAGGTTCGCGCCACCGGAGTCGACCAGGTAGATGCACGGCAGGTGGTTTTGCTCGGCGATCTCCTGTGCGCGCAGATGCTTCTTCACGGTTATCGGGAAGTAGCTGCCGCCCTTGACGGTGGCGTCGTTGGCGACGATCACGCAGATCCGGCCGCAGACGAGTCCCAGTCCGCACACGATCCCGGCCGCGGGAGCGTCATCGTCGTACATCTCGTGGGCGGCCAGCGGCGACAGCTCGAGGAATGCCGCGCCGGGGTCGACGAGCAGCTCGATCCGTTCCCGCACCGGGAGCTTGCCGCGGTCGCGGTGGCGTTTGATCGCGGCGGGGCCGCCGCCCTCGCGCGTGCGCGCGAGCGTCGCGTCGAGGTCGGAGGTGAGTATCGCCATCCGCTCGCAGTTTCGGAGGTACTCGTCGCTCTGAGGGTCGATGCTGGACGCGATCCGTGGCACGAACGCCAGCCTAGCGGCGGCTCAGGCGGTGGTGGCTGCGGTTGCGCCCGCCTGGGGCAGACGAACGGTGAACGTCGAGCCCTCGCCGGGCTCGGAATGCAGCGTGATCTTGCCCTCGTGTTCTTCGACCAGCTGCTTGGCGATTGCCAGTCCCAGTCCGGCTCCGCCGGAATCGCGGTTTCGGGCCTCGTCGGCGCGGTAGAAGCGCTCGAATACGTGATCCTGGGCGTCGCGCGGTATTCCGATGCCCGTGTCGCGCACCTCGAGCGCGACATCGCTTCCCATCTTGCCGACGATCACCGCCACCGAGCCGCCCGAGGGTGTGTAGCGAAGGGCGTTATCGACGAGAATCACGACCAGCTGCCGGATCTGCTCGCGGTCGCCTTCGATATGCAGCCCGGGGCTGGTCTCGACCCGCAGGTCGATCTCCTTCTCGGCGGCCAGCGTGGTCATCGCGTCCACGGACTGCTCCACCACGGTGCCCATGTCGAACACGTCGGGCTGCGGCCGGTCGCCGCGGCCGCCACGGGCGAGGGCGAGCAGCGAGTCCACCAGCGCCGACAGCCGATCGGTCTCGCTCACGATGTCGGCGATCTCGACCGAGTCGGGCTGGCTCGACTGGAGGAACTCGGCGTTGGCGCGGATCACCGCAAGCGGTGTGCGTAGCTCGTGCGACGCGTCGCCGACGAACGCGTGCTGGCGATCGAACGCCTCGCGCACCGGCGCCAGGGCCTTGCCCGCCAGGAACCAGCCGCCGATGGCGGCGACCAGGATGCTGGCTGCGCCGCTGACCAGCAGCACGATCAGGAGCTTGTCCAGCGACTGCTCCTCGGGCAGCGTCGATCGCGCCACCTGCACCACAGCGATCGCTGAGCCGTGATCGACCACCGGGACCGAGTACACCCGCACGGAGCCCTGCGCTGTATGCACCGCTTGCATGTCGCTGCCGTTCTGGAGTGCGGCGTACACGCCGTTCTTGTAGGGGAGTCCGGCCTGGATGGCGTTTCGGCCGATCAATCCGCTGCCGTACGGCGGAGGGACCACGACCAGCTTGTACAGGCTGTCGCTGGCGAGCTCGCGGATGTCGGGATCGGTGAGGTAGTCAACGCCACTCGACGAGCCGGTCGTGACGTAATCGTGGTGGACGTCATCGACGACCCGTCGGGCGGTGGCCCGCACGCCGTTATCGACCTGGTTTCGCAGCTGCTTCTGGACGACGTAGTAGACCGCGCCACCGAGCACGGTCACGAAGGCGGCCATTACCACCACGAACCATGCGGTCAGGCGAAAGCGAGCGCGGGAGAACATCTATTCGGGCTTGCGAAATGCATATCCGAGCCCGCGAACAGTGCGGATCGGATCACGTTGGAGCCCGGCGGCCTTGAGCTTTCGGCGAACGTAGTGGATGTAGATATCGACCACGTTTGAGGACGGCTCGAAGCCGTCGCCCCACACCTCGAGTCGCAGCTGGTCGCGGCTCAGCACCGCTCCCTGGTTGCGCATCAGGTACTCGAGCAGCGCGAACTCGGTGCCGGTGAGTTCGACCAGGTCGTCGCCCACGTGCACCTCACGGCCGGCGACGTCGAGCTGGAGCTCGCCCGCCTCGATCACATCGGGCTGCTGACCGCTTCCGCGCCGGCCAAGGGCGCGCAGCCGGGCCTGCAGCTCGCCCAGCGAGAACGGCTTGACGAGGTAGTCGTCGGCGCCGGCGTCGAGACCCTCGATCCGCTCGGACACGGCCGAGCGGGCGGTCAGCATCAACACCGGAACGGTGCGGCCGTCGGCGCGCAAGCGCCGGCATACCTCGATGCCCGAGAGCCGCGGCAACATCAGGTCGAGGATCACCGCGTCGTGGTTTCCGGTGCGGGCGAGGGCGAGGCCCTGCTCGCCGTCGTGGCTGACCTCGGAGGTGTGGCCCGCAGCCTGGATTGACTTCACCAGGATGCGCGCGAGCGCTTGATCGTCTTCCACCACCAGTACGTGCATCGGCTCAATCTAACGCTTTCGTATTGGTGACGGGTTTAAGTCAGTTCAGCGCGCTTGCGACGTCGCTTACGAAGTCGCGCAGTGCGGCGCTGCCGCCGGCCTGCGCAACGTCGATCGCTCGCGACCCGATCACGACCCCGTCAGCGCCCGCGGCCAGGGCTGCGGAGGCATGCGCGGGGGTGGAGATGCCAAATCCGGTGACGAGGGGGAGATCGGTGTGTGCCCGGGTGCGCTCGATCAGCCCGGCGACGCGCTCTCCCAGCTCGGCTCGGGCGCCGGTGGTGCCGACCACGCTCACGAGGTAGACGAAGCCCCCCGCCTGGCTGCAGGCCAGCGCGATCCGCGCGTCACTGCTGGTGGGGGCGAGCAGCGGAACCAGGTCGAGGCCGTTTTGGTGACACGCCTGAAGCAGTGGGCCGGCCTCGTCGGACGGGATGTCGGGGACGATCAGGCCATCGATTCCCGCATCCGCGGCGGCGGCACAGAACTCGGCCTCGCCGAACGCCATCACCGGGCTGGCGTAGGTCATCGGCACGATCGGCACGTCGATCTGCGAGCGGATCTCGCGGATGACCTCCAGCGCCTTTCGGGTTGTCATGCCTGCGGCCAGCGAGCGGTTGGCCGCACGTTGGATGGTTGGCCCGTCGGCGAGCGGATCGGAGTAGGGGATACCGATCTCGAGCGCGGTCGCGCCGCCCTCGACCGCCGCCCGCGCGAGCTCTGCGGTATCGGTGTCGGCCATCAGATAGATCACCAGCGCGGGCGTCGAGATCTTCATCGCGCCAGCTCCTCGATCGCATCGACGTCCTTGTCGCCGCGTCCCGAGAGGCCGACAACGATCAGGTCACCGGGCTGCGCGCTACGGCGGGCAAGTGCCAGCGCGTGCGCCGATTCGAGCGCGGGGATGATCCCCTCGAGCCGGCACAGGCGATGGAATGCGTCGAGTGCCTCGGCGTCGGTGACCGGTTCGTAGGTCGCTCGGCCGGTTGATTTCAGCCACGAATGCTCCGGCCCCACCCCGGGGTAGTCAAGGCCGGCGGAGATCGAGTGCGATTCCACCACCTGGCCGTCCTCGTCGGCGAGCACGTAGCTCTTCGATCCGTGCAGGACGGAGATCCGCCCCAGGCTGAGGCTGGCTGCGTGGCCGGCGTCGTTCCCGCCGGCCTCGGCGCCGATCAGCCGCACGTCGGAGTCGTCGATGAATGGGTGAAACAGGCCGATCGCGTTTGAGCCCCCACCGACGCAGGCAACGACGGCGTCGGGGAGCCGGCCCTCGCGCTCGAGCACCTGGGCCCGGGCTTCGCGGCCGATGACCGATTGCAGGTCGCGCACCAGCATCGGATAGGGGTGGGGACCGGCTGCCGAGCCGATCAGGTAATGGGTGGTCTCGACGTTTGAGATCCAGTCGCGAATGGCCTCGTTCATGGCGTCCTTGAGCGTCCCCGAGCCTGCGGTCACCGGTATCACCTCGGCGCCGAGCATCCCCATGCGAACGACGTTGGGGTGCTGGCGGCGGATGTCCTCCTCGCCCATGAAGACGTGGCAGTCAAGGCCGAAGCGCGCACACACGGTGGCCGACGCCACACCGTGCTGGCCCGCCCCGGTCTCGGCGACGATCCGGCGCTTCCCCAGGCGCACTGCAAGCAGCGCCTGGCCGACGGCGTTGTTGATCTTGTGTGCGCCGGTGTGGTTGAGATCCTCGCGCTTGAGCAGGATGCGGGCGCCGGTGTCCTCGGCGAATCGCTCCGCGTCGTAGAGCGGGGAGGGGCGGCCGACGTAGTCACGTGCGAGCCGCTCGATGTCGGCGGCAAAGGCCGGGTCGGCGCGGGCGGCCTCGTAGCCGGCGGTCAGCTCGTCCAGCGCCCCCATCACGGTTTCGGGCACGAACCGGCCACCGAACTCTCCAAACCGGCCGCGACTGTCGGGCATGGTCGAGCTCATGACGGTGCCTCCTTGGCGGTGGTGACGAATCTCTGGATCAGGTCGTGGTCCTTGATCCCCGGGGCGGTTTCGACGCCGCGCGCGGTATCGACCGCCCAGGGGTGCGCCGAGGCGATGGCCGCCGCGACGTTTTGGGGAGTGAGGCTTCCGGCCAGCATCACGAGCCCGGGCTGCTCGGCGGCGCGCTGCCAGTGGGCTGTGAGCGTCTCGGCGTCGGGTGACGATCCGAACGCGAGGTCGAGCAACAGCGGGACGTCGGCGGGCACTCCCACCGGCGGCTCACCACGGGTGGCCACGATCGTGCGGTGCAGCGGCCCCTCGGGCGCGTACGTCTGGACGAGGTCGGTGATCGCCGGGTCGGGGCCATCGCCTGAGGCGACCACCGCGACGGTGCGCACGTGCCCCGGCACGCCGGCGGCCAGCTCGGCGGCGCGTTCGGGTGTGACCGCCCGCGGGCTGGACTGCTCGAGCACGAATCCGACGAAGTCGGCGCCGGCGGCGACCGCCGCGGCGACGTCCTCCGCGCGGGTCAGCCCGCAGATCTTGACGCGGATGGTCATCGGCGCTGCACGCTCGCGATCTCGGGGAGAAGCGCCGGGTCGCGCATCAGCGCGGTGCCAACCAGCACCGCATCTGCGCCCGCGTCGCGGGCGGCCTCGACCCCGGTGCGACTGTCGATGCCCGACTCCGCGATCCGCACGGCGGTCGGCGGCAGGGAGGCGATCAGCTCGCGCTGACGCGTGGTGTCGATCTCCATCGTCTCCAGGTCGCGGGCGTTGACTCCGATCACCGCGGCCTCGAGACCGACCGCGCGTTCGCACTCCGAGGCGTCGTGCACCTCGACCAGCGTGTCCATCCCAAGCAGCTCGGCGAGGTCGATCAGTCGTCGCGCCTCGGAGTCGCTGACCATGGCGAGGATCACCAGGATCGCGTCGGCGCCGGCCATGCGCTGGGCGGCGACCTGATCGGGGAAGAGCGTGAAGTCTTTGGCCAGCGCCGGGAGCGGAGAGCTGGCCCGGGCCTCGGTCAGGTGCTCGAGGCTGCCGCCGAAGTCGCGGGCGGCGCACAGCACCGACATCGCCGCGGCACCCGATCTGGCGTATTCCGCCGCGGTGCCGGCGATGCTCGCATCGGGCGCGATCGCGCCCTGGGATGGGGATGCCCGCTTGACCTCGGCGATCACCGCGACGCTCGGTCCGGCGGTCAGCGCGGCGGCGAATCCGCGGGTCGGCGGGGGCGGTGCGGTGCGGAGCTCTGCCCCGAGCGACTGGAGGTAGCCGCTCACGCCGCGGGCCCCGCGTGGGCCTGAGTAAACGCCACCAGCTCGTCGAGCTTTCGCTGAGCGGCGCCGGAGTCGATCGTCGTTCGGGCCAGCTCGATGCCGGACTCGAAGTCGTCCACCGCTGCCCCGACCAGCAGCGCCGCCGCGGCGTTGAGGATGACCGCGTCGCGACGCGGGCCACGCTCGCCATCGAACACCGTGCGGATCACCGCAGCGTTCTCGACCGGGCCGCCCTCGACTCGCAGATCCGCGGCCGACCCCGGAACCGGCCCATCGGCCAGCGGGCGGGGATCGAGCGTCGAGAGGGTCACCGTCTGGTCACGCACCTCGGCCATCATGTTCTCGCCGGTGGGAGTGAGCTCGTCCAGGCCGCCGGCGCCGTGCACCACCAGGGCATGGTCGACCCCCAGCTGGGCAAGCACCTGGGCGATCGGCTCCACCAGGTGGGGTGCGTACACGCCGATCACCTGGCGGCGCGCGCCCGCGGGGTTGGTCAGTGGGCCAAGCACATTGAACACCGTGCGCACGCCGAGCTCGCGGCGAACCGGGCCGGCGTGGCGCATCGCCGGATGGTGGGCCTGCGCGAACAGGAACCCGAATCCGACCTCGTCGATGCTCCTGGCAACGTCGCTCGGCGACAGGTCGATTCGCACCCCGAGCGCCTCGAGCACGTCGGCCGAGCCACATCGCGACGACACCGCGCGATTGCCGTGCTTTGCGATCGCGACGCCCGCGCCCGCGGCCACCAGGGCGGCCGAGGTCGAGATGTTGAAGGTCTCGGCTCCATCACCACCGGTTCCGCAGGTGTCGACCAGACCGTCGCGGCTGGGGATCGACGGCGTGGCGTGGGCGCGCATCGCCCGGGCGCATCCCGCGATCTCGTCGGGCGTCTCGCCCTTCATCCGCAGCGCCACCACGAACGCGGCGATCTGGGCCTGGCTGGCGTCACCGCTCATGACCTGCATCATGGCCGCGTGAGCCTCTTCGCCCGACAGGTCGCGGCCCTCCACCAGCTGCTTGATTGCCTCGGTGATCATGTTGCCTCCATCGCGAGGAAGTTTGCGATCAACGTGCGTCCCTGTGGCGTCAGCACCGATTCGGGATGAAACTGGACACCATGGGTGGGATGCTGGCGATGGCGCACCCCCATGACCTCGCCGTCGGGGGTATGCGCGGTCACGACCAGCACGTCGGGGATCGGTTCCAGTGCCGCCAGCGAGTGGTAGCGGCCGGCCTCGAACGGGCTTGGAAGCCCGGCGTAGAGTGCCGAGCCGTCGTGGCTCACCATGTCGGGCTTGCCGTGCACGATCGCTCCGGCCCGATCGACCCGGCCGCCGTTCATCTCACAGATCACCTGGTGGCCCAGACACACCCCGAGGATCGGGATCTGGCCCTGGAACTGTTCGATCACCTGCCGCGAGATTCCCGCCTCGGAAGGCGTCCCCGGCCCGGGGGAGACAACCACGTGGGTCGGGTGCAGCGCCGCGGCTTCAAGGGTGGTGATGCGGTCGTTACGGGCCACGTGCACCTCCGCGCCGGCGGTTGCGATGTAGTCCACCAGGTTGTAGGTGAACGAGTCGTAGTTGTCGATCACAAGCACCTTCACGGTCCGTACACTCCCGTCTCGGCCTGGTCGATGGCCACGGCCAGCGCGGCGATCTTGTTCATCGCCTCCTGATACTCACCTTCCGGGCTCGAGTCGGCGACCACGCCGCCCCCGGATTGGAGGTAGGCGATGCCGTCTCGCAACACCATCGTGCGGATCGCGATGCAGGTGTCCATGTCTCCGCCAAATCCCAGGTAGCCGACGGCGCCGGCATATGCGCCGCGGCGGCGTCCCTCGAGCTCGGAGATGATCTGCATTGCCCGCACCTTCGGGGCTCCGGAGACCGTGCCTGCCGGGAAGGTCGCGCGCAGCAGTGCAGCGGCGTCGTGAGGCTCGGCGATCTGGCCGAACACGCGCGAGACGATGTGCATGACGTGTGAGTAGCGCTCGACGTCCATGAATCGCTCGATCCTGATGGAGCCGGGGAGGCACACTCGCGACAGGTCGTTGCGGGCGAGATCCACCAGCATCACGTGTTCGGCCCGCTCCTTGTCGGATGCCATCAGCTCGGCCTCCATGGCATCGTCCTGCGCCCGGTCGTGCCCACGAGGCCGGGTGCCGGCGATCGGTCGCAGCTCGCATTCACCGTCGGCGCCCAGCCGCACGTGGGTTTCGGGCGATGAGCCGATCAGCTGGAACGGGCCGAAGTCGAGCAGGAACATGTACGGCGAGGGGTTGACCGCGCGCAGTGCGCGATAGAGCGCAAACGCCGAGGCCTCGGTGGGCCGGTGTACGCGCTGGCTCGGCAGGATCTGGAAGGCGTCGCCGGCGGCGATGTGCTCCTTCGCCCGATCGACGATCTCGAGGTACCGAGCGTGGGGAATCTCGGCAGTCGCCTCACCCGGGCTCATCGGTGCGGTCTGCTCGACGGTGGCGGGTGAGGCGAGCGCCGTTGCCACGCGCTCGACCGCCTCCGGCTCGCCGGTGATGGTGATCACGCGCCGGACGTGGTCGAAGGCGACCACTGCGTCTGTCAGCATGAACCGCGTCCGCGGGAGGTCGGGATCGTCGGGGTGTGGAGGCGGGAGCTCGACCGGCTCCAACTCCGACACCCAGTCGTAGCCGATGAAGCCAACCGCTCCGCCGACGAACGGCGGCAAACCGGGAGGCGGGCTGGGACGGGCGGCGGCAAACGCCGCCGCCTCCTCGAGCGAGTCGACGGTGGCGAGCCCGGCACCCAGGAACGAGTAGCGGCCGACCTGCTCGCCGCGCTCGACCGACTCGAGCAGAAACGACGGCGTGCCCAATGCTTCGCGCAGGCGCAGCTGCGCCCCGACCGGAGTCAGGAGGTCTGCGGGCAAGGTGCGGGTGATGTGTTCGGTCATTGCAATCTTTCGGGAGAAACAAAAAAGCTCCCCGTCGGTGTCCGACGAAGAGCTCGAGGAGCGAGATGGGATGCCGCAGCGTCGCTAGCGGGCCGCACCTCGCTCGTTGGGCCACCACCAGCTGTTGCTGTTCATGAGCATCATGATGGGCTTGACTATGCTTGATCGGAGTCCGATCGTCAAGTTTTAAGGAGCGTTGGGTATGGCAAGAACCGTCGTCATCGGAGCGGCCCGCACCCCGTTTGGCCGCCTCGGCGGCGGACTCGCGTCGCTGTCGGGGCCACAACTCGGCACGCATGCCGCAGCTGCTGCGCTGGAGCGCTCGGGCGTCTCGACCGACCAGATCGACTACGTGGTGATGGGTGAGGTATTGCAGGCAGGTGCCGGTCAGATCCCCTCGCGGCAGGTCTCGGCAGGGATCGGGCTGCCCAACACGACCGGGTCAGAGACGATCAACAAGGTGTGCGCCTCGGGCATGCGGGCAGCGGCGATGGCCGACATCTACATCCGCGCTGGGGAATACCGGGTGGTGCTTGCAGGGGGCATGGAGAGCATGTCCAACGCCCCGTATCTCGTCCCCAAGGCCCGCTTTGGGTACACGATGGGCGACGGTGTGCTGGTCGACTCGATGACCTACGACGGCCTCACCTGCACCTTCGACGGCAAGATCATGGCCGCCCAGAACTCCGACGTCAGTGCCGAGATCGGGATCGGGCGCGAGGCCCAGGACGCGTGGGCGCTGCGCAGCCACCAGCGCGCGGTGGCCGCGATCGAATCGGGCAAGTTCGCCGAGGAGATCGCGCCGATCACGATCTCCGGTCGCAAGGGCGACACGGTGGTCGAGCACGATGAGGGCCCACGCCGCGACACCTCGGCCGAGAAGCTCGCAGCACTGCGGCCGGTGTTCAGCCGCGACGGCGCCACAACTGCCGGGAACGCCCCGGGGGTCAACGACGGTGCCGCCGCGATGGTGCTCGCCGACGAGGACTGGGCGGCCGAGCATGGCCACGCCCCGCTCGCCCGGATCCTGGCCAGCGGGCACGTCGCAGACGACTACGCCTACCTCGTGCGCACGCCGGCGGGGGCCACTCGATCAGCGCTCGCCAAGGCCGGGCTGACGCTCGACCAGGTCGACCTGATCGAGGTCAACGAGGCGTTCAGCGCCGTCGCCCTCAACACGATCAAGCTGCTCGACGTCGATCCGGAGAAGGTCAACGTGAACGGCGGCGCGGTCGCGCTGGGACATCCGGTGGGCGCTTCTGGAGCCCGGCTGATGATCACACTGATTCACGAGCTGCGCCGCCGTGGCGGTGGTATCGGGGTGGGGGCGATCTGCTCGGGCGCCGCGCAGGGCGACGCCATCGTGCTCGAGGTGCCGGCGCCGTGACGCAGCGCATCTGCGTCGTCGGCGCGGGCCAGATGGGGGCGGGGATCGCGCAGGTCGCCGCGGTCGCAGGCTTCGACGTCACCCTGGTCGATGTCGCTGATTCGCAGCTCGAGCGGGCGCGATCGGGGATCGAGCGCTCGCTGGCCAAGCTGGTGGACAAGGGCAAGGTGGACGGCGATGCGGCCACAGCGGCGCTCGGGCGGATTACGTCCTCCTCGGCGCCGGTCGAGGCTGACCTCGCGATCGAGGCCGCCACCGAGAACGTCGAGCTCAAGTTGCGGATCTTCAAGGAGATCGATGCGGCGGCCGGTGCCGGTGCTGTGCTGGCCTCCAATACCAGCTCGATTCCGATCACCAAGCTTGCGGCGGTGACGTCACGACCCGACCGGGTGGTGGGGATGCACTTCATGAATCCCGTGCCGCTGATGCCGCTGGTCGAGGTGATCCGGGGGCTCGAGACCAGTGACGAGACCACCGAGACGGTGCGAGCGGCGGCCGAGCGAATGGGCAAGACCGTCGCCGAGGCAAACGACTACCCGGGATTCATCTCCAACCGGATTCTGGTGCCGATGATCAACGAGGCCGTCTACTGCCTGATGGAGGGTGTCGGTGATCGCGAGTCGATCGACACGGTGATGAAGCTCGGGATGAACCACCCGATGGGGCCGCTGACGCTGGCCGATCTGATCGGTCTGGACACGGTGCTGGCGATCATGGAAGTGCTCCACGAGGGCCTGGGTGACGCGAAATACCGTCCGTGCCCACTGCTTCGCAGCTATGTCGAGGCCGGTCGGCTGGGCCGTAAGTCCGGGCGCGGCTTCTACGACTACACGACCACGTGAACCGCAGGCGGCCGGGAGCCGTCTAAGCAGTATGAGAGTGATCCTCACAGCCGTTTTCGTGACGCTGATGTTGTCGGCCTGTGGCCAGAGTTCGGGGTCGGGGTCCTCCGGCGGGCCGTCCACGGGCGGCGGCGATCTGGTCACCGGCACCTTCGTCAAGCACACCTCGTCCGATCCCGGCACCACCTCGCCGGTCGCGGGCGCCACCATCGGCGTGTATCCGCGGCCAATCTCGTTCGGCCCGGTGATGGCCAATCCGCCCGCCCCGGTTGCGCAGGTGAAAACGGCGTCGGACGGGAGCTTCAGCGTGCACGTTCCCGGACAGAGCCGCGTGTTTCTCGCGCCGATCGGCGGCCAGCCGTATACGGTCGGACGGTGGGCTCAGGTGGGAGGGCCAGCCGTGACGCTCGACGGCTGTACCGACTGCGTGCGCCCGATGTAGCCCTAGCGGGCTGGGCGCGGTTTTCGGAGCAAAGCGACGGTGGCGCCGGAGATGACCATCAGCCCGGCGATCACCCACAGCCACGCCTGGAGGCTCGATGTACCGGTCACGCCCAGGCTGATCGCGAGGTAGCCCTGCCCCGCCGTGGTGGCGCCGAACACGCAGCACGCCCATGCGTACAGATTCTGGAGCCCTCCCGGGCGAAGCCGGCTCATCCGCCACGCGAGGCCCGCGCTGGCGGCTCCCGAGAGTGCCACCGTGAGCACCGCGGTGTCGGCGAGTCCGATTGTGGTGGCGACCACGAGCGCGAGCGTGCCGCCCGCCATCATCAGCGCTCGAGCGACCGGGTTCACGAGGCGGCCGCGGCCGCGACGGTCGAGCCGCCCGTCAGTCGGTTGAGGCCGCGTCCCATCCATCGAGTATGCGGTCGTTGGTGCCGCGTGTCGAGCGCAACATCGAGCTTGCCACCAGGGCGCCGGCGATTCCGGTGGCGGCGGCGATCCCCCACACGACGTTGTAGCCCGTTGCCTCGATCGCCAGACCGGCAACCGGGGCGGCCAGTGATCCCCATCCGAATACCACCATCGAGGCGAGCCCCACCGCGCGGCCGGCGCGGTCGGCGCCGGCGATCTCCCCGGCGGTCAGGTACAGGACGCCGTTGAAGCCGAACACCCCGAAGGCCAGGGCCACGGTCGCGGCCAGGGAGGTGACCGTGCCGGTTGCCAGCGCGATTGGCATCAGCACCGCCCCCGCCGCGGCGACCAGCCCGGTCGAGCGCAGCACGTTGATCCTCCGAGTGCCCGAGTTCTTGTCGGCCAGGCGGCCCCACACGATCCGCGAGAGCGCGGCGGTGATGTTGACCACGGTGAACCCGATGGCGGCCTGGGTGGCCGACAGCCCTCCGGACTCGGCGGCGGGGATGTAGTAGGCAAGCACGCCGCCGAGCCCCCACACGTACAGGAACCCAACGGCCAGCAGCCGCCGCATCTGGGGGATCGAAAGCACGCCGCCGAGCCCGCGCGAGCGCACCTCGCTGCGGTCGTCACCGGCGACGGTGGCAAAGCCGAAGGCGAGGCCACTCGCGGCCACCGCAGCGACCAGCATCGCCAGGCGCAGCCCACCGATCGACACGAGTGCAGGCAACGCGATCGATCCCACCGCGCCGCCGAGCGGCACCGCCAGCTGACGCCAGCCCAGGGCCATGCCACGCTCCTGCGGCGCGAACTCGCGCAGCAGCGACGTCATTCCCGCCACCGGCACCCCCGCCCCGCCCACTCCGGCGACGAACAGCGCCGCCGCATATGCGTAGGCGTTTGGGGCAAACGCGGCGCCGATCAGTCCCATGCCCGTGACCGTCCCGCCGGCGATCAGGATTTTGCGTGCGCCGTAGCGATCGACCAGCATGCCCGCAGGTACCAATGCGAGTCCCGAGCCGACACCGACCGCGGCGAACACCGCCCCGAATGCGGCGGCACCGAGCCCGAACTTCTGCTCGATGTCGCTGCCGATGGCCGGCAGTCCAAACGTGATCATCGACAGCGCGGCCTGCGAGCCGATGGCGTAGAGCAGGATGGAGCGCTGGCGGGACATGACCTCACATTACCGCCCAGATCTCGATAGACAAAACACGTAGAGGTTCCGTTATAATAGGTGTATGCCTATTTACCCGACCGCTCAGATAGCCGCGCTCGTCGAGGTGGCCGCAGCGGGAAGCTTCACCCGTGCCGCCGAGCGGCTGGGTGTGTCACAGCCAACCGTCTCCGGTGCGGTGCGGGCGCTCGAGCAGCGCGTGGGCACCGCGCTTTTGGTGAGAGCGCCGCGTTCTGTGCACCTCACTCCCGCGGGGCGGGCGCTGCTTCCGTACGCCGAGCGGGCGCTGGTGCTGGATGCCGAGGCCGAAGCGGCTCTCAACCGGGTGGTCGCAAGCGATCGGCTGAGGCTGTGGGTCTCGGGCGGGGAGGCGCTGGCCACCTATGTGCTGCCGCCGGCGATTGCGAGGTTGCGCGAGCGGCTGCCGAGCCTCGATGTGGGGTTCGTCGTCGGTGACGAGGCCAGGGTGCTGTCGGCGCTGCGATCGGGAGAGGTCGATGCGGCCATGCTCACCGAGCACACCGATCCCGGTGATCTCGAGATCGCCCGGTTCGGGCACGGGCGAACGATCCTGATCGGGGCTCCCGGGCGCGGCGAGAGCGATCCCCGCACGCTTGCCGACCTCGGCGCGCACGTGCTCGTCATGCGCGATCAGGGCACGATCAACCGGCGCGAGCTCGACCAGCTGCTGCACACCGCTTCGGTGGAGCCCGCCGGGCGGCTGGAGGCGTTCAGCCTGGAGGCGGTCAAGAGCTGCGTGGAAGCCGGCCTCGGTCTCGCAATCGTTCCGGAGATCTCGGTGCGGCGCGAGCTCGCCGAGGGGCGTCTGCGTGAGATCTCTCTGGAAGAGCCATTGCTGGAGTGGGGCTTCGTGCTCGGATGGCGGCGCGGCGAGCAGCCGGGCCCGGCCGTTTCGGCGCTGCTCGCAGAGCTCCGGCGCGAGCACCAGGAGCCCCCGAGTTGATCGGCTAGGCTCTGACTCGTGGTACGCCTCGACAAGATCTACACGCGCGCCGGCGATGCGGGACAGACCTCCCTCGGCGACGGCGAGCGCGTCTCCAAGGACGACGCGCGTGTGTGGGCCTACGGCTCGGTCGACGAGACCGGGGCCGCGATCGGCGTGGCGATTGCCGCCGGCGTCGACTCCGAGGTGGCCGACCTGTTGCGTCGCGTGCAAAACGATCTGTTCGACCTGGGTGCCGACCTGTCGGTGCCGGTGGATACCGAACGCGGCCATGGCAAGAGCCGGCTGCGGATCACACCTGAGCACGTGACGGCGCTCGAAGCCGCGTGCGACCGCTTTGGCGACACGCTCGCTCCGCTCGAGAGTTTCGTGCTGGCCGGCGGCACCCCGGCTGCGGCGGCGCTGCACGTCGCCCGCACCACCTGCCGGCGGGCCGAACGCCACGCGGTGGCACTCGCGCACACCGTGGCCGTGAACCCCCACGCATTGGGGTACCTCAACCGGCTCAGCGACCTGCTCTTCATTCTTGCTCGCCGGGCCAATGACGACGGCCGCGGGGACGTGCTGTGGCGGCCCGGTTCGTCCCTGGCATGATCCCGCTCTCACTCGGCGCGGCCCTGCTATAGGGTTCTCGCCGTGGGCGGGATCGCTGATGTTGCATCACTCGAGGGTCTGCTCCAGAAGATCCCCGTCGTCATGGTGATCCTGGCTCCCGACGGAACGGTGATCGGCGGCACCGCCGGTGCTGCCCGGGCCGCCCAGGTGCCGCCCGAAGCGCTGTTCGAGGGCCGATCGATCCTCGAGATCGCGCCCGCAAACGGCGCCTTGATCATGGCCACCGTTGCGCACATCGCGGCCACCGGTGAGGAGGTTGATGACCTGTTCGTCCCCTACACCGCCGCCGACGGTGTCACCGAGCTCTACCGCCAAACCTACTTTCCGGTGATGGGCGCCGACGGGGCGATCGAGTCGATCGGCCTGATGTTGGAGGAGATCGGTGAGCAGGAAAAGGCCCGCGGCCGTTTGCGCTCGTTCGAATCGCTGGTCGACCAGGCCGACGAGTTCATCGCGGTGGCCTCGCTCGACGACCACATGCTCTACCTCAATCGCGCCGGCCGCGTGCTGGTCGGCCAGGAGGCCGGCGCGGAGCTCTTGCCCGACACCGGCGGCTACCTGATGCCGGAGTCGCGTGGACAGATGCCCGCCGTCGACGGGAACACTCCGGTGGCTCCCTGGCGGGGCCGGCTCCATCTGATGCACACCGTCACCAAAGAGCCGATCGAAGTCGACGCCACCCTCTCCATCGTTCGTGACGGAGCCACCGGCACGCCGCTTTTCAGGGCGGTCGTGATGCGAGATACGCGAGAGCGCTCCCGGCTTCGGCGCCGCCTGGATGAGCATGTCGAGCGGATGCCGGTTGCGCTGATCACCGTCGACTCGCTGGGGCACATTCTGGGTTGGAACCCTGCGGCCGAGGTTCTGCTGGGTCACCCCGAGGCGGCGGCGTTGGGCATGGTTGTGCAGGATCTGGTGAGCGCCCCGGAGCTGCTCGACATGATCACCTCGGACGGGATCTCCGACCACGTGGTCGAGGTGAGCTCGGCCGCCGGCGATCGATTGATGGTCGAGTGGTCGGCGATCACGCTCGAGACACCCGGCGGCGGTGCGCGGGACATGATGCTGGTCGGACGAGATCTGAGCGCTCAGCTGCGGGCCGAGCACGAGCGCGGGGAGGCGCTGCGGGCCGCGGCGATGGCGACCTGGACCGCCGATGCCTCGCTCGCGAACCTGTCGTGGTCGGAAGAGCTGTACGCGCTTGTGGGAGTCGATCCAGGCGGGTTCGTTCCCAGCCTGCGGTCGTGCCTGGCTCTGCTCGATAGCGAGGAGCGAGCTCGGCTGCGGCGGCTGCGGCGGCGGATCGGCTCGCAGCAGTTTCGCTTTACGTTCAAGCTCCTGCGACCGTCCGATCGCACCGTGCGGTTCTTGGAGGTCGAGGGCCGGCGGGTGGCATCTGGCCGTGTTGTCGGCACCGTCCGCGACGTGACCACCCAGCGGCGCGCCGTTGACCGGCTGCGTGAGCTCGACCACCAGCGAGGCCAGCTGCTCGAGCGCATGCTTCTGACCGAGGAAGAGGAACGCGGTCGCATCGCCCGGGCGTTGCACGACGACACCGTGCAACTGATGGCAGCGCTTCAGCTCAACCTCGATCGGATAGAGCGGATGCTCGGTGGTGAGCCGCCCGCGGCCACCACGCTGGTCTCGGAAACCCGGTCCGCGCTCTCGGCTGCGCTGGAACGCACTCGCCACCTCATGTTCGAGCTTCGTCCCCAGCGGTTCGACCGCCACGGGCTGAAGTTTGCGATCAACGCGCTGTGTGAGGAGGCCGCGCGGGAGGCCGGGTTCGTGATCTCGGTGGACGTCCCTGACACCCGGTTTGACGGCGTGATCGAGGAGCTCTGCTATCGCACCGTGCGCGAGGCGGTGGTGAATGCCCGCAAACATTCCGGTGCGTCGCATCTCTGGGTACGGATCTCTGCCACCATGGATGGCATCTCCGGCCTCGTCCGCGACGACGGCCGGGGGTTTGACCCGCGCCGGCTCGATCCGCAGCACCTGCGCCTGCACATGGGGCTCGAGGCGATGACGGAGCGGATCCGGCTCGCCGGTGGCAGTTGCGGGGTCTCGAGCCAACCCGGAGGGGGCTGCACCGTCTCGTTCACGATCCCGGTCGTCTCATCGAACACTCCTCGGCGGGCGGTCGTCGCGTGAGCGATCGCACCGGAATCTGGACGCGCGAGCAGATCGACGCAGCCCGGATCGGATCCGGTGACAGCTACCACGAGTTCCTGGTCGTACCCGCGATGAGCGCCGGCACCTATGCCCTGCGCGCGGGTGAGCCCGACCTTCAGACCCCACACGCCGAGGACGAGATCTACCACGTGCTCAGCGGTCGCGGAAGGATCGAGATGGACGGCGCCGACCATCCGGTGGGGCCCGGTGACACCGTGTTTGTCGGCGTCGGAGTCGAGCACCGGTTTCACTCGATCACCGAGGATCTCACGCTGCTGGTGGTGTTCGCCCCGGCGCACTCCGGGTAGACTCGCTGGCTGATGAGCGGCCGGATCCGAGTTGTGGTGGCAAAACCAGGTCTCGACGGCCACGATCGTGGAGCGAAGATCATCGCTCGCACGCTGCGTGACGCGGGCATGGAAGTGATCTATACCGGGCTGCACCAGACTCCCGAGCAGATCGTGGCGACCGTGCTCCAGGAAGACGCCGACGCCGTCGGTCTCTCGATCCTCTCCGGCGCCCACATGACGCTGGTTCCGAGGATCCTCGACCTGTTGGCCGAGGCCGGTGCGGACGATCTGCTGGTGGTGGTCGGGGGCACGATTCCCTCCGATGACATTGTCGAGCTGAAGCGGCTCGGCGTGGCCGAGGTGTTCACGCCGGGAGCGCCGACGGCGGGTATCGTCGACTTCCTGCAAAGCCGGCTGGGGGCGGTCTGATGCCACGTACCGGGTTGCGGATCTCGCTGGACGGCCGGGTTGCGATCGTGACTGTCGACCGCGCGAAGGTCTTGAATGCGCTCAACACCGCCTTGATGGAAGAGCTGATGCACACGCTCACCGACCTGGGCTCTGACTCCAGTGTGGGAGTGGTGGTGCTGACCGGTACCGGCGAGCGCTCGTTCATTGCCGGCGCCGACATCAAGGAGATGGCCGGTAAGACCCCGCTCGAGGCGCGCGCGTATTCGGAGCTCGGCCAGGAGATCGCACACAAGCTCGAGACGATGCGAAAGCCCACGATCGCGGCGGTCAACGGGTACGCGCTGGGCGGGGGCTGTGAGATGGCGCTTGCCTGTGACGTGCGGTTGGCCTCGGAGAACGCGCATTTCGGTCAGCCCGAGATCAACCTCGGCATCATTCCCGGGTGGGGTGCCACTCAGCGCCTCGCGCGGGCAACGAACATCGGCTATGCCAAGGAACTGATCCTGACCGGCCGCATGATCGATGCCGCCGAGGCGCTCGAACGCGGTCTGGTGCAGCACGTCTACCCGGCGGCCGAGTTGATGCCCAGGGCAATCGAGCTCGCCACCGCGATGGCCGCCAAGAGCCCGGTGGCGCTCTACTACGCGAAAGAGGCGACCAACCGGAGCCTTCACGGCGACATCGGTGGCAATCTTGTGCACGAGGTCGACCTGTACTCGCTGATGTTCTCGACCGAGGACGCGCGTGAGGGGCTCAACGCGTTCGTCGAGAAGCGAAATCCGACATTTATCGGGAAGTAGAAGGGAACGAGCTGCCTGTGAAGATCGCAGTCTGTGTCAAAGAGGTGCCAAGCGCGACAGCCGCACGCCGGCTCGATCCGACGACCAACCGGCTCGACCGGTCGGGCGACTCGGAGCTGAATCCATTCGACGTCCACGCGCTCGAGGAGGCGGTCCGGATCCGCGAGGCCGGAGTGGACGTCGCCGAGATCATCGCGATCTGCATGGGGCCAGAGAGCGCTGCTCGAGCGCTGTCAAAGGCGCTCGCGCTGGGCGCCGATCGGGCGGTCCTGTTGTCGGATCCTGGCCTGGCGGGGTCGGATATCTCGGGTACCGCGTATGCGCTCGCGACCCTGATCGCGGCTCAGGACGTCGATCTGGTACTGCTGGGCCAACAGGCCGCCGACGCTGACTGCTACGTGATGGCGGCGGCCGTGGCCGACCATCTGCGCCGGCCGCTGATGACGCAGGTCGCACACCTCGAGGTCAGCGACGCCGGCATCAAGGCCAAGCGCCAGACCGAGCATGGGTATGACCTGGCCGAAGCGCCGTTGCCCGCCGTGGTATCGGTGTCCGACGCGATCAACTCGCCGCGGCTGCCCTCCATCAAGGCGATCATGGGTGCCAAGAAGAAGCCGCTCGACCGGCTCGCGCTGGCCGACACCGATCTGGATGCCGGTCGCGTCGGTGCTGACGGCGCCCGCAGCGTGGTGCGCTCGGTCGCGCCGCCGGTGGGCAAGGCCGAGGGAGTCAAGATCGAGGACGCCGGCGGTGACTCGGCGGATCAGGTGGTTGCGATTCTGGCCGAGAGGGGGCTCGTATGAAACTGCTCGTACATGTACACCACGACGAGGGTGAGTTCTCCGACCAGAGTCTGGGCGTGCTCGCCAAAGCCGCGACGCTTGGCGCGGAGGTCACTGCGATCGTGGCCGGTGCTGGGATCGACGATGCCTGGGCGGCGACGCTCGGCGGTCACGGCGCGCAGCGGGTGCTGGTCGCCGATGACCCGGCCCTGGCCGGCGGGCTGCCACAGCCGCTGGTGGATGCGCTCGAGCCCTCGGCGAAGGAGTCCGACGGTGTCGTGTTCGGCGCTGGAGTTGTTTCCGCGGACGCCGCCGCCGGCCTTGCCGCGCGGTTGGGCGCGGGCATCGCCTGCGAGACCACCGATCTGGCCGTGGACGGGGATGCGCTGGTCGCGACCCGACCCGCGCTGGGGGACACGGTGCTCGTGGAATCAGGCTTTGCCGGTGGCACGGGTGTCGTGCTGGCGCGGGCAAATGCCTTTGCTCCGACCGAATCGACCGGGGCACAGGCACCGGTCGAGCGGGTGGCGGTGAGCGTTGCCGACTGGTCGCAGCAGGCGCGGATCGTCGGCCGCGAGCAGGCTGAGACCGGGGGCGTGGACATCACCGAGGCAGAGATCCTGGTCGCGGTTGGGCGCGGCATGGGCGGCCCCGAGAACGTGCCGCTGGTCGAGGCCCTGGCCAAGGCGATCGGCGGCGAGGTGGCGGCCACCCGAGCGGTGGTCGACGCCGGCTGGGTGCCGTACTCGATGCAGGTGGGGCAGACCGGCAAGACCGTCTCGCCCAAGCTCTACATCGCCTGCGGCATCTCGGGAGCGATCCAACACAAGGTCGGCATGTCGAACGCCGGCACGATCATCGCGATCAACAAGGACGCGAACGCCCCGATCCACGAGTTCGCCGATATCAGCGTGATCGGCGACGCGCTCACGATCATCCCAAAGCTCACGGAAGCACTCAACGCTCGGTGAATAAATGGTGCCAGGCACCATTTATTCACGCGGGTTAGAGGTTCGAGTACTCCGGCCCTGATCCGCCTTCGGGCGGAGTCAGGCGGCCGCCCTTGGCGGTGATCGCGCCGCACTGGACACAGTTGGACGGTGTCAGCTCGACTTCGACGATGCCGTCGCCGGCGTCGCCGGAGATCTCGTACACCTGGGCCGGGCACATCGCGACCCACGCCTCGCCGACCTCACGGGGAACCCGATGGGCGATGCGGACGTGGTTGGGCTGGTCGTCGCGCGTCCGGTTCCCCGACAGAAACACGCTCGAGAGCTTGTCGAAGGTGAGCGTGCCGTCGGGCTCCGGGTAGTCTCGCGGCCCGATCGTCAGGGCGGCCTCGGCGTCGCGCTTGACGCCAAAGCTGCCGCCCGGGAAGGCCCCGCGCGTGAGATCCATCGCGCTGGCCATACCGCCACCCAGATAGAGCCCGCGATTGAGCGCCTGGCGCATGTTTCGCACCTTGTGCAGGTCGCTCCAGATGTGACTTTGGCGAACCCGTCGGTCATAGCTCTCGAGCGCGCCGGGTGAAGCCAGATCGGCGCCCGCCTTGAGCTGTTCGTAGATCGTCTCGGCAGCCAGCATCCCCGATCGCATCGCATAGTGGATGCCCTTGAGCTTGGGCACGTTGACGAAGCCGGCCGAATCGCCGGTGAGCAACGCTCCCGGAACCGTCAGCCGGTCGGGGACCGAGAGCAGGCCCCCTTCGGGGATCGTCTTTGCGCCCCACGCCAGGCGCTCGCCACCGGCGAGCAGCGGCCGGATCAGCTTGTGGGTCTTGAATTGCTGCAGCAGATCGTGCGGCGAGAGCGAGGCGTCGTGGTAGTCAAGGCCGACCACAAAGCCGATGGCGACCATGTCCTCACCCATCGGGTAGATGAACGAGCCGCCGCTCTCGCCCCATTTCGCCGATGCCCGCAGTGGCCAGCCCAGCGTGTGCACGACCCGGTCGAGCGGTCGCGCGACCCGCCACACCTCCTTGACGCCGAGCGAGTAGATCTGGGGGTTTTTGCGGGTCAGCCCGAAATGCTCGCCGAGGGCCATTGCGAGATGACCCTGGGTGCCCTCGGAAAGCACCGTGGCGCCGGCGTGGATCTCGGCGCCGGGTTCGTAGCTCGGCCCCGGTTGACGATCGCGATCGAGCCCCTTGTCGCCGGTGCGCACCCCCCGCACCGTGCCATCGGACACGAGCAGCGTCTGGGCGTCGGTCTCGGGCAGCAGCATCGCCCCCAGCTCCTCGGCCTGGTCGGCCAGGTAGCGCCCGAGCTGGGACAACGAGAAGATCCAGTTGCCCTTGTTGTGGAACGGAGGCGGAGTGGGGATGTGCGCGGCAAAGCCCTCGCGCATCATGAACACCGACTCCTTCCGCACCGGACCGAAGCTCGGCAGCTGCTCGAGCGGGGTATCGGGAAACAGGTCGCGCAGGGCGGAGGGATTGACCACCGCGCCCGAAAGCAGGTGCGCCCCGACGACCCGGCCTTTGTCCAGCACGGCGACCGGTACCTCGCCCAGCTGTTCGGCGGTCGCCGGATCGGCGGCCAGCAGCTGCCCGAGCCTGATCGCACCGGCAAGGCCCGCAGGCCCGGCTCCCACGAACAGGACGCCGACGTCGATGCGCTCGTCCTCAGCCGCTTCGGGCGCGGCCACGAACTCGTTGACGTGGACCGGCGGCGGATAGTCGGAAGGGCGGCGGGGCGTTGACATGGCCGGTGATGCTACCGGTTCGGCGACCGCCCGCGACGGGGTACGCTGCCCGCCGTGCGCACGATCGACTTTCGCTCTGACACCGTCACCCGGCCCACTCCCCAGATGCGCGAAGCAATGGCCGCGGCCGAGGTCGGCGACGACGTCTGGGGTGACGATCCGACCGTGATCGCGTTCGAGCGCGAGGTTGCCGCGGTGCTGGGGAAGGAAGCCGCGGTGTACGTCCCCTCGGGCACGATGGGCAACCTGATCTCGGTGCGCTCGCACACCCGGCCCGGAGACGAGATGCTCGTCCACGAGCTCGCGCACGTGGTCGTGCACGAGCAGGGTGGCGTGGCCGCGCTGGCAGGCGTCCAGCCCCGCACCCTCACCGGTGCAGGCGGCGTGCTCGAGCCCGAGCTGCTCGAGCGATACCTCCGCGACCCCAGCGACATCCACCATGCCCGCCAGAGCCTGGTGTGGGCCGAAAACACCGTCGGCGAGCTGGGTGGGCTGGTGTATCCACAGGGACGGTTGCTCGCGCTGTCGGCGTGGGCTCGAGAGCACGGCCTGGCGATGCACATCGACGGCGCGCGAATCTGGAATGCGGCGGTCGCCACCGGGCTTTCGCCGGCCGAGATCGCCGCCACTGCGGACTCGGTCAGCGTGTGCTTCTCCAAGGGCCTGGGTGCGCCGGTGGGCTCGGCGGTCGCCGGCACCGAGGTATTCGTCGAGCGCGCCCGCCGCAATCGCAAACTTTTCGGGGGCGGGATGCGGCAGGCGGGCATCATCGCCGCCGGGGCCCTGCACGCCCTGCGAAACCACGTCGATCGGCTCGAGCAGGATCACCGAAACGCGCGGGCTCTGGCGCTCGGACTGGCCGGCGGCTCGCGGCTGGAGTTCGATCCCGACGCCGTCCAGACCAACATCGTGCTTGCCCGGGTGGCCGAGGGCAACAACGCCCGCGAACTCGTGGCCGAGCTCGCCGCGGTCGGTGTCCTGTGTGCCGACCTGAGTCCCACGACCGTGCGATTCGTCACTCACCTGGACGTCGACGGCGAGGCCGTGGAGGCCGCCGTGGAGCAGGCAAACCTCGTGCTAAGCTGAGATCAAGATGAAGCCGGATATTCACCCAAACTACGTCGTCTCACACGTCCATTGCTCGTGTGGAAACGACTTTGTCACTCGCGCCACCAAGCCCGAGCTGCACGTCGAGATCTGCGCCGATTGTCATCCGTTTTACACCGGCAAGCAGAAGCTCGTGGACACCGGTGGACGCGTTGAGCGGTTTCGTCGCCGCCAGGCGCGGTCAACCACATAGGAGTTCGTGCCGATGGTCCCAGGGATGGAAAGCATCCGGGACACACAGTGAGCGCCAACGTCGGCGGTCAGGCTGTGTTGGAAGGCGTGATGATGCGAAGCCCAGGGTCATGGGCGGTCGCCGTGCGCCGTCCCGACGGCGGAGTGTCGAGCATCTGCGTGCCGATCCGAAGCGCCGCCGCCCGTCACCGGGTACTGCGACTGCCGGTCATCCGCGGCATGGTGGCGCTTGGTGAGTCGCTTGCGATCGGCTTTCGGGCACTCGCGGTGTCGGCCAACTACGCCGCCGACGATGGCGACGACATGTCCGAGGAGTCAACCGAGCTGACCAAGGGCCAGCTCGCGTTCGCGTTTGCGATCGCGATCGGGTTCGCCGTGATCGTGTTCAAGGTCTCGCCGGTGCTCCTGGTGTCGCTCCTGCCGATCCACGACACCGCGCTGTTCGTGGTGGTCGAAGGCTGCATCCGGGTGGCGCTTCTGATCGGCTATCTCGCACTGATCTCGCTGATTCCCGATCTGCGACGGGTCTACCAGTACCACGCGGCCGAGCATAAGGCGATCAACGCGTTCGAGGCCGGCTCCGAGCTCACCCCCGAGAAGGTGCAGTCGTTTTCGAAGGTGCACGTGCGCTGCGGCACCGCATTTCTCCTGTGGGTGATGGTGATCGCCATCTTCGTATTCGCACTCGTCGGCCGGCCCGCGTTGCCGACATTGATCGTTTCTCGGATCGTACTTTTGCCAGTAATTGCGGGGCTTGCGTATGAATTGATCAGGTTTGGGAGCCGACATCCCGATAGCAGGGTTGTGCAGACGCTTCTCAAACCGGGATTGTGGCTTCAATCCCTGACTACGCGTGAGCCGACGCTGGACCAGGTCGAGGTCTCGATCCAGGCCCTCAACGACGTGCTCTCCGCGGAGTCGCGCTCAGACGGCGCGACGGTGGAGGTGATGGCGTGATGGTATTTGCGAGCTTCATTCCGATCATGATCGTGATCGTCGTGGCCGCGATCTTGCTGCTGGTGTGGACGGTCGTCAAGAACCGCTCGTCCGCAGACGCGGCGCTCACCGATCAGGTGCGGCGGTTCGCCGAGCACGATGTCACGGCGCTCACCGAGCAGATTCGCAGGGTCGGCACCCCGCCCGAGGCGGTGGCCGAGCTTGACCACGCTCGCGAGTGTGAGCGACGGGCCAACCAGGCGCTGGCCGGTGCCCGGCATCCCGCAGACGTACAGGCCGCCACGGCAGCCGTTGCGGAGGGCTTCTACGCCGTCCAGTGCGCGCAGGCGGCGGTCGAGGGTCGAGAGGCCCCCGAGCAGCGCCGGCCGTGTTATTTCGATCCCGCCCACGGACTGTCGGTCGTCGATGTCGACTGGGCCCCGACGGGCGAGCCGCCGGCTCGCGTGCCGGCATGCCAGGCGTGCGCTGCCGCGGTGGCGCATCGGGCCGAGCCGACCGCTCGAACGGTCAATATCGCGGGGATGTCGATCCCGCATTGGCAGGCGCCGGATCACTTCGATCCATGGGCTGCCGGCTTCTACGGCCCGGCGTAGGGACTCCGACCGCCGACTGAGTACGATCCAGGGCGCCATGGAAGCCCTGGTAGCCGAAATTGAACGGAGATTCGCCGAGCTGGAACGCCAGCTTGGCGATCCCGACGCGATCGCAGATCAGCAGCGGTACGCCGCGATCGCGCGTGAGCACAAGCGGTTGAGCGCCGCCCACCAGATGGCGCAGCGATGGCGTGAGCTGCAACGTCAGCTGGCCGATGCCGCCGAGATCGGCTCCGACGGTGACGAGGAGATGCGGGCGTTCGCTCAGGAGCAGCTCGAGGAGGCCCGCTCAGAGCTCCCGGGACTGGAGGAGCAGCTGCGGCTCGAGATGCTCGAGCGCGACCCCGCCGATGACCACAACGTGCTGGTCGAGCTGCGGGCCGGTACCGGCGGTGACGAGGCGGCGATCTTTGCGGGCGATCTCCACCAGATGCTCACGCGCTACGCCGACCAGCGAGGTTTCAAGGTCGACGTGGTGACGACCTCGGGCGGTGACGCGGGCGGGTTCAAGGAGCTCGTGTTCGAGATCCGCGGCGATGGCGCATATTCGATATTCAAATTCGAAAGCGGTGTCCATCGAGTGCAGCGTGTCCCACAGACCGAGTCACAGGGCCGCATCCACACCTCGACAGCGACGGTCGCGGTGCTTCCCGAGCCCGAGGGCGACGTCGATATCAAGGTCGATCAAAACGATCTACGGATCGACGTCTACCGGGCCGGCGGGCACGGCGGCCAGTCGGTGAACACCACCGACTCGGCGGTGCGGATCACACACCTGCCGACGAACACCGTGGTCACCTGTCAGGACGAGCGCTCCCAGCTCCAGAACAAGGAGCGGGCGATGAAGATCCTGATGGCCCGGCTGTACGAGCAGGAGCGCGAGCGTCGCGCTCGCGAGGAGGCCGAGGCTCGTTCGTCGCAGATCGGCACGGGTGAGCGATCCGAGAAGATCCGTACCTACAACTTTCCCCAAAACCGGGTCACCGACCATCGCATCGGCCTTACGACGCACAATCTCGACCGAGTGCTCGCGGGCGACCTGACCGAGTTCACCGAGGCGCTTCAGGCCGACGAGAAGCGACGGAAGCTGGCCGCGGCCGCCGGCGGATGACCCGGGTCGGTGATGTCCTGGCGAGCGCGACCGTCACGCTCGAGGCCGCCGGCAGCCCCAGCGCGCGGCTGGATGCCGAGCTGCTCACCGGGCACGCGCTCGGGCTCACCCGCAGCGAGCTCTACACCCACCATGACCGGGAGTTGACTGCAACCGAGCTGGTCGCGGTCGACGGGCTGGTGGCGCGGCGAGCGGCGCGTGAGCCGGTCGCCTACATCCTTGGCCGCTGGGGCTTTCGCTCGCTCGATCTCGCGGTCGACCGCCGGGTGTTGATCCCACGCCCCGAGACCGAGGAGCTGGTCGGCCTGTGCCTCGATCTGCTCGAGGCGGTGGCCAAGCCGGCGGTGCTGGACGTCGGCACCGGCTCGGGGGCGATCGCTCTGGCGCTTGCCAAGGAGCTTCCCGGGGCGCGAGTCACGGCCTGCGACATCTCCGAGGCCGCGCTCGATCTCGCTCGCACCAACGGCACCGAGCTGGGGTTGGATGTGGAGTGGGTGCGGTCCGACCTTGTGACCGCGGTCGCGCACCGCCGGTTCGATCTGATCGTCTCGAATCCGCCGTACATCCCCGCGGCGGAGCTCGAAACTCTCGAACCCGAGGTGCAAATCTGGGAACCGCGGCTCGCCACCAGTCCGGGTCGAGAGGGGCTGGAGCTTCTGCGCCGGCTCGCCGAGACGGCTCCGGGGTCGATCGTCGCGGGTGGATGGCTCGCGTTGGAGTGCGGACGTGGCCAGACCCCGGCCGTCGCCGAGGCGCTGGCCGCGGCCGGCTTCGACGATATCGGGGTACGGCGGGATTTCGCCGATGTCGAGCGGTTCGTGATCGGGCGCCGGGTATGACCGCCGAGGAGCGGGTGGCTCGAATGCTGGCCGGAGAGCTCGCGATCCTTCCGACCGACACCGTGTATGGCATCGCCTGCGCCGCGGGTCTGCCCGAGGCTGTCGCGCACCTTTACCGGCTCAAGCTCCGGCCCGCATCACAGGCGACCGCGATCATGCTGGGGTCGGTCGCAGCGCTCGATGCTCTTCTGCCCCAGACCGACAGGTCGATCACCCGGCTTCTGACCGCGGTGCTCCCCGGGCCGGTGACGCTGGTTATCCCGAATCCGGCAAGCCGGTTCGCCTATGCGTGCGGCGAGGACGCCACCCGCATCGGAGTGCGGGTTCCCGACCTGACCGACGATGTGGCCGCCCTGGCCGATGCCGTCGGCGGCCTCGTGATCACCAGCGCCAACCTGCGCGGGCAGCCTGCGCCGGCGACCTTCGCCGATGTGCCCCGCGAGCTGATCGACGCGACCTCTGTCGCGATCGACGGCGGGCGGCTGCCCGGGACGTCGTCATCGGTGATCGATGTCACCGGCCCGCAGCCGGTGGTGCTGCGCGACGGCCCTGGGCGTGACTCGGTGCTGGCCGCCTTGCGTTAGAGTCGGGTCGCCGGATCGCAATCTCAGGAGGCAGGGGCTGTGGCCACAACAGAGCAGATGTTGACGTCGTTCCAGGTCTCGGGCCTGGCCGAGACCGACCCGGTGATCGCCGGATTGATCGATCGCGAGCTGGGGCGCCAGCGCACTCAGCTCGAGCTGATCGCGTCGGAGAACTTCACCTGGCCGGCGGTGCTCGAGGCGGTTGGGTCAGTGCTCACGAACAAGTACGCCGAGGGCTATCCGGGCAAGCGCTACTACGGCGGATGTGAGTGGATCGACGAGGTGGAGCAGCTTGCGATCGATCGTGCCAAAGAGCTGTTCGGCGCTGACCATGCAAACGTCCAACCGCACGCCGGCGGGCCGGCCAACCAGGCCGCCTACTTCGCCCTGGCGAATCCGGGCGACGCCGTGCTGGGCTTGCGGCTCGACCACGGCGGCCATCTCACCCACGGCCTCAAGGTCAACTTCTCGGGACGGCTGTATGACATCCATTCCTACGGTGTGCGCCGCGAGGACTCGCGGATCGACTTCGACGAGGTGCGAAAGCTGGCCAAGGAGCACCGCCCCAAGCTGATCATCGCGGGCGCATCGGCGTATCCGCGGGTGATCGACGCGGCCGTGTTCCGCGAGATCGCCGACGAGGTGGGCGCGCTTCTGATGGTGGACATGGCCCACTTCGCCGGGCTGGTCGCCGCCGGCCTTCACCCCAACCCGGTGGAGCACGCCGACGTGGTCACCTCGACCACCCACAAGACGCTCGCCGGTCCGCGCTCGGGCATGATCCTGTGCCGCCAGGAGCACGCTCAGGCAGTCGACAAGGCGGTCTTCCCCGGCCTTCAGGGCGGACCCCTGTGCCATGTCGTCGCCGCCAAGGCCGTGTGCTTCAAGCTGGCTTCGTCAGACGCCTTCAAGGCCTACCAGCGGCAGATCGTGGCCAATGCCAAGGCGTTGGCCACGACCCTGATGGACGGCGGACTCGACCTTTTGACCGGCGGTACCGACGTGCATCTGCTGCAGCTCGACCTGCGCCGCACCCAGTGGTCGGGCAAGGACGCCGAGGAACGGCTCCACGAGGTGGCGATCACCGTCAACCGAAACACCGTCCCGTTCGACGAGCGTCCGCCCACGATCGCCTCCGGAGTGCGGATCGGCACGCCCGCGGTCACGATGCGGGGTTTGACCGAGGACGACATGGGGGAGGTCGGCGCGATCATGCTCGAGACGCTCGACCCGGCCGCCGATCTGGCGCGCCTGCGCGCCCGGACGCTGGAGCTGCTTGCCGCGCGGCCGCTGTATCCGGCATTCATGCACGGGTACCCCGAGCTGTTCCACTAGTCCGCCGTGCCGCTGGTCATCGTCGATCACCCGTTGGCGTTGCACAAGCTCGGACTGCTGCGCGACCGTACGACCACCACCCGCGACTTTCGCCAGCTGATGGGCGAGCTGTCGGCGTTTCTGGCCTACGAGGCGACCCGCGACCTCGAGCTCGAGAGCTCGACCGTCGAGACTCCGCTCCAGACGACCGACGTGGCGCGGATCTCGGGGAAGAAGGTCGCGGTGGTCGCGGTGCTGCGCGCCGGGCTCGGCATGCTCGATACGGTGATCGACCTGATCCCGGTGGCGCGGGTGGGATTCGTTGGTCTGTACCGCGACGAGCAGACGCTCGAGCCGGTCGAGTACTACAGCAAGCTGCCGGGCGACCTGGGTGAGCGCGACGTGCTGATGCTTGATCCCATGCTCGCCACCGGGGGCTCGGCGGTGGCCGCACTCACGGAATGCGCCCGTCAGGGAGCCCGGCGGATGAGCCTGCTCTCGATCGTCGCCTCGCCCGAGGGGGTGGCCAGGGTGGCCGCTGCGCTCCCCGATGTGACGGTCTACACCGTGGCCGTCGACTCGGGCCTGAACGGCGACGGGTACATCCTCCCGGGCCTTGGCGACGCGGGCGACCGCCTGTTCGGAACGCGCTGACCATCGGGGTCAGTCGGGCGGGGGCGATACGCTTGGAGCGATGGACGGACTCGTCGATTATCAGGCAGCCGGCGTCGGCTTCGTCGTCGCGTTGCTCCTGGTGGTGTTGATCACGCCGGCGGTGTCGCTGGCGGCATGGCATTTCGGAGTGCTGGACGTGCCCAACGACGCCCGCCGTCTGCACCTCAAGCCGGTGCCGCGGCTGGGGGGTGTCGCCATCTACGCCGGCATCGTGATCCCGGCGCTGGCTCTGGGCCACCACCATGGTTTCTGGGGGATCATGCTGGGCGCGACGCTGATGCTGGGCCTGGGGCTGCTCGACGATATCCACGCGCTTCACCCCGGCGTCAAGATGGCCGGCCTGGTGGCGATCGCGGCGGTGCCGGTGTCGTTCGGGATCCGCATCGATCACGTCACCCTGCCGTTCGTGGGCGTGTTCAATCTCGGCTGGTGGTCGGTGCTCGTGACCGTGCTGTGGGTCGTCGCGATCGCAAACATCGTCAACTTCATCGATGGCATGGACGGGCTGGCGGCGGGGTTCTGCGCGATCGCCGCGCTCACGTTCGCGATCTTGTCGGCGTCGCTCTCGCATCCCGACGCGGCTGCGGTCAGTGCGATCGTGGCGGGTGCGTCGCTGGGGTTCCTGCGGTACAACTTCCATCCCGCCAGCATCATCATGGGCGACTGTGGCGCATTGATGCTGGGCTATCTGCTGGCCACGATTGCGATCCAGGGCGTGCTCAAGACCGCGGCCGCCGTGTCGCTGGTGTTCCCGCTCGTGATCCTCGCTCTCCCGATCCTGGACACCTCGTTCGTGATTCTCAAGCGGATGAAGTACGGCCAGCCGATCTACCAGGCGGACAGATCGCATTTTCACCATCGGTTTGCATCGATCGGCTTCGGTCAGCGCCGCACCGCTCTGACGCTGTACGCTTGGTGCCTGGTGCTGTCGGCGTTTGCGCTGGCGGTGCGATTCGTTCCCAGCCACCGGACGGGTTGGGACACCACTTCGGTGGTGGTGCTGGGGAGTCTGGGGCTGCTCGCGCTGGCGACCTCCCTGTATGTGATCTATACGCTCGAAATCCTGAAACTTCGCCATTTGCAGGCTGTGGGCCTCTTTCGCGGGGTGTCTGACGATGTGACACAAAGACGCCCGGCGGCGTGACCGTCGACCATCAGAATTCGGCCAGGGATGCGAGATTGCGGCGATTGTGACAGACTCTCCCGGTTGTCACAAGCTCTCCGTTCTGGCATACTTCGCGACGGTTACCTAGTGCTCGTCCAAAGGACGTGTTGACGTGGCAGGAAAGCCGGTCGCATCTGGTGCGACGGCGGGGATTTTTCTGCTCTCTGCCCTGGTAGTCTTCGCCGGGGCTGGCCTTGTGGTTGGATGGGCGATCGGATATCCGATCGCGGGCGGCGCCGCTGGCGCCATGATCGGAATCCCTGTGAGTTTCTACCTCGTCTACCGCCGGTATAGGGATCTGTGACATCGACTCAACCGACAGCTTCACGCCTGCTCGCGCACAACATTGATGCGCTGCTCGCGCTGCTCGCGTTGCCGGTGTTCCTGCTGGCCGGTTGGCCGGCTGAAGGGTGGTTCTGGGCGACCTTGTTCTGGGCGCTGAACCGCTATGTCAACATCGTTGTCGAGCGGCGCGCGGCCCAGGCCGACGGCCTCAAAGGTGTCGCCATGATGGGCGCCAGCATGCTGGCGCGACCGTGGGTGGGGATGCTCGCGCTGTTTCTGATCACCAGGGACAACCGCGAGATGGCGATCAGCTCGGTGCTTCTGCTGTTGCTGCTGCTCAGCGTCGACATCGCCACCCGGATCGCGACTCACCGGCGCGGCGTGGGAGATTCGCTCTGATGCTGAACGTGATCCTGGCAGCCAGCGACTTCAACCCGGTCGACGAGTTCACGCAGTTCATCAAGAACCCGTACATCGACCTCCCGGGCCAGCTCGATATCAACAAGGCCGTGATCTACCTGTGGATGGCCTCGGCGCTTTCGATCATCCTGGTGCTGCTGGTTACCCGGAAGGGGCTGAAGAACCGCCCCGACAAGCCGCAGACCGCGATCGAGGCGATCTACGACGTCTGCCTCAACCAGATCGCGCGCGCCGGCCTGCCCGAAGAGGCGCTCAAGCTCTGGTTTCCCTACATCGCGACGCTGTTTGTGTTCATCTGGATGAACAACGTGATCGGGTTCATTCCGCTGCCGTTCGGCGATGACCGCGTGTATATCCCGGGCACGTCGCTGACCGTGCCGAAGCTCCAGATCTACGCCGCGACCGCGAACTTCTCGGTGGCGTTCACGCTGACGCTGGTCACGTTTTTCGCCACGCATATCGAGGGCATCCGGTACAACGGCGTCGTCGGCTACTTCAAGAGCTGGATGCCGTCGGGAATGCCGAAGATCACGAGCTGGAAGAACGCCGTGCCCATCGGTCTTCTGATCGGGCTGATCGCGTTCATCGAAGTGCTGTCGCAGCTCGTGCGGCTGGTTTCGCTCAGCTTCCGGTTGTTCTTCAACCTGCTGGCCGGTCACCTCGTGATCGCCGTGTTCCTGAGCATCGGCGCGCTGCTCGGCGGCGTGAGTTTCTACTTCATCCAGCCGATCGGCCTGGGCATGGGGGTCGCGCTGTACGCCCTCGAGGCCACGTTGATCGCCGTCCTTCAGGCATTCATCTTCGCTTCTCTCTCTGCGATCTACATCGGTGGAGCAATCCACCCCGACCACTAGGAGTCACGGGAAATGGCATCGGATACCGTCCAAGCAGCAAAAGCGATCGAGCTCGGCCTGGCGACGGCCATCGGCGCGATCGGCCCCGGTATCGGGGTCGGGTTCATCTTCGGCAAGACGATCGAGGCCGTCGGCCGCCAGCCCGAGATGCGCGGCCAGCTTCAGGGCATGATGTGGCTCGGCTTCGCACTCACCGAGGCGATCGTGTTCTACGCCCTCGGTATGTCCTTCGTCGCATACTCGATCATCTCCTAGGACTGATTGCATGCTCCTCGCCGAGGCCGCAAAGCCCAACCTGATCAACATCAACTACGGGTTGATGGTGTGGACGCTGGTGTGCTTCATCGTCGTCCTGGTCGTGCTCAAAAAGTACGCCTACACACCGATCCAGGAGATGCTCGAGCAACGCCGCCAGCTGATAGCGGCTGACCTCGACGCCGCCGAGACCGCGCGCACCGAGGCCCAGGAGGCGCTGGACGAGTACCGCGCCCAGCTCGCGGACGCCCGCAAGGAGGCCGGTCGGATCGTCGAAGACGCCCGCAAGGCGATGGAGGACAAACGTCACGCCGAGCTCGCCACGATCGAGGCCGACAAGGAGCGCCAGCTCGCCCGCGCTCGTGAAGAGATCGCGGCCGAGACCAGGCACGCGCTGGCAACGATCAAGGATCAGGTCGCCGAGCTGACCATGACTGCGACCGAGAAGATCGTCCGCAGCAAGCTCGATGAGGCCGAGCAGCGACGCCTGATCGATGCGGCGCTCTCAGACGTCGACTTCGAGTCGTTCGCGCCCGAGGCAGCGGGAGACTGATGGCCGAGCGCATCGACCCGGCGGCGAATGTCTACGCCCGCGCCCTTCACGGAGCGGCGATGGACGGCGGCCGCGTGTCCGAAGTCGATGCCAGCCTGCGGCAGTTCACCGAGGCGCTCGCGTCCAATGTGCCGCTGCTGCGGGCGCTGATCAATCCCGAGCTTCCGGCCGAGGCCAAGAAACGCATCATCACCAAGATGATGGAGGGCTCCGAGATCATCGCCCGTAACGGCCTGTTGATCCTGGTCGACAACCGCCGCCTGGAGCTGCTCCACGACCTCCAGGTTGCCTACTCCCAGCTCGCGGCGGTGGACGAGGACATTCTCGACATCGAGGTGACCACCGCCATCGCCCTCAACGACAGCGAGCTGGCCGAACTCCAGCAGCGGATCTCCGACGCCGTGGGCAAGACCGCCCGCGTCCAGGCTTCGGTGGATCCCGACATCATTGGCGGGCTGGTCTTGCGTGCCCGCGGCGTCCTTCTGGACGCCTCCATCCGGCGCCGCCTGCAAGAGCTGCGCCGCACCCTTGTGCAAACCCCTCTTCCAGTTGGGAGTGAAGCGTGAATCTGCGTCCGGACGAGATTGCTGCAATCCTCAAAACCGAGATCGAGCGCTACGACGTTTCGGCCGAGGTCGAGGAGGTCGGGACGGTCATTCAGATCGGCGACGGTATCGCCCGCATCTACGGCCTTGACCGATGTGTCGCCATGGAGCGGCTTGAGTTCGACCACGGTGTGGTCGGCCTGGCGCTGAACCTGGAAGAAGACAATGTCGCCGCGGTGCTGTTCGGCGAGTGGGACAAGATCGCCGAGGGTGACACCGTGCGCCGCTCGGGCCAGGTCATGTCGATCCCGGTGGGCGACGCGCTCATCGGCCGGGTGGTGGACCCCCTCGGCCAGCCGATGGACGGTCGTGGCCCGCTTGAGACCTCGGAGAGCCGTCCGATGGAGTTCAAGGCCCCCGGCGTCGTCGATCGCCAGCCGGTGAAGGAGCCGCTCCAGACCGGCATCAAGGCCATCGACTCGATGATCCCGATTGGCCGTGGACAGCGCGAGCTGATCATCGGCGACCGCGGCACGGGCAAGACCGCCATCTGCGTCGACACGATCCTGAACCAGAAGGGCCAGGACGTGATCTGCATCTACGTCGCGGTCGGCCAGAAGGCCTCCACCGTGCGTTCTGTGGAGGAGGTGCTGCGTCGCGAGGGCGCCATGGATTACACCATCATCGTCTCGGCGTCGGCCACCGAGGCCGCACCGATCAAGTTCATGGCTCCCTACTCGGGCTGCGCCATGGGCGAGTACTTCCTGTACAACGGCCGGCACGCGCTGGTGATCTACGACGACCTCTCCAAGCACGCCGACGCGTATCGCCAGATGTCGCTGCTGGTACGGCGCCCCCCCGGACGCGAGGCGTATCCGGGCGACGTCTTTTACCTGCATTCGCGGCTTCTGGAGCGCGCGGTCAAGCTCTCCGACGAGCTTGGCGCCGGATCGCTGACGGCGCTTCCGGTGATCGAGACCCAGGCCGGCGACGTGTCGGCGTACATCCCCACGAACGTGATTTCGATCACCGACGGTCAGATCTTCCTCCAGTCAGATCTGTTCTACTCGGGTGTGCGCCCGGCCATCAACGCCGGAATCTCGGTCTCCCGCGTGGGAGGTAATGCGCAGACCAAGGCGATGAAGAAGGTCGCCGGCCGCCTGCGGCTCGACCTCGCTGCGTTCCGCGATCTCGAGGCTTTCGCCCAGTTCGGTTCAGACCTCGACGCCGCCACCCAGCAGCAGTTGAATCGCGGTGAGCGGCTGGTCGCGACGCTCAATCAGCCCCAGTACTCGCCGTGGCCGGTCGAGGAACAGGTCGTCGCCATCTGGGCGGCCACCAACGGACACCTCGACAAGGTGCCGGTGGCCGAGGTGCCGCGGTTCTTGTCGGAGTTCATCACGCAGCTTCGCGGCAACTCCAGTGTGCTCGACGACATCAAGGGCGGCGAGCTCAGCGACGAGACTGCCGAGACGCTGAAGACCAACGCCGAGGCGTTCGCCGAGTCGTTCTACGTGGAAGAGGATCAGACCGCGGCCTAAGCGCCGGTACCTCACGCGATGGCAACTCAGCAAGACATCAAGCGCCGAATTCATTCGGTCAAGAACACGCAGAAGATCACCAAGGCGATGGAGCTTGTCGCTGCGTCGCGACTGCGGCGCGCCCAGGCTCGAATCGTCGCCCTGCGTCCGTATGCTGATCGGCTCCAGTCGCTGACGGTGGAGATCGCACAGAAGTACGGCGTCGGTGATCAGCCGCTCTTGGCCAAACGCGACCAGATCTCGAACGTCGCGATCATCGCCATCGCGGGCGATCGTGGCTCGGCCGGTGCGTTCAACGCCAACGTGGTGCGGCGCTCGCTGGAAATCGCACGAGATCAGCGCGGGCAGGGCCGCGAGGTGCGCTGGTTCAGCATCGGCCGCCGCGGCGGTTCGACCCTGCGTTTCCGCCGCCAGACGCTCGACCAGGAATACATCGGGCTGACCGATCGCCCCACCTACGCCAACGCCCAGGAGATCGCCAAGGACGTGGCCGACCAGTTCGTGGCGGGTGAGATCGACCAGGTGGTGATGGTCTACCACCACTTCATCACCGCACTCTCGCAGCGGCTCGACGTGGTGGAGCTGCTGCCGGTGCCCGAAGACGTGCTCGGCGATGAACCGGTGGCGCAGATCCAGGGTGCCTACATCGAGGAGCCCGACGGCCGCGAGATTCTCGCCGAGCTTTTGCCGGCATACCTCGAGGTGACGATCTTCCGCGCGCTGCTCGAATCGACCGCGTCCGAGCATGGCGCGCGCATGACCGCTATGCGCAATGCCTCCGACAACGCCGCCGAGCTGATCGACGATCTGACGCTCAAGATGAACCGTGCCCGCCAGGCCGAGATCACCCAGGAGATCCTGGAGGTCGTGGCCGGTGCAGACGCGCTGGAGTAGACCTGGGCGCACCAGCCTGTGGGTGCTCTGCGGACTCGCAGCCTCGCTTGCGATCACGGGTTGCCGGTCGGCTGCCGCGCCGATCGAGCCGGTGTCGGTCGGCGGGGCGCATGGAACCCTCAACGCTCCGCTGTATGGGCGGGATGATCCAACGCTTGCAGAAGCGGTGGGCGTGGGAGCCGTTCAGCTCGACCCCGCGACCGGGCACGTGACCGGCATGCTTGCGCGCAGCTGGAGCCATGACCGAGCTGCGCGGGTGTTCACGTTTCGGCTGCGCCGTGGACTTGCAGCCGATCTTGTCGCACGATGGAAGGCGGTCGTGCGAGCCCACCCCGAAGCATTGCCCGGGCTGGTTTCGGCCTCGGCGGTTTCGCCCCGGGTGGTGGTGGTGCACCTGGCGGCGCCCGATCCTGGCTGGGCCTCCTATCTCACCCAACCCGTGGCGTGGCTACCCAGCGGCGGCTCCTACAGAATCGCGAGTCGCGGGCGATCGAGCCTCGATCTGGTGCGAAATCCCGACTTCCCGGGACCGGCACCGTCGATCGAGCGGATCCACCTGCATGTGTACGCCCCCGACGACCTCAACCACGCCTTCGCCGACTATCGGGCCGGCCGGCTCGATTTCGCCCGCGTTCCGCCGGGCCAGATCTCGCTCGTGAAATCCGATCCGCGGCTGGCCGCCGGCCTGATCTCCCAGCCACGACTCGAGCTGGTCGCCGTCGGCATCGGCAAGCTCACGGCCGGCGTCAGGCATGCGGTCGCGCTGGCCACGCCCGCCGAGGCATCGGCGGCCGACGTCGCGCCGGGCTCGAGCATCGCCGCCGACGGGCTGATTCCTCAGGGCCTGCCGCAATATCTTCCCGCCGCCTCGCCGTATCCGTTCGACCCGGCCGCCGCGAGGTCTCTGCTCGTGAGCCCACCTTCGAACCTGCGGCTGGCCTATCCCGATGATCCGTTCCACCGCCGGATCGCCGGGGTCGTCCTCGGTGGATACGCGGCCGCGGGACTGCGGGTACGTCCGTTCCCAATCGCGCCGGCGCGCTACTCGCCTGCGGCGGCCGCGCGCCGCGCACCGCTCTGGCTGATCGACTCCAGTGCCGCGGCGCCGTCTGCCGAGGGCATGCTCGGCGCGCTGGCCGTGGCGGCGCCCGGAGCCGGCATCCGGCGGCTCGGAGACCCCGACGAAGTTCAGCGGATGGTGCTCGCCGATGCGCGGATCGCGCCCCTTCGCTACGAGCTCTCGTCGATTCTCGTCGATCGCCGGGTGCGGCTTGCGAGCGTGGATGTGATGGGTGTGGAGCGGCTCGATCGGTTCGCGATCGCGCGTTGATTGAAGGCGCACAAACTTTCTTGACGAATATGCGTCTTATCCCTGGTATGCCCGACCGCGGGCGCCTCGTCGAATGAAGGAGATAGCGTTGAGACTGTCTGTGATCCCCAGCGGACGCTGGCTCGCGCCTGTGGCTGTGTTAGCCACGGTTGTGCTGGCCGCGGGATGCGGTTCGGGCTCCAGCTCGAGCAGTTCCGCCACCACGAATGTGAACCCGTCGGAGATCCCGAACGGTGGCACGCTGAACTGGCCGTTGACCGAGCCGGTGTCGATGACGCCGATCCACGGCCAGGAAGACCAGGGCATGACGGTCGAGAAGAGCGTGTTCGCCGGTCTTGTCGACTATGACCCCACGACGCTGGCCACGGTGCCGTCGATCGCGTCGAGCTGGGAGCACAACGCCAAGAACACGGTCTTTACCTTCCACCTGCGCTCCGGGGTCAAGTTCCAGCCCGGGCAGAATGGTGAGAACTACGGCGATGTGACCGCTGACACGTTCGTGCAGGACTGGGGTATCGCCTGCGCCAAGGACACGGCATCGGAGGTCTCATACATCCTCCAGCCGATCGTCGGATTCGACGCCTGCGCCAACTCGAACAAGCAGGTTCTGAGTGGCGTCAAGGCGATCAACCCGACCACGCTTCAGGTGACGCTGACCTCCCCGTTCGCCGATTTCCCCGGCACGCTTGGTCACCCCGTCACGTGGGCCTTCCCGCCCCAGCTGGCGCGGACGTCCGCCGAGGAGAAGGCGTTTGAGAAGTTCCCGGTCGGAGCCGGCCCGTACCAGTTCGTCAGCTTCGTTCCGAACAAGTCGATCGTGATCAAGAAGTTCCCCGGCTACTTCGGGACGCCGGCGCACATCAACGAGGTCAGCTTCCAGATCTACCCGAGTTCCAACGAGGAAGCCCCCTTCCAGGCCTTCAAGAGCGGCCAGGAGGACTACGCCCGGATTCCGACCGGTCAGGTCAAGGCCACTCAGGCCGACCCGACCATCGGCAAGGACGTTCAGACCGGAACCGAGCTGTCGCTGTACTACTACGGCTTCCAGCTGAACGGCAACAACGAGCTGGCACACAACAAGACGCTGCGTCAAGCGCTCGCTTGGGGCACGAACTCGCCGGCGATCGTGAACAACATCAACGAGGGCATCGGCTCGGTAGCCGATGGTCTGGTGCCGCCGGGCATCCCGGGCTTCAAGAAGGGCATGTCCCCGTATCACTACGACCCGAACAAGGCCCAGCAGCTGGTCAAGTCCTCGGGTGATGCGAACCCGTCGATCGAGCTCAGCTACAACACCGACCCGGGCAACCAGCGCATCGCTGAGGCACTCGCCCAGGGCTATGAGCAGTCGGGATTCAAGGTCAAGATCTCGAACTACGACTGGGGCACGTTCCTGGACAAGCTGTCCAAGGGGCAGCTCGAGTTCTGGCGGCTCGGTTGGCTCGCCGACTATCCGCTCATGGACAACTTCCTGTTCCCGCTGTTTGACTCGAAGCAGGCAGGACTCAACAACTACACCTTCTATGACAACCCGAAGGTGGATGCTGGACTGCTCGCGGCACGGGCCGAGCCCGACGCCGCCAAGCGCTACGCCGACTACAACGCGGTCGGCAAGATGATCATGCAGGACGTTCCTGAGATCCCGATCTACTTCTACGGGGTCGCGCGGGTCAAGTCACCGCAGATCATCAACTTCCAGTACGACGAGATGGGCACGCCCCACTTCGCCGTGATGGGTCTGGATCGGTCTCAGCCCCACACCTAAGCTGACCTGATCGGCCTTTGCCGGCGGACTTCGGTTCGCCGGCAAAGGCCAGTTGGTCGTGTCCTCGCCCCTTCCAAGTTGCGCCGCTGAGCGCTATTCTCACCCGGCAGTGACAGGCGGCGAACTCATCTCATGATCCCGTTCATCATCCGCCGGTTGTTGCAGGCCATTCCGACGCTCATCGGCGTCAGCCTGATCGCCTTCATCCTGCTCAAGCTCGCGCCCGGCGATCCCGCCCGGATCCTTGCCGGCAAGAACGCAACTCCGGCGTTCCTCGCCGAGAAGCGCCATCAGCTGTACCTCGACCGCTCGTATCCTGAGCAGTACATCCACTTCATGAAGGGCTTCTGGCCGCCCTGGGACATGAACTTCGGTGACTCGTGGTCGGTCCAGCGCTACACCCCTGTGACCACCGTGATCTGGGAGAAGGTCGGACGCACCGCGGCGTTGGCGATTGGCGCGATCACCCTCGAGATCATCTTCGGGGTCGGCCTGGGCGTGTTCTCGGCGCTCATGCACCGTCGCAAGATCGATTCGCTGGTGACGGTCGGCAACCTGGCCATCTATTCGCTGCCGGTGTTCGTTGTGGGCTCGGTGATCCTGCTCGTATTCGCGTTGCCGCATAACAACGTGTTCGGCACCGGCCTCGGGTGGGACTTCTCGGGCGTGTTCAACGCCAACACCCAGAACCCATCGAGCTTCTTAGCCTCGTTCGAACCCACCTTCTGGGTCAAGAATTTGATGTTGCCGTGTATCACCCTGGCGCTGATCTCGATCGCCTCGACCGCACTGGTGATGCGGACGAGTTTGCTCGAGGTTATTCGCGCCGACTACATGAAGACCGCGAACGCCAAGGGGTTGCCGCCCAGCAAGGTGATCGGCAAACATGCGCTCAAGAATGCGATGCTGCCGGTGGTGACCCTGATCGGCCTCGACTTTGCCTTCTTGCTCGGCGGTGCTGTGATCACCGAGTTCATCTGGAACTGGGACGGTCTGGGCCTTCTGGTGCTAAACGCGATCAACGCCAGGGACGTGCCGATCACCATCGTTTTGACGATGATGCTGGCGTTCATCTTCGTCGTCGTCAACGCCGCCGTTGACATTCTGTACGCCTTCCTGAACCCCAAGATCCGACTCGAGGACTCCGACTGATATGGCGGATGCAAGCGGCGGACATCTGATCAATACGCCCGAGCCGATCGGCATCACGGATGTCGGTGGCGATCTCGACGATGCGGCCGCGCCTTCGCCCACCCGGGAGATTCTGCGGCGTACGTTCAAGCAGAAGAGCGCCGTGTTCGGGCTCGGCCTTCTGATCTTCATCCTCCTGACCCAGCTGCTTGGGCCGTACATCCGCCCCGAGGACCCCTACCACATCGATCTCTCGGCCAACGCCGTCTATCACGCGGGTCCCAGCCTCCACCCATTCCACCCATTCGGCACCGACGATCTCGGCCGCGACATCTTCAGCCGGCTTCTGATCGGCGGCCGGATTTCGATCACGATCGCGTTCCTGGCGACCGGCATCTCGCTCGTGATTGGCGTGATCGTGGGCGGCATCTCCGGGTTCAAGCGGGGGAAGACCGACGCGGTGCTGAGCATGGTCACCAACTGGTTCCTGTCGTTCCCGTTCTTCCTGCTCGCCCTCGCCATCGTGGCCGTGCGAGGCCCGAGCGCCGAGTCGGTGCTGATCGCCCTCGGGATCACGGGTTGGGCGTCGTTTGCACGCCTGCTGCGCGGCCAGGTGCTGGGCGTGCGTGAGACCGAGTATGTGGAGGCGGCTCGGGCGGCGGGCGCCGGAGGCTACCGAATCATGATGAAGCACGTGCTGCCCAACTCGATGGCGCCGGTGATGGTGCTCGCGACGCTTTCGATCGGCGCCAACATCACCGGCGAGGCCGCGCTCTCGTTCCTCGGTGTAGGCGTGCCACCACCGTCGATCACCTGGGGCAACATGGCCGGTGAGGGTGAATCGTTCCTCACCATCAACCCGGTTGAGGTGCTGGCGCCGTCGCTGATGATCGCGCTGACGCTGATCGCCATCACCCTGTTCGGAAATGCGCTGCGCGACGCCGCCGATCCCAAGCTGAAGGACTGACCGTGGCCGCACCTGTACTTTCGGTCCGCAACCTGCGAACCCAGTTCACCACCCAGGCCGGCATCGTGCGGGCGGTCAACGACGTGTCCTTCGAGCTCTACCCCGGCGAGACGCTGGGCATCGTCGGCGAGTCCGGCTCGGGTAAGACCGTGCTGTCGATGTCGATCCTCGGCCTGATTCCCAGCCCTCCCGGCGAGATTCTGGGCGGGGAGGTGGTGCTGCGCTCCGACGACGGCGAGCGGGATCTGACCAAGCTCACCGACGTGCAGCTGCGACAGGTGCGCGGTGACGACGTGGCCATGATCTTCCAGGACCCGATGACCTCGCTGAATCCGGTGTACAAGATCGGCGACCAGGTGTCCGAGCCGCTGAGAGTGCATCGCGGCATGAGCAAGAAGGCGGCCTGGGCGGAGGGTGTGCAGCTGCTGAGCCGGGTGGGAATCGCCAACCCCAAGGCGCGCGCGGATGAATATCCGTACCAGTTCTCGGGCGGTATGCGGCAGCGCGCGATGATCGCGATGGCGATTGCGAACACGCCGCGGATTCTGATCGCCGACGAGCCGACGACCGCGCTCGACGTCACCATCCAGGCGCAGATCCTCGAGCTGATGCAGGCGATGCAGCGCGACTTCGGATCGGCCATCATCCTGATCACCCATGATCTCGGTGTGATCGCCGGAATGGCCGATCGCGTGCTTGTGATGTACGGCGGCCGGGTGGTCGAGGCGGGCACCGTCGACGAGGTCTTCTACAACCCGCAGCATCCCTACACCTGGGGCCTGCTGGGATCGGTTCCGCGGTTGGATCTCTCGTCCGACGCCAAGCTGGCGACGATCCCCGGTCAGCCCCCGAATCTGCTCAACATGGACGACCAACGCTGCCCGTTTGCCCATCGCTGCCGCTGGGTCAACGACGCCTGCCTGGAAGGGTTTCCGGCATATAGCGAGGTCTCGCCGTCACACAAGGCGGCCTGCGTGCTCGAGCCCAAGGTCAGGCGCGCGCTCGCCGAAAGCGAGCTGACGCCGGTGCGGGCGTCGGGGAGCCCGGTGTGACCGAGCAGCCCGAAGAGCTGGTGGATCCCGCCGAACTCCTGCCGACCGACCCCGACGCCCTGCTATCGGTGCGTGGGCTCAAGAAGCACTTCCCGATCCTTTCGGGGGTGCTCCGCCGCCAGGTCGGCTCCGTGTACGCGGTCGACGGCGTGTCGTTCGACGTGCGGCCGGGGGAGACGCTCGGGCTGGTCGGTGAGTCGGGCTGCGGCAAGTCGACGACGGCCCGCTTGATCCTGCGGCTGATCGAGCCCACTGCCGGCGAGGTGATGCTCGACGGGACGGATATCCGCGCGCTCAAGGGCAAGGAACTCAAGACCGCGCGCAGCGACATGCAGATCATCTTCCAGGATCCGTACGCGTCACTCGATCCCCGCATGCGCATCAGCGACATCGTGGCCGAGCCGCTGATCGCGATGAATCTCGAGAAGGACGGCCGCACGCGCCGCGCCCGGGTGGCCAAGCTGCTCGAGACCGTGGGCCTGCTGCCCGATCACGGGGCGCGCTATCCCCACGAGTTCTCCGGCGGCCAGCGCCAGCGTATCGGCGTGGCCAGGGCGCTGGCGGCCAGGCCGAAGCTGGTGATGTGCGACGAGCCCGTGTCTGCCCTCGACGTCTCGATCCAGGCCCAGATCATCAACCTGCTGTACGACCTGCAGCAGGAGTTCAAGCTCACATACGTGTTCATCGCCCACGACCTGTCGGTGGTCAAGCACGTCTCCGACCGGGTCGCGGTCATGTACCTCGGCCGGATCGTCGAGACCGCGGTGGCCGACGACCTTTACCGCAACCCTCAGCACCCCTACACGCAGGCGCTGCTCTCGGCGGTGCCGCTGCCCGATCCGCGGCTGGAGCGACAACGCACGCGGATCGTGCTCGAGGGCGACGTGCCCAGTCCGGCCAAGCCCCCGGCGGGGTGTCATTTCCACCCTCGCTGCTGGAAGGCGAAGGACATCTGCACGCACACCTATCCCACGCTCGAGCACAAGGACGCGGCGGTGGCCGACCACATGACCGCGTGCCACTTCCCCGACCTGCCCGCCGTTGCTCCCGTCGGAGCCGGGGTCGAAGCCCAGACCTGATCAGCATGCGACGCGCCCTCGCCGTGGTGCTGGTGCTCGTGGCCACGATGGCGACGGCATGCAATGACTCGTCGTCCAGTTCGAGCACCTCAACGGGCTCGTCAGCGACATCGACGGCGACCGACCCGGTGGCGTTGGTTGTCAACGGAACGCCGGTCACGAGATCGCAGCTCGAGCTGCTGGCCGCGGACGTTCGGTTTCGCGGCGGCAAGCCCCAGCACCGGCTGATCGTGCGCGAGGCCATCGACGGTGTCCTGATCCAGCAGGAGGCAGAGCGCCGGGGCGTGACGGTGCCGGAGGCAGCGGTCGAGCGCGCCTACCAGGCGGCCGGTGGAGATTCCGCAAAGGCGGCGCTGGCGGCCTACGGGATCCCGCTCTCGCATCTGCGAGACCGCCTGGAGCAGGGGCTGCTCTCAAACGCACTGGCACAGACGTTTGCACCCAAGACGATCCCCGAGGCGGCTCTCCGCGCTCGATACCGCCGCGATATCGCCAAGTTCCACACGCCCGAGATCGTGCGCGTCTCGACCATCCAGGTACGAAACCCGATCCAGGGCCGGTTTGCGATCCGTCAGCTCCGAAACGGCGCGAACTTCGATGTGCTCGCCCGCCAGATCTCGATCGACCCGGAGGTCCAGACGGCCGGTCCCGACCAGGGCTGGAAGGCGCCGGGCCTTTTGCCAAACCCGGCCAGGACGCAGCTTGAATCGACACCTGTGGGTCAGGTCGTACCAACCTTGGTGCGGATTCAGTCGTCTTACCTGGTGGTGAAGATCACTGGGCGGAGAAAGGCGCGTACCGCCCCGTTCCACGAGGTGCGCGAGCCAATCCTCAAGACCATGACAAAGGAACGGCAGGCCGCTGGATTTTCACGATGGCTTCAGACTGCGCGGCAATCGGCCGACCTACGGTACAACTAGTTACAGCCACACCGGATTTCTGATGAATTCTCGCTCACCTGCATGCGTTGCCACTCGCGGAGTTGTCTCCGCCCATCTGGACGGTCGAGCGTCAGAGATCGAGCTGGCCGCGGCCGAGCGACACATGAACACCTGTCATCACTGCCGCGGCTTCAGCGATCGGGTGGCGCTCATGACCGCCCACCTGCGCTCCGCCCGCCCACAGGAGCCGGTGCGGCTGCCCGTGGTGACCGCTGTCCCGCGGCCGGCCCGCCACCGTCGCCGCGCGCGGATAGCGATTCAGGGGGTCGCCGTGGCCGCGGTTGTCACGCTGGCGCTGGTGGTCGGCAACGTGCGGCTGGATCAGCCCAGCCGGCCGCCCCGGATCGGCGCCCAGGCCTCGCTTGCCAGCTTCAACCTGCGGCCGCTGCAGCGACTGCATCAGCACCGCAACAAGGCATCTGCGCTCTATCTGCCGGCGGTTGGTTCCACGCCCGTCGGCATCCCGGAGTCGCCCAGCGGGAGCTGAGCCCGGGTACGTATCACGGTGTCACGATGTCCGGGCACGCCCGCTGATTTGCGCTGATAGAATCGGCTTCACTACGGCAATTACCGCCCTGCAACGGGATTACAAGGGAGTCACATGACCGGTGAAAACGGCCATTCTGGACACGTTGGAACGATCGTCGAAATTCGCGGCGTCGTGATTGATGCGGTGTTCCCGGGCGGTCACCTGCCCTCGATCTACAACGCACTCGAGATCTCGCTCCCCGCGACCGACGGCTCCGACTCCTCCACGACCCTTGTGGCCGAGGTGCAGCAGCATGTCGGTGACGGCCGGGTGCGCGCCATCGCGATGGACGCGACCGACGGTCTGTCGCGCGGCCTCGACGTGATCGACACCCAGGGGCCAATCACCGTCCCGGTCGGCGAAGTGACGCTCGGGCGAATCTTCAACGTGCTCGGTGAGCCGGTCGATCACGGCGACGCGCTGCCCGAAGGCGGCGAGCGCTGGCAGATCCACCGTGACCCGCCGCGGTTCGAGGATCTCTCGCCGACGGTCGAGATCTTCGAGACCGGCATCAAGGTGATCGATCTCCTGGCGCCGTACGTCAAGGGCGGCAAGGTCGGCCTGTTCGGCGGCGCGGGCGTCGGCAAGACCGTGCTGATCCAGGAGCTGATCAACAACATCGCCTCTGAGCACGGCGGTCTGTCGGTGTTTGCCGGAGTGGGCGAGCGCACCCGCGAGGGAAACGATCTCTACCTCGAGATGACCGAGTCGGGCGTGATCGAGAAGACGGCGCTGGTGTATGGCCAGATGAACGAGCCGCCCGGCGCTCGGCTTCGCGTGGGCCTGTCGGCGCTCACGATGGCCGAGTACTTCCGCGATGAGCAGGGCCAGGACGTGCTGCTCTTCATCGACAACATCTTCCGCTTCGTTCAGGCCGGTTCCGAGGTCTCGGCGCTGCTTGGCCGGATGCCGAGCGCGGTGGGTTACCAGCCGACGCTCGCCACGGAGATGGGGCAGCTACAGGAGCGCATCACCTCGACCAACAAGGGTTCGATCACCTCGGTGCAGGCCATTTACGTGCCGGCTGACGACCTCACCGACCCGGCTCCGGCGGCGTCGTTCGCGCATCTCGACGCCACCACCGTGCTGTCGCGTTCGATCTCGGAGAAGGGCATCTACCCGGCGGTGGATCCGCTCGACTCGAGTTCTCGGATTCTCCAGCCGGGAGTGGTCTCCGACGAGCACTACCGGGTTGCCACCCAGGTGCAGCGGGTGCTGCAGCGCTACAAGGACCTCCAGGACATCATCGCGATCCTCGGTATGGACGAGCTGTCAGACGAGGACAAGGTGGTGGTGCAGCGGGCCCGTAAGGTCGAGCGATTCCTGTCGCAGCCATTCTTCGTCGCCCAGCAGTTCACCGGCACGGAGGGCAAGTACGTGCGGCTCGAGGACACCATCCGGTCGTTTGCCGAGATTCTCGAGGGCAAGCACGACGATCTGCCCGAGCAGGCGTTCTACCTGGTCGGCGCGATCGAAGAGGCCCAGGAAGCCGCCGAGCGAATGAAGACCACGGCGTAGTGGCTGAATACACACCGTATCCGGTCGAACTGATCACACCCGAGGGCTCCGCCTTTTCTGACGACGCCCAGCAGGTGATCGCTCCAGGGTCGGCGGGCAAGCTGGGCATCCTGGCAAACCACGCCCCGCTCGTATCGTTGCTGGACGCGGGCGTGCTGCAGATCATCGACGCCGGTGGGAAGACCCTGCGGTTTGCGACCTCCGCCGGCTTCCTCCAGGTGCGTGAGAACCGGGCGTTGGTGCTGGTGGGAGAGGCGGTCGCGTCGGATCAGATCGATGCCGGCGAGGCCCGCACACGGCTCGAGGAAGCCCAGGCCGCGGTCGAGTCAGCGGCCGAGGACGACGTCGACAGCGCCCGCCGCGAGCTGGCCTTCGCCGAAGCCCTCGTCGCCACCACCGAATAGCCCTGAATAAATGGTGCCAGGCACCATTTATTCACGGGGGAATCTTGTGACACTTAGGGCACGGGTGACGTCCGTGTCGGGGGCGCCGGCGATGCGCTCGGCCAGCAGCTGACCGAGCGCGAAGCCCGGCACGTTGCCGACACCGCTGTAGCCTCCGCACACCCAGAGTCCAGGCTTCGCGGGGATCTCTCCGACGACCGGCAGCATGTCGGCCGAGAAGCCCATGATCCCGGCCCACCGATGGGTGATCCGGCCAGTGTCGATCCCCAGCCGCTCGCTCAGGAACTGCTCGAGCGCGGCCTGCACCGGCGCCGAGGTCTGTTCCACCGTCGTGTACTCAGCATCGACATCGGCGAGTCGGCCGCCGCCGAGGGCGACGCGCGAATCGGGTGTGGGGCGGTAGTAGAGGTACCCATGGTCGGAGTGCGTCGGCCGCGTGATCACCGTGTCTGCGAGCGGCTCGGTCGCCAGCACCTGGCCCCGAACCGGGTAGACGATCCGCTCGAGTTCGGGCACGAGCGCTGGGATCAAACCATCGCAGGCGATCGCCACCGCGCTGCAGTGGGCAGTGTGGCCGCCCGCAAGACCGACCGCCCAGCCGTCCCCGTCGGGTGCGAGCGCGGTCACAGGCGTCTGCTCGTAGATCACCGCGCCGGCTCCAGCAGCCGCCGCCGCAAGCGCGCGCACCCACTCGGCGGGAAGCAGCTCCCCGTCGGCATCAACCACGGCCGCAAGCGGATACCACCGCCGCATCCGCTCGGGCACCGCCGTGCGGTCGATCCGGCAGCGGAAGCCCGCTCCGTGGAGGGCGCCGATCGCACTCTCGACCAGCTCGACCTCGTCGGCTGCCGCGAGCCACACGCTGCCCGTGCGGCGAACCGCGGCGGCGACGCCGGCCGCCCGTGCCAGAGCCAGCATCTGATCCATCGCCGACTCGGTCAGCTCCTGCACGGCGACGGCGGTCTCGAGTCCCACCCGTTCGACCAGCCGATCGAAGCCGAGGCCGGTGCCGGTCGAGGCAAACGCACCGTTTCGGCCGCTCGCGCCGGCCGCCACCTCACGGCCCTCGATGACGGCCACCGACAGACCCGCGCGGGCCAACCTGCGCGCACACGCGCAGCCGGTGACCCCGGCGCCCACCACAACGACATCAGCCCTGATATCGGCCTTGGCGGTGGGGTAGGCGGTGCGCTCGCCGCGCCGCTGCCAGAGGGACAGTTCACCCATCGGACACGAGACGCTACCGGCTCTGCCAGAATCGGGCGGTGAGCAGCATCGACGAAATCGCGCTGACCGAGCGGTTGATCGGGTTCGACACCTCGCGGCCGGAAGGTATCCGCGATGGGGTCGCGTTCATCGGGGGCTGGCTCGAGGCCCACGGCATCCAGCATCAGGAGGTCGAACTCGACGGCCGGCCGTCGGTGATCGCAACCGTCGGCGAGGGGGAGCGCACGATCGTTTGGTCGAGCCACATCGATGTCGTGCCCGGCGATCCCGCCCAGTTCACGGCTCGTGAACGCGCCGGTCGCCTGTACGGCCGTGGCAGCTACGACATGAAGGGGGCCCTGGCCGCGATGCTGGCCGCGCTGGCCGACGCGGCTGCGACTCCCGAACGCATGAACGGCATGCGAGTCCAGCTTCTGATCGTCCCCGATGAGGAGTCGGAGGCGCGCCGGCACGACGAGAAGGCCACCGCCCGGCTCGCGGATGCAGGCTACGTCGGCGAGTTCGTGATCTGTGGTGAGCCCACCGATCTGAACGTCGGCATCCAGGCCAAGGGAGCGCTGGTTCTGCGGCTGGACGTCCACGGCCGTTCGGCCCACGGCTCCACGCCGTGGCTGGGTGAGAACGCTGTGCTGAAGGCCGTCGAGATCGCCAGGCGCGTCGCTCAGCTGCCGTTTACGCAGGATCGTTCGCCACTCTTTACGGCTGGGCCGACGGTCAACCTCGGCCGCATCAGCGGCGGCGATGCCGTCAATCGGGTGCCCGACCGGTGCAGCATCGACCTTGATATCCGATTCCTGCCCGAGCAGGACCCCGACGAGATCGTGGAACAGGTGCGTGGTCTGGGGGTCGCGGTTGAGCGCATCTACCTGGTTGCAGCGGCCGATCTCAGTGCATCGAACAGTCACGTCGCGGCGCTCCTGCGGGCGGTGCGAAGCAGCGATCGCCCGTCCGATCCGGTGGGTCGAGACGGTGCATCCGACGCGGCTGTGTTCCTCAACCGGGGAGTGCCCAGCGCCGAGTTCGGCCCGGTGGGAGCCGGCCATCATGGCCCCGACGAGTACGTGGAGGTGGCGTCGCTGGGCGTCTATCGGCGCGCACTCGGCGAGTTCCTGCGCGAGGCGTCTGCTCTCGGGCCTCGCGGATGATCCATATACTCAGCCTCCACCGATGAGTACCGACCTCAGAGCCGAGCCTGGTGGGAAACCGATCGGCGTGATCGGCGTGGGCTACGTGGGCCTTGTCACCGCCGTCTGTTTCGCCGACCTGGGCTACGACGTGATCTGTCGCGACATCGATGCTGACCGCATCGAGGGTCTCCGGGCGGGCCGGCTCCCGATCTACGAGCCAGACGTCGAGCCAGTGCTGGAGCGAAACCGCAACCGGCTCGAGTTCACGCTCGATCTGGAGTCGATGATGCGCCGCTGCCAGATTGTGTTCGTGTGCGTCGACACGCCTCAGATGCACTCGGGTGACGCCGACCTGTCACGGGTGCATACGGTGATCGACGAGCTGTCGGATGCATCGGACGAGCTGATCCTGGTGATGAAGAGCACGGTGCCGGTTGGCACCGGCGACCGGTTGCGTGAGGAGTTGCAGGCCGCCGGGCGCGAGATCGCGTACGTGTCGAATCCGGAGTTTCTCCGCGAGGGGCGTGCCGTCACCGATTTCGCTCATCCCGACAGGATCGTGATCGGTGCCTACGATCCCGCCCACGGCGCGGCGGTCGAAGCGCTCTATGCCAGCATCGATGCCCCCGTGATCCGCACCGACGTCGCCTCGGCCGAGATGACCAAATATGCGTCCAACGCCTTCCTGGCCGCCAAGATCTCGTTCGTGAACGAGATCGCCAATGTGTGCGAGGAGGTCGGCGCCGACGTGTCGGTGGTGACCGAGGGTATGGGCCTGGATGCGCGCATCGGCCCGCATTTCCTGCGCCCCGGCATTGGTTACGGCGGATCGTGCTTTCCCAAGGACGTGCGCGCGCTCAAGCAGCTGGCCGGCAATACGGGGTACCACTTCCAGCTGCTGACCGCCGTGATCGAGGTCAACGAGCTTCAGAAGCGCCGACTCGTCGGGAAACTCGAGAAGCACCTGGGGCCGCTACGCGGTCGCCGGGTCGCGGTGCTCGGGCTCGCGTTCAAGGCAAATACCGACGATATGCGCGAGGCGGCCAGCCTGGTGCTGTGCGATCGGCTGCGGGCCGAAGGCACCACCGTGGTGGTGTATGACCCGGTCGCGATGGAGAACGCCGATCGGCTGCTGCATGGTCAGGTCGAGCGGGCCGGCTCGATGCTCGAGGCGGTAACCGGTGCCGACGCGGCGGTGATCGTGACCGAGTGGGACGAGTTTCGCGGGCTGGCCTCGGCCGAGGTGCGAAATGCCATGGCCCAGCCGTTGATCGTCGATGGCCGAAACCTGCTCGATCCCGCCGCCGCCCGGGCTGCCGGATTCGCATATGAGTCGGTCGGAAGGCCGAGCGATCCCGACGATGTGACGCGGATCGATCCGCCCGGCTCGGTCGCGCCCGCATGATCGCGGTGGTGTTGGTCGGGGGGCTCGGCACCCGCTTGCGACCATTGACGGACTCGGTGCCCAAGGCGATGCTTCCGATCGGAAACCGGCCGTTTCTCGAGCGCCAGATCGATCACCTCACCCAGCATGGGATCGATCGCGTGATCCTCGCCTGTGGGTACCAACCCGACCTGATCCAGGCGCACTTCGGCGACCGCCTCGAGTACGTCGTCGAATCCGAGCCGCTCGGTACGGGTGGGGCCATTGCCCACGCGGCGGCGGGTATCACCGAGCCGTTCGTCGCGTGCAACGGCGATGTCTTGACCGACCTCGACCTGACCGCGCTGGTGGCAGAGCACCGGGCGCACGGGGCGCGCGCGACGCTGGCCCTCCACACCGTCGATGACCCGAGCCGGTACGGCGTGGTGGTCACGCGGGCCGACGGAGAGGTCACGGCCTTCGTCGAGAAGCCGCAGGGAGCCGCGCCGGCGGCAACCATCAACGCCGGCACCTACGTGCTCGATCCCGACGTGCTGGGCGGTGTTGCCGCGGGGCGGGAGGTGTCGATCGAGCGGGAGGTGTTCCCGCAGTTGGTCGCACACGGCCTGTTCGGCTTCGCCCAGGACTGCCGCTGGATCGATATCGGAACGCCGGCGTCGTACCTCGAGGCAAACCTCGAGTGCATCGAGGCCGAGAGCCTGATCGATCCCTCGGCCTCGGTCTCACCGGGCGCGGTGATTTCGGGGTCGGTGGTGGGTGTGGGAGCAGTGATCGGCGATGGCGCCCACGTCTCCCGATCGGTGATCCTGCCCGAGGGCCGGGTCCCGCCCGGCGCGATCGTAGAGAATGCCGTCATCAACGAGCAAGGAACCGTGTGGTAGACAGCGACAACATCCGGGGGGCGATCGAGCAGCTCCCCGACCAACTCCGCGAAGGCGGCCGCATCGGCGTGGCTGCGGGTGAGCGTCTGCCGCTACCTGCCGCTGTCGTCCTGGCTGGAATGGGTGGATCGGCCGTGGGCGGAGAGCTGTTGCGAGGGATCATCGCCGGTGCCTGTCCGGTGCCTGTGACACGTGTGCGTGGCTTTGGCCTACCGACCTTCGTCGGGCCCGGGACGCTGGTGGTGTGCGTGAGCTACTCGGGCGACACCGCCGAGACGCTTGCCTGCGCACAGCAGGCCCACGAGCGCGGAGCGAGCATTCTCGCGGTGGGCGCGGGCGGCACGCTCGGTGCGCTCGCGGGTGAATGGGACGTGCCCTTCGCCCAGGTGCCCAGTGGCCTCTACCCCAGGGCGGCGCTCGGGTACCTGTTCGGTGCGACGGCCGAGGCGCTCGGCGTCGCCGGGCTCGGCCCGCAGGGCCTGGCCGAGCAAGCCGCTCTGGGTGCCGAGCAGGCCGACGAACCCGCGGCGCGGGCGCTGGGAGCGACGCTCGCGACGACCATCCCTCTGATCTACGGCGCCGGCCCGCTGGCGGTGGTGGCCTACCGGTGGAAGACCCAGCTCAACGAGAACGCCAAGATGCACGCCTTCAGTCATGCGTTCCCCGAGGTCGGCCACAACGAGATCGAGGGCTGGGCGGGCGCCCATGGCCAGAATTTTGCGGCGGTGTTTCTGCGCGATCGCCATCAGTTGGCGGCGAACATGACGATGCTCGACGCCGCCCAGGCCCTGATCGCCAACGACGCTGCGGTGACGGCAGTCGTGGAGAGCCGCGGCGACTCTCCCGCCGCACGTGCCTTCTCGCTCGTGGCCCAGGGCGACTGGGTCAGTTATTACGCCGGATTGGAGCGCGGCGTCGACCCGGGACCGATCGCCCGGATCGCCGAGCTCAAGGCGCGCATGGCCTGAAGCGGCTCGGCGGCGCGCGTTCACATCTGCTCTATAGTCAAGAGATGAGCACGACCATCCCCAACCATGTACGCGACCTCGCGCTGGCCGAGGCGGGAGTCCGCCGGATCGAGTGGGCCGACCGCCAGATGCCGGTGCTATCGGCGCTGCGGGAGCGATTCGAGACTGAACGCCCGCTCGAGGGAAAACGCGTCGCCGCGTGCCTGCACGTGACGTCTGAGACCGCGAATCTGATGCGCACGCTCAAGGCCGGCGGGGCCGATGTGCTTTTGTGCGCGTCCAACCCACTGTCGACCCAGGACGACGTCGCCGCCGCGCTGGTGGCGGAGTACGGCATCTCGGTGTATGCGATTCACGGCGAGGACAATGAGACCTATTACCAGCACATCGACGCCGCGATCGAGCACGGTCCGCATCTGACGATGGACGACGGCTGCGACGTGGTTTCCACGATGCATCAGCGCTACCCCGAGCGGCTGGGCGATGTGCTCGCAGGCACGGAGGAGACGACCACCGGTGTGATCCGGCTGCGCGCCATGCAGGCCGACGGGGTGCTCGGGTTTCCGATCGTTGCCATCAACGAGGCCAACACCAAGCACCTGTTCGACAACCGCTATGGCACCGGCCAGTCGACGCTCGATGGGATCCTGCGTGCCACCAACATCCTGATTGCCGGTCGCACCTTCGTGGTCGGCGGCTATGGCTGGTGTGGGCGGGGACTTGCCGATCGCGCCCGGGGCATGGGCGCAAACGTGATCGTGCTCGAGATCGACCCGTTGCGTGCGCTCCAGGCCGTGATGGACGGTTTTCGGGTGATGCCGATCGCCGAGGCGGCCAAGGTGGGGGACGTGTTCGTGACCGCCACCGGCGACAAGCACATCCTCCGCGGCGAACATTTCCTGGTGATGAAAGACGGCGCGATCCTCGCAAACTGCGGCCATTTCGACGTCGAGATCGACATCCCCGCGCTCGAGCAGCAGTCGGTTGGCAAGTCGGTGGCGCGCCCCAACGTCGAGCAGTTCGACATGAGTGACGGCCGGCGCCTGTATCTGCTCGCCCAGGGGCGGCTGGTCAACCTTGCGGCCGCCGAGGGCCATCCCGCGTCGGTGATGGACATGAGCTTCGCCAACCAAGCGCTCTCGGCCGAGTGGGTGTGCCAACATCACGCCGACCTGCGCAACGAGGTCTACACCGTTCCCGCCGAGCTGGACGCCGAGGTCGCGCGACTCAAGCTCGAATCGATGGGGGTCGACCTCGATTCGCTCACTCCCGAGCAGGCGCACTACCTCTCGTCCTGGGACGAGGGCACCTAGCCCCGGGCGATGTCCACCGCTGTGGGCCTCACCCCGGAGGCGATCGTCCGACTCGAGCTGGACTCGCTCGTGCTGCTCGATCAAACCCTGCTTCCCGGCGAGATCGTGGAGCGCCGCTACACCCGTTGGCAGGACGTGATCGTCGCCATTCGCGGGATGGTTGTGCGGGGCGCCCCGGCAATCGGTGTGACCGCCGCCTATGCCGTTGCGCTGGCGGCGCTCAGCGACGACACCGAGTCGCTGGACGAGCTGCGCGCTCATGTCGATCGTGCCTGTACGGGGCTGGCCGGGGCGCGCCCAACCGCCGTCAACCTCGCGTGGGCGGTTGCCCAGATGCGCGCGGTCGCCGCCGAGCCGTATGACGACACCGCGTCGCTGCGTGAGGCCCTGGTGTCCGCGGCGTCCGACCTGCACCATGCCGAGGTCGATCGCTGCATGCGGATCGGCGATCACGGGGCCGAGTTGCTGCGCGCCGGCGCCCAGGTGCTCACGCACTGCAATGCGGGAGCGCTTGCGACCGGCGGCTATGGGACGGCGCTTGGGGTGATTCGTTCTGCGCATCGTCGCGACTCTCAGCTGCATGTGTGGGTGGACGAGACCCGGCCGCTGTTCCAGGGCGCGCGCCTGACCGCGTGGGAGCTCGAGCAGAGCGGGATCGCCGCGACCTTGATCACCGACTCGACTGCCGGCTGGCTGATGGCGCAGCGCAAGGTCGACGCGGTGATCACCGGGGCCGACCGAATCGCGCGAAACGGCGACACCGCCAACAAGATCGGCACCTACTCGCTGAGCGTCTTGGCCCGCGCCCACGGCATTCCGTTCTACGTTGCGGCGCCCACCTCGACGATCGACGCCACGCTTGCGACCGGCGCGGAAATCCCGATCGAGCACCGCGCACCGGCGGAGGTCTCGGGTTCGCACGCTCCAGCGGATATCGGCGTCTACAACCCGGCCTTCGACGTGACCTCGGCCGAGAACATCAGCGCGATCATCACCGAGAACGGCGTTCTTCGACCCCCGTTTGCACTTGACGGCTGAGCTTCGGGCGGAGCTGGCGCGGCTGGATCCGCAGCTGCTGGCCGAGTTGGGTGAGCACGGCTTCGACCCCGAGCAGCTGATCGAGTGGTCGGCGATGCTCGACCGCGGCTCCGATCAGAACCGGGTGACTGGTGAGGTCACCGCCCCCGACCCCGGCGACGTGCTGCCTTTACCCGAGCACGAGAGTGACGATGAGCGCAGGCTGGCGGCCCGAGGGATGCAGGCACTTGCCCGCGGTGAGCTCGCGTTGGTTGTGCTGGCCGGTGGTATGGCGACCCGCATGGGCGGGGTGGTCAAGGCGTTGGTCGAGGCGGCCGACGGCCGCACATTTCTGGATATCAGGCTGGCCGAGCGGGAGTACTGGAGCCGGGCCGCCGACGCATCGCTGCCGCTGTGGATGCTCACCAGCCACGCGACCGACGGCCCGATCCGGGCGGCGCTCGGCGATCGTCTCGACGGCGTTGATGTCGATGTCTTTCGGCAGTACGTGAGCCTTCGGCTGACTCCGGAAAAAACGCTCTTCTGCGACGCCGATGGTCGTCCCAGCCCGCACGCGACCGGTCACGGTGACCTGGTCGACGCACTCCGCGAGCATGGGCGGCTGCAGCGGTTCATCGAGGCCGGCGGTCGGTATGTGTGGATCGCAAATCTCGACAACCTCGGCGCTGGGGTCGATCCGGCAGTGCTCGGCTGGCACCTCGAGCAGGGAGCGCCGGTGACCGTCGAGGTGGTCGAGAAGGTGGGCACCGATCGCGGAGGGATCCCCGTGCGCTGGGACGGCCGGCCGGTGATCCTGGAGGAGTTTCGGCTGCCGCACGAGTTCGACGGCGCGGCGGTCAGGGTGTTCAACACCAACACGTTCATCGTCAACGCAGTCGCGCTGGCGGAGCTTCAGTTCGAGTGGACGTACTTCCTCGTCTCCAAGCAGGTCGACGGGCGCTCTGCGGTGCAGTTCGAGCGGCTGATCGGCGAGCTGACCTCGGCGCTTGACTCCCGGTTCTTGCAGGTGCCGCGCTCCGGCGACAGGTCGAGGTTTCTGCCGGTCAAGGATACGGAGGAGCTCGAGCGTCGCCGCGAGCAGATCGCTCGCCACGCGGCACAGTTTCTGGAGTAAACCGCGACTCGCGGAGTCACACTCGTGAACGCGCGGTCGATAGGTTGGCTCCATGGAGCTACTGGATCTGCTCGTGCCGCCGGTGTGCGCGCTCTGCAAGGGCGTGGGAAGCCCTGTGTGCACGCCGTGCATGGCGGGCCTGCCGCTGCTTACCGGCGCCGTCTGCCGGCGGTGCGGTGCAGCGGCGCCTGATCTTCCCCCTCACACCACCCTGAGTAACTGCCTGGAGTGTCGCGATCGCCGGCTGGGGTTCGAGCGCGCCCGCGCGGCGCTGGCCTACGACGGTGACACCCGCCGGCTCGTTCATGCGCTCAAGGACGGTGGCATCCGCGGGCTGGCGGCTCACGCCGCGGGCCTGATCGTGACCGTGCTCGAACCGCCCTCGGTGGACGTCGTGACCTGGGTGCCCCCCGACCGGTGGCGGCTGATCCGGCGTGGGTACCACCCGCCGCAGCTGCTGGCCAGCGAGCTCGGCAGGCGCTGGTCGCTCCCTGCGCGGGCGCTGCTTCACCAGCACGGTCGCCGGCCACCGCAGCGGGGCCTCGACGTCCGCGCCCGCCGCGCGAATGTGCGCGAATCGTTTCGAGCGGTGGCCGCGGTTCCGGCAAACATCCTGCTGGTCGACGACGTGCACACCACCGGGGCGACGCTCGAGTCCTGTGCCCACGCGCTGCGGCGTTCGGGGGCGGTCAGGGTCGAGGCGGTGGCGCTTGCGCGCGCCTGAGGCAGTTGACGCGGAAGTGCGCGATTACTCCAAACCGGGGATCCGATTGGCCGGGCGGCGGTGCTACCGTCGAGGAGGGTTGAACAGTCGTGCAACCGGCAGAGTGTCGAGAGGGTCCTTGGCTACCGAAGCATTGCGGGTATTGGCTCAGACTTCGGCCGATCAGCTACCGGTCGTGAGCTATCGGATCGACGAGACCACGAGTGTCGTCGTCCACGTCAGCCCCTGGCTTTCGGAGCTCACCGGGCACGACCCCGGCGAGTGGATGGGCACCAGTCGGTGGCACGCCTACATTCACCCGGACGATCGCGACCGGGTCACCGAAGCCCATCGGGCGGCGGTCGCTGCCAGAGAGGGCTGTCGGCTCGAGTATCGCCTGGTCGGGGCGACCGGCGCCCCCGTCTGGGTCGAGGACAACGAGGTGCTGGCGGCTCCCGGGGTACGCCTTGGGGTGTTGCTTGACATCACCGAGCACCGGCTCGAGCAGGCCGCCAACGAACGCCGGCTCGCCACCCTGGGGGAGGCGTTGGCCGCCGCCGACCGGGTACGGCGGGTCGCGGCCGACGAGCTCCATGACCATGGGCTCCAGGTGCTGACGGCGGTGCTCGTCCTGATCGACCGGCTCGAGCTGATGGAGGCGCGTGCGGGCCGGCCGGCCGACACGACCTCGGTGCGACGCGCCGTCGCCTACGTGATGGAACGGCTGGCCCGGCTCACGTTTGAGCTCAGTCCCCAGGTCGTGCATGCCCGCGGTCTCACCGAGGGCGTGCGGGCGGCGCTTGCCGACGCGACCGAAACGACCGGTTGGAGCACGAGTGTGGTGGGGAGGGTGCCCCGCTGCCCGCCGGATATCGAGGCGCTGGCATTCACCGTGGTCAGCGAAGCGATCGAGAATATCCGGCGCCACGCAGACGCCAACACCGTGTCGGTTGAATTCGAGTACTGGCCCGGATCACTGCGCATCGACGTGCGAGACGACGGCCGGGGATTCGATCCCGCAGCCACTGCCATCCACGCGCCAAGACCGGGCGGTCTGGAGCTCGCGACCCAGCGCGTGAGGTACGCGGGGGGCACGCTTCGAGTCGAGTCCCGCCCGGGCCGGGGTTCGCGGGTAGTGATCGAGCTGCCCGCGTGAATGGCTCGCGCGGGGGGAACTCGGGCGGTATCGTTCGGAGCGTGTCCGCACTGAGGAGATGCCGATGAACCTCCAGGTCAAGGGGCGAAACGTCGACGTCACCGATGCGCTCTTCGCCCACGCCGAGAAGAAGCTCGGCAAGCTGGCCCGGTACCTGTCGGACGACAGCCGCTGCGAGGTGGAGCTCGAAGTCGAGCACAATCCGAGCATCGCGGCCGCGCAGGTCGCCGAGGCCACCGTGTGGACGAAGGGGCCGGTGATGCGCGCCCGGGAATCGTCGCAGGACATGTACGCGTCGATCGACCTGGTCGCCGAGAAGCTCGAACGCCAGGTCAAGCGATACCGCGACCGCCGCAGCCGGCGCGCGCCCCATCACGCGCCCGCGCCCAACTCCCCTCCGCCCGAAGCCCCCGACCCCGAGGACGAGGAGACCGCCGTGATCGTCAAGCAAAAGCAGTTCATCCTGAAGCCGATGGGAGCGGAGGAGGCGGCGCTTCAGCTGGAGCTGATCGGCCACGACTTCTTCATGTTCACGAACGCGGACTCCGATGAGATCAACGTCATCTACAAGCGCCGCGACGGGCAGTACGGATTGATCGAGCCCGCCCGTACCGAGTGAGAGCGGCCCAACCTTCGGTTGGTACCATCCAACCGCAATGAGCGTCTTCCAAAAGATCCTGCGAACCGGCGAGGGCCGTACTCTCAAGCGGCTCGAGCAGCGCGTCGACGAGATCAACGCCTTCGAGCCGGCGCTCGAGGCGCTGAGCGACGAGCAGCTCGCGGCCAAGACCGTCGAGTTCCGGGAGCGGTTCGATGCCGGCGAGGAGCTCGACAACCTTCTGCCCGAGGCGTTTGCGGCGGTGCGTGAGGCGTCCAAGCGGACGCTCGGTATGCGCCACTTCGACGTCCAGCTGATCGGCGGGATGGTGCTGCACGAGGGTCGCATCGCCGAGATGAAGACCGGTGAGGGAAAGACGCTGGTGGCCACGCTGCCGCTCTATCTCAACGCGCTGGCCGGCGTCAACGTGCACCTCGTGACGGTCAACGACTACCTCGCCCGCCGTGACGCGTCCTGGATGAGCCCGGTGTACGAGGCGCTCGGGATCTCGGTCGGCGTGATCCAGGCGATGATGCCTGAGGACGAGCGGCGGGCTGCGTACAAGTCGGACATCACCTACGGCACCAACTCCGAGTTTGGCTTCGACTATCTGCGCGACAACATGGCGCCGACGGTGGAGTGGACCGTCCAGAACGGGCATTGGTTTGCGATCGTGGACGAGGTCGACTCGATCTTGATCGACGAGGCGCGGACGCCGCTGATCATCTCGGGTGAGCCCGAAGCCGCGGCCGAGACCTACTACGCGTTCGCTCGCGCGGTCGGTGAGCTCGAGCTCGAAAACGACTACGAGGTCGACGAGAAGATGCACACCGCCGCTCCCACCGAGGAGGGCGTATCCAAGATCGAAAAGGTGCTGCGGATCGACAACCTGTACGCCGCCGAGAACGGCCAGCTCGTGAACCACCTGATCCAGGCGATCAAGGCCAAGGAGCTCTACCACCGCGACGTCGAATACGTGGTCGAGGACGGCGAGGTGCACATCGTCGACGAGTTCACCGGCCGCAAGATGGAAGGCCGGCGCTGGTCGGAGGGACTGCACCAGGCGGTTGAGGCCAAGGAGGGCCTGCCGATCCAGGACGAGAACATCACCGTCGCCACGGTCACGATCCAGAACTATTTCCGCATGTACGAGAAGCTCTCGGGCATGACCGGCACGGCGCTGACCGAGGCCAACGAGTTCCACGAGATCTACGGGCTCGAGGTGGTGCCGGTGCCGACCCACCGGCCGATGGTGCGGCTCGACCAAAACGACCAGATCTACAAGACCAAGGAAGAGAAGTTTGCGGCCGCCATCGACGACATCGTCGAGCGGCACGGCACCGGCCAGCCGGTGCTGGTCGGAACGATCTCGGTCGAAGTGTCGGAGCATCTCTCGCGGCTGCTCGAGCGTCGCGGCGTCGAGCACGAGGTGCTGAACGCCAAGAACCACGAGCGCGAGGCCACCATCATCGAAGACGCCGGTCAGCTGGGGGCGGTCACGATCGCGACCAACATGGCCGGTCGCGGCGTCGACATCAAGTTGGGCGACGGTGTGCTCGATCGGGGTGGCCTGTACGTGCTCGGCACCGAACGCCACGAGTCGCGCCGGATCGATAACCAGCTGCGCGGCCGCTCCGGTCGCCAGGGCGACCCGGGCGAGACCCGCTTTTACCTCTCCGCCCAGGATGAGGTGGTACGTCTGTTCGCCGGTGATCGGATGTACAAGATCCTCGACCGGCTGGGGCCGACTGACGGCGAGCCGATCGAAGCCAAGATGCTCACCAATCAGATCGAACGGGCCCAGAAAAAGGTCGAGGAGTTCCACTTCGTCAACCGCAAGAACGTCGTCAAGTACGACGACGTGCTCAACGATCAGCGCTCCCAGGTGTATGAACGGCGCCGTCAGATCCTCGAAGGAGAGGATCTGCGCGAGAGTGTGATGGGCTGGATCGAGGACGTGATCGAGGCCGTCGTCGATGCCCACATGGAGGGCGAGTTCGCCGAGGAGTGGGACTGGGATTCGATGCGCACCGCGTTGCACTCGGTCTATCCGGTGCGAGTTGACATCGCCGCGCTCGATCGCAAGCAGACCTCGCGCGAGGATCTGCTCGACGTCGTGTTCGACGACGCCGTGGCCTATTACGAGGAGCGCGAGCGGGTGTGGGCCGAGATGGACGAGAAGCTGCCGCGCAACATCGAGCGCTGGATCGTCCTGCAGGTGATGGACACGCGCTGGCGCGAGCACCTCGACAACATGGAGTATTTCCGCCAGGGCGTCGGTCTTCAGGGCTATGCCCAGAAGGATCCGCTGGTCGTGTACAAGTCCGAGGGCACGCTGATGTTCGAGGAGATGAACGGGTTGATCATGCAGGAGGCTGTGCGCGGGCTGATGCACGCCGAGGTCGAACTCGATCAGACTCCCCAGTTCGAGCAGCAGCCCGAGCGCGGTCTCGAGTATCTGCACGCCGACGCCGCCTCGCTCGAGGCGCTGGCCGCCGGCTATGAGGACACCGACGCCGATGACGAGCCGTACGAGCCGCCGATCGTGGAGCAGCGTCAGCTGGATCCCGAGAAGACGGTTGGCCGAAACGATCCCTGCTGGTGCGGCTCAGGCAAGAAATACAAGCGGTGCCATGGCGCTTGAAGTCGGTAACGAACCGCGTTCGCTGGAGGACTTGCGGACCGCGGTCGAGGAGCTCAGAGCCCAGCTTCACTGGGTTCGTGATTACCTTTGACCCGGCTCAACTCGAGGCCCGCAAAACCGAGCTAGAGCAGGCAACCCTCGTCTCCGGATTCTGGGATGACCAGCGTAAGGCTGCCAAGGTCTCGGCCGAGCTCTCGGCGGTGCAGCGCCGGCTCGAGACGTTTGAGCGGCTGACCGCCGAGGCGGGCGAGCTCGACTCGCTGGTCGAGATGGCCGAGGCCGATCCCGAGTGGCGCACCGAGCTCGACGGCACTCTGCGACAGCTCGCGACCGAGGTCGAGCGGATGCAGGAGGCCGCGCTCTTCAACGGCGAGTTCGACGCCGGTCCGGCGGTCGTCGGCGTGCACGCGGGAGCCGGCGGCACCGACAGCCAGGACTGGGCCGAGATGCTTCTGCGCATGTACCTGCGCTGGGCCGAGCGGCGCGGCTTCAAGACCGAGATTCTCGAGGCGACTCCGGGCGAGGAGGCGGGCCTCAAGAGTGCGACCTTTACGCTCACCGGCGAGAACGCCTACGGCTTGATGCAGGCCGAGAAGGGCGTCCACCGGCTGGTGCGGCTGTCGCCGTTTGACTCCGCTCACCGCCGCCACACGAGCTTCGCTCAGGTCGAGCTGGCCCCGCTGGTGGACGACGACGTGGATGTCGACATCGACGAGAGCGACCTTCGCATCGACACCTACCGCGCTCAGGGTGCCGGTGGCCAGCACGTGAACAAGACCGACTCGGCGGTGCGGATCACCCACATCCCCACGAATATCGTCGTTCAGTGCCAGAACGAGCGCTCCCAGCTCCAGAACAAGGCGCAGGCGATGCGGATCCTCAAGTCGCGGCTGATCGAGCGGGAGTACGAGCTGCGTGCCCAGGCGCTCGCCAAGGAGCGCGGCGAGTCTCAGGACATCTCGTTCGGCAGCCAGATCCGCTCATACGTGCTGCACCCCTACACGATGGTCAACGACCATCGCACAGAGGTCAAGATCGGAAACGCGCAGGGCGTGCTGGACGGCGACCTGGACGAGCTGATCCGCGCCTTCCTGCTGCAGCGCGCAACCGCCTAGGAGCTATCCCCGGTTCGGCGGTAGTTTCCGCCGTTGATGTGGAAGACCTGCTCGAGCGTGGCGATCCCGGCATGTCTCATCGCGGCGGCCAGCGGTCGCCCGACGTAGCGGATGTGCCACGGTTCGGGTGAGTACCCGGTGATCGCCCGGTTCCCGGCCGTGTAGCGGACGATGAATCCGTACCGCCACGCGTTCCTGGCCAGCCACCGCCCGGCGCGGGTTGCCGCAAAGCACGGCTGGAGGTCACACCGAGTGCGGGCAGGCGTGATCAGGTCGACTGCAAGTCCGGTCTGGTGCTCGCTGTATCCGGGACGCGCTGAGGTGCGGTCGGCGGCAATGCTTCCGACGCTCTCGACCAGGGCGTCGTGGACGGAGACCTGGTAGCCGTACGATCGAAACGCGCTTCCGATCTGGAGGCCCAATCCCGCACGGTCGCCGGCGTGCAGGAGGCTCTCGAGGGGTTGGGCGGCCGGCCGCGCGACCTGGTAGCCGCGGACGATGGCGACCCTCGGGGCGAAGTCGAGTGGGTGGATCGGGTGGGTCTTGTTGACCACCACCCAGATGCTCGACGGATCCGTCGTCGAGTGGGCCCGGAGGTCGAGGGAGATGCGCGTGCGGCGGTGGGTGGCCTGTGAGCTTGTGGTCGCGTTCGACGTGGGAGCAGGTGTGGAATGACCGGCCGTGCCACCCTGGTCCGCTGATGCGGACTGCCCGTGCCAGTGCACGGCGACGCCTGCGCCTCCAAGTGCGACGAGGAGCGCGAGTGCCACAGTTGCGATGCGGGTGCCGGGTCGGATGTTCTGAGTTTGGCTCAGCGAGGGACGAGCGTGCGTCAGTCTCATTATGCTGAAAAACAGCATGGTTAACCCAAAAACGCTCCGTACCCGTTTGCGCCTGTCGGCCGACACAGGTACCCTGACTCGACAGGAATTCGAGTACTCCAGCGCGAAGTATCTCTCTCAGTGACTGAAGAAATCCGCCTGCACGAGCGCCTCGAGACGGCGCCCACACCGACCCTGGCCGCGCCCATTGAGGCTGCGGCCCGCCCTGCCTCGTCGGCAATGATCGTGTTCGACGGCGTGGTGAAGACCTACCAGGGCGGCGTGGTCGGCCTCGACGACGTCTCGATACAGATCGACAAGGGCGAGTTTGTGTTCCTGGTGGGACCGTCGGGGTCGGGCAAGTCGACATTCATCAAGCTGCTTTTGAAAGAGCTCGACGTGTCGTCCGGCAACCTGATCGTCGGCGGCAAGTCGCTGCCGAAGCTGAAGCGCTCCAAGGTGCCCGTGCTTCGCCGAAACATCGGCTGCGTGTTCCAGGACTTCAAGCTGCTGCCCAACCGCACCGTGTACCAAAACGTCGCCTATGCGCTCCAGGTGCAGGGCCGGCCGCGGGCGGAGATCCGGCGCAAGGTGCCCGACATCGTCGGCCTGGTCGGCCTGGCCGATAAGAGCGATCGGCTTCCACACGAGCTTTCAGGTGGCGAGCAGCAGCGGGTGTCGGTGGCCCGCGCGTTCGTCAACCATCCACCGCTTCTGATCGCTGACGAGCCCACGGGTAACCTCGACCCGGATACCTCGGTCGGGATCATGCAGCTGCTCTACCGCATCAACCGTGCCGGCACCACCGTGGTGATGGCGACCCACGACCGGGAGATGGTCGACAAGATGCGCCGCCGAGTGATCCAGCTCGAGGACGGCAAGGTCGTCCGCGACGACCGCCGCGGGGGATACCAGGCATGAAATGGCGGTTTTTCGTATCGGAGGCCGTCAACTCGATCCGTGGTAACGCGGCCACGACGCTCGCGGCAGTGGTCACCGTGCTGATCGTGACCTTCCTGCTGGGCGTCACCGTCACGGTCGGCAAGTGGGTGTACGACTACACCAACGGCGTTCGCAACGACATCACCATCAAAGCCTTCGTGAGCCGGTCGGACTACGGCTCGAACGACCAAAAGACGGTGATCAAGCGGGGCAACGTGATCAACCAGATCAAGGTGCTGCCGTACGTGAAGACGGTCACCTACGTCTCGCCGGCCGCCGCGCTCAAGACCGTGAGCCCCAGCATGAGGAGGAGCGCCGAGCAGATCGGCTACAACCCGTTCCCTCCGTCGTTTTGGCTGAAGCTGACCGATCCGTCCAAGGCCAGCGTGGTCGCCGATGAGGTCGGCAAGGTCACCGCCGTGCGTAACTGCGACGCGCCGCCGTGCGTGACCTACGCCTCCCAGATCACCAAGCGGGTGCTGAACACCACCAAGTACATCCTGTACTTCCTGACCGCGCTCATGATTCTGCTTGCGATCGCCGCGGTGGTGCTGATCCAAAATACGATCAGGCTGTCGATCTTTGCGCGGCGGCGTGAGATCGAGGTGATGAAGCTGGTGGGGGCGACCAACTCGTTTGTGCGGCTGCCGTTCATGCTCGAGGGGATGATCACCGGCGTCACCGGGTCGGTCGCCGCGCTGGCGCTGCTTTCGATCGTGTACGTCTCGCTGAACAGCATCCAGGAGGGCCTCACCGACCCGGTGCGATCGGTGGGAGTCTTTACTCTGGTGCTGGTCTTGGTCGGGTTCGGCTTTGTGTTGGGGGCGTTCAGCTCGGTGCTGACGCTGCGCCGATTCCTGCGCGTCTGACCCATTGATCGTCTGTTCCGTCGCCCGTCGTGGTCGGGTGGCTGTCGCCGAGCCGTTCTTCGAGCCCGGCGCGCCGCTCACCCTCGGCCGGCGGGCGATGGCCGAACTCGAGGTCGGCGAACTGGTGCTGGTCGAGCCGACGAATCGCGGCAACGGCCGGCTGGTGAAGGCAATCGGCGATCCCAGCGACATCCACGCGATGATGGAGGCGGTCGCGCTCGATTCAGGGGTGGCCGACCCCGAGCCGATCGAGCCGGCGATCGAGGACCCCGACGACGGCCAGGGCGAACGAGTCGATCTGCGCGAGCTGCTCACGTTCACCGTCGATCCGCCGTCGGCGAAAGATTTCGACGACGCCCTGTCGGTGGAGGTCGTGAACGGAGCCACGCGTATCCTGGTTCACATCGCCGACGTCGCCGCCCACGTTGCGGTGGGCTCGCCACTGGATCTGGACGCCGAGGATCGGGCGACCTCGGTGTACCTGCCGGGTCGGGTCGACCCGATGCTGCCGCCGCAGCTCTCGGCGGGGGTGTGCAGCCTCGCACCCGGCGTCGACCGGCGCGCGCTGACCGTCACGCTCGATCCGAGCGGCGGCCCGCCGGTATTTCGGCGCTCGTTGATCCAAAGCGATCACCGGCTCACCTACGAGCAGGCCGACGCGGTGATTGCCGGCGGCGATGCCGCCACGCCCGAGCTGACCGCCGCCGTCCGATCGGCGAGTGCCGCGGCCGAGGCCTACCGCGATGCGCGCCGGCGACACGGCGCGCTCAACCTCTCGACCTCCGAGACGGTGTTCACGTTCGTCGACGGTCGAGTGGCAGACGCGGTCTCGGATCGATCCGCGACGCCGGCGCATCACATGATCGAAGAGCTGATGGTGCGGGCCAACGAGGCGGTTGCCGAGCTTCTGGAACGACGCAAGGAGCCGGCCCTCTATCGCGTCCACGAGCCGCCCGACCCCGAGGCAGTTGAACCGCTGGTGCAGCGTCTGGCTGCGCTCGACGTGGCCACTCCGCCACTGCCCGAGCTCCACGATGGCGCAGCAGCCGCCGCCTACCTGGCGCGGCTGGCCGACGCCATCGACCGCCATGCCCGGCATCGGCCTGCGACCCGGGAGGGCCTCACGTCCATGCTTTTGCGAACGCTCAAGCTTGCCCGCTATGACCCGAAGAACCTGGGACATGCGGGGCTCGCGAGCCGCGCGTATTGCCACTTCACCTCACCGATCCGGCGGTATCCCGATCTGGTCTGTCACCGGGCGCTGCTGCACCGGCTGGGCGCTGGGCCGGGGGATGGCCACGAGCATGGCGAGCTGTCCGAGCTCGCCGTCCACACCTCGGCTCGCGAGCGGGAGGCGGCGGTTGTCGAGCGTCGCGGCACGGCCATCTGCCTCGCCCACCTGCTCCACGATCGCCTGTACGACTCCGGCTGGGAATCGAGCTTTGCGGGTGTCGTGACGGGGGTGGCGGGCTTCGGCGCGTTCATACGGTTCGCCGAAGTGTTCGAGGGACTGCTGCCGGTGCGATCGTTGCAGGATGACCGATTCGATCTGGACGAGCATGCCGTTGCCCTCGTGGGTTTGCGGAGTGGATATCGGCTTCGAATAGGCGACGAGGTGACGGTTTCTGTGCGTTCGATTGACAGGGTTCGTGGTCGAGTGGCTCTGGAACCGGCAACCTGAGGCAAAATGTGACGATGCAACCGCCACACCGTGGGCGCAAGTGGCTGCGCTGGGCTTTGGGATTCGCGCTGGTCGCGGTCATCGTTGCGATGGCCGGAGTGGTGTGGAAGACGACTGTCGATACCAGCTCGGCCGAGACCAAGCCCAAGCCCGCCGACACGGCGCGGGCGTACGCCGAGGCCTGGCGCGACGGCAACTACACGCGGATGTACCAGCTGCTCTCGCCGCACTCGCATCGTGTGATCACGTTTGCGGCGTTCAAGCAGGCCTTCCAGCAGGCCGCCGAGACCACGACTCTCAAGCGGATCTCGTTGGTCGGCGCCACCCGCGTGCGCCGTGGAATCGCGACCACACCGGTCGTGGCCAACACCCGCGAGTTCGCCCATGTTCACCAGAATCTCAGCCTGCGGTTGGTGCCGGTGCCCGCCGGGTTTCGCGTCCTTTGGGGACCGCAGCTGGTGTTCCCCGGCCTGAATGCGGGCGAGCAGCTGCGGGTGCATACCCACGCGCCGTTTGCGCGAGGCGCGATCCGGGCCCGCGACGGCGAGGTGCTGGCGAGCGGCCCCGCGTCCAACCGCGAGTATCCACAAGGGGAGGCGTTCTCGGATGTGACCGGCTACGTCAAGACCCCCACCTCTGACCAGGTGGCGGCCCGGGTTGCCAAGGGCTGGCCCGCGCACCGGCCGTTCGGGCAGGCGGGGCTGGAGGAGTCGCTCGACGGAGTTCTCGGCGGCCGGCCGGAGATCGATTTGCAGGCGGTTTCCGGCAACGGCTCGTCCCGCACGCTCGCCAGTCGCGCCGGCGCCAAGCCGCAGGATGTCGTCACCACGCTTCGCATCCACACCCAGCACGATGTCGCCGATGCGCTGGGTGGGAAGTATGGCGGGGCGGTCGTGTTGGATCCCAAGTCGGGAGCCGTGGAGGCGTCGGTGGGGCTCGGCATGGAGGTGCTGCAGCCGCCGGGATCGTCGTTCAAGACGGTCACCGCTGCCGCGGCGCTGCAATCGAAGGTGGCCACGCTCGACACCAGCTATCCGTACGCTCGATTCATCGAGCTCAACGGCTGGAAGCTCCACAACTTCCACAAGGAGTCGTGCGGCGGGTCGTTCATTCTCGCCTTTGCGGTCAGCTGCAACTCGGTGTTTGCGCCTGTTGCCGATCAGGTCGGCGCGACGCGACTGGTTGCGATGGCCGACAACTTCGGGTTCAACCACAAGGGCACGATTCGATATCCAGTGCCGACGAGCATCACCCCGCGCGTCGGTCAGCTGGACTCCGATCTCGCGTTGGGGACAGCCGGCATCGGCCAGGGCGGCGTGGGCGCGACGCCGTTGCAGATGGCATCGGTGGCCGCGACGATCGGTTCGAAGGGGATCTATCGCGCCCCCTACATCGTCCACTCGCCAGACCAGATAGCCGATTACCACCCGGGTAAACGCGTGCTGGCCGCCTCGATCGCAACCCAGGTGCGCACAATGATGGAGGCTGTGGTCTCCGAGGGCACCGGGGCGAGCGCCGCGGTACCGGGTGTCACGGTCGCCGGCAAGACCGGTACCGCCGAGGTCGGGGTCAAGCGGCCCACCGACGCCTGGTTCATCGCGTTTGCACCGGCCGACCATCCGACGGTGGCCGTCGCGGTGCTGGTGGCTGGAGGCGGGGTCGGCGGCGAGGTCGCTGCGCCGATCGCCGGTCAGATCCTGCGCGACACGCTGGGATGAGCGCGCCGCCGGCGGCAGTGATCCTCGACATGGAGGGCGTGCTGCACGTCGACTGGCGGGTGCTCCCCGGCTCGGCGGAGGCGGTGAGCGACCTGCGCGCGAGCGGGATCGAGCTTGCGGTGCTGACCAACACCACCGGTCGCACTCGGGATGACATCTCCCTGCGGCTGGAGGGTATGGGGATCGAGATGGCTCCCGAGCGCGTGATCACCGCGGCATCGGCGACCGCCGCGTGGGTGCGGCGGACGTTCCCCGCGGCGACGGTGTACCTGCTCGGTGAGCAGGGCTCGGCTTCGGAGTTCGACGGGATCGAGCTTGTGGCCAGTCCCGACGCCGCAGGGGTGATCGTGGTCGCCGGGCCCGCCGCCGACACCGACTACCCGAAGCTCGACGCCACCTTCAAGGCGCTGATGGGCGGCACTCCTCTGGTCGCGATGCAGCGAAACCGGTGGTGGCCGACGCTCGAGGGCCCGGCGATGGATGCGGGTGGGATCGTCGCGGCGCTCGAGTACGCCGCCGAGGTGGAGGCTGTGGTGGTGGCAAAGCCCTCACCGGGGATCTTCGAGGTCGCCCTGGCGGCGTGTGGCGCCGAGGCCTCGCATGCCGTGATGGTGGGCGACGATCTGGTCAGCGACCTGGCGCCCGCCCGGGCGATTGGCATGCGCACCTGCCTGGTGCGTACGGGCAAGGGCTCGGGCTTCTCGCCCGGCCCGGACGAGGTCTCCTACGACGTGGCCGATCTGGCGGCGTTCTCGGCGCTCCTGCTATCCTGATCGCCGCAATGGTTACCCGCAGCCCGCATACCCATCAGCTTGCCTCGCTGCGGCATGCCATTTCGCGCGTCTCGCACTGAGCGGGGCCCTGCGTCAGCCTGCCCAAAAACGGGCGGCAAACGCATCCGGCCCCTGTCCTTACCGACATCTTGAGGTATGAGTGAACGCGCGATCACAAACGATTTTTCGGCTGTATCAGCTCTTCAGCGGTATCGCCTTTACCGGTCCGATCTGGGCCGTCTATCTGCTCTCACGCGGCCTGACCCTGACCCAGTTCGGGCTGGTCGAGGCGAGCCTGCACGTCGGGATGCTGGCCGCACAGGTACCGACCGGGGCATTGGCCGACTCACTCGGCCGGCGCCGGATGATGGTTGTGGCAGGCGGATTCACGGCGCTGGGAGAGCTGGGCTACGTGTTTGCGCCGACGTTTGGGTTGATCTGCCTCGCGGGAGCTGTCCATGGCATCAGCTTTGCCCTTCGCACCGGTACCGATGAGGCCTATCTGTTCGACTCGCTCGCCCACGACGACGCTCAGGCTCAGTTTCCCCGCATGCTCGGAGGCCTGTGGGCCGTGTTTCAGTTCGCGACGGCGATCTCGTACATGGCTGGGGGCCTGATTGCCCACTACTGGTCGCGCCCCGCCGCATTCTTCCTCACGGCCGCGTGCGCCCTGATCGCCTCGGCGATCGCGCTCAAGTTGCCTTCCGACGACCGCAGCGATGTCGGCGGTGGCGTGTCGGTGGCGCGCCGCGGGTTGGTGGCGCTGCGGCGCTCGCCGCGGCTTGCGACGCTCACCTTCGCATGGAGCCTCTACTGGGCGGCCAACACTGCCTGGTGGTTCTATGTCGCCCCGTTCTATGCCTCGCGCGGGGCGACCGACACCATGCTTGGCTTCGCGCTGGGCACAGCGATGCTGGTGGGTGCGGGATTCAGCTGGATCGGAGGCCGGATCGGCGAGCGCGTTCCGATGCCGATCTCGGTGGCGGTCGCGACCGGTGCGGCGTCGCTTTCGCTGCTCGTGGGGCCATCGCTACCGGGACTGATCCTGCCGGTGCTTGTGCTGATGATCGTGGCGGGAGCTCCCGAGCTGGTGTACGTGACGCTCTCGACCTATCTCCAGCACAACACCCGGTCTGAGTACCGGGCGACGTCGATGTCGATTGCCGAGGGTGGCTTCTCGATCCAGATGCTGTGGCTGTTCCCGCTCACCGGATACCTGATCCAGCACGACGGGTACACGGTCGGGTTCGCGCTGTGCGCGCTGCTGCTCGCGGTCGCGGGCGGGCTGTTCATCCTGTCCCAGCGGTTGCGCGGACTCGAGCCGGTCGCCGCCTAGACTGGTACTCATGGCCGACTCTCCGCGAAAACTGATCACCGAGAACCGCAAGGCGCGGCACGACTTTCACATCCTCGAACGGGTCGAGGCGGGCATCGCCTTGACCGGGACAGAGGTCAAGTCGCTGCGCGACGGCGGCGGCAACATTCGCGAGGCCTACGCCATCGCCCGCGGCGGCGAGCTGTTTCTGATCGGTGCGAACATCGCGCCGTACAAGCAGGGAAACCAGCAAAACCACGATCCGCTGCGAGACCGAAAGCTGCTGCTGCATCGCCGCCAGATCGAGGAGTTCGCAAGCCGGGTGGCCGAGCGCGGCAACACGCTGGTGCCGCTGGCGCTGTACTTCTCCAACGGGCGGGTGAAGCTCGAGCTGGGCCTGGCGAAGGGCAAGGAGGGTGTCGACAAGCGCCGCTCGATCGCCGATCGCGAGAGCAAACGCCAGCTGGAGCGCGAGGTCAAGGAGCGGTTTCGGCGGTGACCCCCGAGGCTCTGTGGGCCGAGTTTTCGGCGGCCACCGGCGTGAGCGCGGTGTACTCGGCCTGGGGCTTTGGAGACTCGCCGACGATGGCGACCGAACTCGGGCTGCTGGTGCGGGACGGTCCCAAGCGGGCGACCGCTGGTCTTGTCGCTGAGTACGCCGAAGGCGAGCCGCTCCCGGCAGTCGGCGACTACAGCGTGATCCTCGATGGCGACGGTGCCGCGGTGTGCGTGATCCGCACAACCGGGGTCGAGATCCGCCGGTTCGACGAGGTCGACGCCGACTTCGCCTGGACCGAGGGTGAGGGCGACCGTACGCTCGCAGACTGGCGCGAAGGCCACATCCAATTCTTTGAGCGCTGCGGGATGCCGCTGACGGATGCCACCGAGATGGTGCTCGAGCGCTTCGACCTGGTGTGGCCCCTGCCCGGCTAGGGCTTTGCCTCCCGATAGGCGCTGAGAGCCGCTTCGGCGGCTGCCGAAGCGGTGTCGCGTACCTCGAACAGCACACGATCGCCGTCGCGGCGAAGCTCGGCACGCCAGAACTCGATCGGGGTGGAGCCGTCGCTCTCGAGGGCGAGACCCATCACCGTCCAGGGATCGAACCCGATCAGCTCGAGCTCGAGCCCAAGCGCGTGGGCCTCCTGCTGATACTGCTCGAGTTCGTCGGTCTCCATCGGGGTCATAGAGTACCGAGACGATGCCGCGTTTTGTCGTGCAGCTCCATGACGCCACCGCACTGCACTACGACGTGCGGCTCCAGGTCGGCGACCTGCTGCGCTCGTGGGCAGTGCCCAGGGGACCGTCGATGGATCCGGCCGAGCGCCGGCTTGCGGTGCCGGTCGACGATCATTCCCTTGAGGCCGGCGAGTTCGAGGGCGTGCACGCCGGTTCGTCGCGCGGCACCGGCGCAGTGATCATCTGGGACGAGGGCACCGTCGAGTTCGACCGCGAGGAGCACGATCACCTGTCGTTTGAGCTCACCGGCAAGAAGCTCTCGGGACGGTTCGGGTTGACCCGCACGGGAGAGCGCAGCTGGATTCTCGTCAAAGCGCGCGACGAGTTCGCCCGCCCAGGCTCAGACATCGTGGCCGAACAGCCGGCCAGCGTCCGCAGCGGTAAGACCTGGCAACAGCTCGCGGGTGAATAACGGTGCCAGGCACCGTTATTCACGAGTACCAGGCGGGTGGGTCGACGCCGGGAGCGGGCGGCTCGGAGCTCTGGCCGCCGGCGTATTCCGGCCGATCGGTGGTGGCACACCACACCGACACGCTCTCGAATCGCTCCGCCAGTAGCCGAGCGGTCACGTCCTGCATGGCGGCGTCGGTGACCGACGCCTGCGCGTCGGTCTCGAGCAGCAGCAGTCCCTCGGTACCGTCGGGGAAGTAGGTCGCGCGCACGCCCGTGCCCGATAGCGGCTGCTTGAGCCAGTGAAACCCGATCCCTTCCAGCTCCGGACCCCAGTCGAACCGGTAGCCCAATGGCTCCAAAAACGCCCGCAACCCCTCGACCGGGACCGCAGAGAATCGCACCTCGAGACGCATCCGGTGAGTGTAGTGACCGGGTGGGCTACATCGGAATCAGCACACGCAGGTCTCTCTGGGCGGGCTCTCCGAGCCCGCAGGCCGTGCATGGGTCGAGCGGCACCTCCACCAGACGTCCCTTGAGCGTGCCGACGGCTTTGGCCGGTTCGGCAAGAATGGCCGGGCAGCTGCAGACGCTATGGCGTCGGCCGAGCCGCAGGCGCATGTCTCGGAGCGCCTTGCACGCCAACCCGGGATCCCGGTACTGCCCGACGGGTGGATCGCAGCTGAGGTGACGCGTGACCGCGAGCACCCACAGGTGCGGCGTCATGAATCTCAGCCGCACCGGCCGGCAGGTGGCAAGCCGTGGGCAACGTCCGTGGACGGCGCTCCTCGTCCGAGCGGTGCGAAGGCCCGAGTACGTCACGGTGAACTGATCGCGCGGAGCCGGTGGCGCGACTGCGGTCGGGCCTGTCGATTTCGAGGTCGCCGGCGGCGAGCTGCTGGAGCTGCCGAAGCACCCCGTGGCGAGCAGCCCCACGAGGGCACAGAGCACGAACGCAGCAACCGAGGTTCGTAGAGGCATGTCCATCAGACCGGCCGCACGTGTCAGAAGTTCGCGGAACTCAGTCGGACTGCGGCACGGGAACCACCCGAAACCTGGCCACGAGCCGTTCCAGCTCGCCCGCGGTCGAAGTCAGCCGGCCGGCTGACGTGACGATCTCGGCGGTGGACGCCGTCGTCTGCTGGGTGGATGCCGACACCTGCTGAACCGCTGTTGCGGATTCTTCCGACACTCCGGTTACCTCGGTCAGGCTGTCGGTCATTCGCCGTGCTCCGTCGCGGACGGCCTCGATCGCAACCAGCACGTCGGACACCTGGCTCGTGACCTGGGTCACCGAACCGCCGATCGCGAGGAACGCCTCCTTGGCGGCCTCGACGGTTGCGGCGCCCGACTCGGAGCGGCGTGCGGATTCATCGACGACCTCCACCGCGCGCTGGGTCTCGATCTGGATCTCGCCGATCAGTGAACTGATCCGTGAAGCGGCCTGCTCAGATTCCTCGGCGAGTTTCCGTACCTCTTCGGCGACGACCGCGAATCCCCGCCCCTGCTCGCCGGCCCTGGCGGCTTCGATGGCGGCGTTCAGCGCCAGCAGGTTGGTCTGGCCCGCGATTCCGGTGATGGCCTCGACGATCCCACCGATCTCCTCCGACTTCGACGCCAGCCGGCGAATCGCGGCGGTGACCGAGTCGGCGGACTCGCGCAGCACCTCCATGGCCTCGCTCGCAGCCGTCGCCGATTCGACACCGGCGTCCGCTGCTGCCCGAGCATTGCCCGCGACCGCGCTGGCTTCGTTGGCGCTCGTGGCGCTCAGCTCGATGCCGTCGGCGACCGAGTCGGCCGCCGTTCGGGCGGCGTCTGCGAGTCGCGCCTGGCGCTCGGCGCCGGCTGCGATGTCGCCCATCGACACCGCGATCTCGTCGATCGCGCGGCCCGCGCCGGCGCTGGTCTGCGACATCTCCTCGGCGGCGCCACGTACCGATGTCGACGCTTCACCGATCTGGTCGACAAGCGATTCGAGGTTCTCGATCATCGAGTTGAAGCTCCGGCCGAGTCGCCCGAGTTCGTCGTTGCGAGCGTCCGCGCGCACGGTCAGATCCCCGGCCGCGGCGGCCTCACTGATCGCGACCAGCGCAGCGATCGGTCGCCGGACACTGCGGATGATCAGGATCGAGACGACCGCAGCCACGACTGCGCCCAGCAGCACTGCGAGCAGGCCGATGACCTGGGCTCTTCGGGCATAGCGGTGAGCCGTGGCGGCGTCGCGATCGCGGAGTTGGTCGATGCGGGTGCGGACCGTAAGCAGCGCGCGGTAGGGCACCTGCACGTAGCGGTTGGCTTTCAGCAGCGCGGCGAGTGCGGCGGCGTGGTCGCCCCGCTTGAAGGCGGGGAAGAGCAGGTGATGGACGGTGTCGTCGTGGTGGTGGTCGGCGACGCTCGCGTTCGCCGAGACGGTCGCGATCACGTGATCGTGCACCTTCGAGACCGCCGCCGCGCCATGATCACCAAGCGCGACTGCCGCCTCCCAACGCTGCATGTGAACCGGGTTCCAGGTCGCCACCAGGGCGTCTTGCTCGAACATCTGGGCCTGGGTGCTGCGGATCTGCTCGGCGACGCCCTTCTGGGCGGCCGACCATCCGAGCGTCTGGGCCCACGCGTGGTCCGAGCGTTGGGATGCCGACAGCACCGCCGCCATCGCCACCAAAAACACCGCAACCACAAGACCGAATCCCGCCGCGAGCTTGAGCTTGAGCGACCATCCACCTGGTTTCACGAGTTCCTCCACCGTGCTCGATAGCGACACGGCGCGAGTCGCCGTACGCATCGGATGATCGGACGCGGGACGGGCGGATTTACCTCGGTAGGCTGCGGGGTGCCTGTGAGCGTGCCACCCGCAATAGCCGACTACACCGCCCACATCGCAGCTGCGATCGTTGCGGTGATCGGTCGCGATCTCGAAGCGGTGTATCTGCACGGCTCGGCGGTACTCGGCGGCTTTGGGGTCGACCGAAGCGATGTCGACGCACTCGCGGTGGTGCGCCGGCCGCTAGGCCGCGAGCGGTTGGGTGAACTGGCCGCGGCGGTCAGCCACGCACGGATCCCCAATCCGGCGTGCGGGCTCGAGTTGGACGTGATCACCCTCGATGTGGCTCGACGACCGCGTCACCCGTCACCGTTCGAGCTGAACCTCAGCACGGGGCCGGACGGCGACGTGGCGGTGTTCGGTGAGAGCCACGGGCCGTCGACGGACGTGATCCTGCATCTCGCCGTGGTGCGCACCGCCGGCGTCGCACTCGTCGGCCCACCGGCCACGGAGGTGGTGGGCGCGATCCCCCGAGAATGGCTTTTGGCCGAGTTTCGACACGAGCTCGATTGGGGCCTCGAGCACGGCTCGACCGCCTACCAGACCCTCAACGCCGCCCGCGTGTGGCGCTTCGCCGAGGAGGGCGTGATCTGTTCGAAGGTCGACGGCGGTCGCTGGGCGCTCGGTCGTGGCTATGACTCGGTGCTCGAGGCGGCGATCGAGTTTCAGGAGGGGCGTAGCGATGTGCTTCCCGACGCGGAACCGGCGGCGAGGCTGGTGGCCCGGGCGCAGGACGCCACTGCTCAGGCGCCGACGAAGTAGTGGCAGGCGGGTCGCCGGTGTCGCAACCTCCTCCCGGGTATCATGACCCACACATGCGTCGCGTCAACATCGCCAATCCCACCTTCCACTACGACGGCGAAGACCCGGATGGATTCAAGGCTGGGATGTTTCGCATCGGCCCCTCGCTGGACGCCAAGTCAACCGGCTCGTCGGTGTATGAGATTCCGGCCGGTGAGGCTCTGTGCCCGTACCACTATGAGTATGGCGAGGAGGAGTGGCTGCTGGTGCTCGAGGGGCGGCCGACGCTGCGCCATCCGGACGGATCCGACCAGCTCGACAAGTGGGATCTCGTGTTCTTTCCGAGCGGCCCGGAAGGCGCGCACAGAGTGCAGAACGACACCGGCGACACCGTGCGGGTGCTCATGTACTCGTCCATCACCCATCCGGCGGCGACCGTCTATCCCGATAGTGACAAGATCGGTATCTGGACGGGGAATCGCGCGGACGACGTGATGGTGAAACGCTCGAACAACGTCGACTACTACGAGGGCGAGTAGCCCCGACGGGTACAATGTGGGTTCGAGTTCCTGGGGGCGTACTGGTTTCGACATGGTCGTTTCTCGGGGAAGGTTGCAAGCCGAGGTTCCAGGTGGCCTCGTAAAATCCCTGGAAAACCGCAAGTGCGGAAAATGATCTCGCACTCGCTGCCTAATTAACTAGGTAGCGCGTCGGCCCCTCCGGCCCGTGGGAGGGATTGCCGGCGTCAGCTAACGGGCTTGCTGGAAGGCGGAGCGCCTGCGCCGCCGACCGGGACTTCAAAGACGGGCTAGTCCGTAGGGTGGCCTGTTCGGGGGCAGCTCAAGGGCGAATTTCAAACCCGGACTACGCTTGTAGACGCTTTCTTCGTGCGGTCATGGACGCGGGTTCGATTCCCGCCGCCTCCACTGTTTGGCTGTGGGTGAGGGATCGAGAGCCGAGATCGATCGGACTCGGATCTTTGACCGGTTCCGATCGGGTTGGGCGCGGGAATGATGACCGCGAACCCGCCACCCAACCAGCCAGGGAGTCGAATCATGAAGACAACATCGTGGAAGGAAGTCCGGGATCGTAAGCTTGCGGAACGTCCCGGCATGGAGGAGCGCGTTGTTGCGGGTGTCCAGGCAATCAAGCATGGATACGCGCTTCAGGACATCCGTAAGGCTCAGGGACTGACTCAAGCTCAAGTCGCCGAGCGGTTGCACCAGACGCCGGTGAACATCAGTCGGGTCGAGCGTGAAAACGACGTCTATCTCTCCACTCTGCGAGCCTATGTCGAGGCCATGGGCGGGAAGCTCGAGCTGGTCGCACGGTTTGACGAGAATTCGTACCCGATCGGTATCGCTGGCCAGAAGAAAAGCGTCGCGAGCTAGGTATTGCACGCGAGATTCGTTCTGACGACGGCGCCGTACGGCCAGAACGATCCGCGGGTCGATTCCCGCCGCCTCCATCTCAGGTAGCCGTAGGGTTCGCAGAACGCTGGCCCCCGAGCAGCACGCCCGCCGCTGACATCGTGCCCACGGGAAGATCTCAGCCGTTACGATCGTCTGGTTGGAAGATCTATCCACGCGACTCGGCAGAGGGAGTTTGGTAGTGAGCCAGAGTGAGAAGAGCTTTGAAGGGCAGTGCTATTGCGGTGCGGTGAAGATCGTGGTCACGGGCGATGCGGCGGGAGCCGGCTACTGCCATTGCGCCTCGTGCCGGAGTTGGTCGGCGGGCCCGGTCAACGCGTTCACACTCTGGCCAACCGACGCGGTCACGGTGACCCAGGGAGAAGACAAGATCGGCGAGTACAACCAGAACGATCGCAGCTACCGCCAATGGTGCACTGACTGCGGTGGCCATCTCATGACGAATCATCCGAAGTGGGGCTTGGTCGATGTCTACGCGGCGACGATTCCCTCGTTTCCCTTCACCCCCGGCGTGCACGTCAACTGCGAGTCGTCCGTGTTGGCGATCGACGATGGCCTGCCCAAGTTCAAGGACTTTCCTGCCGAAATGGGTGGTTCTGGCGAGATGGTCGCCGAGTAGGTTCTCGCCGCCAGACCACCTAACTCGGTGTGGGATCAAGCGCGCTAATCGCGTCGTCTTAGCCGCACAGCGAGCCCATCTCGTGATCGCCGATCGCGCCTCCAGTGGTCGATGGACTGAGTCGCTACGAAGCCAGCACGTCGAGCACCCGCTCCGGCTGTCCGAACGGGGCGACCAGATAGGCGCCGGCGGTGAGCTCGCGGGCTTGCATCAGCAGATCGCGGGCGACGGCCACACCCTCGCGAGCAGCGTGCGCGTCATTTCGGGCAAAACGGTTGAGGATCGTCTCGGGCACGGTGATCCCTGGCACCTCGTTGTGCAGCCGCAGCGCGAGTGCGTGACTCGTGATTGGCCAGAGGCCGATCAGGATCGGGATCGGCGACCTACCGCCGAGCCGCTCGAGCATCTCGTTGAGCGGGGTGAGGTCGAACAGCACCTGGGTCATCGCAAAGCGTGCGCCCGCCTCCACCTTGCGCGCGAACCGCTCCAGCTCGAAGCCGACGTCATCCGCGGTCGGATTGACGGCCACTCCGGGCAAGAATGCGGTGGGTGCATCGAGCGTCTTTCCGGCCCGGTCGGTACCCCGGTTGAGCGCGGCGATGATCTCGACCAGGCCGATGGCATCGACCTCGAAGGCGGCGTCCGAACCGCCGTGATCGCCGGGTGGGGGATAGTCGCCGGTGACAGCCAGCACGTTTCGGATGCCGCTGGCGTGCGCGCCCAAAAGCTGCGATTCCAGACCTCGCGCTGAGGCGTCGCGCGGTGTCAGGTGGGGAATCGTCTCGACGTCGAGGTGCTGCTGCACCAATGCCGAGGTCATCAGCGAACTCATTCTGGCGCGGGCCATCGGGTTGTCGTTGATGTCAAAGAACTCGATCCCGGCGGCCGCCTGGATCTCGGCTGCGATTCCCAGTAGGCGGGTGAGGCTGCCTCCCTTGGGCGGGTCGAGCTCGACCGACACGACCCATTCGCCGGCCGCGAGCCGCTCGGCGAGCCGGCTGTCGCTCGGATCAGCGGCAGTGGGAGCAGCTGTCGGCTCCCGTCGGGCAAAGTGGAAGTGCGCGGGTCGATGTTCGTCGACCGCCCGCCGGATGGCCGCGATGTGATGGGGCTGGGTGCCGCAGCAGCCGCCCACCAGCCGCGCATCCAGCGCGATCGCCTGGGCGGCGAACTCGGCCGCGTAGGCCTCGGAGGCGTCGGGATAGAGCACGCGTCCGTCGCGGTACATCGGCATGCCGATGTTCGGCTGGATCGTGAGCGGCAATCCAGTTGCGCTGCGCATCTCGCGAAGGCCCGCCAACGCGGACTGTGGGCCGAGGCTGCAGTTGATTCCGGCGGCGGCGACGCCGAGGCCGGCCAGGGCCACGGCGACCTCACCACCGCGCGCGCCGGTGACCGTCTCACCGTCGTCCTGCACGGTGATCTGGGCGATCAGCGGGAGGTGGCATTGCGCCTGCACCGAGTTCACCGCCGCGGTCAGTTCGTCCAGGGAGGTGAACGTCTCCAGCACGATCAGGTCGACTCCCCGGCCCTCGAGTATCGCGGCCTGGCGACCGTACTGGCCGGCACCGCTCGAGGTGTCGCTGCCGACGGATTCGATTGATGTTCCCAGCGGGCCGATCGAGCCCGCGATCAGCACGTCGCGGCCGGCCACCTCGCGGGCGTCGCGCGCGATCTTGGCTCCCGCCTCGTTGATTTCGGCGACCTGGTGCTCGAACCGGTGGGCACCCAGCTTGACCGCGTTTGCACCGTAGGTGTTGGTCTGGATCACGTCGGCGCCGGCGCGGATGAACTCGACGTGGGCGGCAAGCACCGCCTCGGGCGCGACCAGGTTGGCCTCCTCGGGAAACCTCAGCTCGGGGAGCTGTAACGACAACAGCGAGCCAAGTCCGCCGTCGCCGACCAACACACCGTCGGCGAGGCGCTCAACGGCGTTCACCATCCCACCAATGCTGCCAGCGACGAGGACACCGACGTGATGATAGGGCGATGCCGGACGTCCTTTCGCCACCCGGTCTCTGTGAGTGAAGCTCGGCCGATCGGTGCACGACGAGGGCCTACCCCGTCCGGGGGATGCCCGTGTCCGCCCCGGCCGCCGAACCTGGAACCACGATGGAATCGCATCACGCGCTGGCGAGTTGGGCCGGGCCAAACAGGGTTCTGGACGGGATCGCCGACCGGCTGGCGGCGGTCGGTTTCACCATCGATCCTTCAGTCGAGAGCGCGAGCGGACGCTTCGACCTGGTCGCCTGGCGAGATGCCGCCCTCGCGCCCGCCACTCCGAACCTCGTCACCGTCCAATCGCGCACCACCATGACGACCAGAGACCTTCCCAGCGCGTATGCCAGCGCGGTCGGGTGCTTGCGCGAGTGGCGCCCGAGCGGATCATTTAGCCACGGACGACCACGGTTCATGTTCGTGCCGGTGCTGGTGCTGCCGGCTGTGGATGAGTTACTCGCAAAAGCGGTGCAGAGACAGCGTGGGCCGCATGAGTTCGGGCGTGAGGTGTCGTTTCCGGTGATCGTGAACGGGACCACCGGCGAGGCCCACTACTGGCCCAGGACGCCGCTGATCGGTGCCGTCTTCTACCCTGGCTTCCGGCGACTTGTCCGGGAGTGTCTGGTGGCGGCTGACACCGCGGTCTGAGCTACTTCTTGGCTTTCGACTCGTTGAGGGCGATCGCCTCGCGAATCAACGCCTTCAGGGCCTTCTCGTTGATCTTCTCGTCCTCATGGAAGTCGATGGCCCGCCGCGTGTTCCCCTCGAGGCTGGAGTTGAACAGGCCCTCGGGGTCGTCGAGCGCCGCTCCCTTGGCGAAGGTCATTTTGACGACGCTCTTGTAGGTCTCGCCGGTACAGATGATGCCGTCGTGTTCCCACACCGGCACGCCTCGCCACTTCCACTCTTCGACGATCTCTGGATCGGCCTCCTTGACGAGCGCCCGCAGCCGGCCGAGCATCGCGCCCCGCCAGTCGTCGAGCTCCTCGATCCTCGCGTCAATCTGCTGAGAGGGTGATGCAGTGTCCGTCATTTGCGGTTCTCCGTCGTGTCGATGGCCTGGCGTGAGTCTAATGCCCTCGGCTCGGGCGAAGTTCAACCCGCCTGGCGCGTGAACCGGCGCGTCTCGACGGCCGGTAACTCGCCACCGTTCAGCTCGCGGAGGAGATCGCGCGGCGCAGTGGTGCCGCGAACATGCAGCGGCACGCCGTAGTCATAGAGGCCGGCCGCGGCCTTCGTCAGGCCGACGCTGCGATCGATGTGGTAATCCATCTCAGGCAGCCACAGCTCGGCCGGATAGGCCTCAGACGCGCGCCAGCCTCGATCGGCTTCGACCACGTCGCCCCACAGGAACACGCGCCCGAACACGTGGTAGTGGACGCGTGGCCCCATGACGGTGGTGCGAAAGAAGTGGGCCAGGTGCCCCGGCTCGAACATCGCGTACACGCCGCACGTACAGTGATCGGCCGGCGGAGCGTGGCGTTGGTGGTGTACCCGCCAGGGTCGAAGCCGTTCCCGAGATGTCCTGGTGCACTCCGCGGAGAACGGCACCTCCGGCGTCCAGTTGTCGAAGCTCGTGGGACTCTGCAGCCGCGCGCGCCCATCGCGGATGACGACCGTCCAGATTCGCCAGCCGCTGAACGGCTCTACATAGTCAGGCGGAGCGAGGCTCACCGCTCCGCGCCGGATTCGGATCGCACTGCTCGTCGGCCCGCGGATCCGTGACTCGGTGATCGGCGGGCTGGTCGATCGTGATCGGAAGCGTGAGCGGCTCGACCCGGATCCTCCGAATATCGTTTCCGATGTTCATCCACATCCCCCTTGGCCGTGTTCTTGGAGTATGCCCGAAGTGGGCCGCCGGATTGGGGATTTGTCGGCGGGGTTACATTGCCGGCACTACTCGCGCCCGAAGAAGATCCGAAGCGCGCTGGGCGAGACCCGCGAGTCCGGCCTGTCCGAGTAGGCCAGCACGGAGTTGATCCGGTGTCTGTCGCCTTCGACCGGAGTGACGCGATGGGGGCTGTGGTGCCCGCGGAACAGCGCCAGGGTGCCAGGTTCGGGGCTCATCGTGCGCACACCGCTGCGATCGCCGCCAAGCAGCGCGGCCACGCCCTCGGAGTTGTCGTCGTCGGGCGTGCGGAGCATCGGCACGTACTCGAACGACCCGCCGGCTTCAGAGGCCTGCAGCATCAGCGTCACCACGAAGTCGGCGTTGTCGAAGTGCCACCCGAGCTCGTCACCGCGACCGTAGGTCATCACCGTCAGGGCTCCGATCTCGTCCGCCTGGCGATAGATCGGACTCACCCCGAGGGCGGCACCGACGAACGCGGTCAGTGCGTCTGACTCATACACGTCGCGAAGCTGTGACGAGGTGGGGATCTGGTCGTAGGCGATCAGCTGTTTGGCAGAGCGCACCTGGATTCGGAGCGGGTCGTCGTCGGCGAGCTCGTGCTCCCGGCCCGAGAACTCGATGTTGTGTGTCGTCTCGGTGCGAAACGGCGTCGCATCCCAGCTCGGAATCTCACTCACGATCTGATCGACGGCGCCTCGCTCGAGGAATCCGGGGAGGTCACAGGCGCCCAGCTCGGCGAGCTCTGCCTGGCAACGCTCCACCAGTGCGCGTCCCCCGGGACCGTCGAGATCGTGGATCGGATAGCGCTCAATGTCGATCGCGTCAAGCATGCGGGTTCCCACGGCTCCTCCTTGATTGATGGAGGCAGCATGACACACTAGGAAGAGAGAGAAAAGCCGGATATACTCTCCAGAATGATCGAGGATATCGATCAATCTTGGCAACGCATCTCCTTGCGCCATCTGGTTGCCCTCCACGCAGTCGCCACGGCCGGGTCGTTTCGCGGGGGCGCTGAACGGCTCGGATACAGCCTCTCGACCGTGAGCGAGCAGATTGCAAGCCTGGAGCGACTCGTCGCTCAGCCGCTGGTGATTCGCCCCGGCGGGCGGCGCGCGATCTCGATCACTCCCGCGGGGCAACGGCTCTTGGATCACGCCGACGAGATCGCAGCCCGGTTTGCCGCGGCCCGCGCCGACCTCGAGGGGATCCGATTGCAACGACCGGTGCTTCGCCTCGGGATTTACCAGAGTGTGGCGGCGCGGCTACTTCCGGGTGTGCTCGGACGGCTCTCGACCAGGCGGCCCGATGTCGCCATCGAGGTCGTCGAACGCGCCGATGACGGGCTCCTGCTCGAACTGGTGGCGCGGGGAGAGATCGACGCCACGTTCGTTGCGCTTCCGATCGGCTCAGGTCCGTTTGCGACCGTTGACCTGCTGGATGATCCGCTGGTTCTGCTGGTCGCATCCGACGGCCCGCTGGGCTCGGTGGCGTCGGTCGACGTCGCCGGGCTCACCGGTCACCAGCTGATCGACTACCGCGAGGTGCGACCCGTCCACCATGGCCGTCAGCGTCTCCCTCGCGGCGTGAGGATGACGGTGGCGGCGCGCAGCGACGACAACCTCACGATCCACGCCTTGGTGGCCGCCCAGATCGGCGTCGCGATCCTTCCCCGGATGAGCGTGGACACTCGCGATCCGCGGGTACGGGGCGTGACCATCGACCCGCCGCTCGAGCCTCGCCACGTCGCAATCGCAAGCCACCGTGACCGCCGCCCCGACGGGCTCGCCGACGTGGTCGCCGCGACTCGTGCTGAAATCGCCGCCCTCGCGCAGTGAATAACGGTGCCAGGCACCGTTATTCACCCCCCTCGAGTTGGGTCTGTTTGGAGAAACCTGACCTCACGCGAGTGACATTTCGCACAACTCTGATATGTTCGATTTAATCGAGCAGGAGGGGTCACGTGGGCACGTACCGGTACCTGGCGGCGATGGGCGCGCTTGCGCTCGCGGCGGTGTTACCAGCGCAGGCGCTGGCTTCCCCGACGCCGCACTTCACCACGGTCACAGCGCAGACCGCGGGCGAGGAGTTGATGATCAACTTCACCGAGGGCGGCCTCAAGCCGGGGCAGAACTACGCCTATTCGGGTACCGCGACTTCGGCGGTTGAGAGCTATCGCTGTTACACCGACGACACGTTTCTCCCCAGGCGAAAACACTTTAGTAAATCCGCGATCGCGATCTCGGCGGACGCGCGAGGCTATACCGCGAACTCGCACGGCGTCGTCCGCGGCTTTTATTACCTTGACCTCGTCACCGCGCCGTTTACGCGCGCGGAGCAGTGTCCCAAGGGGCAGTCAGCCATTCCGGTGCATGTGTCCTACACCGACTTCGACGTGGTGAACGTCAATAACAGCGACTACCGCGAGGTGATCGGCACGGTCTCGGGTGCCATCGAGCCCGACTGAGCAGACCCCGCGCTGTTACTTGTCGCTCTCGCGTTCGAGGGCGGCGGCGTGGTCGGGCACGTAGTTCTGTGAGTCCTTGGGCGGCCGCACATAGTCGCCGTCGGCCTGGCGCCGTGGGAGCTTGGGCGGCGGCGGCGGAGTCCGGTCTTCCCACGGGACCCGGCTCAAGAAGTGGTTGATGCAGTTGAGGCGCGCGCGGCGCTTGTCGTCGGCTTCGACCACGAACCACTCGGTGCCGGGCAGGTCGGTCTGCTCGAACATCTCATCCTTGGCCCGCGAGTAGTCGACGTAGTGCGACCGTGACTTGAGATCCATCGGCGAGAGCTTCCAACGCTTGGTCGGATCGTCGATGCGATCCTGGAACCGCCGCCTCTGCTCCTCGTCGGAGACCGAGAACCAGTACTTCGTAAACAGGATGCCGTCGTCGATCAGCATTCGCTCAAACTGGGGCACCTGGCGCATGAACAAGCGGTACTGCTCGTCGGTACAGAAGCCGAGCACGTGCTCGACGCCGGCGCGGTTATACCAGCTGCGATCGAACAGGACGATCTCACCGGCCGCCGGCAGGTGAGCGACGTACCGCTGGAAGTACCACTCCGAGGCCTCCCGCTCTGTCGGCGCAGCGAGCGCGGCGACCCGCGCAAACCGTGTGTTCAGCGGTTCGGTGATGCGCTTGATCGTGCCGCCCTTGCCGGCGGCATCGCGCCCCTCGAACAACACCACAACCCGTTGGCCCTCATCGCGTACCCACGTCTGCATCCGGGCAAGCTCGATCTGCAGTCGCTCCAGCTCGGCCTCGTACAGGCGGCGGTGGATGCGAGTGGGTCGCTTCTTCGACATCGCGACCATCCTACCCCCACGGCGCTCGATACCGGGAACGCCTCGTTCGAGACGTCGTCGGGCGTGCCGATGAATAACGGTGCCTGGCACCGTTATTCACGCGCGGCGCTGTGCGCGGGCGAGATCGGCGAACCGCGCGAGGGCGTCGTCGGCCTCGGCCACGTCTCGGTCGCGAAGCGTCGCGTGCACGGATCGTCCGGCGGTATCGAGATGGACACTCGCCAATCGCATCCGCCGCTGCACCGGCCCTTGCACGCGCCGCAGGCTCTGCACCTTCTCGAGCGGCACCCAGCTGGTAGTGCGCCGCAGCCGGCCCGACGTCGTCACCACGCAGGTGTCGGTGCCGCCCCATCCGAGCATGCGGTATCGCAACGGGCTCTTGAATCGGGCGCGGGAGGGGGGTGGGGATTGCTCCTGGGGGCGATCGGGGAGGATCCGGTCGAGCAGCAGCTCCACGAGTTCGCGGTCACCCACCGGGAGCACGGTGCGCAGCTGGCGTCGTTGGGCCTGCCCCTCGCCCTCGGAGCGCTGGCGTCCCGCCAGATCGACCTGGAGCCGACACCACCCGAACGGCCGCCACAGGAGCGGCTCGACCATCCGTACCGCCTGCACCCGGCCCGGTCGGATCGTCTCTGACGTCAGTGCGATCAGACCGCCTCCGAGGCGCAGCCCGTCATGGGCCTGGGAGACGGTCAGCCGGTACTCCTGATTGAACCGCCGCCAGGTGACGGCGACCACGCCGATCAGCCACACCAGGCCGCCGCCGCTGATCACCGCCGAGGCGATGTCCGGAGCCAGGACTGCGGTGATCACCAGCGCGACGAACACCGCCTCGGCGTAGAACCCGACGTCGCTGATGAGGATCGAGGCGACCAGCCGACCGGTGGGAACCGTGGTCAGGACGGTGGCCTCCGCCGGCTTGGGGGCCGGGGCGGCAGGGTCGTGCGCGTCGCCGTGGGCGAGCGTCATCAGCTGGTCGTGCAGCGCCTGTACCTCGCCGGCCGAAACGTAGGAAAGGCGAGCCGCCCCACCGGTCGATCCGCCCATCCGCAGACGCAACTCGGCCACGCCGAGGAGCCGGGCAAGGCCCGGCCGGGCGATATCGATCGCCTGTACCTGTGACAGCGGGAACCGCAATGACCGGCGGCGCAAAAGGCCCGTCTCGATCCGCAGATCGTCGCCGTCCACCGTCCAGCGGGTCACGATCCACGAGATGTATCCGACCACGACGAACACGGCCACCGCGGCCAGGGGGATGAACTCTCCAAGGCTGACGCCGCCTCGCAGAATCGCCGGCAGAAGCAGGACGATGAAGCCGATCGTGCCCCGGCCTCCACGAACGATGGGGGACAGGGGATGGAGTCGTCGCCAACCGTCGGGCTGGCTCATATGCCCGCCGCCTGAGCCTCTCCCAGCTCGGCGAGCCGATCACGCAGCCGCTCGGCCTCCTCCCGCTCGAGGCCGGGAATCCGGGCGTCGCTGGCGGCAGCCGCGGTGTGCATCTTGACGGTGGCGAGCCGAAACGAGCGCTCGAACGGGCCGGCGGTGACGTCGACGAACTGCATCCGGCCGTACGGCACCACGGAGAGTTTTGAGAACAGCACCCCGCGGCGCACGAGCAGGTCATCCTCCCGCTCGGCGTAGCCCCAGGCGGCGACTCGACGTTTCACGATTCGCTCGCCGATCACTCCGCCGATCAACGCCACCACTGCCGCGCCAACGGCGAGGGCAAGGTCGAAGTAGATCCCCACGACGATCCCCGCGACCACCATCGCAGCAACCGTCGCCAGCGCCAGCTCGAGTCGGCGCAGCTTCAGCAGCCGCACCGACGGCGTTCGCCAGTGCAGGAGATCGCCCTCGGTCACGATCGCCCCAGAAACCATCTCGAAGAGCGTATGCCCGGCTGCCGCGATTTCGAAAAGCGACACGCGTGTCGCATGTCAGGCGAGCTCGGGCGGAAGCGCCTTCGGGCCGTCGGGATAGATCCGCGCCAGGAGCTCGGGCGTCATCTCGAGCGAGTTCGCCGGTTCCGGTGGAGCGCCCACGACCAGCCACAGCGCATCGCGATCGGTGTCGTTGAACACCTGGCGGATGCCATCGGGCTCGACCGCGACCGCCGACAATGGCTCGAGGGTCAGGAGCGAGTCATCGATCCGGATCCGGCCGGTGCCTTCGAGTACCACGTACAACTCGTGCTCGCCGATATGCCGATGCCTGGTCGAGGACTGTCCCGGCGCGAGCCGCCACAGCCGCGCCCCAAGCGTCGTGATCTCGAGCTGCTTGGCGAGATCGGTGTTGTCCACGCCCATCTGATTCGACGGGCGCCAGAACGCATCGCCTGCGGCGAGTACCCGAAATCGTTGGTCGCGTTGCTCCATCGCTCGACAACGTAGCCGCCGCGGGTGGGCGCGCGCGTAGGATCCTGCGATGACCGACGTCGTCAATGTGCGCCTCGCGGGCCCGGGAGACATCACCGCGATGCAGGAGATCGAGATCGCCGCGGGCGCGCTGTTCGCCACCATCGGGATGCACGATGTCGCCGAGGACGGGGCGCACGAGACGGAGTTGCTCGCCGGCTACGTCGTCGACGGTCGGGCGTGGGTCGCGGAATCCGACACCGTCGTGTGCGCATATGCCATCGTGGATGTGCTCGACGGGGCCGCGCATATCGAGCAGGTGACCGTCCACCCTGACTACGGGCGGCGGGGCATCGGCCGTCTGATCATGGATGAGGTGACCGTGTGGGCCCGCGCCCACGGGTACCCCGCGATCACCTTGCTCACGTTTCGGGATGTCGCCTGGAATGGCCCCTACTATCGCCGGCTCGGGTACGTGGACATCCCCGACCAGGAGCTGGCACCTGACCTGGCCGCCCTGCGCGCCCACGAGGCAGAGATCGGCCTCGACGTCTCCATTCGCGGCGCGATGCGCCTCCCGCTCGACTAGCCACATGGTCGCTGTCGGGCTTGCCTTCGCCGCAGCGTTCCTGTTCGCTTTGGGCACGGTGCTCCAGCAGAAGGGCACGCTCGAGGAGCCCGCCGATTCGAACATGCGGGCCGATTTTCTCGCGCGTCTCGCCCGCCAACCGGTGTGGCTGGTGGGCGTGGTCACCGTGCTCGCCGGATTCGGCCTCCAGGCGCTGGCGCTGCGACTCGGCCGGCTGATCGTGGTGCAGCCGATCCAGGTCACGAGTGTGGTATTCGCACTCCCGCTCGGCGTCTGGCTGACGTCTCAGGTGGTCTCCCGCCGCGAGGTGATCGGCGCGATCCTGGTGACCGGCGGCCTGATCGCATTCGTCGCTTTTGCCGACACCACCGGGGGAACCGACGATGCCTCCACCGCCGCCTGGGCGGTGGCCGCAGCGCTCTCGACGGTGGCCTGCATCTGGCCTCGTCCTGGCGACTCTGCGGTCCCGGCCACCGGTGCGGGCAACCGCGGTCGGGAGCGCCTCGGGCATCCTGTTCGGGCTGAGCGCGGGGCTGACCGTGGCGGTGGTCGACGCCTGGGACGGTGGTGTCGTCGCGTTCATCGCCGACTGGCATCTGTACGCGCTGATCGTGGTTTCGGTGGCCGCCTTCTGGCTCACCCAGATCGCCCTCCAAAACAGCCTCGAGCTGGCGATTGCGACCAACCAGGCGTTCACCTCCGCCGTCGCCGTCGTCCTGGCGATCACGCTGTTCGACGAGCAGATGCGCGGCTCCGCGGCCGAGACGGCGGCCGCAGGGCTCGCGCTGCTCGTGGCCGCCTACGGTCTCTACGTGCTGCTGCTCAGCGAGCGGTCACCCGACAGCTCGCGCTGACGCCGTCAAAATTCGGACGGCCAGTGCGGTTGAGACTCAGGTTTGGCGCGAAACCGACCGATACAAAACGGACGCCACGCTTTGGCGTACCCCCGCCAAATCAAGGAGCACCACCGATGCGGTTTCGTCCCCTCACGGCAACAGTTCTCGCCTTCACAGCCATCCTCGGCATGTCGGTGGCGTCGGCCTCGGCCCACGTCAAGCCGAAGCCGGTGGCCAAGGTCATCTACAACTCGACGCCTGCGCCCGCCCCGGGCAGCCTTCCCAGTCTCGGCGTCGAGGCCTACAGCTTCAACCAGCTCGGCGACGAGGTGCAGTTTGGGCGCCATGGCCACACGCTCGACCGGGTCACCGTCGGGTTCACGGACTGGGCATGCCAGTCGGGTCAGTGGAACCTCACCACCTGCGTCACCGATCCGGGGGCGACCTTCAAGGTGCCGGTAACCCTCAATATCTATCGGTGGAAGGCCACCCTGCCCAGCGGCGAGACGGTGCCGGGCAATCGCATGCTTTCGGTCACCCGTACCTTCACGATGCCCTACCGGCCCTCGATGAGCAACAAGTGCGCCGACATGGGCATGGTGGGCGAGTGGTATGACGCCCACGAGAAGGCCTGCCACAACGGGCTCTACCACACCGTCACGTTCAATCTGCGGGCGCTGAACAAGAAGCTGCCCCAGCGGATCGTGTACGGCGTCTCGTACAACTCCGACCACCACGGCCCGGCCCCGCTCGGCGGCACCAACGCCCCCGAGGACTCGCTCAACCTGGCCCTCAGTCCGGCGACCACCGTCGGTAAGCAGGTGTTCCCGGGCGGCATATTCTGGGACACCAGCTACCTTGGCTTCACGTGTGCCGATCCCACCAACGGAATCGGAGCATCGAGCCCGTTCGTGGCCAGCGCGTTCAACCTCGACGGCCCCTGCAACGGGACGCCCAACGCGTACGTTGGGCTGATCCCGGCAGTGCGGATCACCGCGGTTTCCTAGTCACACTGACCCTGACCGCCGGGCGGCATCTGCCCGGCGGTCGGAGTGGGTGATCGGCCTCGCTGTGCCCACACCACCGAGGCGATGATCGCCAACGCGACGGCGACGGTCGAGGCATCCACGGTCTCGTCCAGGAAGATCGCCGACCACAGGAGGGTCAGAAGCGCCTGGAGTTGCTGCACCTGGCCGCCGCGCGCCACTCCCGCCATCGAGAGGCCGCGATACCAGGCGAAGAATCCGACGTACATCGACATCACGCCGAGCAGCACCAGCGCCGCCCATTGCCTGGGAGTGGTGTCGAAATCACCGTTGGTCGACCACCACAGGATCACCGAGACCGGAATCGTGAGCGGCAGGGCCATCACCACGACCCACGAGATCACCTGCCAGCCAGGAATCACGCGCGTCACCGAAGCTCCCTCGACGTACGACCACGACGCACAGAGCACCGCGGCCATCACCAACAGATCGGCGATCAGATCATCGCCGCTCGCGCCCCCGTGGGCCAGTGCGAACCCGACCAGTACAGCGGTGCCGGAGCCGGCGGCGGCCCAGAACTGCCAGCTCACCCGTTCGTGGGTGCGAAGCACGGCCAAAAGGGCGGTGGTCAGGGGCAAAAACGACGCGATCACCGCGACGTGGGCCGAGGTGGTGCGCTGGAGCGCCAGGGCCAGAAGGATTGGCCAGCCGAACACCGCGGCCAACATCGTGATCACCAACGGCCGCAGGTACTCGCGCGCCGGGGGCGCGACCCGCAACGCGACCAACAGGGTGGCGGCCAGGATGCCTGCGATCGCCGCCCGTGCGGTCGCTGTGAGGTAGGGGTCGAATCCTCCCACCGCGACCTTGGTCAGCGGCACCGTGAACGAGAAGATCAGGACACCTGCAAACGCCCATGCGAGGCCGCGATGGTGGGTCGAGGCGGTTGACGCCGCGCCCGGCGCGGCCGCGGATTCCATCGCGGCAGGGTAGCGCTCTCAAACTTGACGAACAGGTAAGGTTTGCGGGTCGTAGGGGATGTTGCTGAATGAATACCGGAGGCTGAGATGGCTAACGTGATTTCGGAGTCGATCGATGTGCCCGCCGGCGACGGGGTCGCGGACGCCTTTGTGGCGCGCCCGTCCGGTGGGGAGCCGCATCCGGCGGTGATCCTGTACATGGACGCCTACGGCCTTCGGCCAGCGGTCGAGGCGCACGCGCAGAAGCTCGCGGCGCGGGGGTACTTCGTGTTCGTGCCCAACCTGTTTTACCGCTCGGGCCGCTCACCGGTGGCCGAGAACATCGTGGAGTTGATCTCCGCCGAAGATCGCGCGCCGCTGTTTGCGATGCTTCGTCCCAAGATGGCACTGCTGACTCCCGAAGCCCTGAACGCCGACTCGAAGGCATGGCTTGCGTTCCTCCGCGGACGCTCCGAAGCCGGCGACGGGGCGATCGGCACCACCGGCTACTGCCTCGGTGGTCGCGTCAGCCTGCGGATGGCCGGCGAGTTTCCCGACGACGTCGGTGCGGCCGCCAGCTTCCACGGCGGTGGTCTCGCAACCGAGGCCGACGACAGTCCCCATCTGGCAGCGGTGCACGCTCGGGCAGAGCTCTATGTCGGGCACGCCGACAACGACGGTTCGATGCCTCCCGAGCAGATGGGACGGCTGTCGGCGGTCCTGGGCGAGGCCCACGTCCGAAACACCACCGAGCTGTATGTGGGCGCCCAGCACGGGTGGACGCAGACCGACACGCCCGCCTACGACCAACCGTCCGCGGAGCGGGCATGGGCGCGGCTGTTCGACTTGCTGGATCGCACGCTCAGCACCTGAGCGATGGATTCCCCCGCCCGCGCGACTCCTTGTAATTGACAAACGAGGAGGTTGTGATGAAGCGAGTGATGGTGCGTTACCGCGTGAAGGCCGATCAGGTGGCGCGAAACGAGGAGCTGGTACGGGCGGTGTACGCCGAGCTGGCCGATCGAAATCCCGAAGGGTTCCGGTACACCACGGTCAAGCTCGACGACGGCGTCAGCTTCGTGCATTTCGCGATTGCCGAGGACGACTCTCCGCTGCCCGCGAGCCTGCCGGCATTCGCGGAGTTCCAGCGCGAGATCCGCGATCGTTGCGACCAGCCGCCGGTGGTCTCGCAGGTCGAGGAGGTCGGATCGTTTCGGTTGTAGGCGCCTACACTGGGGCGGCAATGAACGACGAGCGACGTCTGGTCGTCGCGGCAGGCCGCGGCGATGAGAGTGCATACAGCGAGCTCGTGGCGGCGTACCGACCGGCGCTCCTCGCCCACTGCTACCGCATGCTGGGCTCGATCCACGACGCCGAGGATGCGCTTCAGGAGGTGCTGCTCCAGGCGTGGCGGGGGCTTGGCGGGTTCGAGGGGCGAAGCTCGTTTCGGTCGTGGATGTACACGATTGCGACCAACGCCTGTTTGAAGGCGATCGAGCGTCGCGGTCGGCGCGTCCTGGCGGCCGATCACGGGCCGCCAACACCACAGCACGAGCAGCCGGGTGCTCCGCTCGTGGAGTCGATGTGGATCGAGCCCTTCCCGGACGAGGTCCTCGCGGTCGCGGCGTCGCCGTCCGCACGGTACGAGCAGCGGGAGAGCATCGAGCTCGCCTTCATCGCGGCGCTCCAGCATCTGCCTGCACGGCAGCGGGCTGTACTGATCCTCCGAGAGGTGCTGGGCTTCTCGGGGCTCGAGGTCGCCGAGGCGCTTGGTTCGACACCGGCGGCGGTCTATAGCGCCCTTCAGCGGGCCCACAGGTCGGTGGACGCGCGGCTCGCCGAACCGAGCCAGCAGACGACCCTGCGCGCACTTGGCGATGCCAGCCTCGGGCGCCTGGTGAAACGCTACGTCGAGGCGTGGGAGCGCAACGACGTCGACTCGATCCGCGCGATGCTGACCGCCGATGCCGCGATCGCAATGCCGCCACGATCGACCTGGTATCGCGGTCGCGACGCCGTCGCCGCGTTCCTCGCCGAATGGCCGCTCTCGCCCGCCGCGCGCTGGCGGCTGGAGCCGGCCCGCGCCAATGGCCAGCTCGCATTCACGAGTTCGCTTTGGAGGCCCGACGGCGCCCTGTTCGAACCCCACGCCGTCGATGTGTTGGAGCTCCGCGGCGAAAGGATCTCCTCGATCACCGCCTTCATGGGACGCGACGTCCTTCGGGCATTCGGGATGGCCTCACAGCCTGCGGAGGCTCACTGATCGATCAGATGCTCGATGCGATCGAGCCGATCCCACTCGGGAGCGCCGGCGGAGAGCATGCGGGTGACTTCGATCACAAGTCGCTCGTCAGCCTGATCGCATTCGAGTTCCTCGGCGATCCGCGCGGCCAGCAGCGGGCATTCGGCAAGGAGCCTGGCTGCGGGCGGGGGAGCCACGAGGCCGCGCCCGCGATGGGCATCGCGGCGCACCGCCGAGGCCAGGGCGAGCCGATTTCGGGCCGCCACAAGGCAGCGCCGTCGGCGGTTCACAGTCTCCGCCACACGCGGGTCGGAGCCGGCCGGGGCGAACGCATCCAGCTCGATCAGGCGATCGGTCGCGTCGTCGCGAGCGGCCGCGAGATCGGCGCTGTGCAGGAGCAGAGCGGAGGCCATCAGTGCCGATGCCCCGGCGGCAATGAGCGCCGCGGTTGGGGTGAGGATTCCGGTCAGCGTTGCGCCGCCAACCGCCGCCACCGCCACTGCCACTCCGACCAGGCGAGCCTGATCGGTGCGCAGCCCGTTGGCGCTCCTCGCAACCAGCGACGCCGACGCGGAGTAGCCCAGTGTTTGCGTGGTTCGTGTCATCGTCATCTGCCCTCCGGTGTCGACTGTAACCACCAACAAGCATACACCGGTTACTGTAACCAGTCAAACGATAACGGTGGTAACATTGCGGATATGTCTGATTCGCACGAACGAGAGCCGGCCCCGGGGGCGCTCGCGCTCGTTCAGGATCTGGTCAACACGCTCGACATCGAGGCCGGTGAGGACTCGATCGCCTCACCGCCCGCGCTCGCCGATTGGCTCTCGCGCCAGGGTTTTGTCCCCCAGGGGGCGATGAACGGCTCGGATGTCGAGCGGTTTGCCGCCATCCGCGAGGGGCTGCGGTCGCTCCTGGACGCCCACAATGGTGGGAGCGCGAGGCCGGAGTCGGTGGCACGAATGAACACCGCCCTCGCCGGCGCGGGTCTGACGCTCCAGCTTGGTGACGGCCCGGCGACGCTCGGGGGCGTTCGCGTCGCTGACGAGGCGATTGCACGAATTGGCCAGGCGGTGTTGACGGCAGAGGCCGACGGCACGTGGGTGCGTCTGAAGACCTGTCGCGACGACGAGTGCCGGTGGGCGTTCTACGACGCGTCGCGCAACCGGTCGGGGGTGTGGTGCAACATGGCCGTGTGTGGCTGCCGCACCAAGGTTCGCGCGTTTCGCAGCCGCAGAGCCGAATCCGCAGCGGACGTCGTTTGACCCAGGATCGCGCACTGGATGTGCTCGAGGGTCACCCGGACGTGGCCCCTGCGCTGATCGACCCAACGACGGATTCGACATGGACGTACGGCGAGCTTCGCGCGCGGGTGGATCGGCTCGCGATCGAGCTGGTGGGCCACGGCGTCGGGCCGGGGGACACGATCGCGTTCTCGCTGCCCAACGGACCTGAGATCGTGGCGGCGTTTCTTGCGGTGGTGCGCGCCGGCGCGGCCGCTGCTCCGCTCAACCCCGCATACACCCCGGCCGAGTTTCACGCCTATCTGGCAGACCTCGAGCCGCGCGCATTCCTGTGGCAGGACGAGGCGGCCGAGGCCGCCCTCCCGGCGTGCGCCGAGCTCGGGATCCAACGGCTGGAACTGCACGGTCGAGGTAAGCAGGGAGCCCTACCGTCACCCGATCCCAACGCCGTCGCGTTGATGCTGCACACCAGCGGCACCACCTCGCGGCCCAAGGGCGTCCCGATCCGTCAGCGGAACCTGGCCGCCTCGGTCGAAACCATCGCGACGACCTACCAGCTTCGCAGCGAGGACACGTCCCACTGCGTGATGCCGCTGTTTCATGTTCACGGTCTCGTTGCATCGACGCTTGCCCAACTGCGCGTGGGCGGCGCCGTGGTCGTGCCGCGGCGGTTTTCGGCCAGCGCGTTTTGGGATGACACCCGCCGCCACAGGGTGACGTGGTTTTCGGCGGTGCCGACGATCCACGCCATCCTGGCCGAACGTGCCCAGGCCGATGCCGTCGGCGACCATCCTCTGAGGTTTGCGCGGTCGTGCTCGGCATCGCTGGCGCCCGCATTGCTGGATCGGTTCGAGGCGCTGTTCGGGGTTCCACTGGTCGAGGCGTACGGCATGACCGAGGCGGCGCATCAGATGGCGTCGAATCCGCTCCCGCCGGGCGAGCGCCGAGCGGGATCCGTCGGCCGTGCGACCGGCACGGAGGTCACGATCATGGACGACGGTGAGGTCGCGGTGCGCGGCCCCGGAGTCGTGGACGGCTATCGCAACAATCCCGAAGCCAACGCCGTGGCCTTCCGGGATGGCTGGTTTCGTACGGGCGATTCGGGGACGCTCGACGCCGACGGCTATCTGCATCTCGCCGGTCGGATCAAGGAGCTGATCAACCGCGGCGGGGAGAAGATCAGCCCGCACGAGGTCGAGGCGGCGCTGCTTCGCCACCCGGCGGTACGTGAAGCTGTTGCCTTCTCGCTGCCCGATCCCAAGTATGGGGAGGTGGTCGGTGCGGTGGTTGTCACCGAAAGCGATGTCAGCGAGCGTGAGTTGGCCGCCTACTGTGGCGAGCACCTGGCTGGATTCAAGGTACCCTCGCGGATTGTGTTCGTGGACGCGATCCCCAAAGGCCCGACCGGAAAGATTCAGCGACGTCTGCTGGCCGAGCAGGTCGGCGGTTCGCCGGCGTGAGAATTGCGGTGCTTGGAGCGGGCGCGATCGGCGCCTACGTGGGCGCTGCGCTTGCCCGCGGCGGCGCCGACGTCCACCTGATTGCGCGTGGCGCCCATCTCGAGGCGATCCAGCGCGACGGTGTCCGCGTGCTCTCGCCGCGGGGCGACTTCGAGGCGCATCCGCCGGCGACGTCGGATCCGGCGGAGATCGGCGAGGTGGACATCGTCTTCCTCGGCCTGAAGGCCTACTCGTACGCCGGTGCGGGGCATCTGCTCGAGCCGTTACTGGGCGAGCACACGGCCGTCGTCGCCGCCCAGAACGGGCTCCCGTGGTGGTATTTCCACGGCCTCGACGGCCCCTATCGCGACCACCGGATCGAGGCGGTCGACCCGGGTGGTGCCACCAGTCGCACGATCGCGCCCCGGCGTGCAATCGGGTGCGTCGTCTATTGCGCGGCCGAGATCGAGGCGCCCGGCGTGATCCGTCACAGCGAGGGTACGCGGTTTTCGATCGGCGAGCCGGACGGCACGATCTCGGACCGGTGCACGCAGTTCTCTGAGGCAATGATCGCGGGTGGACTCAAATGCCCGGTCGAGTCGGACATCCGCAACGACATCTGGGTGAAGCTGCTCGGGAACGTCGTCTTCAATCCGCTGAGCGCGCTCACCCGTGCAACCATGTCGGACATCACCGGCTATCCGCCGACGCGCGAGCTGGTGCGAACGATCATGATCGAGGCCCGCGACGTCGCCCGCTCGGTCGGGTGCGAGCCGAACGTCGAGATCGAACGCCGGCTCCAGGGGGCCGAGCGGGTCGGTGCGCACAAGACCTCGACCCTGCTCGATCTCGAGGCGGGCAAGACGCTCGAGCTGGGCGCGATCGTGACCGCGGTGATCGAACTGGCCGACCTCACGGGGGTGGCGGCGCCCAGCCTGCGGGCGATCGCCGCGAGCACCGAGCTGCTGGCGATGACCCTGGGCCTCACCGAGTGAGGATGGTCACGGGCGCGCCACGGCCCGCCGAGCTCGAGCCGCTTTGCGACACACTTGGGTTTCACCGCGGCCTCGACGGTTATCAACCGACCCCGCTGGTGCAGGCAGACGCAGTTGCGCGCGACCTGGGGCTGGAGCGGTTGCTGGTGAAAAACGAGTCGAATCGGTTTGGACTTCCGGCGTTCAAGTTTCTTGGGGCGTCGTGGGCGGTCGCTCAGCTCCTGGGCGGCGGGAGCGACTTCGCACAGCTGCGGCGCGCCGCGCTGGATGCGGGTATCGGGCGGTTGATCGCCGCAACCGAAGGCAATCACGGACAGGCAGTCGCCCGGATGGCGGGCGCGATCGGGCTCGAAGCGATCATCTACGTGCCCGCGGCCATGGCTCCGGCCCGCCGCGAAGCCCTCCTGTCAGAGGGAGCCACGGTGATCGAGGTGGACGGCAGGTACGACGACGCAGTGCGCGCCGCCGCCAGCGCTGCCCGAGACGACCCGTCGTGCAGAGCGGTCAACGACGCCGATCTCGACGGTTCAAGTCCTGTTGCCCGCTGGGTGATCGAGGGCTATTCGACATTGTTCGCCGAGATCGACGAGCAACTCGGAGGTGCCGTTGTCGACGTTGTGATGCTCCAGACCGGGGTGGGGGCGTTTGCGGCGTCGGGGGTGCGTTGGGCCGCCAGCCACGGCGCCGCCGCGGTGGCGGTCGATCCAGCCGGCGCCGCCTGTGTTGCCGCGTCGATCGCACGTGCGCGTCCGGTGACGATCAAGACCACCTCGACCGCGATGGCGGGTCTCGACTGTGGCACGCCGTCGGTGGCCGCCTGGCCATCGCTCTGGGCCGGACTCGCGGGGGCCGTGGTCGTCTCAGACGACGAAGCCGACGCTGCGATGCGCACGCTGGCGGCGGAGGGCATCGAGTCGGGCGAGTCCGGGGCGGCTGGACTGGCCGGCCTCCAAGCGCTCCTTCACGACCCCGCCTGCTCACCGCTCCTGCGGGCGATCGACGCCCCGCGCACCGCCCTCGTGATCGTCACCGAGGGCGCAACCGACCCCGCCCGTTACGCCAGCGTGGTCGGTGAATAAATGGTGCCAGGCACCATTTATTCACTCGTTGTTGCCACGGCGCGGCGTTGGGCCAGGAGCAGGACGAACAGGCCGCCAAGCGCGACCGCGAGCGCGGCGACCGCCGCCAGTGCCTCTCCGGCCGAACCGTGGAGATTCTCGTCCAGGAGCAGGGTTCCGAGCAGCAGGCTGGCGATCGGGTCGAAGGTCGCAGTGGTCGCGATCGAGATCTCGAGCCCGCTTTGGAGGGCGATCTGGGTGAGCCAAAATGCGATGCCGCCGACCGCGATCAGCGCGTACAGATGCCAGTCGAAGAGCACCGCCTCGACGCCGTTATCGACCAGGTCGACCGTTGACTTGGTGAGGGCGGCGGACAATCCGAACAGGATGCCCGAGGCCGATCCGAGCAGCGCTGCTCGAAGCGATGGCCGGACGCGAAGCGAGATCAAAAACAGCACCAGGCTGATGCCACCCGCAATTCCACCGGCGATCAGCCACTTGCGGATCGGAGCGTCGTCGTTCCCGCCGGAGGGGTTGATCACCGCCAGAAACACCACCAGGCCGCCGGTCACCAGCGCCGCTCCCACGATCTCGCGGCGACCGGCCCGCTGCTGCGTGAGCTTGGCGCCCAGGGGCAGCGCGAACACCACGCTGAAGACCTGGATCGGCTGCACCACCACAAGCCTGCCGAGGCCGAGCGCGACGGCCTGCATGCCGAAGCCGATCAGCTCGGTGACAACGCCTGCAACCCACACCGGCCGCTGGGCGAGCCGCGCCAGGAAGTTGGCGTCAAGCGCCGAGTCTGCGGGTTCCTGCAGCGTGCCTTTCTGCTGGAGCACCGTTCCCAGGGCATACAGAAACGATGCGCCGAGCGCGAGCAGGATGGCGATCATCGTGGCCCACCCTACCGATCCCCTTGCGGCGCGGAGCGGGATCGAGAATACTCATGCCCTTCCAAGGCGGGGCAACGGGCGGGGCTCCCGCGGATTGAGGTTCCAATGAGAATCCTTTACGGCGTCAACGGTGAAGGCCTGGGTCACGCGACCCGGTCGCGCGTTGTCGCCCGGCATCTGATCAACCAGGGCCATACGGTCAAGATCGCCGCCTCCGGGCGGGCGTTTCCCTATCTCAGCCAGTTCTTCGACGATGTCGAGGAGATCTGGGGACTCGAGTTCGCCCTCCAGCACGGTGAGGTCGATCTGTGGCGAACGCTCACCAAGAACGTGCACAAGGGCTATCACGGGGTGCCCGAGGACTGGCATCGCGGAGTCGAGACCGCCAAGCGGTTCAGGCCGGAGCTGGTCGTGACCGACTTCGAGGGATTCGCCTATCTGTTTGCCAAGCGCCACCGGCTGCCGGTGATCTCGGTGGGGAACATCCAGATGGTCGACCGCTGCCTGCACGACACGACCGTCCTGACGGGTTTGCGGCGCGACTATCTGGCGTCGCGATCGTTCGTTGCCGCCAAGCTCTCGCGCGCCAACCACTACATCATCACAACCTTCTTCTGGCCTCCCACACGCAAGCTGCGCACAACCCTCGTGCCGTCGCTTCTGCGCGACGAGGTGCTCGCGGCCACGTCGCAGCCGGGTGAGCACCTGCTCGTGTACGGGCGGATCTCAGAGACCGCGGTGGCGGCGCTGAAATCGAGTGGGGTGCCCGCTCATGTGTACGGCGGTCGTGACAACGTGACCGAGGACGAGCGCGACGCAAACCTGCTCTACCGGCCATTTGCGAACGAGGCGTTCATCGATGACCTTCGCACCAGCCGTGGCGTGGTCGCCTCGGCCGGGTACTCGCTGATGAGCGAGGCGGTGTATCTGCGAAAGCCGATGCTCGCGCTGCCGCTCAAGGGCCAGTTCGAACAGCAGATGAACTCCCGCTACCTCTCGGCGCTCGGATACGGCACCGTGTCGACAGCGCTCGATCAGCCCGCGCTCGACGACTTTCTGGAGCGCGAGCCGCGGCTGGCCGAAACGCTCCAGGGCTACCACCAGGACGGAAACTCGGTCGCGTTTGCGGCCGTCGACGAAGCCATCGCCGAGCTGATCGCATGAGAGACCTGCATCTGGCGCGCAGCCTGCTGCTGTTCGCATGGGCGTTTGGGCTGGGCGGTGTCGAGGTCGAGATCGAGGGCGGCCACGGGTGGGCGGAGCGGATGCCCACCTGGTTTCTGAAGCGCGGACGACTCGGCGCCGTGTACGGGATGGTGATGGGCCACCGGCCGTTGACGGGCTATCACGTGTACGTCTTCATCATGCCCTTGATCATCCTGAACCTGCCCTTCGGGTACGGCGTTCCGTGGAGCCTTGCGGGCGAGCTGATGGTGTTCGCCACCTTCTTCGCGCTTGCCGTGGTGTGGGACTACACCTGGTTCGTGCTGAATCCCGCCTACACCGTGCGCCGGTTTCAGAAGGGCAATGTGTGGTGGTTCGAGCAGCCGTGGATCTGGCGGTTTCCGCTCGACTACTACATGGGTATCGGCCTCTCGATCATCCTGGCGGTGCTGGCGTCGTGGCGGGCCGGCAGCCGGCATCTGCTCTACACGCACCTGTGGATGCTCGCGGTGATGGCGGTGTTGATCGCGGTGATGGTGCTGCTGGCACCCTTCTACCATCGTTGGTATCGCCACATGCGCCGCGAGGGGGCCGACGACCGCGCGGTCACGCACATGTACGGTCCGCCGGCGCCGCAGGAGGCGTGGTCGGGGGGAATCCCCGACCTGCATCCGCTGGGAACCACCGAAAGCTCGAACCAACAACGGAGGGAACCGTGAAAAAGTGGCCAGTGGCCGCCGCGGCTGGAGGCGCGCTTGCGGGCGCGGCCGGCTGGGCGCTGTACAACGGGCAGACGCCCATGGCCCAGGGGTTCGGGACGACGTTCACCGGCACCCGGGGCGAGGGCAACCTGATCGCGCTGACCTATGACGACGGGCCGAACACCGCCTGGACGCCGCAGCTGATGGAGATCCTCGACAAGCACGACGTCAAGGCGACGTTCTTCACCATCGGAAAGTACGCCGAGCAGCAGCCCGAGCTGCTGCGCCAGGTTGCTGAGGCCGGGCACGCCATCGGGAATCACACCTACAACCACGTCACGATGGCTCTCCACACCGACGACACGATCCGCCGCGAGCTGCGAATGACGACCGAGGCGATCGAGGCAGCCGGCGTCGAGATGGCCACGGCTCAAGGCAAGAAGCTGATGCGGCCGCCCTACGGCCGCCGCCGGCCCGGCACGATGCGGGTGCTGAAGGAGGAGGGCTACGTCGGCATCACCTGGTCGGTAACCCTGTGGGACTGGAGCAAGCGGGTCACCACCGAGAAGATCATGCGCAAGGCCGAGAAGCACATCGGCGGCGGCGACGTGATCCTGCTGCACGACGGCTGCGATGTGGCCATGGGATATGACCGCAGCCATTCGATCGCCGCCACCGAACTGATCCTGACCCAGTGGAAGGAGCAGGAGGGGTTCCAGTTCGTCACCATCCCCGAGATGATCGAGGCCACCGGCTTCGAGGTGCCCTGAGCGTGCGGATCTTCATCTGGCACGGATACCTGCTGAACGGCACGGGCTCCAACATCTTCGCGCGCGAGCTGGCGCGGCGCTGGAGCAACGCCGGCCACGACGTGACGGTGTTCTCGCAGGATCCGCATCCCGAGCGCTACGACCTGGGCGGGGCGGCCACGGTACGGCCGGACGTCGGCGGGTTGCTGCCGGTGTTCGTGATCGACCGCTACGAGGGCTATCGGGTGCAGAAGGTGCAGGACACCACCCGCGCCGAGCTGGACGCCTGGGTTGAGGCCAACGCGGCGGCGATACGTGAGCGGCTGCCCGCCGACATCGTCGTCGCCAGCCACGTGATTCTCGGCGGCCCAGTCGGTGCCGCCAGCGGCGCGCGGTACTCGGTGACCGCCCATGGATCGGAGCTCGAGTATTCGATGCGTGGGAACCCCGAGCTGTCTGCGTGGGGCGCCGAAGCGCTGGCCGGCGCCTCGGCGGTGATCGTGGGCTCCGAACACATCCGCGAGGTCGTCGAGGAGGTGTGTGGCCCGGTCGATCGGATGCATGCCGTGCCCCCGGGAGTCGACATCGACGCGTGGGTACCGCAATCCCGACCCGACGCGCTGGCGGGGCTTCTGTCCGAGGCCGAACGCGACCGGCCGAACCCGGGGAATGCCAACGAGCGGATGCCCGATGAGGGCAACGCGGCCCGGCTGGCCGAGTTTCTCGCCGACGATGTCCCCACGGTCGTCTATTTCGGCAAGCTGATCGAGAACAAGGGTGTCCAGGTGCTGATCGACGCGCTTCGCACCGTCGATGCCCGAGCGGTGATCGTGGGCTTTGGCCCCTACCGGCCCGAGCTCGAAGCGCGCGCAGAAGGCCTGCGGGTGCTGTTCACCGGGCCGCTGGAGCACCGCCACCTCGTGCATCTCACCGCCTACGCCGACGCGGCCGTGGTGCCGTCGATCTTCCCCGAGGCGTTTGGCATGGTCGCCGCCGAGGCGGCATCGGCCGGATGCCCGCCGGTGGTCGCCCACCACTCCGGTCTGGCCGAGATCGCGCAGGGGCTCGAGGCGGTCTATCCGCCTGCCTTCGCAGGGCTCGCGAGCTTCCCCAGCGGGGACAGCGACGAGCTCGCGGCTCGGTTGAACGCGATCCTTGCACTCAAGGGAAGTGAGCGCGCTGAACTGCGAGCCGCCGCTCGCCAGGCCGTCATCGAGCGTTGGAGTTGGGACAGTGTCGCCGAGCGAATCCTCGCGGCCAGCATCGCTCCCGGCTAGCGGGCAGCAGTCAGCGTCGCCCGACGGTCACCCCGCGATGTCTCGGTGGCCGCCACGGCGGGCCGACATGACGCACCTGCTCGACACCTTTCTGGCGTGCGCGGTGCTCACGATCCTGATCGTCCGTACCGAGCTCTACCTCACCAACTATCCGCAGGTCGGCGGACACGGGTTGCACATCGCCCACCTGCTGTGGGGTGGCCTTCTGATGCTGATCGCCCAGATCATCCTGCTGGCCTTTGTCATCCCCTCTGCACGAATGGTGGCGGCGGTGCTGGGAGGGATCGGGTTCGGCCTCTTCATGGACGAGGTCGGGAAGTTCGTGACCTCCGACAACAACTACTTCTTCAAGCCGAGCGCCGCGATCATCTACTGCGTCTTCATCGCGATCTTCGTGACGGTGCGCCAGATCGATCGCGGCCGGGTGTTCACCAAGCGCGAGTACCTCTTGAACACGATCGAGATGGTCAAGGACGTGCCCATGTTCCGGCTGGGACACGAGCGCCGGGCTCGGGCGCTGGCGATGCTGGCCCGGGCCGATCAGGCCGATCCGCTGGTTCCCCACCTGCATCGGATGCTCGACGATCCCCGGGCCCTGCATCCTCGCCGTCCCTGGCCGATAACCCGGCTTTTGCGCCGCCTCCGCGACGGTCTCCTGGGCGCGGTGGAGCGTCCTGGTTTCCAGCAACTCGTGATCGTGCTGATCTGCATCTGGGTCGCGGCGCTGCTGGTTCAGATCATCGCAGTGACCTGGTTTACCAACGTGTACGCGCATCCTCAGCCGGTGCTGAGGCTCGGCAGCAAGATCACCAACGTTCCGATCGACCCCGGTCAGCGACAGTTCCTGTGGTGGGCGGTCACGATCTCGACGGTGGTCGCCGCGGCATTTGCGATCACCGGCCTCGTCAAGCTCGTCCGGGGGCAGCGCGAGCGCGCGTTTGTGCTGCTGGAACGCGCGCTTTTGGTCTCGATCTTCTTCACCCAGGTGTTCGCGTTCGTGCACACCCAGTTCGCCGCGGTGCTCGGCCTGGTGATCGACCTCGGCCTGTTCTTCGCCGTGCGCGAAGTCCTGACCCACGACATCGAGAAACGGACACTCGAAGAGTCGGGCCTGCCGCCCGAGGATTAGGCGGCGCGGGGGAGCTGGGCGGGTGGGTCGGCGGCCTCGGTCTCGATCGCCTCGCGCTCGGTCTTGGCCCAGTTGTCGCGCTTGGTCACCTGGCGCATCGTGGAGCGAAGCAACACGGGCCACAGGAGCCAGGTGTAGAAGGTGTAGAGGTTTCCGATCACAAAGCCCATTGCCCAGCCCCGCGGGCCTTCCGAGCGGCGCGCGGCGATGCACCCGAGGATGGTGCCTCCGAAGGCCAGCGCATAGAAGAACACGAGCTGCCAGGTCGGCCCGCCGTTCCAAAACGGGGCGATGTCGAGCGCCATCAGTACCAGTGCGGTCAGAAACGTGAACCCGATCAGGCCCTGCCACATCGGCATGAACAGGTAGGCCATCAGCTCGGCCCGGGCGCCGAGCGTGAACGGTGCGTGGACGAGTTCGCCGACCAATCGCACGGCCTGGAGATTCCCCTGTGACCAGCGGGTGCGCTGGCGAAGCAGCGGGCGCAGCCGCGGCAATCCCTGCTGATCGACCGTGGCCCGCAGCTCCTGCCGGCCCTCCCAGCCCTTGCCGATCAGACGCAGCCCAAGGTCCTGATCCTCGGTCAGGCGATCGCGCCACGGCCCGACCGCGTCGGCCACGTCGTCGAGCGCGCTCAGCCGGTTGAACTGGCCGTTTCCGCCCATCCCCGCGGTGCCCCAGTCGTTTCGCCCGGCCTGGTAGAGATGGCCGTACACGCCGAACTCGACGTCCTGGAACCACGCCAGCACGCTTTGGCGGTTGTAGATCCGAACCAGCGATTGGACGCCGCCGACCCTGGGATCGGCGAAGTGGGTTGCGACGTACCTGGGGGCGTCTGGCGCGAGCCGGCCGTCGGCGTCGACGATCACGACGATCACCCGCGAGCGGTCTTCCGAACCGAGCCGTTCGGCCAGCTCCGAGTAGGCGTGGTTGAGGCCCGCGGCCTTCCCGATCCGCGCGGCCGGGAGTTCCCGCCGGATCACATGCAGATCGGGGTGGTCGAGCTCGCGCAGGATGTCGGGAGTGCGATCATCCGAGGCGTCATCGATCACCACCACGTGGCGGCGTCTGACCGGCACCGCGAGCAGTCGCTCGACGCTGTCTCTGATCGTCACCTCCTCGTTCAAGGCGGGAACCAGAAACACCCAGGTGAAGAACTCGTCAGGGTCGCCGTCGGCATCTCCGTGCGGCGCGGTTCGGCAGCCACGGACGAACAGGGTGACGGTCCACAGGTCGACGCCGATGATCACGATCAGTGCGAACCAAAACAGCACCTGGACTGCTTCGGGCAACCCCGCGAAGGGCGACTGCACTGCGAGCGGGATCACTCCGCTCCGTACTCGCCGACCGTCTCCAGCTCGGGGGAATCGAGATCGGCGCTGAGAGCGGGTGCGGGAAGGTCGAACCCCGCGGCCCGGGCGATCTCGGCACGGCTGTATCCAGGCCCGAACGGGGCGGGCGCCTCGCCGCCGAGCAGCACATGCTCGAGCGCGCGCACGATCCGGTCGGCGGCCTTGCCGTCACCGTAGGGATTTGATGCCTCGGACATCTCGGCGTAGGCGACGGGATCGTTCAGCAGCCGATCGCCCTCCTCGAAGATGCGGTCGGGATCGTTGCCCACCAGCCGCAGCGTGCCGGCTTCGACACCCTCTGTCCGCTCGGTCGTCTCGCGTGCCACCAGCACCGGCTTACCGAGCGACGGAGCCTCCTCCTGAATCCCACCCGAATCCGTGATCACAAGCGTGGTTCGCGCGAGCAGCCGGGCGAAGGTCGCATAGCCCAGCGGCTCGGTCAAGAGCACGTTTTCGAGACCGGCGAGGTGGCTGGAGAGCGTCTCTCGGACGGCTGGATTGGGGTGTAGCGGCAGGACGAAATGCACCTGCGGTTCGGCGGCGGCGAGTCGCCGCACACCTTCGGCGATGCCGGTCAGGCCCGCGCCCCAGTTCTCACGCCGGTGAGCGGTGATCACGACGATCCGCCGGTCGCTCTGGTGGAGCTCCTGCAGCCTGGGATTGGCGAACTGGACGTCGATTGTCGACGCCCACTGAAGCGCGTCGATGCCGGTGTTCCCGGTCACGAAGATCTGCCCGATCGGAATGTTCTCGCGGATCAGGTTCTCGAGGTTCTTGGCAGTCGGAGCAAAGTGCAGACCGGCAATGCATGAGATCAGCTGCCGGTTGAGCTCCTCGGGAAACGGCGTCAGGTTGTTTCCGCCGGTGCGCAGCCCCGCCTCGACGTGCATCACGGGGATCCGCAGATGGAAGGCCGAGAGCGCCGCCGACATTGCCGACGTGGTGTCGCCGTGGACGAGTACCGCGGCGGGAAACCGTCCGTTGAGGATGTCCTCGGCGTCTGCCGTGCCATCGGGGTGAGCCTCGAACCGCTCCGCGCAGAAGTCTTCGAACCGGCGCATCACCGACGCGACGCGTTCGTTCAGCTGCGAGCGTTTCGATCCGGCCCACAGGACGACGTCTGGCTTGATCCCGGCGAGCTCGAAGATGTAGGCGACCATGCGTTGATGCTGGCCGGTCGAGACGACCAGCGGCTCGTAGTGCTCGCTCTCGGCGAGCCGCCGGATGATCGGCACCAGTTTGATCGCCTCGGGCCGCGTGCCGACGATGATCGGAACGACGAGCTTGGACGCATGCAGCGGCTCGGATCTGGCGTTTCGAGAAGCTGGTGCTTTGACCCCGAGCGCGGCGGTGTCCGCGTCGATGAGCGTTACCTTGGGCAGGTTAGGTGACATTCGGGGTTCCCATCGGCAGAAGCCCGAAAGACTTGAGTTTTCTGTCGGTCACCCGTCGATCAGCAAACGATCCGCAGCGTGTTGCCACCACGGCCGCGCCAGATCGCCACCTGACCACCGTCTGCCCACGACCACCCGCGGATCGAAAGCCCCGTGCCTTCGACGTAGACCTTGGCGTTGGAGGAGTAGCAATCGGACAGCTGCTGGTCGTTGGAGCGCGGCGCGCTCACGGCCAGTAGCACCACCACGCCAACCAGCGCCAGCAGGCCTGCGGCGAGCGGTCCGCGCTGGTATCGGCGTGCGACCATGACCACGGCAACCGCGAGCGAGAACGCGATCAGCGTGATCGCAAAGCTGACTGCAAAGGCGTGCTCATCGGCCCGGCGGACGGCCGCGGGGTCATACGTGGCAGCGTCCGAGAATCCGCTCTGGTAGCTGTGCCACCAGTCGGCGGATTTGTACCAGAGCCAGGCCGAGGAGGCCAGCTCACCGCCCCACACGAGCACGAACAGGACGTACCGGATCACGGCAAGAAATATACGGGCTCACGGGCTGCGGTCACCGCGGCCGCCACGAACGCACGAACCAGCGGGGAGGCCGAGTCGGCCCGGTGGGCGAGCGCCAGTCGAAGGATCGCGGACGACCCGCGAAGGGGACGCATCGCGAGGTGTGGGAGGGTGAAGTTCTGCATCGACTCGGGGACGAGTGCCACACCAATACCTGCCGATACGAGGCTCACGATCGTCTGCATCTCGTTGGCCTCCTGGACGACCTCGGGGCTGAAGCCGGCGGCCGCGCACACGGCCACGATATCGTCGTAGAGCCCCGCGCCGATCCGCCGTGGGAAGCTGACGAACGGCTCGTTGGCGAGGGCACGCACCGGCACGATCTCCAACTCGGCCAGCGGGTGCGAATCCGGCAGTGCCACCACCAGCCGCTCCTCCACCAGCGGGATGACCTCCAAAGCGTCACCCCCCACCGGCGGGCGCACGAGACCGACATCGATCCGCCCGGTTTCGAGCGCCTCCACCTGCGGGCTCGTGGTCAACTCCTCCAGCCGCACCACCACCAGCGGATGGGTGTGGCTGAAGGCGCGAACGATCGCCGGCAGCGTGCGGTAGCTGGCCGAGCCCACGAACCCGACGGTCAACGTGCCGGCGTCACCCGCGGCGGCGTCGTGCATCGTTCGCTCCAGCCGGTCGGCCTGGCCGAGCAGTGGCTCCGCCAGCTCCAGCAGCAGCCGGCCGGCGTCGGTCAGTCGTACACTGCGGCGGTTGCGCTCGAACAGTGCCACCCCGAATTCGGCCTCCAGACGGCGGATCTGCTGGCTCAGCGGTGACTGGGCAATGTGCAGCCGGGCGGCGGCGCGCCCGAAGTGCAGCTCCTCGGCAACGGCGGTGAAGTAGCGGAGATGGCGGAGTTCCATGAGACGTTGATCGTCTTACTGCGAACAGATATTGATCTTGGATATCTTAGCCGCCGCGATCTACGCTGAGAGCATGGACGCTCCACCCGCAACCGTCCGCGTGCTCGGCGGTATGTCGCCGTTCCTGCTCGGCGCCGGCGCGATGTTCGCGACCATGTACTCGACTCAAGCAATCCTCCCGCAGCTGGGAGACTCGTTTGGCGTGAGTCCCAGCGAGGCGGGGCTGACCATCTCGGTGCTGGTTGTGGCCCTCGCCGTGGGCGCCTGGATCTGGGGTCCGCTGTCGGATCGGATCGGTCTGCGGCGCTCACTGACGCTGGCAAGCACGCTTCTGGTCGTGCCCGCGCTGGTGCTGCCGCTGGCTCCGACCTTTGCGCTGCTGCTGGTCGCCCGTGCGGCCGAAGGGCTGGTGATGCCCGGTCTGCTGACCGTGGGTGTCGGCTACATCGCCGATGTCTACAAGCCGCGGATCGGCTCGCGGGCGATGGGCTACTACGTCTCGACGCTGGTGGTCGGCGGCCTGGTGGGCCGATTGGGCGTCGCCTTCCTCACCGACCTGTACGGGTGGCGGATCGCCATGGCCGCGCTGGCCGTGCTCCCTGCCGTCGCCGCCGTGGTCGTGCGCCGATCGCTCGAGGCCGACCCGGTGCGCCATCTCGAGCCCGCCGTTCGCGGTGCGCGACTGGCGCTGCTTCGAAACCGCACACTGATCGGTGCTTCGGCCGCCGGCGCAAGCCTGTTTTTTGGGTTCGTGGGAGTGTTCTCGTTCATCGACTACCGGCTCGAGGCCGCCCCGTTCTCCTACTCGCCTTCGGTGGCGAGCCTGATCTTCGTGCTGTGGATCTTTGGCGCCGTGGGTCCTGCCGCCGGAACCCTCTCGGGTCGTGTCGGGTGGCGCCGCGTCGCGGTCGCCGGTCTGGTCACCGCCCTCACGGGTGTCGTTCTGACGCTCTCGGGCGCCACGCCCATGATCGTGCTCGGCCTGGCCCTGTTCGCCGCCGCGATGTTCGCCGGCGTCACGGCCTGCCAGCTTGGCGTGGCCTCCTCAACCGACCAGAATCGAGGGTTTGCCACGGCGGTCTACTTCAGTGCGTACTACATCGCGGGCGCGCTGGGTGGATACCTGCCCGGGCTTGCGTGGCAGGCGTGGGGATGGACCGGTGTGGGGACACTTGCCATCGGCGTGCTCGCCGCCGGACTGACCGGGCTGGTTGTCACCGCCAGCAGGTCGCCTCAGCGGGCGTTGATGGCGACCCGCGCCGACTTGTCGAACGGTGTCAGCTCGAGCGGAATCAGCCGCTGAATCCGGTCGTCGGTGACGACGGTGGGGTTCTTGAGCCCGTCGATCAACGGACGTGCGGTGGCGGCGTTCACCGGAGTCACCAGGCCCAGCCAGTGCGACGACAGTCGCGGGGTGAGCACCGGCACCTCGACGATCAGCGGGTGGTGGCCCCGGATCTCGGCGATCTGCTCGATCATCTGGCGATAGGTCATGACCTCCGGCCCGCCCGCCTCGAACGTCTGCCCGATGGCCTCCTCCATGCCGGCGACCTCGGCCAGGTAGGCGGTGACGTCGGTCAGCGCGATCGGCTGGGTCGGGGTGGACACCCAACGGGGGCACACCATCCCGGGCAGACGATCGACGAGCGCCACGATCGTCTCGAACGCGGTGCTGCCCGCCCCGATCACCACGGCTGTCCGGATCGTGGTCACCGGCGTCGCCCCCGACGCCAGCACCCGCTCGGTCTCGCGGCGGCTCTCGAGATGCTCGGAGAGCTCGCCGTCGTCCTGGCCAAGGCCGCCCAGGAACACGATCTGCCGCACCCCCGCGTGCTCGGCGGCTCGCGCCATGATTGCGGCGCCGCGTCGATCGCGAGCGGCGTAATCAGGTGTGCCGAGGGAGTGCACCAGGTAGTAGGCGACGTCGACACCCTCGAGTGCGTCGCGCACGCTCGTCGGGTTCCCGACGTCACCGACCACCCATTGGACGCCGTCGCTGGGAGCGTGGGCATGCCGCGACACCGCGGTCACCTCGTGCTTGGCGACCAGCCGGGGAAGGAGCGCCTGGCCGACGGTGCCGGTGGCGCCGAACACCGCCACTCTCATCGCAGATCCTCCTGGCTCAGCCGCCGGAAGTAGTCGCCGCTGATGGCAACATGCAGGCGGGCCTGGACACGCTTGTACGCCTCGCCGGTCCAGTCGGGCGCACCGGGGCGCGCGGCGAGCGTGGGGTGGAACCCGGCGATTGCAGACTCGACCAGCACTCGGTCTTCGAGCTGTCGCTGGGCGAAGGTGATCGTGCCCGAGCGCTCGCGGGCCAGCAGGCCGCCGACGATCGGGTAGACGCAGGTGACAGCGTCGGGCGCCACCGTCACCTCAGGCGCCGAGAAGCGCAGCAGCGTGGGGCGACCGACCAGCCGGATCTCGACTCCCTCCGGCGACTCGCCAACGCGCACGAGGCCGTGGGTCGAGCGCCGCACCTCGCGCCAGTACACCGATCCCAGCCGGTGGGCACCCGCGGCGGTCATCGCCACGACCGGCCGTTTGACCCAGACCTGCTGCTTCGACTCGACCGCACCGTCCTCCAATCGCGTTTCGGACGATCGCCAGCCCCACAGGTCAGCGTTCGCCGTCATCCGCATACCTTCTCTTCGAGGGCAACCGGCAATCTGGGTTCATATCGACCGAATCTTGCCAGTGGGCTGGGGCGGACGGGGTTAAGGCTCCTTGACCTCCGCCCGCCCGAGCCGGGCACGGCCGCGTAGACGGGTTGGTTTCCGCGGTGTGCGAAAACAGACAGTGCCACCCCGATCGTGAAGATTCCATGAGAGTTGGTGGGCGCTAACATCCGCCGATGGCAAGTGGTTCGGTCGTCCTCATCACGGGCGCGTCGAGTGGCATCGGCGCGGCGACCGCGCGCCAGGCGGTCGCCAGTGGCCGGCGGGTGGTGCTCGCGGCCCGCCGAGAGGACGAGCTGACCGCCCTGGCGGGCGAGCTGGGCGGTCCCCAGCACGCTCTAGCGGTGCGTTGTGACGTCACCGAGTGGGACGACGTGCAGGCGCTCACCGCGGCCGCCATCGAGCACTTCGGACGGGTCGACGTGGTCTTTGCCAACGCCGGGTTTGGCGCCTCTCGGGGATTTCTGAACGAGAGCGTCGAGCACTGGCGCTCGATGGTGCTGACCAACGTGCTGGGTGTCGCGCTCACCATCCGCGCGACGCTTCCACACATACTCGACCGCGGCGACGGCCACTACGTGCTGACCAGCTCAGTCGCCGGCCGTCGTGCGATTCCCGGTTCGCTTTACTCCGCGACCAAATGGGCGGTCACCGGCATCGGCCAGAACCTCCGTGCCGAGCTGCACCAGGATCATCCAAAAGCGGCGGTCAAGGTCACCCTGATCGAGCCGGGAGGGGTCGAGACGCCGTTTTTCGACAACCCGGGATCCGGGCGCCTCGAGGCCGAGGACATCGCCCGCGCAGTCCTCTACGCCCTCGACCAGCCCGCCCACGTTGACGTGAGTGAGATGCTCGTGCTTCCCCTCGCCCAGCCTTGAACCTCTGAAGGAGCGCTCCATGGCGGATAGCTGTACCCACCTCGATCAGATCGAGTTCACCGAGGTCCCCGAATCGATCCCCGGATGCGAGGAATGCCTCAAGATCGGCGCCCGCTGGCTGCACCTGCGGATGTGCACGACCTGCGGTCACATCGGCTGCTGCGATTCGTCACCGAACCGGCACGCCACCGCCCATGTCGCCGCCACCGACCATGTCGTGATCCGCTCGGCCGAGCCGGGCGAGGAGTGGTTTTGGTGCTATGTCGATGAGATCGCGTTCTCGGCCGGATGAGTGACGCCCCGGTCACCGAGCCGCGTGAGGCCGCCCGGCCGGTGGTGCTGGCGGTCGACGACGAGCCGTCCGTCGCGCGAGCCGTCGAACGCGATCTCCGGCGCCGCTACGGGCGTGACTACCGGGTGCTGCGCGCCGAGAGTGGTGAACAGGCGCTGGAGGCGCTGCGGGAGTCGAAGCTGCGCGGCGCGGCGATCGCGATGCTGCTCGCCGACCAGCGGATGCCGGTGATGTCCGGAGTCGAGTTTCTCGAGCAGGCGATCACGATCGCGCCCGAGGCCAAGCGGGTGCTTTTGACCGCCTACGCCGACACCCAGGCCGCGATCGACGCCATCAACCGGGTGTCGCTCGACCACTACCTGCTCAAACCCTGGGATCCTCCGGACGAACAGCTCTATCCGGTGATGGATGATCTGCTCGACCAGTGGCGGGCCGACGCGCCCGCGCCATCGGATCGGATTCAGGTCGTCGGCCATCGCTGGTCGAAGGAGTCCCACGACGCACGCGACTTCCTGGCCCGAAACCAGGTTCCGTACAGCTGGCTGGACGTGGAGCGCGACGACGAGGCTCGGCGGCTGGTCGCTGCGGGAAACGGCGACGGCAAGCTGCCGCTGGTGCTGTTTCCCGACGGCGGCTCGATGCGCGCCCCGACCATCCCCGAGCTTGCCGAGCGAGCCGGCGTCCGTCGCACAGCCGAGCTGCCGTTCTACGATCTGCTGATCATCGGCGGCGGCCCGGCGGGCCTCGCGGCGGCGGTGTATGGGGCATCGGAGGGCCTCCAGACAGCCTTGATCGAGCGCGAGGCGCCGGGTGGACAGGCCGGGCAGAGCTCGCGGATCGAGAACTACCTGGGCTTTCCCACCGGCCTCAGCGGCAGTGATCTGGCCCGCCGCGCGACCGCTCAGGCGACCCGGTTCGGGGCCGAACTCTTGACCGTGCAGGAGGTGACCGGGATCGACGAGCGGGGGCCGGCCAAGATCGTGCGGCTGTCCGAGGGCACCGAGCTGGGCGCCGCGGCGGTGATCGTCGCGACCGGTGTCGATTATCGCCGGCTGGAAGCGCCGGGAGTGGAGGCGCTGACCGGCCGCGGGATCTACTACGGCGGCTCACGCAGCGAGGGCGTGTCGTGCCGCGACGAGCACGTGATTGTGGTCGGTGGGGCGAACTCGGCCGGACAGGCGGCGATCTATTTCGCCGGCTACGCCCAGAAGGTCACGCTGCTCTATCGCGGCGACACGCTGGCCAAGAGCATGTCGCGCTATCTGATCGACCACATCGACGCGACTCCGAACATCGACGTTCGCCTGAACGGCGCGGTGGCGGAGGCCTTCGGCGACGAATCGCTCGAGCGGGTGACCGTCAAGAACACCGTCACCGACGAGTCCGACGACGTCTCCCTGGCCGCCATGTTCATCTTCATCGGCGCCCGGCCGCAGACCGATTGGCTGCCCGATGCGGTCGCGCGTGACGCGCGCGGATTCGTGCTTTCGGGAGCCGAGCTGCTGCTCGAGGACGTGCGGCCGCGGTGGCGGCTGGAGCGCGCCCCGCACCTGCTCGAGACCAGCATGCCCGGCGTGTTCGTTGCCGGGGACGTCCGCAGCCAGTCGATGAAGCGGGTGGCCTCAGCGGTGGGTGAGGGCTCGATGGCCGTCAGTTTCGTGCACGAGTACCTGGCGGTGTCGGGGTGATCGAGCTGCTGCGCGAGCTCGACATCTTCGACGGCGTTGATGACGAGACGCTGGCCGAGTTCGCAACCAAGTCCACCGAGGAGCACCTCGCCGTCGGCGACCCACTGTGGACCGAGGGCAAGCCGATCGAGCGCTTCCTCGTGCTGGCCGAGGGCACGGTGGAGTGGTCACGGCGCCTGAATGGTGTGGATGTCGTCGTCGGCGAGCGGGCGGCGCCGACCTACGCTGGGGCGACCAACATCCTGACCGGTGATCCAACGGTCGCCAGCGGTCGCGCGCTGACGCCGATCCGGATCCTCGCCTGGGATGGCGACGTGTTTCGCCAGTTCCTGCGGGATAACCCGACCGCGATGAAGACGGCGGTCCGCCTGATCGCTCCGATCGCGCAGGCGGCCGAGTCAGCGCTGCGCCAGCAGGAGAAGCTGGCCGCACTCGGCACGCTCAGCGCAGGACTTGCACACGAGCTCAACAACCCGGCGGCCGCCGCGCGCCGCACCGCGACCGAGCTGGCCGCGGCCTTCGACACCGTGGAGACGACCCTGCGCGCGTTCGTCTCGAAAGGGGTGGAGCGCGAACAGGCGGCGGTGCTGCTCAAGCTGCACGAGCAGGCGGTCACCCAATGCACCCAGACGGTGACTGAGACCCCGGTCGAGGCGGCCGACCGCGAGGATCGACTCGCGGCCGAGATCGACGAGCTGGGGCAGGAGGGCTGGCGTCTGGCCGAGCCGCTGGCGATGGCGCGGGTCGACGAGCAGTGGCTGACTGAGGTGAACGACGCCGCCGGGAGCGCAACCGGTGCCGCGCTCGAATGGGTGGCGGCTTCGCTCACCGCCCACAGCCTGGTCGCCGAGCTGCATGAGAGCACCGAGCGCATCTCAGACCTGGTGTCGGCGGTCAAGGACTACACCCACATGGATCGGGCGTCGGTCGAGGAGGCCGATATCCACGACGGCATCGTCAGCACCCTCAAGATCCTCGGCTACCGGCTCAAACACGGCGATATCACCGTGGTCAAGAACTTCGACCGCTCGCTGCCGCGGCTGTCGGTGCATGGGTCCGAGTTGAATCAGGTGTGGACGAACCTGCTGATCAACGCGCTCGACGCGCTCGACGGGAAGGGCACGATCACGATCACGACCCATCCCGGCCCGTCGAATGGGATAACTGTCGAGATCGCCGATGATGGCCCCGGGATCCCCGCCGACGTCCAGTCTCGAATCTTCGAGCCGTTCTTTACGACCAAAGGCGTGGGGGACGGTACCGGGCTGGGACTGGATATCTCTCGCCGCATCATGCTGAGCCACCGCGGCAGCCTCACGGTGCGCTCCAAGCCGGGTGAAACGATCTTCTACGCCTCCCTCCCCGGTGAATAAATGGTGCCAGGCACCATTTATTCACTCCCAGTCGTAGCGGACGCCGACGGCGGCGCGCCAGCGATCGAGGGTGCGCATGGTCGCCAGCGATCGTGCCCATGATGACTCCCAGGCCGCCGGGCCGTCGGCGATCAGCTGAGCGAAGCCTTCGAGCTCGAGCGCGAAGATGTGCCCGGGGCTGGGGATGTCGATCGCTTCGACCTGCTCGCCGCGATGAATCCGAATCGTCGTCGCGCGCTGGCGCACCTCGGGGATCCAACACGGCTGATCGATCACCAGCTCGCCCCGGGATCCAGAGACTCGGATCTCGTGCCGCTGATCGAGCGAGACCGCGCAGGCGAGCTGAGCGATCACCGGGCCGGGGAAGGTGAGAGCCGCGACCGCTTGCAGGTCGACCCGCTCGGAGGGGTCGAGGTGGGCAGCCCCCACAACCGAGAGCGGCTCGTCGGGGCCGGCGATCAGCTGCGACATCGACACCCCGTAACAGCCGACGTCGAGGATGCCGCCCCCGGCGAGTTCATGGTCGGTCAGGCGGCCGATATCCTGGTCGTCGGCGGCAAAGCTGAACGTCACAGCGATGCCGCGCACTGTCCCGATTTCACCCGCGTCGAGTATCCGCAAAAGCGTCTGCGTCTGTGGATGAAACAGGTAGGCGTAGGCCTCCATCACGCACCGGTCGCTCTCGCGGGCAACCCGGATTACCCGCTCGGCCTCCTCGGCGTTCACGGTGATCGGCTTCTCGCACAGCACGTGTTTTCCCGCTCGTAGCGCGGCGATTGTCCACTCGGCGTGGTGGCGGTGCGGCGTCGCGACGTAGACCGCATCGAGGTCTGACTGTGCCATCAGCGACGCGTATCCACCGTGTGCGTGCTCGAGGTCGTAGTCGGCGGCGAACGCTTTTGCGCGCGCCAGGTCGCGGGATGCCACGCCGGTGACGACCACGCTGGGGCTGCCCTGGGCCGCCGCCGCCAACTCGTGCGCGATCCCGCCAGTACCGACGATCCCGAGCCGTAGCGGCTCACTCACGAGGCGTCCTCGGCCTGTCCCTCGGGCATCATCCACACCGCCCCGAGCAGGAAGCAGACAGCCCCCCAGAAGGTGCCGGAAGTGTCGAGCGCGGCGTCGAGCAAATCGCCGGTGGTGGGCACGACGTATCCCGCGATCGCCGAGACGCCGAACAGGATCGATCCGAGCAGGTTGATCGCCGCGATCCGCCATCCCAGCTCGCGCGGGTTCCAGGAGATCCAGTGGTGTCCGACTTCGGCGAAGGCCAGCTGGCTCGAAATCAGGAAGCAGATCGAGCCGAGTGCGTCGGGCGTCCAGATCACGAGATCCTGTTGGTGTGCGTTCAGCCCCTGAATGAACGCATCGCCGGTCGTGAAGTTGAAAAAGACGGTGCCGACGAGCTGGATCACCGTCGCCCACCAGTCCACCCGCCCGGGCTGTACGGCGAACCATCGCCGGCGACGGGCGTCGTGGTCGGTGGTGGGGGAGGCACTGATACAGCCAACAAATTGGAGGTAGGACGCGCTGGTGAAGAACAACGAACCGACGAAGTAGGTCATAGCGTCGGCGTGTGCGCCCACGAGTGAGCTGTAGCCCGCCACCGAGCCGAGTGCAAAACACGCCGACCCGATCACAAACAGTGCGGCGCACCACCAGTCCATGCTGGTTGGTGCCCAGTATCGCGACCCAGAGCGACGGTGCTTTCGATGCCGACGGGATGTCCACTCCGCACGGGTGCCGTCCTCGAGTTCGTACAACACCCTGGTCACGAACGGTCCCGGACCATCGCTTCGGAGGACGCGTGCGCCCGGCGGGAGTTCGACGTACGCGGTTTGGTCGCTCAGAGCGCCGACAATACCAGGCACCGTCTCGGGCACTCATGAGATGCTTTGCGCATGTCGACCACCGAGCTCACGTCACTTCTGATCATCGTCGGTGCCGCCGCCCTGGCGCCGCTGATCGCCGACATGGGCCGGCGATTCATGGTGAGCGTGGTGGTGGTCGAACTGGTGCTCGGGATTCTGATCGGCCCGCAGGTGCTCGACATCGCCCACATGGGCCCGACGCTCGACACGCTGAATGCGTTTGGTCTGGCGTTTCTGTTCTTCCTCGCGGGTAACGAGGTCGAGATCGAGCGGGTACGGGGCCGACCGGTGGAGCTTGCGCTGTCGGGCTGGGTGCTCTCGTTCGTGCTCGCGATCGTGCTTGCCGCGATGCTCCAGGCAACGGGTCTGACCGTTGACACGCTGTATGTCGCCACCGCGCTGGCGGCGACCTCGATGGGGACGCTGGTGCCGATCCTGGGCGACGCAGACGACCTCGACACCCGCTTCGGCGCATTCGTGCTCGCCGCAGCGAGCGTGGGCGAGGTCGGTCCTATCATCGCGGTGTCGGTGCTCTTCACCGGTGGCGGCCAGCACGGCACGGCGGCGATTCTGGTGGCGATCTTGGGCCTGACGGCGGTTGGGGTGGCGTTCGTCGGGATGCGCTTCCGTCAGGAGCGCGTCCAGCGGGTGATGCGCGTAACCATGTTTCGCAGCGGGCAGTTCGCGCTTCGCACCGCGATCTTCGTGCTGGTGGCGATGGTGTATCTGGCCGACCGGTTTGGTCTCAACATCATCCTGGGGGCATTTGCCGCCGGAGTCGTGATCGGCCTGGTGGGCGGGCCGGAGGAGAAGGAGCAGCTGTACGTGAAGCTCGAGTCGATTGCCTTCGGCCTGTTCGTGCCGATCTTCTTCATCACGACCGGGATCATGTTCAACCTCGACGCCGTCCTGACCCCTGGCGGTCTGGCGCGGTTGCCGCTCTTCCTGGCACTGTTCCTGGTCGTTCGCGGGCTGCCGGTGTTCCTGTTCTACCGACGTGATCTGGCGCCCGAGGACCGTCCTCCGTTCGCGCTTCTGTCTGCGACGACGCTGCCGCTGGTGGTCGCGATCACCACTCTGGCGGTGCAGCAGGGAGAGATGCGCTCGGCGACTGCCGCCGCGCTGGTGGGCGCCGGCATGGTTTCGGTGTTGTTGTTCCCGCCGACCGCACTCACTCAGCGACTGCGATCAAAACAGGCAGCTGCAGAGACGGCCGAGGTTATTGGGTAGCGTTTCCGCCATGCGCCCCGTGATCGGCTACACGATCGAACTCGAAGACCCCTTGCTGGCGGAGGTCGAGCCGTCGCTGCGTTCGCCGTTGGAGCGGGCTGGCGCGCTCCCGCTGGTGCTGCCACGGGCAACCCCGGTCGGGGATGTGGATGCGGTGCTCGACATCGTCGACGGCGTCCAGCTGTGCGGCGGTTCGGATATCGATCCGGGGCACTACGGCGAGGATCGACACCCCAAGACCGAGACGATCGATCCATCCCACGATGCCTTTGAGCTGGCGCTCGCCCGCCGTGCGCTCGATCGCGGTATCCCGGTGCTCGGTATCTGCCGCGGCATCCAGGTGCTCGCGGTCGCCGACGGCGGCGCGCTGACCCAGCACGTCGCCGAGCAGCACGCCGGGGCCGCGGTGCATGACCATGCGTGGGGCGAGCTGTCGCTCGCACCGCCCGGCGATCACTGGCACGAGGTGCAGGTCGAGCCGGGATCGAATGCGGAGCGCTGGTTTGACGGCGGCAACAGGCGTGTCAACTCGTTCCACCACCAGGCGGTTGTGCGCCCGGGAAACCGGCTGTCGGCCACGGTTCGCACCCCGGACGGTGTGATCGAGGCGATCGAGCGCACCGATGGCAGCGGTTGGGCGGCGGGCGTGCAGTGGCACAACGAGATGATGTGGCGATTCGACCTCCGCTTCCTCCGCCCCCACGCCCAACTCGTCGCCGCCGCCCGTGAATAAATGGTGCCAGGCACCATTTATTCACGGCGCTGTTTTGGGACGGAGTTGTTACAGGTCGGCGAGGATGGCGCGGGCGGCGTGATCGCCGGGTACTCCCGTGAGGCCGCCGCCGGGATGGGCGCCTGAGCCGCACAGGTAGAGGCCGGGGATCGCCAGGCGGTGCCGCGCCAGCCCGATGATCGGTCGCCATGCGAAGAACTGGTCGAGCCCGAGTTCGCCGTGGAACACATGCCCGCCGGCGAGGCCATACTCACGCTCGAGCTTGTCGGGTGTCAGCACCACTCGCTTCTTGACGAGCTTGCCGATCCCCGGGGCATATCGCTCGAGCTCTGCGACCACCTGCTCGCCGACGGCCTTGAGCGTGGTGCCCGGGGGCACCCACTGGGCCAGCAGTTCCATGCGGTGTTCGCTGGCATCGTCATCTCCAAGCGTCGGGATCGTCGCCTCGATCATCGGGTGCTCACTCAGCTCCCCATACTTGGAGGCGTCGAAGGCCCGCTCGAGAGCGTCGATTCCGGGCGCTGTCACGATCCGTCCGGCGAGCCGGCTGGGGTCATCCACGCCGGTGAACTCCGGCAGCGCCGACAGCGTCAACGTGAGCCGCGCGGTGCGGCCGGGAGTGCGGATGTTGCCGGCACGCCAGCGCAGCTGCGGGCCGGTCACGACCGGATCGATCCAGCTCGTGAGCACGGTCTTGGGATCGACCGCGCACGCGACGATCGGCGCCCACACGGTGTCGCCGTTCTCGAGCCGAACGCCGCGGGTACGCCCGTCCTCAGCGTCGATTCGGGCCACGGCGGTCTCGGTACGGATCTCGACGCCCGCCTCGAGCGCGGCCGCTGCCAGCGCATCGGTGACGGCGGTGGGGCCGCCGCGAGCTTGGACGCTCTCGCCCGCCGCACCGCCCTCGTTCCCCGCCGAATCGTTCAGCAGCACCAATGCCGTGCCCGCCGACCAGGGCCCCATCGCGGTGAAACGGGTGCCGCGCGCCCCCAGTGCGGCGCGCACCGCGTCTGACTCAAACCACTCACCGACGAAGTCGGCCACAGCCATCGGCAGCGCCCGGGTGAGCTCGCGACCCGGCTTCGGCCCGAGCGCGCGAAACGCTCGTCCCAGCCCGAGGGCGCCGGAGGCATCGCCGGTGGACGCTCGATCCAATCGTGGCGGAATCGTGTCGTTGACCTGCCCCAGGAACCTCGCGATCGTGCGGACGTGAGCGTCGAACTTGGGATAGGCGTCGGCGTCGGCGGCCGAATGCGCGCGCAGGTCTCGAGCGGTGCGGGCGGTGTCTCGCCAAAAGGTGAGTGGCTCGCCTCCGTCGGGTCGCAACGCGAGCAGCCGAACGTCGGGTTCGACCAGCTCGAGACCGTGGCGGCGCAGCTCCAGCTCGTCGATCAGCGACCGCTGGAACCGCCCGGCGGTGAGTACGACCTCGGCGATGCCGCCGACTCGCTCGCGGCGCTCGAGCACGACCACCCGGTTGCCGGCGCGCGCAAGCCGGATCGCGCACACGAGTCCGTTGTGCCCGCCGCCGGCGACGATCGCGTCGTAGCGACTCATCGCTTCACCCGCGCGAGGCCGCTGCGCTTGGACTTGAGCAGCTGAAGCGCGGCGATCCTGCCCGGAGCTCCCATGATCCCGCCACCCGGGTGCGTCGCCGATCCGCACATCCAAAGCCCATCCACCGGAGTCTTGAACCGCGCCCATCCGGGCACCGGCCGGTTGAAGAAGAGCTGCTCCAGCGACAGTTCGCCCTGGAAGATGTTGCCCTCGCTGAGTCCGATTTTCTGCTCGATGTCGAGCGGGGTGAGCACCTGTTTGTCGACGATGATGTCGCGGATGTTCGGCGCTCGCTCGGCGATCGTGTCGATCACGTTCTCGCCAAACGCGTCGCGGGCGGCGTCGTCCCACACCGCCCCCTCGGCGAGGTGGTAGGGCGCGTACTGGACGAAGCAGCTGATCACGTGCTTGCCGGGAGGCGCCATCGCCGGATCCACCAGCGTGGGGATGATCATGTCGATGTAGGGGCGGGTGGACGGTCGGCCATACTTGGCGTCGTCGTAGGCACGCTCCATGTAATCGAGCGACGGCGAGAAGCTGATGGCGCCGCGCAGGTGCTCGCCAACACCGGGCAGACAGGTGAACTCGGGCAGGCCATCGAGCGCAAGGTTGACCTTGCCCGACGACCCTCTGAACTTGTAGCGGTCGACCTCGGCCTCGAACTCCGGGTCGAGCGTTCCCGGCTCGAGCAGCTGCTTGAAGGTGACCCGGCTATCGGCGCTCGAGAGCACCGTGTCGGACAGGAGCTGCTCACCCGACTCCAGCGTGACGCCGATCACCTGGCCAGACTGCACGTCGACCCGAGCGACCGGCGCCTCGGTGCGAATCTCGGCACCCAGAGCCTCGGCGGCCGATGCGATGGCAAGGCTGACGCCGCCGGTACCGCCGCGAGGAATGCCCCACGCCCGAAACGCTCCGTCGATCTCGCCCATGTAGTGGTGCAGGAGCACGTAGGCGGTTCCGGGTGAGCGCACTCCTTGGAAGGTGCCGATGATGCCCGAGGCCGACATCGTGGCCTTCAGCGGATCGGTCTCGAACCACTGGTCGAGGAAGTCGGCGGCGCTCATCGTCATCACCTGGATGAACGTGTCCTTGAGCTTTCGCGGAAGCTCGGCGAACCGTTTTCCGAGCGGCAGGAGCGACAGCCATTCCAGTGGGTTGATGCGACCCTGGTCGGGTGGCACGGCGGCCAGAATCGGCTTGATGAAGCGCGCCATCTGCACCATCAGCTGGCCGTATTCCTCGTAGGCCTCGGCGTCTGAAAGCGACCATCGGCGCAGCTCCCGAACGGTGCGGCCGTGGTCGTTGACGCGCCACAGGTAATCGTCGTCGAGCGGGGTCAGGGTGCCGTCGAGCGGCAGGATCTCGAGGCCATGGCGCGCCAGTTCGAGTTCGCGCACGATCTCGGGACGAAGCAGCGAGACCACGTAGGAGGCGACGCTGAACCGGTATCCCGGCACGATTTCCTCGGTCACCGCGGCGCCGCCCAGAACGTGCCGGCGCTCGAGTACCACCACGCGCATTCCCGCTCGCGCCAGGTAGGCGGCTGTCACCAAGCCGTTGTGGCCGCCGCCGATCACAATCGCGTCGTAACGTTGAGGCACGGCGCGCATGCTACCGGTCGGAGTCGTAGACTTGCTTGCCATGACTGTCGGCACTCCGTTCTTCGACCGCCAATCCGAGCGTAACGCCAAGCGCGCCTGGAGCGAGTGGTCGGGCTATCTGGCCGCGGCCACGTATGCCGATTCACACGAGATCGAGTACAACGCGATCCGGCAGGCGGCAGCGATCATCGACGTCTCGCCGCTGTACAAGTACGAGCTGACCGGCCCCGACGCCCAACGGCTGGTCGACCGCGTGATCACTCGCGACGCCACCAGGATCGAGGTCGGCCAGGTCGTGTACACGCCGTGGTGCGACGAGCGCGGCAAGGTGATCGACGACGGTACGGTCGCACGGCTGGAGGAGTCCCGGTTTCGGTGGACGGCAGCCGATCCTCAATATCGGTGGCTGAGCATGAATGCGGCCGAGCTCGATGTCGAGATCACCGACGTCAGTGAAGCCCTCGGCGCGCTCGCGCTGCAAGGCCCCCGGGCGCGGGCGGTGCTGGCCGATGCGACGGGTGAGGACTGGGATGACGTCCGCTACTTCCGGCGACGGTCGTCCTCAATCGCGGGAGTCGAGATCGACGTGACTCGAACCGGCTACACGGGCGATCTGGGGTATGAGCTGTTCATACCCGCGAAGTCCGCTGCGGCGGTATGGGACGCACTGTTCGAGGCGGGCGTGGCCCACGGCCTTCGGCCGGCGGGGATGCGCGCCCTCGACATCGTCCGGCTCGAGGCGGGGCTGATTCTGATCGAGGTCGACTACACCAGCGTCAAGCACGCCGAAGCGGCCGACCATGAGTATTCACCGTTCGAGATCGGATTGGGTCGCCTGGTGAGCTTCACCAAGGGCCCGTATGTCGGCCGAAACGCGCTCGCCGCCGAACGCGACCGCGGCGGCCCTCGCCGCCGGCTGGCCGGGATTGAGATCGAGTGGGAAGGCATCGAGGCCGAGTTTGCGCGGCACGATCTGGCGCCGCATGTCTCGCCGATCGTCGACCGAAACCCGATTCCGATCTTCTCGGGACGCCGCCAGGTCGGCCGCGCGACCAGCACCGGTTGGTCACCGACGCTCAAGAAGATGATCGGGCTGGCTTCCGTCGATGCCGACCACGAGGCGGTTGGATCGCGGCTGCAGATCGAGTGGACGGTCGAGGGCGAGCGTGGGCGGATCCCCGCGCGGGTGGTCGAGCTTCCCTTCCTCGACCTCGAGCGCAAGCGCAGCTGAGGGCGGCTGGGTGGCGGCCCGTCTGGTTGCGGTGCTGGCGGTGATGATGGTGGCAGTTGTTGGTGCGTCAGGCGCCGCCGCGACACCGCAACCGGCGGCCACGCGCACCGTTACGGTGGTGCTCGATCCCGGCCACGACCTGATCGCAAACCTTGGCCTGGAGCCGATCGGCCCCGGCTCGGGCATTCGAAAGATCAAGGATGGGGGAGGCACGTCCGGTGTCATCACCCATCAGCGCGAGGCGGTGGTGAACCTCCGCATCGCCCTGCGCCTGAGGACGCTTCTGAAGGCTGCCGGCGGTATCCGGGTGAAGATGACGCGCACCAAAACGTGCTGTGTCAGCCGGGGTAACGTGTGGCGCGCGAACTTCGCCAACGGCGCCGACGCCGCCCTGTTTCTGCGAATCCACGCCGACGGTTCGACCAACCACGCGATCGCGGGCACCTCGACGCTCTACCCGGCCAACCGTCGCGGCTGGACGAGCGACATCTTCGGCCGCAGCCGTCAGGCGGCCAAGATCATCCAGGCGCGGCTGGTGAAGCGGCTGGGGTGGCCCAACCGCGGAATCGTGCCCCGCTCCGATATCACCGGCTTCAATTGGTCGAATCGGCCGGTGGTGTTGACCGAGGTCGGGTTCCTCACGAATCCCGGAGAGGATCGCGCCCTCAAGACTGCGGCCGTCGTGAATCGCGCGGCGGCCGGGCTTCGCGACGGAGTGCTCGCATATCTCCACGCCCGCGGTTTGCGCTAGTTCACAGAACTCGCTCGTGTCATCGGCTACACTGTGCAGTGATATTCGTTACTTATGTCACAAATGTCAGGACGCCGTCGCCGAAAGGAGCCGACATGAAAACCCATTCAGGAGATCTCGCCCGGGGCATCAGGATTGGCCTACTTGGGGTGGTGGCGTTCATGACGTGGCCGATCTGGGGCGAGCTGGTCGCGGGTTTTCATCACTTCACGCCGGCGGTCGCCGCCACAGCGCTGGTTCCCTTGACGCTCACGCTGGCCGTCCCGTTTTTGATCTTCGACGGGCCGGCGAGAACCGGATCAGCTTTGCGCCGGTTCGAGCACGCGACGCACATCGACAACTTGCTGCATCACGGTCACACCCACCGTCACGCGTGAACTGAGGCCGCCGGGTTCGTACGCACATCGCTGATGGTGTCTGCGATCGTTTCCGCGACCTGCCGCAGCTGCTGCTCGTCGATCACATAGGGCGGTGAGAGCTGAAGCGCCCGCCCGGCGAGTCCGCGGGTCAGTACCCCGCGGGCCCGGCACCCCTGGACAACACGGTCGAGCAGGGTGGGGTCTGCTGCGCGCAGCTCCGGATCGATCTCGACGGCGGCGAGCAGTCCAAGGCCGGCCCGCACCTCGCTCACTTCGGGCAGGTCGGCGAGCGGGCTCACCGCGTCGGCGAGTACGCCCTCCAGCTCCCGCACGCGCCCGAGGAGATCCTCGCGCTCGATCACGTCCAGGTTCGCAAGCCCCGCCGCGCACGCGGCCGGGTGGCCCGAATAGGTGAAGCCATGGCGGAAGATCGCTCCACCCGGTTCGGAGAAGAACGGCTCCTGAATCCGCGTGGATGCAAGCACGGCGCCAAGCGGCTGGTACCCCGATGTGATCACCTTTGCGCACGTCACCAGGTCGGGCTCGATCCCAAGGCGCTCGCAGCCAAACCACGCTCCGAGCCGGCCAAAGCCGGTGATCACCTCGTCCGCGATCACCAGGACGTCATGGGCGCGGCAGAGCTCCTGCACGCGCTTCCAGTAGCCGGGCGCGGGGTGGATGATGCCCCCGGCGCCGATTACCGGCTCACCGATGAACGCGGCGATCTCGTCGCCGCGCTCGACCAGGAGCGCCTCCAGCGCGGCGGTATCGTCGTGCGGCACGATCGCGACGTCGGGAATCAGGCTGCCGAACCCTTCCCGGTTGGTCGGGATCCCGGCGAGACTCGTGCCATAGGCGTTCATCCCGTGATAGGAGTGCTCGCGGTGCACGATCACCTGCTTTTGAGGGCGGTCGCAGGCGTGCCAGTAGCGCCGTGCAAGCTTGGCCGCTGTATCCACGGCCTCGGATCCGCCGCTGGTGAAGAAGACGGCGGCGTCGGGCATCGGGGCGATTGCCGAGACCCGATCTGCCAGCTCGAGCGCGGGTCGGTTGGCAAGCCGTTCGAAGGTGTCGTAGGCGGCCAGCTCGCGCATCTGGGCAGCAACCGCGTCGGCGATCTCCGACCGTCCGTGTCCGATGCCGCAATACCACAGGCCGGCGCGCGCATCGATGTATTCGCGACCCTGTTCGTCCCAGACGACGGCGCCGCGACCGCGGGCGATCACGACCTCGTCGTTCTTGACCATCGCCATGTCGGCGAATGGGTGCCACAGGTGGGTGCTCATCCTGGCGCGGACGATAACGCAGCGGCCGCGCGCACGAGCGCAGCAAACACCGCAGCACCCGTCCCCAGCGGCTCGGCGTCGGGGTGCCACAGGACCCCAAGGCAGAAGCGCAAGGCCGGATCCTCGATCGCCTCGATCACCCCGTCCGGTGCGTGCGCCGATGCGATCAGGCCGGTTCCGAGCGTCGCCACGCCCTGGTGGTGGTGGGAGCGCACCGTGGCGTGCTCGCCGAGGCTCGCGGCCGCGAGCGTGCCGGCGACGGTGATCACATCGTGGCGCCCCATCGTCCGGTCATCGGCGCGGTGGGGCGTGATGTCGATCGTGTCGGGCAGGTGCTGATCGAGTGTGCCGCCGCGGACCACGTTGATCAGCTGCATGCCGCGGCAGATTCCGAGCACGGGAAGGTCGCGGGCCAACGCCCGCCGCAGAAGTCCCAGCTCGACGCTGTCGCGGCGCTCGTGTCGTGGGCCGGTTGCCGGGTGGCGCTCGACGCCGAACGCTTCGGGTGCGATGTCGTCGCCGCCCACCACGACGAGTCCGCCGAGCAGGTCGAGTACGTCGTCGGGGTCAGACGCCCACAGCGGGTCGGCGGGCAGTACGAGCGCGCGGCCGCCGGCGTGTCGGACGCCTTCGACGTAGCCTTGGCTGACGAGCACAGCGTCGGTGCTCCAGTGCGCCATCGCCGCATTGGCCCAGTAGCTGGTCACCCCGATCGACGGTCGTCCCGGCATGGAGGCCTACGCTACCGCGCTTGGCGAGGTGGCGACTGGCTCAGTCGGCGGGGAGGGTGAGCTGCGCGAGCATCGAGCCGCCGGTGATGCGGGAGTGATCGTCGATCTCGGCCATCCGCTCGGCGACGGCGTGCTCGACGTGGCGATCTGCCGTCTCGGCCAGCGCCTCGCCGAGTGGGGTCAGCTTGGTGTGCCCGCTGGAGCCGCTGCGAACCGCGATCCCGCGGCGGGTCAATCGCAGCGCGAGCTGCTTCGCCTGGCTGTTGCTGGCAGCGAGTCGTTGGGCCAGCTCGGCAGTCGTCAGGCGTCCGCCCGCTTCGAGCAGGAGCAGGGTGTAGAGCTCCATCGGCCGCAGCTCGAGCGTGCGGGCGACGTCGAGCACGGCCCGGTCGATAGCGCGTACGAGCCGCAGACCCGCCGGCACCTCGGCGGGGCTAAGGGAGGGGGTGCCACCGACGACGGTGAGCCGGCGGGGTATTCGAAGCTGGGGATCCGGGGTTGCCACGATCGGAAGTGTCGCGGCGTACGACGCTGCTCGCGCTCCCCATTTTGCGGTAATTTGCGGGAATTTCCTCGATCTTCCTGGTGTTTACGCAGGTTTGTCACTAGTACACGGCGCGAACAGCCAATGCTGGGTCGTACCGGTGAAGTTCGTATCCGTACTCGTGCAGCCACGCGCTGGCGGCCTTTCGGTGCGGGAAGTGGGTCTCGACCAGATCCCAAAACGCGCGTGAGTGGTTGGGTTGGTGGAGGTGACAGAGCTCGTGAATGACCACGTAGTCGAGGATGTCGATCGGTGCCAGCAGCAACCGCCATGAGAACGACAGCGTGCCCGACGACGAACACGATCCCCAGCGCGACCGGGGATCGCGGATCGAGATCGCCTTGGGGGTGACTGCGATCGCAGTGCGGTGGGCTTCGACCCGGTCGTCGATGCGCGCGCCGGCCTCGCGCCGGTACCAGCGAGCCACCGCCGCGACGGCGTCGTCATCGGAGCCTCCGGCGATCAACCGGCCCTCGTGCAGCCGCGCGGAGGCGCGACCAGCCCGACGGAACACCGGCACCGTCGTGCCGTTGAGGTGGACAACGCCGGGCTCGTCCAGTCCCAACCTCGAAGGCTGGTTTGCGACCACTCGTGCCGAGCGCAGGCGCTCCTGGATCCACCCCCGGTTTCGATCGAGCACCTTGCGAACAGAACGGTCACTCATCCCGCTGGGAACGATCACCTCGAGCGGCCGGCCGGGGCCGACGCCGATCCTGATCGAGCGGCGACGGCGAGACTCGCGAACGCGCACCGACACGACCTCGTCGCCGAGCGCGAGCTCGATCGGGGCTCGCTGGACGTCGGATGGTCGGCTCAGTCGTCCATCCCCATCACCAGGGACGGTACGGCGATCGTGTGGTCAGCCTGAGTGGGAATCACCGCGGTGCCGACGGCGAAGAACTCGATCACATGCGAGCCCCAGCCGTGCGAGCGCTCGGTCAGTTGGACGCCGACGATCCCCGCCGCCTGTACCTCGTTCGCCTCGGCCTGCATCCGCGTCATCGCAAGCTCGCGGGCGTCGTACAGCGCCTGCGTGTAGTTGGTCATCTCGACGTTTCGGCCCGCCGATCGCAGGAACCCGCGCAGCCCCTGGTGCGCGACGTGGTAGACGCACGATCCCATGCACATGCCGACCGGCCGGTAGCCCGATGCCAGCAGTGTCCAGAACGCCTGACCCGAGAGGTCGGACGTGAACGGCCGGCCGTTGGGCGCGCGGTGAAGCTCACCGCCGCTGTGTTTGACGGCGGTGCCGATCGCGATGAACTCGGCCAGGTCGACTCCCCACTCGTAGCGGCCGATGTCGAGCCGCACCCCGACCACACCATCGGCGCCGAGCTGCTCGGCCTCCTCCTCCATGCGCGTCATCGCCAGCTCGCGGGCGTGGTACATCGCCTGCGTGAGCACGCTCATCTCCTGGTTCTGATTCCAGTTCGACTGCTGGTAGCCGATGTGGTAAATCGAGCTGCCGACCACCATCCCCAGCGGCTCGAACCCCGCCTGCTTGACCAGCAGGAACTCCTTCACCGACAGGTCGGAGGTGAACAGGCCGGCCTTGTTCTGGGCGAGCCTGCCCTTCGCATCGGCGGGCACGCCTTCCAGGCTGCTCGGGTCATAGCTCATCGGGAATCTCCCTTTTTGACGGTTTAACGGTTGCCTTCCAACAGGCCTTGCAGCGCGATCCGCCCGGCCTCGGTGTGCTCGGCGACCGAACCGAGCTCCGAGACGAGGTCGGCGATCCAGGTCTCGACAGACAGCGGCTCGGATTTCAGCGTGATCCCGCGAACCACCTTGACCCGGCTGGCTGCCACCTGGCCGCCCTCGTAGCCGAGCCGGTAGACCTCCTCACCGAAGGCCACCGACACCGAGTCAACGACACGTTCGCCGCTCAGCATCCCCTTGCGCTTGCGCTTGACCTGGCAGCGATCGGGAAACGCCTCCTCCAGCCGAACCGCAAGCGCCGGAAGGAACGCGCGCATGTCGGCGGCGTCGGCGCGCAACGTCGCCGCCAGCGCGTCGAGATCCTGGTCGGGGGCGGGCGTTGGAGAACTCATCGCCTCGAGGGTAGCCCAACTTCCTGATGCAGATAGGATCGTGACCGTGGATGCCCAGCCCAAGGAGCCCAGTGCCGGCCGCATTTGAGACCACTGACTCCGGTCATCTCGAGATTGACGGCTGTGATGTGGTTGACCTGGTGGCTGAGCACGGCGCGCCGCTCTGGGTGATCTCCGAGGCCACCATCCGGGCCAACTACCGACGGTTGCGCGACGCGTTTCGCCGGGTCCACGCCGACACCACCGTGCTGTTTGCGACCAAAGCAAATCCGGAGCCGGCGATCATCCGCGTAGCGCTGTCGGAGGGCGCGATGGTGGACGCCGTCACCCTCGGGCACCTGCGCTTGATCGAGCGCGCCGGCGGCGGCCTGGAGCAGGTCGTGTTCAACGGCAACTCCAAAACCGAAGCCGAGCTGCGATACGCGCTGGACGGCGGGATCGGCATGATCAACGTCGATTCGCTGGCCGAGATGCAGCTGATTGCCGAGCTGGCACCGGCGGCTGGGAGCGATCGGCTTCAGCCGGTGTGTCTGCGCGTTGCCTTTGACAACACCCGCGCCGCGGGAGACGACCCGGAGCTGGCCGGATACGAGCATCTGGGCAAGTTCGGCATGGATTCCGACGACGTGCTCGCTGCGGCCGAGATCGCGCGAGGCCATCCCGGTATCGAGCTGGCGGGGCTGCACAACCACATCGGCTATCCCGGCTACGGCGCGACCTATTCGCCCGAGCTCGATCTGCAGCGCCACGTCGCCTACCTGACTCAGACGCTTGAGGTTGCACGGACGCTGAGTGACCAGGGCAGTGCGCTTCGCGTCCTGAACGTTGGCGGCGGCTACCGGGTGGGCAACCCCGCCGGGTTCGGGCCGGGACGGCCAACCGAGTTTCCGACCGCCGACGAGTACGCCGAAGCGATCGCAGGCTGCGTGCGCGACCAGTGCGCGGAGTGGGGGCTGGGTTCGCCCGAGCTGATCCTCGAGGCCGGCGGCTACCTGGTGTCCGACGCCGTGGCGCTGGTTGCCCGCGTGGGCGGGTCGAAGACCCGCCGGTCCGGCGGCGAGCAACGAGACTGGATCTTCCTCGAGGACACGTCGAGCTACCACTTCGTACGGCGCACCATGTACGGATTCCACCATCAGGTGGTGGCAGCCAACCGGATGCACGACTCTCCAGAGGGACCGTTCTCGATCTCCGGTCCGGTATGCACCGATGACGACGTCGCCATCGACGCGCCGTTGCCTCGGCTACGGCGCGGCGACCTGCTTGCGGTGCTCGACAACGGCTCCTACTGCGAGGCAATCACCACCGACTATTGCGCGGTACCGATCCCGGCTGCGGTGATGGTGTCCCGCGGCCGCTCGTCGGTCACTCGTAAACGCGAGACCGTCGAGGACTTGGTGGGCCGTTTCGACATTCCGGCCTGGCTCGAGGAGTGCGGATGAAAGGACAGATCTCCCGGCTCGTGCAAAGCGAGGATGCGGAGCGCGGGCGTGAAGCGCGCCGTGAGGTCTCGCGCGCCAGCCACGGCGAGTGGAGGCCGTCGCCGGCTCGTCCCGATCCGGTGGCGCTGCTGAGAGCGCAGGCCGCGTCGCGGGACCAGACTCTGGTGCCGATTCGGTATGGACGGATGCTTTCGTCGGCGTTCGCCTTCTACAGGGGAGCTGCCGCGGTGATGGCGGCTGATCTTGCGGACTCGCCCATCTCGGGCGTCACGGTGCAGGTATGTGGCGATGCCCACATCTCAAACTTCGGCGGTTTTGCCGCCCCCGACCGCCACCTGCTGTTCGGCCTCAACGACTTTGACGAGACGCTACCCGGACCGTGGGAATGGGATGTGAAACGAATGGCGGCGAGCATCGAGATCGCCGGGCGTGACATAGGGCTTCCGGGTCAGAAGCGGCGTCAGATTGTCAGGCGAGCAGCTCGCGAGTATCGCGTGGCGATGGGCGAGTTTGCCCAGCTCGGCGTGCTCGCCACGTGGTACGAGCGCCTGGACGCCGACGAGATCACTACACGATTCGGCGCCCGGTTGGATGCCGCCGGCCAGCGGCTGCTGGTCCACACCTTCACCAAGGGGCGATACAAGACAAGCGCCCGAGCGGTGCAACGGTTCACCGAAGTGGTGAACGGCCAACCGCGGTTCATCAGCGCACCGCCGCTGCTTACACCCCTTCGCGAATTCAACACGTTTGGGCACGAAACCGGGCGGTTCATCCGCGCATTGTTCGACGAGTACCTCGACGGTCTTTACCCCGAACGGCGGCATCTGGCCGAGGCCTACTCGATCGTTGACATCGCCCGCAAAGTCGTGGGTGTCGGCAGCGTCGGCACGCGTGCCTGGGTGGCGTTGCTGGTCGCCCGTAACCAGCAGGACGCCATCGTGCTGCAGTGCAAGGAAGCCCAACCATCGGTACTTGAGGCCCACCTCGGGCGCAGCGAGTACGACTCGCACGGTGAGCGAGTCGTGCGTGGCCAACGGATGATGCAAGCAGCACCCGACCTGTTCCTCAGCTGGCAGCGGATCACCGATCTCAGTGGCGACCGCCGCGACTACTACATCCGCCAACTCTGGGACTGGAAAGCCTCAGCTGATCTCTCGCGGATGTCAGAGCGCGGCCTACTCACCTACGCCCGTGCCTGTGCTTGGTCGCTGGCCCGATCACACGCCCGCTCCGGCGATCGGGTGGCACTCGCGGCCTACCTGGGAAAGAGCGACCGCTTCGACAAGGCACTCGCCCGGTTCTCCACAACCTATGCCGACCTCAACGAGCTCGACTACCGCCGGCTCAAGGACGCACAGAAGCTCGGCGAGATACCCGTCGAAGAAGGCGTCTAGCACGGGCAAAGCGGACATTGGTCAGATCGGCGCTTCGGGAATCGGCTCGGGTGGATGGGTGCTGGTCGGGTGGTCGGGCTTGGTGACGATGCGAGCGACCACGACTCCAATCGCGGACAGGATGGTAACGGTGAGGAACGCAGCCGCATAGCCACGTTCGGAGGCTTTCAGGGCGAGGTTCAGATAGTGCACGAGGCTGGCCGGGTAGCGGCTCGGGTCGAGCCCGGTATCTTCGGCGGCGATGATCACGCTTTTGAGGTGTGCATAGCCCGCGTTCGTGAGATCCGCAAAGCTGCTCGAGTTGACTCGCGCTTTGAGGTCCTGGACGTACACGTAGTGGAAGATCGCGTAGAGGATTGCGATTCCCAGTGCGCCTCCGCCCTGTTCGGCGGTGGCCGCGACGCCCGCGGCCTGGCCATGGTCGGCCTCGGGGATCGAGTCGAGCGTTACCGGATCGTTCACCGTGAGCACGATCGAGAGGCCGATCCCGTACATGAGCAACCCGGGCAGTAGCCACAGGTAGCTGTGCTGGCCGACACCGAGGCCAACGCGAGCCCCGAAACTCCCAGGCACGTAAAGCCGATCATCATCGGTGGCCGTCCCCCGACGCGGTCATACCAGCGGCCGACCATCGGCGCCAGGATCACCATCGGGATCGTGGTCGGAATCAGGAACAGCCCGGCCTTGGCCGGCGGCATCCCGAGGTTGAGGATCAGGATCAGCGGGAAGATCACCCCAAGGCCCATTTCGGCCATCCCGGCGAGTCCCTGGCTCACCGTGGCCGCCAGGTAGTTGGGGTGGCGCCGCAGCAGGCCGAAGCTCATCAGCGGGTCGGTCGCCCGTCGCTCGCGGCGCACGAACAGTATGGCCGTGACCACGGCCACAACGATCGGGGCGAGCACTGAGGGGGAGTGGAAGCTGTCGTTTTGGGTGGCGGAAAGCCCAAACACCAGCCCCACCAGCGTCGCACAGAGCAGCACCGCACCCTCGATATCGATATGCGGCGCCTGCTCTCGGGTGACGCGATCAGCCTGAACGGAGCGCAGCGTCAGGATCAGCGTGATGATCAGCAGCGGCACGTTCACGAGCAGCACCGCCCGCCAGCTGAACACCGACGTCAGTACGCCGCCGATGGTCGGACCCAGCGCGCCCGCGACGGCAGCAACGCCGCCCATCGTCCCAAGCGCTCTCCCCTGCGCTTCCGGCGGGACCGACGCGCTCACGATCGCCACAGTGGCCGGCAACATCAACGCCCCGCCGGCACCCTGAACAACCCTGGCAGCGATCAGAAGCGAGAAGCCCGGGGCAAGCCCGGCGATCGCCGAGGCGCCGCCGAACAGCAGCGCGCCGAGGATGAAGATCCGCCGCCGGCCGTACGAGTCGCCGAGTCGGCCGCCGAGCACCAGCAGCCCGGCCAGTGGCAAGAGGCTCGCGGTCATCACCCACTGGGCTGCCGTCGCCGACACATGCAAACCGTGGATCACATCCGGCAGCGCAAGCGGCACGGCCGTCTGATCGACCAGGATCATCGCATTGGCCAGGGTCATCGACACCAATACCAACCCCGACCGAGAGCCATCGGCACCCGCCATCGCGCGATCATAGCGAGCCACGAAGACTCATAGGCCGCCCTTCCTGAAAAGGCTGCCGCACGGGCGGAAGACCTGCATGCGGATGAAAGGACTTGAACCTTCACGACCTTACGGTCACACGGACCTGAACCGTGCGCGTCTACCAATTCCGCCACATCCGCGGGCGGCCAGTAGTCTATCCGGCGGCACACGCCCCGGCGAGCAGGTCCGCGACCTCCTCCGGGCTATAGCCGGCCTCGGTGAGCACCTCCGCGGTGTGTTCGCCCAGCCGTGGTGGGTGCCGTCGCGCGCTGGGTCGTTCGCCGTCGATTCCGACCGGTGAGCGCACCAGCCGAAGCGGTCCCGCAGTCGGGTGCTCGACGGTCTCGACCATATGCGCGGCGGGCCCGTCGAAGACTTGCGGGAGCGTGAGCACCGGGCCACCGGGGGCGGCCGCTCGATCCAGAATCGCGACCCACTCGGCGACCGTACGGGTGGCGATCGTGGCCTGTAACTCGGCGACCAGCGCCTCGCGCTCGATCACGCGGTTTCGGTTGGTCTGAAAGCGGGTGTCGTCGGCCAGGTCGTCGCGGCCGGACTCGCGGCAGAAGCGCACGAACTGCTCGTCGTTTCCGATCGCAAGGTTGACGTAGCCGTCGGAGGCCTCAAACGTCTCGTAGGGCACGATCGACGGGTGGGCGTTTCCGAGCCGCTCGGGTTCGATCCCGCCGATCAGCCAGTCGCCCGCGCGATTTGCGAGCCACGCGACCTGAGCGTCCAGCAGCGATACCTCCAGCTCGCGGCCCGTGCCGGTGGTCGAGCGCTCGACCAGGGCTGCCAGAATCGCGTTTCCGGCAAACAGGCCGGCCACGATGTCGGCGATCGCCACGGCCACCTTCATGGGCTGGCCGTCGGGTTCGCCCTGCATGCTCATGATTCCGCCGATGCCCTGAACCAGAAAGTCATATCCCGGGCGGGCGGCGTTGGGGTGGTCGTGCGGGTAGCCGCGGATCGCACACGAGACGACCCTGGGGTTCGTCGCCGAGACGCTGGCGTGGTCGAGCCCGAACCGCTCGACGGCTCCCGGCAGGAAGTTCTCGATCACCACGTCCGCCTGGTCGGCGAGCCGCCGGGCCACCGCGCATCCGGCGGGATCCTTGAGGTCGATGGTGATCGACCGCTTGGAACGGTTCACCTGGAGGTAGTAGACGCTCTCGTCACCGACGAACGGCGGGCCCCAGTGACGACTGCCGTCACCCCCTCCGGGGCGTTCGACCTTGATCACGTCGGCTCCAAGATCTCCGAGCACCATCGTGCAGTACGGGCCGGCCAGGATCTGGCTCAGATCGAGGACGCGGATGCCGTCGAGCGGAAGTGGGCGCTCGGACATCGGGGCCGGTCAGGCGCCGAGCTTGGCCAGCTCGGCCAGCGCCCAGTCTTTGTGGGCGGTGGCCCTCACGTTGCGCTTGACCGCGGCCAGGTTGCCCTCGGCGTCGATGATGAACCCCGAGCGGATGATGCCGGTGTAGGTCTTGCCGTAGTTCTGCTTCTCACCCCATGCCCCGTATGCCTCGGCGACGGCGTGATCCTCGTCGGCGAGGAGCGGAAACGGGAGGCTGAACTTGTCCCGGAAGCGGTCGTGAGAGTCGGTGTCGTCGGGGCTCACTCCGAGCACAACCGCGCCGTACTTTTCGAATTCACTCCAGTCGTCGCGGATGGCGCAAGCCTGCTTCGTACACCCCGAGGTGTCGTCCTTGGGGTAGAAGTAGAGCACCACCGGCTTACCCTTGAGCCCGTGCAAACTGACCTCGCCGCCACCGTCGGACGCGAGGGTGAAATCGGGTGCTGGCTGTCCGGGCTCGACCATCGCCGCGCAGTTTAGCTAGCCTCTTTTCGCAATGCCTCTGGTACACGCGTCGGTCGGGGTGCTCCTGATCGCCACCAATCTCGCCGTCGCGATCTGGGGCTTTTGGGCCTATCGTCGCGACCGCGCGCCCGGACCTGCGTTCACCCAGCTGCTCGCAGCGGCCCATACCAGCGTGATCGCCCAGGCAACTCTGGGCCTGATCCTGCTCTCCCAGGGCTACGAGCCCGCCGATCGTCTGCACTTCGTGTACGGCCTCCTGCCGCTGCTGGCGGTAGCCTATCCCTATGCACTTCGGGGAGAAGATGGCCGGCGAAACGTGCTCCTGTTCTCGGTGGGGTCGGCGCTTGTGACCGCGCTTGCGATCCGCGCCTTCATGACAGGGCCACACCTGTGACCCGCGACCAGATCCGCGGCTGGCTGATCATTATCGGGCTGGCGCTGATCGCGACGGTGTTCTTCAACGTGTCGCAGCAGATCGCCGGGATCGTGTTCGGTGCGCTGGGGCTGCTCTTCATCGTGCTGATGTGGTACTTCGGATACTCCTGGTATCGCGACAATCTGACTGCGATCTCGTTGATGCCCGATCGCCAGCGAAATGCGCTGTATGCCGGCGCCGGGGCACTGACCGGCGCAGCGGCCATGTGGTCGCTCGACAAGTTCGGGCTGATCGACCTGGGAGCGTTCACACCGCTGCTCGCGTTGATCGCGATCGTCGGCGGACTTGTCGCGTTCTGGGCCTGGCAAGAGTCCAAGCGCTACTACCTCTGATCACGAGCCGATGATCTCCCAAGCCGAGATCAGCGCGAGCGAAGCCGCGAATCGGGCCGGCCGGTTTCCGGTCGGTGCGGCAGTCGAGTTCGCGGATCTGGAGCGGGCCGATCGGGTCGAGGTGTTCGATCGCCTGCGCGCCACCGAGCCGATCTCGTGGGTGCCGGCCATGGGCGGGTGGCTGGTCACGTCCTATCCGTTGGCACGAAGCGTGCTCGATCCGCGGGCGAGCTTCACCGTCGAGGCGCACGAGAACCTGGTGCGGGCCTCACTCGGTCAGATGATGCTGACCACGGATGCGTCGCAGCACGCAGCGATGCGCGCGCCGTTCGAAGCGCCGTTTCACCGGCGGGCGGTGGAGCAGCGTTTCGCCGGGCCGGTGGCGGCGAGGGTCGAGCGGCTGCTGGATGGCCTCCAGCCGGGCGGGCAGTGTGAGCTGGCGAGCGAGTTCGCGGCGCCGTTTGCGATCGGCGTTGCAGGGGACATGCTCGGGCTCTCGCTCGACGACGTGCCGCGGATCCGCGGCTTCTACGACGCCTTCGCCGGCGGCATGGTGTACGACGGTGATCCCGAACCGCAGCGGCGTGCCGACGCGGCCCGGGCAGAGCTCAGCGCGCTGCTGCTCGACGAGCTGGCGCGATCCCGGCGCGACCCCGATGCCTCGGTCACCTCCGCGGTGGTGTGCGACCCCGCAACCGACCTGTCGGACGACGACATCGTCGCCCAGCTGCGAGTGATCCTGTTCGGGGCGATAGAGACGGTCGAATCGATGGTCCTGAATACGGTGATGCTGCTGCTCGACGACCCCGATCAGCTGGCCCAGGTGCGCGCCGATCCCGAGCTGATTCCCAACGCCTTGGAGGAGTCACTGCGGTTGATCCCGCCGGTGACGTTTCTCGAGCGGTGGTCGTCGGCGCCGGTCGCGGTCGGCGATGTCGAACTCGGCGTCGGGGAGTTCGTCGGGGTCAGCACGCTGGGCGCAAATCGCGATCCGGCGGTGTTCGCCGATCCGCTGCGGTTCGATATCCGCCGCCCGAATGCCCGGCACGGCCTCTCGTTCAGCCACGGGGTGCACCACTGCGTCGGCTTCTCGATGGCCCGGATGCAGGGCCGGCTGGCCGTGGAAGCGATCCTGCGGCGGCTGCCAGGGCTGGAGATGACCGAGGTCGAGCGCCCGGCCGGATTCGTGTTTCGCAAACCCGCCGTACTCCGGCTGCGCTGGGAGACCTAGCTACGCGGGCGAGTGCGCCTGCGCGGCCGTTCCACCAAGCGACCGCAGCGCCGCTTCGACCGACACCGAGATGCAGGTGAAGATCGGGGTGTCGGTTTCGGTGTAGCGGCTGGCTTCGGTCTCGCGCAGCGTCATCATCAGGTCGAGGAAGTCGCCGACGAAGTCGGTCTCGAACGCGACCACGAACTCTTGATCGTCGATCCCGAACGAGTAGGTGGTGTTGATCTTGACGGTGGGGAACTGCTTACCGGTCGCGATGTGCTCATTCATGATCCCCTGCCGGGCCGGCTTCGAGAGCTGATACCAGGCGCGCGTCTTGACCATCGGGTAGATCAGCAGGTACTTCGAGTCGGGGTTCCACATGATCCGCCCGCGCTTGTGCATCGAGCGGCCCTCGCCCTTGACGTACTGCGACCGGCGGGTCATCGAGAGGTACGCGTATGGGGTGTGCAGATAGCCGCCCATACTGGTCGCAAGCATCGCCTGGCCAAACTCGTGGAAGTCCTCGAGCCGCTCGGACACCTTCCACAGCATGATGTCGGCGTCGGGCCGTAGCCCGGTCATGGTGTAGGGGCGGATCGGGAAGCGCGCACCGAACTCGTCGATCACCGCGGCCAGCTCGGCCCGCGATGCTTCCTGCTCCTCGGCCGGCAGTCGCCGCCACGCCGGGTCGAGCTTGTAGAAGCTGAAGTGGACGAACTGGCGATCCTCGCCCGAGGAGTTGTTCGCCGCTTCGGTGGTCCCGTTCTCGCTCATTGGTTCGATCGTAGCAGCCGGATTGTGACCTTTTCGGCACGGGTGTGGCGTTGAGCCGTTACCCGCAGCCCTCGTAGCTTCGTCCCATGCGCAAAGATCGGGGACAGGCGACCATCGAAACCGTGGCTCTACTGCCGGTGCTGGCGGTGTGCGCGCTGGGCGCCTGGCAGGTACTCGTGGTTGCCTGGGCGCTGCTCGCGGCCGGCGACGCCGCGCACGCGGGCGCCCGCGCATTGCTGTCGTCCGAGCCGGCCAAGCCCGCGATCAGGCGTGCGCTGCCCGGCTCCATGCGGTCGGGGGTGGACGTGGAGATCGGCGCGGGCCGGGTACGGGTGACGGTACGGGTGCCCTCGGTGATCCCGGGATTTGCGCCGCACATCACGGCGATCGCAAACGTGGCGCAGCAGTGAGACGGCGGCCGAGCGCCGGCCAGGCGTCGATCGAGACGGTCGCTGCCTGCCTGGTCATCCTGGTGGTGGCGTTCGGTGGTTGGGATGTGCTGAGAGCAGTCCATGCCCGCGACCAGGCCCACCGGCTGGCCGATCAAGCGGCCGTGCTGACGTTGGAGAAGCGACCGTTACCGGCGTGGCTTCGAAAGGCGACGGTGATCTCGCACGGCCGGGTGACAGCCAGGGTCAGGGTGTGCGCCGTGACCTCCGGTGTCGGCTGTTTCGATGTCACCGCCCAGAGCACCCTGCGGTGAGGCGCGGCGAGCGGGGGCAGGTCACGGTCGCGGCGGTGGGCATCGCCGTCGCGGTGATGCTGGGGATGGTGGTGCTTTTGCATCTCGCGGCGATCCGCTCGGGCGGTGCCCGGGGCCAGACCGCCGCCGACGTGGCGGCGCTTGCCGGAGTGCGAGTGCTCGCATCCAACCCCGATGCGTCAGCGGCGTCGGTCAGAGCCGCGGTCGACCGCGCGGCCTCGCAAAACGGTGCTCGGGTCGAGCGCTTCAAGATCGAGTCCGTCGCCAGGCGTCCAACGGCCGTCGACGTCACCGTCAGCGAACTCGTATCCGGGTCGGTGCCTGGGGTGGGGAGGCGGGCCGACCGGGTGCGCTCGTGGTCGCGCGCCGGGGTCACCTACACGGCGACGCTCGCCCCGGCGTCGTTTCGGCCGATCGACCTCGCCGGAGCGCACGGCGCCGCCGCGGTGGTGGCGGCCGCGGAGGCTCAGGTCGGGTGGCCGTACGTGTGGGGCGGCGAGAGCCGCGCCGAGGGCGGATTCGACTGCTCGGGTCTCGTTGACTACGCCTATGGGGCGGCGGGGATTGCGCTCCCCGGCCGCCCCACCGCGGCCGACCTGTGGCACATGTCGCGCCATATCTCGGAGGCGGAGCTTGCGCCCGGAGACCTGATGTTCCTTGGCACAGACACCGGCGAGCCCTACCACGTCGGTATGTACGTGGGCGGTGGGTTGACGGTGGTGGCTCCTCACACCGGCGCTCAGGTGTCGTACGAGCGGCTGATCGATAACCCGTGGGATGGTTTCGGTCGATTGCTCTCCGGGCCGCCGGCAGAGGATCCGGTCGCCTCCGGCACCGAGGCGGCCGCCCGCAAATACGACGTCCCGCCCGATGTCGTGTCGGCCGAGTTGACGCTCGGACTCGACACCAATCCCTACCGGGTCGCGATGGTGCTGCAGGAGACGATGGAGCGCGATCACAGCGATCTGATGCGGGCGCTCACCGATCAGCTGAAAGGCGACGCCTCGACCGCGGCGCTGGTGATGCGAACGGCGGCCGGCCCCGCGCTCGGTGCCGGCTTCCAGGCCACGATCAAGCTCCTGCCGCGACCCCAGCCCCCGACCGACTCATCGCCGGTGCCGCTGCGCGGCGGCGGTAGCGCATGGGGATCGCTGATCTCGACCGGCAGCAGCGCCGTGAATCACGTGGGCGACTGGATCCATGGACGCGGCGGGAGACTGCCGGAGCATCTGGGCCACGGTGCCAATCTCGGGCTGGACGCGCTGTCAGTACTTCCCAACCGGACGCTCTCGGCGTTCGCTCAGGTCGTATCGGCGGGTTGGGACGTTGCGAGGGTGGCCCGAGCCTTCGCAAGCGAGGCCCCTCCGGCCGCCGGGGGCTTGTTGGGTGCGGGCGTGTGGCTGGTTCAGGTTCTCATCGCAGGCTTCGGGCTTTATCGGGCTCGAACCTGGCGTGGGCGCCTGTACAACGGGGCGATGCTGGCCGGCGGCATCCTCGGTCTGGCGGCGGTGGGTGCGGCGGCGGGCCTGCTCGGAACCGCATTGGTCGCCGCTTCGCCATTCCTTTTGGCCGCGGCGATCGTTATCACCGCCGGAGCGACGATCTACGCCAACTGGGACACCCTGACCAGCGCAAGCAGCCGTGCCACCTGGTGGTGCGTTCACAAAGCCTCGAGCACTGTCCACTCCGTCGCATCCTTCATCGGCCTCTGAATAAATGGTGCCAGGCACCATTTATTCACGGCTCTGTTCTGGTGCAGGGCTGTGACGGTTCGGGACAGTTTCGACACACCGCGTAGGATGCGGGGATGGCTACCGCCTCGCGATCGGATCGCTCAGAACGTCTTCAGCTGCAGCTGAAAGCGCTGCCCGACACGCCGGGCGTGTACTTGTTCCACGGCGCCTCGGATGAGGTGCTGTACGTCGGCAAGGCCAAGTCACTGCGAAAGCGCGTGCAGTCGTACTTTCGGGGCGGCTATGCGATTCAACGGACGGCTGAGCTGGTCGAACGGATCGAGGAGATCGAGGTGTTCGTCGTCACCAGCGAAACCGAGGCGCTGCTGCTCGAGCAAAACCTGATCAAGCGCCATCGCCCGATGTTCAACATCCGGCTGCGCGACGACAAGTCCTATCCGTACATCGCAGTCACCGTCGGCGACGAGTACCCGAGGGTGATGTTCACCCGCGAACGGCACCGAAAGGGCGTGCAGTACTTTGGCCCGTACTCGAGTGCGCGCAAGGTGCGCGAGACGCTCGACGTGCTCAACCGGGTGTTTCCCTACCGGCCATGCGAAGGCCCAACACCGGGGCGGCGCTCCGGCGTGCCCTGTCTCGATTACCACATCGGTCGGTGTGGCGCCCCGTGCGTGGGGTATGTCTCGAAAGAGGAGTACGCCGTCGTGATCGACTCGGTGATCGAGTTTCTGTCGGGGCGGGTGCGACCACTCGAGCGCGACCTCGAGAAAGCGATGCAACAGGCGGCGGAGTCACGCGAGTACGAGGAGGCCGCGCGCTATCGCAACCGGCTCAATGCTGTCCGCCATCTCTCCGAGACGCAGGTGACCGACAAGCGCAGCCTGGGCTCGGCCGACGTGCTGGCGGTTGCGCTCGCCGGGGATACCGCAAACGTCCAGCTCTTTCATCTGCGCGACGGCCGGCTCGCCGATCGCCAGAGCTTCTATCTCGAAAACACCGAGGGCGAGGACGAGTCCGATGCCCTGTGGGGATTCGCCCTCGAGTACTACGGCGGTCACGTCGCGATCCCCGCCCAGGTGGTTGTGCCGCGGTCGTTCACCGACTCCGAGTTGCTCGGCGCCTTTCTGGAGGAGCGGCGCGGCGCCGGTGTCGAAGTGCGACCGGCGCAGCGCGGCGAGAAGCGCCGGATCGCCGAACTCGCCGCCCAAAACGCCCAGCTGGCGCTGGAACACGACGCCCTGCTGGCCCAGCGCTCACGCGCCCGTCGGGTCGAGGCACTCGAGGAACTGCGCGAGCACCTGAACCTCGAGAAGCTCCCGGTACGGATCGAATGCTTCGATATCTCGAACCTTGGCGATAGCAACACCGTGGCCTCGATGGTGGTCTTCGAAGACGCGGTCGCGAAGCGCTCGCACTACCGCTCGTTTGTGATTCGCCACGGCAAGGGCCAGGACGACTTCTCGAGCATGCGCGAGGCCGTGTCGCGACGGTTTGCGCGGATGCGCGCCGTGGAGGCCGACCGCTACGACGAGAGCTTCGCCGCCACCCCGAGCCTGGTCGTGATCGACGGCGGTAAGGGCCAGCTCAACGCCGCGCTGCAGGCGATGGACGAATACGACCTCCCGCGGGTCGCGGTGATCTCGCTCGCCAAGCGCATCGAAGAGGTGTTCATTCCCGGCCGACCCGAGCCGATCCTGCTCGACCCGGCTTCCAACGGGCTGCAGTTGCTTCAGCGCGTCCGCGACGAGGCTCACCGGTTTGCGCTGGGCCGTCATCGCAAGCGCCGCGACCGATCGTCGGTCGAGTCGATCTTCGACTCGCTGCCCGGGGTCGGGCCCGCGCGAAAGCGGCTCCTGATCGAGCACTTCGGGACGCCGGAGCGGTTCGTCTCGGCGACCCGGGACGAGCTCGAGTCCGTCCCGGGGCTGCCCGCCAAGGTCGCTCGCCAGATCCACCAGTCGCTCCACAAGGCGGGGGCCTAGACCATGGCGATGGACCTCTTTCCCGACCAGTCGGCCGGCTTTGCACCGGCCCCGCGCCGGCGCCGGCGCGGCGTGCGTGTGGTGTGCCTCGGTGGTGGTACCGGGCTGAGCATGATTCTGCGCGGTCTCAAGCGGATCGCGAGCGTGACCGCCGTGGTCACGACCACCGACGACGGCGGCAGCTCGGGTCGCCTGCGGCGTGATTTCGGGATGCCGGCTCCCGGCGACCTGCGCAGCTGCCTGACCGCCCTCGCCGAGGACGAATCGCTCGTGGGACAGCTGTTTCAGCACCGGTTCACGACCGGCGAGCTCGCGGGCCATAGCTTCGGGAACCTGTTTCTGGCCGGCATGACCGACATGCTGGGGAGCTTCGATCAGGCCGTTTCTGAGTCGGCTCGGGTGCTGGCGGTTCGTGGCCGGGTGGTACCGTCGACGACCGACCTGGTCGAGCTCGTCGCCCACTTTGCCGACGGCCGCGTCGTTCGGGGAGAGACCGCGCTGGCAGCCGACGGCGCCCAGTGCGAGCGGGTCGAGCTCGACCCGCCGAATCCCGTGGCCCATCCCCGGGCACTGGCCGCGATCGAGCGCGCCGAGCTCGTGGTGATGGGGCCGGGGAGCCTCTACACGAGCACGATCCCGCCGCTTCTGGTACCGGGTATCCGGGAGGCGGTGCGCGAGGTGCAGGTGCCCAAGATCTACGTTTGCAACCTGCTCCAGCAACCCGGTGAGACCGAGGGCTACCGCGCCTCCGATCACGTGGCGCGAATCATCGAACATTGCGGCGAAGGCCTCGTCGACGCGGTACTCGTCAGCCGAAACCGCGCCGAGCAGGGCACGCCTGTGCCGGTTGACCGCGGAGGTTTGCGACGTCTGGGAGTGCGCGTCTTCGGTGCCCGGCTTGCGGGCGAGTGGCAGCACGACCAGGACAAGCTGGCCCGCACGCTCGTGCGCCTGTCACGCTGGGATCCACGGGCTGTGACCGAGGCGAAATGAGCTTCGGGGCGACGGTGCGGCACGAGCTGGCAGAGCGGCCGCCGGCGAAAGCGTGCTGTCGTGCGGCCTTCATGAGCGGGCTGATCCGCACGGCCGGGACGTTGCAGATGCGGTCGGGTGGCGAGATCGCAGTGCGCATCGACCCGATCGACGCGACCGCGGCCCGAACGCTCTTCACGCTGCTGCGGCCGGCCGATGTGGGGATCGAGATCGCCTCGTACCGCGAGCCACGATTTGCACGGCGAAACGTTGTCAGTGTGCGTCTGCACGGCCCTCGCAGCCTTCAGCTGCTGCACGAGCTGGGGGTGCTCGCCGAGGGTCTCACCCCGCTCACCGAACCGCCGCGTCGGCTGGTGAATCGCCGCTGCTGCCGGGGCGCGTACCTGCGGGGGGCGTTCGTGGCCACCGGGTCGGTGTCGGCACCGCGGGCAGCCGGCCACCTCGAGTGGCGAACCGCGGATATCGACGGCGCGCAGGCGTTGGTCGAAATCGCCGCTCCCGACGAGCTGATCGTCCGGGCCGCCGAGCGCCGCGACCACGCGATCGCCTATGCCAAGAGCAAGTCCACCATCCGCGAGCTGCTGGTGCATATGGGCGCCCATGACGCCGCCCTCTCGTATGAGGAGGCAGAGGTGATCAGCGCGACCCGAAACCGGGCCAACCGCAACACCAACTGGGACGAGGCGAATCTGGGGCGTATGAGCGTGGCCTCACGCGCGCAGCGCCGGGCGATCGAGCAACTCGACGTCGATGCGCTCGAACCAAAGCTCCAGGAGGTCGCGCGTTTGCGGCTGCGACATGCGGATCTGTCGCTGGCCGAGCTGGGAAAACAGGCGCGACCGCCGCTTTCGAAGTCGGCGGTCGCCCGCCGGATGCGCACGATCATGGCGCTCAACTGTTAACGGTGTGCGTACTACTACCTTACAATTTGTTTAAGAATCACTCTGACGGGGGGCGCGCTTCCGAGTGTGATCGGGCACACTGATATCAGTGTTTCGCGGGTGACCGGCATCCCCTGCGCGACGGAACCTGACCCCATCTGTTGCTGCCCGATTCTGCCGGACACCCGCGAAACTCGGGACTTCCCCTCGCCGGGCCTTCGTGCCCGGCGTATCCCGTTCTGGGCGATCGACGATAGACTCGAACGTGACAGGGAACGGTCAACCAGGTGGGGGTTTCGATGAGTGTTCGAGTGGCGATCAACGGGTTCGGAAGAATCGGCCGCAACGTCTTTCGCGCGGCGAGAGATCGCGCTTCGGGGTTCGAGATCGTGGCGGTCAACGATCTGATGGATCTCAAAACTGCTGCCTACCTGCTGAAGTACGACTCGGTTCACGGCCAGTTCCCGGGGACAGTCGAGGCTGGTGATGACGGGCTGATCGTCGATGGAAAGCCGCTTCGCGTCGTGTCCGAGCGCGATCCCGCCGATCTCCCCTGGGCCGACCTCGGGGTCGAGATCGTGGTCGAATCCACGGGCTTTTTCACCAAGCGCGAGGGCGCCTCCAAGCACCTCGCGGCCGGCGCGCGCAAGGTCATCATCAGCGCGCCCGCGACCGAGCCCGACATCACGATCTGCATGGGTGTGAACGACGACCAGTACGACCCCGAGACCCATCATGTGATCTCGAATGCGTCGTGCACCACCAACTGCCTGGCGCCGCTGGCAAAGACCCTTCACGAGACATTCGGGATCGAACGCGGGTTCATGACCACGACCCATGCCTACACCAACGACCAGCAGGTGCTCGACCTGCCGCACTCCGACCTTCGCCGAGCGCGGGCCGCCGCTGTCAATGTGATCCCGACATCGACCGGCGCCGCCAAGGCCATCGGTCTGGTGATCCCCGCGATGAAGGGCAAGCTGGACGGCATCTCGATGCGGGTGCCGGTCAGCGACGGCTCCGCCACCGACCTGGTTGCGCTGGTCGGCCGCGACACCACCCGCGACGAGGTCAACGAGGTGTTCAAGGCGGCCGCCGACTCAATGCCGGGGATCCTCAGCTACGTGACCGATCCGATCGTCTCCTCCGATGTGGTCGGCGATCCGCACAGCTCGCTGTTCGACTCGGGTCTGACGATGGTCAATGGGAACCTGGTCAAGGTGGTTGCCTGGTATGACAACGAGTGGGGCTACTCCTCGCGCGTGGTCGATCTCATCAACAAGGTCGCCTGAGCTGGTGTTGAAATCCGTGGCCGACCTGGCGGTGGACGGCCGGCGAGTGCTGGTGCGGGCCGACCTGAACGTGCCGGTGCGCGACGGGGAGGTGGCCGATGACGCGCGCATTCGGGCATCGCTGCCCACCCTGCAGCTGCTGCTGGAACGCGACGCCGCCCAGGTGATCGTGATGTCGCATCTGGGCCGGCCGGGAGGCAAGGTCGACCCAGCACTCTCGCTGCGTCCGGTCGCCGAGCGCCTGAGCCGGCTGCTGGACGAGCCGGTCGCCTTCGGTGACGAGTCCGGCCGGCTGCGGATGCTCGAGAACCTGCGGTTTGACCCGCGGGAGGAGCAGAATGATCCCGAGTTCGCGGCCGAGCTGGCCGGACTCGCCGATCTGTACGTCAACGATGCCTTTGGTGCCGCTCACCGGGCGCACGCATCGACAGAGGGCGTCGCCCACCTGTTGCCGTCCGCAGCCGGCCTGCTGTTGCAGTCCGAGCTGGACGCCTTCGCCAAGCTGCTGGACGACCCGGCACATCCGTTCGTGGTGGTCATCGGCGGGGTCAAGGTGGCCGACAAGATCGCGGTGATCGACCGGTTCACGCATCTGGCCGACTCGATCCTGATCGGCGGTGCGATGGCATTCACGTTTCTCGCCGCCGACGGGGTTGAGGTCGGCGCATCCCGGCACGAGGACAGCGACGGCCAGGCCATCGCTCGCCAGGCGGTGGCCGATGCTCGAGACCGTGGCTGCGAGCTGCTGCTGCCCTCCGACATCGTGGTCGCCGATCGATTTGCCGCCGACGCCGACTCGCGTGTGGTGGCCGCGCGTGAGATCCCCGACGGCTGGATGGGGCTGGACGTCGGCCCCGAAACAGTTGGCCTTTATCGCGACCGTCTCGCCTCCGCCCGCACGATCTTTTGGAATGGGCCGATGGGCGTGTTCGAGTTCGAGCCGTTTGCGTCGGGCACGCTCGCCATTGCCCACGCGGTCGCCGATTCCGACGCCGTGTCGGTAGTGGGCGGGGGAGACTCGGTGGCAGCGGTTAACGTCGCCGGAGTTGCCGACCACATCTCGCACGTATCCACCGGTGGGGGAGCGGCGCTGGAGCTGGTCGAGGGTCGGACACTGCCTGGGGTCGCCGCACTGGAGGAGGACGCATGACTCGAACGCCGTTCGTTGCCGGTAACTGGAAGATGCACAAGACCGCTACCGAAGCCGGCCCGTTCGTGGCCGCGCTCGCGGCGCAGCTGCCCGAGTCCGTCGACGCCGCGGTGTGCGCGCCCTTCACGGCGCTCGCGGTGGCCGTGGAGGCCGCCGGCGAAACGCGGCTGGCCATCTACGCCCAGAACATGCACCAGGCCGCGGCCGGCGCCTACACCGGCGAGATCTCGGCGGGGATGCTGGTCGACCTCGGTGTCGACGGCGTCCTGCTCGGCCATTCCGAGCGGCGCCAGTATTTCAACGAGACCGACGCGGCCCTGGCCGAAAAACTGGTCGCCGCCCACGAGGCCGGCCTCGCGGTGATCTTCGCCGTCGGGGAGAGCGAGGCCGAGCGCCGCGACGGATCGACTGAGCAGGTACTCGAGCGGCAGCTGGGAGCGTTGGCGGTGCTGACCGCCGAGCAGGTGGCTGCGACAACCATCGCCTACGAGCCGGTGTGGGCGATCGGTACCGGGCTGACCGCCACTCCGGAGATGGCGCAGGCCGCGCACGCCCACATCCGAGCGGTGTTGGGCGCGCCCGGCGCGGGCGTCCGGATCCAGTACGGCGGGAGCATGAAGCCGGACAATGCGGCCGGATTGCTCGAGCAACCCGATATCGACGGCGGCCTGATCGGCGGGGCGAGTCTTGACGTGGAGAGCTTGCTCGCGATTCTCGACGCCGCGGCATGAGCGAGACCCCGATCTGTCTGGTCGTACTGGACGGGTGGGGGATTGCGGAACCCGGCCCGGGGAACGCCGTCGAGCTGGCCCACACGCCGGTGTTCGACGCGCTCTGGAGTGACTGGCCCCACACGACGCTGGCCGCCTCGGGGCGCGCCGTCGGCCTCCCCGATGGTCAGATGGGAAATTCCGAGGTCGGCCACACCAACCTCGGCGCCGGCCGCGTGGTGCGGCAAGACCTGGTCCGGATCGACGAGGACATCGAGACCGGCGCATTCGCGCAGAATCCGGCCTTCCTCGCCGCCTTCGAGCGTGCCCGGGGATCGGCGCTGCACCTGGTGGGGCTGCTCTCGGACGGTGGCGTTCACAGCCACATCAGCCATCTGCAGGCACTGATTGCGGCCGCCGGGGCGGCTGGTGTCGAGCGCGTGTACGTGCACGCGTTCACCGACGGTCGCGATGTGTCGCCCACCAGTGGGGCGGGTTTCGCCGAACAGATCCCGGAGATCGTGACGATCAGCGGCCGCTACTGGGCGATGGACCGCGACCGGCGCTGGGATCGGGTCAAGCGGGCATACGACGCGATCGTGCACGGGCAGGGCGAGTTCGCAGGCTCCGCGGTTGCAGCGCTTCGGGCGGCCTACGCCGCGGGCGTCACCGATGAGTTCATTCCCCCGACGGTGATCGGAGATCCCCGCGTCGGTCGGATCCACGCCGACGACGCCGTGATCTTCTTCAACTTCCGCCCCGATCGGGCCCGCGAACTCACTCGGTCGCTGATCGAGCCGGGATTTGACGAGTTCGACCGTGGGCAGGATCCGCCACGGCCATATTTCGTGCAGATGACCGAGTACTCCGAGGAGTTCGCCGCGCCGATCGCTTACCCGCCCGAGTCGCTGACCGAGGTGCTCGCCGACGTGCTGGCCGCGCAGGGGATCGGCCAGCTGCACGTGGCCGAAACCGAGAAGTACCCACACGTGACCTACTTCTTCGACGGGGGTAGCGAGCACCTGCGGGCGGGGGAGGAGTGGAGCCTGGTCGATTCTCCTCGCGATGTCGCGACCTATGACCTCGCCCCGGCGATGAGCGCGGTTGCGATCACCGACGTGCTGTGCGAGCGGCTCGCCGAGGGTGGCCTGGGGTTCTTGCTGATCAACTTCGCCAACCCTGACATGGTTGGCCACACGGGAGTGATCTCTGCCGCGGTCGAGGCCGTTGAAGTTGCCGACTCGTGCCTGGGGCGGGTGCTGGCCGCGGTCGAGGCCGCCGGCGGGGTCACCCTGGTGACGGCCGATCACGGCAACGCCGAGGAGATGCTCGCTGCGGACGGCTCGCCGCAGACCGCGCACACCACAAACCCCGTACCGCTCGTGCTCACCAAGCACGGGGTGACGCTGCGCAACGACGGCCGGCTCGCGGACATCGCTCCGACCGTTCTGAGCCTCCTCGGGGTCGCGATCCCGGTCTCGATGACCGGTCGATCGCTGATCGTGTGACCTCGACGCTCTAACCAGACCCAAAAGGACTTGTTAGATTTGGCACGAAACGGGGTACCGATACGCCAGTCGCGTGTCTATACTGCGACTGGTTCCCGTAACCACACCGACACAATTTGGGTCTCCCACAGCCTGATCCCGACGTCCTTCGCCGTGCCCGGCAAGGCGATGAGGACGCGTTTGCGCTGATCGTTCGTCAGTACCAAACGCCGCTCTTCAACTATGTCCTGCGAGTCTTGTCAGGAGACCGAGCGCTGGCCGAAGACATGTGTCAAGAAGTCTTTCTGCGCGTGTACCAGGCGTTGCCCCGATTTGACGACCGGTGCCGGTTCACGACCTGGATGTTCCAGGTCGCAAAGCACCGGGTGGTGGACGAGTTGCGCGCTCGCGAACGGCGCGTGCGCACCCCGGTTGATCTCGACTCACTGCCGCAGTTGCGACTCGCGGTGCAGCCGACCGAGGCTGTCGAATCGATGGATGCTCTGTGGCGCGCGATCGGCTCGTTGCCGCTCGACCTGCGCATGGCGCTTGTGCTCCGAGATGTCGTGGGCCTGACCTACTCCGAGATCGCCGACACCCTCGAGACCACCCTGGCCACCGTCAAGTGGCGAATCTACAAGGCTCGCGAAGGCGTGGTGTCCGAACTCGAGATGAGTGGTGTCGACCTCGGGATGAGCACGCGCCGCAAGCGCGCGGCCGCAGGCGAGGCCTGACCGAGGACGTGCGCCGGGATCACCTGCCGTCGTTCAGGCGGGTGCCCAGCCTCCGCGGCAAACCGACGGCTGCGATCGACTTCTGGGTCGCGGCGATGTCGTAGGCGACGCGCTTCCAGGTCGCCGTCTCGCGCTCGAGGTCGAGCAGCAGGTAGGCGGCCCGGGGATCGCCGTCGCGCGGCTGGCCCACCGACCCGGGGTTCAGCAAGAAGGGGCCGCCGGCAAATCCGATCTCGGTGTCGGCGGGCGCAAGGCCCGCGATGAAATCGTCGCCCGAATACCCGTACATCAGCGGCACGTGGCTGTGGCCAATCAGGGCAAGCTGCGACGACTGCAGCTCGAGACAGACCGCCGCGGTGTGATTGTCGATCACATACTCCCAGACCGGGTCGCGGATGCTCGCGTGGTAGAGCTCAACGCCGGCTCGCTCACCGCTGGGCGAGAGCGCGCGGAGGATGCCCATCGTCTCGGGGGTGATGGTCGCGGCGGTCCAGCGGGCCGCGGTTCCGGCGTCGGAGGCGAATACGGCGATGTCGATCGCATCGGTCACCACCATGTCGTGGTTTCCGGCGAGACAGGCCGAGGCGCGGGCGTTGACGGCGGCCACGCAGGCGTCGGGATCGGGGCCGTATCCGACCAGATCACCAAGGCACCAGATCTCATCAACACTGGCTTTTTGGATCTCGTCGAGCACCGCGGTGAGCGCGGGAAAATTGGCGTGAATGTCCGAGATGACGGCGACTCGCATCCGCTAACGCTATAACGACACGGTGCGCCGAGCCGCCGTACCGATCGCGCTGGCGTGCCTCGCCGGCCTGGGAATCTGGCTGTGGCAGGCACAGCTTCCCAGCCCTGCGGCCACCATCCCCGCCACCGCGGTATTTACTGCGCAGCAGATCCAGCGGGCCAAGTCCTACCGCGAGCTCCAGTACCTGCTCGTGGCGGTCGGACTGGTGCTGCCGGTGGCGGTCGCGTGGCTGCTCGCGTGGCGGGGCGGGGCCCGTTTGGCGATCGGCCGGGTGCCGGCCGTGCGGGTGGCGTGCGCGGCCTTTGGCGTGTCGGCGATCACCACCGCGGTGGTGCTGCCGTTGGGGTACGTCGCACACGTGCGCGCCAGCAACCGCGGGCTCGATCTTCAATCAACCGCCGCGTGGCTCGAGACGGCGCTCGTGACGCTCGCGATCACTGCGGCGGTCGTCGGTGCGGTGTACACGGGCGCCTGGCTGATCGCGCGACGGACGCGGCGCCCCTGGCTCGCGGTCGGTCTCACGGCGTGGTTCGCGGTTGCGATCGTGACCGTGCTCCAGCCGGTGCTGTGGGATCCACTGTTGCTCTCGACCACCCCGCTGCCGCGCACCGGCCGGGCCGCCGCGTTGGTCCACCGGCTCGAGACGCGGATGGGTGTTCATCCCCGGTCGGTCTCGGTCGCCGATGCGGGGTCGAAGACAACCGAAGAAAACGCGTTCGTGGACGGCGTTGGCCCAACCGAGCGCGTGGTCATCTACGACACGTCTCTCCGCGGGCTGTCGACCCCGCAGTTGCGGGCGCTGATCGCCCACGAGTTCGGGCACATCCAGCGCCGCCACACACTGAAGGGGGTGCTGTGGTTCGGCGTGCTCGCGATCCCGGCGCTGTGGCTCATCTGGCGGCTGCTTGATCCACTCGCTCGGCGTCGCTACGCCGACGGCCTGCTCGATCCGCGCGCCACGGCGCTGGTGCTCGCCGGCGTGCTCACCGCGATCGCGGTGTTGACCCCGGTCGAGAACCTGATATCTCGCCGAGACGAGGCGGAGGCTGACTGGGCGGGTCTCCAGGCGACGCGCGACGGCGCCGGGATGGCATCGCTCCAGCGGCGGCTGGCGCTCACCAACCTGTCGAACCCCGTGCCGCCGCTGTGGGCGGTATGGACGGAGTTCAACCACCCGCCCGTGATGAACCGGATCGAGGTGGCGCGCGGCTACTCGCCGGGAGGCGACCCGAACGCGTCGTCCACGTCGTCGTCGCGCTCGAACTCGGGCAGGCTCTTGATCCCCTCGCGGGTGCGCCACTTCGAGTAGTTGTCGGTCATCGCGTCGATCAGCTCGGCCATGAACTGCGGCGAGATGTTGACGCGTGACACCACGACTCCGGGTACCTCGTCGTCCTCGACCTCGTGGTCAACACGCGCGAAGGTGAGGGTGAACTCGTAGTCGGAGTGGCTGACGTTCGCGAAGTTCGAGTACACCCCCGCCATCATCTCGGGCGGGAAGTGGATGTTGAGATGGCGATCGGTTGGTTCGTCGTTCACCTGGGCACCCTACATGCTGGATCCCGGTACCATCCGGGCGCATGACTTCGACCCCGCTTTCCGACCTCGCCGACGCGGTCGCGGGAGCGGTGCGCGAAGTCGGAGGTGAGGGCGGGATTGTCAAGCTCGAGCGCCCCGCCGACGAGAGCCACGGCGACTATGCGACTGCGGTTGCGATGTCGCTGGCCCGCACGCTGCGCTCATCGCCACGCGAGATCGCCGGCCGGATTGCCGACGCCCTGGAGTCGCCGCTGATCTCGTCCGTGGAGGTCGCAGGACCCGGCTTCATCAATATCCGTGTGTCGTCGCAGTGGTACCGCGAGGCCCTTTCCGCCGTGCTGACCCAGGGCGTTCGGTTTGGCGCCGGCGCCGCCGCCGAGCCCAAGCGGATCCAGGTCGAATACGTCAGTGGCAACCCCACCGGGCCGGTCACCGCCTCGACCGCTCGCAACGCCGCCTACGGCGACTCGCTCGCCCGCCTGTTCGCCTTCGCCGGCCACGACGTCCAACGCGAGTACTACTTCAACGACGCGGGTCGGCAGATGGATCTGTTCGGTGCCTCGTTGAGAGCCCGCGCTCGCGATGAGCAACCGCCCGAGGACGGCTACCAGGGCGCCTATATCAAAGAGATCGCCGACCGGCTGGGGCTCGACCCCGACGCGCCCGCCGACGATTGGCGTCAACGCGGGGTCGAGGTCATGATCGACGAGATCAAGACCACGCTCGCCCGATTTCGCGCAACCTTCGACTCGTGGTTTCTCGAGCGGTCGCTGTATGAGGACGGGTCGGTCGATCGCGCCATCGCCAAGCTGGAAGCGGGCGGGCACACATTCCGGAACGAGGGCGCGTTGTGGCTGCGCTCGACCGACTTCGGTGACGATCGCGACCGCGTGCTGGTGCGCTCGGACGGCAATCCCACCTACATCGCCGGCGACGTCGCCTACATCATCAATAAGCTCGAGCGGGGCTTCGACACCGCCGTGTACGTGCTCGGGGCCGACCATCACGGCTATGTTGGCCGGCTCAAGGCCGCGGCCGGCGCGCTCGGCTACGACGCTGATCGGATCGACCCCCAGATCTACCAGTTCGTGAAGATCCGCGAGGCCGGCGAGCTGGTGAAGGTCTCCAAGCGGCGCGGCTCGGTGCTGATGCTCGACGAGCTGCTGGACGTGCTCGGTGTGGACGCGCTGCGGTTTGCGCTGGTGCAACGATCCCACGATCAGGTGATCGAACTCGATCCCGAGCTGTGGGTTCAGAAGAGCTCCGACAACCCGGTGTACTACTGCCAGTACGCACATGCCAGGATCGCGGGCATCTTGCGCAACGCCGGCGAGGCCGGCACCTCCGCGGAGCCGGATCCAAGCTGGGAGCCCGAGCCGCCCGAGGCGGCGCTGGTGAAAGCGCTCGCTGGATTCCCCGATCTGGTCGCCGAGGCGGCCGACCGCCGTGGCCCGCATCGAATCGCCGGCTACACCCAGGAGATCGCGAAGGCCTACCACCAGTTCTACAAACAGTGCCGGGTGCTGGGGGCGCCACCCTCCGTGGAGCGCAGCCGTCTGGCGCTGTGCGCAGCCACCGCCCAGGTGATTGCGACCTCGCTGGATCTGATCGGCGTGTCGGCTCCAGACTCGATGTAGATGGCTGCTACCCTGGAATTATGAGTACTCCTGAGGCTCCGACAATCTATGAGATCGACGAGCTCACTGATGAGCTCGCCAACCTGGGCGACGGCGATCTGGGTGACGGCGACTGGTATGCGATCCATACCGATCCCTGGCCGTGTCCGACCTGCGGAGTGGCCGAGGACTACATCACCGCGTGTCATCACGTTGTGGTCGCGCCCAACCGAGACGACCTGATCGACCACGCCGCCCGGGCTTCCCAGGTCGGTCGAAACCCGAAGATCGTGCGCTACGACGACTCGAAGCCGACCATCACGCTGTTTCAGTGGCGGGCCCTTGGCCGGCCGGTACACGGCATCAAGAAGACCTAGATGGTGCGCGAGTTTCGCCAGTTTCTGTTCCGCGGAAACCTCATCGACCTTGCGGTTGCGATCGTCATCGGCACCGCCTTCGGACTGCTGGTTGCCGCCTTTGTCGCCGACATCATCACCCCGATCGTGGCCGCGATCTTCGGCAGTCCCGACTTCAGCGGGTTGACGTTCACGATCAACGACAGCGTGTTTCGCTACGGCGACTTCCTGAACGCGCTGATCACCTTTGTGAGCGTCGCGGCCGCGGTGTTCTTCTTCGTCGTCAAGCCGATGAATGCGCTCTCCGCGCGCCACGCCAAGCCCGCCGAGGACGAGGTTGCGATCCGCGAGTGCCCCGAGTGCCTGAGCACGATTCCCGCCGCCGCCCGCCGCTGCTCGGCCTGCACCGCTCAGGTACAGCCGGTCAGCTGACGCAGACCGTGGTGGGATCTGACCACGGTGACGCCAGACCGACGAAGTCGACCGCCTGGAACATGATCGTCCCCGACGCCGTCATGTCGACGTTTCCTACCTGGGTGGGCGTCTTCTTTACGGCGCCGTAGCCAGAGCCGGTGTTGATCTTGTAGTAGTAGAACGAGGCGCCGCTGCCGTCGATGCTGTCGTCGGCGTAGGCGTTCACGGTGTTCGTATGTGCTGGGCAGCCCGCGGTGGGGGTGACGGTGGGCTTGAGGGGCGCGACGTTATCGATCGCGGCCTCGCTCGCCGAGGTCGTGTTGGTGGGCCCCCAGGCCGAGACATTGCCGGCCTTGTCGATCGCCCGGAACCGCACCAGCGTGAGGCCCTGGGTTGAGATCACCGCGGCGCTCCCGGAGGTCGGCGGGGCCGGCCAGCCGCCGCCGTGCGTGGGGCGCGACAGCTCATACTCGTACCCCGCGACTCCGGAGCCGTTGGTGTCGGTCGAGCCCGATGCGGTGACGGTTACCGAGGCAGCCGTCGTCCACGACGAAGAGCCGCCGGAGACGGTCGGCATCGTTGGATCCACGCGATCGATGTTGACGGTGGCAGCGGGCAGCGTTGCGACCGACCAGCCCGAGATGTTGCCGATCGCGTCCACGGCTCGGAACTGCACCTGAGTCGTACCTTCGGCGCTGATATCGACCGACGATCCGTTCACCGGGCCCGTCCAGGAGCCGGTGTTGGTCTTGGTGCGGTACTGGTAGGGGTTCGTCGGGTCGAGCCCGCTCGATGCGTCGGTGGATCCCCCGGCGCTGACGGTGACCGTGGCGGCGTTCGTCCATCCCGACGAGCCGCCGGTCGGAACGGGCACGCTCGGGGCCACGCGGTCGAGATGCACCTCGGCCGGGGCGCTCCAGACCGACTGGTTGCCGGCGTTGTCGCTGACGCGGAACTCGACCAGCGTTGAACCCTCGCGGGTAATGGTCGCGCTGGTGGCCGTTACCGCCGGCTGCCAGGTCGTGCCACCGTCGTTCGAGGTCTGGTACTGGTAGGAGGCGGCGTTGATGAGGCTGGTTGCGTCGGCGCCGGTGGGCGTGATCTTGGCCGAGGCGGCGTTCGACCAGTTCGTCGAGCCGCCGGACACGGTGATGGTCGGGACGGTGTGGTCGATCCTGGCGATCGAGGCTGCGGGCGGGGTACCCGCCATCCGGGATCGGTTGACCACGGACCCTTGTTGCCGAGCTGCGTCGACCGCGCGGAACGTGATCCACGTCGTGCCATCGGTGCTGACGGTCTTCGAGCGCCGGTGGTGGGGCCGACCACTTGGCGCCGGCGTCGGTCGACGTCTCGTACTCGTAGTGGTTGAACCCGCTGCCGGCGTCGGTGGACGCGCTCGCGGTGAACGTCACCGATCCCGTCGCCCAGTTCGAGCTGCCGCCGGTGACCGCGGGTACCGTCGGCCCGGCGTTATCGAGCTTGGCCGTGTTGGCGGCGCTGCTGACCGCTGACGTCCATGCCGAGACGTTGCCGGCGTTGTCGGTAGCGCGCATCTGGACGATCGTGGTCGTGGTGCCGTTGGCGTTGACGACCGCCGGCGCATTGGTGATCGCCGACCATGTCGCGCCGTTGTCGGTCGAGGTCTGGTACTGATACGGACCGAGTCCGGAGCCACCGCTGTCGGTCGATCCCGACGCGGTGAATGGCGTCGGCCCGAGCTTCCAGCTCAGCGAGCCGCCCGACACGGTCGGCGTGGTCGGCGACGTGAGGTCGAGCTTGACGGTGGTCGGTGCCGTCCATGCCGAGATGTTGCCGGCCGCGTCGGTGGCCTGGAACTCAACCAGGTGGTTCCTGCGGCGCTGACTTGTGCCGGACAGGGCGCAGCCCGGTGCCAGACATGCCGAGCCCGAGCCGCTGGTGCCGAGCCGGTAAACCTCGAGGGTGACCGGCGATCCGCTGCTATCAGGCGTCCCGGTGACTGTCGTCGTCGACTTGCTCCAGCCCGACGTGGGGATGGCTGGGATTGGCGGAAATCGTGAACGTTGGGGCGGTGTGGTCGAGCCACACCTCGACCGGAGACGACCACGCCGAGGCATTTCCGGCGACGTCGGTACTGCGGAACTCGACCTCGGTTTGGCCCTCGCCCGAGATCGTCGTGGAGCCGCCGCTGATGGGTGCCGTCCACGCTCCCTGGTTGAGGTTGGTTCGGTGCTGAGTATGCGGCCGAGGCCCGAACCGCCGGCGTCCCTCGACCCGACGGTCGGCGCGACCACCACGGACGCGGCATTCGACCACGCACCCGCACCGCTCGCAACGCCCGGGACAGTCGGCGCCACCTTGTCGATCATCGCGGTCGATGAGGGATCGTCGGGCACGGTCGACGCCCAGGCGGATGGGTTGCCGGCCTTGTCGACCGCGCGGAACTGCACCCACGTTGTCCCGGTAGTCGACACGGTGAGAGAACTGCCCGACCCGATCGTGGACCAGTTCCCGCCGTTCACGCTCGCGCGATACTGATACGAGCCGACACCGGTGCCACCGACATCCGTCGAGCCGGACGCCTTGATCGTGCGGCTGAGATTTGTCCACACGGGCGAGCCCCCGGATACGGTGGGGGCGGTGGGCGCCGTCGTATCAACCGTCCACTTGTACACCGCGGTGCGGGTCGTTTTGCCGCTGACCGCCCGGACGGTGAACGAGTGGGCGCCGGGCTTCATATTGGCGTAGGTGTGCGTCTTCGAGCACTTCGCGTACTTTCCGGAGCCGAGCCGGCAGGACACGCTCAGCTTCGTCCCCGTCGCCTTCCAGGCAAACTTCGCCGTGGTCGTGCGCGCGTCCGTCGCCGGATGCGTCGTGATCTTGATCGATACGGCCGTCGTCGTTGACGGAATCAGCGCTCGGGCGGCTGCAGGGGCTGCCATGAGCAGGCATGCCAGGGCAGCGACCATGAGGGATCGCGGCAGTCGGCGCAGCGTAAAAGCTCGGGAGAAGCGGTGGGAGTCGTCCACCTGAGCACCTCGGAGGTCGGGAAAGCGCTCCGGATCTGTATCGGTTCCCCGAGCAAAAAGATTGAGAATCAAGAGGGTGATATCGATTGCCAACCGTCCGAAAGCGGACGGTTGGCGCCGCTCGGGCTCGGACAGCGGCGGAGCGGTACCCTGGAGTCATGGCTTCGAGGCGGGGAGTGCGGGTATCGATTGCGGTTGCCGGGCTGGTGTTCATCGCGGCGCTGGTGGCCCTGGGTGGTCGCGGGGCCTCGGGCGAGAGTCCGCTGGCCGCCTCGAACGTGAAGTCTGTCCATCTCGGCGGCTCGATATCGGCGATGGCGTGGGGCGATGGTGCGTTATGGGCCAGCGCGGGTGATCGGCTCGACCGAATCGATCCAACCACCATGGCAGTCAGGAAGTCTGCGCGGATCCCGTCGCTTTGCGAGAACAGCCAGATGGCGTTCGGGCTGGGGTCGGTGTGGATCACAAGTGGCGATTGCGGACTCCCCGGCCATCTGGTGCGTGTCAATCCCAGGACGATGGAGGTCGTCGCCATCGCGGATGCGCCGGGGTTCTTGAAGGGCGTCGCCGTATGGCAAGGCCAGGTATGGGTGACGGTTCCGCAAGGCGGCCGTCCACTGCTCCAACTGAATCCCGGGGCGGGGCAGCTGATGCCGGCCCCCCTCCAGGTCGGGAGCCAGGTGTCGACCGGGCCGTTCGCACCCCGGATGAACTCACTTCTGTCGACCCCCAGGCGGCTGTGGGGTGTCGTCGGCGGCCAGGGATCTGGGCTGCTCTCGATGTACGAGGCGCGGGGGTCACTTCAGGCCGATAGCGTTGGCGGCCATCAGCCGCCGGTGATTGCACCGCTCACGCGCACCGGCCAGATCGTGTGGGCGGCCTTCGGATTGACGGTTGTGCCGCTGGACGCCAACTCGGGACGACAGATCGGACCGACGCTGCACCCCGCGGGTGAGCCGCTGGCGATGGCGGGCGGTTCGACCGAGGTGTGGATTGCGACTCCCCATGTGCTCTACCGCGGCAGCATCCGAAAGCCGGTGCTCGTGCGGTCGTCACGCCTGCCGTTTCGCGCGGAGCAGCTTGTGGTCGGTGGTAACTACCTGTGGGCAGCCGGCGCGGGTGATGAGATCGCACGCCTTGGCGACCCCCCGGTTGTCTCGTGAATACCAGTGCCAGGCACCGTTATTCACCACCCCTATAGCATCTCGTGAGATGACCCGCCTGATCGGACTCGACGTGGGCACCACGAGCCTGAAAGGGCTCGTCGTGGCGGGGGATGGCCGCGTGATCGACCGGGCCGAGGTGTCGTACCCGCTCGACCGGCCACATCCCGGGTGGTCAGAGCAAGACCCCGACGAGTGGTGGCGGGCAACCAAGGAGGTGCTCGATCGCCTCGGTACGGGGGATGCGATTGGGATCTCCGGGCAGATGCATGGTCTGGTTGTGTTGGGCGAGGATCTGCGACCGTTGCGGCCGGCCATCCTCTGGAACGACGGCCGGACAACCGAGGAATGCGAGCACATCGAGCGCGAGATCGGGCTCGAGCGGCTGATCGAACTGACCGGCAACCGCGCGTTGACGGGATTCACAGCGCCGAAGCTCCTGTGGTTGCGCCGGCACGAGCCCGACACCTTCGCGCAGATCCGCCACGTGCTCTTGCCCAAGGATTACGTGCGGCTGAAGCTGACCGGCGAGCTCGCAACCGATGTGACCGACGCGTCCGGCACCCTGCTGTTCGATGTGCACGCCCGCCGCTTCAGCACCGAGGTGCTCGCGGCGCTCGATCTGCCCGAGGAGTGGTTCCCCGATGTGCTCGAGTCGCCGGCGCTTGCCGGCCACACACCCGCTCGCGTCCCGGTCGCAGCCGGCGCCGGCGACCAGGCGGCGGCGGCGATCGGGGTGGGGGTCGACCGGCCCGGGCCGGCATCGGTTGTGATCGGCACCTCCGGCGTCGTGTTCGCCGCGCTCGATGCCTACCGACCCGACCCTCAGGCCCGGGTGCACACGTTCTGTCACGCCCGGCCGGGAACCTGGCACGCGATGGGCGTGATGTTGTCGGCAGCCGGTTCGCTGCAGTGGCTCCACGACACGATCGACCCCAGCGCCGATTTCGACTCGTTGGTCGCCGAGGCCGAGCGCTGGGCGCCCGGCACCGGAGGGCTCACGTTTCTGCCGTATCTCAGCGGCGAGCGGACTCCCCACGCCGACGCGGACGTCCGGGGAGCGTTTGTCGGCCTCGGGTTGGAGCACGACCGTGGCGCGCTCGTGCGCGCCACAATGGAGGGCGTCGCGTTCGGCTTGCGCGACTCGTTCGAACTGCTGGCCGCCGCCGGCGAGCGGCCGGCGGTCGGCAGGGTGTCAGGCGGGGGAGCGCGCAGCGCCCTGTGGCTTTCGATCGCCGCATCGGTGCTGGGGATCCCGCTCGAGCGAACGGAGGTCGAGGAGGGCTCGGCGTACGGCGCCGCGCTTCTCGGTGGCGTTGCCGGGAGCGTGTTTCCTAGCGTGGAGGAGGCCGTCGCCGCCTGTGTGCGAACCACCGATGAGATCCCGCCCGTGGTGGAGTGGAGTGAGGCCTACGAGGGCGGCTACCGCCGGTTCCGATCGGCGTATCCGGCGATCAAGCAGGTCGAGGCCGCGTGATGGGCGGAGTAGGCGTGTGCGGATCGGTCAATATGGACGTGTTCGGCTACGTGGAGAGGGCGCCCGGTGCCGGCGAATCGGTGTTCGGTCATCGCCTTGCCTATGCACCCGGCGGCAAGGGCGCGAATCAGGCGGTCGCCGCCCGCCGGCTGGGCGCGGCGGTGCGATTCGTCGGCGTCTGTGGAACCGACCCGTTTGGCGATTCCGTCGCCGCCGCCCTCGCCAACGACGGCATCGACGTATCGGATCTGCGCCGAATCGATCAGCCGACCGGTGTCGCGCTGATCATCGTGAGCGACGACGGTGAGAACCGGATCGTGGCGTTGCCGGGTGCCAACGCTCAGGCGAGCGGCCCGTTGCCCGACCCCGCCGTGTCGGTATGGCTCACCGAGGCCGAGGTTCCGGTGGAGGCGATCTCCGCGACGCTTGCCGCCGCCCACGCCACCGGGGCGATCGCCATCATCAATCCCTCGCCTGCCGGGGTGGTCCCCTCCGAGCTCGTGCGACGGTTCGACATTGCCGTGGTGAACGAGGACGAGCTGGCCGCGCTCGGCGAGGAACGCCCGGCCACCGTGGTGCTCACGCTCGGTGCCCGCGGAGCGCAGATTCTGCCCGACGGCCGAAGCTACGACGCATTTCCGGCGGACGTGGTCGACACGACCGGCGCCGGAGACGCGCTTGTGGGAGGGCTCGCTGCGGGGCTCGCTGGGGGCGCCTCGCTCGAGCAGGCGCTCGTGCTCGGCATGGCGACGGCGTCGCTCTGTGTCGAGCGCCCGGGCTGCCAGCCCGCGATGCCGCTCAGGGACGAGGTCGAGCGCCGCCTGGAGGCGGCGCGCTGAGGAGCGCGCAGACCAGCGCGACCGCCCGGTCGAGTCGCTGCTGATTCCCGGGCAGGTGTGGCCACGGGCTTGCGCCTGAGGGGTGGGGGAGGGCGACCAGCGTGCGGCCATCGGGGGTCTCAACGCGTTGGCCGACAGCGGTGTCGAGCTTGGCGCCAGGCATCAACGCTGTGAGCGCGAGCGCGCCGACGGTGATCACGGGGAGGTCGGGTAGGGCAGCGAGCTCGGCGTCGAGCCACGGACGGCATGTCCGCTGCATCGCCCTGGACGGTGGCAGGTCGGATCCGCCCGGTCGCTTCCCGGGGAAGCACTTCGCGACCGCGGTGATGTGGAGGCGGCGGTAGAAATCGGCTTCCTCGCCCAGTCCGGCCGGCTCGAGCCACCGGCGCAGCGTGCGTCCCGCCGACGCTGCAAACGGGCGGCGAACGACGGGTTCATGAACGCCCGGCGCCTGGCCGACGAGGATGGCCTCGGCGGTGGCAGATACCGAGAACACCGGCATCGACTCGACGTGGATTCCCGCCTCGGGGCAGCGCCGGCATATCCACATCCGCTCGCCGAGCTGTGCGATCTCAGTCAACGGCGGTTGGCTTCCAGGGTTTGGCATAAACCGATCCTGGGCATTGTGGCTTCCGCAACTCGATTGATGCAACCTTTAGCGCGAGAGGAGCGGCGATGATCTTTCGGCTGTGGCGTCTCGAGGATGGATCGGTGATGGAACCGTGGATGCGCGACCCCGAGCCCGCCGGCCCGCCGGCTCACCCACCGCGGCCGGAACGGAATCCGCCTGAGAATGCGCCACCCGCCGAGAGGCCTATCCCAAGCGACGACGAGCCGACCCCCGAATCCGCAGACAACGAGATCTGACC
>CAVPTL010000013.1:0-82944 GCA_963708725.1 uncultured Actinomycetes bacterium | reverse complement strand
TCGACTGGATTCCTGCGACCGGCAGAGCCAACGGGATCGCGATGTAGAAGATCACCAAAAGGCCAATCCACTGGGTCGGCATCGCGTAGAACGTCAGCGCGGTCCACGTATTCGACCCGTCTAACCAGGTGCTTCGCCGCCAGGCCGCAATCACCCCCGAATGATCCCCAGGATCACCGAGATCAACGTGCCGACCACCAGCATCGGCAGCGTGTTGAGCAATGGCTGCTTGATCTCGTCCCACACCGGGCGGTTGGTGATCACCGAGGTGCCGAGATCGCCATGCCCGAGCCGGTCGAGGTAGATCACATACTGCTGCCACTTGGACTTGTCGAGGCCGTACTGCTTGACGATCGTCTCGCGAAACTGCTTGGTGCAGTGCTGGCAGCGCAGCCCGGAGACTGCGCTGCCAGGCAGCGCTCGGAACAGCAGGAAGTTGATCGTGAGCGCCACGAAAATCGTGACGATCGCAAACAGCGTCCGTTTGATCAGATAGTCGGCGTTCCTCACTCGCTCACGAGGTCGTCTGGTGTGGACTGGTGTAGTAGCACTTGCAGTAGGCGTTCAGATCAGGCTCGAAGCCGGTCCACTGCTTGTCGCTGGCGGTGACCAGGTCCTCGTCGACCAGCTGGATATACGGCCGGTCGTTGTGGATCTGCTGCTCCATCTTGAAGATCAGGGCCTGGCGCTGCTTGAAGTTCACCAGCGTCGCCTGCTTGGTGTACCACTTCTCGAACTGGGGATTGTCGTAGCCGGTATCGCTCCAGTTCAGCCACTGCGACTTGGTCATGTACGACATCTGGGCGTCGGGATCGATGTACTCGGCCCAGCCCCACATCGCCAGGTCGAACTTGGTGTAGTTGCCGGCGTATTCGTACTGGGTCGCCGCCGCAGTGTCACCACCGGCGAACTCGTGGATCTTCACCCCGACCTGAGCCAGCCGTTGGCGATGATCTGGAACTGGCGGTCGCTGTTGAAGTCGAGGCTTCCCGGCACCATCAGGTCGTAGGACATCTCGTGCGCCGGCTGGGCGTACTTGCCGGTGGTGGCCGGAATCTCGCGAATCCCGTCGGATTCTTCTTGTATCCGAGTGAATCGAGGATCTGGTTGGCCTTGGCGATGTCGTAGGGCAGCGGCTTGATCGACGGATCGAGCCAGACCGTTGACTGGCTCGAGATGTTGTTCGCCCACGGCGTGGCATAGCCGGCGTAGACGATGTTCACGATCTGGTTTCGATCGGTCGCGTACTCGAGGGCCTCTCTGACCTTCGGATCGAGCAGTTCGCGGTTCTTGGGCTTGACCGGGTTGGAGTTGACGTGATGTTCGTGACCTCCGACGACGGCGCGCTGTACACCGTGTACCGGCTATCGCCCTTGATCGAGCTGACGGCGTTATAGGGCACCTGATCGACGAAGTCGAGGTTGCTCGACTCCATGTCCGCGATCTCGGTGGTTGCGTTGGTGTAGTACACCATCGCGACCGCCTGGGCATGGGACTTCGGCCCGTAGAAGTACGGGTTGGGCTTGAACACCGTGGTGCCCTTGGAAGCGTAGGAGCTGATGTAGTACGCGCCCCCGGCGACCGTCGGCAGGTGGTCCTGAGGCTGGAAGGTCTTCAGATTCTTGCCGTTGTTACCGGTGTACTTGCTCCACACGTGCTCGGGCAACACCCAGAACTGTTCGAGCTGGGACAGCACGTTTCCGACGGCCGTGTCGTAATGGATCACGAGTGTGGTCGCGTTCGGGGCATCCATGCTGGTGACATGGGTCAGCGCCGCGGCGACCAGCGCAGTCGCACCGTTCTTGTACTTGAGGATCGTGTTGCCGGTCCAGGCCGCATCTTCGGCGGTCAACGGCTTGCCATCCGACCATTTGGCGCCGGGCTTGAGCTTGAACGTCCAGGTCTTACCATCGGACGAGGTCGTCCAGCTTGTCGCCCAATCACCCTCGAGCTTGGGACCCGTCGCTCCCGGTCCGTACTGCACAAGCTGGGGATACTCCATCACGAAGGCGTTGTAGGACTGGGACTCGATCGCCGTGAAGGGATTGAGCGAGTCGATGATGTTGATCGTGCCAACGCGCAGGATGCCACCGCTGGTGCTCCCTCCCCCGCCCCCGCCGCCACTGGCCGCACCGCCTCCGCAGCCGGTCATCGCAAACAGCGCGACGACGATTCCAACGACAGGTAACAGGGTGCGCATCCTCATAGCTGATCTCCCTCGGTTGAACGCTGGTTTGGCCGAAGCCGGGTCATGGCTCCGTCATGGTGGTCACGCCCGGGCCGCGGTTCGCGGTGGGCGATGTCATCGATGTATGTACCGATCTCCTTGACCGCCTGGGCGAGCCACAGCTCACCTTTCTCGCGGGTGCCGGCGGTCGCATCACCCATTACCCCAGACTCGGTCCAGCCGCTCCATTGTCCCTTGATCGAGAGCGGACCGTCGTTCCAATCCATCCACGCATGCTCCGAGCCCCAGTCGGGAATCTCGCGCACGGCCTTGTCCATCTGCACCAGCTCGGGTCGAATCGCCAGGTAGAGCGACGTCTCGAGCTCGCAGGCGTGTGCGATCCCGCCGGGGACCGGCGAGTCGCGCGTCTCGGCCAGCAACTTGACCGACTCTGGCCCCGACAGGTACCAAAACGCTCCGGCAATCGCATGCGGATGCTCGACCATCAAGAGCCGCGCCGCCATCTCGACCAGCGGCACGTTGGAGCCGTGCCCGTTGACGAACAGGATCCGGTTGAAGCCGTGGTGCACCAGGCTGCGGCCGATATCGAGCAGATGGTCGACGAAGGTCTTCCAGTCGATCGTGATCGACCCGGGGAACTGCATGTGGTGCGGCGTATACCCGTGTGTGACGGTGGGAAGCAGCAAGGAGTTAGCGCGGCGCGACAACACCGCCTGCTCGGCAAGCGTCTCGGCGATCACAACGTCGGTGTCAATCGGGAGGTGATAGCCGTGGTCCTCGAGCGTGGCCACCGGGATCAGACACACCGGATCGCGCCGCGCCCACTGAGCGACCTCAGGCCACGTCAGCTGGGCATAGCGGTGACTTGTCGAGAGCTCGGCGGCCTCAGAACTCATACACCTGCTCCTGCGAATCGCATGGGTTTCCGCGCCCGTAGGTGACCCTGCCGGTGGTGACATCGGCGATCACCCAAAACACCGTTTTCGAGCTGTTGCCGGCGCTGACATGCCGACAGACCGCGTCGGGGGCGTCGGTATGGTCGGACAGCGCAGCGCGCAGACGACCAGCCGTGATGTCTCCCGCTGCGAGCCATTCGAGTGCGCGACGATATCGCACATCCGAGCGGGATGCGTACTCGAGGTCACCCTCGTAGGACCGCATCCGCTCGTTCACGTAGTGGTTTGTGTGGGCCAATGTGCCCGATGCGCCGGGTGTGACGAGCTCGGCATCGGTGGCTGAGCCCTCGACGTTCACGACCCCACCGTCGCGGTGGCTGAGCACGTTGTTGTACGACGACGCCCGGCGGGGATGCAACGCCGCCGCCACCGCGCCGTCGAGGGTCGCAGAGCGCACCATGTCGCGCACCTGCAGCAGCCGCGGAATCCCGATGCGGTTGTCGTTGGGCGACAGCTCGTTGCCGGTGAGCGCGAGTCCGGCACTGTTGAAGCCGACGCTGATCCACGGCCCGATGCCGAAGGTCAGCACCACGGGATCTCCGGGAACGTGCCACTCGATCGCGACCAGATCGTCCTCGACCCGCGGATCGAGATCGTTGTTATGCGCCACCCACAGGTGCCCGTCGGCCGTCGCCGGCGGGCATGCAACCAGGTCGGTACAGCGACCCTCGGTTCCATCCTCGCCACTCAGCTCCTCAATGCCTGCCGCGAACACCGCCGCCGGTTCGGCCCCCGCGCCCTCCGCCACGCCGTCGAGCTCCTCGATCAGCCATGGCAGCTCGGCCGCGGTGACCTCACGGTATGCCTGCGCCGAGTCCAGATCGGCTGCCGACATCATCGCCGCGCGGGCGCGCACGCTCACCGAGGTGGCTTCACCGATCTGCCGGCCGACATCGCGGTGTGATCCCTCGACGCGAATCAGCGGGATTGGCGGGGGCGTCATCGCCCCACCCGCAGCACGAGTACAGAGTCGCGGGTGTAGTAGCCGTCGAATCCGACCCCGTTGATCTGCGCCACCCGACCACGAGGCGCCCAGCTCACCCGCTGGACGTCGATGCGAACGTTTCCTGCCTGCCGCAGCCGCGCGGTGGCGTCGGCCAGCCGCATGCCGACGACGTCGGGGGCGGAGTACGGGGTCGGCTTGATCGGCCCCGCATGGCCTCCGATCCAAAGGGCGCCGGCGGCGGCCACGAACGCCACCGCCGCCACGACCATCGCCGCAATCCGCATTCGGGGAACGATACGCGCACATCTTGTGTCCTGACAAGTGGTATAGATCTCACGATGTGCGCTTCCGCCACGCGGGTCACACCGCGCTCGGTACCGCGATACCGCCAAGCAGCGGACCAACTGGCCCAGCAGATCACCACCGGCGAGCTGCCACCTCACTCGCGGCTCTCGAGCGAGCGCGCGATCGCCGACGAGTTCGGGCTGTCGCGCATGACCGCCCGCCAGGCGGTGGAGCTGTTGGTGCGTCGCGGCGTCGTGTACCGCCGCCCCGGAGCCGGCACATTCGTGTCCCCGCCTCGGATTGTGCACACGCTGCAACGGCTGGCAGGGTTCTCGGAACAGATGCGCGCGCAGGGGATCGAGCCGGCCGGGCGGGTGCTCTGCCTCGAGCTCACCGATGACCTCGGAGCCGACGTGCGCGAGGCGCTCGAACTCGATGGCGACCAGCACGCATGGCTGCTTCGCCGGATCCGATTCGGCGACGGCGAGCCGTTGCTGCTGGAAACGTCGTACGTTCCCGACTCCGTCTGCCCAGGCCTGGGTGTACATGACCTGGCTGGACAGTCGCTGTACGGCCTGATGGCCGCGACCTTTGGCATACATCCAGCACATGCGCACGAGGCGATCGAGCCGACCACGCTCGAGGCCGTGGACGCCCGCCACCTTGGCACTCGGCCGGGGACGCCGGCGATCCGCGTTTGCCGCACCGCGTTTACCGAGGGCCGCCAGGCCGTCGAGTACGCGATCGACCTCTACCGCGGCGATCGGGCACGGTTCGAGATCGACCTCAGGACTTAGCGGCGACCTCGGCCAGGAGCCGGTCGGTCAGGTCCACCAGCGGGGTCGCGCCGAGATTGCCCTCGTTGCGGCGGCGCACCGACACTTCGCCCGATTCGACCTCACGATCGCCGACCACCAGGATGTACGGGGTGCGCTGGTGCTCGGCGTCGGCGATCTTTCGCCCCATCGACTCACTGCGGACGTCGATCTCGGCCCGCAGTCCGGCCGCCCGCAGCGCCTCCACGACCTCGTTTCCGTAGTCGACGTGGCGATCGGCGACCGCCAGCACCGTCACCTGTACCGGTGACAGCCACAGCGGAAACGCCCCGGCGTAGTGCTCGATCAGGATCGCGATGAACCGTTCGAAGGAGCCGAACAAGGCGCGGTGCACCATGGCCGGGCGGTGCTCGGCGTTGTCGCTGCCGATGTAGGAGATGCCGAACCGCTCGGGCATCTGGAAGTCGAGCTGGATCGTGCCCATCTGCCACGACCGGCCGATCGAGTCTGACATGTGAAGGTCGATCTTCGGCCCGTAGAAGGCCCCGTCGCCCTCGTTCAGCTCGTACTCGACCCCGGCACGTTCGAGCGCCTTGCGCAGCGCGCCTTCGGCGTCGTCCCACAGCTCGTCCGACCCGATCCGCTTGGCGGGGCGGGTCGAGAGCTCGAGCCGCATGTCGAGATCGAAGGTGTCGTAGATCACGCCGGCCAGCTCGAGGCAGCCGATCACCTCGTCCTCGATCTGATCGTGGGTGCAGAAGATGTGGGCATCGTCCTGGGTGATGTGGCGAACGCGGGTGAGCCCGTGCAGCGTGCCGGAGGGCTCGTGGCGATGCACCAGACCCTGCTCTGACAGTCGCATCGGAAGGTCTCGGTAGCTTCGCTGGCCGTCGCCGAAGATGAAGATGTGCCCGGGGCAGTTCATCGGTTTCAACCCGAACTCACCGTTTTCGACCTCGGTGAAGTACATGTTCTCGCGGTAGGCCTCCCAGTGGCCCGAGGTCTTCCACACGTCGACGTTGTAGATGATCGGCGTGCGCACCTCCTGGTAGCCGCGTTCGAGGTTGAGCGAGCGCCACAGCGTGGTCAGCTCGTTCCAGATCACCATCCCCTTGGGGTGCCAAAACGGTGATCCTGGCGACGTCTCCGAGAACTGGAACAGGTCGAGCTCGCGGCCGATCCGGCGGTGATCGCGCTTCATCGCCTCTTCCATCCGCTGCAGGTACTCATCGAGGCCGGCCTGGTCGAAAAAGGCGGTGCCGTAGATGCGAGTGAGCATCGGCTTTTGGGAATCGCCACGCCAGTACGCCCCGGCGAGCGACTGGAGCTTGAAGGCCTTGATCGGCTTGGTCGTCTGCAGGTGCGGACCGCGGCAGAGATCCTCAAAGCCGTCCTGGGTGTAGAGGCTGATGTCGCCCTCGGGCAGCGCCTCAACCAGCTCGAGCTTGTACGGCTGGTGCTCGGCGGCAAAGCGTCGCTCGAGCTCTGACTTCGACACCCCGTCGGTGCGCACGAATGGATGCTCGGTCTTGAGGATCTTTCGCATCTCGGCGTCGATCCGATCCAGATCGTCGGCCGACACCGGCTCGGGGAACTCGAAGTCGTAGTAGAAGCCGTCGGCGATTGCGGGGCCGATCGCAACCTTGGTGCCGGGCCACAGATGCATGACCGCTTCGGCCATGACGTGCGCGGTCGAGTGCCGCAGGACCGCCAACGCCTCGGGGTCGCGGGCGGTCAGTACGCGCACAGAATCGCCGTCTGAGAGCGGCGCGCGGACGTCTCGAACCTCTCCTCCGACCTCGACCGCCACGGCCGCCTGAGCCAACCGGGGACCGATCGCCTGGGCGGCGTCGAGTCCGGTCGCGCCATCGGCGAGTTCGATCGCTGTGCCGTCGGGGAGGGAGACTTGCATGACGTGGAGCATACAAATCCCGCCCCGCTGGTACGCTCGGTGGGTGCAAGCGGTTTCGGTCACGTTGGCATTGGCGCTGGTGGCGGTCTCCGCAATCGCGGTGCGGATCGCGATCGATCGTCGTCGATCGGCGGCCGCGTATCAGTCCGAACACCGGCTGACGGTGCCCCAGTCCGAGCTGTCGGTTGCGCTGGCGTCGCGCGAGGCGCTGTTCCTCGCCGCCCCAGGGCCGGTGCTGATGTATGCGCCCGACGGCCACCTCGTGCGCGCCAACGCGCTGGCGCGCGAGCAGCCGCTGCTGATCTCCGATCCGCCTCCCGACAAGCTCGCCGAGGGCATCGCGGCGATCCTCGCCGGGGAGTCTTCGGCGACCGCCGAGCTGACGGTGTACGGGCCGGAGCGACGGCGGTTTGAGGCGCGCCTCCAGCCGTATGCGACGCCTGAAGGGCCGGGCTGCCTTGCGATGCTTGTGGACGTTTCGAGCGAAACGGACTTTCGCGAGGCGCGAAGCCTGTTCTCGGCGGGCGTCTCGCATGAGCTGCGAACCCCGCTCGCGCGAATTCTCGCGCTGACCGACACGGTCGCCCTCCCGCTTGACGAGGATGAGCGGCAGACCACGATCGACCAGATCCGCGCCGAGATCGACTCGATGCGCCAGCTGATCGAGGAGATGGTGTTGCTGGTGCAGCTGGAAAGCGGCGAGCTGACCGGCATCGGCGAGCGTGCGGACGTCGATCGGGCTGTCGTTGAATGCGTCGCCCGCCACGCCGCGGCGGCCGAGGCAAGCGGCATGACGATCCGGCCGCAGACCACACGCGGTCTGGTGGCGGCGGTGTTGCCGCGCCTGCTCGATGTGGTGCTCGACAACCTGGTGGCAAATGCGATCACCCACGCCGGCCACGGTACGACGGTGCACGTCGGTGCGCGGGGACTCGCCGGAGCCGTCGAGCTGTGGGTGCAAGACACCGGCGCAGGCATTCCGCAGGAGCATGTGGCCCGCGTGTTCGAGCGGTTCTACCGGGTCGAGAACGCCCGCTCAGGCCCGGGCACGGGACTCGGGCTGGCGATCGTCAAACACATCGCCGAGGAGTACGGCGGGCGGGCGACTGTCGAGTCCGTCCCCGGAGCCGGCACCACCATCACCGTCGTTCTCCCAGCCCCGGCGGCCGTCAGGACGTGACGCCGGGTTTTTCGAGCGGCTCGAACCGGTAGCCGATGCTGTAGTGCGTCTGAATGTAGGTGTGGCTTTCGGATCGCCGGTCGAGCTTTTGCCGCAGCTTTCGCACGCACACATCGACGGTGCGGTCGCGATGGCGGTAGGGCATCCCCCACACCCGTTGCTGTAGCTGATCGCGGCTGAGGGCTCGTCCACGTTCGGAGGCCAGCACGTACAGCAGCCGAAACTCGGTGCGGGTGAGCGACGCATCCTCACCATCGAGGATGGCCTGGTGCAGGTCGGGGTCGATCACCAGCCCGGGCGCCTCGATGCGTGCCGGCCGAGCGGTCTCCGGGCCGGTTCCGGCTCGCCGCAGCGATGCCTGGACGCGTGCCACCAGCTCGCGCATGCCAAACGGCTTGGCGAGGTAGTCGTCGCCACCGATGCCGAGTGCGTGCACCTTGTCGTGCTCCGAGGCGCGCGCGCTGACGTTGATGATGGGAAGCGTGATCCCCTCAGCTCGCAGGGCCTCGGTGATGCGCCACCCGTCGATGCCGGGGAGCATCAGATCGACGACCGCAAGGTCGGGGCGTTCGTAGCGGATCTTGCGAAGCGCACGATCGCCGTCGTCGACGACTTCGACGTCCATCCCGGCTCGGCGGAGATGCGTCGCCATCGCATTTGCGATCACGGGATCGTCCTCGGCAATGAGCACTCGCGGCATTCCACCACGAAGGGTACTGACCGTCCCGGAAGGCACGCCCACCTGCAACGAATCAGTCACAACACCGAGCCATGAATAAATGGTGCCTGGCACCATTTATTCACCGCGTGGCGCGCAGCCGGCGCGAACCAGCCGCAACAGAAACCGGCCCCGACCTGGCTCCTGCCGAGGTTCGTCGTGAGGCGCAGGGCGCGGTGGTTGTGGCAAGGATCGAGCGGCGAGCGGAGCGCAGGCGTGGCCAGCGGCCACGTTGAGCACCGCACGTCGCGTGGGACGCAGCCACAGCCGCACGGACCAGCCGCAATAGAGCGCCGGCAGGAGCCAGGTCATTAAATGGATTCGCCGCTCCGGCTGGCCTTTGGTCCCCCGGTTGAACGAACTTTCGAGTCCCCTCTACAGCCCGTCCACCCGGATTCAACCTACTCGGCTGCCCTCAGCGGCGCAAGGAGGACAGTACGGCGTGGCGCTGGGTACCGCAAGCATCAAAACCCCGCATTTTGCGATATTCGAGATTTCCGCCGCCACAAAAAGGACGCTATTTGCGAGTTTCAGGCCTAGGGCAATTCGGCGCGATCGAGGATCTGCCCGTCGAGCGGGTAGGTGAGCAACGCCCGAATCGCCGTGGACGTGAGCCATCGCACCTCATCGACGTCCTTGGCGGGGTCACGCACGGGGTGCAGCCCCCGCATCGAGTACCACCGCACCGTCTTTTGGCGACCGTCCGGCAAGGCGTAGTCCACCGTCCCGAGATCGCGGGTGATCTCTGCCCGCCAGCCGGTCTCCTCCTCGACCTCCCGGGTCGCGGCGGTGGGGTCGTCCTCGCCGGCTTCCAGCTTGCCCTTGGGGAGCGTCCAGTCGTTCTGACGCGGGCGATGAACCACGGCGATCAGCCCGTCTGGGCGGACAACAACGCCGCCGGCCGCTCGCGTCGGATCGCTGTCAGGTCGCGCGGCGCCGTGCGGAGACAATGCCGGCCGTCCAGAACACGAGTCCCACGCCACCCACGAGCATCAGCACAAAGCCCGAGAAGCCCCACAGCAGGCCGCGGTCGCCGCCGATGATGATGGCCGCAATCAGCATCGTCACGCCCAGCACCCCGAGGCCCTGGGTCACGACGAACGGACCCGGGAGGCCCGCAGGCGTGATCGGCGGCGCTCCACGGGTGAGCCGCGACGGCTCCCTGGAGTCGCTTGCCCGGCTGCGCCGGGCTGCGGCGACCACTCCGCCGAAGATCGCGAGGAAGTAGATGACCTGCGCCCAGAACGTCCCCACCCAGTCGACCAGATTCTCGAAGATGATGATCAGGACGATCGCAACCACGGTTCCGGCAGCCGCGAATGCGATCGAGGTGGGCCAGTCGTAGACTGATGCGGGCTTCGTGCGAGGGTCGGCCACGGCCGCAGATTACACGGCCGCGCGGCCGTGGGCGCAAGCCCTCGCTATGCTCGGGGCATGACGGATCGCCACCGCGTCGTGATCCTCGGAGCCGGGTTCGCCGGAAGCTACGTCGCCCGGTACCTTGGCAAGCGCCGCGACCGGGTCAAGGTCACGCTGATCGACCCCCGCAACTACATGCTCTACACCCCCTTGATGGCCGAGGCTGCGTCGGGCACGGTCGAGCCACGGCACGCGGTCGTGCCGGTGCGCGTCATGTGCCCGCACGCCAATCTCGTGCTGGGCCGCGCCACCGCCGTCGATGCCGAGCGCCAATTGGTCTCGATCGAGACAATGTCGGGTGATCGCAGCGAGCTCGAATATGACTCGCTCGTGGTCGCACTCGGCGGGATCTCGCGGACGGTGTCGGTACCCGGACTGAGTGAGCACGCGGTCGGGTTCAAGACGCTGGCCGAGGCGATCCAGCTACGAAACCGGGTGCTCCAGCAGCTCGAGTTCGCCTCGGCGACATCCGATCCGGACGCACGACGGCGGCATCTCACGTTCGTGTTCGTCGGCGGCGGCTATGCCGGCGTGGAGGCGCTCGCCGAACTCGAGGATCTGGTCACCGACGCGGCCGAGCGCTATCCCAACCTGCGCGGCCTACCGCGCCGTTGGATCCTGGTCGAGGCCGCCGGGCGGATCCTGGCAGAGCTTCCCCCCACGCTCGCCCGCTACGCCACTCAGCAGCTCGAGCTGCGTGGGATCGAGATCCGCCTGAACACGACGTTGACCGAGGTCGACGAGATCGGCGCAACGCTCTCGACGGGCGAGCATGTCCCGTCGGCAACGGTGGTGTGGACGGCCGGAGTCCGCCCCAACCCGCTGGTTGCCGAGATCGGCGTCGGCACCGATTCCAAGGGCCGGTTGGAGGTCGATGGTCATCTGCGGGTGCGCGGCCGCCGCGACATGTGGTCACTCGGCGACACCGCCGCCGTCCCCAACCCCGCGACCCCCGACCACTTCGACCCACCCACGTGTCAACACGCACTCCGCCAGGCCAGGCGGCTGGCCGCAAACCTGGTCGCATCGCTCGACGGCGAACCCGAGCGCACCTATCGCTACCGGATGATGGGGCAGGTCGCGACCCTTGGCCAGCACAAAGGCGTGGCGGAGGTGCTCGGACTGCGACTGCACGGCTGGCCGGGCTGGTGGGTCACCCGGACGTACCACCTCTATCAGCTCCCGCTCCCGTCGCGCAAGCTTCGAGTCGTGTCCGACTGGACAGTCGGGCTGTTCTTTCGCCGCGACGTGGTCGAGCTGGGATCGCTCGAAACCGAGACGCACCTGCCGCCACCCGCGCCTGCCCGCGACTGACTGCGGCGCACGGTCAGCCAGTCTGCACGTGAACGTTGAAAAGCCCCGCAGTCTTCTGGCGAGAGAAGACCACGGGGCTTATGGGCGGTACTGGGCTCGAACCAGTGACCCCCAGCTTGTCGAGCTGGTGCTCTCCCAACTGAGCTAACCGCCCTCTCGTGCCGGTCGGCCGAAAGGATACCGTGTCCTAGCGAGCGGTGATCCGCCGGAACACCACGAACTGCCCGGACGTGAACCGCACATTCGGCGGATCCTCATACACCTTGACCAGCGTCGGGTCGGCCTGGAGCTGGTGCAGCACCGCCGCGGGCTGTGTCTTTTTCGAGAACACCACGTAGCTGACGTTCTGGCGCCGCATGATCTCGCGCCGCTCACGCTCGGTGGTGAGCGGTGAATAAAACTTCAACACGATCAGCCGGCGAGTGTGTGGGTGATCCTTGGGCGTGGCCCGGGTGTGAGTCTCGAGCTCCGCCACCGTGTAGACGTTTGCGCGACCGACCAGCTGGTAGGCGATGCCGTCCAGCGGAGGTTCGCGGAACGGGGCCATCACCACGGGAAACGGCGTCGTTTGGTGTTCGTGGAAGTAGTTGATGAGCCCGGGAGTCAGCCGGTTGGCCAGCGGCGAGTGAAACGTCCGATACGACGCATCCCTCAGGGTGTCGCGCACGCTCCAGCCGTACTGTCCCAGCGGGCCGACCATCAACGCGCACAAAAGCAGCAAGACCGGCGCGGTCGCGGGGGCGGCACCAAGCGCACGCAGAGAGCGATCGCGGTCAAGCGCCCGCACCGCCAGCGCGACCAGCCCGGCCAGCGTCACCACCACCACGAACACGTCTGGGCCCGTGAAAATCCACACCACGGGGTGCAGCACCTCACCGTGGCGCGACAGCGTCACCGTGCCGTAGCCCCACAGCCATCCAAAATGCTCCATCGCGACCGAGCCGACCGCGATTCCAACCGCGGTCACCCACAAGAGCACCCGGCGGCCACGAAGCCACGTCGCCAGGATTCCCAGCGCGATCGCAGTCACCAGCATCGCGGGCGGCACCTTGGAAAACCGCGCGATCTGCCCGCCTGCGATCACATGCCGAAGCACCACTCCGGCGCCGGGGGTCGCGATCGTTGCGAGCGTCGTCACCACCATCGCGGCGGGCAGGTGCCACGGCGATCGACTACGGAAGAGGATGATCACGGCCGCCACCAGCCCGACCACCACCTCCGGCCGATGAGCCACGACCATCAGCCCCGAAGTCGCGATGTTGTGGCCGTGGTAGGTGATCCACTCGTGCGGATAGCCGGGGAACAGCGTCACCCGCTCGCCACCGCGAATTGCGATGTACCAGATCCAGGCGTCGACCACCACGGTTATCCCGATCGCGGCCGCCAGTACCGGCCAGGCACGCGGGCGCAGGATCACCGCCGCCAGGATCAGTGGGAACAGCATCACGCTGTAGGTGGGATGAAGGATTGCGACCTCGGCAGCCGCGATCACCGTCCACGTCCACCAAATCCGACGGTCGCGGTTTCGATAGATCAGGTTCAAAAGAACGATCGCGGCCGGGAAGATCACCAGGAACGTGAAGTACGGCGGCTGCTTGACCAACCCGAGTACCGCGATCCGCGACATCGCATCCCAGCATGCAAACACGCCCGCGGCAATCGCGACGGGCATCGACGCCATCGAGCGCGCCGCGCCGTAGGCGGCCACCGGCACGAGGAAGCCGAACGCCGGCGTCAGGTTCTGGTAGGCAAGCGAGGGGTCGCCGCCGGTGATGCTGATCGCACCCGCCTCCACGGCATGCAGCAGCGGCACGACGTATCCGGCATGTGGATGCCCGTGCCAGTACGGCGAGATGTCGTACAGGCTGAGGTCTGGCACCGCCAGCATCTTTCGGATCAGCCCGGCGTGGAACAGCGCGTCGCCGCCCAGCGATGGCACGTACCGCGTTGCCGCCAGCGCAAACAGCGACGCACCGATCAGTACCCCGATCGGCTCCCACGGAACGTTTGCCACCATCGGCCGCGGATCCCAGGAAAGGGTGAGCGCCGAGCCCACCACCACCAGCACCAGCACCGGCCGGAATGGGGCGTGCACCGCCAACGCGAGCGCAAACGGCGGGAGCCATACGGCAAGACCTGTTACCGGGATCAGCGCGAACAGCTCCGGCGTGCTCACCCGGGCGCGGATCCCCGCGATGTTCGCGAGTGCGAGCCCCGGCACACCGAGTACGACCGCGACCCCCGCGCACAGACCGAGCTGGTCTGAGCCCAACGCGATCACTCTGCACAGGGCGACCGCGACCGCGAGCGCTCCCAGGCGCCAGGCGAGCGCGGCCGGTGCCACTCTGGGGAGGCGAAATCCCTCGGCTTGCGCAGGGACGGGGTCTGTAGCGGGTTCTCGCACTGGGGATCAGTCGCGCTCGCGCACCCTGAGCGGTGGCATTGGCGCCAGAATACTAGGCGGAAACCCGGTCGGCGTGCCCTGGTACAAGGTGTGATCGGACGCACCTGCAATGATGTCGGCTCGCTGCCAGCGAGCCGCCCCGTCGCGGGCAGAGGTGGTCTATCGCACGTTCCCATGTCGCAACTGGTTCGGCCGCACGCTCCTGGTTGGTGGAGGCCGCCGGGCCGCTACTGATCACCGCCGCGGTACTCGCGACGATGTGGCGCACAGTCCTGGGCAAGATTCCCAATGGCGATGCGCTGACGCTGTGGGTACCGCTGTGGACGTACCTGGGCCGGACACTGCACGCCGGTCACCTACCGCTGTGGCAGACCAACCTCATGTCCGGCGCACCGTTTGCCTCGGACGCACAGTCGGGTTGGGGCTACTACGAGCCCATGGTGCTGTTCACCCTGCTCAGCCCCGCACACGCGATCCGGGCGATGCTGATCCTGCAACCGCTGACCGCGGGGCTCGCGTTGTGGTGGTTTCTGCGAAGCGAGGGCCTGCCCCGGTTTGCCGCGTGCTGCGGCGGGCTCGCGCTGGCCCTGGCGGTGACCGAGTCGTCACTCGTGGCCGCCCTGCCGTTTTCGGGATCGCTGGCGTGGACGGCACTCACCCTGGCGTGCTGTTCGCGCATGTTCGCTGCCGAGACCTGGTCACGGCGCGTGGTGTGGATGCTGCTCGCCACGGTCGCGTGGGGACAGATCGCCGCCGCCCACGCCGGCCTGGGAACGCTGATGGGCAGCATCACGCTGATCGCATTCATCGCCTTTCGCGTCACCGGCCTGGTGCGGTCGGGACGGTGGGCCGCAACTGCCACAGCCGGGTTTGCGGCCGTATTCGTGGCCGCGCTTGCCGGCGTCAACCTGATGTTCCTGGCACCGAGAGTCGCCGGGGTCGGTGAGACCAGCCTCTCCCTCGGATATCCGCAGCTGGTGGCGCTCGCACACCAGCTCTTTGGCACGCCGCCGGTCGCCTACGTGCCGGGCCTCGGCGCCGGCCCCGGTTGGCCGTTGACGCTGGCCTCGGCGCCCGGCGCCTACCTCGGCGCCGCCGTCCTGTTCGGCATGTGGCTCGCCTTCAGCGGGCGCTGGCGCGCCCTCGCCTGGCCGTTTGTGACCACCGGGGTGATCGTCTATCTCGCCTCGCTGGCGCTGGTCGCCGACGCGATTCCCAACGGGATCGGACAGACGCTGCTCGTCGGGCTCTACCTCCACGCTCCGTACTGGATCGGCTACGAGCTGGTGCTGGTGCTTCCCGTGCTCGGGGCGATAGGGCTGGCCTCCTGGCCCGATGCCGGCAGCCGTGCTCGGCGGATCGCAGTGGGTGCGACCGCCGCCGTGCTGGTGGTGCTGCCGGTGCTGCTGGGCGTCGGCGCGCGGGTGCCGATCGTGGTCGCGCTCGGCGCCGCCGCGGTGGTGGCGATCCTGTGGGTATCCGCTCGCGAGCCCCGCGCCGTGTGGGCGTTGCCGCTGGTGCTGCTGGCAGAGCTCGCGGTCGCCCACGTCGTGGCGGTGCCGGATACGGCGACCACCGCGCTCGGGCCGATTCCGGTGAACATCTCGCCGCTCAACCACTTTCCGCTCACTCGCCCCGTGATCCTCAACACTTCGCCACTCCAGCGCCCGATTACCACTCCTGGTACGGGCCGCTACATTCTGATCGATTCGTCGCGCGCCAAGCACGACGCCGAGCCCCATGGCACGATCGACGGCGCGACAGAGCCGGCCTGGTTTCTGAACTGGGGGCTGGTGTCGGGCTCCCAGAGCGTCCAGGCCTACCGGGCGGTCGTCCTGATCCGCTACTGGAAGTTCGTGCGGGCGATGGGAAGCCGGGTCTCCAACTACGAGCACATCCGCTTCACCGACGTGCCCAACACGCTCGCCAACCTGCTCGCTGTCGGTTGGGTGGTACGGCCGATCCAGGACGGCAAGGTGCCCGGCGAAACTCGCGTGCGTGCCACCCGGCGATTCGCGCTCTATCGTCGCGACGTGGTCGCCCCCCGGGCGTCGCTGATCACCAACTGGCGCTCGGTGGACGCACCCGACCTGGCGCTCACCGTTGTACGTGACTCCTCGTTTCACCCCAACCGGCAGGCCGTCGTCGAGGGAAACCCCCCGGCGGGATGGACGTTGCACTCGCCGATCCGGCAGAGCACGCCTCGCTACCTTCCTGGAAGCCCAGGCTCAGCCACGATCATCGCCCACCCGGTGCAACCGTCGCTGCTTGTGATCCGCACGCCGTACGCGAGCGGGTGGAAGGCCACCATCGACGGACACTCCGCCCCCCTGTTGCCGGCCGACTACGTCGACCAGGGGGTGTTCCTGACCCCCGGGCGCCACGTCGTGAAGCTCACATTCACCGACCCGTGGGTGATGAGGGGCGTCTACGGCACCGTGGCGACGGTCGTGGTGTTGCTGTTGGGCGCCGGTGCATTGCGACGGCGCCCAACAGGCGCACCTACGCCGAGCGGCTGAACATCGAGCGGCCGACGAATCCGGCCACCACCGCGATCACAATCGCGATCAGCAACACCCAGAACGCGAGCTTGATGGCGCCCACGACGCCGAGTACCAAGATCAGCAGGATCAGAACCAAAAGAGGAACCATGCAAACCGTCCTTTCCGTCACCTGCTGATACCCGAAACCGCCGTTCGCAACACCTCGTCGGCCCCGCAGGGGATACTTCACCTGGAGGTGATGCGTGCACGTTCCCGAGCCCGAGATTGTCGCTGTTGTCGTTCTGCTTGTGGGCTCTGTGGCCGCGAGCTTCGTCGACAAGCTCGGTGCTCCCACACTGCTCCTGTTCCTGGGACTTGGCATGCTGCTGGGCGAGGACGGGCCTGGAGGCATCCGGTTTGACAACGCGGTACTCGCCCGCGATGTCGGGCTGCTCGCCCTGGCGGTGATTCTGCTCGAGGGCGGGATGCTGGCCGAGCTTCCCGATATCCGCCGCGCATCTGTTCCGGCGGTGCTCCTGGCCACGGTTGGTGTGGGGATCACCGCAGCCGTCACCGGCGTCGTCACCCGCTTCACCGCCGGTGTGGGGTGGTTCAGCGGGCTCCTCGTCGGCGCAACCGTGTCCTCAACCGACGCCGCGGCGGTGTTCTCGGCGATCCGGGGGCTCAACATCCGGCGCCGGATCTCGGCGATGCTCGAAGCCGAGAGCGGGCTCAACGATCCGTTCGCGGCGCTGCTCGTGATCGGGTTGGTCGACTGGAAAACGACCTCGGGCTACGGCCCGGTCGACGCTCTCACTCTGCTCGTCCGCGAGGTCTCACTCGGCGCGGTCGGTGGCATCGCCATCGGGTTTGGAACGGTGTGGATGCTCCAGCGGCTGCCGCTGCCGTCCGCCGGAATCGCACCCGTGGTCACGCTCTCGGCGGTGCTCGCAGGCTACGTGGGTGTGTCGGTACTGGGAGGCTCTGGGCTCCTGGCCGCCTACCTGGCCGGGCTGGTGATCGGCGACGCGCGCATCCCCCACTCGGCGGTCATTCGCGGCTTTCTCCAGGGCAGCGCGTGGCTGGCACAGCTGGGGCTGTTCGTGTTGCTCGGCCTGCTCGTGACTCCCCACGATCTCGTGCATCAAGGACTGGCGCCGCTGGTGGTGGCACTCGCACTGGTGTTGGTCGCCAGACCGCTGGCCGTGCTGGTGTGCATGGCGCCGTTTGGGATGTCGCTGCGCGACCAGGGATTCCTGGCATGGGCGGGACTGCGCGGCGGCGTCCCGATCGTGTTCGCGACGTTTCCGATCGCCGCGGGTCTCTCGGGCAGCGAGCGGCTGTTCGACGTGGTTTTCTACGTTGTGTTCGTCTCTGTCCTGCTCCAGGGTGTGACTGTGCGCTGGGCGGCACGCCGGCTGGACGTGATCGACCGTCGTCCCGCGCCCCGGCTCGCCGAGCTCGACACCGCAACCCTCCAGTCGCTCGGAGCCGATCTGCTGGAGGTGCATCCCGACGACCTCGGGATCGCACCGGGCAGCAGGCTGGCCGAACTCGAGCTGCCCGCAGCGGCGGTGGTCGTGGCCATCGAACGCGCCGACGAGCTGCTGCTGCCGCGCGGCAGCACCGCCATCGAGGCCCCGGACGTCCTCTACCTGCTGGTGGAGAGCGACCGTCTGCGCGAGGTGCGTGCCGCCCTCCAGCGCGTCGCCGATGCGAAACCCTGATACTTCGAGCCGATGACCCGGCACTCTCCCCCGCGAATCGTCTGCGTCCTCTCCGAAAACTGGACGATCGTCGCGCCGAACGATCTGCGTGCCCTCGTTCGGATGGCGGTCGAAGCCGAAGACGCCGGGGTGGACGCGGTCATGGTCAGCGAGCACATCGTGCTCGGTCCAAGCGCCGGCGAGCATGGCATCATGGGGAACCCGAGAGACTACGCCCTGCCGGGAAACCAGGATCCGGCGATGCCCTGGCCGCACTCCCTGACGCTGCTGGCCGGCATCGCCGCCGCCACCTCGACCGTGCGGCTCGCCGCGGCAGCCGTCATCGTCCCACTCCGCCACCCACTGCTGATGGCACGAGAACTGGGCACGCTCGACCTGTTGTCAGAGGGCCGGCTGGTGGTGCAGCCGACCGTCAGCTGGCACCGCGACGAGTACGACGCCCTCGGTGTGCCGTTCACCAAGCGTGGAGCGTTGCTGGACGAACAGCTCGCGGCCTGGGACGTGCTTTGGCGGGACACCCCGGCCACATTCGAGGGGCCGTTCCACAGCTTCCGAGACATCTACCTCGAACCCAAGGCGTTTCGTCCCGAGGGGCCGCGGCTGTGGTTTGGCGGCGAGCATCTCCATCCCCGCTTGCTCCGGCGCCTGGTCGAGCACGGCAGCGGCTTTCACCCGCTGGGGCGACCCACCCCCGAGGAGATGGCCCGGCTGGCGGCCGCGATGACCGCCGCCGGCCGCGACCCGTCCGAGCTCGAGATGATCGGCGGTATCCGCGGCGAGTTCCCCGACGATCGCAGCGTCGCCGATCTCGATCGGGCGATGGAGTCGATGGCCGATCAGGTCGAGGCCGGATTCACCGCGATCTGCTTCAAACCCTCGCAGTACACCGACGATCCCCGAGAAGTGCCGAGTCTGTGCCGGCGAATCGTCGCCCACGCCCAGGCGATTACATCTTGACGAGCGGGGCGTAGCCCAGCATCAGGCGGCGCTCGGAGCGGTCTTCGCGAAACCGCACAACCACCACGCCGTCGCGATCCAGACCGGTCACGATCCCCTCACCCAGGCTCTCGTGCCGGACTTCATCACCTAAAGCCAGCGCGGGTACCGGCTGGTCGGGCCCACGTGTGGACGGCGAAACGGTGCGCGACCCGTACGACGACCCGCCACCACCGGAGCGCGGCGATGACCACGCTGTCTGGGCCTGGCGGTGCCACTCGATTCGATCGGAGGGCAGCTCGCTCAAGAATCGTGACGGCAGGTTGTAGGAGCGTGCGCCGAAGATCGTGCGCCCGCGAGCGTAGGTGAGCGTCAGCCGTTCGCGTGCCCGGGTCATACCGACGTAGCAAAGGCGGCGCTCCTCCTCTTCATTTCGCTCCTCGAGTGAGCGCTGGTGGGGAAAGAGTCCCTCTTCCAGGCCGATCATGAACACGATCGGAAACTCGAGCCCCTTGGCGTTGTGCAGCGTCATCAGCGTGACCGCACTGCGCTCTTCCTGCAAGGCGTCCTGGTCGGAGACGAGCGAGATCTCCTGCAGAAACGTCGCCAGCGAACTCTCTTCCTCACCGCGATCCTCGTACTCCAGCGCGACGCCGACCAGCTCCTGGAGGTTCTCCATCCGGCCCTGGGCCTCGATGGTACGGTCGGCTTCCAGCATCTCCATGTAGCCGCTCTCGGCGAGCGTCTTTTCGAGCAGCGCGGCCACACCGAGGTCGCTGGTTGCGATCTGGAGCTCCTGGATCAACGCCCGGAACTCCGCGAAGCGGCTGGTCGCAGCCGCCGGCAACTGGCTGTCCTCGACGCGCTCGATGGCCTCCCACAGCGTCAGGCCGAGCATCCGGGCATGGGCCGACAGCCGGTCGAGCGATGTTGACCCGATGCCCCGCCGAGGCTGGTTGATGATTCGCCGCAGCGACACCTCGTCGGCCGGGTTCTCGAGCAGCTGGAGGTAGGCGATCGCGTCCTTGATCTCGGCCCGCTCGTAGAAGCGCGGGCCGCCGATCACGCGATAGTCGACCGACTGGCGAACGAGCAGATCCTCGAGCACTCGCGACTGGGCGTTCATGCGGTAGAACACCGCGACGTCAGACGCGCTCGAGCCCTCCTCCATCAACCGTCCGATCTCGGATGCGACGTAGCGAGCCTCGGCGTGCTCGTCCTCGGCCTCGACCACCTGCACCGCATCCCCCTCGCCCAGATCCGACCACAACCGCTTGGGCTGGCGCTCGGTGTTGTGGGCGATCACCGCGTTGGCGGCGTCGAGGATCGTCTGGGTCGAGCGGTAGTTCTGCTCCAGCGCAATCACGCGAGCGTTGGGGAAATCGTGCTCGAACTCGGCGATGTTTCGGATGTCGGCCCCACGAAACGCGTAGATCGACTGATCCTGATCGCCGACAACGGCGATGTTGCCATGCTCCGCCGCCAGGATCGATACAAGCTTGAACTGGGCGTGGTTGGTGTCCTGATACTCGTCGACCATCACATACCGAAACGCGTTCTGCCATTTCTCTCGCGCCTCGGGGACGCCCTCGAGCAGCATCACGGTCTTCATGATCAGGTCGTCGAAGTCCATCGCGTTGGCCTCGTACAGACGCCGTTCGTACAGCTCATAGACATTCGCCACGGTCTGCTCGAAGAACGATCCGATCTGATCGCCGTAGGCCGCGGCGGTCAGCAGCTGATCCTTCGCCTTTGAAATCGCGCCGTGCACGGCACGGGGCGCGAACCGCTTGGGATCGAGATCGAGCTCTTCGATGCAATTCTTGGTCAGCCGGATCTGATCGGGACCGTCGTAGATCGTGAACGTCGACCGGTAGCCCAGACGGGCAGCGTCGGCGCGGAGCATTCGCCCGCAGGCCGAGTGAAACGTCATCACCCACATGCGCGCCGCGATGTGCCCGCCGACCAGCTCCTGGACGCGCTCTTTCATCTCCGACGCCGCTCGGTTGGTGAACGTGATCGCAAGGATCTGAGTCGAGTCGGCCAGCTCCTGATCGATCAGGTGGGCAACTCGGTGAGTCAGGACGCGGGTCTTGCCCGAGCCGGCCCCCGCGATGATCAGGAGCGGCCCCTCGGTATGCAGGACGGCCTCGCGCTGCTCTGGATTGAGGCCGTCTAGCGACAGCCCGGGGGTGTCGGTCCGGCTCACCATCGCAGTGTATCGACGTGCCGATCGGAGACGCCCACCAGGGCGCCCCCGATCGGCGGACGTCGCTAGATCACGTTGACGGCGACGATCCGGCTCGCCCGGGTGACCACCGCTCCGGTGGTCGGCCCGACCACCCGGAACAGGTAGCGGCCGCGCACGAGCGGCTTCACCTTGATGGTGGTGTTGATCCGCAACCGGCCAACCAGCTTCCAGCCCGAGCGTGTATGCAGCTGTACGCGCACCCGGAACCGGCCATGCCGCGACGACTCCCACGGAGTCAATCGCAGCTGGTGGCCGAGGCGGAGGATGTGGGCGGCGGAGGCGAGATGAAGCTGCTCGACCACCTTCACGATGTGCGTGGTCGCGACCGTGGGCGAGGCGACCAGCGACACCCGATAGACGGTCGTCCTGGTCGGGCGGACCACCACCGAGATCGTACCGGTGGCAGAGGCCTTCAGCTCACGTCCGGCGGTGTAGGCCCCCGAGCCGATCCGCGACTGCAGGCGGACTTCGGCGCCCGCGATCGCCCCGGCGTCGCCCACCAGATGGAACGTCAGCCGCGCCGATTTTCCGTGGACGATCAGGCGTGGCCCGGTACCGGTGATGCTCCGGGGCAGGGCGTTGGCCACGGTGAAACTCCACTGCCCGTGCGCCGTATTGCCTGCTCCGTCGGTGGCACTCCATCGCACGGTATGCAGGCCGAGTGCGAGATCCGTGGTCGGCGTCAGCGACGCCTCACTTCCGGTGATCGGCATCGCAGCCCCGTCGAGGTCAGCCGTGAAGGCCGAGATCCCGCTCGGCCCGGCGTCGATCGAAAACGACACCGGCGCTCGCCGTTCGGTGGTGCGATCGGCGGGAGTCATATCGCTGGCGGTTGGTGCGACGGTGTCGACCTTCACCGTGAGGGGATGCGTGGTCACCACGCCGGCCGCGTCGCGCGCGACAACCTCGAGCTGGTGGATGCCCTCGCCGAGATCCGAGAGCGACGCGCACAGGGAGCGCACGACATTCACAGCGCCTGGCTGGGTCGCGCTCTGCTTCGGCACCTCGTAGGAGTCGATCGTGCGCCCCGTCGAGTCGTCCAACTCGAGCCCCGCGACCCCCGCGCCGGCGTCGTTGGCGGTGGCCGAAAGGCACACCGGCTGGGCGTCGTTGAGCCATTGGCCGGTTGTGAGCGCGCCGCTCACCGACAGGGTCGGCGCGGTCGAGTCGGACAGCACGATCGTGAACTGCTTGATCTGAAGGGTGTTGGCCCACTTGTTGCCGTAGGTGCGCTTGTCGTTGGAGCGCATCGCGAGCCCCACGACGTTGGTGTTACCGGGAATCGCCCAGGTGTTTGCGCCGTCGCCGGTCGATTCGTAGCGACGCGGGAGATTGTCGAAGTTCTGCGCGGTGGTGCGCGCCTTGAGATAGACGCTCGTGCCGGGTGCCGTGGTCGTGTATGAGACGTCCACCGAGCCCCTGACGATGGTCGTGGTGGCCGGTGCGTACCAGCTCCACAGGCCCACACCGCCGCCGGTCACGTCGCCCGACCCGAAGATCCGAAGCGGCGTGGGACGGTTGACGTCGCTCGCCGCGCAGACTCCCGGATAGCTCGTGCGTGAGCACCCCGCAAACCCGTCGGTGTGCGTGAACACCCACCTGCTTGAGTCGGCCGACGTCGCAGATGTCACGGTGTAGGTGCCGGCCGCCGCGACGCCCGGAGCCAGGCACCCGAAGGCGGCTGCTGCGGTGGCGAACGGCAGGACGAAGCGTAGGAAACGGTTCACCCATCGATCCTTTCGAAGGGGCACAGGACGTGCCGGTACATGGACCGCCCCATCGTCCACGGCAGGTGTCGCGCGGATCCACACCGACCACGCCGCAGGTGTGCACCGAGTCCGTCACGGAACTGTTGACAGAATCAGGCTGAGACGGCAGCGCCGGCCGACGCCACTGAAAGCGGCCGCACCACCGAGTCCTCGATACCCTCGAGGCCGGCCGCGACCGCCGCGACAGATCCCGACTCCACCCACACAAGCACAGTCGGCCCTGCGCCCGAGAGCGTCGCCCCGAACGCGGGGAGGTCACCCAGGCGCGCCCGTACCGCCGCCAGCAACGGCACCAGAGGAGCCCGATATGGCTCATGCAGGCGGTCGTCGAGCGCATCGGCCAGGAGATCGGCCCTCCCCTGCTCGATCGCCGCCACCAGAAGCGCCGCCCGAGACGCGGTATGCACCGCGTCGAACACCGGCACCTGCGGCGGGATGGCCGCGCGAGCCTGCTCGGTGGAGAGCTCGTACGGTGGGATCACTGCAATGAACTCGACCGGCGCGGAGCCGAGCGCCACCGTACGGGGGCCGCGTGACGACTTCCACGAGAGCTGCACGCCGCCAAAGAGCGCCGCGGCGACATTGTCCGGGTGACCTTCGAGTTCGACCGCAAGCGGGAATGGGTCACGGTCGTCACCCTGCCATGCCAGGCCCGCGAGCACCCCGGCGGCGATCGTCGCCGCGCTCGACCCAAGGCCCTTGGCAAACGGTACCGCGTTTGTCATGTGCATTGTCAGCCCACGGGCGTCGGCGCCGGTGGCGGTGAACGCCCGCACAAACAGGTTCTCGCCGGCATTCGCCGGAAGTCTCGAGGCGCCCTCACCCTCCGCGGTAACCGTGGTCGTCTCACCGCCCGTCGCGCTGATCTCAACCCGATTTCGCAGCTCGAGCGCGACCGCAAGGCAATCGAACCCCGGCCCCAGGTTGGCCGACGACGCCGGAGCGTTCACGGTCAGGCGCTCAGGCAAGCACCGGCTCCAGGTCGAACGCGACCCGCTCGAGCTCATCGACCCGCGGCGGGCAGCGCACGATCTCTGCGCCCTCGGCCCCGGCGGTATCGGGATCCTTCAATCCGTGACCGGTGAGGACGCACACCACCGTCGAGCCCCGGGCCACGAGTCCGTCCCCGACGGCGGCGATCAGCGCCGCCACCGACGCGGCCGATGCAGGCTCACAGAACACACCCTCGTCCTGGGCGAGCATCCGGTAGGCGCTCAGGATGTCGGCGTCATCGATGGCGCGGATACCACCGTTTGAATCGTCCACCGCAGCGAGCGCCTGGTCGAGGCGGGCCGGGTTACCGATCCGGATCGCGGTGGCAATCGTCTGAGGCGATGAAACCGGCGCGCGAATTGCAAGCGGCGCCGCGCCCGCGGCCTGTCCCGCCAGCATCCTGGGCGCGACCCCGCTCTCGCCGAAACCCTTCCAGTAGGCGGTGATGTTGCCGCCGTTACCAACCGGCAGGGCGGTCCAGTCGGGGACGCCACCAAGCTGCTCGATGACCTCGAAGGCGGCGGTCTTCTGACCCTCGAGTCGAAACGGGTTGATCGAGTTGAGCAGTGCCAGCGGGCGCCGCTCAACCAGCTCGCGCACCATGTCCAGGGCGTCGTCAAACGTGCCCTGAATCGCGACCACGCGGGCGCCGCAGATCTGTGCCTGGGCGAGCTTTCCCCGCGCGATCGCCCCTTCCGGCAACACCACCACGAGCCTGATTCCCGCCCGTCCGCAATAGGCTGCCGCCGACGCCGAGGTGTTTCCCGTCGAGGCGCACACAGCGGCGGTCGCGCCCTCCTCGAGCGCCTTGGAGACAGCCATCGTCATCCCACGATCCTTGAACGAGCCGGTGGGATTCGCGCCCTCGTACTTGAGATAGACCTCCACGCCAAGCAGCGCCGAGATGCGCGGGGCGGGAAGCAGCGGAGTGTTGCCTTCGCCCAGCGACACCACGGGCGTCAGATCCGAGACCGGAAGCCGGTCGCGATAGCGATCGATCAGTCCGGTCACCGCGCTAGCCCGCCGGCATGAGCACGGATTTCAGCTCATCCTCGACGCCCGGCTCCAGAATCGCCATCACCAGATCACCCGGCTTCAACTCGGTCTCACCCACGGCGATCTCGGCTCGGCCGTCGCGGCTCACAGAGATCAGCCGCGACCGGCTGGGCAGATTCAGCTCGCGCACCATCCGACCCGCCACCGGGGAGTTCGTGTCGATCGCGAACTCGACGATCTCCAGGTTTTCACGGCGCAGATCAAGCAGCGTCACCAACTCATGCTGGGGCAGCTCGTGCTCGATCAACGCCAGGATCGTGACCGTGGCCGACACCGTCAGGCTGATCCCCAGCATGTCGAAATGCGGCTGGTTACGGGGGTCGTTGACACGCGCGATCACCTTCGGCACGTTGTACTTGTCGCGTGCCACCTGGCACACGATCAGGTTGTCCTCGTCGTCGCCGGTCACCGCCACCACCAGATCGGCGCGCTCGACACCGGCGCGCTCGAGCACGTACAGCTCGGTCGCGTCACCGAACCGGGCAATGTGCTCGAACTTCTCTTCGAGCAAGCCGTAGCGGTGCCGGTCGTTGTCGAGCAGCGACACCTCATGCCCCATCTTCATCAGCGCCGCGGTCAGGTTCGTTCCCACCTTGCCGCCACCAACGATCAAGATGTACATGGTCTCAGGATCCTTTGTCGGCTATGCGGCCGCGTTGCGACCAGGCGTGGCGCAGATGGCGTCCATTGTCGAGTCGATCGCCGCTGATGTCGCGCACACCGTCCGCAGACCCTGGGAGGAGTAGAACGCCGCCCGGGCTGGGTCGAGAACGCGGGTGACGACGCACGGGCAGTTGAACCGCCGCTGGGCCACCTGAGCGATCACGATATTGGTGTTGTCGCCGTCGGTCGCGACCACCACGGCGTCCGCGGTTTCGATCCCGGCGTCGATCAGAACGTCGAGATCAAGTCCGTGTCCGTGGAAGAACCTGCCGGTCCACGAGTCGGGAAGCCGCTGGGCGGCTTCGGCGTCTTCATCGACGACGCTGACCTCGTTGCCGTCGGCGGCCATCTGGGTGGCGATCGATGAACCCACCCGTCCACATCCCACAATCAAGAGCTTCATAGTTGGAGCCTATCGCGACGCGCAAACGGATGCGCGCGCTCGCACGGCTCGGTTCTTCTATCGTGCGCAGTCATGCCTGCGATCACGATCGGACTGCTCGGGTTTGGAACTGTCGGCTCCGCCGTCGATCGGCTGCTGCGCGAGAGCACGGCGTCGATCGAGCGGGTGACCGGAAGCCCGGTCGAGGTGGCCGCAGCGCTCGTGCGCCATCCCGAGCGACACCCCGATGCTCCCGCGGGCCTGCTCACCACCGATTTCGAGCGACTCCGCGACGACCCCTCGATCTCCGTGGTCGCCGAGGTCATGGGGGGCGTCGAACCCACCCGCGGATACGTGCTCGAACTGCTGCGCGCCGGCAAGTCGGTGGTCTCTGCCAACAAGCAGCTGCTTTCTCGCCACGGCGAAGAGCTGTTCACCGAAGCCGAGCGTCAGGGCGTTCAGCTTCGCTTCGAAGCCAGCGTGTGCGCCGCGATTCCCGTGATCCGGGTGCTGCGCGAGTCGATGGTCGTCAGCGGTGTGCACCGCATCGACGGCATCGTCAACGGCACCACCAACTTCATCCTCAGCCGCATGATCCACGCCGGAGCGTCGTACGCCGACGCGCTGGCCGAGGCTCAGGAGCTGGGCTACGCCGAGGCCGACCCCACCGAGGATGTGACCGGCGGTGACGCCGCGGCCAAGATCGCGATCCTGGCCTCGATCGCGTTCCATAACCGGGTGCGGCTCGAGGAGGTCGACTACGTCGGCATCGACGGCCTCGACCTGGCCGATGTCGCCCACGCCAGTCAGCTCGGCTATTCGGTCAAGCTGATTGCATCGGCGCTCCGCGAAGGTGCCCGCGTCTCGGCCCGCGTGCATCCGTGCCTGCTGCGCAACGACCACCCGCTCGCGGCGGTCGAGGGCGCGTTCAACGCGGTCATGCTGCGAGGCGAGTCGATCCGCGAGGTGATTCTGATCGGGCCGGGCGCCGGCGGCGAGGAGACGGCCACCGCGGTGATCGGTGACCTGATTTCGGTGATCGGCACCCGCGGCACCGGATTTCTCCAGCACGACGGCTACTACCGCGAGCTCGAGCGGTTGCCGGTCGCCGATTTGGAGAGCCCGTTCTATGTCAGATTCCGGGTCGCCGACGAACCGGGCGTGCTCGCACAGGTCGCCCAGGCCCTCGGCGACCACGGCGCGTCGGTTGCCCAGGTGGTGCAGCACCCGGTCGGTGACGACGTGCACATCGTGATCCTCACCCACGCGGCGCGCGAGGGCTCGGTACGCGCGGCCACCGCGGCCGTCGCGGGCTTTGGCTTCAGCCGTTCAGCTCCGGTCGTGCTTCCTATCCTGGAGCGGTAGCGACCGCGTCCTCGGGGAGGTCGAGCGCGGATCCCGGGAAGTGCGTGACGATCACACGGCACGGCGCTTTCCGGAGGATGAAGTCCACCGTTCGCCCGAAGAACTCCTCTTGCATGGTTCGCCCGCGGCGCGGTTTGGAGGGTGCACCCACCACGATCACCGACGCCTCGTGCTCGATCGCCGCATCCACGATCATGCGCCCAGGGCTTCGGGTGCGGCCGGTCACGCCGATGTAGGTGACCTTGTACTCGGCGGCCAGTGACTCGGCGGCCGCCTGCACCTCGGCGACCTCGCGTTCGCGGTCGGGACGCGGGGCGTCCAGCGGATCCCTGACCGGGACCACGATCGCGCTCACCCCCACCACCACCGACCCCGCATCGAGAGCAAGCCGGCAGGCCGTCGCCATCATCTCCTCACCGATCAGGTCGAGCCGTTCGAGCGGCACGACCACGGCCCCCTGTTGCAACTCGGTCACCGACGCCGGCGGCGGGGCCGCCAGATCGACCGTGTCGAGCAGCGGCAGACCTGCTCGGATCCGTACTCCCGTGTACATCAAAAGCCCCGCGATCATCCAGAGCGGACCGACGATCCGAGCGCCCGGGTGGGTGCCCAGCGCCAGCACCCACGCGGCAAACGAGAGAATCGCGCCGGCGACCGACGTCAGCGGGATCAGGCGCCCCCGCACCCGCACGTTGCCGTGCATCATGAACGCGCGGGGCATGTCGGGCTCGGTGATCCGCAACCAGATGATCGACGCCTGGGTGATCGTGAACGCCAGCAGAATGCCGAAGCTGTAGAGCGACGCCAGCGTCAGGGTTTCCTCGCCCTGGAAGAACGACGCCACCACGATGAACCCGGCCGACAGGAATCCGATCGCGGCGATGGCAGCCGGCGCCGCCAGTACCCGGCGGCTGCGGCGGGCGAACACCGAAGGCACCTGCACGTGCCGTCCCATCGACTCTGCCATGCGGGCAAAGCCCGAGACGCTGGTGGTGATCGCAAGCAGCAGGATGGCAACCGCGGTCAGCCCCACCCCGATCCGTAACAGATCCTCGAACCACCACGGGGTGTGGCGCCCGATCGCGTGCACGAGTCCAAGCAGCGGTGCGTTCACCCACGTGGTCGAAAGCGCGCTCGAATACCCGGCGGGGGCGTGTGGGTCGCGGTGTGACGGGAAGGCCGACACCGCGGCGGTGGCCACGGCCGCATAGATGATCACCACGGTGATCGCCGATGTCCGGATGCTGGCCGGAACGGTGCGCCCGGGGTCCTTGGCCAGGCCGGTGAGTGACGACACCTTCTCCAGGCCGGTGTAGGCAACCATCGCGACCGGCAGCGAGAACGCCAGCGAGTTCCAGGTCGGCTCGACCCCGAGGTTGATGTTGTTGGTCAGCCGGTGGTAGTTGAACAACAGCACGATGCCGAGCACCGCCAGGCTCACCTGCACCAGCAGATCGAGGATCGCAAGCAGGATGCCGGCCATGTAGGCATTCGTGCGCCGAACCATCCGAAGCGCGGTGATCGCAGCCAGAACTCCGACGGCTGCAAGCGCCGCCTGGCGATCCGAGAGCGCGTTGGGATGACCGAACGCTCCGGTCAGATATCGCGGCACGAACAGGGCTGAGAGCGCGATCGCGATCACGTAGTCGAGGGCGGCGGCCCACCCTGCGATGAAGCCGACCAGATCGTTGAACGCCCGCCGGGCAAAGCTCGCGGCGCCGCCGGGCTCGGCGATGGTGGCTCCGCCTTCGGCGTAGGCCGCGGCGGCGAGCGCGAACAGGAGGCCCGCAGCGAGGAACACGAACGGCGTGGCCGACAGCGCATATACCGAGGTCAGGCCAAGCGCGAAATACAGCGAGCTTCCGATCTCGCCGTAGGCGATGGCAAACAGTGCCGGGGCGCCGAGCATGCGGCCGAGAACAGGAATCTTTCGCGCCATGCGGGTGAGAGCTTACTGCGGCGGGCGCATGGCCCGCCATCGCAGAACGCCAAGCACGAGAAACACGGCCGCCAGCAGAAATCCGACCGAGAGCCCTCCCCCATCTCGCACCGTCAGCACCGTGGTCTCGACCAGGATCACCGTCCCGATGACCACGAAGATCACCGCGATCGCCCGATTGGCCCGAAGCATCAGATCGACGCGCCGACGGTCCCGACCATCACCCGGCAGTCGGCGTTTCGCAGAACGTAGTCGATCACCCGCCCGAACATCCGCTCGCCCGCGCGCTTACGATCGGCCGCGCCCATCACGATGATCTCGGAGCGGCGCCGCTCCGCCTCACCCACAATCGCCTCACCGACGTTTCGCGTCCGCACGAGCCGTGTGATCACAGTGACCCCGTACTCGTCGCCGAGCGCGGCCGTCTCGCGCAGCTCCTTCTCCGCCCGGGCAACCTCATCGGTCATCGCGTCGGACAGTGGCCGATCGAGTGGAACCTCGATCGGGTAGAGCGCAACCAGCGTCGCGCCCGACTCGGCCGCCAGCCGAAGCGCCGTCGCGGTCATCTCGTCGCTGACCCGGTGAGCGGTGAGCGGCATCAGGATCGAGCGGTATTCCACCTCGAGCGCAGGGCCGTAGGTCGCGGCCGGCATCAGCACCGTCTCGGTCAGCGGCAGGTGCTGCGAGCGCCGGTATGCGACGTACACGATCAGGCCGATGATCAACCAGATTCCGCCGACCGGGGCGACGCCGTCCACGAAGTGCAAAACGATCGTGACCAGCCACGACGCCAGACAACCGATCAGGCCGAGCACCGCAAACAGCGGCAGGTCATAGCTCCCGACGTGGTAGGAGAGTGGTCCTCGCCACGGCATGTCGTCAGACATCGTGCGTCTCATCTGGATCACCGCCGCGTGGGCGAGCGTGAACGACAGCATCGCTCCGAAGGCGTACAGGTTGCCGAGAAACTGGGTCGACCCCCTGGGGATCATCAGCAGCACCGCGATCACGCTGAAGAAGATGATCGCCACGTACGGGGTGCTGTACTTGGGATGCACCTTGCTGATGATCGGGGGCAGCTGGCGATGCAGTCCCATCGAATAGGTGAGTCTCGACACCCCGATGATGCCGGCGTTGGTGGCGATGATGAGGATGGTCGCCGCTAACAACCCGACGTAGTAGCCGAGGCCCTGCTGGATGATCTTGGGCAGGTTGAGGTTGTCCACCAGGCCGGCGACGGGGTCGCCGGCGTACCTACAGGCAAGCTCGGAGGTCGGTTCGCCCAGCTTCACCTGCTTCGCGCACGCCAGCGTCGGATTGTGGGAGTCGGCGACCATCGCCGGGGTCGCAGGCTTGACCGGCAGCGCTGACAGCGCCACCGAGGGCAGGAAGGCGTAGATCGCAAACACCGCGATCACCACGTACATGATCGCCCGGGGGACGTGCCGGGCCGGATCGATCGCCTCCTCCGACATGTTCGAGACCGTCTCGATACCGGTGTAGGCGACCATCGCCACGGGAATCGCGACGATGAAGTTGCTCCACGTCGGAACGGTGCCGAGCTGCACGTTGTTGATCAGGGTGTGTGGAGAGAACACGACCGCCAGGCCGATGACCACCAGCAGCCCCTGGGTGGCGAGGTCGGCGAGCGCGAGAAAGATGTTGAGGCCTGCGGCTTCCTTCACGCCGACGATGTTCAGCACCACCAGGAACAGCACCACCAACGCGCCGCCGTAGATGTCGTTGGGGTGGCCGATCAGATGACCGCCGGGCCAGAACTTGGCGAGGTAGTGCGGCACGAAGATCGCCGAGATCGCGATCGTCACCGTGTAGTTGAGCATCTGCGCCCAGCCGGCGAAGAAGCTCACCAGCTCGTTGAACGCGTGCCGGGTAAACGACGCCGAGCCGCCGGCCTCGGGGAAGCGCGCGGTGGCCTCGGCGTACGTCACCGCGGTGAAGAAGAAAATCAAGCCCGAGATGAAGAACGCGATCGGCGTCATCCCCAGCGCGTACACCGTCACCAGGCCGAGCGCGTAATAGATCGACGAGCCGACGTTTCCGTACGCGGTGGAGAACAGCGCCGCCGTACCGAGCACGCGGTGAAGTCCCCCGGCTTGGCGACGCTTTACCGGCATAGCTGCCTGTTATACCGCGTGCTCGGTCTGAATTATCGAGTGAGCAGAGGAATGATCAGAATCGCCACGATGTTGGTGATCTTGATCATGGGGTTGATCGCCGGGCCGGCGGTGTCCTTGTAGGGGTCACCAACCGTGTCGCCCGTGATCGAGGCCGCGTGGGCAGGCGAGCCCTTGCCGCCGTGGGCGCCGTCTTCGATCATCTTCTTGGCGTTGTCCCAGGCGCCTCCGCCGGAGGTCATCGAGATCGCCAGGAACAGGCCGGTCACGATCGTTCCCACGAGCAGACCACCGAGCATCTTGTAGGAGATCAGGCCAACCACGATCGGTACGGCCACCGGGATCAGTGCAGGCAACTGCATCTCGCGGATGGCCGAGCGCGTCACCAGGTCGACGCAGCGGGCGTAGTCGGGCTTGGCTGTGCCCTCCATGATCCCCGGGATCTCGCGGAACTGGCGGCGCACCTCCTCGACCACGGCGGCACCTGCACGACCGACCGCGTCCATCGCAAGCGACGCGAACAGGAACGGCATCAGTCCGCCGATCAGCAGGCCGGACAGCACCCACGGGTCATTGATCTGGAAAACGACGGGATGGCCGACCTTGGTCGCCAGCTCGTCGCTGAAGGACTGGAACAGCACCAGCGCGGCCAGACCGGCCGAGCCGATCGCATAGCCCTTGGTGACTGCCTTGGTGGTGTTTCCGACCGCGTCCAGCGGATCGGTCACGTTGTCGCGAACCTCGTGTGGCAAATCGGCCATCTCGGCGATGCCACCAGCGTTATCGGTAATCGGACCGAAGGCGTCGAGCGCCACCACCATCCCCGCCATCGAAAGCATCGCCGTGACCGCCGTCGCGATCCCGTACACGCCGGCGAGCTTGTCGGCGGTCAACGTGCCGACGACCAGCACGATCACCGGCAGCGCGGTGGCCTGCATACCGACGGCCAGGCCGGCGATGATGTTGGTGGCATGTCCAGTCGTCGACTGCTGAGAGATGCGCTTGACCGGCCCGAACCTCGTGCCGGTGTAGTACTCGGTAATTCCCACCAAAAGCGCGGTGATGACCAGCCCGGTAAGCGCGCACAGATAGATCTTGGTGCCGTCCTCGGGCAGTCCGCTCGAGACCGAATGCACAACCGGAATGAAGAGCACGGCCGACAGGAGTGCCGAGACAAGCACGCCGGTGTAGAGGGCGGTCATGATGCTTCCGCTCTTGGGCAGGCGCACGAGCAGCGTGCCGACGATCGACGCGGGGATTGCCAGGGCGCCGATCAGGAGCGGCAACACCACGGCGTTGTGGACATCGCCGGTGAGCTGGGCGCCCAGGAACATCGACGCCACGATGGTGACGGCGTAGGTCTCGAACAGGTCGGCCGCCATGCCGGCGTCATCGCCCACGTTGTCGCCGACGTTGTCGGCGATCACGGCGGGGTTACGCGGATCGTCCTCGGGAATGCCGGCCTCAATCTTGCCGACAAGGTCAGCGCCGACGTCGGCGCCCTTGGTGAAGATGCCGCCCCCCAGCCGCGCGAATACGGAGATCAGCGAACCGCCGAAGGCCAGTCCCACAAGCGCCTTGGTGGCGTCGAGATCGGAGCTGCCGTTGACCTTGAGAGCGCCGTAGTACCCGGCCACACCCAGCAGGCCGAGGCCCACAACCAGGATGCCGGTCACGGTGCCGCCCTTGAACGCCACCGACAACGCCGGGGCCATGCCCCTGCGTCCGGCCTCCGCGGTGCGGACGTTGGATCGCACCGCCACGTTCATGCCGATAAAGCCGGTGATCGCCGAGAGCACGGCGCCGATCACAAAGCCGATGGCCACCTTGATCCCGAGGTCGCCCGACCATTGGCCGGCCACGGCGATCACGATCGTCACGACCACCGCGACCACCGCGATGGTCGTGTACTGCCGCTTCAGGTAAGCGGCGGCGCCCTCTTGGATCGCTGCTGCGATCTCCCGCATGCGGTCGTTGCCGTCGGGCTGCTTCAGCACCCATCGCGTCAGCAACAGACCGTAAATAACGGCAGCGACACCGCAAATCAACGAGATCGCAACCGCGTGACTGGCCAGGAAACTCACAGCATGAACTCCTTAACAGGTCGGAAACAACCGGCGGATTGTAACCACGCCACCGGCCGGCGTGGGTTTAGAACCGCGCTCCTGAGAGCGCCGTCGCACAAATATCCTGGGGCTGGGCGCCGATCTTCGGAATTGCCTCGAACAGCAGCTTTCGCAGCCGCTCGTTGTTCTCGGTGAAGACCTTCACCACCCCTTCGTGACTGACCGGATCGACGTCCGGGTCGTCCGAGAGCCCCACGTCATAGTCGGTGATCAGCGAGACGTTGGCATAACACATCTCGAGCTCGCGGGCGAGCCAGCCCTCGGGGTATGCGGTCATGTTGATCACGCCCCAGCCCATCGCCGAGAACCACTTCGACTCCGCGCGGGTCGAAAACCGCGGTCCCTGGATCACGACCACGGTGCCGCCGTCGCGAATGTCGAGCCCCTGCTCGCGACCGGTCTCCAGCAGTGTCTGGCGCAGGTCGGGGCAATACGGATCCGCGGACGAGACGTGAGTCGTGACCGGGCCGTCATAGAACGTGTCGGCGCGGCCGCTGGTGCGGTCGATGAACTGATCGCAGACCACGAACGTGCCCGGCGGGAGATCCTTGGTGAGGCTGCCCGACGCGCACGGGCCAATCAGGCGCCGCACCCCCAGCTCCTTCATGGCCCACAGGTTGGCGCGATACGGGATCGCATGCGGTGGCAGCTGGTGATGCCGGCCGTGACGGGGCAGGAAAGCCACTCGCTTGCCGCCGATATCGCCGACCACAAACCGGTCTGAGGTCGCGCCATAGGGCGTGTCCACCGTGATCTCCTCGGCGTCGGAAAGAAACGAGTAGAACCCCGACCCTCCAAACACGCCGATCTCCGCGACGCTCATACATCCCCTCTCGGTGTCCAGATCTTCGGCCGTTCAGGCTCGACCACGTTCTCCGGCTGCGGCGCCGGCGGCTCCTGCCCAGCCGCGGGCGACTCCAATCCGCGGGAGTATGCCAGCTGGAGGTCGGCCAGCGCCTGACGGTACTCCATCAGGGCCTGTGGCGGCAGGAGCCGCTCGAGCACCGGCATCAACGCCCGCACGGCCTCGATCGACTGCTCGGTCTGGACGAGATCGACGTCGACAGTTTCGTCTCCGGTAAGGCCGGTGCGCGCGAAACCAACGCTCAGAAGCAGGTGCACCGTCGAGAGGATGACGTCGGCCGCGGCGGGAATCTCACCACCCTGGGGAGGCTCCTGGGTGCTCAACTCGCCTCCCGCGCGAACTGCTCGAGCCACTCTCCAGCCGACGCGTGGGTGCGTTCGACGACGCCCGGCCACAACTCGCGCGTGGTCGCGCCGGCATCGAGCTCGGCGCAGTAGCGCTGGGCTGGTGAGGGCTGCTCGAGCGGGGCGAGATACGGCGTGATCCCAAGCTCGCCGGCCACCTCGGTGACATCGTCGAGCAGCGCATCGATCCGCGCCCGCGCCGGGATCGAGCGTCCGGCGGCCAGATCGATCAGCTCGCCGTCCATCCCCCACCGGATCGCACGCCACAGGTTTTCCTCCAACTCGCGCGGTGCGTATACGGGCAGCGGCGCGCCGTCGTCGTAGAGGCGTGCGAACCGCGCGGTCAGAGCCACGATCAGCCCCGCCAGCCCGACCGCCTGGCCGAACTCCGGCTGCGCGTCGCAGATCCGGGTCTCGACCGTCGGAAACGCCTGATGCGGCCGGACGCTCCACCAGATCTCGGTGTGCTCGCGGATCGAGCCGGTGGCGATCAGAAACCGTACGTACTGCTCGTATTCGGCCCAGTCGGCGAGGTGGTCGGGAATCCCACAGCGCGGGAACATGCGGGTGAACACCTGTGTCCGAGTCGAATGCAGATGTGTGTAGCGATCCTCGATCCAGGGCGAACTGGCCGACAGCGCCAGCAACTCGGGAAGCACCGTGCGCATCGCCGAGTTGACTGCAATCGCCCGGTCGGCGCCCCGGATTCCGGTGTGGGCGTGGATACCGAAGGTGTTGTTGCGCCAGGCGACATAGCGCAGCGTCGACTCGACCAGGTGGTAGTGCGGGGTATCGATGACCTCCTGGTCCTGCCACCGCGCGAATGGGTGGGCGCCCGCGGCAGAGAGTCGCACCCCCAGCTGTCCGGCGAGCTCGACCAGCTCGACCCGACGGCGAGCCATCACCTCGGCGGCCTCGGCGAACGTCTCGCACCGGCCCGTGCGGATCTCGACCTCGGACCGGATCAACTCGCCGGCGACCGATCCTGCCAGGGGGCCCGATCGGGTCGCCTCATCGAACCGCTCGAAGCCCGACACCATGTCCAGCGTGTCGGAATCGAGGATCGCAAATTCCTCCTCCACGCCCACGGTGAAGTCCTCGCCCTGCTCGAATCCCTCGCGAGCAGCCTCCAACGCCGCCAGGGGATCGGTGATCTTCGGCGTCTCGCCCATCTGTCGCCACGATAACGGACGCGGCGACCGCGCGGGTCACCGCCGGTTCAAGTGTGCGCTGATGCGAACGCGCAGCTCATTGGGGCTGAACGGTTTGGTGACGTAGTCGTCTGCACCCAACGAGAACCCGGCGTCCACGTCGCGATCCTGGGCGCGGGCGGTCAGCATGATCACCTTGGTGGTATTGAACCGCTCGTCGGCGCGCAGCTCGCGCAGCACGTCGAACCCCGACCGCTTCGGCATCATCACATCCAACACGCACAGATCTGGACGCTCGTTGCGAGCCACCTGCAACGCGGCGTCCCCGTCGGCGGCGGTGAGCACGCGGTAGCCCTCCCGTTCGAGCCGGAACTTCACCAGCCGCAAGAGATGCGGTTCATCATCGGCGACCAGCACAGTCGCTGTTTCGGATTCCATCGATCAGCCTCCTTCAGGCGAGGGTTCGAGCAGCGGAAGCAGCACCGTCACAGTGGTGCCTTTTCCCAGCTCGCTTTGGATGTTGAGCCGGCCCTGATGGGCCTCGACGATCGCGCAGCAGATGGCCAGACCAAGACCGGTGCCCTGGATGGCCTGATCGGTGGCGTTGCGTGCGCGAAAGAATCGCTCGAACAGGCGCGGCAGGTCTTCGCTCGGGATACCGATTCCCGAATCGGCCACCTCAACGCGTGCCTGCCGGATGCGCCCCGTGTCGTGGATCGAGAGCGTGACCTCGACCGTGCCCTCGACCGGCGTGAACTTTGCCGCATTGGAGAGCAGGTTGGCGAGCACCTGCTCGATCCGCTCCGAATCGATACTCGCGATCACCCGCCGCTCGGGGAGTCGCGCGATCACCTCCAGGCGCCGGGCGTTGAGCGTCAGCACCTGGTCGCGGATCGCGCGCTCGATCAGCGACCCGAGGTCGGTGGCCTCCGCCCGGATCGCCAGATTGCCGCTCTCGACGCCGGAAAGGGTCAGCAGATCGGTGATCAGGGACTCCAGGCGACGGGCGTTGTGATCGACGATGTCGAGGAACTCCGCCTGCTCGGGTGAGATCGCTCCGGCGGCCTCGCAGGCCAGCATCTCGACATATCCGAGGATTGCGGTCAGCGGGGTGCGAAGCTCATGCGACACGCTCGAGACGAAGTCGGTCTTCAGCTGGTCAGACATCCGCAGCGCCTCCAGCTGCATCTCGAGCGCCCGGTTGAGCGCTTCGAGTTGCGCCAGGAAGTCGGCCCGCTCGATCGCGACTGCGGCCTCGGCGGCAAACAGCCCGGCCACCGCCGCCGCTCGGTCAGACAGGTGCATCACGGGCCGATCCCAGCCCACGAGCAATACGCCGACCACACAACCGTCACGCAGCACTGGCTGCCACAGCGCCGACACGATCCCGGTGGCGGCGGCAAGTCGCGGTGAGACGTCGTCGTAGAGCGCGAGATCGGCGATGAAGAACGGCTCGCCCGACGAGAACACGTCCGCGGTGGCCGATCCCGCCTCGTCCACCGCGACTCGCAACGACGTCGAGCCACCGCGGCCGCCCGCAAAACCGGTCGAGACCAGACCCGACTGGCCGTCGGGCTCCATCAACACCGCGAGCGTTCCGTCACAGACCTCCAGCAGGGCCTGACAGATCGCACCCCGTGCGGCATTCGGGTCGGTGGTGCGCGGCAGTCGGCGCGCCACCTGGGCGACAGCTGTGAGGTCGGCCGCATACTGGTAGGCGAGTTCGTCGGCCTCGTGCTTGGCCGCGTTTCGTTCGGTGACGTCGCGCATCACGATCATGAGGGCATCGCCACCGGGCGGAATCGCACGCTCGGTCACCTCGAGCTGCCGCAGCGACCCGCTGTGGGTGCGGCCGACTCGCTGCTCGTCTCCGTCCCCGAGGAACAGCCGTTCGAGCTCGACCCCGCTGACCTCGGTCTCGGAGTAGCCGAACACCGCGGTGAAGGCGGGATTGATCTCAACGATGCAGCCGCCGACCACCACGGCCACGGCATCGGACACGGCATCGACAAGCAGGCGGTAGCGGCGGTCGCGACCGAAGGAGTTCGAAGCGTGCATCACTCCCCCGGCAATCGACGGGTGCGCGGGGCGGTTGAGGCTCACCCCGCCATCAAGTCAATCGACCGCACCGCTTTCGGGCGGGCGAACGCCTATGTCAGGTGGAAGTACAGCGCGTGCAACAGCTCGACCACCGGGCTCGAACGGTGCACAGTCACGTCCGACGGTGTGTCGATCAGCGCGTCGGCGTAGTTGAAGATGATCTTCACATCGGCATCCACCAGCGCGTTGGCCGCGGCCTGGGCCGCCGCCTCGGGCACCGCCAGCACGCCGACGATGATGTTGCGGTCACGTACCGTCTCGTTGAGGTCGGTCATGCTCTGCACGTGCATGTCGTCGATGGCCTCACCGATCTTGACCGGGTCGGTATCGAAGACGGCGGTGATGTTGAAGCCATGGTCGGCAAAGGCCGGCGATTTTGCGATCGCCTGGCCCAGGGAGCCGGCGCCGATCAGGGCGATGTTGTGCTGACCCGACGTCCGCAGGATCTTGCGGATCTCGACGATCAGGTAGTCGATGTTGTACCCAACCCCGCGCTTACCGAACTTTCCGAAGCCGGAAAGATCGCGACGGATCTGGGTGGCGTTCACGTTCGTGTACTCGCCGATCTCCTGTGAGGAGATCGAATCCCGGCCCATTTTCTTTGCCTGGGTCAGGACTTGAAGGTAACGGGATAGACGAGCGGCGACTCCGACCGTCAATCTTTCTGCGGGCAACGTCTCTCCCTTAGTGGTGGGTTCATGCAACACGAGGGGGAAGTCTAACGATCGAGATGGACCACGGGGGCGGCAACCTTCGATTCAAACGGATCGAACCTGTCACGCCCCCGACTGCTGGGCCAGACGCACCCGCCGCTCGAGGTCATCCGTGTCGACGCGGAACTTGAACGCCTTGCGACCGGCGATGAATACCACCGGAATCTGGTCTCGAAACCGCGCCTCGAGGTCGGCATCCCCCGTGATATCGACCACCTGGATGTCCAGTCCAAGGCGTTCGCGGTGCGTCTCGAGTTCGGTCTTGGCGACATCGCACAGATGGCAGTCGCGACCCGTGTAGATGACCACCTCGACGCTCACGCGACGGCTGCGAAGGCATCCCGGGTGAGGTACTCGGGGTAGGCGATCGCGGGCGAGTAGCGCGCCGCCGAGGCGATCATGACGGCATTGTCGGAGCACAGTGCCAGCGGTGCGGCCCGCAGCTCGGCACCGTGCGAGGCGGCAGTCGCCCGCAGGGCCTCGCGCAGCACTCCGTTGGCCGCCACCCCGCCCACCAGCGCGACCTGTGTGTGCCCGGTTGCGTCGATCGCGTCGGCGGTGCGAGACACCAGCGAGCGCACGATCGCCGCCTGATACGAGGCGGCCAGATGCGGTCTGTCGGCTGCCTCGGGATGCTCCAGGACCGCGTGGCGCAGGGCGGTCTTGAGTCCGCTGAACGAGAAGTCGAACCCCGGCCGGCCGATCATCGCGGTCGGGAAGGTGTAGGCCTGCGGATCGCCGGCGGCGCCGAGCCGTTCGAGCTCTGCGCCGCCGGGATAGCCGAGTCCGAGCAGGCGCGCTCCCTTGTCGAACGCCTCGCCGGCGGCGTCGTCGAGCGACGACCCGATGGGGATGAAGTCCCCGCGTTCGTGCACCTCGGCCAGGATCGTGTGCCCACCTGACGCCAGGAGGCAGAGAAATGGTGGTTCGAACGGGTCGGGTGCGAGATAGAGGGACGCCACGTGGCCGTGCAGATGGTTCACAGGCGTCAGCGGCAAGCCACGCGCAAACGCGATCGCCTTGGCCGTCGCCAGTCCCACCAGCAGTGCCCCGATCAGCCCCGGTCCCTCGGTGACCGCCACCGCCGACAGGTCATCCAGCGTTGCACCCGCCTGCTCGAGCGCAGTCTCGATCACCGGTGTGATCAGCTCGAGGTGGCGGCGTGATGCCACCTCCGGGACGACTCCCCCGAAGCGAGCGTGCAGGTCGGCCTGCGACGCAACCACGTTGGCGGCAATCACCCCGTCACCGTCGATCACGGCCGCCGCGGTCTCGTCACACGACGTCTCGATCCCCAGGATCAGCTGCCGGCTCACGTTTCCAGGTGATCGCGCCACATGATCACAGCGTCCTCGCGGTTGTCGGTGTAGTACCCGCGGCGAACGCCGGTGCCAACAAATCCGAGCTGCTCGTACAGGTGGATCGCGACGGCATTCGAGACCCGCACCTCGAGCGTGTAGCCGCGGTCGGCGTCGGACTCGGTGCTGACGAACAGATGCTCGAGCAGAGCCCGCGCAACCCCTCGCCCGCGAAACGGTTCGTCGACGGCGATATTCATGATGTGCCAGGCGTCGACGTACTTCGACACGATCACATACCCGAGCATCTCCTCGCCCTGGAACGCACCGACGCAGAAGCCGCCCGGCTTGGCCAGCTCTCCCGCGAACATCGAGCGCGACCACGGCGTCGGATAGGCCCGGCGTTCGATCTCCTCGATGCCGTCCAGATCGCTCGCAGCCAGGCGCCGGAAGTCGACGGCGGTCATCATACGGCTGCCCTCCGGGTCTCGGCGTCTGCAAGGTTGCGCTCGGCATCGGGCACACGCAGGTACAGCGGCTCGGCCTCGACGGCGCTCTCGATCAGTGCGGCGTGGTGACGGGCCCAGGGGATGTGGAGCGGCGAATCATCCTCGGCGACGACGGCATCGGTAAAGCACTGGCGGTAGAGCACCGCACCGTCGCCGGCCACCGTGGCGCCGACGGGCAGCATGGCTGCCAGCCGCTGCGGGCTGAGCGCCTGCGGTTCAATCCCGGCACCGGCGGCGAACACCTCGCCCCGGCGAGCGTCAATGCACGCGACCTGCACCCCGTCCCCCTGGAGCAGGGCGTCGAGCGTCGAGACTCCGCTGACGGGGATGCCGAGGGCCATGCCCAGACCGCGGGCGGTGGCGATTCCGATCCGAAGGCCGGTGAAGGTGCCGGGCCCGCGCCCGACCACAATCGCGTTCAGCTGACCGAGCTCCAAGCCTCCACCTGCGAGCACGACACGAACGTCCTCGAGCACGTGCTGGGCGCTCCGCGATCGGCCTCGAGTCGCGGTCTCACCGATGACCTCGCCATCCACCGAGACGCATGAGGTGGCGACGTCTGTCGCGGTATCAAGGGAAAGGATGATCAAGCGCGGCGGCCACATCGGAATCGGTCGTTTGAACCACGACCAGCCTAGCATCGACCCCAGTGATCAGAATGGTCACGCCCATCCGGGGAGTCGGCAACACACCCTCTCCGGCCTGGGGCCACTCGACGAACGCAATGCCCGAGTCGAAGTACGGCTCGAGATCGGCCCACTCCTCCTCGGTGAGGCCGTGCGAGCGGTAGAGGTCAAGGTGCGACACCGGCCCCGTCGGCGAGGAGTAGCGATGTCCAACCGTGTAGGTGGGACTCGTGACCCGCTCGGTGACCCCCAACGCGATACATGCCGCGCGCACGAAGGCGGTCTTTCCCGCTCCCATCTCACCGCTCACGTTGACGACGTCTCCCGACTCGAGCACCGCCGCCACCCGGGTCGCCGCCGCCTCGGTCTGGGCGAGGTTAGAACAGGCCCAGCTGAGCGAATTCTGGCTCGTGATCCACCGCCGGACTCGGCTGCGGCGGCGACGGGGCCGCGGCTCGAACCGGCGCGACCGGTCGCCCGGTGAGGAGTTCAGGTAGGCGCCCGATGTCCTCGCGCAGCGTGTCCAGCATGGAGGGCGTATAGAGCGCCGCCGCGGGGTGATAGATCGGGAAGATCGAGAGTTCGACGCCCGCGATCCGATGCGGCTGGGCCTGGCCGCGTACGCGGGTGATGCCGTAGGGCTGGCCGGTCAAGAGCTTGGTGGCGAAGTTGCCGAGAGTGCAGATCACCCGCGGTTGGATCAGCTCGACCTGCTTGAACAGGTGCGTCTCACAGGCGGCGATCTCGTCGGGCAGGGGGTCGCGGTTTCCCGGAGGGCGGCACTTCAGCACGTTGGCGATGTAGACCTGGCTGCGGTCGAGACCAATCTCGGCCAGCAACGAGTCCAGCAGCTTCCCGGCCTGGCCGACGAACGGGATGCCCTGCTTGTCCTCGTGGAACCCCGGGGCCTCGCCGACGAACATCAGGTCGGCGTCGGAGTCACCGGCTCCGATCACGACCTGGGTGCGAGTCTCGGCGAGTGCGCACTTGGTACAGCCGCGCCATTCGGCACTGTGCTGCTCGAGCTGAAGACGTCGGGTGGCTGCGTCGTCGTTCACCACGGTGATTGTCGCACCGCTACCGGACGGTCAGCCGCAGCCGCACGACCCGCCACAGCAACCGCCGCCACCGCCGCCGACCATCGCGCCCTCAGGCCGGTTGGTGGCAAATGACGAGAGCAGCTTGGTGACGGTCTCGCTGCCGCAGTCGGGACACTGCACCGACGATGGCCCGCTCAGCGGCACAAGCTCCTCGAACTCCGTCGAGCAACCCGCGCACAGATACTCATAGATAGGCACAGGCGCAGCATATCGAAGCACCACGCTCTAAGCTCGGGACCGTGCATCGCGACACCACGGTGATCGGCGCCGGCCGGGTCGGCCGGACGGTGGCAGCCCGGCTCGAGGGCTCGCAGCTCGTCGGCCACGGCCAGGAGCCCGCACTCGACGGCTGCCGCAGGCTACTGGTCGCGACCCCCGACGCCGCCATCGCTTCGGTCTGCGCCGGGCTCGCCCCCCGGCTGGCTCCTGACTGCGCCGTGATCCATTTCTCGGGGGCAATCACTGTTCACGCCCTGGATGCCGTCTCCGGACCCAAAGCGTCGGTGCACCCGATGCAGACCGTCGATCCCGAGCTGGGACCGGATCAACTCGTCGGGTCGTTCGCGGCCGTGAGCGGCGATACGGCGGTCGGATCGCAGTTGGCGCGCGAGTTGGGAATGACCCCCTTCGCCCTCGCTGATGAGGCCAAACCCACCTATCACGCGGCCTCGACGATGGCATCGAACTACCTGGTCACGCTCACGGCGGTCGCCGTGTCGCTGCTCGAACGAAGTGGCCTCGAGCGAGACCAGGCGCTGGAGGTGTTGCGACCGCTCCAGGAGCGCACGCTCGAGGTTGCCGGTCGGCCCCCCACCGGCCCGATCGCCCGCGGCGATGCCGAGACGGTGGCGATGCATCTGGCCGCCATCGGGCCCGAGCTCGAGCCGCTCTACCGGGTGCTTGGGCGCGCCACCTTACCGCTGGTTTCCGAGCGTTCGGCAGACGCTGTGCGAGGTCTCCTGTGACCGTCGCGCTGGTGCCGACGATGGGGGCGCTTCACGAGGGTCATCGGGCGCTCTTGCGCGCCGCCCGAGCCGAGCACGACCGCGTGATCATGAGTCTGTTCGTGAACCCCAGCCAGTTCGGCGCCGGGGAAGACTTCGCGAACTACCCGCGTGATCCCAAACGCGATCGCGAGATCGCCGCCGCCGAAGGCGTCGACGAGGTGTACGCACCCACCGTCGAGCAGGTGTATCCGGCGGGCTTCGACACGACCGTCACGGTGGGTGATCTGGCGACGAGATTTGAGGGGGCCCACCGTCCAGGGCACTTCGACGGTGTGGCCACCGTGGTCGCCAAGCTGTTCGCACGGCTGCGCCCCGACGCGGCCTACTTCGGTGAGAAGGATGCCCAGCAGCTGGCCGTGATCCGGCGGATGAACAGCGATCTCGAGCTCGGGGTCGAGATCAAGCCCGTACCGACGGTGCGCGAGCCCGACGGCCTTGCCGTCTCGTCCCGAAACGTCTACCTCGATGCGGAGCAGCGGCGCCGTGCGCCCTCGCTTTACCGCGGCCTGCTCGCCCGAGACGCGGGCGTGATCGATGGCGAGGTCGACTACCTGGCGGTGGTCGACCCCTCCACCTTCGTCGAGATCGATGAGCGGCCAGGAGCAATCGTGGTGGCCGCTGCCCGGTTCGGGCCGACCCGCCTGATAGATACAGTTCACCTAGAGGACACATGAAGGTTTCACTACCGGCCCTGTCCGAGATGAAGATCAGCGGCGACCCGATCGTCATGATCACGGCCTACGACCATCCCACCGCCCGGATCGTCGACCGGTGCGGCGTCGACCTCGTGCTCGTCGGCGACTCGGCGGCGAACAACGTGCTTGGCCACGACCCGGTCTCCACGGTCGGTGCCACCATGGATGAGCTGCTGATCCTCACCCGTGCCGTTGCTCGCGGCTGCGACCGCGCGCTGGTGATCGGCGACCTGCCGTTCATGAGCTACCAGGTGTCGAACGAGGAGGCTGTTCGCAACGCCGGCCGCTTCATCAAGGAGGCGCGGGCCGACGCGATCAAGCTCGAGGGCGGCGGCGAATCCGTGCGCCGGGCGGCGGCCGTGAGGGGCGCCGGCATTCCGGTGATGGGCCACATCGGCTTGACCCCGCAGACCGCCACCATCCTCGGCGGTCACAAGGCCCAGGGTCGCGAGTGGCACCAGGCGCGCCAGCTGTACGAAGACGCGGTCGCGCTTCAGGCGGCGGGCTGCTTTGCAATCGTTTTGGAGTGCGTCCCAGGGCCGGTGGCGACTGCGATCACGCGGCGGCTCACGATTCCCACGATCGGCATCGGCGCCGGGGCCGGCACCGACGGCCAGGTGCTCGTCTTCCACGACCTGCTCGGCATGCGCCCCGTGGACGAGGGCGCACCGAAGTTCGTGAAGCGGTTCGCCGAGATCGGCGATGCCATCGCCGACGGCGTCTCGGCCTACGCAAGCGAGGTCCGATCGGGGACGTATCCCGACACGGCCCACACGTATTCGATGCGCCCCGAGGAGGTGTCGGCCTTCGAGGCCGCCATCGCGGGCGCGCCGAGCGACGAGAACGTGCTCGCCGACTGGTGAGCCGGGCAGCACGGCCGTAGAATGCCGGCATGTCCACATACCTTCACACCATGTATCGGATCACCGATCCCACGCGCACCCGTGCGTTCTACGAGGCCCTCGGGTTCGAGTTTCGACGGGAGCTTCCCATCGTTCGAAACGGCGAGCTCGAAGCCACCAACTATTTCTACGGGATGCCCGGCGAGAAGTCGGAGCTCGAGTTCACGCTCAACCATGACGGCCGCACCTACGAGATGGGAACCGGCTACGGTCATGTGGCCATCGGGGTCGAGGATCTCGACGCCACCCTGGAGGCTCTCAAAACCCAGGGCATCGAACCTGAGAAGCCCCCGTATCAGGTGAGCGAAGGCGGATCGTTCCTGTGTTTCGTCCGCGACCCCGACGACTACCGCATCGAGATCATCGGCCGTGAATAAATGGTGCCAGGCACCATTTATTCACGTGGGAGATAACGGATCGGCGAACTGGTGCTGATTGCGCCTCGAGTCAAACGACTTCTCATCGCGCTGGTGGTCGCGCTCGTTGTAGTTCTGGCGCTGTTCCTTCTCTACGCACTCGGCATCAGCTCGGGCTCAGGAAGGTCGTAAACGCGGTACCGGACGCTCGGCGTCGCGGGGATGGGTAACGGGTGAATAACGGTGCCTGGCACCGTTATTCACCCGGCGGCACCTACCGCTGGGCGGTCGGTAATATCGCTGTGCCGATGACGATCTCTGTCGAGACGCTCGATCCAGCGCCGGTCGACCCACGCGCGACGCAGCACATGGTGCCGATGCGCGACGGCGTCTCGCTCGCGATCGATGTCTACCTGCCGGAGGGCGACGGCCCGTTCCCCGCGGTGCTCGTGCGGCTGCCCTACGACAAGAACGGGCGTTACTGCTGGATGCCGTTCATCTCGCGCCATTTCACCGACCGGGGGTATGCGTTCCTTCCCCAGGATGTGCGAGGCAAGTTCCGGTCGGGTGGTGACACCAACGCGTTCGTCCACGAGATCGACGACGGCTACGACTCGCTCGAGTGGATCACACGCCAACCATGGAGCAACGGTGCGGTCGGGATGTGGGGCGATTCGTACTACGGCTTCACCCAGTGGGCCGCGGTGGCCTCCCGGCACCCTGCGCTCAAGGCCATCGTGCCGCGCGTCACCGTGGCCGACCTGTTCGCCTGGCTGGCAGGAGTGACGCCGCTCTACGGCGCCCACTACCTGGCCGAGTTCTGGTCGGACAACCTCACCCACCACTGGACACCCGACTGGAGCCATAGGCCGCTGAGTGAACTCTTCGACGAGGGGTTCGAGGCGATCGGGGCACGCTCGATCGCATTTGACCGGCTGGTGGCGGAATCGCACGGCCAGCCGGGCGTCGACCTGTACGCCGCCGGCCATCCGTTCGAGAGTTTGCGCATTCCCACCCTGCACGGCGTGGGCTGGTTCGACAACATCACGCCGCCTCACATGCTCGACTACGAGCGTCTGATGGCCGACCCCGCGACCGCGCCGTATCAGTATCTGCACGCGGGATCGACCGACCACGAGAACTACCGGTTCGAGGCGGTTCCGATCCCCGAGTCGCTCGATCACGACACCCACGACGATGCGCTCGAACTGATGCTGCCGCGCTACCTGGCACCCGCACTCGACTTCTTCGACGCGTTCCTCGCCGAGCGCGCTGACCCGCCCACCGTGCCGCGAGTGCGTTGGCATCTCGGAAACGACGGGTGGCGATCATCGCCGAGGTGGCCACCTCCCGGCGCCACCCAACAGCTGCTCTACCTCGCGGCTGATGGGGCGCTGCGTGCGGAGCCGGAACCAGCCGGGGAGATGACCTGGAACCACGACCCCGAAGACCTCGTTCCGTCCACGATCACCAACCCGTTCGCGTTCCTGTACGAGTATCCCGATGAGCGGGGAGTCGCCGCGCGCGACGACGTGGTCGTGTTTACCAGCGATCCGCTCACCGAGCCGCTCACCCTGGCCGGGCGGGTGTCGGCATGTCTCCACCTGGAGAGCGACGGCCCGTCGATGTACGCCCACGTGAAGCTGGTGGACGTGGCCGCCGACGGCAGCGCCCACATCCTGCTCTACGGCCAGCAGGTCGTCGACCGCGCGGACGGGTCGGCAGTGGAGATCTACCTGGGCCACACCGGTCACCGGCTCCCGCCCGGCCACCGCTTGCGACTCCAGGTCGCGTCCAGCGACTATCCCCTCTACCTCCCCCACCCGGGCACATCCGAGAGCCCGTGGTCCGCCGTCGAGACGGTGGTGAACCACCAACGCCTGCAGACCGGCGGACCTGAGCCCTCGGTACTGCGCCTTACGGTGCTTCCGGGGTAGCGGAGCCGGTCTCGGCGCGCTTGACGAATGCCAAGGCGGTGTCGGCGACCTCCCGCCAACCCGCGTCGATCGTGAGAGCGTGCCCGCGGTTGGGCATCTCGACGATCTCGGTCACCCCGGGGTTTCGCTTCTGCTTTTTGTACGAAGCGTTCGCGATCGCCCACGGAACGGTGTGATCCTTCTCGCCGCTGACAATCAGAAGCGGGCCCCGCTCGGGGTTCTTACTGTTGACCTTGGCCTCGGTCCACGGATTGAAGTTCGCAGTCGCCGCCTGGAACAGCGGCGCCCCCGGCGCGGGTACCGCGAACTCGTCGTAGAGCTGCTTGGCCTCATCCTCGCTGACCGCATTGGCGAAGGCGTAGCGAAACTGTTCATACGTGAGCGGCACAGCCTTATGGCGGTTGGTCGGATTGCCCAGCACGGGACGTGACGACTTGAGCGCCGAGATGGGAAGCGGCAGCACCCCTCGAAACGGCGCCGGATCGACCGCCACAGTGACCGCCGCGAGCCCCCGGCCAGCGACGATCTGGGCGAGCAGTCCTCCGAAGGAGTGCCCGATCACGGCGGGCTTCTTGTTGAGCTTGCCGATCACCTCGCCGAAGTGATCCGCGACCTGGCCCACCGTCTTGTGGGCGAAAACCTCCGGATGTTCCTTGGCCTCTTCGACCGTCTCGGGGTCGTCCGGCCAGCCGGGTGTGAGGGCTGAGTAGCCGGCCTCCTCGAACACCGCCGCCCATCGATCCCAGCTGCTGGGTAGCAGCCAGAGGCCGTGGATGAACACAACTGGGGTGAGCCCCGACGTGTTCGCGCGCTCAACCTGCTCGTCTTCGTGCGTGGTGGTTGTCGCCATGAAAAACCTCCCGTTAACTCGCGGACCGTCTGCAGTGTAGGTGCGACCCCGCGAGTCGGGGGATCCGATTTCGGCAGTAGTGTCCCGGGCGTGAATACCACCCCCGCGCGGCTGTGGTTTGCAGGCACCGCCGCCGCGGTCGCGATCGGGCTGGTCGTCCAGTTCGCCGTCGCCGCCACCAATGATCAGGGCGTCTTCCCCACGGTCCCGGGGCGGATCTTCAACGTCCTTTGGTTCTTCACGATCGACTCGAACATCATCGTGGGAGTGACCTGCCTGCTGCTCGCGGTGCGGCTCGAACGTCCGTCAACCGCGTTTCGCGTGTTTCGGCTGATGGGGCTGGTCGGCATCACCATCACCGGCATCGTCTACCACGTTGCCATCGCGCGGACGGTGGAGTTCGACGGCTGGGGACTGGTCGCCGACCAGATTCTGCACACCGCCATTCCGATCGCGACGGTCGTCGGTTGGCTCATGTTTGGCCCCCGGCGGCAGATCTCGTGGCGCGTCGCCGGACTGGCGCTGCTCTACCCGATCGTGTGGTTTGGGCTCACGCTGATTCGAGGGCCGATCGTGAACTGGTACCCGTACCACTTCATCGATGTGACCACGCTCGGCTACGGGAAGGTCGCCGCCAACTGCGTGTGGATCGCCCTACTGTTCCTGGCGGTATCCGCGGGCTTCCACCAGCTCGACGGCTGGCTGGCGCGGATCCCCGATCGGCGCGACTAGCGGCTCGCCATCGACGTATCGCCGGCCTCTGAACCAGGACGCGGCGGCGGCGATCAGACACGCCACGATGGCGAACCCAAACGCCAGGTGAAGCCCCGTCTGGAACGGTGCTGCGATCAGGTTGGGGAAGAATCCGCGACCCGAGATCGTCGCGACGTCGGCCGGCGACACCTGGCTGAGGACGTGTGCGCCCAGCAGGTGCTGGATCGGGTTGTAGCCCAGAAACGCGGCAAACAGGATCGAGATCGGGGGCAGGTTGGCCGCGTGATGCGCGGCGGCGGCGGGAACGCCGTGGGCGACCAGGCCCGCCGTCATGTGGGTGGGAAGCGTCGAGGCGAGGCCCGCGATCATGAGGCTGAAGAAGATCCCGATCGAGAGCACCTGCGCAGAGTTCTGGAAGGTCTGGTTCATACCCCCGCCCGCGCCGCGATCGGCCGGTGGCAGGCTGTTCATGACACCGGCCCGGTTCGGTGAGGCGAACACGCCCATCGAGGCCCCCATCAGGAACAGGATCGCCGCAAACGCCGGATACGGAAAGTTGATCGGAAGCAGCGCGAGCAACACGAACGACAGGGCGCTGCCGAGCATCCCCCCGGTCGCGAAAGGCCTCGCCCCGTACCGATCCGACAGAAATCCGCTGATCGGCCCCGCGACCATGATCCCCACCGTCAGCGGCAGCATGTAGATACCCGCCCACAGCGGCGTCGACGTAAACGTGTAGCCGTGGAGCGGCAGCCAGATGCCCTGGAGCCAGATGATCAGGATGAACATCAGGCCGCCGCGGGCGACCGCAGACATGAAGCTCGACAACGTCCCGAACGTGAACGCCCGAACTTTGAACAGCGACAGCTTGAACATCGGGTGGGCGATCCGGCTCTCGACCACTGCAAATGCGATCAGCAGGCCGATGCCGCCGACCAGCTCGGCGATCACCTGCGGGTTCTGCCAGCCCATCGGATGACCCCCGTAGGGGCGGATTCCATGGGTCACTCCGATCATGATCAGCACCAGGCCGCCGGCAAACGTCAGATTTCCGAGCCAGTCGATCGGCGCTTTTCGGTGGATCCCGGTTTCCTCGAGCTTCATGTAGGCCCATACCGTCCCGAACAGGCCGATCGGCACGGAGATCAAAAACACCAGCCGCCAACTGATCGGCGCCAGCAGCCCGCCGAGGACAAGCCCGACGAACATCCCTGCCACGGCGACCACGTTATTCAGACCGAGGGCCATTCCACGCTGATCCGCAGGGAAGGCGTCGGTCAGGATCGCGGCCGAGTTCGCCAACAGGAACGCCGCCCCAACGCCCTGGACGACGCGAAACGCGATCAGCCAATCAGCGCCTGCCGTACCCGTCAACCAGTCGATCGCGAGCAACAGCGACGCGGCTGTGTAGATCACAAAGCCGAGGTTGTACATGCGCACACGGCCGTAGATGTCGCCCAACCGCCCGAAGCTGACCACCAGCACACTGGTGACGATCAGGTAGCCGAAGATCATCCAGAGCAGATAGAAGCTATTGCTCGGCATCAGCGGGTCGAGATGGATCCCCCGGAAGATGTCGGGCATCGCTATCAAGACGATCGACGAATCAAGGGTGGCCAAAAGCACCCCAAGCGTCGTGTTGCTGAGCGCGATCCACTTGTAGCGCTCCGAGCGCGTGTGGGGAGAGTGATTGGGGTGCAAAGCTTCCGTACACGTCAGATTAGCAAACGCGTGTCCGGCGTCCGGCCAGTTGGCCCTCCACCCCTCCGGCGACGGGGAAAACCCGTACACTCTGCCGGTGCATCGAGCTTCCGAATCATCCCAGCCCGCCGCCCACGGCGGCCCCCAACACGGCCGCGTGGCGATCGTGACCGGCGCGGCTGGTGGCCTCGGCGGCGCGATCCGAGAACTGCTCGTGCGCGAGGGCGCGACGGTCGTCGGCGTCGATCTCAGCGGAGCCGGCTGTGAGCATCTGGATGTCGCCAGCGAATCCGGTTGCCGGCGAATGGTGGAGGTCGCGCTCGAGCAGCATGGCCGCCTGGACACCCTGGTACTGAACGCGGGCGCCCAGTTCATGGCACCGTTCGCCGAGTTTCCCAATGACCAGTGGGATCGACTGGTCGGACTGATGCTGACGGGGCCGTTTCTCGCGATCAAGCATGCGTGGGCCCCGCTAACCTCGAAGCCGGGCGGTCGCATCATCGTGACGGCCTCGACCTCGAGCCTCGTCGGCGAGCGGTTCAAGCCGGCGTATGTGTCGGCCAAACACGGCGTCGCGGGACTCGTCAAGGTCGCCGCCCTCGAGGGCGCGCCGCTCGGGCTCACCGTCAACGCGGTCGCCCCCGGTTGGATGTGGACGAACATGGCTGAGGGCCAGATCGATGATCAGGCGCGGCTCCATGGTCGCACCCGCGAGCAGGTGCTGGAGTCGATGAACGATCACAATCCGGCCGGGCGCATGATCGAACCGCGGGAGGTCGCCGAGGTGGTCGCGTTTCTCGCGAGCGAGCGCGCGTCCGGGGTCAGCGGCACGGTGATCCCGGTCGACCTCGCGTCAATCGCGTAGCGAACGCTTGAAAGATCGCACCAAAACGTACTAAACTCGGCGAATTCACCATCTTGTACTCCAGGTCACGAGGGCAATGCTCAGCCCCGGGGCTCGAACGCTCGCAACTGCCCTGGTCGGCGATCCTGTGTCCCGGTGGACATACGGTGTGGACGATCGTCTGGAGGAACGACTGACGCGCGCGTTCACGCTCTGGCTGGCCGGCGTGGTGGATCTCGGCGACGTGTGGTCGGTGGGAGACGGCGCCGGGGTGGCAACCTGGATCCCGGCTGATCACGGCGCCGATATCTATACCCACGACCTCCGCGTGCGCGAAGCCATCAACGCACTGACATTGGACGGCGGCAAGCGCCACGATCGCTTCTGGGACTGGGTGGACGCCTGCCGTCGCCACCACGACAACTGGTACCTCGACATGATCGGGGTGTCCGCTGCCCACCGCAATCAGGGACTCGGAGCCGCGTTGGTCAACCACGGACTCGAGCGAGCCCGGGCCGAAGGCGTCCGCGCCGGCCTGATCGCATTCGACCCACCCCAGGTGAGGTACTTTCAGCGCCTCGGGTTCGCGGTCACGTTCGAGGGAAACTCGCCCGACGGCGGACCGTCCATCTGGATGATGGAGGCGTAACCGTCACACGTCGCCGACGTCGGCGGCGACCGCGGCGCCTGCCGACCGCGCAGCTCCCACCGAGGCCACCACCACCAGCACCACCGCGGCGGCCTCAGCCGGGGTCGGGTCCTGACCGAGCATCAGGATCCCCACGATGGTCGCGAAGGCCGGTTCGAGGCTCACCAGAACCCCATAGGTCGCGGTCGCCATCCGCTGCAAGGCGGCGAATTCGAGCAGATACGGAACCGCTGTGAACAGCCCGACACCGGCGATCGCCGCCACGACCTTTGGCGAAACCGCCGAGGCGTCGAACTCCGATGGGACGAACGGCAACAGCAAGACAGCCGCGACCAACGCCGCCAGCGTGAGCCCCTGGCTGGAAGGCATCATCGACCCAATGCGCTTGGCGAGCACGGCGTAGATACCCCATGAAATCCCGTCCAGTACGGCGAATGCGAGACCAACGGGCTCGAGCGCCGCCCCACCCGGCAGCCCCCCGAACAGCCCCACACCGGCGGCAGCCAGCGCAACCCACGCGACGTCGCGCGGACGCCGCGAGCCGTACAGCGCGACCGCCAGCGGCCCCACAAAGGACACGGTCACCACCGCGCCAATCGGGATTCGATCCACCGCCAGGTAGAACGCCGCATTCGACCCGGCCAGCGCCAACCCGAGCCCGAGCGCGACCATGGCCGCACGGCGGTCGAGCCCACGGATCCGGGGTCGCGCGACCAGACACAGGAGCAGACCGGGGATTGCGGTACGCACCCAGGCGGTGCCGAGCGCACCAAAGGCCGGAAGCACCCACACACCCAGGGCGCCACCCACCTGGAAGGCGAGGGTCGCGGCCAGCAGGAGCGCCGCCGCGGGCACGCGATCGAGCGCGCGCTCGAGTCGCGCCTCAGGCAGCGCTACCGGTTGGGCGACCTCGGCCATGACCGAACCGTATCCCGCTGCCCACCCACGTCTCGACGGCCACCAGTGTTGCGACGGTGTTAAGCCACTTGACGATCAGGAATCGTGAACGTACCGTAATACCAACAATGTCGATTGACAAACTTGACATTCACCCTTTGGTCGTCAACCAGGCCGCGAGCCTGGCCAATCTCGAATCGATCACGCCAACCACGGTGGGCCACTTCCGCCGAAACCATTTCCCCACTCCGTACGTTGATTACGCGAGGTGGGCGATTGCCGTCGGCGGCGCTGTAGCCGAGCCGATGGTGATCGGAGCAGCCGCGCTTCGCTCCGCCGAGCGGCGTTCGCTGCCTGTCGTGCTCGAGTGCGCGGGGCACCGCCGCACCGAGCACGGCCCTTCCACTCGTGGCCTGCCCTGGGGCGTCGGCGCGGTCTCAAGCGCGGTTTGGACCGGCGTCCCGCTCTCGGCAGTGCTGGAGCGCGCGGGCGTTCACCGGGGCGCGGTCGAGGTCGTGTTGCGCGGCGCCGACCGTGGCCGCGACTGCCACCCGGGAGAGCACGCCTACGCGCGGTCGCTGCCCCTGGCCAAGGCCCTGCACCCCAACACCCTGCTCGCATACGAGATGAACGGTCGGCCGATCCCGGTCGAACACGGCGGGCCGGTGAGGGTGATCGTGCCCGGCTGGTATGCGATGGACTCGGTCAAGTGGCTGGCGGCGATCCATGTTGTCACCAGCCCGTTCGACGGCCCGTTCCAGGCGATCGACTACCGCTGGCACGAGCCCGGCGACGCGACCGGGCCTGGCACTCGCATAGCCGAGCTTTCGGTGCATTCGCTGATCACCTGGCCTGCGGACGGCGAGCACCTGCGCGCCGGAGTCGTGGACGTGCGCGGAGTCGCGTGGGCACCGGGCGTGCCACTCGACGAGGTCGCGGTTCGCAAAGGCGTTGAACAGTGGCGGCCGGCGACGATCGTTCGGCGCTCGGGCCGCTACGGCATGACCCACTGGCACGCGACCGTCGAACTCGAGCCCGGCAGTCATTCCCTGAGCGTCCGGGCAACCGACCGCCGCGGGGCCGTCCAACCAACCACCGCCGTGCCCAACGTCGGCGGCTACTGCACGAATGCCGTGCACCGCGTCGCGGTCACGGCCGAAACGAGGTGAGAGATGTCCACATTTGCACGAACCCCTGAGAGCTCCTCCGAACTCGATGCCGCCGACCCTCGGATCGAGCTGTGGTTCTCACAGAGACGCCGAGGCTGGGAGTTCAGCCGCATGGAGCTCGAGGAGCTGGTGCGGGCGCTGGCCGCCAGGCCCCATCTGTGGCAGCACCTGGTGCGCCACTCCACCAGCGAACGGTTCTACGTTCGCCTGCACCTCGACTCGACGCTCGAGGTGTGGCTGATCTGCTGGTCAAAGCAGCAGGACACCGGATTTCACGACCACAACGGCAGTCGCGGGGCGGTCGCGGTCACCGACGGAGCGCTCGAAGAACGGCGCCTGGCCGTCGCGGCCGGTCCCACCCCCTCGGTGATCCACAGCAGTGGCACCGTGTTCTCGTTCGGCTCAACCCATATCCACGACGTGAGCCAGACCGGCCCTCTGGCGGCCACCTCCATCCACGCCTACTCGCCACCGCTGGGCGAGATGGGGTTTTACGAGCTGACCGCAAACGGGCTTCTGTCACGGCGAAGCGGCGATGTGCGGGAGGAATTCTGCTGAGCTAGGGGTGGTGTTCGCCCTCGTAGTAGTCGACACCGTCGGACTCGCGGAAGTACAGGCGAACGCCACCGCCTGTGGGCAGCCGCTCCGCCGCGCCCACCTTGCCCGAATCGGGATAGAACACGATGTCTGGCTCCCCGTGGGTGCTGGTTGAGAGGAACCGGCCGATCACGGCGGAGTTGTTGACGATCTGGTGTCCTCCACCCTCGCCTCGCGGAAATCGCACCACCTCGCCGGATTCGAGTGCGCGAACCCCGTCGGGCGTGCGCAGGGTCAGCTCGCCGTCGAGCACGACCACCAGCTCCTCCTCGGTGAGGTGGTAGTGATACGGATAGGCGGCCTGGCCGGGATCGACCTCCCACAGGCTCAGCCCGATCCGTTCGCTGCGAAGCTGGTAGCCGATCCGGGCGCGCCGGGCGCGAAACCCCGGATGCTCACGCAGCTCGTCGTAGTGCGGGTCGTTGATGTTGGTCACGTCGGGGCGATCATCTCGAATTTGCGACGCGCATGTGAAGCGAACTCGCCGACCGGGCCGGTCGCTAGTGTCGGCGGGTGATCAAGTACCTTGGTTCGAAACGGCGACTGGTACCCCTGATCCAGCAAATCGTGAGTGAGCTGCCGGTGACCACGGCGTGTGACCTCTTCGCCGGCACCACGCGGGTCGGCCAGGGACTCCGCCAGATCGGCCTCGAGGTGGTGTCCAACGACCTCGCAAGCTATTCACAGGTGCTGGGACAGGCGTACATCGAAGCCGACGAGACGATCGATCGGGCCGCGCTTCGGCGGACGCTCGCCGAGCTCCAGCGGCTGCCACCCGCTCCCGGCTACTTCACCCAGACCTTCTGTATCGACGCGCGCTTCTTCACCCCCCAAAACGGCGCCCGCGTCGACGCGATCCGAACGGCGATCGACACCCTGGCGCTCGCCCCGGTGGAGCGGGGCCTGGTGCTGACCTCGCTGCTCGAGGCCGCCGATCGGGTCGATAGCACCACCGGCGTCCAGATGGCCTTTCTCAAGTCGTGGGCTCCGCGTGCCCACAATGATCTCGAGCTACGCGAGCCACACGAGGTGCCCGGGCCACGGGGCACCGTCAGCCGCAGTGACGCCAACGCACTTGCCTCCACGCTCGACGTCGATCTGGTGTACGTCGACCCGCCCTACAACCAGCATTCGTACTACTCGAACTACCACATCTGGGAGACGCTGGTGCGCTGGGATCAACCCGAGGCCTACGGCGTCGCGCGCAAGCGCGTTGACTGCCAGACGACCAAGAGCGCGTATAACTCGCGCAGGCAGGCTCCCGCAGCGCTCGCCGATCTGCTCGCGGCGATCACCGCTCCGTGGCTGCTCGTGTCGCTCTCAAACGAGGCCCGGCACGATCGCGCGCAGGTCGTGACCGCACTGGAGTCCCACGGCCACGTGGGGGTACTCGAAGTGGAGAGCAGACGCTACGTCGGCGCCCAGATCGGTATTCACAATCCCGCGGGCCAACGGGTGGGCGCCGTGTCGCATCTGCGAAACAGCGAGCTGCTGTTTCTGGTCGGCCCGGATCGGGCCCTGGTCGAGCGCGCCCTGACCGGAGCGCCCCAGCCAACGCCGGCATGACCCTGGAGGTTGAGATCCGGCCGCTCGCGCTCGCAGACGCGGACGGTTGCGATGCCGTAATCGCCTCGCTGCCCTACCACTTCGGCGACCCGGATGGACGCGCCGAGTGCGCGCGGTCGGTGCGTGCTGACCCCGGCCTCGCGGCAATCCACGGTGGCTCGCTGGTGGGATTCATGACGTGGCGCGCGTGGTTTGACGACGCCCGGGAGATCACATGGCTCGCGGTTGCTGCCGACCACCGCCGCGGTGGGATCGGCGGACGGCTGCTCGCCGAGCTCGGCGAGCAGTCACGCCGGGCCGCAACGCGATATCTGGTTGTCACGACGCTTTCGGCGACCACCGACGAGCCTGGAATCGCCGACGGATACGAGGGTACCCGCCGTTTCTACCGCCAAAACGGCTTCGTCCCTTTGTGGGAGCCCGCCGGTTGGTGGAACGCCGAAAACCAGGCGGTTGTGATGCTCTGTGACCTCGGTCACGCCGCATCCTGACCGGCTGCGGGCCCGGCCGACCACATTCAACAATTTCCTGATTGGCCATTACGGGGTATATCCTGCAAGCGTGACTCAACTTAAACCAGTCGCCGCATGAGCGACCCTCAGACTCCGACCGACGCGTTCGCGGCCACCGCGCCGACGATCGCCTCGCTGACCAGCCTCGATCATGAGTTGATCCTGGCAACCACCGTGTGCGCCATCGTGGAGCATGGCGGTGAGCTCCTGATGGTGAGACAGCTCAACCGACAGGGCCAGCCGCGCTGGAACTTTCCCACCGGGTGGATGGATCGAAGCGACGAGGATGGACATGTGCAGCTGCCCGAGCACGTCGTCAACCGAAACCTGCTGATGGAAACCGGGTATGCCGCCAGCCAAGCGACGTTGGTCGGACAGGCGCTTGTGCGCGAGCACGACGAGGACGGCAAGCGCATCGGCACGTCTGTGCGGCTCAACTATCTGTGCGGCCAGCCGCGCCAGACCAGCTACGCGGTGAACGACCCCGACATCGTGGCCGCCCCAGAATGGTTTACGCCCGACGAGATCGAAGCGCTGATCAGCCGCGGCGAGATCAAGGGCCGCCTGACCGAGTCGGCGTTTCGTCACTGGCAGGAGTACCGCGCGAGCGGCCGGTTGTCGTGCGACCTGGTGGACGTCCCGAACTAGGCGGAGCCATGAAAGCGCGGCGGGCGCTTTTCATGAAAGGCCGCCACGCCCTCCGAGTAATCGGGGGCGGCGGCAGCCGCGGCCTGCATCTGGGCCTCCAGCTCGAGCTGATGATCGAGTGATGCGGGAGCGTGCTCAAAGAGCTGCTTGTACATCCCGATCGCATGGGTCGGCTTCGCCGCCCAGTCGGCGGCGATACCGGCGGCATGGCCGGCAAGGGAATCGGGCTCAACCAGCTCGGACACAAGGCCCCACTCAAGCGCCTCCTCGGCGTCGACCATCCGTCCCGACGCCATCCATTCCAGCGCCTGCGCCGGGCCGAGGATTCGGCTGAGGAAGTACGACGCGCCCGAGTCAGGCACGAGCGCGATGTTGATGAACGCCGGGACGAATCTCGCAGACTTCGAGGCGATGCGGACATCACCGGCCATCGCAAGCGACAGACCCGCTCCTGCGGCGACGCCGTTGACCGCGGTGATCACGGGCTTGGCAAGCGCCCGCAGCGCCAGCATGTTCGCGTTGTAGTGCGTGCGTACCAGCTCGCCGATATCCGCGTCGGGCGTGAGCTCGGCGAGGTCCTGGCCAACGCAGAAGCCCTTCCCGGCACCGGTGATCACCACCGCCCGGACATCGGGCACAGCCGCCTCGGCCAGCGCTCGGGCAAACGCGCTGTGCATGGATGAGTCGATCGCATTCAGCTTGTCGGGGCGATTCAGGGTAAGCGTCATCACCGCCTCGGCGCGCGTGATCTGAACGGTGTCGTTGGTCGCGTGCATGGTGCTCGAGTTTAGACTTGCCTGCCGTTTGGGGGAGCCCCCACCGCCCGTATGGGGGATCAGCTTCTGCCCCCGGGTGCCGACATAGTTGGCATGGGTCGTATTCGCGTTGCAATTATTACGGTTTTCGCGCTCCTGGCAGTCCTGCCGGCGCAGGCGTTCGCCGCCAAGATGATTGCCCGAAACGCCAAGCACATCACGCTGAAAGTCCGAAAGCTCGATGGGCAGCAGGTCGCCCTGGTCACCTACAGCGCACAGGGCTCCACCCATCACGTGCTGCTGTGGGGCGCGCGTAACGCCACCCCACACCCCGATATCGGGCCTGCCCAGCTGTTCAAGATCAACTATTCGGGCGGCTTTGGTACTCCCTTCAAGGTGGGCGCCTGGAAGAAAATCGCCAACGGCAATCAGTGCCTTCCCTACAAGGGGCGCGGCCCCAAGATTCACATGGCGGTGCGGGCCTGCGCGATGCCCGACGGATCGTTTTGGGCGCTTCAGTCGTGGATGGGCTCCGAACTGCCCGACAACGGTTGGAAGCCAAAGGACGGTCACGCCGACGCGGAGCTTTGGGCGTCGCACTGGAACACCGCACTTCCCAAGTTCTGGCTCAAAGCCGACTGGATCTACGGCGACCGCTACGACCACCTCTACGGCCAGCTGACCTACCAGGGTACCCCCGTGTACGGTGGTTCATCGACCGGCCGCGGCTCGCCGACTGATAGCTATGGGCGTTTGGTCACCATCGATACCCTGGATCCGCCGTGGGCGGGGGGCTACCGGCAGGCCGGCGGTTGGTATCGGTACAACAGCTTCCTCGTACACCACCCCGAGGGCGATTTCTGCGACGGCGTCTACAAGCACATCGCCGGGATCAAGGACCGCAGCGTGCCCGGTCGCGGCAAGATGTACCGCGCCACGGTGAACGGACCTGGCGTCACCCCGGTGCTGTACTGGGAGGGCCCACCGCCCGGCCACTATCGCACCGGACTCAACCCGGTGGATCTGCTGCCGCCATCACTGGGCCGTACGCCCTTCGACCGGCCGCTTGACGACGCGCTGAATCAGGAGCAGATTCAGATCGACAAGAACACCGGTTCCTGCTCCCACACGCACTGATCGCCATCCGCTGACCGCGCGTCTATGGCCGGTGGTCGGTGACCAGGTGCTGCACCGCACGGTCAAAGCCGGTGGGGATGTCGGAATCAACGCCTCGGCGATCTGCGGCGGAAGTAGCGGCCCGGGCGTGGAGTCGGGGGCGTGCCACTCGTGGTTTCGGGGATCGGCCGGCGGTGCCGGATCGCGCCCGGTGATCGACGCGAGGAAGTAGAGAATCGTCTCGTGGCGGTAGTCGCCGCTCTCGACGAACAGGTTCTCGCTGACGTAGAGCAGCCGCCCCACATCGATCCGAAGCGACGCCTCCTCGATCAACTCGCGTTGCAGCGCCTCACGGGCGGTCTCGCCCGGCTCGACACCGCCTCCGGGGAGCCAGTAAAAGATGGGGCGATCGGTGTGATGGGTGCGATCGAGCAACAGCCGGCCGTCGCCGTCGAGAATCACCGCTCTGGCGCGCAACGACATGGCCGGAATCCGCCCGTCAGCCGGCAAGCACCTGCTCCTGCTGATACACCGGTAGCACCCGGCGGAGGAACTTGCCGGTATGGCTCGCGGGATCCTCGGCGACCTCCTCGGGCGTCCCCGCTGCGACGATCTCGCCACCCGCATCGCCGCCCTCCGGCCCCAGGTCGAGCACCCAGTCGGCCTGCTTGATCACATCGAGGTTGTGCTCGATCACGACCACCGTGTTGCCGGCATCAACCAGCCGTTGGAGCACCTGCAAAAGCTTCTCGATGTCGTAGGTATGAAGCCCGGTGGTGGGCTCGTCCAGAATGTACAGCGTCCGGCCGGTCGCGACCTTGGAAAGCTCGGTGGCAAGCTTCACCCGCTGGGCCTCGCCACCGGAGAGCGTGGTCGCCGGCTGTCCCAGGCGCATGTAGTCGAGACCGACGTCGTGCAGCGTCTGAAGCCGCCGCCGCAGCTTGGGAATCTTTTCGAAGAACTCGAGCGCCGTCTCGATCGGCATGTCCAGCACATCGGCGATCGACTTGCCCTTGAACTTGACCTCGAGCGTCTCGCGGTTGTACCGGCGCCCGTGGCAGACATCGCAGTTGATGTAGACGTCGGGAAGAAAGTGCATCTCGATCTTGATCGTGCCGTCACCGCGACAGGTCTCGCAGCGGCCGCCCTTGACGTTGAACGAGAAACGTCCCGGCTTGTAGCCACGGGCTCGCGCATCGGGAGTCGAGGCATACAGCGCGCGGATGTGATCGAAGAGGCCGGTATAGGTGGCCGGGTTCGACCGTGGCGTGCGCCCGATCGGCGACTGATCGATGTCGATCACCTTGTCGAACGCTTCGATGCCCTGCACCGCCCGGTGGGCGCCCGGCTTCATCCGAGCACGGTTGAGCCTGTTTGCGAGCGCCTTGTACAGGATCTCGTTGACCAGCGTCGATTTGCCCGATCCCGAAACACCGGTGACCGCCACGAACTTGCCCACCGGCAGCTCCACGTCGATCTCCTTGAGGTTGTGCTCCGAGGCTCCCGGTAACTCCGAACCAGCCGGAGTCGTGGATCCGCCGATCGGGCGTGGGAATCACTCGCCGGCCCGACAGGTAGGCGCCGGTCAGAGACTCCTTGTTCAGGCTGACCTCGGCCACCGTGCCTTCGGCAACGACCCATCCGCCATGCTCACCCGCGCCGGGCCCCATGTCGACAATGTGGTCGGCTGCCCGGATCGTGTCCTCATCGTGCTCCACCACGATCACGGTATTGCCGAGGTTTCGCAACCGCTCGAGCGTCTCCAAAAGCCGGGTGTTATCGCGTTGGTGCAACCCGATCGACGGCTCGTCGAGGATGTACAGCACGCCCATCAGGCTCGAGCCGATCTGCGTGGCCAGCCGAATCCGCTGGGCCTCGCCCCCCGAGAGACTCGCCGCACCGCGATCCAGGGTGAGGTACCCAACGCCAACGTTGGCCAGGAAGCTCAGCCGTTCGCGGATCTCTTTGAGGATGCGCGCTCCGATCGCCCGCTCGGTGTCGGTCAGGGTCAGCTGATCGACGAACTCGATCGCCGAGGTAACCGACTTGCGCGTCAGCTCGGAGATGTTGATGTCGCCGACCGTGACCGCGAGGCTCGTGTCTTTGAGCCGCGCTCCCTTGCACAAGGGACACGGCTTGAGTGCCATGTACTCCTCGAGACGCTCCTTCTGATAGCTCGACTCGGTCTCGCGATAGCGCCGCTCGAGGCTCGGCAGGATGCCCTCGAACGCGAGCATGTAGCTGCGCTTGCGGCCCATGCTGTTGCGGTAGGAGACGTACAGCTTGTCGCCCCCGGTGCCGTTCAAAAACAGCTCGCGATGCTCCTCGGGCAGGTCTTCCCAGGGGGTTGCGAGATCGATCTCGTAGCGCTCGGCGATCGCGTTGATCACCTGCTCGTAGAAGCTCGAGTTGATCACCGTCCAGGGCACGAGCGCCCCCTGGGCGATCGAGAGCGTCGGGTCGGGAACCACCAGGTCGGGATCGATCTCGCGCTGCATCCCAAGCCCCGTGCACCGGGGGCAGGCCCCGTGCGGTGAGTTGAACGAGAAAATCCTGGGCGCGAGCTCTGGCAGCGAAATACCGTCCTCGGGACAGGCGAACGTCTCGGAGTACATCTGGGTGGCACCGTCGATCACGCTGATCTCCACCAGCCCCTCGGCCAGCCGCAGAGCGGTTTCGATCGAGTCGGTCAAACGCGTGCGCAGCCCCTCCTTCATGGCCAGACGATCGACGATCACCGAGATCGTGTGGCGAATCTGCTTATCGAGCTCGATCGGGTCTTCCAGCATGCGCTGCTCGCCGTCGACCTTGACCCGGGTGTAGCCGTCTGCACGAAGGCTCTCGAACAGGTCACGAAACTCACCCTTGCGACCGCGCACCATGGGCGCGTCCACGGTGAAGCGCGTGCCGTCAGGAAGCGCCAGCACCTGCTCGACGATCTGCTCGGCCGACTGCCCCGAGATCTCGCGGCCACACTTGGGGCAATGCGGATGCCCGATGCGGGCATACAGCAGTCGCAGATAGTCATAGGTCTCGGTGACCGTACCGACCGTGGATCGCGGGTTTCGCGTGGTCGTCTTCTGATCGATCGAGATCGCGGGCGACAGCCCGTCGATCGAATCGACGTCGGGTTTGTCCATCTGTCCCAGGAACTGGCGCGCGTACGCCGACAGCGACTCGACGTACCGTCGCTGGCCCTCCGCGTACAGCGTGTCGAACGCAAGCGACGACTTGCCTGACCCCGACAATCCGGTGATCACGACCAAGCGGTCGCGAGGGAGCGTCACGGTGACGTCCTTGAGATTGTGCTCCCGGGCGCCCCGGATGACGATCTGCTCTTGACCCACAGGGTTACGCTAGCAGGTGACCGCCGATCGAACAAGTGTTCGCCACCAGGTTACCCGCCAATCTCGGCGAGCCGGGGAATTACGCGCTCACCGAGCGTGGTGACATCGCCGACGGGATCGGGCCCCATCGGCATCACCTGTACATGGTCGATCCCGAGTTTGGCATAGCCCTCCATGTTCGACAGAAACGTGTCGGGATCGCCGAAGGCATCGCCCCCGCCGAGAATCGTCTTGGTGATCGCACCGTAGTCACGATCCTCGGCCTCACAGTGGCGCTGGAGCACGTCGAGCTTGTGCTCGACCACGTCGTGGCCCGTGCCGAACAGGTTGCAGGCATCGCCGTAGCGCGCGACCAGCTTGAGCGTCTTTCGCTCGCCCGAGCCTCCGATCACGATCGGCGGACGCGGAGCCGTGACCGGCTGCGGACGGCAGATCGTCTCGGCCAGCTGGTAGTGCTCACCCTGGTAGGGCCCGTCATCGGGACTCCACATCTGCAAGCAGATCTGAAGCGTCTCCTCCAGCCGCTCGAACCGCTCACCGATGGCCGGAAACGGCACGCCCAGGCCGCGGTGCTCGCGCTCGTACCAGCCGGCCCCCACTCCCAGCATGCCGCGCCCGCCCGAGAGCACGTCGAGCGTGGTGGCGGTCTTGGCATGCAGCGCTGGATACCGGTAGGTCACGCCGGTGACGAGCGCGCCCAGCCGGATCCGCTCGGTGTGAGCCGCCACAAACGCGAGCGTGCTGTAGGACTCGAGCATGGGGTCGTACGAGGTGGCAAAGCTCTCGAGCTGGAACCAGTGGTCCATGACGGTGAACCAGTCACAGCCCCCTTGCTCGGCTGCCTTGGCCGTACCGGCGAGGATCCCTGGCACACTCTCGGGCTCCCCGGGGAGCGTGAAGTTGGGGAAGTGGATACCGATCTGCATGGATGCTCCTCGAGGGTTGTGGGTGCCGCTGCCCTCAAGATAGCTGCGAGCCGGTGGATCGGCCGATCAGCGTGCCGAGGCGGGCACGCGTGCCCGCCGAGAAACCGGTTCGCGGGGGGTGACTCGCATCGGAATGTGGTCATCCAGGCCCATGATCAGCCCGAACAGCAGGTCGGGGTCGGGAAGCCTGCGCAGCCCGAACAGCGGCATCCGGCGGCCGGACGAGGTCACAAACAGCGCGCCGTAGTGCATCCGCCGCCCCATGCCCTCGGTGCGCGCCTCCACCGCCTCGATCGCCGAGAGCGGTAACACCGCGATCCGGCGCGAAAACCCTCCGCCGACCATGATCAACCTCCGGTCGGTCACCACCAGGTGGCGGGTGTGCCACCGCGAGACGTCTCGCACCATGCCCACCAGCCAGCGAGAGGCCAAAAGGCCCAGGAGCACCGCAAACAGCGCTCGCCCCGCCCCCAGCGACTGGATTCCGGCGATGACGTAGGCGGCCGCCCCAAACGCGGCGATCGCCACCGCAGCAACGGCAAATGGTCGCACGAGCACCACGCCGTGCTCACGGGTGACCGCGTGAATGTGCTCATCGGCACCAAGGAGGTGTTCAAGATCTGGCACTGCAGCAGCGGGATTCGCCTCTCTGCGGCGATTCTCCTGCCCAAGGGCGTTACACAATCGCGCCAAGCTGCCGATAGTGACCTCGTGTTGTTCTCCTCCCCCAATCCGATCGACCCTGACGAGCCGCTGACGCGGTTCCTCGAAATGCTCCCGCCGCTTCCAACAGCGGTGCACGCGTTCAACGCTTCGGTGGGTACCGCCACGGTGCTTCTGGCGACCGTCGATCGCGGCCGCCTGATCGGCTACGGCCCTCAGACGTTGATGGAAGACGGCCTCGACCTGGTGGTCGAGATCCGCGACGAGCACGGTGCCGGGCGAGACGTCTTGATGGAGGTCACAAAGTCGTTCTACCAGGTCGACGGGCAGACGATGCTCTACCTCAACGTCGTCGGGTTTGAGAACCGCGCGGGTAAGCGCGAGGTGGCCCGCACCCCGCTGGAAGGCGACGCCTACGCGAGCGTCCTGTGGTCGGCCCGCCTGCCGGTTGGCGATCAGGTGCACGTGTGGCTGGCCGACATCTCAGAGACCGCCATCGCCTTTCTGACCGAGCTGGCCTGCCAGGCCGGTGACGAGCTGATGATCACGATCAGCGTCGGCGAGCGACCGGTGACGATGGAAGCCCGGGTGAGACGGGTCGACCCCGCCCCGCTGGCGCGAAACCGGGTGGCAGCCGACCTCAGATTCCTGCACGACTGGGACAAGACCGCCATTGGCCGGCTCGCCGCCGACGGGTGCGCGATCGCAGACACCGACCCGCAGCGGCAGCCCGACGTCAGTCACGCCCGCGCCCAGAGCCGAGCCGAGCAGCACCAGCTCCAGGCCAGGCTCGCAATCCGGCGCTACAAGCAGACCCGCCCGGTCGACCCCGAATAAGCGCTACTGAGCGGCCGCGGTTGCATCGAGATCGCGGCGCAGCTCCTTGATCTCGTCGCGAAGCTTCGCGGCATACTCGAAGCGCAGCTCCTCGGCTGCGGCGAACATCTCTTCCTCGAGTTCGACCACCAGCTTCTCGAGTTCGGATCGATCCATGCCCTGGGCCTTGACTCCCCCACGCCGGCGTTTGCCCGGAACGTTTGGCGAGCTGTCCAGCGACAGGAACTCGGCGATGTCCGAGACGCCTTTCTGAATCGATTCGGGGGTGATTCCGTGCTCGTCGTTGTAGGCGACCTGGATCGCCCGGCGACGGTCGGTCTCGTCGACCGCTCCCGCAATCGCCGCGGTGATCTTGTCGGCATACATGATCACTTTGCCGTTGACGTTTCGCGCCGCCCGGCCGATCGTCTGGATCAAGGCGGTCTGACCGCGCAGGAAGCCCTCCTTGTCGGCATCGAGGATCGCGACCAGCGATACCTCGGGCAGGTCGAGACCTTCGCGCAGCAGGTTCACGCCGACCAGCACGTCATACTCCCCCAGCCGCAGCTCGCGGATGATCTTGATCCGCTCCAGCGTGTCCACCTCTGAGTGCAGATAGCGGGTGCGAATCCCCGCTTCCAGCAGGTAGTCGGTGAGATCCTCCGACATCTTCTTGGTGAGCGTGGTCACCAGCACCCGTTCGTTGGCCTCGGCCCGGGCCGTGATCTCGTTCAACAGGTCATCGATCTGATGTCGGGTTGGTCGCACCTCGATCTCGGGGTCAACCAGGCCGGTCGGTCGGATGATCTGCTCGGCGACATGCGTCGAATGACGCAGCTCATAGGCGCCCGGCGTGGCCGACACGAACAGCACCTGCGGCGCGCGCTCCAAAAACTCGTCGAACCGCAGCGGGCGGTTGTCGAGCGCCGACGGCAGCCGAAATCCAAAGTCGATCAGCGTCTGCTTGCGCGAACGATCGCCCTCGTACATACCGCCGATCTGCGGAACGGTCTGGTGGGACTCGTCGATCACGATCAGGAAGTCGTCGGGAAAGTAGTCGAGCAGGGTGTGCGGCGGTGTTCCGGCCTCGCGGCCCTCGAGCGGCCGCGAATAGTTCTCGATCCCGTTACAGAAGCCCATCTCGCGCAGCATCTCCATGTCGTACTCGGTGCGCGACCGCAGCCGGTGGGCCTCGAGCATCTTGCCCTGGGACTCGAGCTCGCCCAGGCGCTCGCGCAACTCGGCGTTGATGCGGCCAAGCGCGGCGTCAACCTCGGAGCGCTCCAGCGTGTAGTGGGTGGCGGGAAAGATGGCCAGGTGGCCGAGCCGCTCGAACACCTCTCCGGTGAGGGGATCGAAGTGTGTGATCGACTCCACCTCATCGCCGAACAGCGAGATCCGATACGCGGTTTCCATGTTTGCCGGCTGCATCTCGATCACATCGCCACGCACCCGGAAGCGGCCGCGTCCCAGCACCACGTCGTTTCGCTGGTACTGGATCTCGACCAGCTTTCGCAGGATCTCCTCGCGGGGGCGTTCGTCACCGGTCGAGAGAAACAGCACCATGCGCGAATACGACTCCGGAGAACCGATGCCGTAGATGCATGAGACCGACGCCACGATGACCACGTCGCGGCGCGCGAACAGGGCGGCGGTGGCGGCGTGGCGAAGCCGGTCGATGTCGTCGTTGATCGAGGAGTCCTTCTCGATGTAGGTATCAGACGCCGGCAGGTAGGCCTCCGGCTGGTAGTAGTCGTAGTAGGAGACGAAGTACTCGACCGCGTTGTGGGGCAGATACTCGCGAAACTCGTTGCACAGCTGAGCGGCCAGCGTCTTGTTGTGGGCGATCAAAAGCGTCGGCTTCTGCACCTCTTCGAGCAGCCGCGCAACGGTATGGGTCTTGCCGGTGCCGGTCGCACCCAAGAGCGTCTGGAACCGATCTCCGCGCGTGACCGACTCGGCCAGCTCGGCGATCGCCCGAGGCTGGTCACCGGTGGGCACATACGCTGCGGATACCTTCAGGTCAGCCATGGCCCGCATTGTACGGTTCGGATTCAGATGGCTCCAACCCGATCGCCGATCGCACTGCCCAACACTCCCCTCAGCGATGGCTGCGTGGCGCTGCGACCGTGGACACAAGCCGATATCCCCGCCATCGTCGCGATGTGCAGTGACGAACTTTCGGCCCGTTTCACCACCGTGCCCTCGCCGTACACCGAGAGCGATGCGCGCAGGTGGTTTGCCAACCACGAGAGCCACCTCGCCTCCGGGGAGAGCGCATCGTTTGCCATCGTCGAACCGCCGTCGGACGACCCGATCGGCAGCATTGGCCTCTACGTTCTCAACCCGGGGATGGCAGAGGTTGGGTATCTCGCGGCGCCGGCAGCACGAGGCCGCGGCGTCATGACCCGCTCGCTCGAGCTGATCTCCGATTGGGCCTTTACCGGCCTTGGGATCGAGCGGCTCCAGCTCACCACTCACCTCGATAACCCGGCGTCACAACGTGTCGCTGAGAAGTGTGGATTCGTCCGCGAAGGGCTGCTTCGCCGGTACGGCGTGCAGCGCGGGCAGCGGGTCGACCTGGTGATGTTCGCGCGGCTTCCCGACGATCAGTGATAGCCGAGGCGAGAGGCGTACGCCCGCCGGTAGAGCTTCTGCAATCGCAGGATGTCGGCGACGTAGTCACGAGTCGCCGCGAACTGGAGCAACGGTTTTTGGCGCTGGGCAAGCCACTGGTCGACATTTGCCTGACCCGCGTTATAGGCCGCAAGCGCCAGCGCGATGTTTCCGTGGTAGTGCTGTCTCAGGTGGTTGAGATACCAGCTGCCGTAGCGCACATTGAGGTCGGGGTTCTCGAGATCACCGGGAATTTTGAAGTGCTTTCCGCCGGTTCGAATCGCGATTCCGCGGGCTGTCGAGGGCAGCAGCTGCATCAGCCCGATCGCGCCCGCCGATGAGCGCGTGGTGGGACGAAACCGGGATTCCTCGTAAATCAACGCGGCCAGGAGCGCCGGGTCGAGGTGATAGATCCTGCCGTACCCGGTGATCGTCGAGTCATAGTGCAGCGGGTAGCGCAACTGCACGTACCAGGTTGGCTGGGCGCGCTGAACGTAGACCACCCCGGCCACGATCGCGGCCAGCACGACGACGGCGATGAGGAAGGCCTTCCTCATCGCTCGGACAGCGCGTCGACCACCGACTTCACAAACCGGTCGAGCGCTGCAAGATCGCCATCGTTGACGTAGACGTAGTCGCTGCGCGCCACCTTCTCGGACTCGGGCACCTGATGACTCATCCGCACCGTGGCACCTGGGCGACGGGCCTCGCGCACGTCAACCGGCGCTGTGACGGTGACGATCGCGTCGTAGCGGTGCTCGACACCGGCTTCGAACAGCGTGGGAGCCTCGTGCACCAAGAGCGGCGTACCGCGCTCGACCTCACTGTCGCGCCAGCGCGCGAACTCGGCCGAGATCATCGGCAAGAGCACCCCTTCCAGCCACCGGCGCTCGGCGGGGTCTGCGAACACCCGGTCGGCGACCGCAGCGCGATCGACCGATCCGTCCGGGCGCATCACCGCCGCACCGAAGTGCTCGCCCACAGCCGTTCGCACCGCGTCGGTGTCGTACAGGCGGTGAACGATCTGATCGCTCGAGAGCGTCGCGGCTCCATGGCGGCCAAACGCGGCCAGCGCCTCGGACTTGCCCGCGCCGATCCCGCCGGTCAGGCCGACGACCGCGGAAGGCCGCCGCACACCGCTACTCCTCGACAGGCGCGGGCTGGGGGTCTTCGGCGACATCGGTCGCTTCGGACTCAGTGCTGTCGGCGTCAGCGTCGGCCTCGGGCTCGGGCTCGGCTCTCTGGTCTCGGGCTCGGGCTCGGGCTCTGCCTCTGGTTCGGGCTCGACGTCAGCCTCGGCCGAGTCCTCGGGTGCCGGCTCGTCCTCGACGGCTTCGGCCTCGGCATCACCGTCGGGCGCAACCGGCTCGTCGGCGGGCTCCGGGTCGTAATCGCTCGAGTCGGCGGCCGGCTCGTTGGCGAACACCTCGTCCGAAAGTCCCAGCTCAGGCACCGGCACCGTCGACACCGACGAGCCTGCCAGCCCAAGATCGATGGTTTTGACCGGCTCGCCCGGCTCAACCCGGCGCAGCGACAGCGAGAGCCGACGGCGCTCAGCGTCGATTTCGATGATCTTGACGTTGACCGCGTCGCCCTGGTTCACGACTTCGCGCGGGTTTTCGACGTGGTGCTCGGCCAGCTCGGAGATGTGAATCAGGCCTTCGACGCCCGACACGATCTCGGCGAAGGCTCCAAACGTCACGACCTTCGTGATGCGGCCGGTGACCACGTCGTTCTGGCTGCACTCGTCGATCACCTTCTGCCAGGGATCGGTCTGGGTCTGCTTCAACCCGAGTGAGATGCGCTGACGATCGCGATCGACGTCGAGCACCTTGACGTTCACCTTCTGGCCAATCTCGAGGATCTCTGACGGATGGTTCACGTGGCTCCACGACAGCTCGGAGATGTGAATCAGACCGTCGATGCCGTCGAGATCGACGAACGCGCCGAAGTCGACGATGTTCGAGATCACGCCTTCGACCTCGACTCCCGGCGACAGCCGGTCGAGAATCTGCTGGCGCTGCTCCTTGCGCTCTTCCTCGAGCACCGCGCGCCGCGAGAGAACGACGTTGTTACGGCTGCGGTTGAGCTCGATCACCTTGCAGCGCAACGTCTGGTCGCGGTACTCCTCCAGATCCTGCACCCGGCGGATGTCGACCAGCGATGCCGGCAGGAAGCCGCGCACGCCCAGGTCGATGATCAACCCACCCTTGACAACTTCGATCACGGCTCCCTCGACGGGTTCGCCACTCTCGGCGGCGGCCTCGATCCGCTTCCACGCCTTCTCGAAGCGAGCGCGCTTCTTGGACAGGATCAGACGGCCCTCGGTGTCCTCCTTCTGGAGCACCAGCGCGTCGATCTCATCGCCCAGGGCGACCTCTTCGTCGGGGTTGACCGAACGTCGGATCGAAAGCTCGGCAACGGGGATCACACCCTCGGACTTGTATCCGATATCGACCAAAATCTCGTCTTTGTCCACGCGCACGACGGTCCCGGAGACCACATCGCCTTCGTTGAAATTCGTCAACGTGCGGTCGTAGTCGGGCACCATCACGCCGTCCACCTCGATCATCCAGGTGTCAAGCGCCTCGTCTTGCTCGTGTTCAGTCGATTGCATTAGTGGGGATCAGTCCTTTTATGTATGGGTCGCACGCACGCGCCCGCAGCACGGGCCGGCCATGCGTCGCGGGCATTATACAAGCGCAGAGGGGATTCACCGGCGATGGCCTGGAAGATCAGCTGCGGATGATGCGAGAACCGTGGATGATCACCGCCGAGAAGGGTGGCAGGGCGACGTTCGGCCGACCGGTGAACGTGACCGTCGCCGGGCGCGCCGAGGGGTTCACCGCGACCTCACCCGACGGGTATTGGCGCGTCCACGCCTCGCCCTGATGGGTTGGTGTTCCCGTGTCTCGATCGCCGAGGTTGATTTGATACAGCGAGTTGAGCGGCCCATGCACGCCGTACACCGAGAGCGCGGTTTGAACCAGCAGGTAGCTCGCCAGCCCATACACGCGCTGGGCGTGGGTGAGCGATTCGCGGTCGTCCCACACGATCGGCGCCACCCGCAACCCGAACGCCACGTTGAAGTAGTTCAAAAGCTGCGTCCAGGCCGTCCCCGTGAGCAGCGCAAAGCCCGTGCCGACGCTGACCGAGTCGGTGCTGTTGATCTGGTCGAAGTCGACGATCGACGGCGGGCCATTCTGTGCCGCGAGCCGAAAGCCGCTGGTCTTGATCACCGCGCGTGTGACCGCCAGCGCGTGGCGCAGATCGACCCGGTGCACGTTGGCGGTAATCGGAGTGCCGCGGGGATCGAGTGGTACCCCGTCCCAGTCGGGATCGTTGTTCGCGTCGATCACATTGACGCCCGTCCACCGCTCCCGGGCGAGCCCACGTGCGACCCGTTCGGCCCACAGCGTCTGGTAGTTGAGGCTGGCGAAGTTCAGAAGGATCTCGTTGGGATGACCGACCGGATGCACCACCTGGTTCTGCGCGGTGTGCAGGATCCACTCGGGATGATTCTGCTCGACATAGGTGCGCGAGAACACCGCGGTGGCACAGCCGTTGCAGGCATACAGCAGCGACCGCGCCTCCCACAGCTGGAGCGTCGGGTTGATCGCGAGCATCTCGGCCGGCCGATCCCCCCACGCGCCGTTCCCAAACACCGCCGACTGCGACCGCGCCAGGCAGTCGGCACGCTGCTTGGAGGGCGCGGCGCCGAGCCGTACCGCCAGTCCCACCGCCGGACGCTTGGTATCGGCACAGGTCGAGGTGGGCGCAGCGCTGCCACGGCCGAGGCAGCCGCTGGCCGAGACCGCTATCACCGCCACGGCGACGGCGGCCGCTATTCGCCGCATGCTTTGCAGTGACCCGATGGAGTGGCGATCATGCCGCCGTCGGGTGGAGTGATCACCGCCACCACCGGCAGCTCGAGTTCCGAGCCACAGCGCGCGCAGAATCCGCCGGTCGGTGGATGGTGGTCAAGGGCAAATCGGATGTCGGCGTCGATGCCCGCACCGCTGGCCGACACCACGCCATCATGTTCACGGACGCGGCCAAACTCGAGCCGGATGGTGCCGCTGTGCTCACCGTGCACATCACGGATCATCCCCACCGCCACGCCCATTGCGGCATCGAGCCGGTCGGGGGCCACCGCGGCCAGGAACAGCTCGGCCTCCAGGTGCTCGCGATGCTCGCCGGCGTCGATCCACAGGTAGGTGCCGTCCTCGTCGCCACGACGAGCAGGCAAGGCGTGCACCGTGCCGGTGATCTGGATCCAGCTGTTCACTTTGCATCCAGCCAGGTGGCGCCCACACCGGTGTCGATGTCCAACGGAGGATCGAGCGGGTAGGCACCGGTCATGTGCTCGACGACGATCGCCTTGACTGCGGCGGTCTCGCCCTCCACCACCTCGAACAAGAGCTCGTCGTGGATCTGAAGCACCAGCCGCGAGCGCCGGCCCTGGTCTCGCAGAGCGTTGTGACAGCCGATCATCGCAACCTTGATGATGTCCGCGGCCGATCCCTGCATGACCGTGTTGACCGCCAGCCGCTCGCCCAGGCTGCGGGTCTGGTAACCCGAGGCGCGCAGTTCGGGAATTGGCCTTCGGCGACCGAACAGCGTGCTCACGTACCCAAGCTCCTTGGCCGAGGCAATCGTTCGCTGAATGAACTCGTTGACCTTCGGGAACCGCGCGAGATAGATGTCGATGTACGTCTGGGCGTCCTCACGTGAGATGGAGAGCTGCTCGGACAGACCAAACGCACTGATGCCGTAGATGATTCCGAAGTTGACGGCTTTGGCTCGATTTCGCTCCTCGCGGGTGAGTTCCTCGGCGGGCTTTCCGAGCACCTCAGCGGCGGTGACCCGGTGAATGTCCTCACCCCGGGCGAAGGCATCTTTCAGCGCCGGCTCGTCGGACAGGTGGGCGAGGATGCGAAGCTCGACCTGCGAGTAATCGGCCGAGAGCAACCGTGCGCCCTCCTCCGCCACGAACGCTCCCCGGATCTCGCGGCCCACCGCGGTTCGGATCGGGATGTTCTGGAGGTTGGGCCGGATTGACGAGAGCCGGCCGGTGGCCGCCGTCGTCTGACTGAAGGTGGTGTGAAGCCGGCCGTCGTCAGGGCTGACCAGGCTCGGTAGTGGCCGCACGTAGGTGTTCAGGAGCTTGGACTGCTCACGCCATGCCTCGATCACCGGCACGATCGGATGCATGTCTCGGATCTTTGCCAGCACGCGCGCGTCGGTTGAATAGCCCGTCTTGCCCTTGCGATCGGCCGGCAGCCCGAGCCGCTCGAACAGGATCTCACCAAGCTGCTTCGGCGAGCCCAGTGTGAACGGCCCGCCGGCAAGCTCGTAGGCGCGCTCCTCGAGCTCGTCGACCTGGTCACCGAGCTTGGCGGCGATCTCGGCGAGACGGTAGGTGTCGACCCGGATGCCGGCGCTCTCCATCTCGGCCAGCACCGCGATCAGCGGCAACTCGATCTGGCGATAGAGGTCGCCCATCTCCCGCTCCTCCACGCGTCGCAGCAGCTCGGGATGCAGCCTCAGCGCCGCCGCGGCCGCGCGGACGCCCGCGGCGGTGTCCTCGTCGGCGCCCACCTCGATCTCGATTCCGAGCTCCCGGGCAAGGTCGTCGATCTGATAGTCCGAACGGCCGGGATCGACGAGGTAGGCAGCCAGCGCGGTATCGCCACTCGGCTCGAGCCCGGCCAGATGCAGCCCGTGGGTGATCACGTCATGGCGGCTGAGAGCCTCGACCAGCCGTGGCGCGGTGGCAGCCGCAACGACCACCGGGCCCTCGCCCGCGGCGACCGCAAAGCGGCCCTCGCCGGCCGGTGCGACGGCCAGCTCTCGCGTCAGGCCGCCGAGATCCCCCAACTCGCCCTCGCGCCATTCGGTGGCGGTGCGCTCGGCCGGCGGCGGCGCCGCCCCGGGGAGCGCGTCCTCGAGCTCGTCCATCCGCTTCAGTAGCGCGCGGAACTCGAGCCGCCGGAAGAGGTCGGCCATGGTCGAGCGGTCGGGCGGCTCGACCACCACATCGCCGAGGTCGATGGTGAGCGGTACCGCACGATCGATGGTCGCCAGCTTCTTGGAGTTACGTGCCACGTCGGCGGCTGCCCGCAGCGACTCGCGGCGCTTTTCCCCCGATACCGCGTCGAGGTTGGCGAGGATGCCGTCGACCGACCCAAACTGGATCAGAAGTTCAGCCGCGGTCTTCTCACCGATTCCCGGCACGCCCTCGATGTTGTCGGAGGTGTCGCCCTTGAGCGCAATGAAATCGGGGATCTGCTGGGGGGTGATGCCGTACCGCTGGCGGATGCGATCGGGTGTGTACACGACCACGTCGGCCACCCCGCGCGGAGTCATCATGATGCTGACCTGGTCGGAGGCCAGCTGGAAGGCGTCGCGATCGGTCGAGACCACACACACGTTGTGCCCCGCCTGCTCGAACTGCGCCGACAGCGTTCCGATCACGTCGTCGGCCTCCATCCCCTCCGCACGCACGTTGCGATAGCCAAACGCACTCACGATCGGCTCGAAGAATGGCTGCTGGAGCTTGAGCAGCTCCGGTGTCGGCTTGCGGTGGGCCTTGTACTCAGGCGACAGCGCCGTCCGCGCGGCCGAGCGCTCGTCCCAGGCCACGAGCACGGTGTTGGGGCGGTAGTCCATCAGCAGCTTCATGAGCATGTTGGCGGTGCCCAGCAGCGCGTTGGTGGGCTGGCCCTCGACCGTCTGCAGCTCTTCGGGCAGCGCGTAGAAGGCGCGATAGGTGAGTCCGTTGCCGTCCACCAGGAAAACATCGCAGCGCCGCGCCGGCTCGTCGTCGAGGTTGATGTCCTTGGGAGCCTTCTGCTTGACCGTCGCCATCGGAAACGACAGCGTATCGGAGCCTCGCGAGATAGGCTTCGCCGCCCATGGCTGCTCCCAATCCCTCAGCGTCGTACAGCCTCACGATGCGGGTCGAATTGCCGTCTGGCCCGGGTACATTCGCCCGGGTCGCCGCCGCGATTGCCGAGGCCGACGGAGATGTCGGCGCCATCGACCTGGTGCGTGTGTCCAAGGCGGTGACCGTCCGCGACATCACCGTCTCGGCCGCCGACGCCGACCACGGGCAGCGGATCGTCGATGCGGTCCGGGCGGTACCCGACATCGACATCGTGCACGTGTCGGATCGCACCTTCCTGATGCACCTCGGCGGCAAGATCGAGGTGCACAACAAGGTGCCTGTGAAGACCCGCGACGATCTCTCGATGGCCTACACCCCGGGTGTTGCTCGCGTCTGCATGGCCATCCACGAGAACCCCGACAACGTGCGCGCCCTGACCATCAAGCAAAACTCGGTCGCGGTCGTGACCGACGGCACCGCGGTGCTGGGACTCGGCGACATCGGCCCCAAGGCGGCCATGCCGGTGATGGAAGGCAAGGCGATGCTGTTCAAGGAGTTCGCGGGGATCGATGCCTGGCCGCTGTGCCTCGATACCAAGGATACGGACGAGATCATCGCAATCGTCAAGGCGATCTCACCGGGCTTCGGCGGCATCAACCTCGAGGACATCGCCGCGCCCCGCTGTTTTGAGATCGAGGGGCGGCTCCGCCAAGAGCTCGACATCCCCGTCTTTCACGACGACCAGCACGGCACCGCCGTCGTGGTGCTCGCCGGCCTCCTCAATGCCGCGCGGCTGGTGGAAAAGCCGCTCCCCGAGCTCAAGGTGGTACTCATCGGGGTGGGCGCCGCGGGGGTTGCGGTCACCAAACTGCTGCTCGAGGCGGGCGTGACCGACATCATCGGTTTTGATCGCGAGGGCAGCCTGCATCCCGGCAAGAAGAACCTGACAGCGATGAAGAAGTGGTATGCCCGGCACACCAACCCCCGCAAGTTCACCGGCACCATCGACGAGGCCCTGGTCGGCGCCGACGTGTTCCTGGGTCTCGCCGGCCCGGGGGCGGTGTCGGTCGAGGCGGTGCGCTCGATGGCCGATGACGCGATCGTGTTTGCCATGGCAAATCCCGACCCCGAGGTGCGGCCCGAGGACGTCGAGGGCAGTGTCGTTCGGGTGATGGCCACCGGCCGCTCGGACTATCCCAACCAGGTGAACAACGTGCTCGCCTTCCCGGGCATCTTCCGAGGCGCGCTCTCGGCGTCGGCCACGACGATCAACGAGGAGATGAACCTCGCGGCCGCCCACGCGATCGCCTCGGTGATCACCGAGGACGAGCTGCACGAGGAGTACGTCATCCCTTCGGTGTTCAACAAGACCGTTGTCGAGTCGGTGGCGCTCGCGGTGGCCGAGGCCGCTGTCGCGACGGGAGTCGCGCACCGGTCGGCATCCGCGGCGGCCGACGCCGCGTCCATCTACCGCTGAGACGCGAGGCTGCCGGCCGCCGGTATGGCTTTCGCTCGAGTCAGTACTTGTCCATGTACTGGTCGATCTCCCACTGGTGCACCTGCTCGTTGTAGAGCGCCCATTCGTCGCGCTTGAGCCGGATGTATTCGCTGAAGATGTGATCGCCGAGTGCCGACTTCATCACCGGGTCGGCCTCGAGCGCGTCGATCGCCTTCGAGAGGTCGTGCGGCAGGCTCTTGATCCCGAGCTCTGCCGACTCGGCCTCGGTCAGGTCATAGATGTTTCGGTTGACCGGGTCGGGCGGCGACTGTGCATCGCGGATGCCCGAAAGCCCGGCTTCGAGCATGCACGCGAGAGCCAGATACGGGTTTGCGGTGGGATCGGGCGTGCGCAGCTCAATCCGCGTCGACCGCCCACGCTTGGCCGGCACCCTGATGGCAGCCGAGCGGTTGCCGGGCGACCACGCGATATACACCGGCGCCTCATACCCGGGCAGTAGCCGCTTGTACGAGTTCACCGTCGGATTTGCCACGGCGGTGATGGCCGGCAGGTGGTTGAGGATGCCGGCGATATACGAGCGGGCCTCGGCAGACAGCTGCAGCGGGTCGGACTCGTCGAGAAACGCGTTCTCGTCGCCGCGAGCAAGCGACTGGTTCACGTGCATACCGGAGCCGTTCTCACCGTGCAGCGGCTTGGCCATGAAGGTCGCGTGCATGCCGTGACGCGCAGCGATCACCTTGACCACCATCCGGAAGGTGATCAGGTTGTCGGCAGTGGTCAGGGCATCGTCATGTCGAAAGTCGATCTCGTGCTGGCCGATCGCGACCTCGTGATGGGCAGCTTCGAGATGGAAGCCCATCTGCTGAAGAGTCAGCTCGATGTCTCGGCGGCAGTCCTCTCCCCGATCCATCGGCGCGACGTCGAAATAGCTGGCGGCGTCATGCGGGTCGACCGTCGGATTGCCGTCGCTGTCGGTGCGAAACAGGAAGAACTCGGCCTCAGGCCCGACGTTCATCTTGTACCCGAGCTCCTCGGCGCCTTGGAGCACGCGCTTGAGGTTGGAACGCGGGTCGCCGGCAAACGGCTGGCCATCGGGATCGGCCACGTCACAGATCAGTCGCGCGGTGCGTGCGTCCTCGGTTCCCCGCCACGGCAGCACGGCGTAGGTCGCGGGATCGGGCAGAAAGTACATGTCGGATTGCTCGATGCGCTTGAACCCGCGAATCGACGAGCCGTCGAACATCAGCTCGTTGTTGAGGGCCTTCTCGAGCTCCTCAACCGGAATCGAGACGTTCTTGACGGCGCCGTACGGCTCGGTGAACTGCAGGCGCATGAAAGCGACGTTGTCGCGCCGGCAGCGCTCCAAGACTTCCTGATTATCCATGGTGCTCCTCCGGGCTGGCTGCTGAAGCGGAGAGTCTAAACCGTCATCTCGCCGGCCACTCCCAGTTACGCGTTCTCGCTGGCGATCGCGATCTCTTCGGTCACTTCGACCAGATCGCGATTCGCGTTGAAGACCTGGAGTTGGCGGTGCGCCCCCGAGCCGTTCTCAAGCATCCACTCGACCCGTGCGAGTTCCTTGGTGCAGCCGAGTTCCTTCGCCACGGGCTTGAGCTCGCGCAGTCTGCGCTTGGCGAGGGTGCGCGCCGGAACCTTTGCCCGCTTGCCGGCCGTCAGGTCCATCAACGGCGCATCGAGTCCGTAGCGGGCGGCCAGCCACTTGTTCTCCGACATCAGAATCCGGTGAAAGACCGGCACCTGCTCACCGGCCTCGAACTGATCGACGAGCAGCTTGACGAGGCATTGCACGTAGGCGGCCAGCGCGGCCGTATCCTCGATCCGGGTCTGGACGTCCATCACCCGGATCTCGAGTGTGCCGAAGCGCGGATGCGGCCGCACGTCCCACCACAGATGGGTGTAGTCGCCAATCGCGCCGGTGGCCTCCATGAATCCGACCGCATCTGCGTAGTCCTGGTAGCTCTCAAACCGTGGCGGCAGGCCGCTGCGCGGAAACGCGGCGAATACCGCAGTGCGAGTCGAGTGAAGGCCGCTGATCTCACCCCGCCAAAATGGTGAGTTGGTCGAGAGCGCAAGCAGCACGGGAAGTTCGATCAGCACCCCCTCCATCGCTGCCAGGCAAGCCTCGGGACTCGGCACCGCGACGTGCACGTGCATGCCGAACACGAGCTCCCGGCGGGCGATGTACTGGAGCATCTCCACCAGCTGTCGGTACCGGTCGCGGGCGGTGATCTTTTGGTGTTCGTACAGCGAGAAGGGGTGGGTCGCCGCGGCCCCCAGCCGCATGCCGTGCGCCCGCGCCCTCTCGGCCACCCACAGCCGGAGCCGTCGCAGGTCGGCATCGGCCTCAGCCACGGTCTGGCAGACGACGGTGCCCGACTCGAGCACACATTGCATCAGCTCGGGCTTCAGCTGCTCGCCGAGATCGGCGGCAGCAGCCTCGTCCAGCAGCTGCTCGACACCCGACACGAGTTCAAAGCTGTCGGCGTCGAGCAGCATGTATTCCTCCTCCACCCCCACCGTGAAGCTTGGCCCGTCACCAAAGTGGTGATCGAGCACGCTCGTGCGGACCGCGCCTTTGCCCTGGGACTGAGAGGTCACCTGCATGGTTGTACCATGTCCCCGCGCCGAAGTGGCGGAACGGTAGACGCACGCGACTCAAAATCGCGCGGCCGAGAGGCCGTGTGGGTTCGACTCCCACCTTCGGCACTCCCGCACACCAGCCAAACCACGACAAACCCGCTTTCCTCCGACATTTTCGGCCTAGTGAGCGGATTTGTTGTTGGCGGCTCCGAGTGCCGTTTTTCTGGCCGCCGTGTGCGCAGGGCATAGCTGGCGAGGGGCATTGGACCAGCAACTTGAACGACTGGGTGTGCCCGGACGGCCACACGATCAAGAACGGAAAGCTCGTCCGGCTGACATCCTCGCAAACCTCGTAAACGTCCCGGTCACCTCCGCGAGGCCGAGACAAACGTCGTCATGATCGCGAGAAGCGCAATGTTTTGGCGCTCGCGGTGACTAGATCCATCGGCAGTGGCTCCATTGATGCTCAGTTCCCCTTTGCGTCCGAGTAAGGTGGTGGGCAATGGACGACGCGGTCTCTCAGTACTACGAGCGAGGTCTTGAGAGTGGGCGCATCGTTCCGGGTGGGGTGCCGAGCCTGGAGATGGCCCGAACGCTCGAGCTGTTGGAACGGTTCTTGCCCAGCCCGCCGGCGGACATTCTCGATGTCGGTGGCGGCCCCGGGGTGTATGCGGCGATTCTGGCCCGGCAGGGCTATCGCGTCGAACTGATCGACCTCGTCCCGCTGCACGTTGAGGAGGCGACAGCAGTGGCAGCAGCCCAGCCAAAATCACCGTTCACGGCTTGACGAGAAGGATCGGGACCGCGGCGTCGTGAGATAGTGGCGTGATGCTCGCGCTCGCGGCGGTCACCGCCACAACCACGACCACGGCAACAGCACCGCTGACCTGGAACGTCGTTCTCACAAGCGCCGCCGTGGCAACGGTTATCAGCGGCGGTTTCGGGGTCTACAACGCGATTCGCCAGCGCAGACACAGAGAGAGGAGAGCCTTCGTACGCGCATGATCGAGGCCGCCGATGATCTTGCCTCGATGACGGTAAAAGCCACGGGCTACTTGTTCGACTCGCTCCCGGACGGAGCCGAGACTTTCGTCGCGACAGACGAGTCCAGTTACGCGAACCTTGGATTCCATCGGAACTCTGTTGCTCGCGATAGCGTCAGACAGGCGGTCAACGACAGTCGACCGCTCATCGAGGACTCCCGCGCCAGGCGCCAGCGCGTCGCTCTTCTGTTCGGTCCAGGATCGCCTGCGGCGATCAAAGCCAAGGAGATGGTGACTCCGGTAGTACTCCTCCAGGACGCTTACGCTGTGCTCGCCGAGACCGCCGGGGGAACCGGGATGACGCTCGCTGAACTCGCCGAAGCACAAGCAAGACTTGACGAACCCGCGGCTGCATTCGAACTGGCCCGCACCGAGTTCCTCGAGCAGGCGTATAAATCGTTAACGAAGCCGCTGCGCCGGCGGGGACGCACCAAAGCCGGATAGCAGCTGAATCGCCATAGCGCCGTCACATTCGAGGACGAGCAGGGCAGAGCGCGGCCGCTAGTTTACGGCCCGAAGGGCGATCCGCATGCAACATTCGACGCGACGACAGAACCGTCCGGGCAGATGTGCACGTCCGGTGACCCTGTCCCTTTCGAGCCCGAGTCCTGCGCGGCCTGCAGTGAGCGGATAACCGCGTTTATCTGCTTCGCGTACGCGTTTACGCCCTTCGCATACGTGACGAACTGTGTCCAATGTTTGCGGACTCTCGACTGGGTGAAGCTGATCTTCGCTTGGAGCCCTTTGACGGCCGCGTCCTCGGCGCCCAGCTTCATTTGAAGGCGCTGGTTCGAGGCCTGGAGCTTGCGGACGCTCGCGACCAACTGCTGGACGTTGCCGGAATCTGCTGAGCCGCTGCTGGCACGTGCGTGTCCGAGCGCAAACGCGCCGCCAACGACCACCACCGCCAGCACGATGGCAACCATGCGGCCAGTCGCTAAGACCTTCACAACCACTTCTTTCGACCAGCGCCGCGGCGAGCTTTAGGCACGACGCGGCTAAGTGGAAGGGGGACAGAGCGCCCGGAGCCAGGCCTCGTGATAGCCAGGCTTGGGTTTTTTGGCTCGCTCCCATAGCGGTCGGTACCACTCGGTCAGGCCGCGCCACTCAGTTCCGCGGATCGGCGCGAGCGTCCAACCTAGCTGTTCCAGCGTGAAGTCCGCCTTGATCGAATTACAGGGGTAGCACGCAGTGGCGAGATTTGCGGGATCGACCAAGGCGCCGCCGTGGGCGACGGGCTTGACGTGGTCGATGGCCGGCGACCTTGCGGCGATTGCGGGGTGGGTCACGCCAGCTCGCCAGTTGGCCGATTGGAACGGGAATATCTCGGGGTAGATGCCGCCGAGAAGCTCCATGATGGGCGTGGGAATCACACGGCCGGTGCAATATCGGCAGTGGAACCCATCACGCTGGATGATCTCACCCTGGAGCATGCGAGACAGACTCTTTCGCCGTGCGACAACCCTCGGTGGGTAAGCGATTGGCTTGAGGAATGCCGCACCGGCCCCCCAGCCATCCTCCAACAACGCGCGGATCGCGCGCTCGATGTGCTCGGGAAGTCGTCAGTCTGTACGCGCATAGCGGTTTCGGAGGAGATCGGTGTCCCGCTCCTATGATCCGCGGTCATGGATGACGAGGCCAGCGTAACACTCTACAGAGAAGCCGTTCCCGCGTCCTTGCTGCGTGTAAGCGCGCGAATCACCTCCACGGGAGCATTGATCGTCGAAGGACAATCGCTCGGTGGCACTGGCGGATCCTATGAGTACGAGTACGCCCGTTCGGTCGCCGCAAGCGATGTACCAACACTCTCCGATGCGATCGCACGAAAACTCCACGCGCCGAACACCGACTCGTCACGCCCGCTCCAGCTAGTCGAGCGGTTACTAGGTGGTCGGCGAGATGCATTTACAGCGTTCTCTCAGTTGTGCGAATCGGCCGACATCAAAACCGAGTTCTGGAGCCGCCTCGGCGATTAACCACGGCGTTGACCCTACGACTGCCCGAACAATTTAATCGCCACTACTCGCCGTCGAGTGTTCCGCTAGGCGTCGGATTACGTCCTCGAGGTCGCGGAGTCTACGTTGGGGCTCTCGAAGTTCGGTGAGTGCGTGGGCTTCGGCGCTTGCGATGTCAAGCTCGGTTTCGTGGGTTGCGGCTTCGACTTCCTGGGCGATGCTCAACTGGAGGAACTTCTGTGCGATAGCTGCGGTCAGGATGGCGATGAAGCCGATGCCAACGAGCATCACGATGATCGCTATGACCCGGCCAGGGATCGTCGTCGGGGCGAAGTCACCGTAGCCGACAGTCGTCATCGTGCTAATCGCCCACCAGACGCCGTCCCAGGTCGAGACTTGCTTGCCTTCAACCGAGGCATACGCCGCGCCTCCACCGAGAGCCGTCATCAACGCGAGGATGGCAGCGAACCTCACAGTCTGTCCCGTGGTGAGGCGCTGGACCACCTTCTGCGAGGCGTAGGAGTCGCAGCAACCGGAGCAATCGCAGAAGCTGAGCGGCTTGAACGGTCGCGGGCACGATCGGAGGGGTAAAGATCACGATCAACGGCTCAAGGGGGTGCTCGGCCATCCAACGCCATCGGTGCGGAGTGACAACCAGGATGCACGCCAGCTCGGCAGCGAACACCAACCAGATCACGATGTTGAGCAACTCCGCCGCGAAATCCAGCCGGGCGTTGCCAGTCGAGCGATTAAGCATCGAAGGGATCACCAGCAGCGCCGCGATCGTGACCGGCGTCTGGAACCGCCGCTGCATTCGTTCTGTGCGATCCTCGACCATCTCCAGAGTGATCTTCGACACCACGCGCAGTGCCTCGATCGCCCTCGCGCCCGCCTAAGGCAACGATCTCAAGCAGTTCAGCTGCCGGCGAAAGTGTCCGATAGGCTCACGAGGTTGCATATCTGCAATGACAGTCGTCCTAGCCGCCGCGGAGAGTTGCGCCGCGTCCTCGCCCTGTGTGGAATCGCGTCGGCGATCGCCCTTTGTTCGACCGGCTGCGATTCCACGGCCGCAAATGGGCCGACCA
>CAVPTL010000012.1:0-25925 GCA_963708725.1 uncultured Actinomycetes bacterium | reverse complement strand
CGCGGGAACCCCCCATCTGGAAATGAGGACGGAGTGACTGTGATGACCGAAACCAGGAGCATGGGGCCGCGGCGGATCGATGCGGTGCCGGGAAGCGTGCCCGCGCTTCGGTGGTGGCTGCTGGATGCGATCCGTGGCCACGGCTTCGATGACGAGGCGGTGGGGCTGGCGCTCACCGAGGCGACCGCCAACGTCGTTCGGCACGCCTACCCGGACGGCCCCGGGTCGATCATCGTCACCGTCGTGATGTCGGGTGAGGGCCTGGAGGTGGTCGTTGCCGACGAGGGTTCGGGCGCGCGCAGCTTCAACCTCAGGGCAGCTGGCGGAGCGGGCGTGGGCCTGCTTCTGATCCGTGAGCTGTCGTCGGCCGTTGATATCGACCCCGGGATTGACGGCACCACCGTCACGATGTGGTTCGTTCGGTCGTCGCGCTAGGAAACCGCTGCGGCTGCGAGCGGCTCGCGCTGCTCGAGATAGTGGTGCATCAGTTGGACGACAGTTGCCCCTTCGCCCATGGCGGTCGTCACGCGCTTGACCGAGCCGTGCCGCACGTCGCCGGTCGCAAAGACTCCCGGCACGCTGGTCTCGAGCAGCATCGGTGCCCGCGCCAGTGGCCATTCGCCCTCGCTGTCCACATCGCTGCCGGTGAGGATGAAGCCCCGCTCGTCCCGATCGACGGTGCCGTCGAGCCACCCGGTGTGCGGCTCGGCTCCGATCATCACGAACAGCCCCGCGGTCGAGATCCGGTCGAGCCGGCCGGTCAGACGGTCGCGAACCCGCACCGCCTCCAGCTGCCGGTCACCGTCGGCGCCGACCAACTCGGTGTCGAGACGAACGTCGACGTTCGCGGCCCCGCGCAGTTCGGAGATGAGGTACTCCGACATGCTCTTCTCGAGCGAGCCTCCGCGCACCAGCAGGGTGACGCGCTCCGCGTACTTCGCGAGGTGGGCTGCGGCCTGGCCGGCTGCATTTCCGCCACCGACCACGCACGCGTGCCGGCCGCGCATTGCGCGCGACTCGCTCGCAGCTGCGCCGTAGAAGACACCGGCTCCGATCAGCCGCTCGAGCGCGGGGATTCCCAGCCGGCGCCAGGAGACGCCGGTGGCCAGCACCACCGCTCGGGCGGAGACCTGTTCGCCGTCGGCGACCTGGATCACGAACTCCTCGCCCGATCGGCGTACGCTCGCCGCCGTCTGGGCGAAGACGAGGTTTGCCCCGAACAACCACGCCTGTTCGCATGCGCGATAGGAGAGATCGTGGCCGCCGATTCCCCAGGTGAAGCCGGGGACGTTTCGGATGCGTGTGCTCGATCCTGCCTGGCCGCCCGAGATCTGCTGCTCGATCACGACCGTCTCGAGGCCCTCCGAGGCCGAGTACACCGCGGCCGAGAGACCGGCCGGCCCAGCACCGATGATCGCGACGTCGTAGGTGTCGGCTCCCAGGCGCGTTCCACCGCCCACCGCCTCGATCAGGTCGCCGTTGGTCGGGTCGACCAGCACTCGGCCGTCGTGACGGATCATCGTCGGTAGCCGCGAAGCCGATTGGCCCGCTTCGTCCAGGAGCGCAACGCCCTCGGCGGAGTCGGAGCTGTGGAAGCTGTAGGGAGTGTGGAATCGGGTCAGGAGGTCGCGAATCTCGTGGGCGCGCGCGGTGTTCTCGACGCCGGCGATGCGAAACATCGAGAACTGTCCCTGGGGATCAGACCGCGCCCAGTTGGCGAGAAACTCGCTGACCGCTGGGTAGAGCCCATGGTCCGGGAACCACGGCTTCACCAGGTGGTAGTCGATCTGGCCGAGCATCATCGCCGGCACGATCGGGTTGGCCGCGGTGTAATCGCGCTCCACGAGCAGGATGCGCTTGGCGAGGGGGTGCAGCTCGTGGGCACTTGCCAGGAACTCGATTCCCGTGGTGTCGGCGATCTGCTGATCGGCGATGACCAACGCGACCGGCGCTTCGGACGCGGCCAGCTCGGCGAGCTGCGCCAGCCCCTCGGCGGGGTGGTTGTGTGCGGTGATGGTCGTGTCGTTTCCGAAACGGCGGTCGAGGTCAGCTTCGAGCGCCGCGAGCACCGACGGGTCGGACGAGATCAAAAAGATGATTGGTGGTGCCTGCTGGTGGGAGTCCACTTGACCCCTCCTCCTCAAAAAGAGTACGATCGGTCGTTCTAGATTGGTGAGTATACGATCGTTCGTGCTATCTTGCAAACATGACCGACACCAACGCACCTCAGGTCGCCGCGCACCGGCCCGGGATGGGTATCCATCTCGGCGGCCACGGATGCGAAGAAGCACCCCCGTCGCTTCGACGCTTACGGGTTCGCGCGGCGACCTCGCGGTGGAGGCCGTCGAGGGCTGGTTCGGCCTGCTCGAGACGGCGATTCGCGACGCCCAGGCCGAGGGGACGCTCGATCCCGGCGAGGACGCCGCTCAGCTCGCGTTCGAGCTCGACGCCTACCTCCTGCTCGCAAACGCACAGTTCGTGGCCAGCGGGACGTCCGAGCCGATGAAGCGCGCGCGGCTGGCGCTCGATCGCCGGATCACCCTGGCGAGTGCTCCAGGCTGAAGCGCTAGGCGATGTCGGCGAGTCCCGCGGAGATTCCCCGAGCGAGCGCGTCGATGTCGGCACGACTCGAGATCAGCGGCGGCGAGATGGCAAGGCACGGGTTCACCCGCACGTCCACGCGCACGATCACGCCATGCTCACGGATCGCCGCACCGGCGCGCGCGGCCGTGGCTGCGTCGCGTAGCTCGATCGCATGGAAGAACCCGAGACCGCGGGTGTCCACCGCCACCGGGGAGCCGTCCACCACGTCCTGAAGGCGTTCGTGCAGGTAGGCCTCGTGCTCTCGCACGTTTCCGAACACGTCCTCGGACTCGAGCAGATCGAGGTTGCGAAGGGCGATGGCACACGCCAGCGGATGGCCACCGAAGGTGTGGCCGTGCATGTACACGTCCTTGCTCCCCAGAAACGATGCGGCGATCTGTGAGCTGAAAAGCGCGCCGCCGAGCGGTGCATACCCCGACGTGATGCCCTTCGCGAACGTGATCACGTCGGGGCCAAAGCCAAGCCGCGAGGAGCCAAACCACTCACCCAGCCGCCCAAATCCCGTGATCACCTCATCGCACCACAAAAGCACGCCGTGGCGATCGCACAACTCGCGCAGCGCCGCGCCGTAGCCCGGCGGCGGCACCAGGCAACCACCGGCGTTTTGCACCGGCTCGACCACGACCGCGGCGACCGTCTCGGGCCCCTCGGCCAGAAGCACTCGCTCGAAGGCGGCCACGCTGGCCTTGACGTAGGCGTCGTCATCCAGCCCTGGCCAGTTGCGACGATCGGTGTTATCGACGTGGCGAACATCGGGCAGAAGCGGCTCGAACGGGGCCCGGGCGGACGAGATCCCCGTCAGCGACAGAGCGCCATAGGTGCACCCGTGGTAGGCCCCGCGGCGGGCGATGAACTTCCGCCGGGAAGGCTGCTCGAGCGCCAGAAAGTGCTGGCGGATCAGCTTCATCGCCGCTTCCACGGCCTCCGAGCCGCCGGAGGTGAAGTAGATGCGCTCCATCTGCTCGGGGGCGACGCCGAGCACCCGATCGTTCAGCGCGAGCGTCGTCGGATTGGTCGCCGCCCAGTTGGGATAGAAGCCGAGCTGTTCGAGCTGCGTCGCCGCCGCGGTCGCAAACTCCTTGCCAAAGCTGTATCCAACCTGGGTCGTGAACAGGCCCGATACGCCGTCGAAGTAGCGGTTGCCCTTGGAGTCGGAGATGTACGGCCCCTCCCCGCCGACGTACACCGGCGGTTCGGCGTCGACGAAGTCGGCCATCCGTGACCACGAAAGCCACTCGGCGTCCTGCCCGGCGTCGAGGTCGAGCACATCGGTTGCGGGACTCTCCAGGTTGGGCATTCTGAGCGCTCCTCGGTCTGATCCTTGGTGTCCACCCAAGGTAGCGGATCGCGTCGGCGGTACGCTTCGCGGTGCCGTGTCAGAGAACCGAAAACCGGGTGCGCTCGAGGGCGTACGGGTGCTCGAGATGGGGGCGTTGATCGCCGGCCCGTTCGCTGGCCGGCTTCTGGCCGACATGGGCGCCGACGTGATCAAGATCGAGGCCCCCGATCGGCCCGATCCGATGCGCGACTGGGGAAAGACGGTCGACGGCCGCGGTCTGTGGTGGCCGGTGATGGCCCGCAACAAGCGCTGCATCACGCTCGACCTGCGCCAGTCAGAGGGGCAGGAAATCGCCCTGCAACTCGTGGAGCACTGCGATGTCGTGCTCGAGAACTTCCGGCCGGGAACGCTCGAGCGCTGGGGTCTTGGCTATGAGGCGCTGAGCGGGCGAAATCCGGGGGTCGTGCTGGCGCGAGTGTCGGGCTACGGTCAGGACGGCCCCTACGCCGATCGGGTGGGATTCGCATCGGCCGCGGAGGCCTACGGCGGGCTTCGCCATCTCAACGGGTTTCCGGAGGGGCCTCCGCCGCGCTACGGGGTGTCGCTGGGAGACTCGCTGGGCGCGATGTTCGCGGTGCAGGGGGTGCTGGCCGCGCTCTACCACCGCGAGGTGCGGGGCGGCCGGGGACAGGTGATCGACGTGTCGCTGGTCGAGTCGTGCTTTGCGATGACCGAGAGCGTCGTGACCGAGTACGCGGCGCTCGGTGAGGTGCGCGGCGCCTCGGGCACCAACCTCGCCGGGATCGCGCCTTCGAACCTGTTTCGGTCGCGCGATGACAAGTGGGTGGTGATCGCGGCCAACCACGACACGCTGTTTCGGCGCCTGTGCGCTGCGATGGGGATGCCGCAGCTCGCCGACGATCCGCGGTTCGTCGACCATCTCGCTCGCGGACGCCATCAGGACGAGATCGAGGGCATCATCGGTGACTGGGCCCGTGATCACGACGCCGACGATCTCGGCGCCCTGCTGAACGCCGCCGGGGTGGTGTGTGCGCCGGTCAACACGGCTGCCGACATCCTCACCGACGAACATTTCGTGGCGCGCGAGATGGTGGTGACCCAGAGCGATTCCCATCACGGCGAGGTGCGCGGCCCGGGTGTCGTGCCGCGGTTTTCCGAGACGCCGAGCACGGTGCGGTGGTCGGGCAAGTGGGAGCCGGGTTGCGACAACGGCGCCGTCTATGGCGAGCTGCTCGGCATTTCAGAGGCCGAGCTCGAACGACTGGGCCAGGCCGGGATCGTCTAGCGGCCGCGATCGCGGAACGTCGCCTCGGCGAGCGACAGCCGAGGGCACAGCTGCTCGATATCCGGTCGCCCTGGCCGCGGCACCTCGACGTTCTGCACCGCCTCGCTCCATTCGCCTGGACCGAGTCCGTCGCGCAGGGCGGCGTCGGCCACCGCCGCGACTCGTTCGAGGTAGTCAATGTCTTCGGCGCCGACCTGGCGGGCCTCGCTGACGCTCAGCACCGGCCCGTGCCCAGGCACGACCCACTCGAGATCGAAGCGGTCGATGGCGGCGAGCAGACGGTGCGTGGACTCGAGCGTCTCGACCGCCGACCACCACACGATTGGATACTGCGATTTCATCAGGTAATCGCCCACGGCGAATATCCCGTGTTCGCGAAAGACGTAGCCGGTGCCGTCGACCGCATGGCCCCGCGCGTCCACGGTCGCGACCGAAAATGGGCCGAGCTCGATGCTCGCGTCGGTCTCGACCACCCGATCGACGCGGAGATCGGCGGGCAGGTCGAGCTCCCATGCCGCCGCCTCGGCCCGAAGCTCGCGCGCCGCGCTGCCATCGGCGATCCGGGCGGCGGTTGCCGGTGAGGCAACGACGGTCGCCCTGGGCATCAATCCGACCGCGCACACGTGGTCGACGTCGGCGTGGGTGATCACCAGGTGCGTGTCACGGTCACCGACACGGTCACGCACGTCCTCGATGTCGGCCCGGCTCCAGCAGGCGTCCACCACGATCGCGTCGCCGCCGCGAACGATCGAGATGCAGTTGCACGCCCACACCGCGCCCTGGGTGTGAGTGATCCCCGGGGCGAGTTCGGTGGTCACCCCGGCTCGCCGACCGCTTCCAGCTTGGTGCGGATGAAGCTGCTGGCCGCGGTCAGGCCATCAGGGTCGATGCCGGTCGTGTAGCCCTCGGCGTGAAGGGTCAGGATCAGCTGCTCGGTCGAGAGGTTGCCCGGCGCGCCGGGAGCGAACGGACATCCGCCGAGACCCGACGCGGCGCTATCGAACACGCGCACACCGGCCTCGAGCCCAACCTGCACGTTGGCGGTCGCCTGGCCGTGGGTGTCGTGGAAGTGGAGGCCGAGCTGTTCGACGCCGACCTGCTCGAAGGTCGCGGCGAGCACTTCCGCCACCAGCGGAGGGGTGCCGATGCCGATGGTGTCGGCCAGAGCGACCTCGAAGCACCCCATCTCGAGCAGGCGGCCCGCGATTCGCGCGACCGTGCGAGGGGCAACGGCGCCTTCGTACGGGCACCCGAATGCGACCGACACGTATCCGCGGGTGCGCACACCGAGCGCATCGGCTTCGCGCACCAGGGCGGCGTAGTTTTCGAGCGACTCGACGATTGTGGTGCCGGTGTTTGCGAGCCCAAACTCATCGGTGGCGGCGGTGAAGATGGCGATCGTGGTGACCCCGCAGGCGACGGCTCGTTCCAGCCCGCGGCTGTTGGGCACCAGTGCTGAGTACTCCACGCCGGTGTCCTTGGGCAGTGCGGCGATGACCTGATCCGAATCCGCCATCTGGGGCACGAGTCGCGGTGAGACAAACGATCCCGCCTCGATCCAGCGGCAGCCGGCGGCGGCGAGCAGCTGGATGAACTCGAGCTTGTCCTCCCAGCCGACGGTGACCGCCTCGTTCTGGAGGCCGTCCCGCGGCCCGCACTCGACGACCTTGACGTCACCGTACATGCCCGCAGCCTAGGTGAATAAATGGTGCCAGGCACCATTTATTCATTGCTCTCGGAGGGGTAGTTGACTAGAGTCAAAGAATGGACCGGGTATTGGTGGATCGGGTACGGAGTTTCAATCGCGCAGTCACCGAGCGGGTCGGTGCGCTCGACGAGTCGTACCTCGGGCGCGGCCGTCCGCTTGGTGAGACGCGGCTTCTGTGGGAGCTGGGCGACGATGGCGCCGACGTGCGCGATCTCCGCCGTCGGCTGGGCATCGACGCCGGCTACGCCAGCCGCTTGCTGGGCTCGCTCGAGCGTCAGGGGTTGGTGGTGCTCGAGGTGGGCGTCACCGACCGGCGGCTGCGGCGCGTCTACCCGACCGCCCGCGGCCGGGCCGAGCGGGCCGAGCTCGACCGGCTCTCCGACGTGCTCGTCGCCGGGATGCTGCAGGGTTTGGACGAGGCTCAGCAGGCTCGGATGGTCGAGGCGATGGCCGACGTCGAGCGGCTGCTGCGGGCGTCGGAGATTACGATCGAGACAGTCGACCCCGCCGGCGCCGACGCCGTCTGGTGCCTCGGGCAGTACTACGAGGAGCTCGCCGTCCGGTTCCAGGACGGGTTCGATCCCGGGCTCAGCACCGCCCCGGATCCCGGCGTGTTCACGCCGCCCGCGGGAGAGCTGCTGGTCGCGTATTCGCATGAGCGAGCGGTCGCCTGCGGCGCGCTTCGACTGTTCGGCGAGGCGGCCGACATCAAGCGCATGTGGGTGGCACCGCAGGCGCGCGGGCTCGGGCTCGGACGCCGGCTCTTGCGCGAGCTCGAGCAGCATGCTGTGTCGGCGGGGGCGACCATCCTTCGACTCGAGACCAATAGAGCGCTCACCGAGGCGATCAGTCTCTATCGCAACGAGGGTTTCGAGGAGGTCGCGCCGTTCAACGACGAGCGCTACGCCGACCACTGGTTCGCGAAGCGGGTATCCGGCGGCGTGTGAGAATCTACGGCGGTGACCGTGCTTGCCGATCTCTACGCCGAGACCTTCGGGGCGATCCCCAAAGGCACATCGGTGATCGACGCACACACCCACCTGGGACTCGATGAGGACGGCTTTGCGCTCACGCCCGAGGCCCTGATCGAAAGCCTCGATGAGATCGGTCCCGACGCCCGCGCATGCACCTTCCCGCTGCACGATCCCGATCGCAACCCCGCCTACCGGGTGCCGAACGACCGCGTGCTCGCGGCGGCGGCGGCGAGCGACGGTCGATTGATTCCCTACTGCCGGCTCGACCCCGCCGACGGCGCCGCACAGGAGGCCGAGCGGTGCCTCGCCATCGGGGCCCGCGGGATCAAGCTGCATCCCCGTGCCCAGTCCTTCGGCTTTGGATCTGAGGTCGCGGCCGACATCTTCGGCGTGGCTCGCGACGCCGGTGTGCCGATTCTGATCCACGCCGGGCGAGGGATGCCGCCGATGGATTCGCTCGCCGAACTCGCGCTGCGGTTCCCCGAGGTGCCGTTGGTGCTCGCGCACGCGGGGATCGCCGGCCAGGGCATGTTCGCCGCGCGACTCGCCGGCCACCCATCGGTGCTGTACGACACCTCGACGCTCTCACCAACCGACGTGGTCGAGCTGTACGCGCGGGTCGCGGCCGAGCGGATCGTGTTTGCATCCGACATCCCCTACGGCCGGCCAACCATGGCCATGTTTGCGTGCCTGCGGATCGCTCGGCTCGCCGGGCTCGACGACGACGATCTGCGGATGCAGCTCGGCGGCACGATGGCGACCGTGCTCGCCGGCGAGCCGCTCCCGCCGAAGCGACCGCCGCGACTCCCCGAGAACCGGCTTGCCAATGGCCGGCTGGCGCGGGTCGAGGCCAACGTGATGCTGGCGTTCGGTGGGCTGATGGGCTCGGGGCTCGACCCCGCCGCGGCGCTCCCCGGGATCGCGCTGGCCCGGTGCGTCGCGCGCGACCCCGACGCGGGCGCCGTCAGCGAGGAGCTGGCGCAGATCGACGAGCTGTTGGCCCAGGCCGAGGTCGAGTTCGCGAACGAGTCGATGAACCGGGTGGCGGCGTTCGCGTTGCTGCATGCTGTGGCGGTGATGGCCACCACTCACCTGCCGACGGCGTAGCGTCAGGCGCTGGGCGGCCGTCTTACTCGTGACGGAGCTGTGACTGCGGGGCGAACCGCTGAACAAAAGCGCCGCCAGCAGCAGTACCAACCCGGTGACGATGAACGACACCGCTCGCGACATCGCCGTCAGCGACGTCAGGTCGTACAGGAACAACTTGCCCAACGCGACGAACAGGAGGGCGACGCCTCCGGCCCGAAGCCCGCGGCGGTTACCGCGAAGCGACACGACCACCAGCGCGAGTCCGACCAGTGACCCAGGTGATCGATACCAGCACGTGTCCCTGCTGAAAGTGGTCGTGAATCGAGAGCAACGAGGCCGGGTTGGCGTACAGCTGCTCGGCGCCGAGGATCGCCGCCGAGACCGTCCACAATCCGGCCGCGCCGGCCAGGTACATGCCGACGACCGAGAACCGCACGCCCACGACTGTCCACGGAGTCTGGCGGGCGGCGGAGGTCGCGAGGAACAGCGAGCAGGTCGCCGCGATCGCTGCGGCCAGCCCGGCCGCGGGGTCATGCGAGGTGTGAAACACCAGTCGCGGCGTCTCGTATCCGAACAGCGTGATTGCCGAGATCGCGATCGAGCTGACGATCCCGATACCGGCCATCGCGGTTCGGTCAAAGCGCCCCGCAAAGGGGCTGCGCCAGGTGATCGCGATCACGCTTGCAATCGCCGAGAGCCCGGCGACCATGACCAGCGGATACTGCCCGGGCAGCGTCATCGCGGCGAGCTGTGCGGCGAGCAGCAGCGGTACCCACAGAGCGTCGGTGCGTCGTCGCGGCTCGGGTAGGGCGAGCGCCAGCATCAGCGACGCGCCGACCGCAAGCGCGATGCTCTGCCAGCCCGTCGAGAGCCCGTGGTGGGTGATCGCCATCAGTGAGCGGTCGGATGCCCACGCCGAGATGACGCCGAGCGTCAGCAACCCACCGCTGGCGGCGATCAGTGGCTCCAGCCCAAGCCGCTGCCGAACCGCGGGCACCTGCACAGCCGCCGCCACCACCGCTGGCGGCCACGAGCCACGCCCACATCGCATACGGCGCGGCGAGCACCTCGGCCACCAGGTAGGCGAACGTCACGACCGGCGCCAGCAGCGCGAACTCCCAGAACCGGCGCTGCGGCCGGCGCACCGACCACACGAACACCGCTGCCGCGGCCAGCAGTGCGACCAGGCCGGTGACTCCGTCGCCGGCGCCGAGCATCTTCCAGCCCTGGCCGAGCTCGCGGATCGGCGCGGTCACGGCCACAGCCACGAGCGCTCCCGAGAGCCACCAGCCGCCGGCGACGGCGATCGTGACCTCGTCGCGCATCCAGCCGATCATCGCCGGCGATCGGCGGTAGGCAAGCATCGCCGCCGCCATGCCGGCGTAGGCCACCACGGCCCACTCGGCGGGCAGCGCCCACACAGGCAGGAATCCCAGTGCGATCGCGGGCAATGCCCAGGTGATCTGCTGTTCTCCGAAGCTGAGCCAGCGGGTGCCGAAGCTGAACACGACCCCCGCGATGGCGATCGCGACCAGCGCGATCACGCCGCTCGCAGACCCGGCGCCGATCGCGGTCAGGTGGCCGTCCGACGGTGCGACGATCAGCCAGGTGGCGGCGGTTGCAAGGATCGAGATAGATGCCGGCCGAGATGACCAGCCGAGGGCGCCGTCGCACGTCGCGGCGGGCTGCGCGTTCGGCCAGTGCGATCAGCATGGCCGATTCGGCGGCCCACGCACAGACGAGCGCTGGGCCGCCGGCGAGCAGGCCGGTCGCGATGGCGAGCGCGGCGAGGGCAAACGCCACGAGGCCGTCGGTGAGGTTGACGTGCGGCCTCCGTGCGAGGGTGGGCACCGCTGCCAGCACGGCCCACGCGAGGGCGACCACGATCAGCGCCAGTCCGGCGAGCGAATGGCCGTTGACCTGGCGTTCGCCGGCGTACAGGAAGGCCGCGCCCAGCGAGAGCGTGAATGCGCTCCCGGCGATGATCGACGCCAGCCAGCTGACGGAGGTGCGCGTCGATCGGGTCAGCTCGAGCGCGAAGGTCACGGCGATGAACAGCGCGGCGACGACCGCGGTGGCGATGACCGCCGAGGTGAAGCCGTGGTGTGCGTGCGATACGGCGAGCAGCACCAGCGTCTCGGCAAAGCCGATCGCCCACAGCGCCGCGACCAACGTGCGCCACCGCAAGCGGAGGAAGAGCGGGAGTGCCGCGGCGATCATGACGGCGGCGAACAGCACGCCGCCTGCCGTCACGTCGTGGCTCACGACCACGGGCGCGACCATGGCGGCCGACATCCCGAATACCGCGAGCGGCTCCTGCCTGATCCGGATGGCAAGGCCAACGGCGATCGCGGCGATCAGCGCCGAGAGCGGCGCAGCGGCCGGCGCCGAGATCAGGTGATAGACCGATGTGGCGGCCCAGAGCGTCGTGTAGAGGCCGGCGATGCCGACGCCGCCGGCGGCGAGGATCGCGTCGGCCCGCCACTTGCGGCGATCGAACTCAACCGCGGCCACCAGCACCAGTAGCGACACCGCCATGCCGATACCGACGCGCATCGACGGCGTGATCCATCCGCGGCTGGTGGCCATCACAAACAGCAGCACCACGCCGAGCGTGGTTGCCACACCGCCGGCCCAGGCCAGCGTGCGCGCGGCAAACAGCTGCTCGGCGAGCTTGCCCCAATCGCGCGGCGGGCGCGGCTGGCGTGGCGGCGGCGCGGGCCGCGACGGGCGGGGCGGGGGTACCACCCTGGCGGTCGCGACCGGCGGTGCGACGGGCGCGGGGCCGGGAGCCGGAGCCGGTTCTATCGATGCGGCCCGTTCGAGCTGGTCGACGCGGTCGGTCAGCATCAGAACGCTGATGCGGAGATCCTGGATCTCTCGGTGTGTGTGATCGCTCATGAGTCCTCCATAGCTCCCATGCTATATGCAGTTGGTATCGCACGCAAGCGATAATTTCTGGAATACCTGGACTCAAACTACGAGGGTCGATCCCCGCTGGCATCGGGAAAACCCCTCGGGGTAGCATCTCGGGGATGTTGCCGACCGACCACCTGCTCGCCTTCTGCATCACCGCGGCGGTGCTGATCGCGATCCCGGGGCCGAGCGTCGTCTTCGTGGTCAGCCGCTCGCTGACCTCCGGTCGCCGCGCCGGCCTGGCCACCGTCGCGGGCAACGCCGCGGGGGAGTACGTGCTCGTGGTTGCGGTCGCCGTCGGCATCGGTGCAGTCGTCTCCAGCTCGATCGCGATCTTCACCGCCGTCAAGCTCGCCGGTGCCGCATACCTCGTCTATCTCGGCGTCCAGAGCATCCGCCACCGCCGTGATCTCGGTGAGGCGCTGTCGGCGCCGGCCGTTGACCGCAGCACTCGCCGCCACGTTGGCGACGCCTTCTTCGTCGGAGTCATGAACCCCAAGTCGATGGTGTTCTTCGCCGCCATCCTGCCGCAGTTCATCGACAAGTCAGCAGGCAACGTCCCGCTCCAGATCGCCCTTCTGGGGGCAATCTTCGTCCTGATCGCGCTGATCTCAGACAGCCTGTGGGCACTGACCGCGGGCGCTGCCCGGCAGTGGCTTACGCGCACGCCACGACGGCTCGAATGGGTGCGAGTCGGCGGCGGCCTGGGGATGATCGCGATCGGCCTGCGGCTCGCGTTCGTTCACCGAGGTGACTGAACGCCGCCGCCAGATCTCGTAGAATCGTCTGATGCCGGACGAAATCATCATGGTGCTTGCGGCAGTCGGGATCCCGGCCTCGATATTCAGGTTGTGGTGGATCTGGTGGAAGAGCCTGTGTGAGAAGTGCGGGTTGGAGCACAGCGCCTGCGTGTGCCCGGACGATGGGCACATGATGCACAGGCGCCGCTAGCTCCTACTCGTCCGCGGGCGCGTTCGCACGTCGCTGGATCTCCTCGACGACCGTCGGGTCAGCGAGCGTGGTCGTGTCGCCGAGCTGTCGCTGCTCGGCCATATCACGCAATAGCCGGCGCATGATCTTGCCCGAGCGCGTCTTGGGTAGCTCGGGCGTGAACACGATGTTTGCGGGCTTTGCGATCGCGCCGATCTTCTTACCGACGTGGCTTCGCAACTCCTCGAGCATCTCGACCGAGCCCTCGTCGCCGCCCTTCAAGGTCACGTAGGCGACGATTGCCTGGCCGGTGAGCGGATCGGTGCGGCCGCACACCGCGGCCTCGGCCACGCTCTGGTGGTCGACCAGCGCCGACTCGACCTCGATCGTCGAGATCCGGTGGCCCGACACGTTCATCACGTCGTCGACGCGGCCGAGCAGCCAGAAGTCGCCGTCCTCGTCGATCCGGGCGCCGTCACCCGCGAAGTAGGTGGCCGGGTACTTCGACCAGTACGTCTCGCGGAACCGCTCGTCGTCGCCGAAGATGCCGCGCAGCATCGACGGCCATGGCTTTCGCAGCACGAGGTAGCCACCCCCACCGGGGCCGACCTCGTTCCCGTCCTGGTCGTAGACGGCGGCGTCGATTCCGGGAAACGGTGTGGTCGCCGACCCCGGTTTGAGCGTGGTGATGCCCGGAAGCGGCGTGATCATGATCATGCCCGTCTCGGTCTGCCACCAGGTGTCGACAACCGGTGTGTGATCCGACCCGATGTGCTCGCGATACCACACCCAGGCCTCCGGATTGATCGGCTCGCCCACCGAGCCCAGCAGCCGAAGCGACGAGAGGTCGTGGCTTTCGGCGTACTCCGGGCCCCACTTCATGTGGGCGCGGATCGCGGTCGGCGCGGTGTAGAGGATCGTCACGCCGTAGCGCTCGACGATCTCCCACCAGCGATCCTTGTCGGGAAAGTCGGGCGTGCCCTCGTACATCACCGAGGTCGCGGCGTTACAGAGCGGGCCGTACACGATGTAGCTGTGACCGGTGATCCAGCCGACGTCGGCGGCACACCAGTACACGTCCTGCTCGGGCCTGAGATCGAAGATGTAGCGATGCGTGGTCGAGACACCGACGAGGTAGCCGCCGGTGGTGTGCACGATCCCCTTGGGCTTGGCTGTCGTGCCCGACGTGTACATCAAAAACAGCAGATCCTCGCTCTCCATCGGCTCGCACGGGCACGACGCCGGATCGTCGGAAAGCTCGAGATCGTTGAACCACACGTCGCGCCCCTCGGTCATCGGCACGTCGTTTCCGGTGCGCCGCAAAACAAGGCAGTGCTTGACGCCCGGCGCGTCGGCCATCGCCGCGTCGGCGATCGGCTTCAGCGGCACCGGCTTTCCCCGGCGCCAGGCCTCGTCCTGGGTGACGAGCACCGTGCACTTCATGTCGTTCATGCGGGCCGACAGCGACTCCGCCGAGAACCCGCCGAAGACGACGGTGTGCGGTGCCCCCAGCCGCGCACAGGCGAGCATCGCGGCGGGTAGCTCGGGCACCATGCCCATGTAGATCCCCACCGGGGTGCCCTTGGTGACGCCGAGCTCTTTGAGCGCGTTTGCCCAACGCACGACCTCGCGTTGCAGGTCGGAGTAGGTGATGGTACGCCGGTCGTCGGTGGGCTCACCTTCCCAGTGGAAGGCGACCCGGTTGCCCAGGCCGCCTTCCACGTGACGATCGACGCAGTTGAAGCAGGCGTTCAGCTGCCCGCCGAGATACCACTTCGCGTACGGCGGCTGCCACTCGTAGAGCTTCGAGAACTCTTGAAACCACGACACGCGCTCGCGTGCCTCGGTGTCCCAGAACTCGTCGAAGTCCCGCTCGTAGATGTCGCTGTGCGCGTTTGCAGCGCTTGCGAAGTCGGAGTCCGGCGGATACCGGCGCTCTTCCAGCTGCATGGTGTCGATCGTGTTTGCCATCGGTTACGCCCCCCGGCCACTCACCGGCACTTCGCTGCGCGGGGCAACGCTCGGCACCGAGCCCCACATGGGCCCGCCGATGGGCACGATCCGCCGTGCCGACATGCCGTTCATCACTCCGGCAAACGAGGCATACCACGCAACCGCAGCGGTCACGATTCCGCACCAGCCACCGTAATGAAGCCAACTCGCGCTGTCTCCATGGGCGAGCCGGAAGAACCCGATCGCAAGCACGATCTCGGTGATCTCGAGCACCAGGAACACCGCTGTGACTGCGACGCTGACGCGAGTGGCGCACAGCAGCATGTAGGTGTTGAAGATCGCAAACGAGACCACGAACCAGGCGAGGGCGTTATCCCCGTCGGCTCCTGAGAGCAGGCCCGCGAACCCCGATGAGGTCGCGGCCAGCAAGGCAAACGCGCCCAGCGACAGCCAGAAGCCGCCGTAGGTCGCAAACGCGGTCGCCCCGAACACGTTCCTGTTTCGGAACTCCCACATCCCAGCGAGCAGCTGGATCAAGCCACCGTAGAAGAGGGCGACCCCGATCCAGATCCCATCGGGAATGAAGGTCGCATTGTGCCCACTCAGCAGGAACGTCGTCAGCGCGAATGCCGCTAACCCAAGCGGTGCGGGATCCGCGACGACCGGCGCCGGTGTGGATGTTTCTACCGAAGCCATCGAAGCACCTCCTTCAAGCGAGGCCCTCCGGCCCCGCAAATCGAAAAACTGGACCGATCAAGGAGATTCCCGTTCGCGGTCAGGACTAAACGCGAAACGTGTGCCGCCGGTCATACTGCTTACATGGGTCGGAAGTCCCGAGTTTTGGTCGGCGTGATCGCGGCGTCCACAGCGGTGCTGGCGCTGGCCGTGGTGGGCCTGGGGGCGACGCGTCCGGCGACCGTGTTTGACCACGTGCACGGCTGGGTCGCGGTGGCCGGCCGGCCGCTGATCGCGATCGATCCACGTGACCCGCGGCGCCGGGAGGTGGTCTCGACGCGAGGTGGTGCACCGCTTGCCTGGACGCGCGACGGGTCAGAGCTGCTCCTCGACCGGGCGAGCGGGCTGTACGTGGTTTCGCCCGACGGTCACGAGACTCGGGTCGCCAGGCGCGGGAGCGGGGGCTCGTTTACGCCCGACAGCCAAAACGTCGTCTACGGCGGCTCGCTTGGGGGCATCTACGAGGTGTCGGTGAACGGCGGCCGAACGCGCGAGATCGCTCCGGGCGGGCCGGTCGGGCTTCATCCTTCAGTCGTTCGGCGGGGGACAGCTCTCGCCCGACGGGGCGACGGTGGCGGCGGCAAAGCTCCGTCGCGGACTGCCCCAGCTGGGGATCTGGCTGGTCAATGCGCAAGGGGCGCCGAGCGCTCACATGCTCGTAAGTCCGGCCCGAGTCCGGCCGCTGCTCGACGGCGTCGAGGCCGCGCAGACCTACCCGCTCTCGTGGTCGCCGGACGGCTCGCGGTTTGCGTTCAGCGTATGGTCGCGAAGCGCGCGCCAGTGCGTCGTCTACACGGTCAAGGCCGACGGCACCGGACTGCGTCGCGCCAGCCCGCTCAACCTGTGCGTCTACTCGGCCAGCTGGGGGCCTTCGGGCACGCGGATCGCGGTGGCGGGGCGGGCACTGCCCCAGCCTGTCTACTCGTCGACGTGGGGGCCGGGAGGTCAGTGGATCGCGGTGCCACGAGGTACCCGCGTCCAGCGCACCGTCGCGGTCGTCAGCATGACCAACGACGATCGACAGCTGCGCGGACTCGGCCGCACCCCGAACCCCGATCTCGATGTGCCGTCGGTCGCGTGGAATCTCGGGCGATGAACCACCCAACCCTGGCCGCGGCTGTCGTGCTGCTCGACGATGATGGCCGAGTCCTGCTCGTGCTCCAAAACTACGGCCAGCGGCTGTGGGGGATACCCGGCGGGGCGATCGAGCCGGGCGAGAGTCCTCAAGACGCCGCGGTTCGCGAGGCGAAGGAGGAGACGGGGCTCGATGTGGAGCTCGACTACCTGGTCGGTGTGTATTGCCTTCGCACCGAGCAGCTGGGTCTTCGCTTCATCTTCAAGGCAACGATCACCGGCGGCGAGCTGATCGCGACCCCGAACGACGAGATCACCGAGATCCGCCGCTGGCCGATCGACGCGCTGCCCTCACCGATGACGCGCACCGCGCCGCACGGGATTCGCGATGCCGCAGCCGGTGGCCGCGGCATCGCGCGTGATATCTGGGCTTAGCTGACGGTGAAGAGCCGGCCGGGCGAGTACGCCGTCGTCCACGGCCCCGATGCCGATCCGATGAACGCGAACCGCAGCGAGTACTTCACCGGGCTGTTGAAGACCAGCGCGATCGCGGCCTTCCCCGAGGCGCCCACCGTGACCTTGAGCGTGGTCGAGTGCCACGTCTTGGTGCCCTTCGGCTTGTACTGCACCACCAGCTTCTGGTTTTGGATGGCCGGCTTGACGGTGGCGTTCAGCTTGAACGCCTTATGGGCCTTGATCTTGTAGGTCGACCCGTTCCACTTGAGGCCCGAGCCGAGGGTGATGATCGGCTGGACGTGAAGCACCAGCGGGTTGGAGGTCGCCGGGCTGTGGGTCGAGTCGCCCGCATACGAGGCGCTCCACTGCAGGCGCGTCTTCGTCATCGCGGTGGTGACGCTCAGCGTCCAGTTGCCCGAGCCGTTGGTGGTGACCGAGCGCGTGAACTTGTACCGCTTCCCGAGGAAGAAGTAAGACCCAAGCACCTGCACCGACGCATGCGTGATCGGCGTGGCGGGCACCGTCGAGGTGTCCAGCAGGCGCCCGTGGAACGCGGTGCCGGACTTGGCTGTGATCGTGGCCTTGCCCTGCTGAGCGCTGAGCGTGGTCGGATCAAACGTGGTGTTCGCGAGGGCAGCCGCATAGTCCCGAGCCGCGAGGTGATCCGAGGCCGGTCGCGAGGTCATACCCGGCGGTGGCCGGATACTGCGTGCCGGCGGGCTTCAGGTTGTTTGTGCCCTGCGTGATGTCGTGGATGAACTCGGGGTGGGCGTAGAAGAACGGGCTTGCGAATCCGATCCGGGTACCGCCGTGGGCGAGCGAGTAGGTGTTGGCATCGGCGGTCATGCCCGCAAGCAGCGGGGTCGATGCGCTGGTGCCGCCGATCGGGACGTAGCCCAACCGGCGCCGTCGATGTACACGATGTAGCCGGTGTCGGGGTTAGCGTCCAGCGAGACGTCGGGTACCTCGCGACACTGGGTCGTTGTCTGGCCACACAGGGTCGGGTTCGGAGAAGCTGTTGACCACTCCCGCGCCGGTCTGCCATGCGGGCATCGGGAAGTACGTGGAGATGCCGCCGCCGCCCGCGCCACCGCTCCCGGTGTTGGGCGTGCCCCAGGTCGTCTCGTGGCCGGTGCCCGAGGTGCCGGTGTGAAGGCTGCTACCTCCGACTCCGGTCACGTAGGGGTCGGTCGCGGGGAAGGATGCGGAGATGTTCGACTGGCCGTGGCAGCCCGTCGATCCGTCGTCACCCGACGACGCGAACACCGAGATGCCTGCGGCGGCCAGCAGCTGAAACTCGCTGTCGGAGGCCGCGACCTCGCCCGAGTCCTCGTTGAACTCACACAGTCCCCAGCTGATCGAGACCTCGTTGATGTGCTTGCTGCCGGCCTGGTTGACGATGGCATCCAGCACCAGGGGGAAGCCGATGTTCTGTCCGTTGAAGCTGTAGATGTGGTCGAGGCCAGGAGCCGCGGTGGCCGCGATCTCCTGGTCGAGCTCGACCTCTACCGAGCCGTCGGGTGACTGGCCCGGAGTTGACGGTGACGTCGGTGATCGGCACCGAGGTGCCGTAGCAGGCCTGGTATTCGGCCACCTCGGGCTTGTAGTACTGTCGCGAACTCGACGACGGCGAGTGAGTCGCCACTACCGTTGGCGCCAGAGTTGATCAATGACTCGAAGTCATAGGCGTTGGGCGCGCCAGCTGGTTGGGCTGGTAGCCCTCGCCGTACAGGCCCTGGCCTTGGTCGAGCCAGCGCAGTCCGCATTGACGGCGGGAAGCGCCGCCGGGACGGCGGTGGCCGGTTTTACGGCCGGGAAGGTATCCAGGCCGCCGACCGACGCGATACCGGCAGCGATCGTCGACCGGCAGCTGTGGCGAATGCACGGGCGAGCGGAAGGTCACGCCGGCGGACTTGTAGGTCGCAAGGGTTGTGCCGAAGGCAGCCTCGGCATTGGCGACTGAGCCGGTATAGGAGCGGGTCAAAAGACCGCCGCCGGAGGCTGTGAGGCCGTGCGAGGCCAGGTAGGCGCTGGTGCTTGCGATCTCGGTCGAGGAGGGCGCAAACAATCGCTTCAGCTCGGCCAGCGGGATGCCGGCGGCGTGGCTTCGCGAGCTCGCCAGGCGGGCGAGCAGTGCGGCCCGGCGCGGCTTGAAGGTGACCGCGATCGAGACGTTGGCGGTGGCGTTGGCCGGGTGAAGCAGCGTTGCCGAGGCGGCGCGGTCATCGACCGAGGTGGTCGGCACGACGGCCGTCGCGCTCACGACGGGCATGAGCGATGGTGAGTTTGTGGACTGTGCCGATGCGCTCTGCGCGGTTACCGCGGCGAGCACAACCATCGCCGTCGCAATGCCAAGTCGTCGCAACGTTGCCTCCGAAAGCTGTGGTTAAACGCCCAGGCGGGAGCTAGGGCTCCTTGCACCATCGGCAACATGCGGCAATTGGTCGAGCGCAATTGTTTGCGATCTATGGGATTGACGCGGCGATCTGAGCGCAGGTTGCGATCCAGACGTCGCGACGGCTCCGCACCTCGGCGATGAATTCCTCCAGGAACGCGATTCGGTGCGGGCGCCCGATCACCTGCGGGTGCATCGTGAAGATGCAGCTCCCGCCCAGCTTGACGATGCCGTCGAGCTCGCCGGTCCAGATCTCGCGCACCTCCGAGACGGTCGCGATCTTTCGGTTCCAGTCGGCGCCCGAGAACCAGAAGTGGGGCGCGTCGTCGAGGATCCACTGCACCGGCAGCTCCACGATCTCGGTGCCGGGATGGCGGTAGGGGCGGATGTCGTCCATGTAGTTCGAGGAGTAGGCAAAGCCATGGGCCTCAAGGAGCTCAATCGTGTTGGGCGAGAACTCCCAGGCCGGCGAGCGATAGCCGACCGGATCGGCCCCGACGGCCCGCAGTGCCTCCAACCCACGCTCGAGCTCAGCCTCCTCGGCCTCACGCGACAGGTCGGCCGGCGAGGTGTGGGTGTAGCCGTGGTGGGCGACCTCGTGACCGGCGGCGAGGATCTCGCGCACCCGGTCGGGATAGCGCTCCGCCACGCGACCCGGCACGAAGAAGGTCGCCGAGACCTCCTGCCGCGCGAGCACGTCGAGGATCAGCGGGACCGCGACCTTGGCGCCGTAGGTGCCCTGCGAGAGCACGCCGGGACGGTTGGCGTTGGCGGGGTCGTCGGCGATCCAGACCTCTTCGGCGTCGAAGTCGAAGGTGAAGGCGGTGGCGGCTTGGGCGCCGTTGGGCCAGGTGGTCATGGGGTTGCTGGCTGGGAGGTCGTGACGTATTGCATTTTACTAGGTAGTCGGCCAAGTTTCGCTGCTCGGGTGGCACAGGCCCACGGCTGATAGCACCGAAGCTTTGAGGACGTCGAGTTCCGTGGTCGGTGGGCGCGCCGGTTCTCCGATTGGGGTTCGCGCGCCTCCTTCGTCTGGACGGGTTGATAGCCTCAACGGATACAAGCTAGTCGGAGACCGTGGCCCTAGTTCTCACCGAAAAGTTCCAGAACGCGCTCCAACATTCCGTGTGGGGTGTTGATGGTCGCCGTCGAGGCGCCTCGACGGATCACGCCGCTCGGTTGCTGAATATAACTTCGTTGGTGCTACAGGACCGCGGCGACGAGGATGAAGCGATAGCAGCAGCACTCCACATCGCGTTTGTAAATGGGTGCCGCGGGGTGCAGTTGGACTTCATTGGTGCGGAGTACGGCCCGCGCGTTGCAGCCATTGTGGCTGCGTGTGGTCGTCCCGAGACTGGCGGCGATGGTGAGGGAACTGACGATTGGTGGGCGCGCGTCGGTGCCTATCTCGGGCGACTGCGGGCTGTGGAGTGCGAGCACGCTGAGTCGGTCGGCCGAGTCTTAGTCGCCGAGAGTCTTCACGATCTTCGCGCAACGTTGAGAGAGGCGCACGCGTCGAATGACGGACGCGCGCCCTCGAGTGCCCGAACGACAGACCCAAGCGTGCGACTTGCTTACTACGACGCCCTCGTTGCGGTTTACGTAGATCTCGTGGAGCGTAGTGCAACCCTCGATGAGCTAAGCAGGCTAATCCGCGAGCTGCGGACGGAGATGACCCCTGGTCAAATTGACGAGGCTGCGTGGTTCGAATACGAGCTCGTGGTAACGGCGAAGCAGAGTCCTGACGCTGAGGCTGCGCACGCGTTCCCAATGATCTCTGGTCCCAGTGACATCCTGACAGATTCTGGTCAACCACTCGATGCGACCTTCACCGTTTTCGAGCGGGCCGATGGGCAGGTCGAGTTAATCTACGAATCCTCCGGTGGCCGAGCTGGCGGCCCAAATCCGCGTAACCTCGACTATCGATCGGCACTCGAGCTGATTCTGGGCCGCTTGGGCAGGACCGATTGGGAGTTGACCGAAGTGCGTGTCGAATCGCAGCAAACCGCAAAACTATCCGTAGACCATCGGCACGTCCAGCTGGACGACCACCAGCTCCCGCTTCGCGTTGCCGCGGTGCGCGATCTAACTGATTTGAGAAAGGACATCTCGCGAAGCGCCAGGAGGGTCGGGACCAAGAACACTCAGAGTCCTGGGGGTAGCAGCCGCCGTCTCGCGCTAGTGCTTCGAATGCAAAACGGCCTCCACCTCCCGTGAAACGAGTCGTCTGTCCTCCTTTCGAACGGGAATGTCTAACGCCTTGTGGACCCGAAGGCGGCATAGTGGCCCAAAACAAGTCCGCGTGTTGCGGCGACCTGGCCTCAAGTTATCGGCAGATTTGCCGACGATTCCGAGCCCAAATACCGAAAGTCACATGGTGGTGTCGGCACGACTCGCGTCGGAGCTCTGGGAAGCCGTGACTGGGTGTGACCTCATGATGACTCCTCAATCCGCCCCCACCAAAATTCAAGACAGCGAGTTCGAAGTTGTCCGCCCCGACGCAGCCGCCATGATCGAGTCAATGCGGGCGTTCGGGTACTCGGTGCATACCGCGGTCGCGGACCTTATCGACAATAGCCTGTCCGCGACGGCCGCAAATATCTGGGTGAACTTCTTCTGGAATGGCCCGAACTCGTACGTGTCGATCACGGATGACGGTCAAGGGATGTCGGAGCAGCGGCTGTCAGATGCGATGCGATTGGGAAGCCGCAACCCCTTAGAGACCCGCGACGCGAGCAACCTCGGCCGGTTCGGCCTCGGTCTGAAAACCGCGTCTTTCTCCCAAGCCCGATGCCTGACAGTCGTTTCGAAGGCCGCAGGGCGTCGACCCGCGTGCCGACGCTGGGATATGGACTATGTGAACGCGTCGGATGAGTGGCGGCTGCTGAAAACCGCACGGCCCGACGCGGACCAGGCACTGGGGTTCCTCGCAACTCTCGACCGAGGAACCACTGTGGTGTGGCGGCAGCAAATGGACAGGGTCGTTGACGCATCGGACGTCGATGACGAACGAGCTCACCGTAGATTTCTCGAAACTGTTAGAGGCGTTGAGGAGCACGTCGCCATGATCTTCCATCGGTTCCTCGGACCGCCTAAGCCGGTGACTATCTGGATCGACGGCACACCCGTGGACCCGTCGGACTTCTTCTTGACGTCACATTCGACCACACAGAAGCTCGCGCGGGAAACGCTGAAATTCAAAGGCGAGCGCATCACCGTTGCCCCATACGTGCTCCCTCACCACTCACGAGTTACACGCGAGGAGCACGAGCGCGCGGCCGGCCCGGCCGGCTGGAACGCGCAGCAGGGCTTCTACGTCTATCGAAACCGCCGGCTCCTTGTACCCGGGGACTGGCTGCGCCTGGGCTTTCAAAAGGAGGAGCACTGCAAGCTCGCCAGAATTCAGATCGATCTACCGAACTCGCTCGACGGTGACTGGAGCATCGACGTAAAGAAGTCCTCCGCGAGGCCGCCCGGCGGGCTGCGTGAGGATCTACGCCGGATCGCGTCCGTCACGCGGCAGCGAGCGACGAAAATCTATAGGCACCAGGGCGGAGAAATTGCGCGCCCCACCTCTCAGGGCTACTCCTACGTCTGGAATCGCGGCGTGCGGCGGGGGAAAACGTTCTACAAAATCAATCGAAACCACCCGCTTGTTTTGGCCGCCTCCGCCTCCAACGGTGACAACGCCGTAATCGAATCCCTCCTGCGGCTGGTGGAGGAAACCATCCCCGCCCCTCTGATCGCTCTCGACCAATCGCTTAGACCGGAGGAGAAGGCGCTGCCATTCGAGGGCGCGGCGACCAAGGAGATCGTGGCTGTACTCGAAAAAATCTACCCTGGCAATCTCCGAGCGGAGGGTCTTTCAGACAGCGCAACGCGTGAGCGAATCGCTGCCATGGAGCCTTTCAACCAGTTTCCGGAACTCGTCGCTAGCTATTCAGGAGGCGGACAAGTGACAGTGACCACCGACCAGGACACTCAGCGAGCGTTCAAACTGCACGGCGCCTCGTGCTGAATATGCTCCGTGACATCGAGCGCCCTACAACTGATGATATCCGACAAAACGTCGCGCTGGTGTTGGGTATGTTGCGCTCCGGGAGAGACGGAACCTTCATAGATGAAGACGCGCTCGTAAAGGAGGTGGAAACGCAATTAACATTTGGATTGGTGACTCGGCGACGCTGGCGGACGACGCCGGGCATATAGAATGGCTGAGTGACAGACGGGCCGATATCTTGTGGCGGTTTTGGGATAGATATCGGCGCCTCTCCGAGGAGGAAGACAACTGGGCACCCGCAGCAGTACGCGGCTTGAATGACATCACTGACGACGTCCTGCGGAGGCTCGAGGATCCTCTCCGAGGCGGAGCTTGGGATCGCCGAGGGATGGTCGTCGGTCAGGTTCAGTCGGGCAAGACAGGGAACTACACCGGGTTGATCTGTAAGGCCGCCGATGAGGCTATAAATTGATCATCGTGCTCGCGGGCGTCCACAACAGTCTCCGCAGTCAAACCCAACTTCGCCTAGATCAAGGCTTTCTGGGTTTCGATACGCAGCAAAGACAGTTTTTCGACCAAGCCAACGCTCCAATTGGGGTTGGTAAGCTCAACGGCGTCAAGTTGTATCACGTCAACTCCCTCACGAATAGCGCGGAGAATGGCGATTTTACCCTGTCGGTTGCGCGCCAAGCAAACGTCATGGTTGGTGGCTCGGATCCTCTGCTACTGGTGGTCAAGAAGCATCCGTCAGTCCTCCGAAATGTGATCAGGTGGTCCACGGAGATCCAGCAGGAGCTTCACCCCGAGCACGGGAGAATGATCGTCCCGGACGTACCTATCCTCGTGATCGACGACGAAGCCGACCACGCGTCCGTGAATACCGCGGACACTCCGTACGACGAAAATGGGAACGCGAGCGACGACGCTAGCCCCACGGTAATCAACGGGCTGATCCGGAAGTTGCTTCACAGCTTCGAGCAGAGCGCCTACGTCGGATACACCGCGACCCCGTTTGCGAACATCTTTATTTACAACGGCGCCAGAAGCGAGGAGCACGGGAGGACTATTCCCCGCAGCTTTATCATCAACCTCCCAGAACCGTCTAACTATTACGGCCCGGGACGCGTATTCGGAGTGGCCGCGGATCCAGCCGAGGGAATCGACGAGAGACCGGGGTTGCCGATCGTTAGGCCGATCGAGGACTTTGAAGACTGGATGCCTAACCGTCACAAGAAGAGCCATATCCCCGACGCGGCTCCAGGATCATTGGTCGAGGCGATGCATGCGTTTGTACTGGCTTGCGCGGCGCGGATGGCTCGCGGGCAAGTTGAGGTCCACAACTCGATGCTTGTCCACGTGACGCGGTTTACCGACGTTCAGGGGCAAGTGGTCGATCAGATAGGGCCGAGCTCGCGTTCATTAAGGATAAGCTCAGGTTTGGAGACGGAGCGTCCGCGGCACCACTGATGGCGCAGCTTCGAGAATTATGGGAGCGCGACTTCTATCCGACCTCCACGGCCTTTGACGATCCTGAGCTCGTCCCGCTCCGCTTCTCGGAGGTCGCTCCACACCTTCGGCGCGCGTCGGCGCGCATCGAGGTCATGACGATCAACGGCACGGCAAAGGACGCGCTCGCGTACTTTGAGCATCCCAGGGGCCTTAGCGTAATAGCCGTCGGCGGAGATAAGCTGTCCCGCGGACTTACCCTCGAGGGGTTGTCGGTGAGCTACTACCTGCGCGCGTCTCGATGTACGACACGCTGATGCAGATGGGACGATGGTTTGGATATCGTCCTGGGTACGGAGACCTCTGCCGACTCTATACATCCGCAGAACTTCTTGGGTGGTACATCGACATTACGGCAGCAAATGCCGAACTCGGGCAACTCTTCGATCATATGGCTTCCGTGGGTGCGACTCCCGAACAGTTCGGGCTTCGCGTGAGGAACAGCCCAGCTGGGTTGCTCATCACCGCGCGCGCGAAAATGCGCCACGGGCAACCTATGCGACTGTCATTCTCTGGTACGGTTGCGGAGACCATTGTGTTTCATCGCGATCCAGCGATGGTCGATGAGAATTTTCATCAGACAGAAGCACTTATACGCCGATTGGACGCCGCAGTCGAGGTAGCCGCAGACGGGTCGGGAAACCTGGTCTGGCGGGGTGTCGACTGGCAGGATGTGGTGGCGTTTCTTGACCTAATAAAAACCCATCCCGAGGCGCACAAAGCCCAGGCCCGTCTGCTAGCCCGGTATATCACTGCGCGACAAGCTGACGGGGAACTGAGCGATTGGACCGTTGCCCTGATTTCGAATCCGAAGCAAGACCGCCGAGTGCCCATCGCGGGGCACGCGGTAGGACTCACCCGACGAGAGCCGTACGGGGTTGTCACCGACGAAAAATATGCGATCCGACGGCTTGTTTCTCCCGTAGACGAGCAAATCGACCTTGACGACGGTGCACGCAAGGCGGCGCTCGAGGAGACGCAGGCTGCGTGGCGTCGCAAT